>NZ_JAHMIN010000100.1 GCF_018986435.1 Hahella sp. HN01 | reverse complement strand
GGTCTGCGCGAATGTGTGTAATGTCGCCTGTGTAACCCATAGCCTTCTGAATCTGCTCGGCGGCCATCCAGTCGGATTTTTTGTTGTATCCATAGGTCTTGCGAATGATCGCCATGAACACACGGTATTGCCTGCCGCTAAGCTCGACGAGAGCCAGCGCATCGACAAGGTCGTTCGCCATGCGGGTATATCCGTTTTCGATGTCCGCCTTAACTATTCCAATAGCGTGCGGACTGGGAAAAGCCACAACGTTGGCTTGTGCTTCCATCTATCAACCTCCTAGTTGATAACTGCGTGAGAACGGGCAGCCATTGCAGCGCCCTTATAGTTCAGCTCGGGGTAGGTTCTTTCCAGCTCGCCCAGAACAGCCGCCCCAGTGGCGACCGCTTCGGACACTTCCTGATAGGCGCGACGGGCGGATTCGAGGTCCGGGTGTATGCCCAGCTCAATGACGGACACCTGGGCTTCCATCTGTTCTTTGGTGAGACAGGCCGCCATGCGGGTGGCGTCGATGTGCTCGCAACTCACTTGCCGACTACACACCACAACCCCGGTAACCCCGAACACGTCATTCAGATAAGACAGGCGCAAGGCTTCAGGCATGGCCGCAACAATGGCGGGCTCTAGACACCACAACCTATCAAGGAAGGCGTGTATCCCGTCGTATTGACCCAGCCAGCGGAAGATCTTTTGGGCGTTGACGCGGAGGTCGTTATAAAGGTCATCCGACTGGTTGAACGTAATCCCTTCGTTTTTAAGGATTTCGGACAGCCCACAGTCGTTAGCCGCTTGAACGATTTCTCCACAGATAATCGCCCTGCTCGCTTTGGGTTGTTCCAGCCAGCGATTAACAGCGGACATAAGCAGCTTTAGGCGTGATTGCTGTTTCATGACTCTTTCCTGCAGCCACACTTAGACTGACCGCGTCGTTTCGAAATATAGGGTCTGCATGCTTTGAGTTTCCCTCCGGTAATGTTTTCAAGCTGAAGCGCACGAAGTTCCGGGATAATCTCACCCCATTGAGAAATGGCTGACTTATGAAGCTTTAACACGTCTGCTAGCGCTTGTTGGCTTCCAAAAAATTGGACTGCCTCTGTCTTTTTCATGTTTGACATCCTTATGTTCTTAGTTTAGAACTAATTTAGTTCGCTAAACATTAACAGTCAAGGACTAAGAACATAAAAATGTTTAGCATACTAAACCTATGGATACTTCAAACCGCATCAAACAGCGCATGCAGGCCGTCGGCCTCAAAGCTGTACAAATCTCAAAACTAATGGGGGTCTCAAGAGGGACCGTCAGCCAATGGGTTAATGGCGTCAGCAAACCAAGCGGACAAAACCTAATCGCATTAAGCCAGGCGCTTGAGTGCGATCCTGATTGGCTGCTTTCCGGGAAGGAAAGACAGAAGCCTGAAAGCAACGCCACATGGATGGGCAAGGTTGAGGTGTGGGAGGAAGGAGACCCATTAAAGGAGGATGAAATAGAGTTGCCTTTTTATACCGAAGTTAAGTTGTCTAACGGTAACGGCAGCGTTGTCAAAATAGATAACAATGGAGCTAAGCTGCGCTTTTCAGTTCCCTTGCTAGAGCATATGGGAGCAGACTCAAAAAGCGCTGCGTGCTTAACTGTGAACGGCCCCAGCATGGAGCCAGTTCTACCAGATGGCAGCACCGCAATTATTGATGCAGGTGAGACGTCAATAAGAGACGGCAAGCTTTACGGAATTGACCACAACGGAATGCTAATAGTCCGGTTAGTATTTCGAGTTCCAGGTGGAGGGTTGAGACTCAAGTGCTACAACAGCTCCGACTATCCTGATGAAATTATTGTTGGTGAAAACCTAAAAAATGTGCGCGTACTTGGGCGAATTATTTGGTACTCAGTAGCATTAGTGTAGCGACACAAAGAACCTCTGGGCCACGCAAGGTATTGTTGCAGAATAATTACCCCCAAAATTGCACCTAAGCAAATATCGCTCATAAACAACACCAAGCCCAAAGGCTAACCAAGCACACCAGTTATAAGCCTGCGTAAGCAGGTTTTTTTGTGCCCATCGAAAAAAATGTTCTTATCTACGAACATTTATGTTGACCACAATTGTTCATACAGCTAAACTTTTTCTCGTACTGAATAACGAACAGGACCCGACAATGTTTAGCGCCCCCAAGCCCCACAACGAAACACGGAATAAGAGCTTAAAGCTTGCCATAGCCCCTTATCACGGCCCGATCAGCAACCTATCCAGACTGGCCCAATACAAGAGCAAACGAGCCATCAAGGCCGTTAACCCTAACGCCAAGTTTCCAGTCGCTATCTACCAATAAGGACCACACATGAACGGAACTCTACTCACCCACATGACAGACAGAGAGCTTCTAAACGCCCTCATGATCAAGTGCGCGGTCGAGGCTGAAGCCATCCTCTACAGACTGGACGACCTACGAGA
>NZ_JAHMIN010000099.1 GCF_018986435.1 Hahella sp. HN01 | reverse complement strand
CCGCTCCAGAAAGATTTCCCGGCGGGTCTTACGCTTTTTATTCTGGTATTCGGCTTCGGAGAAAGTCATCTGTTCCATGAAAAGTGTTCCTGCTGAGTTGGGCTGCCGTATTATGACTGATTCTTGGGGTTATTCAGAGGTTCCCTAGTTTCAATCTATCAGTTCTCGTTAAGGGAGTGGGGAGCAGACAAGGCGGAGGCCTATATCAGGGAGATTAACGAAGCATTCCTAACGCTCGTTAACAACAAGACTCTCGGCAGTGATCGCAGCTACGTGCGCCCTTCTTTACGAGCTTATTACGTAGGCTCACATGTAGTCTTCTACAAGCCAACTGTTTATGGTGTCGCCGTTATTCGGATTTTGCACCAGTCGATGGATTATGTGCGGCACTTATAAACTACGGGATCAGTAATGACAGCCGAGAGCATTTACACAAACAGCGATAACTTTACGGCATTTCCTGAGCCGGACGATGTCTTTGCAAGCGATTTTGAAAAGTCAGTAATGCTGCCTTTGGCTATGTATAGGCCGGAAGGGTTTGACGAGGAGATACTGCTCGCCACGCCTTTCGGTAGCTGTGAAGGCCTGATCGGCAAAGAAGACTTTAATGAGTTCATTGGAGAAGAGTGGTATTCCTACTCAAAGGTGGAAGATAAATGGAAGCTTGATTGCACCCCTGAGGATTTAAGTCCATTTGAATACAACTTCCGAGGGACGAATACAGAAACTCTAAAAAGCTACCTGGAAACAAAGAAGAAATTGATAGAGTTTGGGCGCTTACCCAAACCCTCTCCACCAGGTGGAAACTACCCTTTGTTTATCCCAAAGGAAGAAATTTCCAGTGGCTCGAATTGGTTTGCGAGTTTAAGCAAAAGAGTGCCATTCAGGTTGCTTGATAAGACCAATGAGTATGGCTCCAAGTTAGCCATACTTTATGATGGGTCTGGAAATGCATATAAATATTTAGGTTATCTGTATTCAGATGTGTATACACGTTGTCTAAACCCCCATCTCCACTTCTTGTATTGTGCGCCTACAAAGCGTGTTCTAGTTGGGTTGGAGTTTTACTGAGCATCGGGATGTGTGTCATCAAAGCTATTGTATTACTGCAGCCAATTTGCCGAAGAGGTGATTGGTTGAAAAATGATCAAGTGGCGAAAATTTGAAGGGGGTGGGGCGGGTCAAATCTCTGACACCTGAGCGACCAACACCGCACCCCTAAGTCTTTTTTTATACCCGCGAAATTAAAAATTTCAGGCTAACGCAATGAGTGGAACCGCAACCAGAGCTGGACGGGGGCGGAAGCCCAAGCCCGTTGCGCAAAAGCTCCTGGCCGGCAACCCCGGAAAGCGTCAACTCAACACCCACGAACCCCAGTTTTCACAGATCACTAACATCGATTGCCCGGACTGGCTGGGCGACGACGCGCGCCGTATGTGGGAGCTGATCGCCCCGGAGCTCTGCGCGCAAAAGATCATCGCCATTACTGACGTGCATAACCTGGAAGCCTTCTGCGCCGCCTATGGTCGCTGGCGTCAGGCGGAAAGAGAATTGGCGCAATATGGCATCACTATTACGGACGCAAACGGCGGCCTGAAGAAGAACCCGGCGGCCACCGTCGCCAACGAATCCTTAAAACAACTGGCGACCTTCGGGGCGCTCCTGGGCCTGGACCCATCCAGTCGCCAACGTCTGACCGGCGGCGGCAATCACGACACGTCAAACCCCTTCGATAAATTCTGATTTTCGGTTACTCCATGGCGGCTAAATATCCTCACGTCGAGGCGGCGACGCGGTACGCCCGCGCCGTGCTGGACGGGTCTATCCCGGCGTATCGGTACACACGCTTGGCGTGTCAACGTTACCTGGATGACCTTGCCCAGGAGAGCGACCCGGACTATCCGTATTACTTCGACAAGGCGGAGGCCGAGCGGGTGTGCGAGTTCGTCCAACTGCTGCCGCACACCAAGGGCGAGTGGGCATTCAAACGTCAGCTTATCAAGCTGGAGCCCTGGCAGGTGTTTGGCTTCGTCAACATCTTCGGATGGAAGAGTAAGGCCGACGATCTGCGCCGCTTTAGGGAAGTGTATTGGTGCGTGCCGAGGAAGAACGGTAAGAGCATCATCGCCGCCGGCGTAGGGCTGTATATGTTCGCCTGCGACAACGAATTTGGCGCCGAGGTCTACAGCGGAGCCACCAACGAACGCCAAGCCTGGGAGGTCTTCAGACCGGCCAAGCTGATGGTCTCGCGCACGCCGTTATTGCAAAAGGCCAAGGGCATTGCTGTTAACGCCAAGAACCTGAACCGCCCGGCGGATGAAGCGCGCTTTGAGCCGGTCATCGGCAAGCCCGGCGATGGCGCAAGTCCCTCCTGTGCGCTGATTGATGAGTATCACGAACACGACGCCCCCGACTTATACGAGACCATGGTGACGGGGCAGGGCGCACGCCGGCAGCCGCTGACGTTTATCATCACCACCGCCGGCAACAACATCGAAGGCCCTTGCTACGACA
>NZ_JAHMIN010000098.1 GCF_018986435.1 Hahella sp. HN01 | reverse complement strand
CGATCAGCGGAGGAACGATCCAAGGGACGAACATCACGGGAACCACCATTAATGGCGGCGCGATCAACGGAACCAGTATCACCGGCGCTACAGTGACGGGGTCCACCATGCAGACCGCCGGCGGCGGCAAGCGGATTGTTCTGTCCTCGGCCACCAATGAAGCCCACTTCTACGGCGATCAGGGAGACGGGTCGATTCAGGAGCTGGCGAGTATCGGCATACGACCGGTCGGAGGCGACAAGTATGTGATGCAAGTGGGGAACCTGAACCCGGGCAACCGTCGGGCGGGCATACTGGCGCACTCCAATGATACGGTTGCGATCATGGCGCAATCGAATACGGGGATGCCGCTGTTTGCGGTGCATGAGTCCCAGACCGCACGGACCAGCCCGGCGATATACGCGCTCAATATGTCGCACGATCCGATATCTATGGGCATAAAAGCGAGCAGCGCAGGCGGGGTAGGGGTGAATGCCCAGGGCAACAAGTATGCGGTTTACGCCAACTTTGGAGGCTATGGCCCTTTCACCGGCGCGCACGATTGCTTATTGCGTTCCGGCAGCGAGCCCAAGCCAGGGCAAATCCTGGTCTATGGCGAGGTCATCAACCGCCGGGATTTATCCAACGTATTGCATGAAGTGAGCCTGTCATCGAAGCCGCGGCAGCGTGGCAAGGCGGGCGTTTACGTTTCCGCCACCGCCATTAACCAGGAACACTTCGACATGACGGACGACGAGTTTGCGGAGCTGGAGGACACGTATACCGCTGGCATTATGAACGCCTTGGGGGAAGGCCAGATCCTGGTTTGTGGCGAAAGCGGCGACATCGAGATAGGCGACTACATTGTCACCTCAAGCCGGCCCGGCATTGGCATGCGCCAGGAGGATGACGTGCTGCGTAGCTACACCATCGCGGAGTCCCGCGAGGCGGTTAACTGGACAGAGGAGGGAAGCGACGAGAGATTGATCTCGTGTAAGTATCTTTGTGGTTGAGGGAGGGCGCTCCTCCCCACGCTTGCGCAGTTTGAGTAAATGCCGAGCTTGTGAGATTGGGGTTAGGCTCTCAGCCTCAATGGAAACTGGTTCTGAAAAGTGCTTTGATTCAATAAGTTGGGATCTGGCATGTTGTGATAACGAGACCCCCAAGAAAGTGTATATGCGCACGCACGGTTTCTTGTAAGTGAGGTAGTTTGACTTTCTGGGGTTTTACACTGGAATCAGTGGGCTGGAGGAACTATCTTCAAAATATTAGAATGGAAAAACGTGCATGCGCGATATACAAATGTTATATAACAAGAGGCAGGTTCTAGTGGGTAAAGCTCACATCATCATTGGCTGTTTGGCACTTTTATATGCTGTTGCAGGCTTCGCGGTGGATTTCTTGCCGGTTGATGCCTTTCAATCGCCATCTAATAATTCTTACTTAAAAATTGTGCCTACTGATGAGAGTTCACTAGATTGGTCTCAATTTAGGTTACCGGCATTAGTTGTTGGGGCAATATTAGTTGTCATTAGCAAGTTTGTCGGTAGTAAAAACTAGCATGTTATATAACAAGGCACATCACTCGTGGCCTGCGGCCACTGGGATGTCAAACGCTGACGCGTTTTTCCGCCCGTGTGCTTTGCGTTGTGTGGTCAAAAAAAGAGGTCGAAATGAAAAGTTACCAATTAAGCTTTTTTTTATACTTTCAGTATTATGTTTGGTTGGTTGCGCAACGGACCCAACGTATTTAAATCCAAAACCCGAAGAGGCAGGATATCTAGTAGGATCTATAGGTAAAGTTATTACGGGTGAATATAAAAGTCCGCATAGTGCAGTAGAGCTATACCTAAGAAAAATTGGAACTGAAGATAACGTACGAATAAGCTATTTTGACCCGATTTTTATTCCAAATTCAGGTGATATTAACGAAGGGGGTAATCGATACGAGATTTTTTCTTTATCATTACTGCCTGGTAATTATGAGATTTATCAAACTAGATTTTATTACTATAATGGCCAAGTTGAAAAAGACTATTATTCAAAGCCAGATTTTTCTCTACCAATTGAAATCGAAAAGGGTAAGATGACTTACATTGGTGAATTTTTAGCTCACGGTCTTTGGTTTAAAAATATAGTAGGCTTTAAAGTTCCTGGTGCTGGGTTTTTTGAGTATAACGGAGATAAACTCGAAAGAGACTTACCTATAATCAATCGAAAATATCCAAAAATTAAGACTCATGTTCTTAAAAGGATAATTTCAGATACTGCTTCACCTTTTATATTAACGCCGCTTGAGGTTTTGGAATACAAGTCGGAATTAGAAAATAATCCTTAAGCTCATGACACATAACGAGCACCTGCACCCGACAAATTTCCGCTGTTCGCTTTTTTGCAAAAACAAGCAAGAAAGTCACCATCAGAAATTTGCCCGTGAGGCTGGCGCTATGTGTTTATAGGTTGAGGAAATCCATTGATCCTACCCACCAATGATAGACACCCTGTTAAGCGAGTACACTACGCTACAGAGGTGAACTATGACCAAACAGAAAACATCAAACTCCAAATCTCGCCAACGTTATTCCGACGAGTACAAGGCGGAAGCCCTGGCGCTAGTTCAA
>NZ_JAHMIN010000097.1 GCF_018986435.1 Hahella sp. HN01 | reverse complement strand
TATGACATCGCCACCGTATACATGAACCAACCAGAACAAATAGCGGAAATGCGTGAGTTTCTGGGGTCCGTTAGCGGTGGCGAGAGCTTTATGGTCAGCCTCCATGGCGACCGAGCGAGCCCGCTACAACCCGCTATGCTGGATCCGATTACCTGGAAAGAGGAGCGCTACGTCACGACGGATTACTTACGCTATTCATTTAAGATGCGTGCGCTTTAACGCTAGTAGGAAGGGCAGTAACAGAATGGAAGCTGGTTTCTTTAGTTTCTTTAGTTTCTTTAGTTTCTTTGGTGGCGATGGAGGCGGCTATTGAGTTGACGGTTTTTGTTAGTAGAAATAGCGGCTCCATATATCGCTCTCTCTCAAGCATATCTACAGTCATTTTAATGCTGAAAAATTTGTTTACTGTTATCCAATAACTTTCATGAAATAGAACGTGGTGGGGCTCTAACGCTAGTTCTGAAATTTCATCAACATCAGTTAGTAATAGGTAATCTCCATTAGAAAGGATCCATGCCTTATTATTAATGGACAGCTTGAATATGTAGGAGGGAATATCATAATAAGAAAGTGCTTTTTTCACGGACAGTGCTAGCTGGTGCGGATCCGATGAGTCTAAATGCTTTGTTAATAATTCGATTATTCTCTTGTAATGATAACTGTTATCAATTAGTGTGCAACCAAAGTCCTGAAATTTGTATAGACAAATCTCTGTAGCTTTTGGGTATGAAGAATCAGAGTGAGTCGGAGCTTTAATTGACAATTTTATGACCTCAATTGGAGTATTATTTCTATACATGTTCCTTGAAGTTTATTGAGTATGGATACCGAGCTATTGATCTTAAATTCGGTAATTTCAATTGGTTTTTATCCATATTTGTCTTTAAGTGTAGGATGTGAGGTGTTGTTTTCAATTACACATTATTGGAGTCTATATGGATGTTTGGTGTGAACTTTTGGCTTTAAATTCTGTCATCGAATAAGAGACTTTAAATTCAATGACTTGTTGGTTTCTTTATACGGTTGAGCATCATCTGAAGAAGACTCCGAGTCAATGCTAATTAAAGTACATTTTGCTCTGCGTAGATATTTATCAATTGTCCTACTCGAAACCTGTCTTTCTTCAAACTGCTCAAGAAGCTGCTCAAGGACGTGTGTTATTCTGCTCTCCTCTTCTGGAGCCAAATCCATGCCAATAATAGAGCTTTGTATGGTCCACCGAAAATCTGAGAAGCAGTCTATTGTGCAGTTATTGCAGGCGGTTTCTAGGTCCAGGATATTGTCCAATAGCTCAATAGTGTCGGACAAGGCTTTCTGGCTTAGGCGGCGTTTGACAGCCTTCTCTTGATTGTTTTTTGCCAAGTTTTCAATGATATAGTCGCATACTTGGGTCAGTCTGGTTAAGTCATCTAACTTATTCTCGTCTAGCGATTTAAGACATAATGAGAAGTATGGGTAATTGATGATCGTCTTGTTGTTAAAACGTATTATCCTATCCTGCTGAAGTGTTAAGTGTGTCATTATTTTTTCTTGTAAATCAGTTATGTATCCATCATTGGAGAATATATAATGTTGCTCAGGAAAATTAATCAGAAAGCAATATTCTGTATCAAAGACAGTTAGGGATTCTTGAATGTTGACTGCAATATTTAATGGGTCGCTTTCGTGGCTACAATTTTCGAATAATGAGATAACGTTCCCTAGAGAGCTATTGGAGCGCATTTGGTCCATTAGTAGACTTGTAAGCTCTCTACTTGAAGTCTCAAGCTCAGCATTCTTTCGTTCAAGCTCAGCATTCTTTCGTTCAAGCTCAGCATTCTTTCGTTCAAGCTCAGCATTTCTCTGATCTAGCTGAGACATTTTGTCAGAAGTCAGCTTCTCTTTTCCTTTTTTAACAGCTTCTCGCTCGTAATTACTGATGGGGGTTAAACTATTGCTGGTTATAAATTTTTGAAACATAAGCATAACTATTAGGCTCGGAAATGGTTTTATACGTTATCCTTGTGTACGTATATTTTACTATTTGTGTTAGTTGACCGTTTTCTACACAGGTTATCAATCCGTAGCACTACTGAATTTTCTGTGCAGTCTTTTATGCCTCCCCCCCATGTGCACTGCCTTGATTGTTTGACTTCTATTTAATCCCTTCAATTATTACCGATAGGTTCTAACCTGATGAGAGTGAGCAATAGCGAATTCGTCTCCGCCTGGAGCGGCGAGAGCGTGTCGCCCGTCTATGTCGTCGAGCTATCGTTTGATCGCGCCAACGAGGACGTGGTGTATCTGACCAGCGGTCCCGTATCCGGTCTGTCTGGCGTAGTGTATGATGGCGTGTTGAACGCCCGCACTTTGTCTGGCACATCGCAAAAAATCCAACCCGACAAAGGCTTGGCGTCCATCGGTAGCCTGGAATTTGAGGCGCTGGACCACAACCTGACCGCGCTGCAAAAAGCCAAGCTGGGCGACCGCAAGGGTCTACGCGGCAAACGCGTGCGCGTCTGGGTCGGCGAGCGTGGTTTGCAGTGGCAAGACTTTGTCCTGGTGGCCACGCAGATCATCGAGAACGCCGAGATCCTGAACGGGGTTTATTCGTTTAGTTGCGCGGATGTGCAACGCACGCTGCGTAAGGATAT
>NZ_JAHMIN010000096.1 GCF_018986435.1 Hahella sp. HN01 | reverse complement strand
TATCCTTACGCAGCGTGCGTTGCACATCCGCGCAACTAAACGAATAAACCCCGTTCAGGATCTCGGCGTTCTCGATGATCTGCGTGGCCACCAGGACAAAGTCTTGCCACTGCAAACCACGCTCGCCGACCCAGACGCGCACGCGTTTTCCGCGTAGGCCTTTGCCATCGTCCAGCTTGGCTTTTTGCAGCGCGCTCAGGTTGTGGTCCAGCGCTTCAAACTCCAGGCTGCCGATGGACGCCAAGCCTTTATCAGGCTGGATTTTTTGCGATGTGCCGGACAAGGTGCGGGCGTTCAGCACGCCGCCATAGACCACACCAGACAAACCAGAGACGGAACCGCTGGTCAGATACACCACGTCCTCGTTGGCGCGGTCGAATGACAGCTCAACGACATAGACGGGCGACACGCTCTCGCCGCTCCAGGCGGAGACGAATTCGCTATTGCTTACTCTCATCAGGTTAGATGCCTATTGTAAAAACGGAGGGGGACTTGGTATAGAAGCAGGGCAAGCGCTCAATACTCACCGCATAAGGATCTGCAAATCGCAAGACAAGGCATAGTCAGGCAAATTATTAGTAGCAACTTGCCTGTTTAGCTAATGCTGGAAAGCAACAAATCACGGGCCAACACAGAAGTATTACATTACAGTCTCAATAGCTGTGCTAACCAATTTTCATTTACTCTCTTTCAGGCTTCATAGTTCTGTTGATCGATCATTTGTTTAGCAAGATAGGCCGCTCCTGCACCTGCGGCAGCAACCACGAGGCCTTTCGCTAAATCAATGCCTCGCGAAAGATTTGGATGATCTTCTTTCCATGCTTGGTTGGATTGCTTCTGTTTCCACGCATCGACGTCTTTTTGAAACATCAGCATTGGATTAAATTCCTTATCTGGACGACTGCGTTGCGTTGGTTCTGGCTCAAGACCATACTTGTCAACAGCTTGGTCAACCAGTTGCTCTATAGCCGCAAGCTTTGATTGATTCACCTCAGGTGGAGGCACCCCCTTATCAACATTTTCGTACTTGTACTTTCCGGTAAATGCCAGTTCTTTGTCTATCGAGTTATACTGAACTTTCAAGAGACGATGCACCCCCCTGGTGTTCTCATCTAACGGAACCTTTTTAAAGAGGTTATCTGCATGCTCTAAGGCGCTTGAATTAATTCTGTCGTCTTTAATATTCTGAAAAGGAGAGACTGTTGCCATCTTCACGCTGACATCAGAATTCGGTCGCAGTCTTTCCAAGGCATTTTTGATTTCATTGTATGCCGCCAAATTGCTGGAGCCAGATACGCCTACATCAATAGTCACAATGGCCCTAGTATCATCGTTGAGTTTGGACAACACCGCTGAGTCGAAATAGTTGTTCCTGTTTGCTTGGGCAGGATCGGACAGAGTATCAAAACTCTGCATAGACTTTCCTGACAAGCCAGATAACTGTAAGTAAGTGACATCTGCACCTGCTTTTTCCATATACTTACACAATACCTGTGGGCTTCTACCGACACTTACAAAAAGTGTTTTATCGGGGTCGATACCCTGTTTTTCTAAAGCCGACTTCATACTCTTGAAAGCGGAGGAAAATCCTTCGATATCTTTACTATCTAACCTGCGATGCAGAGGATCAGGAGCGCTTACCTGAGCAGAGGATAAAGCCAACGAGGCTGGACCACCCATTGAGTTAGCTGCACCAACACTGTTACCTTCAGCGCTCGCGGAGGATAGGCCATGACTTTCCAAGCGACTGGGGCTTGCTTGCTCCACTGGCGCAGGAGTATGAATAGTTGGGTTATTGCCGACACTTGATATATGGACCATAACGTTTCCGGTTTATACTTTCATCAGTGCATTGAATTGGCTCTGGGGCTTCATGGACTGTTCCCCATTTTTCAGCAAATGAGAAATGACCTGTTCTTTTACTTCCATCATATTGACGATTTTGTTTTCCAAAATATCAGCAGAAAGATGCTCCGTTTCTACTTGCAGGCATAACCTTAGAGAGCCGTTGAGCTCGTTTAATGAGAAATAACAACATCGCAACAAGTCGCAGCGAAAGTTTAACGCAAGGGCTGTTCGGTAATGTTCAGGGGAAAGTGAAACCCCCTGAATTATAGTGCAGTGAATTAGCAGACTGTCTTCAGCGGGGCTGACTTCTATGAGCCATAGATCACCTTCTTTGTCTTCAAATGCGGCAGATCCGCTTTCTAATGGCAGAGAAATTTTCATTCTCCTACCAATCTCCTTGATCAAACTTTCCACATGCTCGCCATTCATTTCTATCTCACTTTCATTGTTAAATGTCAGAACTCGCTGATGGTATGTTTGTAGCTTTCTAAAAAAGAAAGTTTCATGCACTGAGGTCATATACCTGAGAATATTTGCGTTTAGTCAAAGGCTGTCTTTCACATATTAGAGGGGGAATGGCGCACCCAGGAGAAACCGGGGTGTCGCTTTCTTATCCCTCAATCATTCGCACTTTGAACGTATACCGGAAGAAGTCCGTCGTGCCGTAGCGCTCCTCTTTCCAGGTGATCGGATCCAGCATAGCGGGTTGTAGCGGGCTCGCTCGGTCGCCATGGAGGCTGACCATAAAGCTCTCGCCACCGCTAACGGACCCCAGAAACTCACGCATTTCCGCTATTTGTTCTGGTTGGTTCATGTATACGGTGGCGATGTCATAA
>NZ_JAHMIN010000095.1 GCF_018986435.1 Hahella sp. HN01 | reverse complement strand
GCCGCCTTACTCCCCTGAACTCAATCCAGATGAGTCCGTGTGGAGCTATTTGAAACATCAGCGACTGGGAAAGATGAAGATTGCAGGTCCAGACCAATTAAGAAAGATGGCTTTAAAAATCCTTCGGAGCATGAAAAGAACGCCATCGTTGATTCAAAGTTTATTTAGGCATCCAGAACTTAAATATATTATGGCTTAGTGATCGGATACTTATTTACGGGGTAGTAAATCGATATCGTGATTCAAAGAATGAGCTTATTGAATTCATGAAGATTATTTCAACATATCTTAGTGTTATGCCTGGAGTCAGCAAAGGTATAGATATACGAAATTGGAGTGATGTTCTCAGGTGTGGCACTTATGGCTCGATTGGCTTGGTTGCAAAGTGGCTGGGTAGAGCTATTTCGTATTGTGAAGCAAACTGCTTGGATGTGATGTCCACTAAGGTGGTCGAAGATGTTCAGTATAAGAAAGAAGACCTTTTGACGTTGAAGGCAGAATTGGAAATCGGTGAGGAATATTTTTTTGGTAAAAAAGTGTTGTCTTTTTCTGACCCTGGTTCAGTAAAAGCTGGAAAGCCTAGCAAACGAAAACCATTTGAGCAGAAGCCAAAGAAATACTCTACCAAGGAAAAGAGTGGCAAGAGAGGAAGCAATGGCTAAGTTTGTACCTCTACGATTAATTGGTGTCGGTACGCCAGAGATTGAATCTGCTGCATCATTTATGTTTCGGCTTGCATCAGTACATGGGATTAACGTGGCAAGAATGAATGATGTTCTATTGGCGCATTTGTTGTCTGACCGAAATTTCAGTTTAATTAATCCTATTAGAACGGGTGGAAAATCCGGACTATCGACATATTGTCGCCCGGTTGCTTCAAGTGCACAGTTCAGGCTCGCGGTTAAGCAATACATTGGTGAGGATAATATTGATAAGGCTTGCGTGTTACCTATATGTATCGAAATGCCTGCTGAAAGTTGGAGCTTGATTGATGGCCCAATTCGCTGGTGCCCGCAGTGCTTGTCAGAAGATATTGCTGGCGGTGGTGTGCCATACCTGAGGTTGATATGGCAGTTTAGCTTAGCCAAAGTTTGTTTGCGTCACTGGGTTAAGCTTGAGCGCGCGTGTCCTTGCTGTGGATTTGAGTAGAATTCCGTATTTCACAATTATTCGCTAACGGAATGTTGTAACTGCGGTGCTTCATTTTGTTCCTCATATACAAAGTGCTCTGATTCAGATTTGGTAACTGGGCTCTGGGATTTGCATGATTTGGTAGAACTCATATCGGGAGGTTATAGATTTTCATGGGATACGATATTCTCTTCTCTTTTGTTAGTGATGGAGCGTGAGTTTGGTGGCATTCAAGGAGTCCGTGAGTGGGAAGAAAGGCGAGATCTAACAACTAGGTTCTCCCCGTTTTTGGAAGGCAAGAAAGGTATTCCAGGGCTGTATCGTATATTGCAGTTTTGCCAGGCGGCTCAGGTGCCCCTAAGGGGTGTTTTGACAGGTCAGCCTTACCCAGCACCAAGGGCGCTACCATTAGGGACGGGCTTCGAGTCAAAATCTGTTTGTTTGATTTCACGTCGTAATAAAGTGCTGGATCATCGAAGTATCCGAAGCCAAGTTGTAAAGCTGGTAGAGGAGCATGATCCACCACTCTCACTGAAAAAGATCGCTCGAAGGCTGCATGTATCGCCTGGTTATATTGAGTACCGTTGGCCGGGGTTAGTAGCGGCCAACGTGAAACGAAATAAACAATATAGGGATGAGAAGAAAGTAGCAGACGCACTCAACGCTGAAATTTTGGTGCGCGATTACCTTCAAAAGCGGCTAGATTCTGGGCTAAATATTTCGGTAAAAAACACTGCACGTACTCTGGTGAAAGAGTCAGATTGTTCTGGTCAAATCCCACCGGACACTTTCTTTAGAGAGTTTTCATAATTAACCGGCGACATATCATTGTTCGCCGTATGCAGTCTTTCGAGGTTGTAATATCTCATATAGGCTACGACATCCTGCTTCATGTGTTCCCGGGTGGGCTGGGGGATTTTTAATATCCAGTCATGCTTAAGGCTACCAAAAAAGCGTTCAACCACCGCATTGTCCCAACAGGCTCCTACATCGCCCATACTTGCCCTGATTTCATACTTTTCCAGCAGTTTTCGATAATGTCCGCTGGTGTACTGAGAGCCCCGGTCACTATGGAATACCARGCCCTTGGGSGGCTTCCGCAAATTGTAAGCCTTGATCAGCGCCTGGCTGACCAGGCTCGTTGTCATGCGCTTATCRATGCGCCACCCGACGATCCTTCGGGAATATAAATCCATGACRATGGCCAGATATATCCAGCCTTCTCCTGTTTTCAGATAGGTCACGTCGCCAGCCCAAACCTGATTGGRCGCKGTAGGATTAAAATTCTGATTCAACAAGTTATCCGCCACCGCRTGATGGTGTTTGCGCCTTGTAGTGGGTTTGTAAGCAACGCGTTGCGTGACCTGAAGACCAAGCCGCCTCATGAGCTTGCGAACCCGGTAGCGTCCCACCTGAAAGCCTTCTTYGCGTAGCTTCTTCATCATCTCTCGACTGCCCAGACTGCTTCGAGAAGCTTTAAACAGTCGCTTCATTCGCCGATGCAGATGCAGCTCATCAAACCGGATCACCGGCGCGGAGCGCCGTCGCCAGGCATAGAATTCTGATCGACTTGCACGCAGAGCCCAGCAAAGCCCTTTCACAGAGAAGCGATTCGACTCTGCCTGAATGAAGGCGAACTTTATTTCATTTCTTTCGCGAAGAAGGCTGAAGCCTTTTTTAGAATTTCCTTTTCCATGCGCAGCTCTTTGTTTTCTTTGCGAAGCCGTTTTAACTCGGCGC
>NZ_JAHMIN010000094.1 GCF_018986435.1 Hahella sp. HN01 | reverse complement strand
TGTGGAAAGAGCTGCGGATATAGGGCGATAGGCCCACTTCCGCCCTGAAAGGGGCGAAAGTTGTTGGAAAAAGCAGTATATGGTTGGGCCAAATGCACAATGGAGAGGGATATTGGGATAACTATGGGTTATTCAGAGGTTCCCTAGATCAGCCTCCGCTTTAGGACGAAGCTTGAATGTGTTATCCGTCATTCGAGGTCTTTTTCATCCTTGCAAGAAACTCATTCACATCCCAGTTTTTAAGCTCTCCGCTGGCTTCTCCCTCATCAATCAGGCTACGAAGCTCTTGCAGTTTAGAAGCCGCCATCTGCTCTTGTAGCAACCTCAACCCTGCTCGGATCACTTCGCTCTGATTGTTGTAGCTGCCGGTCTCGATCATCGAAGAAATGAAGCTTTCCAGCTCAGCGCTAGGCTGAAAGGTGATTGTTCTAGGCATCGTTTGCCCTCCGCTTTGTAAGAACTATTCTTACAGTATCACAAACTGGTGAAACCTGCTCAACTCTGCGACGTCTTATGGCTATGACAAAGCCTACAAATTCCCTGCAGGTTCTTCTCCTGATCATCACCGCCACTCGCCTTGGGTTGTCTCAGTATCCGCGCCCAAGCTTTCGCCATTGCCAACCATAGCCGCGTTGGGGATCGCCGCCCTTTTTAAATGACTGTCACAGCATCGTGACTTTTGACCCGCTCCGCCAGCCATACAGCTAACTTGAATCAACGAGACTATTTCCAATTTCGATAGTGAAGGGATAGATCAATCACTAGCGCTTAGCTAGTCAAGATGTATAGCACGATATTAAAAAACTAAAAGCAGTTCATCAGCAACTTTCATATAGAGAGCTCAACACCATGAGATTCATTAAGAGCACAAGTCAATTAAGCCCAGCTGTTGTTTGGAATACACTTTCACCATGGGATGATTGCCCTTGGGTGGTTATCGGAAACCTGTATGTTTCAGTTTGCTTTACAGGAAATGATTCTTGGGAAAGTATGGCGCACTATCTACATACTAAAGGCCAAAACAACTTTAGCATATTGACAGGAAGACATGGCGATCAACTGGGTCAAAAGGTTGTTAATGGCAAGTTCATAAACAGAACCGATGATGAGGATGCTATCAACCCTGTCGGCGATAAGATTCTTCGTAATAAAATGATTTCTTTATACCCAAGAATGAACATTAGAATAGTAGATGTTGGAAATGGAAATCACAACACCGTTCCTCTACTAACCAATGAAATCAAACGGCAGCTCTCTGAAAACCGTATCGTGATATTGGCATGGTGTTATTCTCTTAGCGCACAAAAAGAGGGCTGGGATGAATCAGTTAAGAAAAGATTCCCACAAGTGTTTTTTGGCGCCGACAAAGTACCTATTGGCTTCACAGCGAAAGATTGGGCATGGGTAAATAGGTATGGCAAAAGTGCTGCGTCCATAGCTGCCGAGCAAATAGCTCTACCATAACTTATACTTTCCCTTGAAACCTTACGATTAGATGAAAATCAATATTGAACGCCCCTCTATATGAGGGGCTTTAATTTATTGATATCTTATTGCCCGCTGACAGATTTGTTGCGGTGACACTGCCTACATATCCCTTGTAGATTCTCTTCCCGATCATCACCGCCTTGTGCCTTGGGCTTGATGTGATCCACCTCCGTCGCCGCACTGGTACGCCCCTGCTTTAAACACACCTGACACAAGTAGTTATCCCGCCTCAGTATCCGAACTCTCAGCTTACGCCATTGCCAACCATAACCGCGTTGGGTGTCGCTGCCCTTCTGTTGTTGCCATACTCCCCAGCGTGTCGCCTCTCGCTTGTCTGCGTGGCTCTCACAGTATCGCGACTTGTGCCGGGTCGTATTGGGACAGCCCTTATCTTTGCAGGGCCTTAACGAAGCTTGAGGCATTACCGGTCACTCTGCCGCTCGATCAGGCGGTCTAACTTGTCGTTGATGGCCCGCAGGTCGGTTTTGATCTCATTACGGACAGCGTCGATACGTTGCCGCTGTTGCACCTGCTCTTCATTCAGGTACTTAACCGCCAGCGCGTTTTGCTCCACACGGCGATCTATGGAGCCCGCCCAGGTGATCACGGAAATGGCGATTACCAGCGTGCTGATCAAGTGGCCCACACTGATGGTTTTGTCCAAGTGCCAGTGCCTCCGGGGGATTTGGTTTTCTTCCATTATTTCTTACTCATCACGTCGGTTACCTTGGGGGCGATCTTCTCCAGCGATCTGCCAGCGACATATCCACCTAAGCCTATTTGCAGCAGATCCCAGGCTTCCACGCTTAATCGAAACGTCAGTAGACCGAACGAGTCGCACACAATCAGCGCAAGAAAACACAGCATGGTCAGCGGTCGCCAGTTGCGCTGCAGGATGCTTTGCCCCTGCGCCTCCGCTTGGATCGTTCTGGCCTTCGCCTCCAGCAGCTTGGTTTCGTATTCCATCACCCGTTGGGTTAGCTCGGCCTGAATCTGAAATAGCTGCGCTTGTATCTGGAGGCGCTCTTCGTCGCTGGTGTGGACGTTGTTGATAAGGTCGGCGACCGGTTTAAACAGGCTGATCAGTGAAGCCCAGGCGCTCATGGGTATTCTTTCCACGGCAGTTGATAATGAGGTCCGTCGAAAAAGCCGTTGAAATCGCCGCCCCACTCTATGGGAATGCCCAGCCCTTCGGCAGCTTGCTTCACCGCGTCGGCGAGTATCTGGTAATAGCGGGCTTCCCAAGTGATCGAGCCGTTAATCAAAACACCTAGGTCCACCGCATGCCCTGATAAATGGCGGCTGCGCATCGCCTTGGATTTGCCTGCCTTATACAGTTCCTTTTGGCGCTCGATGGTTCGCAGGCCTTCCAGCACAGTGAAGTCTATCGGGGTTTTCTGAATCGCCCTTTCCACTACTTTCACAAGGTCAGGATGCAGGCCAACCA
>NZ_JAHMIN010000093.1 GCF_018986435.1 Hahella sp. HN01 | reverse complement strand
GGAAGCAGGCGGATATGGTGTTTACCGATCCTCCCTATAACGTGAATTACGCGAACAGCGCCAAAGACAAGCTGCGCGGCAAGAATCGCGCGATCTTAAACGACAATCTCGGCGACGGCTTTTACGACTTCTTGTTGGCGGCGTTGAGCCCAACCCTTGCACATTGTCGGGGCGCAATCTACATCGCTATGTCCTCCAGCGAGCTGGACACCCTGCAGGCGGCGTTTCGGGAAGCGGGAGGCAAATGGTCGACGTTCATCATCTGGGCCAAGAACACCTTCACGCTGGGACGTTCAGACTACCAGCGCCAATACGAGCCGATTCTGTACGGCTGGCCGGAAGGCGCACGCCGACACTGGTGCGGCGATCGCGATCAAGGCGACGTATGGCAAATTAAAAAGCCGGCGAAAAACGACCTGCATCCCACCATGAAGCCGGTGGAACTGGTGGAGCGCGCCATCCGCAATTCCAGCCGGCCGGGCGATATGGTGCTTGACCCATTTGGCGGTTCAGGCTCCACATTGATCGCAGCGGAAAAGTCCGGACGCGTCGCGCGTCTGATCGAGCTTGATCCCAAGTACGTGGATGTAATCGTGCGCCGTTGGCAGGATTGGACAGGAGAAAAAGCCGTCCGCAAGAGTGATGGGACGGCCTTTGGCGATCAGGCCTCGACTGCCTCGCAATGAATGACATACCCGACCAGCTCAGGCAACCCGTAAGGGATGCCGCGCTGTACGCTGGTGACTCGCCCTATGGTGCGTTTCATCCAGCTTTGGGTGGTTGCATCAATGGCGGCCTCAAGGGTAAGCTCCGTTAGTTGATTGCCTCGAAGCTCATCCGCAAAGCGTCTTCCGTAGCGGCTATCCAAAAAGTTTCGGATGGATTCAAGCGGTTGCCCCGTCGCGTTCGAAATGGCTGTCATGGCTAGAGGCCAAGCGACATTGGCCTCCTCATTCATCGTTCCGAAGAAGCCCCAGGCGACGTTTTGGGTGGTGGGTATGGGTGTTGAATGTTCCATTTTTGAATTCCTTTTGATTGTTTCTTGGCGTCCCTAGTAACGCTTCATATGAGCGGGAAGCCAAGTTAATCCTCGGCTTCCGTTTGGATTAATCGCTACCCAAGTCTGGCGACGTAGCGAGGGTAGTCTCCATGATCGGGGTTGATGTAGAGGTAGGGGCGGCCCGGGGCGGTGACTTCGATGCAAAGCTCACCGCCATGAACGCTTCCCCCTTTGCCGCGCAGCCAATCCCGACGTGCGCTGAGGTGGTTGGTGAACACGTCAAACTCAATCGTCGTCATTTCCCGGGTTTCGGTAACGTAGATCCTGTGTTGTCCGTAACCGCCGACCTCGCTCAGATCGACCGGCTTCCTGGCGAAGGGCAAACGGACGCCCAGCTCCTCCACCTCAATGCTGATGCCGCCAACGATGAGGGTGCGAGGGGTTCGGGTGATGGTGAGGGTCATGGTTTTCACTGTCTTTCTCCTTGTGTTGCGTCGTTAATGTTGACGCCCCTAGTAACGCTTCATGTGAGCGGAAAGCCAAGTTGAATCTGGAGGGATAAGCGAGGTTTTTTGCGTCAGGGGCGGCGAACGAAAAAAGCCGGCGACGAGGCCGGCTGTAGGCGTTCAGGAGGGGCGATCAATCAGCCGCCAACACAGCTTTAAGGCGATGTCCTCCCAGGGGGCGATAAGGCGGCTAGCGTCCGATAGCAGGCCGAGGAGATGAAACCGAATCAATAACCGGGCGTCTTCGTCTTCCTCAAGTTTGCCCAGGTAGCAGGCAAGACGCTCATCTATCAGCAACCCATGCAGCTTGGTGATCGCCTCGCGCTTGGGGAGCGGTTCCGACATCAGGCGCGTCAGAGCTAGGGCTTTTTCTTCGGTGTGTGGTTGGTGGATGGTTTCCATTAGGGCTTCTCCTTTTTTGTGGTGAGGCGGCTGCGTTGCGCCGCCGGGTAGTTGCTTAGGTCAGGCTTCGATGATGCGCTTGCAGATGGCGATGGCCGCCTCGTCCCAGGTCACGTAGGAGAGGTGCAGGTTGTCCAGCGCCCGCTCAAGGTGAAAGCGCACCAGGAGGCGGACATCCGCGTCCTCCTCAAACTCTTCAAAAAAATCAAAAAGGTCGTCGTCGCCGGTCAGGTGGTAAAGCATGTCGCTGGCGTCTTTCTTCAGCAGCGGCTTGGCCATCAGGCGTTCCAGTTTGGCGGCTTTTTCTTCGGTGTTGGGTTGGCTCCAGGTGCCCATTTTTTCGCTCCTTTTGGGTGGTTCGTGTGGCGCTATGAACGCTTCATAGCGCCGGCTTAGCAAGTGATTTAGAGCGTTATGGGTGATCGGTTTTTGCGATGCGATAAATGCGCTCGCCATCTGCGGATTTCTCTGAGATCACGTTGAGTCCCAGCTTCTTTTTCAGCGCCCCGGATAGCGTTCCGCGCACCGTGTGCTTTTGCCATCCTGTGGCATGGCTGAGTTGGTCGATGGTGGCTCCTTCCGGGCGCTCCAGCATCTGGATAACAAGGGCCTGCTTACTGTTAGCGCGGAGGCGGGCTGGCTGGCGCAGTGGCTCTGCTTGGGCCTCGTCCCGCTCTGTGTCGAGGGAGTCTGGTCCGGGCTCTATAGGACTTGGCTTGGCGCGTCCCAGCGCCTCGTAGGCGGCGTCATCGACATGCCATGCTTCTCCCTCTGCGTGGATCAGGTTTCGCTGCATCAGGCCGATCAGCACTTTCTTACGCGCGCCGCCTTTGATGTGGCCTGGAAACCAGTCGACGCGACCCTCGCGGTGATCGATGGCGTGGGACAAAACAGCGTGTTGTGTGGGCGTCAATGTGTGACTCATAAAAAGCTCCTTGGCGAGTGGATTAAGACGCCGACATGAACGCTTCATTCGAGAAGGAAGCCAAGTGGATTCAGCGTTATTTTTTCGATGTGATTGATACAGCTCATGGGAATTTCCATTCGCGC
>NZ_JAHMIN010000092.1 GCF_018986435.1 Hahella sp. HN01 | reverse complement strand
AAACGCGTGCGCGTCTGGGTCGGCGAGCGTGGTTTGCAGTGGCAAGACTTTGTCCTGGTGGCCACGCAGATCATCGAGAACGCCGAGATCCTGAACGGGGTTTATTCGTTTAGTTGCGCGGATGTGCAACGCACGCTGCGTAAGGATATTTTCGATGTCAAAAAAACGGCATTAAGAGGGACGGCGTTCACGATCAATAAGCGACTCCTGGTTTATTCCACCGAAGGATTTGAGCCCGTTTATCAACCTCCAGGCTCTGGCGTGACAGACGCCCCCGGTCAGACGGTTGGTTATCTCAAGATGCCCAATGGCTGCATCATCCGCTATCAGAGCAAAACGGAGACGACGTTTGAGGGATGCACCTGGGGCGTGCTGGGCACGCAACATCTGGCGACTATCTACCTGAAGACCTCCGACATGACCGCTGACAACGCGCCCATGGTGGAGGAATACGTGTACATTGAGCAGCCCGCGCCCATGCTGTTGTATGGATTGCTGACGGGGTATGTTTACGGTCACCCTGGCAAACGCTATCCAGACCACTGGCATTTGGGCGTCGATCCGCAATACGTGCGCACCTCCGATTTTATTAACATCGGCGCGGACCTTTGGGATCTCTCTGATGCGGATAAAGGTCTGCCGGCGGTGGTGCGCGGGCAAACCAAAGTAGACGGTAAAAAGTTTATCGAGGAGCAATTGCTGCTCATGATGGGCGCGTTCGCCCCCATCTACGCTAACGGGGAGATGGGGCTGCGTCGTCGCACGGCGATTATGTCTAGCGGCTCCTATGTGCGTGAGCTGAATGCCGGGAACTTGTTGAAGGTTGGCGCGCTGCGTCACGACATGGGGGCGGTCATTAACCAGATCGCGCTTCACTGGCACTATGACCCGGATAAAAAAGAATACCGSCGCGCCAATGTCCTGGTGGACCCGGACTCTATCGCCACCCATGGTCCCTCWGATCTTAAAGAACTGAAGTTTAAAACCCTGCACAGTTCCCGCCATGCCTATTCCGCSATCAAGCATCAGTTCGACGCGCTCCGCGACGCCTACGCTGGGCCTCCTTTGGTCATGGACGTGGTGGCCGATATGGACAACCATGATYTGGAGGTWGGCGATATTGTCCGCGTCAATTTGGAGCATGTGCAGGATTACACCGGCTCGATGGCGGACGGACGCCTGGATCGCAATTTTGAAATACAGCAGATCTCCACGGACTGGGTGACAGGGAAGGTTAAGCTTTCCTTGCTGGGCTCCTCGCAACCCGCAGGCGCCTTGCCCCCGGATCAAGACGGCGCAGCCCTGGCGGATGCRTGGTAYAGCTCCACCGGAGTGGCCATCAATGCCGCCAACTATCCAGGCAAGGTGTTGGAGACCAGCACCCAGATGCGCATCACCGGCGATATCTCTCTGAGTGGCGGAAGCAACCTGTATCAGTCCGTCTTCCATTGCGACCGGGATTTAACCGTGGACGCCGGCGTGACGGTCTATCTGTCAGGTAACGTACAGTTGCGCGTCAAAGGGTTTCTGCAGATCAACGGCAAGCTGGATGGCAAAGGGCGCGGGATTGCAGGCGGCGCAGGCGGGCAAACCGTGACGCTATCGGGTATCGGTTCCACGGTGGCGGGGGATGGCGTTATCTTTGGTCTGGGCACAGGCGACCGCCGCCGCTTTGAGTCCGGCGATAATCGTGGCGGCAAAAACGCCATGCCCTCCCGTAATAGCGTGGCTTATCTGAATTTGTCTGTAGACCCGGARGGGCAACTGCAAGGCCTGCCGGCGGATATCCGCGGTAATGGCGGTCACGGAGGCGGCGCAGCCGTCAACAGCTACGGCGGTAACACGGGAGAGACCCCGGGCGGTCGTGGCGGAAACGGCGGCGCTGGTCTGCTGGTGGTGGCGCGAGGGATYGACCTRGGCGCAAATGGGCAAGTGGACACCAGCGGCGAGGATGGGGAATTGGGAAGCCCKCGYCAGATCGGCGGGAACATGGACCCTAAAGCCTACATCAAGTCCGGCAGCGGCGCCGGCGGCGCGCCCGGCGCTGTGTATTATGTGATTGACGGCAAATACAACCCGCCCAATGTGACCGTGGGCAACAGCGCAGCGCGCTATGGCGTCAGCCCGGTTCAAGACGGGGTTTACTTCATTGAGGGGCGCAAACACCAGAACGATACCGTGGGCGCATCCTGGGACCCGTCTTTTGAGGGGATCGATAAGGCGGTCGCTTCCGCCTATGTGGGGCATTACCTTGGCGCGGAGCGTGAGAATGCCGTGCGCGGTTTTCTGACCAAGGCGACCGGGGACGCGCCGAATATGGCGGAGTCCTGGCATCGCGTGCAGATCCTTTCTGGCTATCAAACGCCCGTCGTGTTGGATGAGGTTAGCGCGGCGGTTCCGAAATTTGTAACTGTAACGGAGTCGACCAATACGCCACGCACGCCGGATGGCAATATCTCTACATTGGAAATCAGCGTCACCCCGCCGGATGATCCCAACTATAACCACGCTTTTGTCCAGTATGCGCCGGCTAATCACTGGGCTTGGACGGACCTGGGGGCTGCCACACCAGAACTCACCCTGCAGGTCGTGAGCGATGGCTCAAAGTATCAATTTCGAGCGTTCTCCGTCACCAAAACCGGGGTGCGATCATCTTTCTGGACCACGAGCAGGGTGGTCGCTGTGACGCGTATTGATAAAAAATCACCGGGCGGAATTAYTCCTACACCGGAGAAAAGAACCTGGAGGATGGCGGCCACCGGGCGTTCACCATTGGCGTGACGCCACAAGGCAAGCAAAACCAAAATGGGGAAGAGGCGTTAATCAGCGTGTCCAACCCCGCGCCCAAAGTCGCCATCAACAACACGGTCGCCGGGATCAGCACGGCGCGCACCTATCTGACCGACATCACTGACCCGGATTTCAAATCCATCAAGGTCTACCGATCAACGGTGAAAGGCTTTACGCCCAGCCCGGATAACGTGGTGTATGACGGCTACACCAACCCGGTGATCCATGAAGGCTTGCAGCCAGACAGCACCTATTATTTCCGGTTACTGGGCGCGGATGAATTCGGCGACGGCGAATTGACTCCAGAATTCAGTTTCAAGACGGAGGCCTTCAACCCGGCGGGCGAACTGAGCGACGGCGACAACCTGATCGTGCGCGGGAATGTCGTCAGCGAATACGGCGGCTCCAAAGTGATTCTGGGTCCGCTCAAGCGTGACGGTTATTTCAACGTGCTCGAAGCCAGCGCGGCGAACGCGCCCATATTCGAGGTTAGGGAAAACGGCGACCTTTTGCTTGGCAGCGAACAAAGCGGCTCTTATGCGATCTGGGATCAGTCCGAAAAAGCGTTCAAAGTGTTCGGTCAGATCAACATCGCGGCGGGGAGCAAAGGGTATTCCGCCCTGCAGGATCGTCCCAACTCGTTGTCGTCCATCAACGCAGCGGAAGCCGGCAAGCTGCAAGGCATTCAGGACGGCGCCACCAAGGGCGCGGACTGGGGACAAGTGTCGGGCATTCCTCAACGGTTTTCCGATAGCGCTACGCCCGGTCTGAACCTGACGGCGGACTACCTTGGATTTCATAACGGCAGCCGCTTCACCACCTACATGGACCGAAACGGCCACTTCGCCCTGAACGCCGGCGCGGCGAATAACTGCCTAAGCTGGAACGGCTCTGTGCTGTCCGTGCGCGGGGATGTGTTGGCCACCAGCGTGGCGGCGAGCGTCA
>NZ_JAHMIN010000091.1 GCF_018986435.1 Hahella sp. HN01 | reverse complement strand
AAGGTGAAATAGTAAATCGTACTGCTAAGGGATTCCATAGCTCTGCGGATTCTCATTACATGTTTGGATCTAAGGCCACAAGAATAATTAAGCGGTGGGGGCTAAGAAAGAACGGGGTTTATATGGCATCTGCCGAAATATGGGATGACAAAACCAAAAGATATAGACTTAAGAAAGTAACTACAATGTTCCCTGATCGGTGGTCAAAAGCCCAGGTTTCAGCTGCACTGTATAAAGCTTGGGAAAAGAATAAGYGTAAGAGTACTGGCTTAGTTAGAATTTCTGGGATGAAGATTAGGTACCATGTTGAGGGGATGTACTTGAGAGGTTTCCCAATCCAGTAAAGGACTAGAGTATGAGTAAGTCAAAATTAGTGGTTATTGATAATAAAAATTACGAATGGTACGCAACTCAGAATGACGAACATCCGGATTTCTGTTTGGTTTCGAAAGAGGGAGGGGACATCTGGGTACAGGTCTGCTTGTCAGATTCTGAGAAAGCTCATAGCCTTCAATATCTTGGTGGCCGTGCGGATCAAGCTATACCAGATGAAACAGCAAAAAGGATTATTGAGAGAATAATATATAAAGGTTACCTAAAGTCCTATAAAGATTCTGATATTGGATTGATTTTTTTTGATGGTGACCTAATTGAAAACTAATCATTAACAACGCAAAGAAACGCGGAATACCGCTTCGACAAGGTCGGCAACCGCATCTACAGCATCATCGACGGCGTGCACACCGGCTACAGCTATGACGACAATGACCGCCTGACGCAACAGGGCGGCGTCACCTACAGGTATGACGCCAACGGCAATACGCTGACGGAAACCGAAGACGGTCTGGTCAGCGCTCGTTACACTTACAGCGCGAAGAACAAACTCCTCGCGGTAACCAAAGCGGGCGAGACCACCAGCTTCGGTTATAACCTGGATGGCATTCGCACTCGGAAAGCGGCAAGCGGCGCAACCACCGACTTTATCGTCGACCAGAACCGCGACTACGCCCAGGTGCTGCAAGAAGTCGTCAACGGCGCCAAACAAGTCAGCTACGTCTACGGCGACGACCTGCTAAGCCAGGCAAGATCCGGCGACGTCAGCTACTATGTCTACGACGGCCAAGGCTCCGTCCGCTCTTTAACAAGCCAAACCGGCGACCAAACCGACAGCTACCACTACGACGCCTTCGGCATCCTGCTGCACAGTGAAGGAGACACCCCAAACAGCTACCTGTACACCGGAGAGCAATACGATGCATCGCTGGATCAGTACTACCTGAGGGCGAGATATTACGACCAGAACCAGGGGCGGTTTACGCAGATGGATACGTGGCCTGGAAATAGTGGCCAGCCAATCACTCTAAATAAGTATCTATATGCTAACTCTGATCCTATTAGATTTGTGGATCCCAGTGGCAAAAACGGTCTATTAATTGGTCAAGGTATGGGGTTGACAATAAATGGAGTCATGTCGACTATTTCAGTAACTGGAGCGGTAAATATTGCTAGAACAATTGTTACTAGAGCTATCGGATCGTCTATTCTAAGAAAGGCTGCAGTTGCAAGTGCATTATATACAGTGGCAAATCAATATGGTGATGAAGCCGGTGATTTTGGAAGAGCTGTATCTATAGGAATATCGGCTTTTAATAAATGGACTAATTCCGACAAATATAGGAAGCACCAAGACAGTGGCCACTACGTTACCACTCAAGGGGCAAGCGGGCTAACGAAAACCCCCGTCGTACAAAGTTCGACTAGAAAAATTCCGGGGACAAAAATTAATTGGACCCATAAGTCAGGAGGGAAACCTGGCCGAGTTATAGGTTTTGAATACAAGCTAGGAAAAAATGGGAGTCCAACCAATGGGTCTGCGTTCTCATTTAGGATTGATTATCAGGATTATGTTCAATATCCACCACCGGGAATATTTAGGCCTCACTATCATTTATGTATGTTTGGTGTTGATTGTAGTAAGCATTACTATTTTGACGAGGTGTTTAAGTAATCTCCGAGATTAATGCTCGTTAGCAAGGATCTTGCATTACCGCTTAAATGGTTTTTCAAGATCCTTTGAAGTAGAGTTGTATTTTCTAATATGCTTTCCAGTCTGCAGGTTTCTGATAAAATTCGGCACCATAGCATACAATACAATAGCTTAATGGCTTCATGTTGTCGTATAGCTGGAAGGTAGTAAGATTGCTTTCCTTTGTCTCTAGTAGATAAATGTCGTCAAACTCTTCCTCAGGCAATAGAACTTTAGATTTTTCTATATCACAAATTACCAGCCTGGGGTGCTCAGAAAAAAGAATTACAGTCGAAATGTTCAGGTAACAAACACTTTTAAAGGTTACGAAGGCGTTGACGTTCTCTCCAGGTCCACCTTCAGCTGTAATTTTGACAGTCAAATTACAATCCCTGTCGAAACTATCAATCTCAAGTCTGTCTAACCATGATAGTGTTTTATTAAATTGGTCTAGCTGCATTTTGGGGCTCATATATGTAAATTAATATCCTAGTATAGCCGTTGGTTGGAATGAAGCACAGAACAGGACTAATGGCGATTCAAAGGCTTGTGTGAGGCAGCATAAAGGCGTACCTCACTTCACGTTTTTGGCGAATACGCAGTTGTAGATTCATCGGTCAACGCAACACCTACTACCGTTACACCCTGCACAGCACGGGGAGACGGGAGCAAATCGAAGAGCTGCACAATGGCCGGGTGTCGACCTATACCTATGACGCCCTGTATCGCCTGACGCGATCAGCGATCCGGTCAATGGTGACTACAGTGCGGAATACCGCTTCGACAACGTCGGCAACCGCATCTACAGCATCATCGACGGCGTGCACACCGCTTACAGCTATGACGACAATGACCGCCTGACGCAACAGGGCGGCGTCACCTACGCCTATGACGCCAACGGCAATACGCTGACGGAAACCGAAGACGGTCTGGTTAGCGCTCGTTACACCTACAGCGCGAAGAACAAACTCCTCGCGGTAACCAAGGCGGGCGAGACCACCAGCTTCGGCTATAACCCAGACGGCATTCGCACCCGGAAAGCGGGAAGCGGCGCCACCACCGACTTTATCGTCGACCAGAACCGCGACTACGC
>NZ_JAHMIN010000010.1 GCF_018986435.1 Hahella sp. HN01 | reverse complement strand
TCTCTCGACGAGGATCAGGAAGGCTGGAGAAATGGTGTTTAACGCCGTCAATTAAAGAAGAGCCCATAACAGTCCTTATTAGGGGAGAAAAAGGGGCGTACTCTATGAATTTACTGTCTAGTATTCAACCATATAGTGCGATTTGCCTGAGGGGGACGGAGTCAATTTCCGGGTAACCACTCATACCATGGATCGTAATGGCAATGTCATTTCATCATTCGTGAAACCCGGAAACATCGTTCTTCAGGTTGATCCCAAAGTCTCTCCAGATGGCAGCGTTATCGCGATGTATTACGAACCGGAAAATCTGGGCAAACCAGCGCTGGTTTTAGTGAACAGAAATGGCGACACGCTCCGCTATTATGAGGATCAACATTCCCATATCAGAGCCTTTGACTGGTCACCTAGCGGAGTATTATATATTGCCGAGGATGACTCGATTTATAAGGTTGATTTCCAGGTTGGACCAGAAAAGCAGTTGGTGAGAAAGTTTAATGATAGCCATGTCTGGGACACCCTATCGATCAGTCCCAATGGAATGCAGGTGGCTTTCAGTATGAGCCAAACATCAATGACGCGAGGCAGCGGTTATTTCGATTTATACGTCATGAATGTTGATGGAACTAATCTTAGAGTTATGGTGAACAACGAAGAGCACGATATCCACGGGGCCTCATGGTCACCTGATGGTAAGCATTTGGCCATTACTCGCGGAATCGATGTTCATGACGCAATCCAGCCCTGTCGCGGCGCGCTGTACATCATCAAAGCAACAGCGGCCAATCTGACTCTGGATGAGAACAGCCCTGACGTAATCTCCCTGGTCGATACGCTTGGTGATAGATTCTGTTCAAATCCCGCGTCCGTGCCGATATGGGCGGATTGGTGATTCTTGGAGGTGCCTTTGCCAATAGGGCTGACGTTTGAATGAGTCAGCCCTGAGTCTTTCTCTGGATGTCGAAGCTTACCTGCTTTCCAGCAACCAAACCGTCTCGGTCACTTCAGTCAACTCTCTCAAGCCTCCTTCCACCCCAACCGTCGCAAGCGCGGTTAACGCATAGTTTTCGGCGTAGTGGTGTTTGACCTCTTGGGCGCTAATTGAAAATGGAGGGCCCTCCATTTGGGTTTGATCGTACTGATAGCAGAGCATGAGTTGGGGGGCGTTATTGGTGAGCGCCATAAGATGCTTGGCGTAGCGATCCCGCATTGGCTTTGGTAACGCCACCAGGGCGGCGCGATCGTAGATGGCGTCAACATGCCCTAGTGCTTCAGCGGTAAGTTCGAAGAAGTCGCCGACGATGATATCCAAGTTCTCTACGCTGTAGCGTTTGCCAGCGGCGATTTCTGATATTGCAGGCGTCACGCCCAGTTCCTCGAAGAGCTGCTCGATGGCCATTTCGCTCAGCTCACATCCGACCACGGGATGGCCCTTTGAGAGCAGCCAGGCAATATCCAGGGTTTTGCCACATAGCGGTACAAAAACACGACTACCCTCGTCTAAATCAAGCCTGTCAAAGTGAGCGACCAACAGTGGATTAGCTTCGCTTTGGTGGAAGGGTGTATTGTTTTCCGCCCATCTCTCATGCCAGAAATTTGCATCCATAATGATTCCTCTTGTAGCCGATAAAGGAACATCGCGCCGATATCCAGCAAGACTACGCGTTGCTCCTTCAAATGTGTGGAGACAGCATACAAGCTCAAGTCAACTTGAGGTCAAGCATAAATGCAGGACAGAAAAACCATGAATGCGCCTGCGCAGCCAGCCCATCTCCTCCCTGATCACGCCATTTTCCATCGACGATCAAACTCGAACCAATCAAAAGGATGCACGTATCGCCCACGCCAATCGATTGATGGCAATAAATTGGCCCCTGGAGGACACTTAACAAAGGCGAAAGTATGCACAGCCCTGACTTCGCCCCTCGCTCTCTCGTCATCATATCTATCCAGCTCACGAATATCGTCGTAAATGCCGTGCATATTCTTAACCGCCTGGAACGAATCCCAAGTGTGGAATTGCACCTCAAACTGAAATTTACTTGAAACAGCTCTAGGATTATGATCCTGCATTTCAAAGACAGAATTTATACCTCTATATCCTCCGCGCGCAGCATCTTCAACCGCCCATCCGTTTCTGCGACGCTTTTCATAGATACCGTAGCCCTCCACAAAGGTGATAAAGCTTTCGAATTTCTGTACGTACTCCATTCTTGGAAGCAGAACCGTGTAACGCAAGGCATCGTTAACCGTCTTTCTACCTGAAGTCGAACGCGAAAATTTACTCAATATCGATTCGATTGACTTTAAACAATACTCCAACCCAACCAACTGGCCACTACAGGACAAAGACGCGCGGTTAATAATCGGATCAATCGTGTCCTTATTGCGCATTGCCGCGTCCACAATTCTTCTCGCCAGTATCTGATCACCTGTAGGCATCATCCATTCCTCTTTTAACAACTTATTTTTACTCTCACAGGCTATCGCCCAAATCTGCGGCAAGAAGGTCACTCAAAGGTGAACAGGCTTTGTTGCGACTTGCAGGCCATAACTCTCTTGGGGAACCAGACTAACGATGAAAACTTAAGTGATGCTTAAGAGGTTCGTGTTTTTTACGTAGAAATTTTTCCGTTTGAGACTGACCGCCACTTCATTCGAAACCGTCTGCAGGGAGGGCTTTATGTTATCGCTGAACAGAGGCGTCAGCGGGTTTCAGGCTGCGCAGTTTTGCTCCCTCTCCCGCAAAAATGATCCAAATCACAGCGCTTAAAAGATACCAGTGCTACCTTTCCGGCTTATACCAACAAGGAAAACAATAACAATGAGAAACGCACATACACCTCCCGCGAATAATTAGCCATTTAATACTCTTGGCCCAGAAAAACTATTTTTTACTAACAACAAATGCATATTCAATGCATGAATATTTATTGCCACCCTATTAGCCACATAATCAACATTTAAATATTAAAAAACAAATAATCCGCATTTAATACGGATGAAGTTAAAAATAGCCATGGTATGTTATAGCCCGTCAAAATTTACATAAAATATATTTTGCAATTAAAGGGAGTTATTGTGATTTATTCTTTTTCGTCACTACCAGAAGAAAAAACAGAGGTAGGCGGCAAGGCTTATATGCTGGCGATGATGACGCAAATGGGAATTCGCGTCCCCGAAGGTTTTATCTTGGACGCCAAACCCAGCCAGGAAGAGCTTGCAACCATTTATCAAACACTGGGAGATCAGTTTTGCGTCGCCGTACGCAGCTCCGCAACCGGAGAGGATTCCAAAGAACACAGCTTCGCCGGGCAAAACTCCACGTTTCTATTTATCAGAAACCAGGAAGATCTGGTCACCGCCATTAACAACTGCTTCGACTCCATTCTCAAAGAGTCTTCCACCACTTATCGCAAACACTTCCTCGGCTCCGCCAAAGCCGTCCCCATGAATGTCGTGATCCAGCAAATGATCGACGCCAAATACGCTGGGGTTTTCTTCACCAAAGATCCCAGAGATGAAGACAAAGGCTGGCTGCTGGAATATATCAACGGCGTGGGAGAAGACCTTGTCTCCGGCAAAAAGACGCCCAGGCAGATTCATGAAAACAGCGGCAGCGACGATATCAAACCAGAGCAGGTCGAGGAAATCGTCAACGTTTCCCGGCAGCTGGAAGCTAAATATCATCAGGATTTCGATATCGAGTGGGCGATTGACGACAAGGGCGTCGTCTACCTGCTGCAAGCGCGCCCCATCACCGCCAAAAACTCCATCTCACAGATCAAAAAATTCGGTCTGGAAGAACTGGAGCGCCTGAAAACCCAATACAGCAAAGACACTACCTGGGACGGGCAAACCTTCGCCGAGCTTTCGATTAACCCCAGCATTTTCTCCAGCGAGCTTTGGAGCGACTCATTCAAGAAAAACGCCGCCTTCGACAAAGCGCTGCAGAAGATCGGCTATCTGGGCTTTCGCGACATGAAAGAAGGCGAATCGATTCTGGATAACGTCTTCGGCAAGAATTACGTCAACCTCACCCGACTGGCGCCGCTCTATTTTGGGCCCATGCCCTACTCCATCGAGCCGCTGCCCAGGCCTCATCTGAAGTTCCATGTCTCCAAGATCAACCTGAAGACCATTCTCTACACTCCCAAAACCGTGTTCAAAATGGTGTCGGCGGGTCTGAGCGTGAACACTCACAGGAAAGAGTTCATCAATCTCGCCAGCAAGGATCTGATCAGTTTTTCCACCGTCATGGACAGGCCTAACGACCTGAGCTACTACCAGTCCTGGAGCGACGACGATCTGAAAGGCCGTCTGCTGAAAGAGATGATCGTTTTCACCCGGGATACTCTGGTCTGGCCCTACATTCTGATTTCCCTGACAGAAACCACGATTCAAACCCTGCACTCTCTGCTGGCGAATATCTTCAACGACAAGAAAGCGGCGGAGTTGATACGGCAATGGACCGGCAACGGCATTAGAACCGAAACCTTCGAAATGGGCCGCTATTTCAAAAAGGCCTGCGCCAAGCCTGAGTTGCGTGGCATGTTTCTGGAGAAATACGGTCATCGCGGCCCTGGCGAGCTGGACCTGATATCCAGACGCTGGATCGAACTGGGCGAAGACGCCTTTTACGATCTCAGCGTGGAGGATTATGAGAAAGGCAAAAACAATCACACCTTTATCGATGTCGAAGATGAAATAAACCAGTTTAAAACCTTCAAGAAAACACTGGTTCTGGAAGAGTGGCAGCTTCTGAAAGACCTGCTGGAGCTGCGGGAAAAATGGAAAATGGCGATCCTCAAACCCTTCGCCCATTTCCGCTATATCCTGCTGGAATTCGGCAAACGCTATGAATTGCCTTCCAATGATATTTTCTGGCTGAACGCAGAAGAAATCATCCGCTTCGATAGAGCGGCGTATGCTGCGCGCATAGAAGAACGCAAACTCAAATCCAAGCTGTTCAAGCATTTCAATTTTTCCGCCGTCACCTCTATTCAGGAAATCGAGAATGTCCTGAATAACCGGCAGCCACAGAACGATAACCTGAAGGGCGAGGGCATCTCTCCCGGGCTGGTTAAAGGAGAAGTGCTGGTCATCAATGATCCGAACAAATGGAAAAACATCAAATGGCCGGCGAACCCGATTGTCGTGGCGGAATCCACTGATCCGGGCTGGACGCCAATCTTCACCAAAGCCAAGGGCATTATTGTTTCAAAAGGCGGCGTGCTGTCGCACTGCGCCATTGTTGCGAGAGAAATGGGAATTCCTGCTGTGAGTGGAATCATCAACTGCCATAACAAATTTAAAGGAGGAGAGAATGTTTGGCTTGACGGAAATGATGGAACTATCCGCATCATCTAAGACCCTCAGCGAAGGCTATCAATACGCTATAGTTCCAACGGTATTATTGCCCCTGGCTTTTTTGGGAACCGCCCTCAGCGTGGTCGCCACCTTCATCGCAGGGATGTTCGGCGTGAAGCTGAAAGCCGAGGGCCCCAAAAAGCTGCTGGAGCTGCTGCTCAAGCCGAAAGTGCTGTTCGCCGCCGGCGCGCTGAATCTTGCCATATACGCCGGCTATCTTGGCGTTGATTACGTGAAGAACGGCCCGGTTCCGCAAGCGGTGCAGAAGTTCGCCAACTCGGACACCAGCTATCATCAGAAAGCCAAGCAGGGCGACCGCGCGCTTTGGAAGCAGTCCCTTGAGGACGAAGGCGTTTTCGCCCGTGGAACCATCGTGAACGGCGAGCTTTTCTTCGGCACCAATGAGGGCTACTTGTACGTCGCCGACGCCGATACAGGCACGATCAAAAACAAGCTGTTCTTCGGCAAGTTTCTCTCGCCCAGCCCGACCCTCTATAAAGACTACCTGTACTTTGGGGAAGGCCTGCATCAGTCGCATGGAATGGGCGTGTATAAATTCGATCCGGAGAAAAAGCAGGTCACCGGTCACTTCAAGACCAATGGACACACAGAGATATTCCCTGTATTCGCCAACGCCGATGGTCAGGATTACCTGCTGCAAACCGCAGGAGAAGATGGCCTTTACGCCATCAATCCAGACACGATGGAGAAAATCTGGCAATTCAAAGGCGGCCATATGGACGGCTTCGCACTGGTGCATGGCGACTATGTCTATATCGGCAGCGGCATCCCCAGGGAAGGATTCAGCATCAACAGACCCTTCGCCTATAAGCTGAACCTGAAAGACGGTTCTGTTGTATGGAAGAAAGAGCTGCCTCTGTCCGCCTGGTATGGGCCCGTGCGAGTACAGGATGAGGTCTGTTTTATCCAGGGTGAAATTCATATCGACACCCATGTCGGCGGTCTTTCCTGCTTCACCCAATCGGGAGAAAGAGCCCACTCCCTCGTCATCAACTATCCCGTCGTGGGCAAACCTATCGTTAAAAACGACACCATCTACTTTAATGACTACTACGGCAATCTGTACGCCTGGAACGCCATCAATAACAAACTTGAGTGGGAAATCGAGTCAGACATCAAAAAAGGTTCTTACTCCTCACTACAGTTCTATAACGACAAGGAAATCATCTACGCCAAACGCACCGGCGGCGTCCTCATCATCAACATGGAAAGCGGAGAAGTCCGGGAAAACGTCGACTTCGCCCAGGACGAACTCATCTACGCAGACCCCCTCGTCAAAGACGACGCCTTCTACCTGTTTGGGATGAAGGGGAGCATTTATAAGTCCGCGAAGATCTAACCTTTCACCCTATCTGGAGGAGCTTGACCTACAAGCTCCTCTTGCCTGGCGACTTGACACTAATCCATTGATTTAACGACTATTAACGCTCCTTTCATATTTCCTCCGAATAAAACAAGGAGCCGTTTTGACCAAACTTCATAAAGGCATATCACAGGAAGAATTCGAGAACGGGTATTTCTACGCCACGGAATTAAAAGAGTTCGCGCAATCTCTGGGGATCAAAACCGGCTCGTTACGCAAGAACGAAATTGAGCAGCATATTAAATCTCATCTGTTCGGCGCCGCTCAGGGCGAGCTGCCAAAAAACGTCGCTAATCGGCAGACCAGCGGCGCTCGCGATAAATTGGCGGCGAACTCCTTCGTGATTAACTATGTCAGCGACAAAGCCACCAAAGCGTTTTTGCGTGAGGAAATCGCCAAGCGCGACCCGCAAGTGAAAGACAAATCCGGTCAGTGGTATTGGCTGAATGACTGGCGCAAGGCGCAAATCGGCGCCAACCAGCGCATCACCTATCAGGACCTGGTGAATAAACTATTCGAGTTAATGACCACGCCCGGAAAACTACCGCGCATTCCCTCCACGCGATTCAACAATTTCATCACAGACTTCCTGGCGGACCCGGTGAACGCCGGCGCCACGCGCGCGGACGCCATGGCGGCCTGGGAAACGCTCAAAACCCTGCCCGCCCAGAAGACGTATCAGGCCTATAAGCAGAGCAAAGCTTAAACGCCCGGGCGGCACGACGCGAAAGTAACTATCCTGAATACGCATAGCCAAGACGAAACAGACGCCCAGGAGGCGCAATGAGCAATCTGACCAGACAGAACGAATATGAATGTGACGTCAAAGACTGTTGCGGCGCTATCCAGTTGATTATCGAGCCCAGGGAGAAAGATCTCGGCGGCTTTTCGGTGCGCAGGACATTGCCTACCGCCAAACGCAAAATGGTGGGGCCATGGGTGTTCTTCGATCATATGGGGCCAGCCAATTTCTCCGCAGGAGACGGCATTAACGTCCGCCCACACCCGCATATTGGCATTGCAACTGTGACCTATCTGTTTGACGGCGAGATACTGCACCGGGACTCTCTGGGAAGCGTTCAGCCAATCCAGCCCGGAGATATAAATCTCATGGTCGCAGGCCGAGGCATCGTCCATTCAGAGCGTGAAAGAGCGGAAATTCGCAACAAGGATCATAGCGTACACGGACTGCAACTTTGGCTTGCGCTGCCCGAAGACCAAGAGGAAATCGAGCCGGCTTTTTACCATTATCCCGGCGCAAGTATTCCGCAGGTCACCGTGGACGGCGTCAACGTGCGGGTAATGATGGGAAGCGCATGCGGCGTGGCCTCCCCGGTAAAAGTATTTGCAGAAACCTTATATCTGGAGGCCCACCTGCAACCGGGACAAACCTTCACACTACCGCAGACGGAAGAACGCGCCGTGTATGTGGCGCAAGGCGAACTGAAAGCCAGAGACAACCTGCTCCCACAATACGCCATGGCGTTCTTCTCCAACGAACCCGACATCACCCTGGAAGCGACTCAGGACACTCGCCTTGTTCTTATCGGCGGTGAATCTTTYAATAAACGCTTCATCGACTGGAACTTTGTTTCCAGCCGCAAAGAGCGTATTGAACAAGCTAAACAGGACTGGAAAAACGGACGTTTTCCGAAGGTTCCAGGAGATGAAGATGAATTTATTCCTTTGCCGGAATAGCAAGGAAATAAACTCTGCGGCGTTATAAATTCGCTGCTTTAAGCTCATCAGGAATACGCCACTTCGGGTTTTCAGATTCAGCATTTTCCGGTGATGGACGGTAGGAAATCAGATTGGTCGCGAAGTCATTATTCAGCAAGCGCTTTTCAATGGCTTTAATCAACTTAAACGCCTTCTTCTTATGGCTGTCCTCAATGTCTTTTTCCGAAGCATATTGAGTGTAATACTCAGGCGCAAACTCCCAATAAATTTGCAAGGCGCTGCCGCGATCCAGCTTCTTATCTTTAATCAACTTGGCGATTTTCTTATAGCCCAACTCTTCTTCCGTATCCCAGTCAATCTCATCAAGCTGATCCTGCAAACCATAACAAGGCTGCGAGTGGCGCAGAACAAGTTCCACGATATCTATCCCGAACTCGTCTCTGAGAATTTCCGCCGCCACAAGTGCGGCTTCCGCCTTACCGCCAATCTCCTTTCTCACTTTGGGTCTGGCTTCATCCCATAGATGATCCACGTCACGCGCTACAGGCCCTGGATAGCCATACTTTTTCTGTTTTTCTACAGTCCAGATCAAATAGCTTCGCGTATCTGGGTATTTGCTTTTTTCGCTCGGAACCAACTGCTCATAGCTTGAGATTCGGCTTTGCAAAGAGCCCCTGATCTTATCAAGCCAAGCATTGACTTCTGGAGAGTAATCGTTATTCATAAGCATCGTAATCGAGCTATTTTCGGAGGATTAAACTTACACTATCTCAAACGAATGATTGAAGTCAGCACGCCCGTTTGCAGAGACTCAAAGCGGCCTTCAAAACGCAATCCTCGGCACAAAGCAGGAGTCAGTTCCTGGGCCAGTTCGATTTGGAAACGCCCTTCCCTCTCATCAATAGACACCATATTTGCGGCGTCAAAACCAAAGTAATATCCAACGTCGGAATACAGCGATTTAAACAGGCTTTCTTTTGCCGAAAAGATAAGGGTAAGCATACGCGGATCAGGATGAGAAGCGCCGCCGACAAACGGGTAATCCGCATCGGTGAGAATAGATCCTACAATATCCGCGGCCACTTTTTCGCTGAGCATATTCTCCACATCAATGCCGACGCTTGTTACCTGATCACTATCAGCCACGGCGCAAATAGCCATGTCCTGCGCATGACTGATTGATCCGGTGAATGACTCAGGCCAAACAGGCGCGCGGTTCTCGCCAATCCCGACAGAAAAATCAGTGGCCTCTAACGCCATCAAAGCACGCCGCGCCACATAGCGTCCCGCAACAAACTCGGCTCTGCGTTTCGCCACCGCCCGATCCATTGAATCAGGCAAATCCGTCCCAAGAAGGTGATTCACCATGTCATCTGAATAGCGATCCACGGAAAATTCACATTGAAAACATACCCCCGGAAACCCGGGAATCTTCCGTTCTGAAAGGTGCTTGATGTACAGGTCAGTTGAATCGCTCAACACGCGGTCGTCCACTTCCGTGCCCCTTGGCCATACAAAAGCGCCATGATACTAGCCGGCTCCACTCATAGCGACTTTCGTTAACGCGACCATCAAAAACAAGCTGGCCAAGAATTAATCCATATAGCCTAACCCCCATGCCCAATTTCAAAAATCGGTAAATCGAATAAAATTTCGTCCAATTTTCCTTAGGGATGAGGCGCCGAATCTGCACAGCCAAGAGCTACCACTGCAATCCCCCCCACGGCTGTCTCATCATCTTGTTAATCTTTTGTTTTTATTGATACTTAACAGGAATGTTTGCAGATGTCTGAGACCTTCACCAACCTTCCAATAGCTCCTGGTAGCTATTTACCAAACAGATCAACCTTCAACCAAGGCGATGATGGCGCATTCATCCTATTCTCTTCTGATACACGTGGCGTCACTGGAAGAAAAATCTACATCAACACAGGACTAGTTCCTATTTTTCTTTCTCTGGTTAATACCAGTGGCGCAGACGGACAGGCGATAATCAGAGGGATTATCCAGTTAAGAAGCTTAGCGGGCGGCTTATCTAGCAGTAATAACTTAAAAAGCGCTTTTGAGCACATGACGCTAATCAAGAACGTTCAGGTCTGTTATAAAATATTTCAAGTAGGTAAAGATAGTAAGTCAAAAGCTGGCGTTTATATAACAAATATTAGGCCTGCATTTTCAAATGATAGTTCACCAACCGGTCTACACAACGTACATTTTGATTCTGGACGACCGTTTTCAAGAATTGTAAAAAGCAATAAAGATTTCATAGGGTCAAGGCAAGCTGCAATTAATGGCCACCACTCTAGCGTACAAGCTGCGGCAGATCACTTATCAAATGAGCACATAGAACAGGCACAATTTGGTGGAAAAGCCAGCTTTGATCTGTTTTATATTCCCACCTACCTACACAATGAACTAGGCGTGTGGATAACCCCAACTCAAAAAACGTTTAGAATTGAAGACGCAGCCAAAGAGCTTGCCGAAATTCTTGTTAACACTCAAAGATATCTTGAGAAGAATACAGGATCAGAGGAAACTCTAAACTGGGTAATTGAAGGCGACGGAGCCAAGCTTCTTGACAAAGCCGTTGCAAAATTGCCGTATAGCAAACAATATAAACTATATAAACAGTCCTTTCAGTTTGTTGACCCCTCAATGGATCTAACGCCATTATTACGCAACCTTAACACCATGGATGCAAAACTCCATGATACACCAGTAAAAATCAACCGCACTGGCGCTCGGGCGTCAATGGCCTCTATATCTAGAGCAGGCAACAGAAATGCAGAAACATTAAGGATTATTGGCGCACTAAACAAGAAGAACTACAATCAATCTATAAAAGGATTATTAGACCAAGCTAGCCATACAGGAAAAAACATTAGCAATGCGATGGCTATGATGAACACACCGATGATTGCTACATTCATGGATATAATTAACCGCACAAGAGGGACATCATCGTGGTGATAAAAAATGCCGTCTTATCTACAGATTATTCAAAGTCACCTCTTGTCACTTTCAATTTATCAGACACACATTTGCTCATGCGGGTTCCCCCGCATGAAAGCACTTACACGCCTATTCAAGCGCCAAGCAATCTTGACATATATGCTCCCGACACCTATCAAGAAAAAGCTAATCTAGGCATATTATCAAGAAATTTGTTAAATTATTCGTGGAACTATATGTTCAAAGACCTTCCATATAATGCTGGGACCATAATGGTCGCCGTCACTCTATGGAAAGTCCCTATCGTTCAGAACAAAATAAACTCCCTTTTAAACCCATCCAATCTAAATAACATTATATTAAGTTTTAGTGATTCATTATTCAGGGACAATAATGATGAGCTAATCAAACAAAGGGATCCAAATCTGGACGAGCAACTTTGGATCTATCCTAAACAGGAAGAGGATCTTCATTCTTACAATGTAAATGGCAATAACTGGATAAGATACAAGGATGGTCATCCCAGTATGCCTCGGTTGACTTACTGGTTTAGCAACGCCATAACCAAAGACCATCTTATCAATGTCGGAATTAATCTAACTGGATTTCTTGATGAGCAAATTGGTTCCCCTGAAGGCGTAGACACTCTGTTAGAACGCCTTATCCAAGAGTTCTTCGAACACTTCCACATCCAATACACTCCGGAAACCTTGGCGGAAATGGAGCTATACAAATAGCTCCGCAACGCCACTCAATAGGATGATGTAGTGCTGAATAAATCACAGATATTTGGGCCAGACTATAACAACTGTCCTTTAGTAAGCTTTAGCTTAGCTGACAGCCTGATTACGCTTCGTCTACCTTCGAATGAGCTGAAGTCCCCGTCTATTTTAGCTCCCTCAGAAATAGACACAACGGCCCCTGGAATTTATACGTCAGGAGGGGCTAAAGGCAGTCTCAAATTTCTCTTCCTGGTAAAGCAAGGCTGGTTCTATAAGCTAGTGGGGAGTCCGTTTAATGCAGGCACTCTCAACTTTAGTTTAAAATTGTCTGAAGTGTCGCTTGATAAGGAAACAGGCGACTCATTACTCTCCCCTGCTGCTTTTGATCAATGGCTGGTTAACTTATTTAGAGAAGACTTCGCGCCTCTTGATAAGGACAAACTGGAAGAGCTGGCGCTGTATGAGATTGAGCCCAGCCCTGAGCACATGTGGGTTTACCCTAAAAGCAAATCCGACTTCAATAGCTTTGAATTAAACCACTCTCTGTGGCGCTATGCCCAGGCGGGACATCCAAGTGTGAAGCCACACCCATTTTGCTTGGCGACGCCATTGAGCAGCAAGCATGCTCTCACTTTAGGGTTCAGCTTTGGCGGATTCTCATCACCCGATGGGAACATGATCGATAACTATAACGATCTTCTACTTTCCTATATCAAAGACTTCCTAGAACACTTCCACATCCAATATTCCCCAGAAACTCTGGCGGAAATGGAGCAGTACAAGTAATTTCTGACGGCGCATTGCTTGATGCGCCGTTTTTCTTTCCTCTTATTACTCGCTCTATGCTACCTCCGCTATCCCTGCCATCTCTGACCCTGTCCCAGCTCACTTAACCTTTAGTCCGACAGGGTTAATGCTTAGATCATATGTCTAATTATCCGGACAGTTAGCGGGCTTTATAGTGCTTCGACAGCTATTATTTAATCAGGCGACTACTACGTTGATACTTAGAGCATTGCCTGACGTTTTTGAGCAGTTAACAAGGGTAAAGCCATGTCATCGCAAACGACGGATAAACGACAACTGACGCTGCAGTTTCTCGCGGAGCCCACTGACGTCAACTTCGGCGGCAAGGTGCACGGCGGTGTAGTGATGAAATGGATCGACCTCGCCGGCTACGCCTGTGCAGCCGGATGGAGCGGACGCTATTGCGTGACCGCTTATGTGGGCGGTATCCGCTTTATTTGCCCTATCCATATCGGCATGTTGGTGGAGGTGCAGGCCAAGGTGATTTACACCGGTCAGAGCAGTCTGCACCTCGCCATCGACGTTTATTGCCGCGATCCTATTGAACAGGAACGTAAAAAAGCCACGCATTGCATCATGATCTTCGTCGCCATTGATCGCGACGGCAAACCGGTAAAAGTGCCAACGTGGGAGCCGAAAACCAAGAAAGACGTCAAGCTGCGCGACTACGCCCTGAAGCTGATGAGCCTGCGTCAGGAAATCGACGAGGAAATGAAGGATTACTTCAACGAGTAACCGCTCCTCCAAAGGCAAGCTGGCCGCCTTGTTATCAGAGGCGACCTGCTCGTTGACCAAAAGCTAAAGCCAGCTCTACAAACCCTAACACTTTCGCCTCAATTTTGCTGTTTCGGTCCCCTCGGTTTTCCACTAATATGCCCGCCCGGGCCACACTCCGTCGCAATGTTTGAAACCGGCCAGCTTGTCCAGGTTTGGGCCTCACTCCATGTTGCGACGCAGGGCTTTGACAAAACATCTTCAACGTCAATATCGCTTAATTTCTCGACAGTTTCGCAAAAATCAAGTATGGATGAGGATCTATCGGCCAAGCATGGCGGGTGGTCGCCACCGAAACAGGAGTTTAACGACAAAGGGTACACTGACGCGGAATACCGGATTCGGTAGAAAGGTGTTTGTACGTGGTTTCTCAAAACACTTTGCACGAGATTTAAGATGTCATTTGTTATACGGTCCAGCGCCTGTTATCTCCCTCAGGGCAGAATTTCAGCGGAAGAACTGGATCAACGATTAAGTCTGGAGCCTGGTACCTGCCGTAGACGTTACGGTGTGGATTACCGCCATTACGCCTCCCCGAACGAAACCGCACTGTTTATGGGAGCGGAAGCCGCCAGGGCCGCTCTGGACAGAGCAGAATTACAGTGGGCGGATATCGACTTGCTGGTTTGCGCCAGCGGCACTTCCCATCAAGCCCTTCCTTACAACGCAGCCGGCATCCTGGCGGAACTGCGGATCGCAGAGCCGTTGGCCACAATGGACGTCAACGCCAGTTGCCTGTCGTTCCTGGCGGCGCTGGAGTTCAGTCATTGCGCCATCGCCAGCGGCCGCTATCGACGGGTGATGATCGTCTCCAGCGAAGTAGCCAAGATTGGCGTTCAGGACGTCAAACCCGAAACAGCCACCCTGTTCGCAGACGGCGCCGCCGCTTTTGTGCTGGAAGCCTCTAAGAACAGCGCAGGGTTGCTGACCAGTCTGTTTCAGACTTACCCGGAGGGATATTCCCTATGCCAGATTCGCGCGGGTGGCAGCGGCTTGCATCCCACTCGTAACCCCATGGACGCCGTTGCGGAAGGCAGCTACTTTGAGATGCAGGGCAAAGCGCTCTACAAAATGGTGTCCAAACTCGCGCCAGACTTCATCCGCCAAGGCCTGGGAAAAGCACAACTCACGCTATCCGATATCGCCCATATCGTACCCCATCAAGCCAGTCACGCAGGTCTCGCGCACCTGGTTCATCGTCTTGGTCTGGATGAGGACAAAGTGGTCAACCTGTTTGCGACCATGGGTAACCAGGTCGCCGCGTCACTGCCCATTGCATTGGACCACCTGCTGCGTAACAAGCATGTGGCCCGCGGTGAGTTAGTGATGTTATTTGGCTCGGCGGCGGGCCTGTCGCTGGGGTTGGGAGTGCTGAGTCTGTGAAGATCCTGGTGACCGGCGGAACCGGTATGTTAGGCCAGTCTATCGTGCGCAAGTATAAGAACCGCTTCGACATCCGTTTTATGGGTCGGAATCAATCTCTGGGAGCGCGCATCTCCTCGGAAACCGGCGCTGAGTTTTCTCCAGCGGCCCTGCAACAACAAGCGCTTCTGCATCAAGCCTGCCGAGGCGTGGACGCCGTCATCCATTGTGCGGCGCTATCGAGTCCCTGGGGAACACGCGAGGAGTTCGAAGCTGCGAATGTCGACGGAACCATTAATATCCTGGCGGCGGCGGAGGCCAACGGCGTGCGGAAGTTCGTGCACATCTCCACCCCCAGCCTGTATTTTCAGTTCCGCGATGCGTTGAATATTCCAGAAACCCAGCCCCTTGGCCCTCGTTTCTGTAATGACTACGCCGCCACCAAAGCCCGTGCGGAACACCTCGTCACCGCCAGTCCGATGCATACGGTCATCCTGCGTCCAAGGGGTATATTCGGCCCTCACGACAACGCCATTCTGCCCCGCATCATCGGCGCAATACGCAATGGCGCACTCTGGCTGCCTTCCGCCCGCAATCCCGAAATTGACCTCACTTACGTCGATAATGTCGCCGATGCGGCGATCCTGGCGTTGCAACAGCCTGTTGAACGGGGCTCCGTCTTCAATATCAGCAATGGCGAGCCTGTGCGGCTGCTGGATGTGCTCACCCAGCTTTTCAACGCGATGGGGCAGCCTACGCCGATTAAAACGCTCCCCTATGGCGCGCTGGCGCCGGTAATCGCCGGCGCCGAGTGGCTGCGGGCGCGTCTGCCCGGGCGGCCTGAACCCAAGCTGACCCGCTACAGCGCGGGCCTGTTTCACTATCATCAAACCCTGGATATTTCCAAAGCGCGCGCCCAGCTCCGCTACGCGCCCGCCGTATCCATCGCTGAAGGAATCGAGCGCTATGTCCACTGGCGTCAGAGTCAGGCTGTTTGAGGCTGGCCATTGCGTCCACCCCGGCTTCATGGTGAAACCGGGGCTGGGTTTGGCGCCGCGCAAATTTCCCGCCGGCGTCGCCCTGATCGAGCACCCCCAGGAAGGCGTACTGCTGTTCGACACGGGCTACCATCAACGTTTTTCTCAATGCACGCAGCATTACCCTGAGCGCTTTTATGCGCTGGCGACGCCCTGCTCCCTGCAACACGGAGAGAGCCTGAAAGAGCAGCTAGCGGCGCAGAATATCGCCGCGGATCAGGTCAGGCATGTGGTGTTGTCCCACTTTCACGCCGACCACATCGCTGGCGTCTGTGACTTTGAAAAGGCGACCCTGCACTGCCATCCCGCTGGCCATCGTTACCTCACACAAACCGGACGACTGCGTCGATTGCGCAAAGGCTATCTGAAAGATTTGCTCCCCGCCCAAGCGGAGTCACGCCTGTCATTCACGGAGAGTTTTCCCTTGGATCTGGGCGATATCCTGGATATGCCGACGCGACCTCTCGGGTTGGGCGCCCGCGACCTGTTCGGAGATCAAACGCTGTATCTGGTCGCCCTGCCCGGCCACGCCGCCGGCCAGATTGGATTACTCGTTCGTTTGCAGGACAAGTTCCTGTTTCTACTCGCGGACGCCTGTTGGCTGGTGGACAACCTGCGCGATGGCGTAGATCAACATTGGCTGGCAAACATCATCTGCGACGACCGCAAGGCCTATTGCGACACGCTGCAAAAATTGCGTCGCTGCTATCGCGACATGGCGGACAAAGTCATATTTGCGCCGTCCCATTGCCAGGACACGCTTGGCCCTCTGATACAACAAGGCTGGATCAGTTAAAGGCGCGCCGATGGAAAAGCTCATCATACTCCGCCACTTTATCTCCAGTCGCTATCGACGCTTTCAGTCCCGAGAGCAGCTGGAGTCCTGGCAAACGCGGCGACTGCGTCGCCATCTGGACTGGGTGTGCCGCCATGCGCCATTCTATCAGGGGTATTTGGGCAAGCCGCTGCAGGATTTTCCCATCATGTCCAAAGCGCTGATGATGGACAACTTCGATCAGCTGAATACGCGCAGCCTGCAGCGGGACCATCTGTTCGACATCGCCCTTGAAGCGGAGCAAAGTCGGGACTTCAGCCGATCGCAATTGGGCGACGTCACCGTAGGACTTTCCTCCGGCACGTCCGGCCGACGCGGACTGTTTCTGGCCTCCCGCGCGGAACGTCTGGAATGGGCTGGCGTCATCTTCGCCAAACTCCTGCCGAGCCTGTTGGGACGTCATCGCATCGCCTTGCTGTTACGGGCGGACAGTCCGCTGTATCAGACCGTCAATCGAGGCCGCATTCAGTTTCACTATGCCGACCTGACGCAGCCGCAGGAACAATGGCTGGCGGCGCTGGAAGCCTTTCAACCAACCCTGCTGGTAGGCAGCGCCCAGGCGTTGCAGCTATGTGCGCAGTATGGCGACAGGTTGCAACCGCAATTAATCATTTCCGGCGCCGAGGTGCTCACGCCTTCCGATAGAGCGCTGTTGCAAAAGCGCTTCGCCTGCCCGATCAAAGAGATTTATCAGTGCACCGAAGGCTTTCTCGCTTGTACACAACAGGATGGCGTCTTGCGATGGAACGAAGATTTTGTGCATATCGAGCCGCATTGGTTGAATCCGGAGAAGACGCACTTTTCACCCATCGTCACCGACTTCCGTCGCCGCACCCAACCGATTATTCGTTACCTGTTGGACGACGTGATCGAGGCCGGCGATGAGCCCGGCGTGTTTCGCGCCCTCCGCAGCATCGGCGGCCGTACGGGCGATGTCCTGCAACTGCCGGGGGAGACTTCCACGGTGACGGTATTACCCGACTTATTGTATCGCGCCGCCGCCCTGGCCAGCCCGGAGCCTTTGGACTACCGCATCAGCCAGATTGAGGCGACGCGGTTACGCATTGAAAGCGACCGCCGCCACGTTGATATAGAGCAGGCAATACGCGCCGCACTGACAAAGTTGGGCGTAATCCAAGCCCTCAGTTTTGAACACAGTCCGCGTCCACAATGGACGCCCTCACAGAAACAACGCAGAGTAATCAATTTATGGTCGTCCTGATCACTGGCGCCCGTGCGCCTGTCGCGCTGGATTGGGCCCGCATCGCGATTAAATCCGGTCATCAGGTCTGGCTCGCGGATAACCTGCGTTGGCCATTGGGGCGTTACCTGCAAGGGGTGCAGGGCTACCTGCGTCTGCCGCCGCCCAAAGGCGATCTGAATGCTTACGCACGCGAGCTGGAGCGTCTGCTGCGGGAGCATAAAGTCGATCTGCTGATCCCTACCTGTGAAGAAATTTTTTATCTGGCCCAGGCGCGCCCCCATGTGCAGGCTGACGCCCATTGGTTTATGCCGGAAACAGAACTGCTTTTTCGCCTGCACAGCAAGCTGGACAGTCTGTCGATCATGCATGGACTTGGGGAAGTGCAGGCGCCGGAAACCCATCTGCGTTGCAGCCCCGATGAGATAGAGAACAATCCCGACACGATCCTGAAACCCGTGTACTCCCGTTTCGGCCGCCAGGTAATTCGCAATCCGCATCAGGCGGCGCTTACGCCCTCGCAGATCAGCGCCGCCCGCCCCTGGGTGCAGCAGCGCAAAATCGTCGGCCAGGCGATCTGCAACTACGCGCTTTTCGATCAGGGCAAGCTGGTCGCGCATCAGGCCTACCTACCGGAATACTGCTTTAATCAGGCCGCCGCCAGTTACTTTGAGCCCTATACGGACCCGCGTCTGGAAGAATTCGTCCGCCAGTTTGGGCAAAGCACGGGGTATCACGGACAGGCCGCGTTTGATTTCATTGAGGAGGCCGGCCAGTTGTTCGTGCTGGAGTGCAACCCGCGCGCCACCAGTGGACTGCATTTATTGCGGCAGACCCTGCGAATTGATGAAAAGGGCCAATTTGCATACACGCCGGGCCCGGCTCAACCATTTCGAATCGGCGCCACGCTGCCTCTGTTTTTTGGCGCGCCATCGCTACTGCAAGGCAAGTTCAGCCGTTTGCTGCATGACTACCGCCGCGCCCAGGACGCCCTTTCCGATGAGCAAACGCCCTTATTGCAACGAGCGCAATGGCTGGCGTTGACGGAGATGTTTTATCGCTCCGCCCGCTTTAGGCGTCCATTAACCGACGCCAGCACCTTCGACATTGAATGGGACGGCCCTGAAGCCAATGTCGACGCAGATCCCGCGCAGGACGCCTCATGCTAGAGGCCAATGAGCTGCATCGCCGCTTTGTCGAGCTGATGCAGCAACCCGGACTGATCCGCAATCTCACTACGGACATTGTCGCCTACGAACAAAACGGTGTGGTGGCGCCCGCCAGCGTCAATGACTACCACCCACAGAACTGTTACGTGGTTTCGCCGCTGACGCAGATTATCTATTACGCCCGCGATGAGTTGCCGAAAGTGGAGTCAGCGCTGTTACGTTATTTCTGCTTTGGCCTCACGCATTTGCTGGAATGGCCGTTCAAGCTGGCGCGTGTGGATCGATTGCAGGTGCTCAACAATCAATGTCTCTCCACCAATTTTTACAGCGCCAACTGGCGCGAGCTGAACCTACGCGCACTGCGTGAGCAAGCCCTGCATCGCTTTCCCAATCATGCGCTGATGTTGCGCTCGCTGAATGCGCGACAGCACCCTGACATCATCGTACAAGCGCGCGAGGACGGCTGGTTACCGATCATCAGTCGCCAGGTATATCTGTTTCTTGATCGCGAGCAGTGGTGGAACAGAAACAACACCCGCGCGGATGATCGTCTGCTGCGCCAGCCCGACTGGTCATTCAAAGAGTTGGACCCGGATGACGAAACGCAAATGGCGCGGGCGGAGCAGCTTTACAACCAGCTCTATCTGGAGAAGTACAGTCTCCATAATGTGCGCTTTAGCGCCGACTATCTCAGCGCCTTCAGTCGCAGTGGCTTGCTGAAGCTGTTCGGCCTGTTTCACCAGGATGAGCTGTTGGGCGTGGCGGGCCTGTTCGGCGTCGACCAAACCCTGACTGCGCCCGTAGTCGGTTATGACACCCGCTTGCCCGCAAAAATGGCGCTATATCGGCGCATCATGGCGTTCGTGATCCGCTACGCCATGGACAACAATCTGGAACTCAATCTCAGCTCCGGCGCGCCGGACTTCAAAAAGCTGCGAGGGGCTGAGGCGGCAATCGAATACAGTTATGTTTACGTCGCTCATCTTGGGCCTTATCAGCGCGCATTTTGGCGCGGCTTGTCTCTGCTGACGGAGAAACTCTATCGCCCCATTCTGGAGAAGTTCGAGTTATGAGCGCGCCTGAGGGTTTTCCTTATTCCGGCGTCACTGACGGTTGGTTCCCTTTGCTGCCTGCGGCGAAATTGCGCGATAAGCCCATCGCGGTGAATTTGCTGGGAGAGCCATTGGTCCTGGCGCGACTGGAAGGCAAAGCCTGCGCATTTCAGGACCGTTGCCCCCATCGTTTGATCCCGTTGTCGCAAGGAAATATCTGCAACAATCGCCTGGCCTGCCGCTATCACGGCTGGGAATTCGATGCAGCGGGACGCTTGCGCCACACTCCCGGATCATCGGGATGCGGCGCGCGCGCAACCTTGCAAAGCTATGTCCTGCAGGAACGGGATGGACTGATATGGGGCTGCCTGAAATCTACGCCAACCGAACCGCTGACTGGCTTTTCCGAACTGCCCGGCTATGTCTGGACTCAGGCGTATCGCCGTATCCGCTGCAGCCTGTTTCATACCATTGAGAATTTTCTCGACCCCTGTCATACGCCCTATATCCATCAAGGCCTGTTGCGCAGTCAGGGGCCCCAGCAAATGCAGATTGAGCAGACCGTCAGCGCCGATGGTTTTGCAACCCATTATGTGCTGACGCAAAAGCAGAATGGCTGGATCAACCGGCTGTTCGATCCGGGTGTGGATCAGAACATCGCACGCTTCAAACTTCCCGGGCTGGTGGAACTGGACTATCTCAAGAACGGGCGCCTGCTGTTTCGCTCCGCCCTCTACTTTATCCCCCACAGCGCCGAAGTCACCGGTATTTTCGTCAGGCTATACGCCCCCCGCTCATGGATGCCCGCCGCCCTGCGTTTTGCGCTGTTCAAGCCCTTCGTTCACACGCTTTATATCCAGGACAAACAAATACTGGAGCAACAGCAACTCGCGCAACAGACCTATGGCGAACGCTATCTCTTTTCCCACACGGATGTGGCGGCGCGGCCCTTGTGGGCGCTGCTGCATGGTCAGTCGCCCAGCCCTTCCGCTATAAAAGAGTTGAACTTCCAAACGACTCCCTGATCCAAACAACCGTGATCATTGAATAACCTTAACTATCTAATTTCCGCGTGGAGAATTAGCCTGAATTGCGCGGTAATTGCGCAAAAAACGGGCGTCAAACAAGGGAGATAAAAAGGATGAACTACGATAAACAGCTGATTATTGTGTTGTTAACTGAGCCCAAGGATAACCTGCGATCTTTCGGAAACAATCTCTATCGAAAGCACCCTGACAAATCGGAACTGGTTGAATATGACGTGGCGACCAAAACCCATGTCGTCATCAATAGCGCAAACCTGGGCGCACTAACGGAGAATTCACGTATCCAGATCGTCGGACACGGCGACTTGAATGGTGTGTCCTGTGCGGGAAAATACGGCAAGGCGGTGGCGGGCTTCATCGCCAATAAGGCCGCGCCGGGACTGAAGCAAATCAAGAAAATCAGTCTGACCGTGTGTTACGCCGCCGGCAACGCCACCCAGCCCAACTTCGATCCCGCCAACAGCTTCGCGGCGTCGTTTCATAACTACCTGAAGCAGGAACACGGGGTGATAGCAAATGTCAGCGCCCGTCCGGCGACCATGATCGTCAACGCGCAGGGTCAGAAGGAAACCCGCTTTAACTACGGTGGATTTGGAGAGCGTTACCAGCATCAGGGCGATAACACCAAATATCTGTTTTCATGGGACGGCGGCAAGCAGGTGATCGCCAATGTGAGGGAGCCGGCGGATATGATGGAAATATGTTGAGTCGCCTGCGGTCATTTACATCAGAACAAGTCATATCAGAACAGCTCCGCCTGTTCGAACTGAGTTAGCTTTTCATCGCTTGCCGTTGTATTGACCGGCTGAATAGCATCGCTGCTTTTGTTGGTTGCGGCGCCGATGGACGGGTTAACGGGAATGATTTCCCAATCGCTCAAATCGCGCGGAACCAGCATGGCGCGAACTTCACTCAACGGCGTCGCAGGATCAACCCAGGCGTCGAACTGATCCGGCGATAACAGCGCCGGCATTCTGTCATGGAGCCAGCGGATGGAGTCGCTGGCTTCGGTAGTGATAATGGCGCAGGTCTCCAGATAGTGCTCTTCCTTCAGCCAGACATCCCAAAGTGCGGCGAAATAACAGTTCCCAGAGGGGGGCTTTAGATAGTAGGGCTGCTTAACGCCCTTCTCGGTGCGCCACTCGATAAACCCCGACGCAGGTATCACGCCGCGTCGGTATTTAAACGGCCCGCTGAACGCGCGACTTTTCTCCAGCGTTTCCGCCCGGGCATTGAACATGCTGAACTTATTGGAAATTTCCGACGCCCAATGGGGCGTCAGCCACCAGCGCATCTCCCGCAAATAGCGCTTGCCGCCCTCCTGAATCGCCACCATCACCGCTTCCGTCGGCGCGATATTAAACATATCGCCAAACCAGCGTTTGCGCAGGCCGGTGGCGTCAAAGCCAAAACTTTCCATCGCCGCAACGATTTCAGCGGAGGCGGTGGCGTTGAATCTGCCGCACATTGAGTAAGAACTCCTTGTTGGGACTATCCGACAATCGCTCTCCTCAACACAAAGGGAGCAAAATAAATGCTTGAGCTACCTATAACCAAGGTTATTTAAGCCAGGGCAATAACAGCATGGAAAATATAAAGATGATAAAACCTATTACAGCTACGGCAAAAACCCAAGGCTTTACAGACGTCTCAGCGTTTTTGACATACTTTATCTCCTTCCCGGAGACGCTTTTCTCCGGTCCCATCCGCCAAAATACAAACAAAATAATTCCGACAGAGATGAAGAGTAAGTAGGCCTTACTTATATATTTCTCAGCAGCCAGATTGATCCAGGGAATAGTCACGAAATATATCAGCAACGCCATCTTGCGTTTGTTGTACTGATGAGGATCAACCACCTTGTCTTCTATTCGAAGGTGCGCACGACAAGCCGGACAGTGGAATGACATGACTCTCCACCACTTTGTTTCGATGTTCGCGCCACATTGCGGACACGGTAGCACCTTCATTCGCCGTCCCTTCTATCTCTATTACAAGGTCCCATTCAATTTAGCCGCCGCTGTCATAAACACTCCCAGAAAATACATGTTGCCGAGTTTAAACTCCCGGTCGAGCCACTTGAGAAACAGCCCGACCAGCAAAAGGCAAGCGGGAAGAAGAACGACCCCGATCAGGAATTTAGAAACGGCGACGGTGAGTAAATATCCTGCTTCTTCAGCTCCCCAGGCGACCCTGCACGCCCATGCTAAGGGGAGAGTATGTACTGCAAACAATATGATGATCATGAACAGGGGAACATCTGATTCGAATAGTTTTTTGAGCATTATTCTCACTTCACGGAGCGTTTTATCATCATGCGCCTCTACAGCGCCAGACAGGTTCAGGCAGTACGATCTCTTGTTTCGCTATAGCGTTCATACGCCTCGCCAAACTCCTTTTCCATGGCGATGCGGATCAGTGCGGGATAGCCAAACCAGTATTGCCGCCTTATTGCGTCCAAATATGCCGCGTCGCCCATATCTTCTCGATAAATCCGTTGATGAATTCGATCGAGCGGCTCTTTATCTATGGCTAATAAGCAGTGTCTATATTTCTTCATCAACAGCCGAAGCTCTTTTTGGCTTCGAACTCCAAACTGCAGCAGTTCGTCCAAGACCTCGCTCAGATCCGCCTGTGACGCACAGTCATTGTTTTTAGGGAATAACGAGCGCATCAGCTTTTGCAGATAGTCCAGATCGATGCCTTGCTGATCCAGCCTCTTACGTTTATTTAAATGCATATTTCTCTCTTAACGCCGCTATTTTAGTTCCGTTGAATTCACCAACAACCCCATCAACCACTCCCGAAACTTCTTCACCTTCGGCCAGCCCGCCCGTTCATAGGGGGTGGCGAAGTAGTAGGTGAAGGGGGCCGGGATCGGGTCTGCGTCCAGGGCGATCAGGCTGCCGTTGGCGATGGCGTCTGCGACGATGTAGGTGCGGCCGAGCGCTACGCCCTGGCCTGCCTGGGCGGCTTGCAGCACCAGTTCCGTGCGACTGAAATAGATTATATCTTCGCCGACGTCGATGCCTGTGCGTCGCGACCATTGCGCCCAACTTTTCATGCAGTTATCCGAGCCGTCATTGGCCGTGGCCAATAAGGTGGCCTGACGCAACATCTCAGCAGCGCTGATATCAGGATACTGCTGAAGCAGCAAAGGACTGCAAACCGGAAAGATTCGTTCTGTTCCCAGCGCCTGACTGAAAAAACCGCTTGGCGGCGCGGAGGAAAATCGCAGCATGACGTCCGCGTCGCTTGATCCGGCGGGACGAATACTCTCTTCCGTATTCAGATACACGCGAATACCGGGATGCTGTTTGTGAAATTCCGGCAGCCTGGGCAACAGCCAGTACATCCCGAAGGTGGAGAAGGTCTCCACTCGCAGCACACCCTCTTCCCGTTCGCTATGAATCTGGTCCAGGGCGCCTTTGATCTCGCCAAGCGCTTTACGAACGCCCAACAGCAAACGTTCTCCCTGAGGGGTAAATCGCATGCGTCGCGTGGTTCTCTCCAACAGAGGAAAGCCGAGCTGGGCTTCCATACGCTTGATGCTCTGACTGATGGCGCTCTGGCTGACGCCCATGGCGGATGCGGCGGCGGTGAAGCTTTGCTGCTCCGCTATCGCCTCCAGGTAAAGCAGGTCGGCAAGAAGTTGTTTATCCATCATCAAGAGTCTCAGATTCGATCAAAGCGCCACTCATTATTTATAAGTTGTACTAATAAGTATATCGTTCGATACGGCAGTCAGTTCGTCTCATAATCCTCTCAAAACCTGTCAATAAAGCGCAAACGTTTTATTGATCATAACGTCTATAGCGGAGGCGAACCTATGAATAAATCAGTCAAATTAATAAGTTCCTTCGTCGATAACGGCATCGGCGGCAACCCTGCCGGAGTGGTGCTTGAAGCAGGCGGGCTGGCTGAAGCGGACATGCAAAGCATCGCCAGCGCCGCCGGTTACCCTGAGACCGCGTTTTTATCGAACTCGGAAATCGCCACAGTGAAGCTGGATTTCTTCACCCCCACCAAGCGTATCGCTCACTGCGGACACGCCACGGTCGCCGCCTTTTCCGTGCTAGCACAGCAGGGTAAGGTCGCTCAGGGCAGACACAGTAAAGAAACTGTCGATGGCTTGCGCAATATCCGGGTGGAAGGCGACAAAGCCTATCTGGAGCAAATTCGTCGCCATGTGACGCCGATTACAGCGGAGCAACAGGAAGCCGCCGCCCGCGCCCTGGGACTGCAGGTGGAGCAGTTAAGCACGCTGGCGACGCCCCATGTGGTCAATGTCGGCGTCTCGTTTCTGGTGATAGCCCTGCCGACCATGTCTGATCTGCGTAATCTGACGCCGAATATGGAGAGCATCTCCGCCCTAAGCGAAACGCTAGGACTTATCGGTTTCTATGTCATCAGCCCGGAGACGGAAGTGAGCGGACGCACTATCAGCGCCCGCATGTTCGCCCCCTACTTCGGCATAGAGGAAGAGTCCGCCACCGGCATGGGCGCCGGCTGCGCCTCAGTTTATCTGTATGAAGTTCTGGGCCAGAAAAGTGAGCATTACCTCATTGAACAGGGCCGCTTGATGACGCCTCGCTCCCCCAGCCTGATCGAGGCGGAGCTGGAAATCACTGACGGCTTGCCGCACCGCCTGTGGATCGGCGGCGTCGCTAAAATCATGGAGAGCTGAGTTATGACAGATGCACTGCTCTCCGCCGAACTGGCGCAGGTTTGCATGATTGCGGTGTTTATGGCGATCAGCCCCGGCGCGGACTTCGCCATGATCACCCGCAACAGCCTGTTCTACTCCCGTCGCGCCGGGTTGCTCGCTGCGCTCGGCGTCGCCAGCGCCACCTGGGTGCATACCGCTTACACCCTCGCAGGACTGGTGGTGCTAATGGCGAGTTCAGTCTGGGTGTTTACGGCGGTGAAGTGGGCAGGCGGACTCTATCTGATTTATATCGGCTGGAAGACCTGGAAAAGTCGTCTGGAGATACCTCAGCAGCATACTCTTCCAAACAACGCAAAGTCAGATTGGGCGTATTTCCGGCAAGGCTTCATCACCAACGCCACCAACCCCAAAACCACCCTTTTCTACCTGAGTATCTTTACCCAGGTAGTGAACCCGGACACGTCACTGGCGGTGCAGTTACTCTATGGGCTGATCATCAGCCTGGCGCACGGTCTCTGGTTTTCAGCGTTAGCGATCGGTATTACGCACCAGCGGGTGTTAGAGAAGTTGCGGGCAGGCGGACGCCATATCGGCCGCGCGCTGGGCGGCGCTCTCATGGCGATGGGCGTTGGTCTGATGGCGTCTCACCGGTAAGCCATCGTCTCATCCCGGGTGGACAGCGCGGCTTTCCTCCGGCGCCTGCTCCCGGTCCGTCATGCCGTAGTCTCTGACCACCGCAGCCACCCGCAGCCGATAATCAGAGAATACATCCGCCCGGCCGCACTGCTGCGCCATGCGGTGCTCCACCTGATTGCGCCAGACTTTCACCGCCTCTTCATCCCTCCAGAAAGACAGGGACAACAGTTTTTCCGGCTGACTCAGACTTTGAAAACGTTCGATGGATATAAAACCGTCGATGGTCTCCAGTAGCGGTTTAAGGTCCGCGGCAAGTTGCAAATACTGGGCTTTTCGATCCGGCTTGGGCTCCAGTTCGAAGATAACAGCGAACATCAGCCCACCTTCCCAAGCGCCTGAGCGCTCAACTTCAACAGCGTATCCGGCGCTGCAGTGAGAAACGTGCGACGTTCCTGCAGAATGAATTTATGCGCCTGGGCGAACTGAAAATTCTCCCTTCCGGCGGGATCGCTTTTCAGGCGGGTCCGATAGGCTTCATAGGCGGCCAGACTCTCAAAACCAATCAGTCCGTAGGCGACATAGTTGGTCCCTTCGTGGGGAAGGAAATAGCCAATCAGCTCCCCGCCGCACTCTGGGATGATGCGCCCCCAGTTTTGCGCATAGGTTCGGAATGCCTCCAGCTGGAACGGATCGATGTTGTATTCAATAAAGCAGATCAGATTCATGGTCGTTGTCTCTGTTTGGGTTTTCCGGCAGTCTAACTGCACCAGGAAGCCATGCTTCGACGCCCATCGAACTGTCAGTGAACCTCTCATGTCGAACGAACCGCATTTCAGTCCAGACGCGGACAGAAGCCAGACCCCGGACATAAACCAAGCGCCAGACATAACAAAAGTTGCCGCCCTTATCGGCGACGCCGCCCGCGCCAACATGCTCATCGCCTTGCTGGGAGGGAAAGCGCTGACCGCAACGGAACTGGCTGCTGAAGCGGACATCACCGCCGCCACCGCCAGCAGTCACCTGAAAAAGCTGACGGACGCCCATCTGGTGATCGCGCAAAAACAAGGGCGTCATAAATACTTTCAATTACGCAGCCGCGAGATCGCCGAGTTCCTGGAAACGCTGCTGAATGTTTCCGCCGCCGTGGACCACAGCCGCACGAATACCGGTCCGAAAGATCCAGCGCTGCGGCATGCCCGCGTCTGTTATGACCACTTGGCGGGAGAGATCGGCGTCAGCCTGTTGGACGCCCTCAAAAGCAGCGGCGTACTGATCGAACAAGATCAGCAACTGCTCCTGACCCCAGGCGGTCGTGAACTGTTTAACTCATTGGGCGCGGATGTCGGCAGTCTGGAGAAACTGCGTCGACCGGTATGTAAAAACTGTCTGGACTGGAGCGAACGCCGACACCACTTGGCGGGCTCACTCGGGCAATGGGTTTTGCAGGATATTCTCAACCGGGGCTGGGCGCGAAAAGACCTGGATTCGCGAGTGATCCGATTCACGCCTGAGGGTCTGCAAGCCCTGCGCAAACGCTACGCGTTAACACATCAGTTCGCCTGAATTTCCAGGCTGGCATAAAGCTTGTAGTGTCTTAAGTGATCATCGCTCTCACCTATGACAGATGGAGGCACGCTATGAGCAAGCAATCGAAGGATAAACAAGCGAACGCCACAGCAAACAAAGAGAAACAGAAAGAGATCGACGCCGTCGATGAAACATCGGATCAGTCCTTTCCCGCCAGTGATCCGCCCTCTTTCACGCCAGTGGATCACTCCGGCCCGCCTCAGCATGAAGAAGACGGTAAAGAGAAGTCCAGGAAGAAAAAGTCCACGGCGAATAGCGCCGAGTCCTGATGTTTCCCCCTAAGACTGATTTGTAATTCTTACATGCATGACCATGAAAGGTAGAAAAGTTACTGGAGACGGACCTCGCAAGGTCCGTCCCAGGAGCCAGGGATACGACGTATTTTTCATAGTTAGTAGATCGTGATGCTTCTGGGCATTTCCATGTAGTTATTGCTTTCAACCGATTCTGATATCGCATTGTTGGGGTCCACTATGAACCCGAGCCAATAGGTTCCCGGCGCCACGGTTGTGGGGATATACAACGTGCGGCTGAATGTGCCGGTAAAGCCTTGAGAACCCCAGGCGCCATAGTTGGAGCCTAGATAGGTGTCTCCTGTGCTGATGTAATTATTGGTGGACAGATAGAAGCTGATATCAAAAGTCTTGGTCGCCGTGCTTTGGTTGCTGAACGTGAACTGGATAGTGACGTTCGAGCCGCGATAGGCGTATGTCGGACTGGACACCAGCCCCGATGTGCCTGTACCTGTGTGTTTAAACACGGAGCCGGCGATATCGGTTTCTGTGGTGTTGTCGGGGTAGATCACCCGTGAGCCAAGACGGTCATCCGCCAAAGGGTCCCATTCCTTGTAGTGGCCAAGTGGGCCGCTATTCGGGTAATAGGAATTCATGGTGGCCATCCAGCGGTCTTCATGCAGTAGCCCTAGAGCATGCCCTAGTTCGTGCAGAGCGACGCTTTCAAAGCTGTAGGGCGATCCCAGATTGGCGTAATTCAGGTCTCCCAGGTTCCAACCGATATTGTTATTGAAACCGATATCGGTCTCATCGATGCCATACTGATAGCCGAACAGCCAGTAACAGTGGTAACGGGTCAGTGTCACCGCCAGGGTGCCGCCTCCCAGACTGTTATCCAGATAGACTTCATTACGCCCGTTATTATCGTTATGACTGCCATCGGTGTCGCGATTGACGTAGTACAGAAAGCGGGAGCCTTTAACGTTATTCCAATGCCACATAGCATTCTGCAACCGCGAATCCCAGGTACTGCCGGCAGGGAATGAGGTGGTGCTGATATACATCGTGGTTTGGTTGCCGTTCCACTTGATCGCATTACCGTCGCAAGTGCGGTAGGTATAGGCTCCGGCGAACGGCGCCGCCAGGCAGAGAGTCGCCAGCAAAACCAGCCGGACGTCGCTCAGCCCCGATAGAAGTTTGTGAATAGCTTGACGATACATAGAAAGTCCTCCTTCTAAACGTACCTGTCTTCGAATAGCCGCTCGTGACTGGTTTGCGCGTAATGCGCATGATCAGTCCCGATCCATGGACGACCTTGCCCCTTGATGGGTTCTGCGGGGCAATGCGGAAGCGGCGGACTCGTCGCTCATGCTGTTGGCGGAGGCGGCGGAACCGGCATCACGGGCCTGACGTTCAAGCGCCTGCCCCACTTTCACGGAACGCAATTCCTGAGCGAACGCACGAGATTGCGCCTGGCTCCGCACCATGCCAAGAAAGCGTTCGGCGCTCATCGGCTCGCCTTTGGCTTCCTGCGGCGCCAGCATCGCTGCGCCACTATCAGAACGACCAGCGCTGGCTTTGCCTTGTGCGCTGCTAGCGTTGGCCAGATGCTCCGAATTGGCGATTTGCGCGCGCTGAGCATGACGGTTCGCCTTCAGAATTTCGCCTTTCTTGCCGACGCCATAGACTTCATTGCCAACCTCATCGGTAACGATGGCGGCGCCGCGATCATCATTCTGCAAACGGAATACGCCCTGCCCCCAGCCAACCAGAGGCACCATGCGCTGACCGTTGCCTTCAACAAACAAGACGACCCGTTCGCCAGCGCTGAACTCAGGGCTGCCTTCAACGTGCAGACCGTTGCGGCCGTCATAACCGCCGCCCATCATCAGCGTAAGTTCACTGTCGTGATAGACCCCTGCCAGGGTCTCAACGTCCGCCAGGCGGACATAGGTGTACAACTGCCGGTCCTCAGCCCGTTGCGATACGACTTCCTTCACCGTTCCAACCACTACGCCCTGCGCCTCAGCGACCAACGAATTAAAGTCTTTGTAGATTAACGTCGTCGCCTGCGCGCCGGCGGCGAACATCAACGCGGCCAGCCATGGAAGGAGCAACAGACCCGCACCTGAATTTAGGAGTAATTTCTTCATTTCCAATCTCCTTTTTAAGAAATGAGGTGGGAGTTACTAGCAGAGGGCATGGGGCCCTCACAGGTGATAATAGCTCTCGTATAAATCGTGAAAAGTGCAAAAATTTTGGCGCCCCTGACTTTCTCCGACAGACGCAAAGGCGATTTATCCAAGCTTTTTAAGATGGTATTGCACCAGCTGGCGGGAGATGCCCAAGACTCGCCCAAGCCCTTTCTTGGAGCCCGTGACGGCGGTCGCCATTCTGAAAATCAGCGTTTCAATTTCCGCAGTCAGTTTCTTTAAATCCAGCTCGTTATAGTCGCTGTAAAGAAGCGGACTGACGATGCGATTGATGCTGGAGGCCAAAGACGTCGGCGCGGTTACCGTCTGCAGCACTGCCTGTTCGAATGTGCCTGGATCAAAGGGTTTGTCGATGACGTAGGAAAAGCCGCAGCGCATCGCCTGCACTGTGTCGGCGCGGGAAGCGTCCGGGGCGATGCCAAGAATAAAAGGCGCAGCGGGAATCAGTTCCGCTTCGCTAAGCAGAGGCACGATGTTACCGCCTTCCAGAACGAAGTCGATCACCGCCAGTACCGGGCGCCACTCCAGTATTTCCCGGCGGGTTTGCTCTACCGATGCGGAGGTGTGTATGTCCGCATGAGGCGCCATTTGCGCCAGAGTATGCCGCAGCCTGGCGCGTAAAGTCGGGCTCTCCTCGGCCAACAATATTCGATTGATTCGCACACTCAGCGTCATCCCGACCGCTCCTGCCAAAAGCAATGGACTCAGCGGGAAAAGAAGCGATTCAACCTGTCCCTGTTAACGCCGGGCCTCCCTGTCGCATCCGGAGAGCGCCGCAAAACTATATCTCAAACACACAACGGTATATCAGCGGAGCGGCCTCCCCGTTTCGCATAAAATTCGAAATCGCTCACAGGCTTCCCCTGACTTAAAGTCTACGACTGCGCCCAAAGAATAGGCATCCCGCGTTATGGGTAAACGATGGTTTAGTCTCGCCGCAACAATAAGCCGGTCACACCTCACAACCTCTATGCATCCTACAACTGTAGGATTATCAGATTGGCTGATGTCGATGAGAATACGTCCTCCTTCGTCTTCATACAGGCATTAGCAATGGGTGAAGCTTACGAAGGGGATAGGACATCCAACAGGAAATTATTCAATATGGAAATAGGGTATGGATCATGAATAATAATACTCTCATCAAGGCGCTAGCCCTCTCGCTTCCGACGCTTATCAGCCCCGATGCATTGGCCTTGGCCAACTGCGCCAGTGACTTTCAGTTTTCAAAAGATCACAACCTTCCAGATAATGTGGTCTCTCTCCAGATCAGCGCCTCAGACTTTAGTTCTCTGGCTTCCAAGGACTTGAGGGGGGCCGTGCTTGCGAATATCAACAATAAAGTATACGAGTGCTTTCAAGACGACTTTCACTTTGTAAACGTAATTAGAAACTTGGACCGAAATGTAAGCGACGGAGCCAATCAAACTAACTACCATCGACTTGGAAATTCGAATACCCAACTCGCCACTATCTTTTATCCTAATCGCAGCAACATCGCTTATGGCGCCAGTCTGCATGAAATAGGTCATACCTGGTCCAATCGCATTGTTGAAGCCAACGATCTCCAAGGCAAGTCCGTGGGTGGACATTGGGGGCTTTCAGACGCTAACGGCGCAGTTGGCGGCTTCGATCCAGACAAACTCACATTCTCATCAGGCGTCTATCGCTATGCCGACTCCAGCATAAATACACAGTGGGGAACGAACGCAATCCCGTACTCAGACCTTGAGTTGTACATGATGGGCATAATGGATAAAGCATCCGTTTCCCCTCTTAATGTCTACAGAAATCCACGCAATGTATCTGTTGGCTCCGACGCCATTACTTTCAATGCCGACAGGCACGTTTACTCTGTCGAGGATATAGAGGAACTGGCGTTCAGCAAAGTCAACGGATTTACAGGATCAAGCGCCAACAAATCCTTCAGGTCCATTCATATTGTCGCCACGGTCAGTCCACTAACCCAGTCAGAGTGGGAAGAGGTCAGCACTCAGGTGAGCTGGTTCAGTCACCCCGGAGATGACAGTATATTCGCTGATCAACTAGGCGATAGCGCAGTTGAAAGACTCAATAACTTTTGGGAAGCCACCAAAGGAAAAGGGAAATTAAATGCGGAAGGTTTATCAGACTTTCTGCTCGGCGCAGGTAAAACCAACCCACCCCGCGCCTCTCGCAAACCTGTCAATATATGTTGGACAGGCAGCACAGATGAATATGACGCTTACATCAATGAGTCCGTCAACGAATTAAATCAAAACTATAATCAAAAGTATGGCTTCAGACTGAGCTGCGGTCTTGATAGCGATTCATTCGGGATGCTGAATATCAACGCTGGCGCTTCATTTCAGGTGTCTCAAGCAACGATAGATAAGGTCAGCATCAACACAGATACAACTGATTCTGCCTGCACCCAAAAATGCTACAAAAATCAGGTTAAAGAACTCATTTTTAAAGGCCTTGCAGTGATAGGGTCACTTAAAAGTGAATCGCCTGAGAAAGTAACCACCAAGCATTACCACAACTGTCAGTTAAAGGACGACGCCTCTGTTTCCTGCTGGGGAAGTAACTCATTCGGCGGAGCGGACGCGCCTTTAGAGAGCTTCAAACAGGTTACTGTCGGCAACTTCCACTCTTGCGGGATCAAATTAAACAACGAAGTGCAATGCTGGGGTTATAACGGTAACGGTCAAACCCAGCCTATTCAGGGCGTCTACAAAAATATTGTCGGCGGCGACTATGCAACGTGCGGCATTAATAACGATAACGAGACAGTTTGCTGGGGAAGACTCAGTTACCTACCGCCGCAGAAAACGAAGGTGAAGCAGCTTAAACTAGGCTCTTATCATAGTTGCGCCATTATGTTGGATGACTCTATTCAATGCTGGGGCAGCAACTTCAGCGGTTCCGCAACGCCTCCTGCCGGTAAATTTTCCAAACTCAGCACGAATTACTCTCAGAACTGCGCAGTAAGCTTTGATGGAAACATCACATGCTGGGGACAGAACAACTATGGTCAGACTAACTCCCCTGCCGGAAACTTCGTAGACGTATCTATGGGCTGGGGCCACGCATGCGCTCTTCGCGCCGATGGCGCAATTAATTGCTGGGGCTTAAATGAAGACGGCCAGGCGACGCCGCCAAATCAAAGTTTCACCGAAGTTCACGCCGGCATGAGACACACTTGCGGCGTTACGTCTGAAAATACGGTCCAATGCTGGGGCAGAAATGCTGATGGCGAGACTAACGTTCCACTTTAACGCATAAACACCATCCCACTAAAACAGAAGATCAGTTGCAGGTGCGACTGATCTTCCCAAAACAATCCACTATGGAGAACAAGAAGTTGCAACTAATACGGAACATTAGCCTGCTTATTGCCGGCGCTACCATGGCTTCAGGATCAATGGCGGCGGAGTTAGGCGATGATGTGAAGTTGGTGGATATCACCAACCAGAGCGTTTTCAGGCACAGTGGTTATTGGCTGTGGCAAAATCCCTTGCCGGTTGGCGCCAGCGAGCTGGATATTCAGGACGCCACGTTTGTCTTGAGAGCAGGCTTGGCGGAGAGTAACTGCTACTCTTTTGAATCAAAAAACTATCCGAATCACTTCATCCGTCACACCGGCTCAAGATTACGCATCTCCCAGAGCGATAATTCACAGCCATTCAAAGAAGACGCCACATTTTGCTTTGGCTCCGACCAAACTCTCAACGCGTTTAATTATCCCAACAGCAAGCTGACGGTGAACAGCAAAAACGAGGTGTGGATCTCCGGCGATTACAGCCACAGCACCTTATTGCGACTGCGGGAGAACAGAGAATCGCAAGCCTGCTGGAACGGTGTGACCGGTCAGTTCAACAATGTATCGGGCAATAACGCCCTTAACCTGGCCTGCCAGGCCCAGTTTGGCGCAGGCTCCGCAATGAAAGCCGCAGGCGCCGCCAGCTACGTCTGCGTCACGCCTGGAGGCGCAACTCAGTCGATCAATTACAAGCCTTGCTCTTCCTCCTTGTCCGACATGCTCCTGAAAGCGGGATGGCGCTCCTACAAGTATCTGGATGACATGTCCGAAGGCGACAAGCACAATACCCTGATCGTGGAGCTGTACAATCGCAGCGCCGACGATATCGTCAGCCTGCAACAGCGCAGCGACGAGGACCTTGTCGCACGCGGAGAAACATATTTGTCCCTGCTAAACAGAGTGGGCTACGGTGAGAAAACAAGAATCGAACAGCTCACCACGGATCAGCAGTATCAGGAACTAAACGGCGACAAGGCCGACTATCTTGCGCAACACTTGCCGGTGGCGAGAGTATCGCAACTTCCCCTGGCGCAACGTCAGGCGCTGATTCGCGATAACCTGCCCATCTGGATATTGCATGGTTCCGAGGATTACTATCCGAAGGCCTTCCAGCAATATTTATCCGCAGACGTGAAGTTCGGCCGCGCCGACGGCGTTTACTACAACCTGCGCGCGTGGGTGGACAAGCGCCATCACGATAAAAACGGCTCCCAAAACTCCGTCAGACCTAGCGAAAACAGAATCAACTCCAATATATTCGTGGATAGAATGGGAGACCGGAGCGACGTCAATGTCTCCGCCATGGCGCCTCAGGCTGCGCCCACCTACACCACTTATCTCGAAACCCAAAGCGGAGAAGTCTGGATCCGGTATTTCCTGTTCGCAGGCTACAATGACACGTCCGCCACCAATCCAGGCAGCGCAATCAAAGGCAATCATTTTGCGGACTGGGTGCACGTTTCTGTCAAATTGACCAATCAGGGCGGGCAATACCTTCCGGCTGAGTACTACTTCTCTGCACACGCAGGCGGCGAGCATTTCGCGGCGAATGACGGCCGGCTGACTTTTTACGAAGCCAACCTGAACGCCAGTGCGCCCTCATTGAAAGAAGTGGGCTTTGACGCAGCGACTCAGAGCGGAGAGCATCATGTCGGCGTCTACCTCGCACTGGGAACCCATGAGGCTTACGCGCAGGCGGGCAACCATAGCTTCCTGGACGGAGCCAGCACTTTCTGGGATATCACGCAATTCGGCTCCCTGATTATTCCATTCGCCGATGCGCTGCCCAATAACTCCAGGTACTCCTATCACCCTTATCCGACCTGGGATATGAGCAGCCCGATGAATAATCCTTATTTCCAGTCTCACACTGCGACGCCGGAACAAGCTCAAGTGCATTGGCTGCAAAAGGTCCCTGAAGTCATCTTCGGATCAAGCGACCCCAACCATCAGGACAGCTTTATGCAGATATTCACGACGAAGTACAAAGCGAATGAAAGCGAGAGCAACCGCAGGGCCATCCAAAACTGCGGACAGGATGACGGGCTGTTTGAAAATAACGAAAACTTCACGGCTAAAAACCCGATCGCGAAGATTTTTGAATGGGGCGGAAATTTCAATAACTAAGACGTTTTCATAACTCCTTGTTCGCCATTAGCTCTTTGAGCCAGCCTTGCAGCGGAGCTAATGGCGCTTTTTTGGGACTACCTTTTCTTCTCCTGTGACGCGACTTCCTGCGTCCAGCGATCCAGCAAGCGCTGCCGGTTTATCCCCGCCCACTCGAAATCCAATGGCAGCAGTTTTACATCCTGCAATTTAATCTGCTGACTTTGCTCGCTATACAACTTGCTGTGAGTGGGTATGCGATCGCTGCCTGCGCTTGTTATTAAAGACTGCCCTTCCCAGGAAAGCGCAAAGTCGATAAACGCCTGCGCCTTCTGCAAATCCTGGCCATCATGTTTGATGATGCTCAGCCCGCCAATTTCATATCCCACGCCTTCAGGAGGAATGATAAACGCCACATCGCCGCCCTCGATGGCATTCACGACCTCATGGTAAAAGGTAATGACGATGCCGATCTGCCCTGTCGAAACGCGATAGGTCTGTCCTTTGCCGTAATACTCCACGTTCTGATGCAGCGCTTTGAAATAATCGAAGGCGGCGTCTTCTCCCATCAGGGCGATCATGCTGATCAGGGTGGTAAAAGCCGTGCCCGAAACCAGAGGGCTTTTCATCCCGATCATGTCGCGATACACAGGATCTGCAAGGTCCTTCCATGTTTTAGGAATCGGCGCGCCCCTCTCCTGCAGGAACGGTTTGCTCACGACTATTCCCAGAATGCCGCCATACAATCCATTCACCGTTCCCTCCATAAAGGGGCCGCCCAACAAAGGCTCCAGCCTGGTCGTTTCCGGCGAAACATAAGGGACCAAATATCCTTCCGCGCCAGCCTGAATATGCGACCCCAGACTGCCGCCGAACCAGATATCGCCACTACCGGAATGCTGCTCGTATTGCAGTCTGGCCATCGCCGCGCCGCTGCCGCGCATCTCAATGATGTCCACTGGTATTCCCGTTTTTCGGGTGAACGCATAACTCACCACGTTCGGGTATTCGGATAGCACGCTATATAAAATCAGAGGCTTAGTTGCCGGATCAGTTTGACTTGCAGCGTTAGCAGGAAGGTCGGCGCCTTGCGCGAACGACAGCGGCGCGAATAAAACAGTGAGGGAAAAAAGCCGCCGGAAATGGCGACATCTGTTGGCGAAATCCATTGCATGACCACGTGTATCGACCGTCGAAACTCAACGCTTCCAGTGAGGTTCCGGAAACAACATCCGCCGCTTTCTGCAATACGAATCAGACAGTTAAGTGCTGCCGCAACAGAAAGAAATACGGGTAAGGAAGGGTAAGGCGCCGGGAAACAGGTTGTCAAAAGAGGAGAAGTTAAAAGACCAAGCGGTTCTCAGTCGATAATGATGCCGCGCTTTTTCGCCGCCATCACCGCCTGCGTCCGATTCTCCACGCCAAGGTGGTCGATAATGTCGGACACATACTGCCGAACGGTGATATCGGAAATGCCGAGGTTCCTGGCGATTTCTTTATTCGATAATCCCTGAGTCAGGTACTCCAGGGTTTCAAGATGACGAGGCGAAAACGACGGCAGTTGATCATGACATTGCGTCACTGTCACCAGTTCGCCGCGCAGTATCGCCAATAAGCCTTCCTGCATTTCATGCTTTTTGGCTGATTTGGCGATAAATCCATTCACGCCCAACGCCATGACGTTCTGCACGTTAGGCCCCATTTCCAAGGCAGACACAACCACTATCGGCAGCAACGGATAAGCGCCGCGCAACTGCTTCACGCCATCCAGGCGTTGCGTGCCGGGTAGCTGAATATCCAGAATCAGCAGGGACAGGTCCGGGTGCAGTATGAGCTGCTCGCTCGCCGTATAAAAGTCAGACGCCTCCACGATCTTGGCGTCCGGAAAAATTTCCATAACCAAATGCCGCAGGCCGTCTCGATACAAGTCATGATCTTCGGCGATGAGTATTTTTGAAGCCATCATCAGGAATGTTCTCAATAGTCCCTTAACATGTAGTCGCGCGGCGCGCACTCCCCGCCAAGCACAATGCGCGCAGCCTAGTCTAAACCCCTCCTGATTCATATCCTGCAAATGTAGGATATCCTGCCTGCGTCTCTTATTTATCCGACCAACCCGCGACAGTGCTTATACAGTTTCTGATTGCCGCTGGTTTTGCGCATGCATCAACAAGGAGCGCAACTGGGCTGGCGCGACAGGTTTGTATAGCATGAGCAACCCCATCTTCGCCGCTTCCTGCATGCGCGCCACCGAAGTGTCTCCTGTAATCAGTGCCGGCGTAAACGGCGTTTGCAGCCGCCGCGACATCAGTTCAATCGCGGCCACGCCGTTCTCGCCATTCGCCAGCTCCACATCCGCAAGCAGCAGACTCGGCGCGCTGGAGAGCGTATCCAGCTTATCGTCCAATTCCGCCAGACTGCTCGCCAGCACAACGTCACAGCCCCACCCTGTCAGCAACGCTTCCATCGCCTGCAATATCTCCTGATCATCATCCAGTACGATGACCAATTGGCGCGCCGGGACGCCCGCCAGCTCCGTCTGCGCGTCAATGAAGGGCATTTCCGGTTTGGCGACCCGCGGCGCTTCGAGCGTAAAGATAGAGCCTTTGCCGGACTCCGATTGCAGACTCAACGGGAGTTCCAGCAATTTCGCGGTTTTCTCCACGATGGATAAGCCGAGCCCTAACCCATCGCTGCGTTTATCCAGTTGCACAAACGCTTTGAAAACCTCCTGCTGCTGCTCTCGCGTCATCCCCACGCCGTTGTCGCAGACCTGAATAAACAGTTTGTCGCCCCGGCATCGACACCCCATCAGCACCTTGCCGCCCTCGGCATATCGCAAGGCGTTGGTCAGGAGGTTGCGTAGCATGCGCTCCAGCAACAGTGAGTCTGTATGAATATAGGCGCCGCAATGGGCGACGCGCAGCCGGACGCCCTGGGCTTTCGCCTGAGCGCGGTACTCGCCCTCCAATGTGCTGAGCAGGGAGTCTACGCAAAACGTCTCTTTATTCACCGTCACCGCACAGGCCTCCAGCCGCGCCATGTCCATCAGGGCGTTAAACAGTTTGGTCAGGGAGTCGTGGGAGGACTTGAGTCGACGCATATGCTTGGAGCCGGTTGCGTCCTCCACATAAGGCTCCAGCGCAGAGATAAACAGTCCCATGGCGTGCAGGGGCTGGCGCAGATCATGACTGGCCGCCGCCAGAAAGCGGGACTTCGCCTGATTGGACGCTTCCTCCGATAGCATAGCCTCCCGCATGGCGTAAAAATAACGCTCGATGCGGCGGATATCATCCTGCTGCTCGTCGCTCTTCGCTCCGGCGCCTTGTTGCTCCAACAACTCGTCCCCCAACAGCGTCAGCTGCTTTATCGGGCGGGTAATCACCCCGGAGTAGTGCCAGGCGACGACGCCAATGATAAAGATCACGCCAATGACGATAGCCAGCCCAACGCCCAAGGTGGCGTACATCTCGTTAAAGATGGGCTGGCTGGGTATCTCCGTCACCAGCGCCCAGGCTTCGCCATAGACGTCCACCGGCGTGGAAACTGCGAGCACCTGGGCGCCATCATAGGACGCATACGCCTGTCGCACGCTCAGTCCGGCTAAGGCAGAGGCAACCGCCGGGTTATCAATGTCGGCGGGGCGCTCGCTTATCCGCGTCAAGGCGGAATGCAGTCGATGATCCGGCGCAACCAGGTACGTCTCGCTGAGACCGGCCAGATGCGCAAACCCGCCCAGCAGCCGACAGACGCTTTCATTGCTGTATTGCAAAACCACCACCCCCACCAGTTCGCCGAATTCAAACAAAGGTTTGGCGACATAATTCACAAAGTGGTCTCGGCCAGGATAGGGATAAAATCCGGTGAACACGCTATCCGTGGCGAGGGTTTCAGTGTGAGCGGTTACTTTCTTGAATATGCTCGTCAAACCGGCCTCAGCACCGGTTGAGTATCTCCCTGATTTAAGGTCTTCACCGAAATAGACGCCTTTCTTTACCGAGTAGACCACCCGGCCGCGTCGCTCAATCAGGTACATATCGTCAATGGCGAAGCGTTCGCTGAAGGCACGCAGACGGGTATGGAAGTCGGCGTGGATATTATCGTAATAGGCGCGTCGAACAAGACCGCCTGCTGACGTCGATAACGATGGCGCGCTGGAAGGCCCCTCCCCCGCCGCGCTCTCAGCGAACATGGACTTCAGGATCTCCGTACGCTCACTGTCGTCAGAGGTCAGATGCATGACCCCAATGCTGAATTCTTTCAGATAATGCAAAGCGGGCGTGTTATTTTCAGACATTCCATGACTGGGGGCCTCACCCACAAACACCTGCGCAGTCGCCACCCGTTCTTTGAACAGCTCCGACACCTGATTGCGCTTTACATCCTGCACAGAAGCCAGATGCTCGTATCCCTGCGCCGTCATATTTTCCGAAAAGGTAAACGCGAGGATCGCCGCAAACAACAACAACGGCAGCACGCTCAGACTGAGGCAGACCAGGATAAGCTTGCTGCGAACGCTCAGGTTCCGCTGAGCAATCAAAGGAAGCGCCATCTCAGCCCTACAGCGCCTGGCGCTCCGGACTGGCGCGCAGGATCAGAACGAAGGAAAAGGGGAAACATTTCTGTACAGGTGAAATAAATGGCGTCTTTCAACATCGTCAAACCAGTCCATTTTAGTGGTGCGCGCGATTCCTGCGCTGTTCGGCGTAGCCTGGATCGACAGTCAGACAGACTGTCAGGCCAAAGCGCCTATCGAATTGATCTTAATCGTTTTTTCTCACCTCCGGCAACATACCGACGCCAATGGTGTGAACGGTTACGACAAGTACGCTTTGTAGTTTTGCAGATAGAACGTCGTCATGCAGGAGTCCGATAGAGGAAAGCGCGTTGCATTCAGCGCGTGCAGGACATCCGCTATCAGAGAAGGCGCGATGGACATAGTGTCGCCAGTACTGCGGTAGGGTTCTGCGCAAACAAGGGCGAGCAACTCCAGCAGACGCTTTTCCGTTGCCTGGCAAGGCGCAGGATTAACGAAAAAGAGACCACAGATGGCAGACAGAAAGGCTCCCTCTTTTTCAAACAAATTGATGAAGTAAGGTTCATCCTGATTCTTGCTCTTAGCTTTCGCCTCCACGAGAAGATCGTTGATTCGGCCGATCAATGCGTCATCTATCTGCGGTCTGGCGTCCGCCAGCGCGCTTTCATATTTGCCAATCAGGTCGGCATGCAGAATCGGTCGGTCTGAACCGGTATACAGGTAGTGGTCAGCGACCTTTTGCAGCAATGCGTCAAAGTCGGACAGGTCCTGCTCGTCCACGGTGATAACTTGAGAAGGTTCGAACACTTTATCGAACAGGTCGTCAGCGATGGTTTGTTTGGCCAGAGCCACACTCTCCGCTTCATCCAGGTCCCAACTCGCCGCGACAAACGCCACAAAGTCATCGACTGTGTTCATCGTGCGCAACTCCGCGCTGACGTCTTTCAGAGCTTCGACGTGCGCCTCCAGGTAGAGGTCAGGGAGGAGCGAGAGAAGACGCTCGGCGGTTTCCCGCTCATCCGTCCCTGCATCCGCGTCTTCCGACGCATCAAAATAGTCACGACAGATTTCATTAAACAATACGCTGAATTCTTCCAGCTCATCATTGCCTTCCGCCCGAATGGAAAAGTCATCTACATTGAATTTGCGTCCGCTAAAACCCAGTAAATCTGCGGCGGAGTGACTCTCACTGCCGGTAAAGGCCTGATAGCCAGCCAGATTATTTACGCCCACCACACAGTAATAGTGATGTATGCGCACATCGATAATGAACGCGTAGATATCTTCGTTATAAGGCGACGGTTTGATCTTCGCGATCAAGTCCAGCAAATACCGGCGCAGGGCCTGCCGATAGTTTTGTATTGTTTCGCGCAACGCCTGTTCGCTTTGCATGAGTCGCCTCCAAACGTTTTATCTATGCCCTATCGGGACTTTGCGGAGAATACCGGTTCGTCAATAAAAGTGCCTTTGCACTTGGGACATTTGCCCGGCTTTTTGACTCGGGAGCGGTCTTCAAATACATAGTCGCACTTGCCGCAGCGAGCAGGTTCAATGTTCAGAGAACCGGTCTTCTGCAAATGCTCCAGATGACCATAAATTTCTTTTTCGGATTTTCCTATCAGCTTTGATAAAGAGCCGACAGTAAAAGCGCCGTCCTGCAACACGGACATCAGTTCCCGCCTGACCGTTTCATTGCGTTCTTGTGGAATGGGGGTCTTTGATTTCATGGGTTCCATGCATTCAATTGGCAATCGCCACTGCGCCTGTCATGAAGCGCAATAAGTTCGTCATTACTTACACTTACACAGGACTTCATCGTGCTCAAATGAGCAATAATGAACCAGCGACGCCCCTACTTGGCCTTACCGGCTTCCAGAATCGGCAGCCCGGCTTCAGTGGGAATATAAATCCGCTCACCATTCCCGTCCTGCAAGCCTTTAATCCAGACGTAGCGCAGATAGGCTTCATTGTCTTTCAGTGACGCGCCGATTATTTTGTTGGCTTCGGCGGCGGCTTTGGCCCTTTCAATATCCGCCTGCCCTTCGGCTTTGGCGCGCGCAATCGTCGCCCTGCCTTCCGCTTCGGCCAACGTGACTTGAGCTTTCGCCTGCAAAAGCGACGCCTGTTCCTTGGCTTTGGCTTCTTCTATCAGAATCTTCTTGGTCCATTCCGCTTCCCGCAGCGCGGCTAAGCCGTCCGCCTCCATTCTGTAGATTTTGTACTTTGGCCATCCCCATAACGCCAGAAGAATGAACGCCACAAATGCGAAAGCGAAAAATATCAGAGATCCTAACGCCAGTGCTTGTCGGTTTTGATACATCTAAAAACTCAAGTCCAAAAAAGAATTGGGCGTCATGTTATACGGAGATCAGTCCCCGGCCAACTCTTTCAGCTCCACGTATGAGTAGTAGGTCCCACGACCGCCACTATGGTCGATCCAAACGCCGTCTCCGACGGAATCAAACTCAATGGTGAAACCTGAGCCTTCCGCGCCGTTAACCTGAAGGAGGCCAGCAGTAGGCGCGTGGTCAACGACACCTGACACTTGCTGTCTGGTCATAACGCTAAACCTCTTGTTATCAATCATTGAACCGCTGACATAATAGGACTGGCTGTAATTGTATTCGCCATATTCTATGTTCATCGCCATTTTGATGTCGCCGATAGTGACGCTCTTGCCAGTATAGTGGTCACGCAAACTCACACTTCCACTCGTATTGGAGTTACTCCTTGAGCCATGATCATAACTGTCGCCAGCAGTCGATAAGGCTCCATTCAAGGTAAAATCGCCGTCGTCACTACAGTTATCAAATGCAAAGGTTCCCGAAAAAGTAGTTGAGACGCCACCGTCATTTGATATTGAGGTCATATCCATAGTGACCGTACCATTGTGCTCGCAACTAACAGATAAACCGCCTCCCGTTGTATTGCGCTCATACAGCCCATCGTCAAGCGCCTCAAAATACTTCTTTTGCACCGGAATGGCCGCAAAATCAGACGCATCATCGATACCGTTTTCTAAACCACCAGTAAAATCAGCGGCGACAACAATGGCGGCTATCTTCGGCGCGTTTTCACTATTAATTACCAACGTGTCTGCAGGCTGACTATTACTGGAACCGCCACCTCCGCCACAACCAAATAACGAAACAGAGAGCGTAAAAAGACTGCCAGCTAAAACTTGTTTATTCATAGTTATATCTCTAGAACTCTTGGATTCTTCCACATTGAATTAAAAGATGATAGAGAGCTAACAAGAAGGTGATCAACTCTCACGCCAAGCATTCTAAACAGATACCTAATCGATAAACAAACCTTATAATTTACCCTTGTTCAGTTTACATTCAGGTTTCTTTATTAATGTATATAAAACGCTAAAAAATACATTACATTTAGCCTATAAACCCTTTATGAATAATAGAAATAAATGGCGACTCCGCCAAAAAATGACAGCAGCTTCATTCCCAAGAAGCCCAGATACTGAGCAACACCAACGCCACCTCGGGTCTTTACCAAATAGTACGGTAAAGTAAACGGCCACAGAAAAAATATGAATGCATGAAACTCGAATGGCGCTTTAAAGTATTGTCTCTTGGGGTCCTTGGATACCCAAAGAGCAACTAGCGATGCAAACACCAGGCTCCACACAGTGTCTGTTGAATCTGAGACATCAACGCCTTGTAGATTCAGATACGCTTGAAAAAGCGCGTATAGAATGGATAAGGCAATCAGCAGCGCCAATATCATGTTGTGGATTTTTTTCATTAAACTTCCCGTACGCTTTTAATCCGATCCGCCACAGGTTGGCGTTCCTCCTGGAGCATTCCCAGTTGGAGAGAACCCTCTGATATTCACCTTGAAATCTATATCCCCAGCGAAAAACTTGTCCGCCAACTCTTTGCGGACTCTCTCGTATTCCTGTTCTGGAAAGTGCTCAGTGAAAATAACCTCAATATTTTCCTGAACGGCAAACAACGCGACGGCGTAATGAATATACTTGCCTGACAAGCCGTATTTGGAAATCGCTGTCGTAATCTGTCCAACTGTATATTGAGGACCGCCGCCATAATCCTTACGCAATACGGACGGCAGCACTCGCAAGTATTTATTCAGTGCACGGCGCTTAAAAAAACTGCTTAACATATTAGTCCTTTGGTAGATCAACCTGTTTGAATTATTACTGAATAGCTTCAGCATAATGTTTAAGCGCAGACAGTCTACGTTCAGCGCTACGACCAAATACAAAGTTAATCACTGGCGTCACGATATAACGCAGCCATGATGGGGCGCCAATGATGTTATATTTAAAGGTCACTTTACTGCTGTCGGGGGATATTTGCTGGAATGTCCAGGAGCCGGCGAACTTTGCAAACGCCCAGGGGCCGCGCACCATTTTTATCGCGACAACGGATGGGCGTTTATAAGAGACATACTCTACGGTCATGGTGAAACCGTTTTTCGCAACGATTTCAAGCTGCAATCCCTTTGCAGGCTGTGTCCCATTTAAAAAGCGATAAGATTCTGGAAACGAGTCCCACGCCAAGCGTTTACTGTAATCCTGACTGAGGTCAAACAACATCTCGGTAGACGCCTTTATTTCCAAACTCCGCTCTATCATATATCACCGCACAAGATTGATGCGTACAGCCCGCGGCTCACCCGCCGCGCCATCGCCTTCCCGGCAATTTTCCTCTGGTCGCAAGCATCTGTCTCATTTAAAGTAAGAAGGCTTTCCATCATTCCGACAGATTTCCCGGCGATAAGGAACTTCCGTGAAGCGCGCAGTTGTTCGCCTGATGGGTAAGCGCCGTACGTATAACTATTAATCCTATAGCTTTCAAGAAGATTACTCCTTTAATCAGGCTAAAATCCTAAAAATGGAGCCGCCATGGACGATCAATGGATAAATAGAGAGGAATACCCTTTCACATCGCACTATATTGAGCTCGGACCCGGACGCATGCATTACGTCGACGAAGGTCAGGGCAAGCCTATTGTCATGCTGCATGGCAATCCCACGTGGTCCTTTCTGTATCGCAACATGATCAAAGGTCTGTCTGGACAATATCGCTGTATTGTCCCGGATCATCTCGGCTTCGGCCTCTCCGACAAGCCACGCAACTGGTCCTATCTGCCGCAAGATCACGCCAGGAATCTGGAGACTCTGATCAGGCAACTGGACCTGCAGGACGTCACGCTGGTGGTGCAGGACTGGGGTGGCCCTATCGGTCTTTCCTACGCTCTGAACAACCCTCATAACGTGCGCCGGCTGGTGATTATGAACACCTGGATGTGGTCCGCGCACGGCGATGTTAAATATGAGACCTTCAGCGCCTTGATGGGGGGACTGCTCGGACGCTTCATGATCAAACGCTTCAATGTTTTCGTCAGCGTATTGCTCAAGCAGGCAGTGCAGAAAAAGCTGAGCGCAGATGTCTACAAACACTATTCGGAGCCGCTGAAAAACCCTGCGGAGCGCAAAGGCTGCTGGGTGTTTCCCAAGCAGATCATCAAAGCGGACGAGTGGCTGGAAGAGCTCTGGGAAAAGCGCGCCAACATCGCCGACATTCCTGCGTTGTTATTGTGGGGGATGAAAGACTTCGCCTTTCAGGAGAGAGAGTTGCGCACCTGGATGCAGTTGCTCAACCATCACACTGCGGTGACTTTCGATGACGCGGGCCATTTTCTGCCCGAGGACAAGGGCGCGGAGGTTTGCCCTCTCATCGCCGACTTCCTGCGGGACGCGGAGCCGACGTTTCAGCGTGAAGCCAGCGCTCCAGCGCCAGCGATCTAGTTAGAAATGAACCACCACCGAAGGAGTCAGGGCGCAGACCGCCCTGGCTACCCGCGCTTTTCCTGCAACGCTTTCTCCAACCTGTCGCACAACGTCTCAAGCACCGTTACTCGGGCATGTCGTTTGCTGTTGGCGGGAACCAGCGTCCAGGGCGCATAGTCCGTACTGGTGCGCATGATCATCTCGTGGGCCGCCTGTTCATAAGCGGGCCATTTTTCTCTGTTGCGCCAGTCCTCATCCGTGATTTTGTAGCGCTTACGAGGCGTTGCCTTACGCTCTTCAAAACGTCTTAGCTGTTCTTCCTGATCGATATGCAGCCAGAACTTCAGCAGCACATTACCGTGATCGCAAAGCTGCTCTTCAAAATCATTAATCTCTGAATAAGCGCGACGCCATTCGTCTACGCTGGCGAATCCTTCCACACGCTCGACCAGCACCCGTCCATACCAGCTACGATCATAGATAGTGGCGCGCCCCGCCCGCGGCACATGTCGCCAGAAACGCCACAAGTAATGATGCGCTTTCTCCTCATCCGTCGGCGCGGCGATGGATATAACTCTGGCGATGCGCGCATCGACCGCCTCCATAATACGCCGGATAGCGCCACCCTTCCCCGCCGCGTCCCAACCTTCGAACAACAAGACGGTAGAGACGCCCTGGTGATAGGCGCGCCAACTCAGACTGTTCAACCGCGTCTGCGCCAGCGCCAGTCGCTCTTCGTATTCCTCCCGCGACAGGTCTACGGAAAGATCAATCTGGTTCAGCACGGTTTCTGTCGGAAAGTCGCCGGGAGGTTTTTTGCCGGAGGCGACCTTGATCGTTTCGACCTCTTCCTGCTCCTCAGCCAACCGCTTTTCCAACGCCTGCAGAATCGTTTTCGCCACCATGATATTGCGGAAGTAGTCATCCTCGGACTCCACCACGATCCATGGGGTTTCAGGCTGGTCGGTCAGGCGCACCGCGCGCTCGGCGGCCTTGATGTAATCGGAATACCGTTCGTGCAACGCCTCGTCCAGTTCCGACACCTGCCAGCGGCCGTGTTTGTCCTTTTTCAGCTCTTTAAACTTGCGCTTCTGATACGCCTTGGAGGTGTGCAGCCAGAACTTCAGAATCAGCGCGCCGTCTTGAGCCAGCATACTTTCAAGACGATTGATGCGCAGCATATGGCTGTCGAAGTCGACCTTGCTCTGCTTTTCAAGAGAGCGTTTGATCAACTCCCCGGTATACCATGAGCCATAGAACAGGCCAAAGCGCCCACGGGCGGGAAAGGTGCGCCAATAACGCCAGAAACGGGGCCGCTCCGCCTCTTCATCCGTCTTGGGACCAAAACCGGTGACTTCCAGCCCCCGTGTATCCAGCCATTGATTCAGCAGGTTGACGACTTCGCCTTTGCATGTGTTGTCGACGCCTTCCAGCAAGATATACACAGGCACGCCCGCATTGACCAAGGCGAACTGCGCGAACAACAGCTTGTCCCTGTAATAAGCCGCCTGCTTCTTGTAGTCCTTCTTGTCCAGCTTACGCCCCAGCTCCACTGCTTCAAACATGCTACAACCCTCTGATTCCCATACCCTTTACGGCGCATAGCGGCCGTCGCCTATGTGTCCTTTAACTATAGTGGATTCAGGGACAGGGAGTCGAAAAAGTCTGCATTCAGGTGGAGGTCGCATTCAGCGGCGTCTTGGTCTGTGCCTGAGGCAGCGTCTCAGACGGCGCCGACTCGGGAGGACCAAATAACGCCCTTAATCTGCCCCCCAGAGTGAGCCCGGGAGCCCGGGCGTCACGCCACATGTCCCGCCACTCATGAAAGGTCAGAAAGAGCGGATTGTGGCTGCGCACCTGTTTTACCACGCCATATTCACAAGGCGACTCTTCCCTTTCCGCAACAAAGGTGCCGAACATTTTGTCCCAGATAATCAGAATGCCGGCGAAGTTCTTGTCGATGTATTCCGGATTACGCGCATGGTGCACGCGATGATGGGAGGGGGTGTTAAAAACAGCCTCCAGCCAGCCGAGCCGCTTCACCACCTGGGTATGAATAAAGAACTGAAACGCTAGGCTCAGCATCACCATTGTTACGGCTTGCTGTGGCGTAAATCCGACCAATATAACTGGCAGCCAGAACAGCCACATACCGGAAACAGGATAAGTCAGGCTCTGCCGGAACGCAGTGGAGAGGTTCAGGGACTCGGAAGAATGGTGCACGACATGGGACGCCCACATCCAGCGAATGCGATGGCTTCCTCTGTGAAACCAGTAGTAACAAAAATCCTGCAGCACAAACAACAGGATGAAACTCCACCAGGTAGCGGGGATGTCAAACAGGCGTATCGCGAAAACCGCATCGTACACATAAATCAGCACGATGGCGGCCACCGCCTCAGCCCCCTCATGCATTAACGCCAATGCTGCGTTGCTGAGCGTATCCGGCCAAGTGTACCGCGCAGACGGAAACTGCTCCCCTCGTCCGTTGAGATACCACGCCTCCCAGGCAATAAAACCGAGAAATACAGGCGCTAACGCAAGTAATAAGTATTGAAGTTCAAACTGCATCCGAACACTCCGTTAAGTCCATACATAACCGGCCTGCGCCAGTGTGGACATTTTCTGTTGCGGAGACAGTTTGATTATAGATGTTTCACGCCGAGGTTATTGACCTGAGACGACAGCAGATGATCGCGGTGATCAGAACTGGATGAGCGCAGCGCACGGCAGGGGCGCGCTACCCTTGCCGCTCCATTACAATATCCTGACTCGCGGTCCAGTCCGCGACCGAGCCGTCGCCCAAGGCCACCGCCATCAGGTCCGGGAACTGGTCCGGCGTGCAGGCGAAGGTGGGGACATCCAGACTGGCGAACTGTTGCGCCAGACGTTTATCAAAGTACGGCGCGCCGTCATCATTCAGCGCCAGCAAAGTGATGACGTTAACGCCGGCGTGTTTCAGCTCCGCCACGCGCTGCACCAGTTGCTTCTGGTCGCCGCCTTCATACAGATCCGTGATCAGAATGAACGAGGTGTCCTGCGGCTTGGTGATTTGCTGCTGGCAATAGGTGACGGCTTTGTTGATATCCGTGCCGCCGCCCAGTTGCACGCCGAATAAAACATCCACCGGATCCTGCAGTTTTTCCGTCAGATCCACCACGGCGGTGTCGAACACCACCAGCCGGGTTTTCAATGCAGGAATGGACGCCATCACCGCCGCAAAAATACTGGCGTAGATCACACTCGACGCCATGGAGCCGGACTGGTCCACACACAGCATCACTTCCTTGAGCGCGCTCGGTTGCTTACGCCCGTATCCGATCAAACGCTCCGGCACGATGGTGCGATATTCCGGCTGATAGTGCTTGAGGTTCGCCCGAATGGTGCGCGCCCAGTCGATATCCGCATGACGCGGGCGCTGCTTGCGCATGGCGCGATTAAGGCTGCCGCGAATGGCCTGCTCGGTGTTGCTCTGCAACTTGCGCATCAACTCTTCGACAATCTTGCGCACTACTTGTCGCGCAGTCTCCTTGGAGCGCTCCGGAATCAGATGACCTAGCGACATCAGATTGGCCACCAGATGGATATCCGGCTGCACCGCTTCCAGCATCTCCGGCTCCAGCAACATGCGCTCCAGATTCAGACGTTCGAAAGCGTCTTTCTGCATCACCCGCACGACGGAGCTGGGGAAACGCTCGCGAATATCTCCCAGCCAACGCGCCACCTTTGGCGCGGATGAGGATAAATCCGCGCCACGCTCGTCGTCAGAGCCATACAGTGCGTTGAGAATCTGGTCCAGCTGCATATCCTCGGCGCTCATCGACGCGTTGTCCTGATTATCGCCGCCGAGCAACAGCCGCCAGCGTCTTTCTCGTTCGGAAAGCAGAGTCATGAGGATGAGTTCTCCGTATCATTATTGGCGCCGAGGCCAAGCAGGGTTTCCAGCAAAGGCAGCATGGCGTTCACCCGGCTGTAGTCAAAATCAGGGTCAGCAATAATCCCCGCGGCGGTCGCCGTGGCGGAGCGAGATTTGCGTTTCAGGTTCGCCCGCTCGCCATTGGCGAAGCTGGAGAACGTCCGGCGCAGCAACGGCAGCAACAGCATGAAGCGTTCTTCCGGCAAGGCGCATAAATAGGCGTCCAGCACCGTCCACAAGCGGTCGTCGTGAATCAACAGCAATCCGGAACCTTCCAGCAGCCCTTCAATCCAGGCCGCAGCGTGAGCAGGCTCTTCCGCCGCAGACAGCGCAAAGGACAGCGCATTCGCGGCATCCTCGCCACTGATCTGATCCGCCCCCAGCAGCAATCGATAACAGCGCCCCAGAATCACGCCATTCACCTCAGTTTGCCGCGCCAGGCGAGACAGCTCTCGCCACCACTCAGAAAGACGCTCTGCGTCCGCATAGAGCTTGAGAGCGTCCGAAACGTCCGCGATCAGTTTGGCGTGCGCCTTGGCGGCGTCCTCATCCACATTGCGGCATTGATACACCAGCCCGATATTGATGCGGGCGCAGAAGCCTTCGATGACATGATGCAATATCGACGTATCCGCACCGCGCACATCGCCGTAGCGCACGATGTTCACCAGTCGCGGCAGCGCCGCCATCAGCTGGTCCACATCATTAACCGTGGCGGCCTGCTGTTGCAGGAAGATAATCGCATCCTGAATGGCGTCCGGCAGGTCCGCCAGCAGCAGTCGATCCACCCAGGCGGTGATATCGCTTAATTTGCTGGCGTTGCGCAGCTGTTCCAGAGCGTATCCCATGGCGGCGGTGGCGATGTTATTGCCCCATAGACTCTGTTCAATCAGGTTGAGTTCAAACTCAGGCTGCCATTGCAGACGCCAGATTTCTTTAAACGTGCCCTTGCCGCTGCGATCGCTGACCAGACGCGCCCACTTCACTCCCAGCAAATTAAGCCGATGAAATAACGCGGAGCGCAGCTTGCCATTGCCTTTGCGCAGATCCAGTTCAAGATCTTCCTCCACCGTGGACACTTTCAGGCGCAAGGACTTCTGCTGGGCCTGCAAGTCCGCCTGCAGCGGCGTCTTGGGTAAATTCTCCGGCACGGTTCCAATGCGGTCGCCGACCAGCAACTTGCGTTGCAACAACGCAAGCGGAGCGGCGTCGCCGAAACAGAACAGGGTCTGGATGGTTTCATTCATTTCATCCAGGCTGGGCTGCGGCTTTTCCCGCAACGCCGCCAGCGTATCCGCCATGCGCACCGCTTCGATGACGCTGGAAGGCGCCACGTCAAAACCTTGCTCGCGCAACTCCCGCGCCGCCCGGGCCAGCCAGGAAGCCGAGATGCCGTCACGGACAGGCGCGCCGTTTTCTCCCTCCCGCACCGCGTAACGCCAGATATGCTCATACCAGCCTGGGGCGTCCACCCCTGCGCCGTAGCCGCTACGGTAACTGATACGGTCGTAGGTCCAGGGAATCCATGTGGCGCTCAGCTTGATTTTGGGCAAGCCTTTGATCAGTGCGTTGTCGTCTTTGACGGCGACCTTCCGCACCAGCGCCGGGACGTGCCAGGCGCCGCAGATTACCGCGATACGCTGAAAGCCTTCTTTCTCTGCCTTGCGCACCATCGAGCGCATCCAGGCTTCGCGACGCGCCTCCCTATCACTAAGCTTCTGTGCGGAGGCTTCTGCGCGCAACGCTCCCATGGCGTCCGCGATCGCAGCGAACACTTCAGCGCCCTGGCTGTGCTGCTCCACTACATGCTCCCACCAGCGCTCGCCGTCGGAGAATCCTGCCGCCGCCGCCAACGCGTCGAGAGGATCGCCGCTGAGGGCCAATGAATCGATACTGGGCTCGCTGTCCTGTTCAGAGCCGTCGTTTTCGTCAGTCAGTGCTTCCGCCGCAGGCGCATCAGTTTCCGCCTCATTCTGGCTCGCAGGGCTTTCATCCAACGCCTCTGCGCTCTGTTGCTGCGCCATCTCCCGCTCGGCCGCTTCCGCAGCCGCCGCGGCTTCCTGTCGAGCTTGCCGCGCCAACGCCAGACTGTGGGTTTGCGGCAGGTCTATAAAACGCAACGGAAGATTATTGCGTCGCGCAAAGTGCATGGCCTGCCATTCCGGCGAAAATTCCGTGAATGGATAGAACACGCTGTCGCGGTAGTCATCGCCGGCGTATATCAATTGCGCCACCGGTGGCTGCAACTGCTCGTTGTGCAGGTGCTCCAACAATGGCTCCGCTTCCTGCGGTCCCTCCACCAGCAGAATCTCCGGCTGGAAATCCACCAGCGCCTTCAACATGCTGGCGGTGGAGCCCGGCCCGTGATGGCGGATACCGAGGTATAAAATCTTGTCGTTGATAAGCATGCTTCGCTTGTCGCCCTTTATTGGCGCGCGCCTTCAAGCCATCATGGCTCCGCCGCAAATAGCAGCGCTTGCTTAAGGCGCGCGTTCGTCAGACCGGATGTTTCAGCTCAGTTCGCGACAAGCGCGATAGACGTCTTTCCAGCCGTCGCGCTCTTTCACCACCGTTTCCAGATACTCACGCCAAACCACTGCATCCTGCACAGGATCTTTCACCACGGCGCCGATCAAGCCTGAGGCGAGATCCGAAGCCGATAGCTTTCCGTCGCCAAAGTGATGGGCCAGACTCATACCGCTGTTCATGACAGAAATGGCTTCAGCAGTGCTGAGCGTAGCGCTGGGGGACTTCAATTTTTCCTTGCCATCCAGGGTCTTGCCTTCACGCAGTTCGCGGAAGATGGTCACCACGCGCTGGATTTCCGCAATAGCGTTGACCTCCACCGGCAACTCCAGCGCGCGCCCCATATCGCTGACGCGTTTGGAGACGATGCTCACTTCTTCTTCAATGGTGGCGGGCGTAGGCAGAATCACTGTGTTGAAGCGACGCTTGAGGGCGCTGGAGAGTTCGTTGACGCCACGGTCGCGGTTATTAGCGGTGGCGATAACGTTGAAGCCGCGCACCGCCTGTACTTCGTCATTGAGCTCGGCAATGGGTAGGTGTTTTTCCGACAGGACTGTGATGAGCGTGTCCTGCACGTCGGACGGAATCCGCGTCAATTCCTCGATACGACAGATCTTGCCCTGAGACATGGCGCGCATCAGCGGAGACTCCACCAACGCATTCCGGCTGGGGCCGTGAGCCAACAGTTGCGCGTAGTTCCAGCCGTAACGCATGGCCTCTTCGCTGGTGCCGGCGGTGCCCTGCACGACTAACGTGGAATCTCCCGACACCGCCGCCGCCAGATGCTCGGACACCCAGGATTTCGCCGTACCGGGCACGCCGTATAACAGTAGCGCGCGATCGGTAGTCAGCGTCGCCACAGCAATTTCCATCAGTCTGCGCGAACCGATGTACTTGGGCGTCACTTCAAAGCCGTTATCCAGCTTGCCGCCCATCAGATAAGTGCATACCGCCCAAGGGGACAGCGCCCAGTTAGCAGGACGCTGACGCTTGTCCACTTCACGCAATGCCTCCAATTCCTGCTGGAACAGTTGCTCCGCATGCTGTCTTAAAATGGCTTGTTCGGTCATGACTGTAGCTCCTTATGGAAATCAACGCGGTTCTTGTACACCGCCAGCAAAGGGTTGGTTCGATCGTCTTGCAAGGGCTCCAGCAGGGAGCGGATTTTTTCGTAAGACGTCAACGAGAACTGATAAGCCAGTTGGTCAATGGTCTGGTGAGCGTCGTAATACCAACTCTCACCTTCGAGTATCTTGGCGCGAATCATCTCCGCGATGGCTTCAGATAATTTGGGCGTCAGACGAGAGAAGGCTTTGAGCTGATATAGAACCGGCAGCCAGAACTGACTGTCTTTCTTCATCGCCGCCTGCAGCGCAGGTAATATCAGCGGCTCGATCTTTTCGGCGGCAAAGCCGGCGGCCAGCCCGCCCAGATATTCCGTCCGCTCAACTTCGGTCAGCGCAGGAAACAGCGTCTCAAAATAAGTCACGTCGCCGTGCAACATAGCGCCTTCGGACAAGGCCAACAGCGCAGCTTCTGCGTAGTCGCTGCGGCGATACAAATCAATGGTCTGTTCTAAAGACGCTTGCAAAATCTCGGCGCTGACGCGCGGAGGCAGCAAAGCCAGCACTTGATAGAACCAGCCCGCCCGTTTGCCCACCTTGGTGCGATTGGGCAAATGCGACAGATCTTCTTTGACGCCCCACTTCTCCCAGGATTTATCAAAATCCTTGGGGGGCTCAATGTTCAGTTGGGACTTCTTCAGCAAAGCCTTTTGTAGCTGCAAAGCGCTGGCTAGCCACTCCCGTAACGGCGTCAACACGGACGCATCGCCCAACTGCGCTAAAAACCGCGTCGCCTGATATCGCACAGGCAAGCTGCGATCATCGACGCAGGCGGCCAGAAATTCAGCGTCGTTGGGATTCAAACCGACTTTCATCACTTCCAGTAACGCAGCGCGCTCCTTGGCGGGCTCGTCTTTCCAGATCGCGTTCAACTGATTCAGCGCGGCGGCTGGGTCCGCCTCACGCAGACGACGAAACGCATCTACTCGGGCCACGCCGCTGAGATGGGCCAGTTCCTCCGATGCGGGAGCGTCGCTGCGCAACGTTTCCCACTTGGGGTTGAGTCCGCATAGCCAGCGCCCGCGCGCGCCCATGACGTGACGCAGACTGACCTGCAATCGCGGCTGGTTAAGCGCTGCGTCAAACAGATCCGCCAATGCTGCCGGCGGCGACACCCGTCCGGCGTCGGCCAGCGTAGTCAGATACTCAGCCAGCAAACGCGTATCTTTGGCGCGCAAGGCGGCGCGTAGTAATTCTTCCGCACGTTCGCTGCATTGCTCAACACTGTCACTCTGAGCCGGCGCTACCGCTAAAGCGCGCTGATGAGACTGTCCCACCAAACGCGTAAAGTTGAACATAACGGCGGCCTTCAGCAGGCGACGCTCCGCCGGCTCCTCGGCCATTTTATCCAGCGCCGCGCCCAACTCCGCCGATGGCGCGGTCCAAGGCGCGTCTTGGGCGTCGCAGCCCAATATCAGACGCTTAACGCTATCGTTCCATTCCTGCATGATGATTCCTGACCTGCATGATAATTTCTGAATAGATCCGACGGCTCAGGCGCCGCTTAAGCAGCGAGCGCCTGACGCGAGGTGACATCGAAATACTGATGTTCGGCCCATACGCCGAGGGGATTGAAACGATCGCCGCACCACTCGCCTACAACGCGCACCGGGTGGCCGCCACTGACGGCCAGCAGTTTCCAAAGATCCCCCGCGCGCTCGGCCAGCGGGACGGCTTTACCGTCAGCGTCAACCAGCCAGAATGCGTCATCTTGCCGCCAGGGAACCACCGCGTCGACGATAAAGGGGTAAGGACCGACCCAGGGATTTCGCGCGAGTAATTGCTCATACTGGTTGAACATCGCATCCAGACTTATTCCGGCGGGGGTCGTATGCGTATCGCCCACATGCTCCGGCGACAGGGTCGCGGCGTCAGCAAATATCGCCCGCAACGGCGAACCGGAGGGATAAAAGTGAGCGTCGCCCCGGATCAGCTGACCGCCGCGCCATCCCATCACCAGGCTGGCGCGTTGCGTTTCATGCGCGAAATTAACTACCTTGGCCATGCGCCCGCTCTCCAGCCCCACCAGATGGATCACCTGCATCACCAACCGCTCTTCCTGAGTCTGACTGTGCGACAACGCCAACCAGACGTCCTTCACAGGCGGCGTGGCCAACAGCTCGTCCTGGCTCCATGGCCAGCCTATTTGCGTACGAATATCCGCCTGCAGATCATCCGCCAATTGCTCCATTCTGCCGTAGGCGTTTAGCAGCAGATACAAACGGCTCAGCGACGCCGCCAGCTCAGACATGCGATCGCCGGTAATAGCCAAAGAGGCCATCTGGCGCACATGATTGGCCAAACCCGGCGCCTGCGCATCCACCATGCGCGACTCCAGATTTTTCCAGTACTGGTAATTCTTGTTCTGCAAGTCCGCCAGCCCGGTACGGGCTACGTCTTCAGCCCATAGCGAGAGTTCTTCTACGCCACGACTGACTTTTTGTTCGCGCTGCCCTTTACGCTTTTCCTGCGCGGCGGCGTCAACCGGCTTCTTGTTCTGAGCGCGCTCGACTTTCTTCTGTTCCCGGTCGGCGCGGCTATCCAGCCATTCAGCAACCCAATCTGGCGCGTCTTGCTGGCGGGTAAAGCCACTCTGTTGCTGGGCATACAGTAGAAACAGCGCGAGCCCGTGCTTACAGGGAAATTTACGGCTCGGGCATGAGCATTTGAACGCAGGACCGGACAGGTCGATGCGGGACATATAAGGCTTCGAACCGCTTCCCTGACAGTGCCCCCAAATGGCGTCATCGTTAAATTCCAATAACGGCCATTTACTTGTGTTGGTGAGTTTCTGTGCGGCTTTGACTGAGGCGCTATCCGGCGCCATGGCGATAATTTGTTCTTGATTCCAGGACACGAATTACAACTTTCCAATATGGGTGGTTGATTAGTGACGAGCGGCGGCCTATTTAAAACAGAATCGGCGGTAATTGTATAGGGCCGTCATTCATAATTCATATTTGCGCTTCGCAGGCAAAGGTTGGGTAGAATAAGTTCGCCTGTGAACGCAAAAAACACAAACTCGTTCCAACATGCAGCTTAAAGACGCGCCATGATTATTCGAGACAGTCAGATTTCCGCCGCCTATCTCCGCGGCCTGGTAGATTATCTCATTCTGAAACGACAGGATGCGTCTTTATTTCTAAAACCTTTCCAGATTTCCGCAGCGGCCATTGGCGAACCGCAGCAACGTCTGCCGACCCGATTATTCGGCGCCATGCTGGAGGCCGCAGGGGCGCTGCTGCATGACGCAAACATTGGGCTGCACGTCGGCGAACAGATTAAACCCGGGCAGTACGGCGTACTCGGACTCAGCGTCATGAACTGTAAAACCCTACGGGAAGCAATCGTAAGGCATGAGCGTTACGAACGACTGGTATGTGATGTTGGACACACCACTTACCGACTCGATGGCGATGAAGTGATTCTAAGTTGGGACAGTTGTTCACCGGACCTGTCGCGGCATATCGCGGAAGAAAATATCGCCAGCTGGACCACTTTCGCCCGCTGGATAACCGGCGCGGATGTGTCCCCTACGCTCATCCGCTTTCAACATTCGCGCCCACAGGATATTCAGGAGCACGAACGTCTTTTCCGTTGTCTCCTGCAATTCTCCTGCGACAGCATTGAAGTGCGCTTTCCCGTCGCCTATCTGGATCTTCCCTTACGCCAACATGACCCCGCCATGCTGGCGCTGCTGGACGAATACGCCGACCGCCTGCTGTTGCAGCTCAACCCGGAGGCGGACTTCAGAGATAAAGTGAAAGCGGCGCTGACGGATCTGCTACAGGCTGGCGACATCAGTCTGAAAAAAACGGCGCAGACGTTGGGGCTTTCTGAGAGGGCGTTGCAACGCCGGCTACAGGAAGAGGGGCGCAGTTACCAGCAGATTTTGGATGACACCCGTAGGGAATTGGCGCTCAGGCAAATCAGTGATAAGCGTCTGGATCTGTCGGAAATCACCTTCTTTCTCGGGTTCGCGGATCAGAGCGCGTTTCAGCGGGCGTTCAAACGATGGACCGGGCGAACGCCGGGGCAATATCGTCGCGAACTGGAACCTGTAAGCTAACTATTCGCAGGCGGCTAATGATAGCTGATGCGATGCGCATCCAGACGCACATCCTTGACCCAGCGCCCCAAAGTGTCCACTTCGCCGTTGTAGCGCTCTTCCCCGGTTGAGGAAAACTCAAACGTATAGGTTCGCGCCAGCCGCATAGAGCCCCGCGCATCCCGCCGCAAACCCAGCTTACGCAGGGCCACGCTGCCGTCGAGAAATTGCAGATCAAGCTCCTGACATTGACGCCTCGCAGCACCAAGAGCGATCTCCCGCACCTTTAGCGCCTCCCACCATCCCCAGAGCGCGATGGCGCAAAGCGTCAGCCAGAACAGGTCGATCAATTGCAGATTCATAGGGTTTCCATCTTTACTATGGAGATAGCTTTCATCATAACGATTTTGCCGCAGGGGACGCTAATCACCCGCAGCGCATCTGACTATTTTTACGCAGTTGAAGTAACGACTTTTACGCAGTTGAAGTAACGACGCAAATCACTTTTTTGGGGGCGAGTCAGGCGTAGGTCAAGTGCATCAACAGATATTCGCCTGTCGGCAACTCGACACCGCGCTCGATTTCGCGCCAGCCGCGATGGCGATAAAAAGCTACTGCAGGCTCATTTTGGGCGGCGACTTTCAGTTGCAATGGCGAGGCATATCGCTGACGGCAAAACTCCAGCAGCGCCGTACCGACGCCATTGTTTTTGAAAGGTTTGTCTACATACAGGTTATGAATGAAGCTCTCCGGCTTCCAGATAGAGATAAATCCCACCGCCACTCCCTCGTGATCGGCGACATACACCTCTTCGTCCCGCACGCTGCCTAAAAAGTCATGGATTGAAAACATATCGGCCTCAATCCAGTAAAACGTCTCCTTGCGCGACTCAAAAAATATCCTGCTTAAATCAGGCGTGTCCGCCGCCGTTGCAGCGCGGATAATCAGCTCATTCAGCTTCATCTGATACCAATCACTCAGTCCTTTTTTTAAACCGTCAACATGGTTCCAGAGCCCACCTGCGAATGCAATGTCGGATTGAGCGCTCCTACGCAACGCCCCCGTATTCGTCATTGGATCGCTCGCAACCTCTTCTAATCAAAGCACATCCCTTAAACCTGGGGTGAACGCATCCGGCGTTAGAAATATTTTTTAATAAATTATTTATTGACAACCACAAACAAAGCTATAGACTCAGGAAAAGGTAGAAAGTAAGCCTATAGTTTTATTTAACACTCCGCTCGATGTTTTATTCATAATCTTCGTCCTGTAGTTTTAAATTCCAGTCTTGTTTTTCCACTTTAAAAACCGCCCGCAAGGCAAATTTTATTCATTTATTTTCAGGAAATTTTTATGTCCGAAACAGTTAAAGGCACTGTTAAATGGTTCAATGAAACTAAAGGTTTTGGTTTTATTCAACAAGAGTCCGGCCCAGACGTATTCGCGCACTTCAGTGCTATCACTGGCAACGGATTCAAAACCCTGACCGAAGGTCAGCAGGTTGAGTTCACCGTCGCCAAAGGACCAAAAGGTCCACAGGCTGAGAACATTGTCTGCTTATAAGCGACAGTGATCAGAGCTACCAAAAATACTATTTTTGTTAGCCCTTTTTCTCAGTGCGAGACCGGGGCGGATATATCGCCGCCTCGGCCGCATGAGTTTAAACCATAATTTGATACGCCTTAACCCGCACAAAGCTTTACGGCATCTCGCCATTGCCTTCCGCACATGTACCTTTATAAGCGCCAGCCGCTTATTTCTTAATAAATTAAAGCATTACCAGCCAATATATCTTGTCGAGTTTTATCTGAACTACACTGAAGCCTCTCTTCATATATCATCCAGAGCAAGTTATCGGCTGTCTTTTCCAAAGAGGAAACACCATGAGCACAGCCTCAATAACTGCAATTAGCGCTCAAGACGCGCAAAAATACGAAAATCCGATTCCCAACCGTGAGTACATTCTCAGTGTGCTTAGCCAGCAGGGTGGGCCTCTTAACCGTGAACAACTGGCCGAACGCCTCAAACTGAGCAGCGATCAGGACCTGGAAGCGCTCAGACGTCGCCTGCGTGCGATGGAGCGTGACGGGCAAATCCTTTTCGATCGCGGAGACTACACGCCAATCAACCCGAATGAGCTGATTTGCGGTCGCGTTATCGGCCGCCGTGAAGGACACGGTTTTCTGGCTCGGGATGAAGGGGGCGAAGATCTGGTTCTGGGTAAAAGCCAAATGCGCAAAGCGATGGACGGCGATCGCGTGCAGGTTCGCATCAGTGGCGTCGACCACCGTGGCCGACAGGAAGCCCAGATCGTCAACGTACTGGAGCGCAACACCACGCAGTTGGTGGGTCGCCTGAAAACCGAATCCGGCGTTCATACGCTGATTCCAGATAACGACCGCATCTGTAACGAGATCATCGTTACGCCGGAAAGCATCGGCGACGCCGTTGACGGACAGTATGTAGTGGTAAGCATCTCCAAGTACGCCCGAAACCGTTCGCCAATGCTGACGGACGTGATTGAAGTGCTTGGCAACGCCATGGCTCCGGGCATGGAAATTGACATCGCCCTCCGTAATCACGACATTCCCTTTATCTGGCCCAAAGACGCCATTCAGGCGGCGAAGCGACTGGGGGCAACAGTCTCTGAAGAAGACAAACTGCACCGGTATGATCTGCGCAGCGTTCCCCTGGTCACCATCGACGGCGAAGACTCCATGGACTTTGACGACGCGCTCTTCTGCCAGCCGCGCAGCAATGGCGGATGGCGTTTATTTGTCGCTATCGCGGACGTCTCTCACTACGTAACGCCGGGCAGCCCGTTGGATCAGGAAGCTCAGAAACGCGGCACATCCGTTTACTTTCCCGGTCGTGTAGAGCCCATGTTGCCGGAAGCGCTGTCCAATGGATTGTGCTCGCTGAATCCTAATGTGGATCGTTTGGCCATGGTCTGCGAAATGTTCATCGACGCAGCGGGCAATCTCGGCAAGTATCAGTTCTACGAAGGGATCATGCGCTCTCACGCCCGTCTGACCTACACTGAGGTGGGCGCGCTGCTGGAGCAGCCGGAATCCCGACTTGGCCAACAGGTGCAACAGCGCTACAGCGACCTGGTTCCTCACCTGCAGGCGTTGCATCAGTTGTACGGCGCGTTGCGACAGGCTCGCAGCAAACGCGGCGCAATTGATTTCGAAACCACGGAAAGTAAGTTTCAATTCGACGCTCAGCGCAAGATCCGCCGCATTGATCCAGTTGTGCGTAACGACGCTCACAAACTGGTGGAAGAATGCATGCTGTGCGCCAATGTCGCGACAGCGCGCTTCCTGCAGAAGCTCAAGCTTCCCGCACTGTATCGGGTTCACCAAGGACCGTTGCAGAAAAAGCTGGAAAGCCTGCGCGCTTTTCTCGGCGAATTGGGATTGTCTCTGGGCGGCGGCAAGCGGCCAACCGCTACGCACTATCGTCGTCTTTTGAACAGCATCAGCGAACGTCCGGATGCGGAAGTCATCCAGTCCATCATGCTGAGATCGCTCAGTCAGGCTGAATACAGCCCAGACAACCAGGGACATTTCGGGCTGGCTTATAGCGCGTACTCTCATTTCACATCGCCGATACGACGTTATCCCGATCTGTTGACCCATCGCGCCATTCGTTCGGTGATCCGGGGCGATGAAAGCGGCGGTAAGCTCAAGCGCGCACTCAAGTCGATTACCGGGCTGGGCGTCGATCCCGTGCGCCGCGTCGACAGCGCCGCCTCTTTGTCGCCATCGCAAAGTTATCCCTACAGCCTGGAGGACATGGTGAAGCTGGGGGAGCAATGTTCTCTCGCATCCCGTCGGGCGGATATGGCCAGTTGGGATGTTGAAGCCTGGCTGAAGTGCGAATACATGCAGGACCGTATTGGCGACGCCTTCGCCGGAACCATCTGCGGAGTGACTAACTTCGGTCTGTTCGTTGAGCTGAAAGGCGTGATGGTTGAAGGTTTGATTCATATCTCTGCGCTACAGGGCGACTATTATCAATTCGACGCCGCCAAACAGCGTTTGATCGGCGAACGCAGTAAAAAGAGCTATGGGCTTGGAGACGCGCTTCAGGTCAAAGTAGTTCGTGTCGACCTGGAACAGCGCAAAATCGAGCTTGAACTGGATAGCCATGAGCAAGCGCCAGGAAACGGGAAAAGCGCCACCGGCAAAAGACGACGCCCGCATGACAAAACTTCCGGCCGCCGCCCAGGAAAATCGAAATCCGCCAGCCGCTACGGGAAAAAGAAATCTGCGGTGGGAGAAAGCGTCCACTAAACCCAGGTTAATTACTTAGCGCAGAATTCAGGATAGGCTGATGGAAAATTGATTGAAGAAGGATAAATTCAATGACTTTGACCGAAATCGCCAACGCCTATTTTACTGACCTGGACGTTAACCCGAGTCGTCCAGTCCTGGAAATGATCCGCGATATGCAGAGCCGGCATATCGCCAAGCACAGCTTTAATAATCTGGCGGTGGCGCTGTCACAGGACATCCAGATCGACAGTGAGTCTGTGTTCAACAAAATCGTGCGCCAGGGCTTCGGCGGCTATTGCTTCGAACACAATAAACTGACCTTCGACGCCCTTTCCGCACAGGGTTTGGATGTCCGCATCCTGCTGGCCCGAGTGGTCTACAACACCGACAACGATGTCCCCCGCACCCACCGCATCACGTTGCTCACGCTGGATGAAGGCCAGTACATTGTCGACACCGGCTTTGGACACTTCGGCGCGCGCTTTCCCATCAAACTCGAAGAGGGTCTGGAGCAGGATCTGGGAGACGCCGTCTATCGCATCGTCAAAAATGCGCGGGGAGATTACTGCTACCAGATTCTGAAGGAAGGCGAGTTTTTTACCCTCTACACCTTTGATCTGGGGCGCTATACCGAAGCGGATTGCCTGACTGGGCATTTTTATTCTCACAAGCATCCCAACGCCGCGTTCCTGCACAATCTGGTGGTGTGCCGTAAGTACTTCAACGACGTGCAGTCATTGCGCAACGGCGAACTGCATCGTATGCGCAACGGCGAAACTACCATTGAGCCGGTCGCCGACGTCGAGACGCTGCACCGCCACCTGACGCAAACCTTTGAGTTGAGCGTGGACGCCGCCGTTTCAGAATTCCTGTTCAATAAATTTATCGCAGAAAAGTCCGCTTAAACGCGGACTCTCCTCGCGCGGAGCGCGAACCTTTCGTTTTTACCCTGATTTTATTCCTTAAAGTGGATTCGACTTATGCACGCGCTCACGAAAGATACGCTGACGCTGTTGCTATGGGTGGCGTTAATGGCGTCCTCCTTTGTGGTATCAGCCGACCTGCCTCAATACGCCAGCCCCATCGCCGGTACGGAGCTGCGTTTTATTCTTGCGACCTTACTGCTGGCGCCGCTGGCGCTGTCCCGTTACGCCCTGTTCAGCGACCTTGGCCTGCTCATGCGCTATGGTTTGATCAGCCTGTTCCTGGTGCTGTTCTTTATCGGGTTGTTTGAAGCGCTGAAAACCACGACTGCGCTGAATACCTCCGTGATCTATACCCTGGTTCCGTTGATGAGCGTGGCGATCAGCCGCATTTTTCTGGGAGCCGGCGTCAACGGCGTTATGTTATGCGGATTCGTCCTTGGCGCCGGCGGCGCGCTCTGGGTTTTGCTCGCCACTCATGGAAGCAGCGCGGAAACGCTCGCCTGGAACGACGGCGACGCGCTATTCCTGCTCGCCTGCGCCAGTCTCGCGCTGCATGTCACGCTAGTCAAAAAGTGGGGCTCCAATACGCCCCCCATTCAAGGGGCGTTTTACATCATGCTGATGGGCGCGGTCCTGATGGCGCCAATTACGATTGTCGCAGGCGATATTGAACAGGTCGCCTGGGGTGAGTTCGATTTCTGGCGGGTGCTGTTATATTTGACCCTGTTCGCCACGATCGCCACTTTTTATCTGCAGCAGCATCTGGTGCAGAAAGTCGGCCCTAACCGCCTGCTGGCGTTCAGTTATCTCATCCCTACATTCGTCGCCATCGGACAGGGTTTCATGCAAGGCCCAGGGCTGTGGTACAGTCTGCCCGGCGTGGCTCTGACGCTGCTCGCCCTGCTGCTGATCTCCGGCGCCTGGTCGCCAGCGGCGCGTAAGCCCCATGTTAGCGACGCACCGGCAAATTGATGTAGAGATGAGGGGACACGATGAATCAGCGGGAAATCGAACGGAGTTTCCTGAATTTTCTCAAGCAATCATTCCACCTGATTGACGCCGTCGACCTGACGGATTTGGATCTGCAGGGCGAAGTGCATTGCTACCGCAAGGGCGACCTGCTGATTCAGCAAGGTCGACCCGCCCCCAAGCTTTACTACTTCGCCAAAGGTTTCGCCCGCTATGTCTGCGTCTCCCCTGAAGGCAAAGAGTTTACTCAGTCCTTCGCCTGCTCGCCCAATATCGCCGGCTCCACCCGCGCCATGGTGCTCAATGCCCCAGCGTTATTCAGCATAGAAGCGCTGGACGACGTACTTTGTCTGGAGTTCGACTGGAGTCATTTCAGCCAGAGCCTGCAACGTCATCCCGGGCTGCTCGCCACCTACACCAAAATGCTGGAAGCCCTGTTCATTGGTAAAGAAGAACGTATCTATGGCTTTGTGCAACTGACGGCGGAGCAACGTTATCTCAACTTCCTGGAACAAAATCCTCAACTGAGCGACAAAATTCCCCTGCAATACATCGCCTCCTATATCGGCATCACCCCTGTGGCGCTCAGCCGCATCCGCAAAAAACTCCGTCTCGACTGAACACCTAACTACCCTCGACGGCTCCTTGGTAGATGGAGGGACAGGCGGAAGGGTGAACAGATGGACGGATTGACGACTCGAATTTGAAAGCAATCCTCAGAGTGCGAGCAAAGTCGTCCATTGCTAAATTCTCCGCCATCAGGTAGACCTTAACCAAGGAGCGCCACCATGAACGCATCAACCAAAGCCATCGCCACAGAAAATGATCCCCGCTGGCGCGCGCTGCTGGAGCGCGACGCCCAGGCGGACGGAAGTTTCTATTACTCAGTGAAGACCACCGGCGTTTATTGTCGTCCATCCTGCGCCGCCAGGACGCCGCGCCCAGAGAACGTATGCTTTTACGATAGCCGCGAAGAAGCGGAGCAGGCGGGATATCGCCCTTGTCGGCGCTGTCGCCCTGACGCTCCGCCTCTGGCCGCGCAGCAGGCGGAGAAAATCGCTGCGGCCTGCCGATTGATCGCTGACTCAGAAACCTTCCCCAGTCTGGATGAATTGGCTCAAAGCGTAGGCATGAGCAAGTTTCACTTCCATCGCCTGTTCAAACAGATCACCGGCCTCACTCCGCGCGGCTACGCCGCCGCACAACGTCAGCAACGCCTCAACAGCGCCCTGCAGAATGCTGAGACGGTGACGGATGCCATCTATGACGCCGGGTACAGTTCCAATGGGCATTTTTATGGGGAATCGGATCACTTTCTCGGCATGACGCCAAGCGACTATCGTCGGGGCGGAACCAACGCGGAAATCCGTTTCGCGGTGGGCGAGTGCGCCCTGGGCGCCATCCTGGTCGCGCAAAGCGCTCGGGGCGTCTGCGCTATTTCACTGGGGGACGAACCTGAAGCCCTTGTGCATGAATTGCAGGATCGCTTTCCCAAAGCGCAACTGATTGGCGACGACGCTGACTTCGAACGCCTGATCGCCAAGGTCGTGGGATTTGTGGAAGCGCCTCAGATCGGGCTCGACCTTCCCCTTGACGTGCGCGGCACCGCCTTTCAACAGCGCGTGTGGCGCGCTTTACAAGAGATTCCCTCAGGCGCGACGGCGAGTTACGCCGATATCGCCCAGCGCATCGGCTCCCCCAAATCCGTGCGCGCGGTGGCGCAGGCTTGCGCCGCCAACCTGCTGGCCGTGGCCATTCCCTGCCATCGCGTAGTGCGCAGCGACGGCGCGCTCTCGGGCTATCGCTGGGGCGTCGAGCGCAAGCAGGCGCTGCTGGAGCGGGAGACGTAGGAATGAACGGTTTTACTGGCGCCGCTGTAATGCAAACACCCGCTACGAGCCTGTCCACGCGTTTGAGCGGCTACGATTGGGAACAAGCGGGTCATGAGTTAACGACCCGCGGCGCCACCATACTGGGTGGATTGCTGAGCGAGCAGGAGTGCGCGGCATTGATCTCCCTGTATGACGAAGCGGAACTCTATCGCAGCAAAGTGATCATGGCGCGTCATGGCTTCGGGCTGGGCGAATACCAATACTTCCGTTATCCCCTGCCCCATCTGGTCTCAGAGTTGCGGGCGCAGGCTTACCCCTATCTTGCGCCCGTGGCGAACCAATGGAACGCCGCCATGAATCTGGACATCAGCTACCCCGAAGCGCATCAGGACTTTATCACACGCTGCCACAACGATGGACAGACGCGCCCGACGCCATTGATCCTTCAATATCAGGAAGGCGACTACAATTGCCTGCACCAGGATTTATATGGCGAACATGTCTTCCCCCTACAACTGGCGGTGTTGCTGTCCGCGCCAGAGCGCGACTTTAGCGGCGGTGAATTTGTGCTGACAGAACAGCGGCCGCGCATGCAGTCCCGCGCGGAAGTGGTTCCACTACGGCAGGGCGATGGGGTAATCTTCGCAGTGCATCATCGCCCTGTACGAGGCGTCCGAGGCGTGTATCGCGTCACCATGCGCCATGGCGTCAGCCGGGTGCGCTCAGGCAGGCGCTATACGCTGGGAGTGATTTTTCATGACGCCAAGGGTTAAATTTCTCAGCAAGATCCAGGTCTGACAAACGGCCGCAATTGACATTGATGGACTTATTCATGACAGCAGAGCACAGCGACAAGCAGTTCCATATCCAACCCGGCGTTGGCATCGGCGATTTGATATTCGGCCTTGGCAGAGAAGACGTGGAAAAATTGCTGGGTGCGCCGGATAAAGAGCATGTCAACGACTACAACGACGTCTTCCTGCATTATCACGAAAAACAGCTGGCGCTGAGGTTTGACCATGACAGCGATCTCCGCCTGTCGTGGATTGAGTGTCACAACCCCAAGGCGGTTTTGTTTGGACAAACACTGATCGGAGAACCCCAGGGAGAGGTCCTCACAGTGATCCAAAATCATCATGCAGGAAAGTCTGAAGTCGATGAATTTCTGTCGTTCGAAAGTCATACCTATCACGATATCTGGACAGAATTTCAATTCACTTTAGGCCGTCTTACCAACATTAACTTCGGCTATGTGTTTGACGAGGACCATGAGCCCGTCTGGCCTGAGCGCAGTAGTTAAACTGCGCTTCCCACTTAACCTCCGCCTGTTCTTCTAAACGCTCGCCGCGACCTGACTTGGACGCGTCGAAAAAATTAGCAGTCGCCTTCACGCCGGCCAAAGATAGGCTTGCAGGGATATGCAGGCCATTCTTTCTTTGATGGGATCTTTCCCAGCCTCCGATTTTCCAGACAGTCCCGTCAGGTTACTTTACAACCAGCCCTGATCAACCTCGCCGAAAAGCTGACAATTACTCGATTTATAAAGCCCATAGCCCTGACTGGCTTAAGACTTGCTGGTTGTCACAGTTCATCACATTAGCAGTGGAAGTACGTGATTATAAAAGTCAGGGCGCCACTCGCTGTTTCCAGGCGCTGCTCCGATAAGATCTACCAAGGAGAAGGGATATATGGTGGACAAAAAGCGCACGATCTCCTTCCTGTATATTGCAGCTCATGTCTTTGTATTTCTGATTGGCTGTCTGTTAATTCAGACATCCTTCGCACAAGAAGATGGCGACGTCTGGCCCACGCCGAACGGGCTTGTCGCTCCCTCGATGCTATTGACCCGCAGCTCACCGTTCGATCCTCCGGACACTGACAGTTTCGTCGCGGACGATGGCCCCGGTCTGGATACGGGATGCACGTTCAATACCAGCCCTGAACACCCGCTCATGATCGACGTCATGATTGACGTTTCCGTCGGGCCGGTGGACGGGGACGGCTACTTGATCGATCCCACTCCCCTCATCGCCCAGGGAATCATTCCCGCCACCGTGGACATCATTCTGCCCGCCTTCGATGTGGACTATAACGGCTCACCGCCGCCGGAACGCGATGAAGTTGTCTTCAACGGAACCAGTCTGGGCCTGTTGACCGGCGACAACAATGTCTGGAAGCTGAACACCTTCACAGTAGGCATCGAAAACATTAAGTTTCCTGCGCCGCCTGCGCCCGGAACGCCTCCCGCTCCTCGCGCCAACCGCGTCCAGGTCAACATCGACACGCTCAGCACCGGCCGCTGGTGCACCGCCGTCGATTGGGTGGCGCTGATTCTCCCGGTGGAGCCGAAAGTCGCGCTAACGCTGGAGCCCACTATCTCCAACCCCGTACGCGTCAATGACCTCGCCTCTAATGACTTGATTGACGTGATCTACCAGCAAACCAGCGACGCCAGCTGCAACCTGACGGAAGTGATCGGGCCGAAAGACGACTATCCTTTCTCCGGGCCAGCGGAATCCGGATGGTTCGGCTCTGGCGAGGTCAAGATACGCACCCGTCTGGACGCCTGTCCCACAGGCAGCCTGCCCTCGGATGCGGAAGTCGAAGCCTCCTGGACAATTGTCGGCACGTCGTTGCACGGCACGGAAGTCTGGTCTGGGCCGGAGGGCGACATGACGCTCACCATGCCGGACGTCATCGGCGGCTATGACGTCGAGTTTGAATACAAAGTGGATGGCGACGCTCTGCCCACCATCACCCGCAAACTCTACGTCACCAAAACCACGCCGATCACGGCTGGCGCGCCCCGCATTTCCTGGTACGAGCACGCCACTGACTGGGCCAGTGGTTTGATTGATGAAGGCGACGTGCTGGAGCATCTGCTCAGCGGCGGCTATGCCTATGGCGGCTTGAACTGGCGTTACGGTTACAGCTTCGGCGCCGCCGTCAAATGCAATTGGAGTCAACTCAGCGCCGACCCGATCACCTGTGACTACTCCGACTGCTATGTATTCAGCGATGTGTTTGAAAACATGGCGGCCACATTAGGAATTGGCGGACTCAGCGCGGTGCGCACTGACGGGCGCGGCAATGGCTTCGTCACCACCGGCGCGCCATCGCTTGACCCCGCCTTTACCGGCAGCGCCCGCCCCTTCGCCGGCGGGCCTTATGACAAGTATGAGTTCTCCAGTCACAGCCTGCGCAGTCGCGGTTTTTTCTTTCCCGATTATTACGACGCCACCTTTAACGGCATTTATTCCGCCGTGGATGAGTTCATCCTCTGGAACCATAACGGCGCGGTCGACTACGACGCGGATGGCGGCTATCTGGAAACCTTCGAAGGCGCCAAGGTGTATCCGGTTCCCGGCGCCCACTCTTACGATTCATGGGGGGATTACAAATACAAAGCGCCGGCGCCACTGGCCTTGCTCGCCTCAGCCAACAACGATCAGGGAGTGATGATGATAGAGCCTGACCTCAGTATTCCCGGCGACGTCGACTACGTGACGCCGGACTCCAACAGCGACGGGGCGTATGAAGCCTTAATCGCCAATGTGCGCGTGGACGTCAATCGCGCAGGCGTCTATCTGGTGATGGCGACCTTGCGTAAGAACGGCGAAGTGGTCGCCAATATTCCTGAGTTTGAGTCGATGAAATTCACCCAGGACACCGTCGGCGACGACCCGGGGCAGTACTCCGCCAAGCTGAAGTTTTCCGGCGAGCAGATCCTGCGCTCCGGCAAAGACGGCCCTTATGAAGTCAAGATAATCGCATTCGCCGAGGGCTCAACGCCAGTGCAGGCCGTACTGACGACGCCCGCGTATGCTCACGGCCAGTTTGGCGAGAAAGGCTCGCACCTGACGGATATCGCTGAGGCCGCCGTGGATACTGACGGCGACTCCCGCTATGACTATCTGGAAGCCGTGGTGCAGGCGAAAGTCTCCAAGGAAGGCGAGTACATGCTGCAGGGCGTTTTGATGAAGGCGGGCAAAACGGTCGCCAACGCGACGGAACGCTTCCCTCTCGCCAATGGCCCTCACAGCCTGACCCTGCGCTTCCCCGGCTCCACCATTTTCCGCTCCGGCGAGGACGGCCCATATGAGTTGGTGGTGGGCCTGTTCAATGCCGATGGAGAACGTCAGGCGGATATTGGCGCGATGACTCAGGCGTATCACCATGGCGAGTTCGAAGGACTGCTGGACGTCACCGGCGCCTTTTCCGATCAGGGCGTGGACACCAATGGCAACGGACTGTTCGAGCAACTGAAAATCCAGTTCAGCGCAGACCTGAGAGCTGCCGGAACCTTCATGACGTCCGCCGCGTTGCGCAACGCATCCGGTCCTTTGGCGGTATACATGGATGAGGTCAAGACCTTCAGCCACGGTGAGCAAACCATCACGCTGACCTTCTCCGGTCCTGAAATCAACCAGTTGGAGTTAGATGGGCCCTATTTCGTCAGAGTAACGCTGCGTCATCCCGATACGCTGGAGATTATCGACCAGGTCGCCATCAGCGATGCGACCGCACCTTACAGCCACAGTGACTTTGAGCCGATATCAACCCCCGGCGCTATCGTACTGACCGGCGCTTCCAGCGACGCCGGTGTCGATAACAACGGCAACGGGCTTTTTGACTTGCTTCGCGTCAAGGTTGGCGTCTCTCTCGCCAAGTCCGACGTCTATACCTGGAGTGCAAGGCTGCTGGACGTTAAGGGCAATGAGATCGGCTTCCACGCCAAAACCGGCGCGCTCAATAAGGGAGATTCGGAGATTGAATTCAATTTCGCCGGGCTTCCCATCGGCCAAAACGGCATTGCCGGCCCTTACTACGTGCGGGGCTTGCTGATGTATGGCTCCAGCGGCGGCAATCTGGTGGCGAGCAGCGTGGCGACGACCAAGGGCTACGCCGCCAGCGAGTTTGAAGGCTTTGTCGGCCCCGTCAAAGGCGATGTTGATGGCGACGGCGACGTGGATCGGGATGATCTGAACGTCGTAGTGTCCGCTCGTAACACGCCGGCGACAGGCAGTGATGACCCCAGGGATCTGGATGGCGACGGCATGATCACCAGTCTGGACGCCCGCCAGCTGCGGCTGCTGTGCACCCGGCCGTACTGCGCGACGCAGTGAGCGCCGTCGCCCTGTCGTTTTGACGTTTATATTCACTCACAAGCACTAACCGGAAACCGGAGCGACGGCGCAAGCCGCCCGCTCCGGCCTCAACCCCACAGGGAGAACTTCTATGTCCACCTCTCGGTTGTTGTCTATCGTACATGTGTTGAAAAGCGTTCTGGCGTCGTTTCTATTAACTTTCGGCATAGCGGTGTTTTGCGGCACGCAGGCCCAGGCCGCAGTCATTACCGTTCTGCCTTCCACCTCCACAGTACTCCCGGGCCAGCTGTTTACTGTCGATATTTCCATCAACGGTCTGGCGCCCGGCGGCGCGCCGTCGTTATCCACCTTTGACCTCAATTTAAGCTTTGATCCCGGCGCCGTCGCTATCGACGCCACCGACGCGGACGGCAATGGCGTGATGGACAGCGTCGCGCTGGACCCACACGGCCAGTTGGATGTTCTGGGGCTTGGTTTGAATCCCATGTCAGCCGAACTTCTCGCGCCCGGGGAACTGAACCTGTTCGATCTGTCTCTGGATATTCCTGCGGATCTGGACGCCCATCAGGACAATTCCTTTCTGCTCGCGTCTCTCAGTTTCACCGCCCTGTCGTCGGGATTCAGCTATTTTTCCGTGGTCGTCAACTCACTGGGAAATTCTCTCGGCAATCCTATTGCAGCGACCGTCAATAACGGCGGCGTGACGATCGTGGCGGAGCCCGCTCTATTCCAGAGTCTGTTTATCGGCGGTCTGATGTGGATAGGTATGGCGGGATTGCGTAAACGAGGCGCACAGGTCGTATAAAGGCCAACCTGACCCACGCCACTGTCGGAGTCCAACTCCGGCAGTGGCGCTAACAGCTTGATGTAAGTCTACTCAAACACTTCCTTGCGGAAATACGGCGCCGGCCGCTCGTCCATCACTTCAAAGGCTTTTACGCTGGTGTAGATCTGACCCTCGCCGTTACTCACGATGACTCTCAAATAGTGCGAGCCTTGCTCCAGGTCCGCGGGAATAGCAACAGTCCAGATATGATTAGAGGATTCCGTCCACATGGACGCGCCGGAGGGTTGCGGATCGGCGACGCCAAAACGGGAGCCGTTAAACAACTCAAACCCCTGCGCCCGCTCTTCTCCTGATTCACTCTTGGCGGCATAGCGATACACATACATCTGCTTCTTCAGGGCGAAAGGATCGAGGCTATTGCTCTTGCCTTCACCGGTCCCACTCTGAGTACGCACGGCTTCAACCAGAGGACCATCGTCGATATGCGTCCACACCTGCGTATTTTTGGAGCCGTTCCACACATTGATGATCGCACTGACGCCGCCAGCGAAATCAGCGTCGGTCAAAATGCTGGTGTCCGGTAAATCATTAAGATTCAAGGGCGGCGTCGGCGAACGGGAGCCTTCGGGCGTCAACGCCCACTCTTTCAGAGACTGATACCAGTTCAAAAAGGTCGGCGACAGGAAGTCCACGGACATTTGCTCCTGTGGGTCCTTGCCGGCGGCTTTGAAAGTACTGGTGAACTGCGATCCCTTAAACTCAAAGAGCATATATCCACGCGGCGCTCCCATGCGCTGGATGGACATCGGCAGGTTGTTATCGTCAAAGTCGCCGGACCACCATGAGCCCGCCGTAGCGCCGGTAATAATGTGCGGGATTGGCGTGGGACCCGCCCCCACCGCTTCGTCCCATCCCTGATAGAACTCGCCGGCGACGATGTTTTCCAGGTTATGCGTATGCCCCGCCAGCGCCAGCGCGGGACGCCCCTGCAACAACTCATACAGCCAGGCGACGTTATCCGTCTGATGCTTGGTGGAGCCCATATCCGAAAACGACACCAACGGAATATGCATGTTCAGCACGATCAACTTATGTTCCGACGTCGCGGCGATATCGTTGGTCAGCCACTCCACCTGCGCTTCATCAATGACGCCGTTATAGGTGGGAGCAGTCGCCGGATTGTCGCAATAGTCATGTTTGCCGTCAGCATTGTCCGACTCGGGCGTGCAGGGATAGCGTACATTATCCAGCACGACAAAATGCACGTCGCCGACTTCAAAGGAGTAGTAGGCGGGTCCCCACTCGCGCTTGAACGTATCCAGGCTGTGCTTATCGCTGGTGGCGTCATTGTCGATATCATGGTTGCCCGGCGTCAGATAGACCGGCACGCCAGCTATGCTCATCGTCTTTTTCAGACGGGGGTATAGACCCAGATCATCGCCAATGATGTCGCCTTCAATCATCACCAGTTCCAGATCCTGCCTCGCCGCCAGCTCTGCGGCCAGAGAGTCGCGCACGTAACCAACTTCGTTGTTGGAATAGGGCTGCGTGTCGCCGGATACGGCAATTTTGAAGTGTTTCTTATAAGGGCCCCGCACCATGGGGAAATTCACCGCCTTCGGCTGCGGTCCGCTGGCTGGCAACCCGCCAAAGCGCAGCTCCGGCGAACCGTTGGGAATATGGTGATAGGAAAACTGCGGGACGTTGTCTTCGTTGACCGGCAAATCGAAACCGGCCGGCTTGGTGACGAACAGGGTGAATGCATTCAGGCCGCGGGATTTCGCGGGTAATTTGTAATAACCGCGATAGTCCGTCAGCGCCACATCATATCCGTTGGACACCCGCACCCGTGGCAATCCGCGCTCGCCACGATCCAGCTTGCCGTTACGGTTACGATCTTCAAAAACCCGACCTTCCGCAAATTCCCGTGTGACCTCACCGTTGTCGGAGGGAATTACTTCCACTCCGCCACGATACAATTCCGGGCGTCCGCCCAACCCGTTGAAAGCGTCCGCTGACACCGTCGGCGCCGCATCAGCCAGCCCGGCGAACGCCGCGCTCACGCCTATAATGAATGGGGTTATGGTTTTCACAATGCCTCCTTTTGTTGCATGAATTCCTTTGTCTTGAGCTAAGGAGTGTACATCGTAAAAGTGCAAAGTGACGTTATAAGGTCATGTTTGTAAAAGTTATTTTGCAGGGATCAAATTAATGGTGGATGGGCTGGACGATAGCCCGATTGCGTGCTTCAGCAAGCAGGTTAAGACGCTGGTTAGAGGATATTTCAGCTTATGAGAATGTCTGGCTTTCTGTCTCAACTGTTCAGGGAAATCATTATCCCCCTCGCCATCATAGCGGCGTTGATCGGCGCCGTTATCGCCCTGCGATGGGGACTGGAGCATTCAATCCAGACATTTTGCGAGGACCTCCCGCAAGGCGCGTTAATGGAGACCGTCATTCAAGAAGCCGAGGCCAAGGGATTCATTGTAATGCGCGACGGCGCCGCGTCAGACAAGTTAAGCATCCTGAACCATCAAGCGCCGTTCTTCCGGGTGGCCTGTCAGTGTGAGTTTTCGGATGGAAGGCTGCAAACTAAGCGACTATTGCAGGCGGACTAGCGCTTAAGCGTGTGGCTACTCATTCAGGAACAGCGCGTCGATTCTCGGCTTGTCCTGATCCAGAATCCAATCGTTACAGCGAACGTATACTTCTCTCAGAGCGCTACGATTTGTCGCAATGACATCCAGGCCACGATCATCGTACAAATGAAGGATCATACCTTTTGTTCGGTTCACGAAATAACAGCGCCCACGCAACGACGGTTTCCGTTGAGGAAAATCCGTGTTCACAATGGATAAAAACAGGTTTGCATAGTTCACTTCTTTGGAGGTTGCTCCAGTCACATACGCGATTTTCCGATATTGGCCTCTAGCGCCATCCACCTTTCTCGATGCAAAGGTTACATGCTTGCGCGCCGAATCATTTATCTGGCGTAAAACATAACTCTTCATTTTTATTTTACGGCGACGATGGCCAAGAATTTCATATACAACGTCCACGTCGTCGGATTCTGAAAAGACCGCATTACAGATAGATACCGCTCGTAGTAGGGCATTTTCAAAATAAAGGGTATTCAAAACGCCGTTTTCAAAATCGCGCCAGACACCGGCTTCCGGCGACCCGATCTCGAACCGGACTCCAATAGGCCACCTGTAAAACAAGGGGGACGCCAACTCGAGCCCCTTGAAGTTATTTTGAAGATAGCGGCACACTGAGTTTTCCATTTGCACTCTCTTTCAAACCCTTTCTCACTTCACAGACCTTCGGGAACATAGAAAAAATTCACCTCAGACGGCACTTAATCTTTAAGCGCCACATGCTAAAACAGCTGGCGCCAGGCTGGCCTTATACTTTTTGGCCATACCTGAGCAGCGTTATCACGCTGGGCTATAATAAGTAGGAACACCTATTCAAGAAAGGCTACAATAATTTACCACGTCCACTTGTTGAGAGCGCCGTGACCTCATTAAAAGCAAAACTCGTTTTGGCCCTGATTTCCACCAGTCTGCTAGTCGTAATCATCATCGCCATTATGACGCCGATTATGGTGGAGCACGAATTCGTCGAGCATGCCAAGGACGCGCATTATGGGCGCTTTCAAGCCGCCATTGAACGCTATATCCGGGAGAACAATTCCTGGGACACGGAAAAAGACGCGCTGCGTTTCGCCATAGCGGAAGAAAATAGTCGCAAATTACATCGTAAGCCTCGCAATCCTCCACCTATGAGGCCACAAGGCCAGGGAGATGCGCCCTACTTCTCCGGGCTGCCCCCGCCGATGCAACGCCCTGACGCCAATGCATCGGATGAACGCCCCTTCGCCTTCGTACTGACGGACACCCAGGGCCATATTCTGCATGGAGGCAAGGACTATAAAATTGGTCAGAAGCTCACAGAAGAGGAGCTGTCAGGCGCCGATTCTCTGTGGTTGAAAGGCCGCCTTGTGGCCTATGCGCTTTCCAGCGGCGAACCAGATCTGTCGGCAGCCGATCTCGCCTATTTGCATACGCTGAGGGAAACGCTGTTCTTCTCCGCATTAGGCGCCATCGTATTCATCATTCCATTTGGAATCTGGGAGGGAAGCCGCCTCGTGCGTACGCTTAACCATCTGACATCCGCGGTGAACCGCATGGCGGAGGGCGACTTCAAGCAGCAGGTGCCGGTCAAATCCGAAGACGAAGTCGGCGCTCTGGCGAAGGCGTTCAACCTGATGAACACCCAGTTGCATGAGGCTTACAAAAACCTGGAGGACTCTCGCAACAAAGTCGCGAAACAGGCGGAACAGCTAAGAGAACTCAGTATCCGCGATGAACTCACCGGGCTTTATAATCGCCGCTTTTTCAATGAAGAAGTCAAAGTGCTTCACGCCAACGCGTTGCGCTACGGTAACGGCTTTTGTCTGGTGCTGGGAGACATCGACTTTTTCAAACGCATCAATGACGGTTATTCCCATGTCATTGGCGACGAAGTGCTGAAACAGGTGTCGAAAATCCTCATGAACAGCATCCGCAACAGCGACATCGTAGCCCGATACGGCGGTGAGGAAATGGTGCTGGCGCTGCCCAACACCTCCCCTAAAGCCGCGATGGAAATGATGGAGAGAATCCGCAAAGCCATTGAGCAGCACCCATGGGAGCAGACGGCAGAAGGTTTGACCGTCACCATGAGCTTCGGCATCTGTGATGAAACCAACGGCGAACACTTCGAACACATGCTGGCCGTGGCGGATGAGCTGCTATACAAGGCCAAGAACAATGGCCGCAACCAGGTTTGCAGCCTGAGCTGCTCCCAGGTTCATTGAAGAGACATCAACCAGGCCGCCGCAGATGGCGGCCTTTCCTCGCCTGACGGCTAATGCGAATCGTCCCGCTGCGATTCCTGTCTGAGATAGCCAGCCGCCTCTTCATCATGAGCCAGGGTTTGCTGGGTGGGGATAGCCCGGGTTTGCTGATTAAGCTGATGAATCTGCGACGCGTTGCCTAGATCTCTTGCGCTGGTGATCGCCGCAATGGACTCCCTGTCTTTCAAGAACGCCACCACGTCGTGTTTAATCTCCTGCAACTGCTCGTCATCCCGATGCATCTCCAGAATATGTCTGGGATGCTCCAGGTTTCTCATCCCAGTGGCGGCGAAAGTGGTCGAAACGATGCGCGAGACAATCACCCATGGCGTAATGCTGCAGCGCACCAGAGTATTCTCCGAACGGGTGCTGTCGTGAATGCCTGTTCCAGTGGAGATTTTCGACTCAGTAAAAGTGCCTTCGCACTTGAAGTAGACCAGCAGCGATTCAAACTGGATTTCAGCGAAAAACAAGTGCGCCGCGCCACTGAGCAATTTGGCGAAAGACTTGAGCAGAAAGCCGATCAGAAACATATGCGCGCAACTCATCAGCAGCCCCGCCCATTCCTCAAAACGCGGCGTTCCCCATATTTCTTTCAATGAAGAGATGCCCGACTGCGCAGTAAAGGCATATAGATCCACCAACGCATACGCCAGCATCAACGTGTACACAGTCGCTGCGATAAACAGGATATTTCCCACCAACAACGCCGCTACTCGCAGCTTTTTGAAGAGCTCACCCAGTTCCAGGGCTCTGACCTTAGGCTGCACTTCCTGAATCATTTCTCCTTTGAAGCCGCCTTTGCCATCCACCTGCTCGTCCAGTTTTGGGTCAAGTTCGCGGTATACACGGTTCGGGACCTCTTTGTAACGGCGATTGGCCATGACAAGGTTATCGAGATTGATGAAAATTTCCTTGGGATGGACCGACTCCTGCCAGTTCTCCCGCAGCTCGGACACTTCGGCGACAGGCTCAGCGCTACTCAGGCGCCGTTTCAACATCAGCAATACGATCACACTGCAGGCGGCGGCGATCAGCAATGTGCCGACAATATAAGGCCCAGCGTGCAGGTCAGGCAGTTGCGCCAGCCAGCCTTCAACGTCCGTCCGCGAGATTTTCCACTGTGACATGGCCCAGGACAACGCCAGACCGACGATCAATGGAATAATGAACGAGAGCGCAATCACCTTGGCGAGAGAACCGCCGCCCAGCGATTCAACCTGCTTCTCCGCTTTGCGGTCCAGAGGTTTACCAGCAGCTCTCCAGGTGAACAACAAATAGGCCATCAATAACGCCGTATACACGGGAAAGGCCAACTCTCCCGCCTCTCCCGCAAAACCGGCGAGAGACACAAATGCGACAAACGCGTAGGCGACCAGCATCACTGCGGTATTCACCCAGGCGCCAAACAGACGCTGCGACATATTCCTGACTGGATACGGCATAAATAGCAGCTTGGGAACAAGGCTGTGAATCAAGCGCGCCAGCAAGCCTTTCGGCTCCACAAAGGTGATGTTCTTGCGCCCCATCAGCATTTCTTCCAGCTGCCGATGGTCATAGCCCACGTAGGTCCGTTCTTCCTGCGCCGTACTGGCCTGGGATTTACTCTGATTTACCGCCAGCGAGGTAGGGTGATTACGCCCGACAAAATAACGCAGCATCGCATAGACGCCCGAAGATAAGGCGATGACGCCCATGCTCAGAACGAGCACGCCAAAGGCCATCAGAATCCAGCCTGAAGCGGCGTCGTCTTTGACCACACTCGCCGCCGTCACAAGAAGATAAAGAGCGACCAAAACCTGAATCGCGCCTCTGCCCGCCGTCACGGCGCCTTCGAGTTTGAAAGGATTTTTCAGCCCCAGGTCGATGGAGCCATAATCAAATGCCATTCGTTAATCCTTAAGTCAGGGATGTAGTAAGAGGTGTAGTTGGTTTTTGTTGTATTAATTCGCCCTATTATATTCCGAGCCCAGGCGCTTTGGATAAACAAAAATCGTCCACCCAATAACGCGCGCCCACACAGGGAAAACAACGCCGCTAGGCGACGTCGGGAAACACAATGGTCGGATAAGCCTGCGACAGGACGCTGATACAGTCGTTTTCGCCAATGATCAGATACTCCTGCAACCCTTCATGATGCTGTGACACAAACCCCGACCGCTGCGATTCCTGCTCCAACCAGCCGCCGGCGTGAATCCTGAACGCCCATCCCTGCTTTGAAGTGAGACTTCCCCAGAACTCCAGCAGATCTCCCTCATCAAGCACCCTGAATCCCGTAGGCTGCTCAAAAGTCATGCTGATCCGGCCATCCAGCGTCGACGACGCCAAATCGACCCGTAAATACTGTAAATCATAGTGAACGCCAACGATTTCCAGTCCCTCGCTATGCTCACTTTCAATGACGTCAAAAGTAACCTTTTTATCTTTATCCACACTCACATCCATACTCATAAATGACTAGTAATTGGCTCCATCAATCTCGCGCACAGAAATAGCTGCAAGCACCTCCAAAGGAGCCATGTTCATATTAACCGCCACGACCTTATCCGGGCATTTAGGCGTCGTGACATAGTGGGTGACGCATCCGCAGAGATTGCAGCGATGGAACTCCACTTCCCTGTCTCCCCATATATAAAAGACAGATTTTTCTTTCTCATATGCAATATTTACTTCTTCAGGGGAATAGTATCCCCATAAAGCGGCATACCTGCGACAAATAGAACAATTGCACTTACCAACTTCGGCCGGCGGATTTTCAACTGATAGCTTTATGTTGCCGCAATGGCAGGTTATTTCCATTTACTAATCCCTTGAAAAATAATAACAATAAGAACAGCTGCAAACGGGCGGCGCATATTTCCGGTTTCCTCGATTAGCTTCGGTGAAAATCACTTTCCCCACAAGCTCATAGCCAGATAAAAGCGTCGCATTATTGTCCCCATCAGCAAGCCTTTTACCAGAGAAGAAGCAGGAAAATAACGATAGGCAAACAGGATGTTATACAGCTTTCTATGCGCTACTTTATGGGCGTCGACAGGGATTTTCGTTAAGTTCATTGATGGCATGAGCGTTTTCCATATCATCTGGGGACGCTTTTTAGTTGCTTTCATTTTCGGCGCAGTATTACTAAAAGCGCATTCTTTCAGGCGTAGTGGGCCTTCTGCCTATCAAGCGCAGGAATTCCCATTGGCGTTGATGATGACGCTTTATTATGTGCTGGCGACATTCTCTTTCTATTACGCTCCTGTCGCCGTCGCTGCGCTGTTGATCGCTCTCGCGCCGTTGTTTACTTTTCTTCTGCGTTTGTTCCTGCAGAGTGAATTCAATCAGAACGAACTCATCGGTTTTCTTATCGCCTTTGCCGGCCTGGCGTTCTATTTCTACGGCAAAGACTATGCTGCGGAAGGTTACGCCATCAGCGATATACTCCTTGGCTCTGCCCTTGGTTTGGGCGCCGCATTTTTGCGAGCCGTGTTTTCTTTTTCCCTATGGCGCAGAGTAAATCAGGGGAGAGTCGTTAACGCCGCCAACATCAACAATCTGACCCTCGTACTTGGCGTCGCGCTCTTATTGCCATGCCTGCTTCTTCAGCCAGGAGAAGCAAAAGTGACTCAGCAAAATCTGATATTGATTGTCGGTTTGGGACTGCTCGCCACCTTTTTGCCCAATTTTCTGAACAATCTGTCTTCCATGAAATTGAGCCCGACCCTGCATAACATCATCGGCATGACCACGCCCATTTCAGCCAGCCTAATGGCCTGGGGGTTTCTGGATGAGGCTCAGGACCTGCAAGCGTTGCTAGCCATCATCATAACGGTATCAGGTATTTTTCTGTCCATGCGCCCAAGCAAAAAGCCGGTTCGCATTGGCGCCACAAAAACCTAACCTGATATCACGTATATGCCAACGACTCCTGCAAAACTTGTCTATTCTTGCTTAGAGGAAAGGAATAGTCGCTGGGAATATGCGTATGAAGAACACTCTATGGGAGCAGTTCAAAGCGGGCCTGTTTCGTGGCAAAGCGGAGCGGGAGACGTTGCACAATGTAGTGGAGTACGCACCCAACGCCATCATACTGATCGACCAGGACGGTCTCATTCAAATGGTGAATGCGCAAACTGAGCTCGGCTTTGGTTATTCACGCAGGGAACTGATTGGCCAGCCGGTTGAGATACTGGTTCCTCATCGTTTCCGTAACGCTCACCCCGCACAACGCAACAGCTTTTTTGCACATCCTGAGCGTCGCGCAATGGGCTCCGGGCGCGACCTGTTCGGCATGCGCAAAGACGGCGCGGAGTTCCCTATTGAAATCGGCCTGACGCCAATTCCCTCAGGAGGCAAGATGCTGGCGATGGCCAGCATTATCGACATCACTGAACGCAAACGCGCGGAGGAGCGTTTTCGCCAGGTCATCGAGTCCGCGCCCAACGCCATTGTGGTCGTCAACAGACAGGGCGAGGTGACGTTGGTGAATGCGCAAATGGAAAAGATATTCGGCTACTCCAGGGATGAAGTGATTGGTAAGCCAGTCGACTTTCTCATTCCAGAGCGTTTTCGCAGTCGCCACGCCAGCTTTATCAATTCCTTTTTCGCCTATCCCAGCGCCCGCAGCATGGGAGCCGGTCGAGAGCTGTACGGACGCAAACGAGACGGGACTGAGTTTCCTGTCGAGATTGGCTTGAATTCCATGGCGTCTGAAGAAGGCCCTATGGTGCTAGCGAGCATTTTTGACATCTCCGAGCGCAAGCTGGCGGATGAAAAGGCCACCCGACTGCGCAAAGAGTTGCACGATGTCATTTCCGTACTTTCAACCGCCAACGATGAAATCATGTGCTCCGTCAATCAGGCGGTGACTAGCAGCCAGGATACCGCCACCGCCATCAGCGAGATCGCCGCCACGGTTGAAGAAGTCAAACAGACGGCATTAATGGCGGGCAGTAAAGCCAAGACGGTCGTCGAAAGCGCCGAGCAAACCCGTAAAGTCGCCAAGGAGGGGCACGCCGCGGTGAATGACACGCTGCAGGGAATGCAACAAATCCGCACCCAAATGGAAGGTATTGGCGAAAGCATTACGCAGCTGTGTGATCAAACCCAGACCATCGGCGATGTGGTCGCCGCGGTGAACGATCTGGCGGAACAGTCGAACCTGCTGGGCGTGAACGCCTCCATTGAAGCGGTTAAAGCAGGGGAAGTCGGGCGAGGTTTCTCCGTCGTGGCGCAGGAGGTTAAATCCCTGGCTGAGCAATCCAAAGTCGCAACCAAACAGGTACGCGCCATTCTGACGGATATTCAGAAGGCGATGAACAAAACTGTATTAGTTGCGGAGCAAGGCCACAAAGCGGTCGCGATTGGAACCCAGCGGGCGCAGTTCAGTGGTGAAGCGATCAAGGCGCTCATGGACAACGCCACAACCTCAAGCCAGATGGCGATTCAGATCGCCGCCACCAGTCAGCAACAAATCAGCGGCATGGATCAAATCGCCCAGGCGATAGAGAGCATCAGAGAAGCGAGTCAGGGCAATGTCAGCGGCATCCGACAGGTGGAGGAAACTGTGCGCAACCTGCATCAATTGGGCGCAAGACTAAAAGAGCTGGCGGCGCACTTTAAACCTTAAGCAAGCGCCCTGCCCCCAACCCAAGCCATCATCACCTTTACTAATCAGCGCCATATAAAAGGTCAATTAGTCCTGTTTGCGTTTCACCCCCATTATTGCCTCAGTTACACAATTTCAGATTCGAGGTGAGCCATGAGCGCATTCGTAAAGCACATTTCAGATGCAGATTTTAAAGACGCCGTCATCAATTCAGACAAGCCTGTATTAGTGGATTTTTGGGCTGAATGGTGCGGGCCATGCCGGGCGATTGCGCCAGTGCTGGACGAGTTAGCGGAAGAGATGGCGGACGATATTCAGGTCGTCAAAGTCAATGTGGATGACAATCAGGCGATCGCCAGCGCGATGGGCATTCGCAGCATTCCGACTCTGATTGTCTTCAAGGATGGCAAGGCCGTAGCCAACCACAGCGGCGCCGTGGGTATGGCGCAGTTAAAGAACTTTGTTGCGCAAGCGATTTAGTACCCCCTCTTGGAGCAACGCCCTGTTGCTCCTTTTTTATCTATTCACCATTTTTTTATTCGCCACGCTTTTCCGCCATCACGTCTTGGCGACGTCTTGCGCCTGCGCTAAAAACACGTCGCCACAAACGAAAAAACGCGCCGCCCGGAAGACGTCGGACGAACGCGTAATACAGCTAAGACAGTTGACGGTTTAATCGACGCGACGCCAGTTAATCTGGATCTCTTCCTTGCGTGCGAAGCGAACCAGGTGATCGTCCAGAATATATTGAACCACGCCAAGCGCTTCCTCGTTCTCCGCCTCGCAAACCATTTCCAGCGTCGCCTGATCGGCTTTCATCACGCAAGTACCGGGCTTGAACTGCACCCGACCTTCATGATCATCCCATTCCGCCGGCACTTTATGGCGAAAGTGTTTGCACAGTTTGTTGAGGTACAGGCTCGCAGAGTCTGTAGGTACTGTCGCGACAGATTTAAGCATTGGTGTTTCCTTTTTATGTTAAGGCCTCTATGCAGAGAGCCAACGGCCCCGGGCTTAGTTTCCAAAATTCATCGCAAACTATCCGAGGCCGGAATCACTGACAAGCGTCCTTGTTACACAAGCATTAGAACGAATACGCCAGCGTCAATTTGTAGTTACGGCCTGGCTCGTAGTCGTTCAACAGCAATTCGCCAAAGACAGGGTGATTGGTTCTGCCAGTGCGTGAAGCGTGAGCGGTGTATAGCTCATCAAACAGGTTTTCAATACCAAAGGTCACCGCCACACCATCAAGCTGTCCTTTCGGCAGCCATTGCATGGACACATTATGTACTTGGTAGCCGTCTTTATTTTCTGAGCCTTCAGCTACGTTGTCTTCCTCGGATACGAATTGCGCGTTCCAGTCAAACGTCAAATCAGCACGAGGTACATAGTAAGTTACGATAACGCCTATTGTGTCTCCAACTTCTCGATCCAGCGGCGTAGTTGAACCATCATGACGACGCACTTCCGAGTCCATGGAGGCATAGGTCAGCATCAAGGAGAGGTCCGTCAATGAATACTTAAAGCTGGCTTCATAACCATCGATAACGGCGGTTCCCACATTTTCATCCATGTCGACAGTTTCAGACGCCTGAATCACATCATGGATCTTAGTGCGGTATAAAGTCACGCCACCGGCGATAGACTTAGCCCCCCATACGTCAGGCTTGAAATAGTTAACGCCAAACTCTTCGTTATGACCGTCTTCAGGTCTAATGTCTGGATTAGGCGTTTTTACTCCACCTGCGTTATTGAAGATCTCAGACAACTCAGGCCCTTTAAACGTCTGAGTCGTGGAGGCGCGAATACTTAACGCATCCGTTACAGGCATTTCTACAGCCAGCGCGCCAGACACTTCCGTGTAAGTTTTATCCGCATTCACGGAATCAAGGTTATAACGATCTACTCTGACGCCAGGCGTAATAGCGAGGCCGCTATCGAAAGTGGCGCGATCTTCCGCAAACACAGCAATATTCAGCGCCTTCTCTTTAGTCAACTGTTCCCCATCTTTATTGGAAATACCCTGTTGACGCAGGATATCGGAGCCATAGGTGAACAAGTGCTCCAGACCGAACGCTTCGGTCAACGTCTGCGCTGTAGCGTTCGCCCCTGAGTTGATCGCCTCGCCTTCAATGATGCCGCCGGATACGATGGATTCATCCCGCCTTAAGTCCAGTACATTGTGAGACAGACTCAGACGCAAATTCAGCATATCGCCGCGATCCATGTCGTAGTTCAGAGTGTAAGTGTCACGGTTATATTCCGTTGGATAGGGCAATGAGCTACCAGGAATATTGGTGTTTGTGGCCGGTCCCATATCCGGACGGTAGGTGTAATCGCCCTCGTCCCGATATGCGCCATAGCCGAACTCCAGACGATCATACTCTCCGATGTCATAACCCAGCTTGATCAGGTGGTCTTTGATTTTGCCGTCATTGCCGACGTTTTCCACGCCATCGCCATCTTTCGGATTGTCTCTGTCGTTCACCAGCATATAGGCCAGGAAGTCAAAGCTGTCGCCCAATTTTCCGTAACCGGTCAGAGAACCCTGTGTGGCGTCATTGGTGAAATGTGAGAAAGAGACTCTGCCGCCGAAGTCGTGGCCTGGCTTCAACAGGTCTTTCGCATCTTTGGTTTCAAATTTGACGCCGCCGCCTAATCCTCCGTGAACGATGGAGTTAGCCCCCACCTGAATATCCACCGCCTTCAAAATATCTGCGTTGATCAGCAGATTGCCCATGTGGTGGTACATGAAATTGCTTTGGCTGGCGCCGTCGATACGGATGTCCAGGTCAGTGTCGTCCAGGCCGCGAATGTTGATGCGCTGGTTGACGGAGTGAGTGCCGCCTACTTCTACGCCGGGCTGGTCTCGTAACAGGTCGCTGAGGTGGTCCGCCTGTTTGATGGAAATGTCTTCTTCACCCAGATACACGGACGAGCTGGATACCTCCGTCCCCCAAACTGTCACCGGCGCCAGATTGGTGCTCTCCTCCGCCTGAGCTACGCCAGCCACTGGCGCCAGGGCGACAGCCAAAGACGCACAGCGCAATGCAAGCGGCAGCTTGGCGGGAGGAAAAGGAACTTGGGCGGAACGCGCTAACCTTCGGACAACATGAAAGGACATTTCAATACCTCTAATTAAGAACCAGCCGGATCGACGCGCAATAACGCCCCAGACGACAAAAAGCCGTCCAGATGCGATCATTAGACGCCGGGATATATTAATGAGAATTATTATCAATTATATTATCGTTAACATGAGCTGCGATTAAGGCTCAATGCTTATGCAAAATCGTCGAAACGTTATGAGGTATCGCCAAATGGCAAACGCGGCTCAGTCAACCGCCCCGCGCATTAACGCGGACGAGCTGATCAGACTGGCAAACGACGCCGGCTACCGGCAGCAGGTCGAGTATTCAGAGTCCCATCGTAAAGACGCCATCATGGAAGGACGCTTCGCGCTGACCAGTTATCCGTCCGGTCTTTCCGTGCACCTTAGTGACCTCAAAGAGCTGCAAACGCTGTCCACCAGCATGGAGCTACCGGCTAAACTGACCTTATCGGTCATACTCAGGGGCAAGCTGGATTTCGCTTTGGGCGACGCCAGCTTTGAAGCCGGGGGCGCAGGTCCGGAATGTTTCGCCTTATGCATTCCCAACCAGCAAACCTTCCACCGCAGACTGCGCGCCAATCGCTGCCTCACCAAGGTGAATATCTCCGTCAGTCGCGAATGGCTGGAATGTCGCAGTCTGGAGGAAGGCGGCACGGCTCTTGATCTGGAGGAACTGTTTGGAGAGGAGGTGACGTTCGCAAAATGGCCAGCGTCCGCCCGCTTGATTGGACTGGCGGAGCAGATTCTCAATCCCCCTCCCCTGAATCGTCTACTCTTGAGCCTTTATATTGAAAGCCGCGCTATGGAACTACTCAGCGACGGCATGTTGATGCTGCCGAAGCATATCAGCAAGCCCCGCGCAGAAACCGCTGACGCCCTGAAGCCCCAGGAAAGCCGCCGCATTGCAACCGCCAGGGAGTTTATTGAGGCGCATCTGGAGACTATTGATTCGCTGGAAGAGACCGCCGCCGCCGTGGGCATGAGCGTCAGCACCTTACAGCGTCGCTTCAAGCTCGCTTACGGACGCACCGTATTCGAATACGTGCGCCAACGAAAACTGGAGGCGGCCCGCGATGCATTGTTGAAAAAAGAACTTAGCATTGGCGAAGCCGCTTACAGAGCCGGTTATCGCCATCCTTCCAATTTCGTCACCGCGTTTAAGCGCGCCTTCGGCGCCACTCCCGGAGAGCTGTAGAGCTTCCTCGAACGGAGCCATTGTAAGTTCATTGCGTCTGGTCCAAGGGAAAGACTTGTTATAACATAACACCCGTTTCCACGGACCGACGACGCAAAGGGACTCGCATAATGCCAACCAAAGAACAGAACGCAGTGCCTAACAGAATCCCCACCAGTATTATCACCGGCTTTCTCGGAGCCGGAAAAACCACCGCCATTCTTCACCTTCTGGACCAAAAACCCGCCAACGAGACCTGGGCGGTTTTAGTAAATGAGTTCGGTGAAGTCGGCATAGACGGCGCCATTCTTTCCAACAAGGGCGCACTGGTGAAAGAAGTCCCTGGCGGCTGTATGTGTTGCGTGAACGGGCTGCCAATGCAAATTGGCCTGAACATGCTGCTGGCGCGCAAGCCGGACCGCTTGCTGATCGAACCGACCGGACTTGGGCATCCCGATGAAATTATCGCGACGCTTAACGGCGAGCACTACCGGGACATCGTCAGTATTCAAGCGACCCTGACCCTGCTGGACCCAAGAAAGATCACAGACCCACGTTATAACGAGAATGAGAATTTCAGGAAGCAGGTTCTGGTCGCCGACATCCTGATCGCCAACAAAACCGACTTATGCTCAGACGAAGATAAGCGGGTGTTTTATGAATGGGTTAAGGCCGCCAGACCCGACTTGCATGAGGACGCCATTGGCTGGGTCAATCATGGTCGCGTGAACCCGGATTGGCTGGGGCGCTCCGCCACCCCCAGCGACTATAGCATTCCTGCGTCGCCGGAAAGCAAGCTGCCATTTATCGACATTGCTCTCGCCCCTCAAGAGGATATCGTACGCAAGGAAAATCGCGGCGATGGTTATTTCAGTTGCGGCTGGGTTTTCTCACCCAAATACCGTTTCGATATGAAAGAAGTGCTGAATCTCGTCTACTCCCTGAATGTAGAGCGCTGCAAAGGCGTATTTCGCACATCGGAAGGCGCAGCGGTGATCAATGCGGAGAACGGAGGCGTTACCGTTTATACCGTCACCGAAGCGCCGGACAGCCGTATCGAAGTGATCGACAGTCAGCCTCTGCTGGTAGAAAGCTTGGAAAAGCTTCTAAAAGAGATTCTGGTCAGCGAGACGACGACTTAATCAAACCGCGTCCAGCAGGCCGCGCAACTCCTCTGCGGTGAAGGACACATGTTTGATCGTCTCGCGCCGCCATGTATAAGCGATATGGAGATCGCCGCAGCGAGTCACGCAGGCAGACGGGTATGAGAATTCTCCCTCGCCGTTTTCGAGCACATGAACAGGTCGCCATTGCTCGCCGTCTGTCGAGGCGGACATGATCAGCACAGCGCGACCAGCCGCGCCGGAGTTATGCAACAGTAGAAACTGACCGTCGTTGGCGCGCACCACATCAATGGCGGCGTCCGGCGCAGGTATTTGCGTCAGGCGCAAATCAGTCCAGCTTACACCTTCATCAAACGACCAGCATTCACCCAGAAAGCCTTCCGTCGTACGGCAAAGGCTCTGAATAGCCTGCCCATGAATCAGCAATACGGGCTGAATCGCCGACAAAGACGAGGCCCTTGGCCCATGCGCGCTCCAGGTTTCTCCCCTGTCTTCACTGCGCTCAAAGCAGATTCGCCACGCCTCATTTTCTGTGCTGGTTGGGATAAGCATGACGCCGGAGGGCAAAATGACTGGACGCCCGCGCACCGGCCCAACTCTACCGCTATCAAGCAATCGCGGCTGCGACCAGGTAGCGCCTTCATCCACAGATTCGATATAGGCGCCCCACCAGCGGGAAGGACTCGGGCCCACTTGATAGTACAACAGTATGCGACCGTCGCCAGACCTTGAGAAAACAGGATTCCATAGGGGGTAGCGGCGTCCGCTTGGCTGCAGGGGATCAACCAGGAGGCGCTGATTGCGCCAGCGTCCGTCACGGTACTCAGCTCCCCAAATCCCCGTTTTCTGCGATCCTTCCCTAGGGCCCGCAAAGCAAGCGAGCAATAAGCCGTCTTCTACGTCCTGAATGGTCGCAGCATGATATTGCTTCCCATCGTTAACATCGAAAACAAAGGCTTCCTGCATGGTCGACCACCTCTTGTGAAGCTTTCCTACAAATCGATGCCGGCATCGCCATCGCGAAACAGCATGCGAATGAGACGGAAAGGCAGAATGACCAGTTCAAAACCGATGTCGATAATGAACTCCAGCCAATCCAGTGCGTCCAGCCAGCCGCTATCGCTGTGGCGATGCTTTTTACTTGGCCAGACATAATGAGCGAGGATAAATCCCGCGATGGATGCCGCCAGTATCCACCCATTAAAACCCTGGGTGAACTGACTTACAACGCCGATCACCGCGCCGACGAATAACGCCAGCGACAATAACACTCTCAATAAATCCATAACGCCAGGTCAAACCTCTACAGAATATACGCCAGCAGTAAGGCGCCATAGGAGCGGCCATCAGGCCGAAAGCTCATGCTCAATACTACGTCAAAGGTTAACCCAGTTTAATGCGGAGGAAACGCCTCATCCTAATTCTTTCTGCTAACATACGAGCGCTAGTCGGTGAAGGCGCATGATGAAGGCATGGGGATTTCGAACTATTCAAAATTAATTGCTGCGCTGGCGATAATATTGCCGGCGATGGGACTCGCTTTGTATTTCAAAGCTAACAGTCGCGGTAACGCGGCTTCGCAGGAGTGTCTGTTCGGCAATATTTACGAATTACTGGAAAGCCAGAAAGTCGGCGATAACGTCTACGAGCTGTATCTTCATGTAAGCGGCTGGCCGGACAGGATAGAAAGCATTTCTCTGTTCAGTCCCCCTGCGTCCTTTGACGCCTGCGGACAACCTTTGCAAAAAGCGCTGGCTTCATCGCCAGTTGAGTACGGTCAGGAAGGAAAAATCGTTAAGTGGCCGATCCGCTTTGTCGTGGAAGGCGGCGCTGTCAAAATCCGCTATTCCAGCGACAAAGACGGCAGACTGGCGATGGAAGACGTTCCCGTAGACTGGAAACTCAGCTCAACCACGCAGCTTCCTCCACAGCTTACGCACTAAAGAATTCGCATACTCCGCTCGCATCTCGTGAGCCCGATTGATGTAGTAGCGATAATCGATGCTTCCATCCTCTTCTATTCGATAGTCCACTGTACGGGCTTGCTTCGCGGGGTCTTCCCGAGCGGTTTCCGTCATCAGGAACACTTCCGCCATTGTCAGTGCTTTCATACTCATAACCTCTTGGATCTGTACTGAACTTTTATTTCATCTTAGTTCGTTCTATGATTCATAAAAATCAATATTTCATGATCATATAGTTCAAGATATTTGATATATGAAGCTACCTGATATTTCCACGGAATTAGTGCAAACCTTCGTCACCGTTGTGGACAGCGGCGGCGTGCTGCGCGCCAGCGAACGCCTGTTCAAAACCCAATCCACCGTCAGCATGCAACTCAGCCGTCTGGAGGAGCGCCTCGGCGTCGCCTTGTTCCGAACGGTGGGACGGCGTAAAGAGCTGACGCCAGAAGGCGAAACCATGATGATCTACGCCCGCAAAATTCTGGATCTGCAGAACGAAGCATTGAAAGCCATTCAGGGCGTGCAGTTTGAAGGCGAGCTGACCATCGGCATTTCCCGCTCTTTAGTGGACGGAGACCTGACCAATGAGCTGTCCAAGTTCGCCATGCAGTATCCGCTGATAAAACTTAACGTGCGCTCCGCATCCAGCATGCATTTGCATAACGCATTCGAGCAGGAGGAGTTTGACTGCATTATTCGCCTGACTCAGGACCCTTCTGCGGACGAGTTAGTCCTCAGTAAAGCGAAGATGGTCTGGGTGGCGTCGGACAAGTATCAGTTTGATCCCAGCGTCCCTTTGCGCATGGCCAACTTCACCACGCCCTGCCAGTTCCGCTCAATCAGTGAAAAGGCGCTAAAGGCCGCCGGCATTGTGTGGCAGGAAGCGTACACCACCAACAACCTCAACGCGTTGATGTCGGCGGTGCGAGGCAATCTGGCGGTCAGCGCCCGCACCCAGCATGCGTTGCAACCGGGAACCCGGGTGGTGGGACCAGAGGAAGGACTCCCCGAGCTGCCGGAAATTTTTGTCGTGGCGCAAACCCGCGGCAGCTCAAGGCTGGCCGAGTTCTTTATTTCATGGCTGGCGCCCCGTCCTCCGGTCGCGGCTTGAAGTCGGAGGGCGACGGACAGCCCGCGTTTTCGCAGAACTCATTCAGAGGCTGATCCCAATAAGGCGTCCCTTTGAAGCGCTCCAGAACGTAATCCACAAAGGTGCGCACCCGGTGAGAAAGATGGCGGGTATGGGGATAAATCAGATACGCGTTCGATTCCACCAGTTGGTATTCCGTCAGTATGGGCTTCAGGGCGCCGCTGGCGATTTCCTTGTACAAAATGAAATTAGGCTGCGTCATGATCCCGTAGCCGTTGACCGCCGCCTGCCGTAAATAATCGCCGGCGTTCGCCTGCAGCCAGGGATTCACACTCACCTCGATGCATTCGCCCTTGCTGTTCCAGAAGCGCCAGATGCTGTTGGGCAGATTGGAGTAATGAATCACACGATGCTGCGTTAATTCTTCCGGGGTTTTGGGCTCGCCGAACTTCTCCAGATAAGCGGGACTAGCGCAGATCACCGTGTGTATTTTGCAGATCGGGCGGGCGATCAAAGTGGAATCCACCAGGCGTCCGATACGAATCGCCAGGTCATACCCTTCCTGCACGATGTCGACCTGACGGTCATTAAAATTGATGTCGAAATTCAGGTTCGGGTGCATTTGCATGAAGTCATTGAAAACGCAGCCCAAGTGCATCATCCCGAACGTGAACGGCGCGGCGATCTTTAGCTTGCCGCTGAGGGACTTGTGCTCGCTGGTCACCGCCTCTTCCAGTTCCGCCAGATCCTCCAACAGTCGCAAACAGCGCTCGTAATAACTGCGCCCTGTTTCGGTCAGGGTCAACTTGCGGGTCGTTCGCACCAGCAACTGCACGCCCAGACGGGATTCCAGTTCCGCCAGACGGCGACTCACCGCTGACTTGGCGATGTCCAGAACCTGCGCTGCGCGGGTGATGCTGCCAGTCTCCACCACTTTGGCGAAGATCTGCATTTCCTCAAAACGACTCATGCGTTCCCTCCAACTATGTCTCGCTTAATTGTTCTTATTTTAGCAACAGAATTTTCCCTTCAGCCATGTTTATCCCTTTTATCTCAACAAATATAGTGAGCCCATCTAAACGACAGCCAAACTTTCAGGAGATAATCCATGAACCAGTCAAACACTCGCATTCTGAAAATCGACAGCAGCGCCCGTGCGGAAAGTTCAATGAGCCGCAAGCTTGCGCAACAACTTACCGAGCAACTGGTGGCCGCCAATCCTGGCGCGGAAGTGGTTTCCCGCGATGTATCCGGCGGATTGCCTTTCGTCACGGAAGAGTGGATCGGCGCCAGCTACACCCCGGCGGATCAGCGCACTGAAGCGCAAAACCAGGCGCTGGCGCTGTCAGACAGCCTGATCGAGGAGTTACAGGCGGCCGACACGCTGATTATCGCCGCCCCTATGTATAACTTCAGCGTCCCCGCCACGTTGAAAGCCTATATCGACCAGATCTGCCGGGCGCAGGTGACTTTCCGTTATACCGAGCAAGGCCCTGTTGGACTGCTGGAAAATAAAAAGGCGTATGTAGTGGCTGTCACCGGCGGCACGCCCGTCAACAGCGCGGCAGACTTTGTGTCCGCCTATATGCGTCAGGTGCTGGGCTTCATCGGCATCAAGGATGTGACCTTTATCAACGCCGACCGCATCATGGTTGATCCGGAGTCCATTCTGGCCGACGCGCAACAGCAAATCGCCGCAGCCACGGAAGTGGCCGCCGCTTAAGAGTTCGTCAGCCTCGTCCAGCAAGGAAGCAGGCTGTCGCATTTTCCGCGCTGCGACGCAGGTTGACGGCGGCATCCGCCAGGGCCTGGTCCAGAGTGACCACTCCCGGCGCAATGGGAAAGACAGCGGTCAATCCCATTGTTCGCGCCGCCGTGGCATCGCCCAAAAGCGCGCCAACCAGCGCAATGGTGGGCGCGCCGGCTCTTTGAGCTCTCTGCGCCACGCCCAGTGGCGCTTTGCCTCGCAGACTTTGACTGTCCATACAGCCTTCTCCGGTAAACACCAGATCCGCTCCCTTTAGCTTTTCATCAAATCCACTGAGCTCCAGCACCAAATCAATGCCCTTGCGTCCTTGAGCGCCAAGCACGCCAACAAACGCCATCCCTAATCCTCCCGCCGCGCCGCCACCGGGTATTGCCCCCAACTCCCGTCCCAGCATCTGCTCATTCAACGCCAGCCAATGGGACAACAAGCGATCGAGTTCCTGCACGTCAGCGGACGTAGCGCCTTTTTGCGGACCAAAAACCGCCGACGCGCCCTGTTCCCCGCACAGGGGATTGTCCACATCCAGCGCGATGGTGATGTCACATTCGCGCAAGCGCGGGTCCAGCCCACTGTAGTCCAGCGTGACCAGATCCCTTAAACCCTGCGCGCAGGGAGCGATTAATTCACCCTCAGCATTGAGGGCGCGCAGCCCCAACGCCATCAACATCCCGACTCCGCCGTCATTGCTGGCGCTGCCGCCGAGTCCGATCATGAAACGTCTGGCGCCGGCGTCCAGGGCATCGCGAATGACTTCACCGCTGCCCCAGCTGCCCGCCAGAAAAGGATTACGCTGCTCTCGCGCCAATAAATGCATGCCTGTGGCTGCGGCGACTTCTATCACCGCCGTGGCGCCATCCTCCAACAGCCCCCACATGGCGGTTACCGGCTCTCCCAAGGGGTTACGCACCGTCACGTAGCGCTCATGCCCGCCCTTATTGGCGAGAATCGCCGCGACAAAGCCTTCGCCGCCATCGGAGATTTGTATCGCTTCGCAATGAGCGTGAGGCGCGGCGCGAAGTACGCCCTCCATGATAGCGGCGCCGACTTCCCGGGAAGACAGGCATTCTTTGAACGAGTCTGGAGCAATCAGAACTTTCATTATTTGTTTCCGCATAAGAAAAGGTGACCGACTAAGCCTAGCTATTCTCATGCCAGGGCTAAAGGGTCAGGTAAACTCACGGCAGATTTTTTGCGAGTCTTCCGCAGACAGCCCTTCCCCCGTCAGCCCGCATTGTCCCGTGCCCGCACCGCCGGACTGATAGTGTCGACAGGTATGACAAACGCCAAAGCGCTGCCGTTTCCGCGCTATCTGCCATTGCGCCAGGATATCGCGCAGGTTCCCGAGCAAGGCGGCTTCCTCTTGTCCGGAGAAATTGCGCATGGCGTCGTCGAACCCAGGTGGAGGCGTCAGTTTATCCAGCAGCGCTTGCGCCTTTTCCGTCAGATGCAGGTGCACCATGCGCCGATCCGAGGCGTCCGCCTGCTTTTCTACAAAGCCTTTGGTCTCAAGCTGCTTGATGCTCTGGGAGATCGTGCCTTTGGTGATTTCCAGATATTCCGCAACGCCTTGCGGCGTATCCGAATAGCGGTTGCAGGCCGCCAAATAACGCAGCACATCCAGATGCACCGGCTGCAGATCGTACTCCAGCAACGCCTTGCGCCACTCTGTGCGGATGACGTAACCGATACGTTCGATGAATTCAAAAATAAGATTATCAGGCATCCGCAAATACTATCGACACAACACTGTAATCACAACCGTCCCGATGATGCGAACTTTCTGATCAGCCATCTGATATGCAATTTCTATCAAGGTGATAAGAACAATTAGGCGCCATAGGCTTCGGCATAGTATTGACTCGAAACTTTATAAAAAGATAAATTAATTATGTTTCGAATCGATACCAAAAGAGGTTTTTATGTTTACGTCCCGATTACTTGCTTGCAGCGCTCTGGCGCTCTCCGTTGGCGCCTGCGCCCATACGCCTTCCGACACGAAAATCGAGTCCGCCGCTAATAACGCAGTGAAGGCGCAGTTCGATCTGATTCAAACCCGCGTTTATCGCGAGGGCCCCTACGCTGTCTTTGAACACCGCGTTCGCGATGGCGCAGGCGCGCTTAAGCCCAACGCTATCGGACAGTTGGCCGGCAGCGATGTGTTCAGCTATGTCTGGCCGACCTCTCTGAACAGCAGCGCAGTGGGGTTTGCAGCGGACCAGGGCATTCTCGCCTTCGTGCTAACCGCACATCCCGACTTTGACGACACACCAAAATTTGACGAGAACGCCGACGGCAAGTTCGATAATGACGGCGATCTCTGGCATAGCCACTGGGTGGTGCTGACGCCGGATGAACAATGCGGCCCTGGCGCGTTAAAGGTAAAGGACATTCCCGCAGGCGCGCACCCCGACCTGCCTGCGACCTGGCCTGGACTGCCGTTGTTTATCGATAGCCCAGGTTATGAGCCGGAGCTGAAGGGAGAGCAGGTTCGTGCACGGGTTCCACTCAAAGACATGGGTTTCCCGGAAGCATTTCAGTATGACGGCGTCACCGCCGCCCTGCGGGTCAACGTCAACGTACACAATCCATTATTGTGCGTGACCAATGTATGGGATGTAGCCTCCGGCGATTTAAGCCTGCCGGCGACTTACGCTCCGAAGTAGCCAGGGCATTCTAAACGTACAGACATGTTAAATGTACAGGCATGTGAAACATGCGGGTGGGTGAATAACGCCGGTATGAGCATTATGAAAATAGTGAGAATAGTGAAAGTAAGTTAATCCGGCGGACAGCCCCCCTTCGATGGTCCAACAAACGACAAGGTCTTGGCGCTCCAGGCCTTGTCTCCTGCGGGCTTTCGCCGTGCTAACGCCCTCCTGTATGCATAAACACGGCGTTCCTTGCGTGATGGCGCATAGTCGCGTCAAGCTGGCGAAAGCGGGGTTCTGCTTCTATAAAATTAGTATTGGGTACGAAACTGTATCAGGTGTCTATTCAGAATGTAGGAGGACACGCCATGGCTGAGGAGTTCGAAAAGCTGCATCCGATTCTCAATGAAATCACCCGCACCTTCACGCAACTGTATGAACGGCAAAAAGACGTCGACACGCTTGAAAAGCTCATCAAGCTGGAGGCCATACTGAAAGTCAAACTGGATGAAATCCAGGCCGTCAGGGCGAAAGTGGAGAACGAGTAACGCTCTCCAGCCTGACTAAAAACGCTGAGTCGCCTGCTGCCGGTACTCTCTGGGCGTAAGCCCTTTCAACTCCTGAAAGCGCCGATTGAAATTGGCGACATTATTGAAGCCCACCTGAAAACAGATGCTGGCCACCTGCTCATCGGTTTCCGCCAGCAGACAGCATGCGCGGCTGACGCGGATGCGATTAAGAAACTCAACAAAACGATTGCCGGTGGCTTTGCGGAAAAAGCGTGAGAAATGACTGTCCGTCATGCCCACCAGTTCCGACACCTCCTGCAAGCTGATCGGCGATTCAATATTGTTGATCACATACTCCACCACCGTATTGATCTTGCGTTGCATGGTCTCGTTGGCTTTGGAGTTGATCTGCATGGTGGAGAGCATGCGGTAGTTCGGCCAGGCCGCCAGCTCATTCATGAAATCAAAAAACAGCACGATGCGGGCCAGACCGGAGGCGTCGCGGATCTCTGCGAAACGGGTGCGCACCTCATCGAGATCGACGCCGATGAATTCGATGCCGGAGCGCGCACGCTCCAGCATCGGCAGCAACTGGCTCAATTCGGGAATGACCTTGATGCCCTGCTCGATCGTATCGTGATTGAAGTGGAGCAACATGTCCCTCAGCTCCACTTCAGACTCCGGGTCATTCTTGCTGATCCAGTTATGCGGCAGCCTGGGGCCGGTCAGAATCAACTGCCCCGGCCCGAACAGCCCCACATAATCGCCGATAAAGACTTTACCGGTGGTGGCGACGATGAAGTGCAACTCGTACTCCTCGTGCACGTGCCAGCGAATCAAATCGCTGGGGAATCCATGCTCGATATAACGCACTGTGCCCGCGCTGCGGTCCGTCAACTCGATTTCCGGCACGCCTTTATTCATCTTCCGCATCGACTTAACCTACTGCTCAGCTCATGACGTTGCCGCCATCCACGTTGAATGTCTGCGCCGTAATGTAATTTGAGGCCGGCGACGCCAGAAACAGCGCCATCCCACAGATATCCTCCGGCGCGCCCATGCGTCCAAGCGGCACATCCAATCCCACCCGCCTTTTCTTCTCACCCAAAGGCAGGTTTTCATATTTGGCGAACAAGGCGTCCACCTGCTCCCACATGGGAGTATCCACCACTCCAGGGGAGATCCCATTGACGGTGATATTGTGCTTGGCCAGCGCCAGCGCAGCCGACTGCGTATAGCTGATGATCGCCGCTTTGCTCGCGCAATAGTGCGACACTAACGCCTCACCTCTGCGCCCAGCCTGAGACGCCAGATTGATGATTTTGCCCTGCCTTTGCGAGTCTACCATGTGTTGCGCCACTTTCTGCATCGTGAAAAAGGCGCCTTTCACGTTTACGGAAAATATCCGCTCATACATGGCTTCATTGGATTCCAGCAGCGGCGCCAGATCAAATACCGCCGCGTTATTGAACAGGATATCCACGCCGCCGAAACGTTCCACTGACTGCTCCAGCAAGCGATCCACGGAGGCCATATCCGTCACGTCCGCCTGCACATAACAGGCTGTTTCGGGGTACTGCTCCAACACGGCCGCAGCCTCTTTCGACGGGGTTGCGGGCAAATCGCAGAGCACGCAGGAAGCGCCCGCCGCCAGATACGCCTCCGCCACGGCCGCGCCAATACCGCCGCCAGCGCCGGTCACCAGAGCGGTTTTGCCCTGCAGGTTGGTCAGGTTTTCAATGGGATAACTCACAGTGTCTTTCCTTTCAAAAGAGGGGATGTCGTTAAAAGCGCGAGAAGCCGACTCAATATGACGTCGCAGCAATTCGCCAAATTCAGGATAGCGCTGCGGCAGATCTCCCCAGAGTTTGGCGTCGGAGACAAAGCGCGCCACGGCATCCGGGGCGGATAACAGTTTTTGCAGCCGCGGCCATTCCGGCTCGTAATAAGGAACCGGAGCCTGCCCGGCGCGCACTCGCTGCATAAAGACATACCAGTACGCAATGGCCTGTAGTGTTCGCTCCGGCGTGCGACCGGCCGCGAAGCCGCCTTGCAAGGTCGGCAGGATGAATATCGGGAACTTGCTGCCGCCGTCCGCACATATACGCTCAATGCGATCGCCGATATTGCGGTTGCCAAAGCGGGCCAGCACTTTGCGCCAGTAGGCGTGTAAATCCAGGGGCGAATCCCCTAACGCAGGAATCGCCTCCTGCTCTTCAAAGGCTTCGACAAACGCTCTCAACTCAGGATCATGCACCGCCGCGTCGTACGTAGGGAATCCGCGCAAAGCAGCGTAGTAGGACAAGGCGGTATGACCGCCATTGAGGATACGGATTTTCGCTTCCTCATAAGGCTGCACATGCTCCACCAGCGTCACGCCGACGCGCTCCAGCGGTGGACGCCGCCCGGCGAAATCATCCTCGACCACCCACTGCACAAAGTCTTCCGCCATCACCGTCAACGCGTCAGCGACGCCAAATCGCTCGCGCACATCACGTGAATGCTCAGGCGAAAGACGCGGCGTAATACGATCCACCATGGCGTTGGGGAAACTGGCGTTATCACGCAGCCAGGACAACAGGTCGGCATCGCCAACCTGCTGCAGGTACTGGGTGAAACCGGTCTTCAGGGTATCGCCGTTATGACGCAGGTTGTCGCAGCTCAGCAGGGTGATGGGCCCCTGTCTGGACTGCATTCTCGCTCTTAATCCCGCATGCAGAAACGCATATAACGTATTACGTCCACTGCCCTGCAGATCCGCGGCGATTTCAGGATGGGCGACATCCAGCAGACCATCTTCCTTCAGATAATAGCCGCCCTCCGTCACCGTAATGGTGACCAATTGCGTTTGCGCATCCGCGAGGCATTGATCCACGCTCTGCGGAGACACTGCGCCGTCCAGCAAACGAATCAGCGCGCCAATTTCTTCATAGCGCGCTTCACCTTCAGGCGAAACGGTTTTCAGCACATAGCTTCCAGACTGCGCCTGCAGCGCAGCGAACGCAGGGCTGTCGGCGGGCCGCAGATTCACGCCGGTAATGCCCCAGTCCAGACAATCCTCATGGGCCAGCAGCGCATTGAAATAATAGGCCTGATGCGCCCGATGGAAAGCGCCGACCCCGAGGTGGACCACCGACGAGCTTACTTGCGAACGATCATAGGACAGCTTGAGCAACCTTGCGTCGTTCGCCCCAGAACGCGTATCAGACATGAGCCGTCTCCCCGCCATTCACATACACCGCCTGATTTTGCGGATTGAATAGACGCATTTCTTCCGCATCAAAGTTCAGGCTCACTTGCTGGCCTTCCATCAAACCGCTGCGCGCGGCGGACTTCACCACCAGATTCCCGCAGCCGTTCACTTGCACATGGCAGTAAGCTTCCGAACCCAGGTTTTCAATCAGTTCAATACGCCCCTGCACCGGTCCATCGCCTATTGGAGCGATATGGATATGTTCAGGCCGCACTCCCAGACTCCATCCGGCGCTGACATTGTCCGCCAACACCCGCGCAGGAAGACGCAGATGGGCGTCAGCCGCGCGCACTTCGACGCTTTCGCCGCCGTGTATCACTTGATCGATCGCCAACATATTCATCTTCGGCGTGCCGATAAATTCCGCGACAAAGCGATTCGCCGGCTGTTGGTATAGGTCAATGGGAGAGCCGCATTGTTCGATCTGGCCCTGATTGAGAATGACCACCCGGTCCGCCAGAGTCATCGCCTCCACTTGATCGTGAGTCACGTAAATCATCGTCGTGCCAAGCTGTTTATGCAGACGCGCCAGCTCAAGACGCATCTGCACCCGCAGAGCCGCGTCCAGGTTCGATAACGGCTCATCAAACAGGAAAACTTTAGGCTGTCGTACAATGGCGCGCCCGATAGCGACCCGCTGCCGTTGTCCGCCGGACAACTCACGCGGCTTGCGCGCCAGCAGTTTATCCAGTTGCAACGAGGCGGCGACGGAACGCACTTTCTGATCGATTTCCGCCTGCGGCCGTTTCGCCAGACGCAAGGCGAAGGAAAGGTTTTCCGCCACGGTCATGTGCGGATACAGCGCATAGGACTGGAACACCATGGCCAGATCCCGCTTGGAAGACGGCGCTTCGGTGATATCCCGTCCGTCCAGATGGATAGAGCCTTCGGAGACCAGTTCAAGCCCCGCGATCAAACGCAGCAGCGTGGATTTACCACAGCCGGACGGACCGACGAAAACGATAAACTCCCCTTCCTGGATTTCCAGATTGACGCCGCGAATAGCATGGTACTGATCGTAATGTTTATGCAGATCTTTAATATTCAGATAACTCATCGGATAAATCCTCGAAAACTATTTCACGGCGCCGAACGTCAGGCCCTGCACCAACTGCTTCTGACACAACCAGCCGAACGCAACGATGGGGGCGCAGGCCAGTGTGGAAGCCGCCGAAAGCTTGGCCCAGAACAGGCCTTCCGGGCTGGAGTATGAGGCGATCATGGAAGTCAGCGTGCCGGCGTCCGCCGCAGTCAGGTTGAGAGACCAGAACGCCTCGTTCCAGCACAGCACAATGGATAACAGGCCAGTGGAGGCGATGCCGCCCCAGGCCAGCGGCATGACGATTTTCACCACCTCGCCCATGGGACTGGCCCCGTCCATCCTGCAGGCTTCCAGGATTTCCCTGGGAATGTCTTTGAAGTAGGAAAACAGCATCCACACCACGATGGGCAGGTTCATCATGGTGAAAATGATGATCAGACCAATACGCGTATCGAGCAGCCCGTAATCACGGAACAGAATGTAAATCGGCACCAGTACGCCCACCGCCGGCAGCATTTTGGTGGACAGCATCCACAACAGCAGATCCTTGGTGCGCTTTCCGGGATAAAACGCCATGGCGTAAGCGCCGGGAATGGCGATCAGCAGCGCCAGAATAGTCGCGCCGAAGGACGTCACAATCGAGTTGATGGCGTGCTTCAGATAATCGCTGCGCTCCTGCACCAGAGAAAAGTTCTCCAGAGTCGGTTCGAACACTAAGGTAGGCGGCGTGGAAATCGCCTGCAGTTCGGTTTTGAATGAGGTCAGGAACATCCACAGAATGGGGAAAAACAGCAGCAACGCGATTCCCCAGGCGGAAGCGCCTACAATCCAGGTTCGCACTTTAAGTTTTTGCTTCAGATTCATAGCCGCCTCACACCGTTAAGTTCTTGCCGATGGCGCGAATCAGGAAAAACGCCACGATATTGGCTAACACCACCGCAAACAGGCCGCCTGCGGACGCAATGCCCACGTCAAATTGCAGCAGCGCCTGGGAATAAATCAGATACGCCAAGTTGGTGCTGTCATAGCCGGGACCGCCGCCGGTGGAAACATAAATCTCGGCGAACACCACCAGCAGGAAAATGGTTTCGATCATGATCACCACAGCAACCGGACGCGCGAGGTGGGGAATGGTGAGATAGCGGAAAATATGCCAGCTGGTGGCGCCGTCCATACGCGCCGCTTCTTTTTGCTCGGTATCCTGAGACTGCAACGCGGTGACGAACACCAGAATCGCAAACGGCAGCCACTGCCAACTCACCATGATGATAATGGACAGCAAGGGCGCATCCGCCAGCCAGTCCATCGGCTCCATCCCAACCATTTGCGAGAGCCAGGCGAAGACCCCATACACCGGGTTCATCATCATGTTTTTCCAGATCAACGCACTGACCGTCGGCATGACGAAAAACGGCGAGATCAACAATACGCGCACAGCGCCGCGCCCAAAGAAAGGCTGATCAATCAGGGCGGACAACGCCACGCCAAGCACCACAGTGATAGCCAGCACCGATCCCAGCAGGATCAGCGTATTGTTCACCGCCGGCCAGAAGCCAGGATCGGTGACGAAAAATTCGTAGTTCAGCAAGCCAGTGAAGTTATGCTCGCCGGGGTACAGCAGGTTATAACGGATGGTGGAGAAATATATCGTCATCGCCAGGGGCACGATCATCCACAACAACAGTGAGATGACGGACGGAGCGAGTAACGTTCGCGTTACAGCACGTTGCATCGAAACACTCTCTGGTAACTGGGTTCTTAAGATCCGAAGACGGCTTCGCGGTTGGAGTCGCCGCCCGCAGCCCGCCGTGAATGCCCATAAACACGGCGGCGCAGGCGGTTTATCTCATGTCGCGAAGTACGGATCAGTAATAGCCGGACTGACGCATCTGACGATCCGCCGATACATTGGCGGACTGCAGCGCTTTTTCAACGGACACGCTGCCCGTCAACGCCCCGGTCAACATCTGCCCGGTCGCCATGCCAATCGCCTGAAACTCAGGAATAGCGGCGAACTGTACGCCGATATAAGGCGACGGCTCCAGAGTGTTGTCTTCCGGATTAGCGGAGTTAATGGCCTTGAGTTCCGCTGATGCGAATACCGCCGCTTTCAGGAACTCAGGATTTTCGTAGGTGCTGGTGCGTGTTCCAGTGGGAACCGAGCCCCATCCCTGCGTATCCGCCACCAGTTGGATATAGTCCTTGGAAGTAGCCCAGGTGACGAACTTCTGCGCTGCTTCAGCATGCTTGGTCGCGGCGGGAATAGCGAGCGACCATGCCCACAACCAGTTGGCGCCTTTATCGGTCACAGCGACGGGTGATTGAGCGAAGGCGACTTTATCCGCAACCTTGCTCTGTTTGGGATCGCTGACGAATGACGCAGCAATAGTGGCGTCGATCCAGATGCCGCACTTGCCTTCATTGAACAACGCCAGGATCTCGTTGAAGCTGTTAGAGCTGGAGCCCGGCGGGCCGTAGTTCTTCAGCAGATCGACATAGAAGCTGACCGCGTGGGTCCAGGCAGGCGTGGTCAGCTGCGGCTTCCACTTTTCATCAAACCAGCGCGCGCCAAATGAATTAGCCATGGTGGAGATGAACGCCATGTTGTCGCCCCATCCGGATTTTCCGCGCAGGCAGATGCCGTAGACGCCATCCTTGGGCTTATGCAGCGCCGCGGCGACGTCTCTGATATGGCCCCAGGTGGGTCGGTCTTCGATAGTCATGCCCGCTTTTTCAACCAGATCCTTGCGGTACATGATCATGGAGCTTTCGCCGTAGAAAGGCGCAGCATAGAGTTTGCCGTCAACGGACAGTCCTTTACGAACCGCCGGTAGAATATCGTCCACATCATAGGACGCGTCGGTTTTGATTTCCTTCAACCAACCGCGTTTGCCCCAGATCGGCGTTTCGTACATGCCGATGGTCATCACATCGTACAAGCCGCTCTTATTGGCGATGTCCTGCGTGACGTTCTGGCGCAACACGCCTTCTTCAAGCGTCACCCATTTCAATTTGATGTCTGGATTGGCCTTTTCGAAATGGCTGCTCAGCTTCTGCATTTCGATCATGTGGCCGTTGTTGACGGTAGCGATTGTGATTTCCTCAACCGCTGACGCGAGAGATGAGATCCCCAGGGAAATGGTCGCCGCCGAAACCAACGCAGCGCGGGATAGAAACTTCATAGGTTACCTCCGAAGAAGTGTTATTTTTATATTCAAAGGGGGCCTTAATGACTTAAAGCAGAATTACTATGCGTCAATCCAGTTTCCAACTCTAATACCTACCATCGAAAAAATTATACTTTTTTGACAAAATTTCCATGAAATAGGGATAATTTTGTAAATTCAGTACATATATAACGTAGATCTTCAGGGAATCGGCAAAGTCAGCCGGCGTTGCACAGCGTTTCTTTACCGCAGCCTAGGGTACACCCCAGGTGGCGTGCGGTTATGAGCGTCTATTATGTTTCTGCATCCGGCGCCGACCGGATGCGATAGCGACGCTCAACGCTGACCGAGCCGATTGAGGGAGTTGGAAGAAGACAATGACAAAAGTGGCGGGAAAAATCTGTGGCGTTGGTTGGGAGCTCACTCTGTATTCAGTGAGCGAGTTTGAGGAACGCGCCACCTATCAGGATATCGCCCGGCTCACCCGCTTCAAGCTGGTGTACGCCAACGATAATATCGAAGAAGAAGTCTGCGACATTGCGGACCTGAATAATCTGCTGATCCAAAATGGCGTATTCGTCAGCCATTTTTCGCCATCACAAGCCAGAGGCATGGCGGAAATACTCTGCAAGCTAAATCATATGGGAGAGCTGGTATGCGCTAGCTCGCCTTACTGGGCCGGCGTCGAAGCTTACACCGGCCAGGGCCCTGACGATATCACCCCGCAAGTCGCCTCGGAGTCGATCAATTTCGTCGTATTCCGCTCCTACCTGATGTTCAAGCGCCATGGATTTTTCCTGGCCCGGGTGTCGGTTCGGGATATGTCGAAATATGAGTTATGCTGTTTGTCAGAACAAACACGCCATTCATTTATGAGACCTGCATTTCCTGGAAGTAAAAATGAATAATCCCATACTGACGCGAGACGATCTGCTGGGCGGCAAGCTGGCGGAGATCATGAGCTACTACATGCTGCAGCAGGACGCGGACAGAAAGGACTTCTTAAACATCGCCCGCAAGCAAAAAGGTAAATTCGATGACAAAGCCAAACGCGTAGAAGCGCTTTTCGGCTACCCCGTCCCTGCTGAAGTTATCGAAGCGGAAGAGTGCATGACCGCTTATGACAGGTACAGTGGCGCCGCCCAAGACGTCTGGATGCTTGCTGGCGAAATGATGAGCCTGCCAAACAAAGTCAGCGCCAAAGACATCGCTACCTCTCTCCGTGACTTCGAACTGATTATGCGCCTGCTTACCGGGCTCGAAATTATCGGCCGGGACCCCAGCGGCGACACCTGCTTTCTCAACATGCTCCCCTCTCCTCTCGGTACGGCCCGAGTGATCGTTTATGATCACGAAACCGGGGAGCCGTCCTCCGAAGAGTACTTCTCCATCGCCGACTTCGTCGCAGACCGTTGGGAGGAGGACTGCCTTAGAGAGCCGGACGACGATGACATGGATGATGAGGACGAAGGTGATGATGAAGAGGATGAAGATGAGTACGAGGAAGACTTCCAGGAAGAAGAATGGTTCAGCAAACACTCCGACGCCGCCAAACAAGCCATTGAAGACTTCAACGCCTTCGCCGAAGCGGAAATAGACCAGCGCCCTTACTACCACAACCCCAAACAATTATTCAGCCGCACAGACTGGCTGCATGGCCATCCCTCCGGCCGCCCCACTTACGCCTTCGCCTCAAAAATGGATCAAGCCCCTACATTTGAGGTGTACGAGCAGGAGAAACCATTACTCGATAAAGAACCAGCGCTGGCGAACTATTGGATGCTCGCGCATTTCTTTCTGGGTAATCATACCGCCTGTCGCGAAACGATTAACGTGGTCAAACAGGCCAATGCCCTGGGAAGCATTACGCAAGCGCTGGCGGAAGCCCTGGATGAAACACTGACCGCCTTGGAAACCAAGCCGGACTCAGCGCAATTCGGACGTCTTGATCATCAGAAAATTACTGACCTCATAAGCCAGACTCAAGCCAATTGCTCACCTGAGCATCTGGAGCCTGCGCGCCGCGCAGCCCTGTTGGAAGCCAGAGGCGAGACCCAGCTTAAACGGCTAAAACCCAAAGAGTGCAAACAGCGCCTCGCCAGCGGCGTCGATCCGCTAACGCTGATAGCGGAATATCCCGATGACGTGGCCACCCATGACTTGGCGCTGGCCGCCCTGGGAGAACAAGACAGTGAATTCAATAAAATAGTCACCGCCTATTTCAAGGAGCGAACTGAAGACGCGTTTAATCAGTGGCCTCACAGACGACGACCAGAGCTTATAGACAAACGCTTATCATTGCCTTTGGCCACTGCGTTTAAATCAGGGCTGAAGTATGACGCTGAGCATAAAAAAGCTTACGCCGGCATCACGCGAACTCTCGGCAAATATGACGATGACAACGCAATGGATGCGTTGGAGGCGGCTGTTTCACTACTACCTCCTGACGATGACCGTTTGAAATATGTCGTTCAGTGCCTGCGGGACAGCAAGCATCCCCGTCGCAACCAAATTATGGAGAAAACCGCTATGCGGCTGTTCCAGACTCTGGAGGTCGCCATGAAAAACCAGCAGGAGCAAGCCCAGCAGCGCCGGGAGGAAGGTCCTTCTCTGGAAAATATGATTAGAGTGGAAAACCACTACCTACAGGCGGCGCATATATTTCTAAAAGAAGATTCTAAAGCCGCGCTACCAATCGCCGAACAGCTGCTTCGTAACAGTGAACACTTTAACTTGTTCAGACATACATTGGGAGACGCCTTCAGACTTGCCGGAAACCATGGCCTGCAAGAGCATGAGGAGTTCGCAGAATATTACGTAACACGCGTCGCGACTATCAACGTCAACGCCCCCAAAATGACTATCAAAAATGTCACCCTGTTGAACTATATTGAGGCCGCCATCGCCTGGAGCAAGTTAAATCCTGAAGCCGCCAAGGCCACCGCTAAAAAGCTGTTCAACCGTGAGACGGAGAGCCAGTATTTCGACTTAGAGATCAAATCAGGGTTGCTCTACGCCCTGCTGAAGGATGATAAGGGTAATGCCGAACTACTTGACTGGGCTCGCCGGCTACTGGGGAATCGCAGTAACGCCACACGCATTTGCGGCCCACTACGCGCAGCGGAGGAGCTGAAGCTGACGTCGCTTATGGAAGACGTCCGGTATCACCTTTACTCCGACTATAACGACTTATTTCCTGCACAGGTCTTGCTCAAAGAAATCGCCTGGGACAGTTATCGCGCACTCAATAAAGATAGCGTCGAAGCCCCAACACGAAGTAAAAAAGACCAGTTCGCCATGGAAGTTCCGGCAGATCAACTTGCAGATGCGTTAGCCCACCCGGAAAAGCATGATCTGGAGCATGTTTGCAAACGCATCTATAAAGAAAACCACATCTATCCAGAGGCGATACCGGCCCTCTCAAAGTATCTGACGGACCTGTTGCAATATAGTGGAGACGACTCCGATAGAGTTGAGTCAAGAGAGGGACTGCGCGCCTTACGCATTCAGGGAGTTGAGGCACAGCCTGCATTCGCGCATCTCCTGCAGCTGCAGCACATGGCGATGGATCACTACAACAAGATTCTCTACACCATGCGTTTCGTGGAGACTGAAGCCAGCTTACGCGAGTGGCTATACAGCGCGGACTTAGCTGAGCTGTTGGCGCAACTCGCCAACCCAGCGCCCCGTTTTCTACCCTGGCTGGACCTGATCGCCGCACGCGCCGTCGCCCTTAATCAAAATCAGCATTCGGAGCCGTTGCTCAATGCTCTCTCTCAAGTGATGGAACACCGCTTGTCATTTCCCCTGGGGGACTGGAGCGATGAAGAACCGATACTGATCAGGCTGCCGCAGATCCTGTCGCGGTTTAAAGGCGATAAACGCATAGATGGCAGCTTAAAGAAACTCAAGCGCTGTGTAGATAAGGCGGGCCTGTACACCCTCGACGTCAGCCGCCTGACCCGTCGCCGCGCCCAGCCCGATGCAAACGCGTTCCAAATAAACAAGGGCGAAACCATCCGTTTCAAGCAGCCTATTAAAGGCCCCGACGATGACGAAGCCATCTACACGCTGACGATTACCCCCACCAGCGACAGCGTCATGTTTGAGTGCGGCGTGCACAATCTCTACTTCCGCACCTGTATGGAAGACAATGAGTTGAAGAGCGCGGGACAGATCCGCGTCCAGAATGAAAACGCCGCGCTATCACTGGCGCAATCCATAGCGTTCGAGGCCATGATTCTTGGCTACAGTCAGGAAAAACCAGCGCCTAAAAAAGCGAAGAAACGCAACAAGTAGATTGTTTCAACAATAAGGCGCGTCCCACCGCGCCTTTCAAATCGATATCAGCAACCAGCAAAAGCCAGTCCCACAGAAAAACAGCAATTTGGATAAGACATGAATAATCCCATACTGACGCGCAACGACCTGCTGGGCGGCAGGCTCGCAGAAATCATGAGTTACTACATGCTGCATCAGAACGCGGATAGAAAGGACTTCTTAGACATCGTCCAGAGACAAAAAGGCCACTTCCACGACAATGCGAAGGAAACGACAGCCTTGTTTGGTCACCCCGTCCCCGACGAAGTCATTGAGTTGACGGAGTGCCTGGAAGCCTACCATCGCCATAGCGACGCCATTTCTGATACCTGGGCGCTGGAGGGTGAGCCGTTAGGTCACCCCCAAATTATCCCCCCTAAGGTTATCGCAGCCTCGCTGTCCGATTTTGAGATGATTTTGCGCCTGCTAACCGGTATGGCGATGTTGGGTGAAGACCCCAGCGGAGACGCCTGCTTCGTCAATATGCTGCCGTCTCCCTTGAGAACAGCCCGCGTGATTATCTTTGATCACGAGTGTGGCGAGCCCTCCGAGGAGGAGTATTACTCAATCGCAGACTTCATCGTCAACCGCTGGCCGGAAGGCCCGCACATCTCAGAATCCGGTGAAGAGGAGGAATGGGTCTGTAAACATTCCGACGCCGCCTTGCATGCGATTGATGACTTTAACGCCTTCGCCGAAGCGGAGATCAAGCAGCGCCCCTATTACCACGATCCCAGGCAACTATTCACCCGCACGGAGTGGATGCATGGCCACCCTTCCGGCGAACCCACCTATGCCTTCGCCGCCAAAATGGACAAGGCGCCGGCCTTTGATGTTTACGAACAAGAGAAGCCATTGCTTGCTCAGGAACCCGTGCTGGCGACCTACTGGATGCTCGCGCATTTCTTTCTTGGCAATCACAGCGCTTGCCGCGAAACCATCGATCTGGTCAAGCATGCCTGCGCCTTGGGCGCCATCACGCAGGCCATCGCAGCGGCGTTGTCCGAGACACTCGCAGCCTTGGAGCAAAAAACCGGCTCGGTAAGATTCGGAAGCTTGAATCGTAAAAAAATAAACCACCTGATAGCCCAAACTCAGGCCAATTGCGCGCCGGAGCAGCTTGAACCCAGCTTACGCGCAACGCTGCTCAAGCCTAAGGGCGAAACCCAGACCAAACGGCTAACTCCGAAGGCTTTCCAAGAGCAAATAGAAAAAGGCGCAGATCCGTTGGCGTTAATAGCGGAGTACCCCGACGACGTCGCCATGCATGACCTGGCGTTGAAAGCGATCGCCGCCAAGGACGAAAGTTTCGCCAAAATTGTCAAAGCCTACTTCAGCGAAAGAACTGACTACGCCCATAACGAATGGCCATACAGTTGGCTTCCAGATATGCTGGATTCACGCCTATCGCTACCCATCGCCGCCGCCTTCCGCTCAGGACTGAAGTTCGATGTTGAGAACAAGAAAGCCTATCCCGGCATTACCCTGACGCTCGGCAAATACGACGATGACAACGCCCTTTCCGCATTGGAAGCCGCCGTACTGCAACTGCGTCCAGAGGATGATCGTCTGGAGTATGTCGTTCAATGTCTGCACAGCAGCAAGCATCCTCGCCGTAATGAGGTTCTGCAAAAAGCCGCCTGGCGGCTGTTCGATATACTGGAAGTCGCCCGCAAGAACGAAGAAGCCCTTTCACAGAAACGCAAAAAGGAAGGGCTGACCTTGAGCAACATGTCAGACATAGAGAACCACTATCTGGCGGCGGTGCATTGGGTATTGAAAGAACGTATGCCGGCCGCCGAGCAGATTGCAGAAAAAATCCTCGGCTTTCGCGACCTCCCTACATTATTCAAGCGCGCCTTCGGCGACGCTCTACAAGTAGTTGGCGATCTAGGATTACAGCAGCACACCGGGTTTATCGCCGACTACGTAACTCGCATTACCCACCTTGACGTTGATGACGCAAACAGCTTCTTAAGAGAGTTCACGCTGGTGAGGTACACCGAGGCCGTCATCGCCTGGACCAAACTGGACCCGAATGCGGCGATTCAAGCAGCGAAGTCACTGTTTGAGAAAAACCATCGCCCCCTACTACGACCTGGATATCAAATCCGGGCTGCTCTATCCCTTGCTGAAAGATGATCCACGGAACGCATATTGGCGGGAGTGGACACGCCGATTGCTGGGAAATCGTAACAATAACCCCAGAATCTACGGCCCTCTAAGAGCTATCGCCGAACTCAAGCTGACAGGTTTTGAAGCAGACATCCGCTATCACATATATTCAGAAGCCAGTATTTTCGAAATTGCACACGCCATCATCAAAGAAACCACCAGAGACGCACTAGACTCTCTCGGCGTCGCTCCTGAAGCGTTGCCTGAATTTGATGATGAAGACGAGTATGCAACGGATGTGGTACCGGAAGATCTCCCTGATGCCTTCAAGCACCCTGAAAAATACCTTCCTGAAAGTGTCTGTGAGCGGATTATAAGAGAAGAGTATCGCCACCCTGAGGCCATTGCAGCGCTATCCTCCTACCTCAAAGAGATGCTGCAGTACAGCATTGATGAGAAAAGCTCCCCCGATGCGTGGAAGGGACTATTAGCATTGCGAATACAGGGAGTTGGGGCTTTGCCTGCATTTGCAGAGCTGCTTGAGTTACCCCATATAAAGCCTTCGCAGATGACCAAAACCCTCTACCTTATGCGCACCATAGAGCCTGAGGCGGATATCAGGCATTGGCTATATCAAGCAACGGAAGTGGAAATTCTCACCCAGCTACATAACGCAGAGCCGCGCTTTATGCCCTGGTTAGATCTGCTAGCGGCGCGGGCCTGGACGCTTAGCGGCGACAAGCCCGCCACCATCTCCGCACTCTGCGCTGCAACTGCGTTCCGGACCCGGGGTTTACCGGGGGGAAAACAGTGCAACGAAGAGCCTATTTTGCGACGCTTACCGCGCATTCTCGCTATTGCAAACACGTCTCAAAGCCTGGATTGCCTACAGCGTCTGGACCAGATTGCCCGCTCAGGCCACGAATACAGCGACTACAAGCCCTTGGATCTGGAGGCTTTAGCCACAAGCAGAGAGCAGTTGCCGCCTTCGCACGCCATTTCAGCATCCCAAGAGGAAGCCATATGCCTGCTGCAGAGCATGCGTGACGAGGTTAATGGGCCTTTTCATCATCTTAACCTCAAGATAAGCCATACCAGCGTCTTATTCGAATGCTCACTCACAGGCCTCCACTTACATGGCGTTCCTCAAGAAAGTGAAAGCCGGGCTCAAATTGACTGCGCCTCCGAAGCTGAAGCAATCCATCTGGCGAAGTCCATCATTCTGGAATCTTTGATCCTTGGCTATCACATCAAAACCAAGTAACGCCGACACCACGTCAATGGCGACTTCAAATAAAGAAAAGGCGCGCTCTAATGCGCCTTCTCTTTAGACTTATCCTAAATCTCCCATTATTCACATAGAGGAAAATATCTTTGAGGCATCCTCGCGTTCCATTAGGCGCGAAACAGAGCGGAGCGCTTCTGAAGCCCTGCGAGCGGACTTCGTCATTCATTACATTCAGGTTTTCAGCTGGGAAAACTTAACCCTACCAGCGTCTAAGCTGCCCATTAAACAACTCTGCCCGGCGTGACCTAATCCACGCTAAACCTTTGCTTTATACCGGATTTCCCATTGACCTAAACCACATTAAAAGAAGACCATAATCTTTTGATTAAAAAGGTATAGAATTGTGTAATTTTGTCGCACCATGGGTGCAAAATCACACAATTGGTCTATGCTAGGACAATAGACCCTGTTTAACGCCTTACACCCGTTTACGGTCGGGGTTCGTGCGGCACGATACTTTTCAGACCTGACTACAACGTTGCGCCATTTATGAAAAACATCCTGATCGCTCTGTTTCTTTTATTCTGTTCCTCGGTTGTACTCGCTGATTCTGAAACCATTCTCCCTGAAAACCTGCAAAGCCTGGATACGGCCAACATCAGCCTGGGTTCCGTAAACGCCAAGGTGGTGGATGTGGAGAGCGGCGTTACCTTATTCGCCAAAAATCCGGAAACGGTGGCTCCCATCGCGTCCATCAGCAAGCTGATGACCGCCATGGTCGTGCTGGATGCGGAGTTGCCCCTTGATGAAATGGTGACGATTACGGAAGAAGACGTCGACACCTGGAAAAATACATATTCGCGGATGCGTATCGGCGCCGTATTGCCCCGCAGCGAGCTTCTCCTGCTGGCGCTGATGTCTTCGGAAAACCGCGCTGCGCTGGCGTTGGGACGTTCATATCCTGGCGGCATGAGCGCCTTCGTCAATGCTATGAATGACAAGGCGAGAGCGCTGAACATGCGCGACACGCGCTTTGTCGAGCCCAGCGGATTGTCCATGGAGAATGTGTCCACCGCCTCGGACTTGGTCAGAATGGTCTCCGCTGCGTCACGTTATAAACTCATCCGTGATTACACCACGACTCCCAGTCACCTGATCAAGCTTGGCGAAACGGAAAACGAAATGGAGTACCGCAACACCAACCTTTTGGTGCGCCAGGGTGAGTGGGGCATCAGGCTCAGTAAAACCGGATTTATCAATGAAGCCGGTCGTTGTCTGGTGATGCTGGCGGACGTGGGCGAACGCCCTGTAGCGATCGTGCTGTTGGATTCCTATGGCAGACGCACGCCTATCGGCGACGCCAACCGCATCAAACAATGGATGGTCACTGGTAAAAGCGCGCCCGTCGCGGGTGCGGCGCTCAAATACGAACAGGAGAAAAACTCCGGCGTATTCCAGACCGCTGCAATGGATGACGACACACAAAGCTAAGGGTCTTTGACTGCGGCGACTCTATCGCGCCGCAGTCTCCGTCTCAGGGAAACAGCTGTACGATACCGCTCTCCGCCTTCATATCCGCCACCATCCAAATCTGCTCAAAAGGGTGACTGTCCGGCACCTGAATACAATGCTGCAACCCTCGAATCTCATCGGCGCGCCAAGCTGGGTGAGCGTTGCGGATGACCAGCCATACACGCTCACTTTTGTATGTTTTCAAGGCTTTGTTGGCGAGTATGCGGTTCAGCGCTCGCAACAAACGTCCGTCGGCGTCCGACTCCTCCAGCATCTGCAGCTCATGAAGCGTATTCCGGTCCAGGTCGCGCCCCAGTAGTTGCATGGCTTCCTTCTCTGAGCCATACAAATGCGCGATTTCCATATCCAGACGTTCACCGTTCAGAAAGCAGGAAACATCCGGCTTGATCGGCTGGTTGTGCCAGATATGCCGGATTGGCGTTCCCGTCAGCCGCTCATAACAACGCATGAACAAACGGGCTGCATCATGTTCAAGCACCAGTTTTTCCGATTCGCCAGGAGTCATCCGCTATCGCCGCTATCTCAACAAAAATCAAAAGCCTGTGTCGGATAATGGCATAACCGGCGCAAAAGAAAAACGCTTCTTGGAGCTGACGAAAACGCGCTTCATCAGATCGAGATAACGCCTCTCAGATAGGTCACTGCCGATCCGGACATCAGCACCCTGTCGCCGGCCACTTCACAATCCAGACGACCTCCACGCTGGGACAATTGCGCCGCGGTCAACGAAGTCTTGCCAAGCCGGGCCGCCCAGTACGGAGCCAGAGTGCAATGCGCGGACCCAGTGACCGGGTCTTCGAAAATGTGCGCCTGGGGCGTAAAAAACCGGGAGACAAAATCAACCTCTTTGCCCGGCGCTGTCGCCACCACGCCACCGGGGTCCAGGTTAATGCGGTCCATCAACATTCGATCTGGCTGCAGCGCCCGAATCGCGTCCTCATCGGCGTACACCAGCACGATGTCCCGTGCGCGCAAGACTTCCAGCGGCTGGATATTAAGCGATTCCAGCACCTCAACCGGCGCTGTCGCCACACTCGGCGGGCGGGCGGGAAAGTCCAGGGTCAACCGTCCATCTCTCCTGGTCACTCGCAATTCTCCGCTAAGGGAACGGAATACCATGGCGTCACGCTCATAACCGAGATGCGTCGTCAAAACATGAGCGGATGCGAGGGTTGCATGGCCGCATAAGTCCATCTCTATTTCCGGCGTAAACCAACGCAGATGAAAGGCATCCCCTTCCCGCACAAAAAAGGCCGTTTCCGCCAAGGCGTTTTCCTGTGCGATCTTCAACAGCACAGAGTCAGGCAACCAGGCCTCCAATGGACACACCGCCGCGGAATTACCGCCAAAGACTTCATCGGTAAAGGCGTCAACCTGAAAAAGCTTTATATCCATCATTCTCCTCGCTGAGTGACTTCTTTCAAAAAGCGGACAACAAGATCCCTAACGTCTTTTTCGACAGACGTGGAACCCAATCCGACGGACTCCAATAATCATTTGCAGAACAGCAGCTTGCAACTTAATCTTGCGATCTGTATAGCCAACAGGCAGGACGGGACAAAATCAGGGGCGCACACCATGGAAATCAAACTTTATTCCGCTATCCACAAACAGGATTGCCTTCGTGTTTTCGACAGCAATCTCGACAAATATTTCGCGCCTCATGAAAGAGAACAATTCGTTGAGTTCCTAGATAGCGTGACCCAGGCTGACGATAATCAGTATTACGTCGCCCTGCAGGATGGCCAGCTCGTAGGATGCGGCGGACTGCGCCTGTATCAGGATACGGTCTATTTATCCTGGGGCATGCTCGCCAGAACAAAACATAAAACGGGGTTGGGCGAACAACTGCTACGGCATCGGCTGGAGCAGGCAACTCGCCTGCATCCTGGAAAAGAGATTGTGATTGAAACCTCACAACACACCCAAGGCTTCTTCGCCCGCTATGGCTTTGCAATAGAAAAGTCAGAGACCAACGGATTTGGCGAGGGTATCGATAAAGTCACGATGCGTCTGAACGATCAGATGCATTCACCCCGGAAGTAGAGCCTCCCGGGTCGGACATTGCCTCCAGTTTCGCTCGAAGCTCCTCCGGCCCATACTTCCTAACCTGTTCTTGCAAGCCGTCAGGTCGCGCCTGTCCTATCACCAGCCCACATGACAAACATGCGCATAGTCGGCGATCCATTAGAGCCGGCGAATTGCTTAGCCTTTGACGTATACCTTTCGCTTTGGCGTCGTCGAGTTCAAGCGGAACAGCATTCGCATACAGCAACCCTCCCGCTAATATCAACTCATCCGCACATCGGGGACAAACAGAGAAAGAAAGTTCTGGAAGCGCTTTATAACCTCGATACTCATGAATATTTCCGCCATGAACATGAGGCTCAGCTTCTTCACTTGGCGTAAAGTACTCCTGCTGGCGTTCAAGCGCCTCCGCCTCTGTTTTCTCGTTAATGACCTCTCCCACCAATTCCGCCTGCGCACCCGCCGGCAAAGCTTGAAAAATGTCATACAAACGAGATTTATCCAGGCTCTGATAGTGCGCTTTATTCAGCAGGAAAACATTTTGTAAGTCACTTAGAAACTCATTCCCGGCGGCGGAAGCGCCCAGCTCAATACGCCCCTCAGAGGTAACTAGCGCGAGATTGAAGCCTCGCCTACCAATGTAATAAATATCTTTGGCCTCTAGCGTTCTTTCAGTAATAGGCTCATCAGAAAAGTAACCGCTATAAGTCAGCCGAACCGCATTATCTTGCAACGCAATGCCGGAAATAGCGCCTCGACGTATAAAACGGAGCAACTGCACAGACCAGATAAATAGGAAAACGACGAAAAGCTCCGTCCCATGCTTCTCCAGATAGGGAAGCCACTCAAAAAACCTGTTTCGCCATGGCCCAAAAAACACCATCCACACCGCAACTAAAACAAAGGCGTGAAGAAGACAGCGCTTTAACAGCTGATTGACTTGGTTGGACAGGCGGTATTCTTTTGTCACGGATACTCCAAGAATGTTTTCGGAATATAAGTAAAGTAAAACTTATTATTAAAAGATGAATCGTCCCCGGCTCAGGAATAACGATTAAGTTCGCTGCGTTAATAGAACTTTTTCTTTTCGAAGCGGAGTAATAAAGCTCTTTCGATGAGTCCGATGTAAGGAAGGAGAAATTATCACCAGCTTGCCCACCCTTGATTAAAGCAAAAAGATCCCCCCAAGCAACTGGGCTGTGTGAAACTATATCTACGTCTGGCGGCGCATATCGCCATGTATCTGTAACTACACTGTCCTCTTCCTGCGCGGCATAGCCTGCATCCATAGAGAACAATGCGGGGGCGCTGACAGTGTGGGGCAAAGCATAGGCGGGGGTCAGTGCGGGTAATAGCGCCAGGGCGATTGTCGCAATGTATCTCATATCCTTCTCCGTGTTTCCCTTGATTCCTGGTTTGCGTCATCGCTCTTTCCGCAACGTACTTTATTTTCAAAGAGCCTTGGCAATACCGGGCTCTTTATAGCGCAAGCGGGCGTCAGTTTTTATGATGGACATCAAGCTGACTCGTTAGGTCCGTTGACGCAAACATCTTCTCAATCCAACTATCGTGTCTGGTTTGAGACTGCTCAGGCGGTGAAGGAAAGTCCGACGACCCCGTGTCTTGGACGGGGTCTATATTTATTAGGGAGCCTCTGAAAAACGTTGGCGGCCGCAGGTAGTTTTTCAATGCTTCCTTAGTGATTGAATCTCCAATCTAGAGAATATACCGATTACCTTCAAGCACGGGTTAGACTATGTTTTCACAGCGCAGAGCCCGCATATAGCGGATATTTATGATCAAACAAAACGTGACATTTACTATTATTTTGTCATCAAAGATGAGCTTATAATTCCGTAACTTAATAGCCGTTAGTTGTCAGCCTCAAGATTGCTGAGTCAGTGTCGCACAGGACTGTTTATATGCGCCGTTCACTTCAAACTACGATGGGATTCTCCAGACGCCAACATAGCACTCCCGGTTCATCAATGACGCGTGTTTTGATGATGCTGATTCCCGTCGTCTTATTCACACTTTCAATAAACAGCAGGGCTGAAATCTACAAATGGACCGACGCCAAAGGCACTGTGCACTATTCCGACGCCGCTCCCGCTGACAGCGACGCGCAGGTTATTACTCCCACATCCGCCATTGACGGCGTCAGGCTGCTGTCCGATGAGGCCAAAGCGCGTTTTAAAAATCTCCCTTCAGAGCCAGAGCAAACCAATGCGCCCAGCTCAACCCCTGTCGTTAAAGTGTCTGAGTCAGTCAAAACTGAAGATATCCTTTGCGACGACGTCAATGGCGACTGTTTTTCCGAAGAGGACACCCGCGTCTGTAAGCTGCGATTCGGCAAGCCCTGCGAAGAGGTTTATCTCTGGAAAGTCTGCGCCTTACAGAAAGTTTGTACGACTGACCGTTGCGACAACGCGCGTTTTGTTATCGATTGGCGTCCCCCTGTCGTGGGTGTTCGAGATCTCGGGCGTTCACTCCCCCTGCGCGCCAATGTCTCCGACAAAGACTGGAGCTGTCTGCAACACAGCGGCTTCTATTGCGATGAACTGGCTCTGGAATCTCAATGCCAAAAGGATTATCGGGAAAGCTGCGGCGCCGTTCGCGACTGGCTGCTCAACGCACCCGAAAAGTGTGAGGCGGATAAAAACGTGGATTGCGGCGAGCTCGACACTCTAATCAAGTATCGCCCGGTTTCTGAGGAGGAGCGCCTGAAGCTCGGCGCCACCAACGCCAGTGGCGGCCATTTCGCACGCGACCTGCTTATGGAGAAAGTCGAGCAGAAGAAGAATGAACTCTCTGACGAAGCCTTACAGGCCGTATTGGACAAACTTCCGGGTATTGACCGCCATAGCTTTCGCAGAGACATCAGTTGCTCTCTGAAGTCCTGGCGACGCTACCGCTAGCCCAATATGTCGTCGTTCCAGGGCGGCGTATCGCCAAAGCGCTCCACCAAAAAGTCCAGCAGCGTGCGCAAGGTTGCGGGCATGTGCTTGCGGGACTGATAGACGCCGAACATGCCCAATCGCAGCGCCTCCCAATCGGTTAGTAGCGCAGTTAACTCTCCACGCTTTACATAATCCGTCACCATATAAGTTGGCAACATGGCGATCCCCGCGCCCGCAGCACAGGCGTTGGTCAACGCCAGTACTTCGTTGGCGCTAAGGTTGCCCGTCACCTCGGCAGCGTCGGCGGCGCCGGTCTTCTTATGGGTAAAGCGCCACTGACTTTTGCCAAAGTGCGAGTATGTCAGACAGTTATGCTCCGTTAACTCTCTTGGCGTTTTGGGCGCGCCCCGCTCTTTGAGATATTGCGGAGAAGCGCAGATGACAGAGCGGCAGTCCGTCAGTTTGCGGGCGATCAGGTTGGGATCGAGGTCGTTCGTGGTGCGTATGGCCAGATCAATACGCTCTTCTATCAGATTAACGCTACGATCAAGCAGTTGCATGTCCACACGGGTTTTCGGGTAACGCTTGAGATATTCCGCCACCACCGGCGCCAAATGCACTTGTCCAAAGGCCACACTTGTCGTGATTCGAATCAGCCCATAGGGCTCAGTCTCCCGTTTACCCGCAACGGCTTCCACGTCATCGGTCAGGTCCAGAATCTGCCGGCAGCGCAACAGACAGGCTTCTCCCGCCTCAGTCAAAGAGATGCGCCGGGTCGAGCGGTTTAGCAGGCGCGCGCCCAGCCAGCTTTCGAGTTCATTCACATAACGGGTGGTCATCGCCCGCGACATGTCCAGATTATCAGCCGCAGCAGTAAAACTTTTGCGGGCGGCGACCTCGGCGAACACTTGCATAGCCGTCAGTCTATCCATCTTCAGCGTCTCCCCGGTATGTGAACGGAAATCTTATTTGTTCAATTCAAGCAACAAAGAAGGTCATTTTACTGCATTTATTGGGCGCATAAAGAAAATTATAGTGTGTCCATCTTTTAGCCATACCGGCTTTCGCTTAGTAACAAGACTATATGAGGAGCAGACTATGAACACATCGATTCCTTCTACCCGCAAAATCGTTATCACTGGCGCCAGCGGACGCTTGGGCTCACTGGTCGCAAAAGCGTTGATAGCGCGCGCAGGCGACGCAGATCAACTGACCTTCTCCGCACGCGCTCCTGAAAAAATCGCCGCGCTGGCTGCGCCGGGCAATGAAATAGTCAAAGCGGACTTCGACCAGCCAGAGACCTTGCTAACCGCGTTCACCGGCGCCGACACCGTGCTGATCATCTCCGGTGACGCCCCAGTAGATGTGCGCATTCGCCAACACCGCAACGCCATCGACGCCGCCAGGAAAGTGGGAGTCAAACGCGTGGTTTACACCAGCTTCGTCAACCCAACCGCAGAAAGTCCGTTCACTTTCGCTCGCATTCATGAGGACACAGAACAGTACCTGAAGGAATCCGGGTTGCAGTACAGCATCCTGCGCAACAACCAATATATCGCCAACCTGAGCTCAGGCCTGGCGAATTCGAAAGAAACCAACCAATTGGCGCAGCCTGGCGCAGCCGGCAAAGTGGCGTTTATTACTCATGAAGATATCGCCGACGCCATCGCCGCTGTGTTGCTGGAGTCAGGACACGAAGGCCGCACTTACGAGCTGACTGGTCCTGAGGCGTTGAGTCTGTATGACGTCGCAGACATCCTGGGCGAAGCTCGGGGCGCGCAGGTAACGGTTATTGAGGCGGAGCCGGCAGGATTTGGTGAAATACTGCAGTCAGTTGGCTTGCCGCCATTCATGGTGGAGGCGTTGCTGGGCATTTTCGCCGCCACCAAACAGAACGAATATGCGGCGGTGTCCGGCGATATCGAACGCATCCTGGGGCGCAAACCACAGTCTGTGCGCGACTATATCAAGTCTTTCGCATAAGCCGTGACTCAAGGGAGCCTCGTCTGGCGACGATAGCTCCCCGGCGTAACGCCCGCCATTTGCTTGAACGCCCGTGTAAAGTGGCTTTGATTGGCGAATCCGCATATTAAAGCCGCTTCCGCCAGATCCACGCCTTGCGCAAGAAGCTCTCTCGCCGCGTTAATGCGCAGCCGGCGCAGGTACTGATGCGGAGCCTCCGCCATGGTGACTTTAAACATCCTGGCGAAGTGGAAAGGGCTAAGCCCCGCTACCAACGCCAGGCGCTCCAGAGACAGGTCTTCGCCAAAATGCGCCTGCATATACTCCAGCACTTTTCTTTTGGTCGCTGGCGCCAATCCGCCTTTGTAAGCCGCTTCAGGTTTGCGAAAAACCGCATAACGACGCAGCACGTGCGCCATCATCTCATAACTGATCTGCTGCAACGCCAGATTATCCGCGCCTATCAGCCCTTCCGGCTGCAGCGCCGCGATATGCCCCAGTCTCGTCAGCTCCGGATCGTCCGCATAAGCCAGGTCCGGCAGTTCTACGCGACGAGGGTCCATATCCCATAAGCTCAACGCCATCTGCTTGAAGCTGGCTTCAGAAAAATAGAGATGCGCGAACTCCAGGGGACCGCTGACCTGCCATGTAGAGTCATGCTCCGCCGGCATCAGGCAGATTTTACCCGGCCCCCCGTAACGTTCAGGCGCATCGATACGGCAGGTTTCCGTCCCGCCACGCAAATAGATGCTCAGCGTGTGATGTCCCACCATCTGATAGCGCACCCGGTCCTGCCGGTTCGCCCAACGCGCCAGCGCCAGATCCTCATTCAGGCGCAAATAATCCAGTCGTGTTGCGGACGAACGACTCAAGGTGAGATCAACGCTATTGGTGAAGGATTTACGCATAACATGACAACAAATGGGGTTAACTCAGAAATTAACCGGTCGATGATTGACTGGCAAGCCAGCGACGGCCAGAAATGCGCAAGATTATGCAAAAAGAGCAATTTCAGAAAAGACGCAATCTCTCGGGCTTATTAACCTTTCACGCATTAATGTCATGCATGATGGGAAGCATCTATGAACGCCCTGCTCTATCTGACCACCGTCCTCATTTGGGGAACCACCTGGATCGCCATCCATTTGCAACTGGGTTCAACGCCGGTTTTGACGTCAGTGTTCTTCCGCTTTGCGGTGGCGGGGAGCCTGTTATTGCCAATCCTGCTGCTATGCCGCCGCCTACAGCCTACGCGGACGGTGGACCACCTGTTTTTTCTGCTTCAGGGCGCCTGCCTGTTTTCCCTGAACTTCATCTGCTTTTACAACGCCGCCCAGTATGTGGCGAGCGGCGTCATTTCGGTCGTCTTTTCCGCCGCCACCCTCTACAACGCATTCAATAGCTGGATGATATGGAAAGAAAAGCCCGCCGGACGGGTTTATGTGGCCGGCGCCGTCGGCGTACTGGGACTGACTTTGCTGTTCTGGCGCGAACTGGGCGTCAATACGCTGTCTACTGAGGCGCTGACCGGCCTGGGGCTGGCGGCAGTGGGTGCTTACTTCTTCTCTCTGGGCAATATGATCAGCGTGCGGCACAGCCGTCAAGGTCTGACGCCTCTGACCAGCAACGCCTTCGCCATGCTGTACGGCGCCGCGATTCTTTTGACGCTTATCTGCGTTTCCGATACGCCCATCGTTTGGGATGAGCGGCCAGCGTACCTTTACAGCCTGCTCTATCTGGCTATTCCTGGAAGCATTGTAGGATTCACCGCTTACCTGATGCTGGTGTCACGCATCGGCGCCAACAACGCCGCCTACGCGACAGTGTTATTTCCAGTAGTCGCCCTGAGCTTGTCGTCCATTTATGAGGGATACGAATGGGATGGGTGGAATATCGCGGGACTGGTCCTGGTGCTGTCGGGCAATCTCATTCTGCAAGGCTCTGTCGATAAAATCCGCAAGTTTTTGCGCGCCCGCAGTGAAGTCGCCGCCAACCCGCACAGCCCCTGATGGCGAGGGCTGGCGGCGTTCACAGAATTGCGCGCCGCTCGTTAAAAATGATTCGAATTTAAATAAGTTCATTGTATGATCTGCGGTCCAACATTTACTGACAAAATAATAACAATTAAGAACAATTCGCAGGATCGCCGCAATGAATACAACCCGTACGCCGCCAACGGCGGTGGACCCTTTTCGGGTCGAAGAAAAGCTGACGCTGTCAGTCGTCATCGATAACCCTGACGCTGATTGGCGTAAAGGACAAGCCGTCATATTTAAACGCGCACTGGAAGCCAGCGCAGGCTCCGATGTACTGGAAGCGCGCCTGGATACCGGGACGCGCCTGGGACAGATCTGCAATACGCTGATCGCCAAATACCTGCAGGCCGGCGGAAAGGCCCGCGCCAAGATCATCAATCGTCCTGGTTTGTCCTTTCTGCCCGCCAAGAAAGGCCAGTTGAAAACCGCCCTGGTAGAGGTGCGCCCGGATGGGTTGGACTGGAGTCTGATCGACCCGATCATCCAGCGTGATAATGAAATCGCCTACAAAATTACAGAAGCGGCTCATTTCAGCAAGCGCCAGCCCAGCATCGCACTGGCTTTCTATCAGGACGCCATCAACGACATTATCGATCTGCATTTTGAAAACCCGTTGGCGGACCACTGGCGCCGCGTGATTTTCCCGGTCAACGAACTCTCTGCGCTACTGGAAAGTCAAAAGGAATATAAGCGCGCCTATGAGACCATTCGGGCCTATGAAGCGTTTGACGATAAGCTGGGGTTGCCGCCGGAAGAAATGGCGCAATTACAAAAACGCAAACGCCGCCTGAAAAATGAATTACGTCTGAATGATGGAGAACTCAAACAAGGCTCTCCTCTTTACTCCAAACAAATGGAGGAAGTGCGACGCCTGGCGGTGGACAACACCGTGACTAATTTGCATTACTTCTCCAAAAACGAGGGATAGCGCTTTCGCGTCCCTCTACTTTGACTGAGCCGCTCCGCTCACTACATCCCGTTGGCGCTATCGCCGCCCTCTTACTTATCCTGTCTATCCGACTTCTTTGACCAACGCTCTAACTTGGGAATCCCGCGCGTAAACAGCCAACCGATGATTCTGGGATACCCCATCTCTTTCATTTTCTCAATGCAGAAGGCCTGCATATCCTGTGCGGAAAAGCTGGACTGGGTGAAGGCTCCATCGACGAAACAATAGCTACAGTATTTCTCGCTAGGGCGGCCATCGGCTTCCGTTCCACCGCCTTTGGGGTCCTGCTTCATCGGCATACCGCAGCTTTGACACTGATTTTTCATAACCTGTTTTCTCCGTGCAACGCAATAATCAATGCGCCGGACTATCGAGACATTTCAGACATGATGTGAACTCTGACGTGCTCACGGTCGGCATAGCTGTATCGCAGCACATACTCGCGCCAATAGGTGGGTTCTTCCGATGAAAGCTCAATGAGTTCGCGTTCAGCGTTGTGGATGATATGCAGCCCAATCAAATACTCCGAGACGCGCTTATCCGCTCTCAACGTATCGATAATATAGGCGACCTCAAACTCCATGCCTTCGTAGCGAAGGGTTTCGCCGTAGCGCAAAGACAGCTCCATCGCACCCTGCCCCCATGCCCTGTGCGTAGAGAATAAAAGCATGATCATAGCAACGATTAATGGCTTCACGATTTGCGTTCGCACCTTGAACATCGCTCCAGGCCCTGGCGTAGCACCAACCCCCTAAATGCGGACAGATGGCTCATACACCCTGTTACGTCAGCGAGTGGGCGCCTCTGCGCCATTGTCCGCAGCGACCAATGTGAGAAGTGTAATACGCCAACTAGAATCAGGAAATCACATTGGCGTTGCAGGACGCCTCTAATTAACGACAAAGACCCAGTATTAACTACACTTTTTGTTTAGGTATGACGGTTTCCATTGCGAGGTCTGCGGAGTGATGGCACAGAGGGTTGTCTTGTTTGGCGTTCTACTCTGGATGCTGACGCCGAACTGGTCGTCTGCGCAGGAGGTTGCTATTTACGCCCGCTCCCATACCCAGTTCGATGAACGCAATGAATACCCGGTCCAACTTCTGGAGCTGGCGCTTCAAACCAGCGGCGCAGACATCAAACTCAAATCCAGCCAGGATATTATTCTGCAGGGCCGCGCCATCAACCTGATCCGCAACAACCAGGGTGTTCACGTTCTCTGGGCCATGACCAGCAAAGAGCGGGAAACTGAACTCTCCCCCATACGCATCCCGATTTATAAAGGCCTGATCGGTTGGCGACTTTGTATTGTTCATCCCAACAATATCAAGAAGTTTTCCCGCATCCGCTCACTAGACGACTTACGCGCAATCACCTTCGTGCAAGGCCATGATTGGCCGGATCTGGACATTTTTCAGCACAACGGTTTGCAGGTCGAGAGCAACGCCAACTATCACTCCATGTTTAAAATGATCGAAATGGAGCGGGTTGACGCCTTCCCCCGAGCGCTGATCGAGATCTGGCCGGAATTGGAAACTTACTCCAGTTTGCGCGCAGAGCCGCACTTATTGATCCGCTATCCTGCGGCGGTGTATTACTTTGTCAGCCGCAGTAATCCCAATCTGTACCGGGCGATCAAAGACGGGCTGGAGAAAATGATGACGAACGGCGAGTTCACCCGCCTGTTCAATGAATTTTATTTGCAGGCGATTGAGCGCGCCCGCTTGCAGGAACGTACGGTCATCGATCTGGAGAATCCATTATTACCTGCCGATACGCCGCTGAATAATCCACGACTGTGGTACGCCGATCCCTTACAGCACAGCAACGCGGACAATGCCGCAAGCGCCAACAAAGCCAGTGCTTACGACGGAAGCTGACCTTTATTGAGCGCCAATTCCTTTGTCTTTACGCCATTCGTTGGCGAGTTTTTCCGCTTTGGAGATTTCTTCCTGTGACATCTTGGAGCCCAGGAAAGAGACGAACTGAATGGCGCGAGGAAACTTCTTCTCAGCGCTCAACATAGCCCAGCGTAGCGCTTCCACCATGTTTTTATCAGTGCCTTCGCCAGTGGCGTAGGAGTACGCCAGATTAAACTGGCCGAATACATTGTTCTGTTCGGCGGAGTTGCGATAAAGCTCAAACGCCTTGCCCAAATCTTTCTCCACACCCTCGCCTTTGGCATAACGCAGAGCGAGATTGTATTGCGCAGTGGCGTTGCCGGCGTCAGCGGCCTTGGAGAACCACTTTACCGCTTCTTTATAGTCCTGGGGCACGCCGCGTCCCTGATTATAGAGCTGCGCCAGATTATTCTGCGCTGAAGGGTGTCCCTGTTCCGCCGCGGCTTTATACCATTCCGCCGCCTTTTCCTGATTCGCTTCCGTGCCGCGACCTTTCTCGTACATCATCGCCAGCAGAAATTGAGCGTCAGGATGTTTTTGATTCGCCAACACCTGCAGGCCATCGAACGCTTTATCCATGTCGTTCTTCTTAATGGCCTCAGCCACTTCCGTCATAGTAACGGCGAACACCGCCTGAGTAGAAAGCAGCACGACAGCGATTGCGGTGGTGATGAGCTTGAAGATTCGTCTGACCATGTCTTGTCCCCGAGAAACGACCTTGTCACCTTCGCCTAGTCGATAACAATGCAAGGTGACGCAATTTTATACTTCTTGTTCGATAACGCCTAAGGATGCGCCCGCGCTTCTCCGCCTTGAGATCATCGCGCGCAGCCGACCATCAGAAAAAACTAGCAAAGCCGTTTGACCAGAACAAGCGAAATTCCGCGCAGACATTAAAGCTGTGATGGATTGCTCAATGAAGACTAAAGAGAAGAGATCCGTGCTGGAAAGGCGACGCCAGAACGCAAAAAGGCCGGGTAAACCCGGCCTTTTTCACGTTGTTGTCGCTATAAGGACTACAGCAGCAACTTACGGATATCGCCCAGCAATTCACCCAGCAAAGAGGTGAAACGCGCAGCGTCAGCGCCGTTAATGGCGCGGTGGTCATAGGACAAGCTCAGCGGCAGCATCAAACGGGGCACGAAACCGCCGTTTTCATACACAGGCTTCATCTGCGCTTTGGACACGCCCAGAATCGCCACTTCAGGCGTATTCACGATAGGCGTGAACGCAGTGCCGCCCAAGCTGCCCAGGCTGGAGATAGTGAAGCAGCCGCCCTGCATTTCGTTCGGCTTGAGCTTACGATCTTTGGCCTTGGCCGCCATTTCCGCACACTCTTGCGCCAGTTCCCACAGACTCTTCTTGTTGACGTCGCGGATAACCGGCACCACCAGACCTGCGGGGGTGTCCACCGCCACGCCGATGTTGATGTAATGCTTCTGAATAACTTCTTTCTTATCCATATCCAACGACACGTTGAACTGCGGATAAGTTTCCAGCGCATAGGCGCACGCCTTCAGCAGGAAGGGCAGCGGAGTCAGCTTGACGCCTTTCTTCTCTCCCGCCGTCTTCTGCGCTTTACGGAAGTCTTCCAAGTCGGTGATATCCGCATCGTCAAACTGCGTGACATGAGGAACTACCAACCAATTGCGCGCCATATTATCGGCGGTCACCTGATGGATCTTGCTCATCGGCAGACGATCGATCTGTCCGAATTGCGAGAAGTCAGGCAATTTCACCGTCGGCAAGCCCGCGCCAGAGCTGACTGCGCCGCCGGCGGCGCCAGCCTTAAGCTGCTGCATTCCGTTCTTGACGAAGGTTTGCAGGTCCTGCTTCAGGATACGACCTTTCGGCCCCGTGCCTTTGACCATCGCCAAGTCAACGCCGAACTCACGCGCCAAACGACGCACAGCAGGGCCAGCGTGCACTTTGCCGGACGTCGCAGGAGCGGACTCTTGCTGCGCCGGCGCACTAACAGGCGCTGAAGCTGGAGCCGCTTTAGCAGGCTCCGCGGACGCTTTGGACGGCGCGGGAGCTTGCTCAGCAGGAGCCGCCGCAGGTGCGGCGCCCTCTACTTCGATTTCCGCCATGGCGTCGCCTTCGTTGACGGAATCGTTGGCTTTGATCAGCAACTTCTTGATGACGCCAGCGACAGGGGATGGCACTTCCATCGTCGCCTTATCTGATTCCAGCACCAGAATAGGATCGTCAACCTTAACGGTATCGCCTTCCTTGACGGAAATCTCGATAACCGTTACGCCTTCCGCTCCGCCGATATCCGGTACAGGAATCGTCTGTACGCCGCCTGAGGCCGCAGGAGCCGCTGCAGGCGCAGCGGGTTCCGGTTCTTGCGCTGGGGCCGGGGCTGGCTTCTCTTCCTGCGCCGGCGCAGGCTCAGACGCTTCCGCAGCGCCTTCGCCCGCCATCAATAGAATCAGGTCGCCCTCGGATACTTTATCCCCTACCTTGATTTTCAACTCGGCGATTTTACCCGCCTGAGGAGCAGGGATATCCATAGTGGCCTTATCAGACTCCAGAACAATCAGAGAGTCTTCCGCGTTCACCTCATCACCTGGCTTCACGCAGACTTCAATAACCTCAACATCGGACGCTCCGCCGATGTCAGGAACTTTGACTTCGATATTACTCACGTCAGTCTCCTTCTATCAGGCGTAGATTGGGTTCGGTTTGTTAGGATCGATGCCGTACTTGCGGATCGCTTCAGTCACCACTGAACGTTCGATCTTGTCTTCCCGAGCCAGGCAATCCAGCGCTGCGACAGCTACGTAGTAACGGTCGACTTCGAAGTGCTGTCTCAGCTTCTCGCGAGTGTCGCTGCGACCAAATCCGTCCGTGCCCAGTACGTGAACTGTCTGCTGCGGAATGAACTGACGCACCTGATCGGCGAACAGACGCATGTAATCGGTAGACGCGATAACAGGACCTTCGCGATCTTTCAGACACTGCTTCACGTAGCTCTCGCGACGTGGTTCTTCCGGATGCAACATGTTCCAGCGACGTACGTGATGGCCTTCGCGAGCCAGCTCAGTGAAGCTGGTGACGGACCAGATATCGCTGTCAATGCTGAAGTCGTCTTTCAGCAGTTTCGCCGCTTCGCGCACTTCGTTGAAGATAGCGCCGCAACCCAGCAACTGAACACGCGCCTTGCCGTCTTTCGCGCCTTCTTCGAACAGGTACATCCCTTTCAGGATGCCTTCTTCGGCGCCTTCTGGCATGGCGGGATGCTCGTAGTTCTCGTTCATCAGCGTCAAGTAGTAGTAGACGTTTTCGTTTTCGCCATACATACGACGCAGACCATCGCGAACGATAACCGCTACTTCATAGCCGTAAGTCGGATCATAGGAAACACAGTTCGGGATGGTCGCCGAAATAATGTGGCTATGGCCATCCTGGTGCTGCAAACCTTCGCCGTTCAGCGTGGTGCGGCCAGCGGTGCCACCCAGCAGGAAGCCACGCGCGCGCATGTCGCCAGCAGCCCAGGCCAGATCGCCAACGCGCTGGAAGCCGAACATGGAGTAGTAAATGTAGAACGGGATCAACGGGTAATCGTTGGTGCTGTAGGACGTCGCCGCAGCAATCCACGCGGACATGGCGCCCGCCTCGTTAATGCCTTCCTCAAGGATCTGACCTTGCTTGTCTTCCTTGTAGTACATGATCTGGTTACGATCGTTCGGCACATACTTCTGACCTTCGGAAGTATAAATACCCAACTGACGGAACATGCCTTCCATACCGAAGGTACGGGCTTCGTCAGGAACGATCGGAACAACGCGACCACCGATCTGCTTGTCTTTAACCAGTGCGTTAAGTACACGTACGAACGCCATGGTGGAGGAGATTTCGCGACCGTCGCTGCCTTTCAGTACAGCGTCGAATGCATCCAGACCTGGGATCTGCAGCGGCTGACTGTCTTTGCGGCGCTTGGGCAGGAAGCCGCCCAGGCTCTCACGCATTTTCTTCATGTACAGCGCTTCAGGAGAATCCGGCGCCGGACGGTAGTAAGGCAGGTTCTCAATCTCATCGTCGGAGATCGGCACGCCGAAACGATCGCGGAATTTCTTGACCGTCTCCATATCCAGTTTCTTCAACTGGTGCGTGGTGTTCTGGGCTTCGCCCTGCTCGCCGAAACCATAACCCTTAACGGTATGCGCCAGAATAACCGTCGGCTGACCTTTGTGATTCACCGCATTATGATAGGCTGCGTACACTTTGTAGGGGTCGTGACCGCCGCGGTTGAGCTTGTAAATGTCCTCGTCGGACATGTTCTCAACCATCTTCTGCAGTTCTGGATACTTACCAAAGAAGTGCTTACGGGTGTAAGCGCCGCCATTGGATTTGAAGTTCTGCATTTCGCCGTCGACCGCTTCGTCCATACGCTTCTGCATAAGGCCGTGGTCGTCTTTTTCGAACAGAGGATCCCACAGGCGTCCCCAAACGACTTTCAATACGTTCCAACCCGCGCCGCGGAAGATGCCTTCCAGTTCTTGGATGATCTTGCCGTTGCCGCGCACCGGTCCATCCAGACGCTGCAGGTTACAGTTGATGACGAAGATCAGGTTGTCCAGCTTTTCACGGCCGGCCAAACCGATGGCGCCCAGAGTTTCAGGCTCGTCGCACTCGCCGTCGCCAACGAAACACCACACTTTGCGGCCTTCCATATTGGTCAGCTCACGGCTGTGCAGATATTTCATGACATGCGCCTGGTAGATCGCCTGAAGCGGCCCCAAGCCCATGGATACAGTTGGGAACTGCCAGTAATCAGGCATCAGCCAGGGATGCGGATAAGAGGACAGACCGTTACCGTCAACTTCGCTGCGGTAGTTGTCCATCTGCTCTTCAGAGAAGCGGCCTTCCAGGAAAGAACGCGCGTATACGCCAGGGGAAGTGTGGCCCTGGAAGTAAACCAGATCGCCTTCGCGCTTGTCGTCGCCAGCGTGGAAGAAATAGTTGAAGCCCACATCATATAGAGTGGCGATGGAGGAGAACGAGGACAAATGTCCGCCCAACTCGCCAGGCTTCTTGTTCGCACGCAACACCATCGCCAGAGCGTTCCAGCGCACCAATGAACGAATGCGGCGCTCCATGAACAGGTCGCCAGGCATACGCGCTTCTTTAGTATGCGGAATAGTGTTGCGATAGGGTGTCGTAATGGAATAAGGCAGTTGCGTCCCGTCGCGCGTCGCCCGCTCCGCCAACCGTGTCAGCAGGTAGGTTGCACGCTCGACGCCTTCAGTATCCAGGACGGATTCCATCGAATCCAACCACTCCTGGGTTTCAATAGGATCGGCATCATCATGCATAGAGGTTACTCCTGTAGAGCTAGATTGATTGTAATTGTGTTACCGGACGCGCCGACGCCTCGTGAGCGCCCACGCACCATAAAAAAATGTTCCGGAGTCCCCATCGACCCACATCAGGATCTTTTAAAAAGTAGTCGCGCGGCAGGATTTTTTTATTCATCCAGATTTTGCAGGCGCCGCAGGGAGCGCATGTTTCTGGAATCGGCCTTGCCTTTTTCCAATACGATTTCTTCCACATATGCGAGATGCTCGTGAGCCGCGGCTCGGGCGGCGTTCGGATCTCTCGCCAGTACGGCTTCTTTCAGGCGAAAGTGTTGCTCTTTTATTTTCAGCCGCATCGCCTCTTCTTCGTAGAGGTAATGTAGGTTGCTAACAATATTCTGTTTCAACAAGGTGAACAATGCGCGCATAGTATGAAGCAGCACCACATTATGAGCGGCTTCCGCGATGGACAGATGAAACTCCGCATCCGCTTTCGCCTCTAAATCAGATACGCGTTGTTCGTGATAGTTCAGCCAGTCATTGTAGCGTTTTTCAATTATTTTGCGATCCGCCCCCGTGCCGCGAATCGCGGCGTAGTAAGCGGCCACGCCTTCCAGCGCGTGACGGAACTCCAACAGGTCATACTGCGCTTCCGGATGCTGCCCGATCAGGGCGAACAACGGTTCGGTGTAACTGGCGCCCAGTTCCTGGGACACAAAATTGCCCCCGCCCTGACGCCTCACCACCAGCCCTTTGGCCTCCAGTTTCTGGATAGCCTCTCGCACAGAGGGCCTGGATACTTCAAACTGCACCGCCAACGCCCGCTCGGGAGGCAACCGCTGACCTGGTTTCAGGCTGCCTTCCAATATCATTTGCTCCAGGCTATCGACGATCACATCCGACAACTTGGGTTGTTTGAGGGGCTTCATTACAGGCATTAAAATGTCACCGAGACGGTGTTATGGCTCCAGACAGACGCTAAACGTTTCACTTTCCGACGCTCCCTACCCCGCAGTCTGTGGAATCAAGTTCCTCGCGGGCGGATGTCAGGACATTTAGCCGCAGGCGCTTGAAAGGCCGAGCATGCGCGCAGCGATGTACGCAAGTAAGCTTAGCACGGGAGGCGTATGCGGCCACTTTCCAATAGCCCCGGCGCCCCGCGCGCCGCCTATAATCCTGGTGTTTCTTTGGAAACTGCGGCGGATTCGCCGCTGACGGTATGACCAACAAACTGGTATGACCAATCCAAACGACGCGCAGGCTAACACAACTGTCCTGCAAACGCATTATTGCTTAGACCAAAGTATTAACACTCTACTAACCAGTACATTTATTAGCCATGCACGAGGTTTATTGCCGCTAATTGACACCAGCGGGAACACCGCGTTATTTTAGTCCCAGCACTTTTGGTAAATTGGTATTACCAATTATTAAAACCACAATTCCTCGCACAAAATCCACGGCAGCCAAGACTGAACGTTAGATTTAACTCAGGGGAAGACAACGCAGAGATCAGACATGCAACGAGCCTATCCGGAAAAACCCGAGCAGGTGTATTTTTTCGGCACCTGCCTCATTGATCTGTTCTACCCCGAAGCGGGTATGGCGGGCATTCAATTGCTGGAACGTGAAGGCGTCAAGGTGGTCTATCCGCAACAGCAATCCTGCTGCGGCCAGCCCGCCTATAACTCAGGGTACGACAATGAGGCGCGCAAGGTGGCGGCGGCGCAAATCGCCTGTCTGGGAGAAGAACGGCCAGTTGTAGTCCCTTCTGCTTCTTGCGCGGATATGTTCCGCCATCACTATCCAGACTTGTTCGCCGATACGCCATTGCATAAACAGGCGCTGGATTTGGCTGCGCGCACCTATGAACTCACCGAGTTTCTGGTGCATGTCTGTAAAATTCGCCTTGTGGATCATGGACCTGCCGCCACCGTGGCCATCCACAATTCCTGCAGCGCCCAGCGCGGTACGAAGACAGCGCAAGACGCCATCTCCCTGCTGCGCCAGATGAGCAACGTAGCCATCGTACTACAGGAGCGCGCCTCCGAATGTTGCGGATTTGGCGGCACGTTCGCAGTGAAAGCGCCGGACATTTCCAATGCGATGGTGCAGGACAAGTGCGACAACCTGCTCGCCACCGGCGCCAATGATCTGGTTTCTGGCGACTGCGGCTGTCTGATGAATATCAGCGGAGCCCTGGAAAAGCGCAAAGATAAGCTCCCGGCGCAACATATCGCTTCCTTTATATGGGAGCGTACGCAATGAGCCGTTTCGAGCCCGCCACGGTCAACCTTGAGTTCGACAAACGCGTCGACGACGCCCTACAAGATCAGGAACTGCGCGCTAATTTCCGCGGAGCCATGGACTTCCTGATGGGCAAACGCGCCGCCATGTTTCCCGACAAAGAGGACCTGGAAGCCTTACGCAGCCAAGGCGAAGCCATCCGCAATCGTTGCCTGAACCAGCTGCCTGAGCTACTGGAACAGTTCGAGCAACGCTGTACGGAAAACGGCATACAGGTGCATTGGGCGGAGACTTCGCAGGAGGCCAACGCCATCATTTTGGAGATCATGCACAAGCATGACGCCACCCGAATGGTGAAAGGAAAGTCCATGGCGTCGGAGGAGATTGGACTCAATCATTTTCTGGCCGATCATGGCGTCGAATGCCTGGAAACCGACATGGGCGAATACATCGTCCAACTGGCGGACGAAACTCCCTCGCACATCATCATGCCCGCTATTCACAAGAACAAGCAGCAAATCGCCCGCCTGTTCAACCAGAAGATAGATGGCGTGGAATATAGTGAAGACGTCGACCGCCTGATCGGCATTGGCCGCGACGTATTGAGACAGAAGTTTTTCGAGGCGGAGGTGGGTCTTTCCGGCGTGAACTTCGCCGTGGCGGAGACCGGCACGCTCTGTCTGGTGGAAAATGAAGGCAATGGCCGCATGACCACCACCATTCCGCCTGTGCATATCGCCCTTTGCGGCATTGAAAAAGTGGTTGAGTCGCTACGGGATATTCCTCCCCTGCTGCGCCTGCTTACCCGTTCAGCAACCGGACAGGCCATCACTACTTATTTCAATATGATCAGCGGCCCGCGCAAGCCGGATGAAAAAGACGGTCCACAGGAAGTGCATGTTGTACTGCTGGATAACGGACGTTCGCGTATCTATGCGGATAAGCAACTGCAAGAGACTCTGCGCTGCATTCGCTGCGGCGCCTGTATGAATCACTGCCCGGTATACACGCGCATTGGCGGCCATGCATATGGAACCACTTATCCCGGCCCCATTGGCCAGGTGGTGTCGCCGCAGATTTGGGGTCTGCACACGGCAGGCGCCATCACCAAGGCCTGCTCACTCAACGGCGCCTGTGGCGAAGCCTGCCCGGTCAAGATTCCACTAGCGGATCTGATTCGTCGCCTGCGTTATGAGTCCAACAACAACGAGCCAACGCCCGTACCCGCCCCAAGAGGCCAAGGGTCATTACGCAAACGCTCGGAAGCGGTTACCTGGAAGTTATGGGCGCTGTTGTCGCGCAAACCTGGACTGTACAAACTGGCGCTACTGCTCGCTACCCGACTGCGTGCGCTGACGCCAAAACACATCGGTCCCTGGACCCGCTATCGCAGCGCTCCCAAACCCGCCGCGCGCTCGTTACATGAACTGGCGGCGCAGCGCTCTCAATCAAACGCCTCATCACAGGAGCACGGTCGGCATGAGTAGTCGCGAAGCCATCCTCAACCGTTTACGCACTTATCGGCAGCCGAAACCTTCCCAGCCTCCGCAGGAAACGGCTTCCACCACCGCATCGGCGGAACTCAATATGGCGGAGAAAGTGCGCCTGTTTACCGAAAACCTGCATGCGGCGCACGCTGAAGTGATCACGGCGACACAAGAAGATTGGACACAGCGCCTTTTATCTCTGTGGCGGGAAACGGGCGTCCATAGCGTGATTTACGCCCCGAACACGCCACATGGAGAAAGCCTAAAATCTGCAGCGCATGAGTTTCCCGAACTACAGTTACAAGCCTACGAAAACAGCATCGAGAGCTGTAAAGACGCGCTGTTCAACCACATCCAGGGAGGCTTTGGCACCGCCATGGCGGGCGTCGCCGAGACGGGAACCTTGATGGTGAATACCGGACCCGATGAACCCCGCGCTCTGTCTTTGGTTCCCCCCACGCACAGCCTGATTATCCATGCCAAAGACTTGTATGCGGACCTGCCCGAAGCGTTTCATCAAACCCAAGTCGAATCCGCATTACCGACAAACCTGCTGCTGATCTCCGGTCCTTCCAAAACCGCCGATATTCAGCAGACACTGGCTTACGGCGCCCATGGTCCCAAACGCCTGATCGTCGTTCTGATAGTTACGGAGGAAAGCGTCCGTGTCTGAGTCTTTCACCCGCTTCTCTCAGGCGGTGCGCCAGTTCATTCCCGCCGCCAGAGTGATTGACGATCCCCTGCGTCGTCTCGCCTATGGAACGGACGCCAGCTTTTATCGGTTGATTCCGCAACTGGTGTTGCGGGTGGAAAACGAAGACGAGGTCATCCGCTTGTTACAACAGGCCGACGCTCACCGCATCGCGCTGACCTTCAGGGCGGCGGGCACCAGCCTGTCCGGTCAGGCGGTGACAGACTCGGTGCTGGTGCAGCTGCAGGGATGGCGAGAGCATCAAATCGAGCAGAATGGAGCCCGTATTCGCCTGCAGCCCGGCGTGATCGGCGCTCACGCCAATCGCTACCTGGCGCCCTTTCAACGCAAAATCGGCCCGGACCCTGCGTCCATCAATGCGGCGAAAATCGGCGGCATCGCAGCGAACAACGCCAGCGGCATGTGCTGTGGAACGCAACAGAACAGCTACCATACTCTGGCGCATATCCGTGCGGTGATGGCGGACGGAACGGTCCTGGATACTGTCGACGAGAACTCCCGCAAGGCGTTTGCACAGACGCACGCAACACTGCTGCAAGGCATATCGAGTCTGCGTGTGGAAATTCTCGCCAATCCGGAGCTGGCGGCGAAAATTCGACACAAGTATCGCCTGAAAAACACCACCGGCTACGGCATCAACGCGCTTCTGGACTTTACCGACCCGGTGGATATTCTGGCGCACTTGCTAATCGGTTCCGAAGGAACACTGGGATTCATATCCTCCATTACTTACAACACTGTGGCGGATCATCCTGACAAAGCAACCGCCCTGGTGTTTTTTCCAGACATCCATGTCGCATGTCAGGCGGTGTCGAAGTTGAAGACATCCCCCGTAGCGGCCGTGGAGCTGATTGATCGACGCGGCCTCACCTCCGTACAAAGCAAGCCCGGCACGCCGGAGTTTGTGAGCGATCTACCCCCTGGCGCGGCGGCGCTGTTGATTGAAACCCGCGCCGCTGACGCTCTGATGCTGGACAATCAGATCCAGCAGATACAGCAACTGCTCAATGAGTTTTCACTGCTCAACCAGGTTCCGTTCAGCAAAGACTCCCATCATTGCGCGCAGTTATGGAACCTGCGCAAAGGGTTGTTTCCCGCATTGGGCGCCGCCCGGGACGTTGGCACGACGGTTATCATCGAAGACATTGCCTTCCCGATTGAGCACCTTGCGGAAGGCGTCCTGGAATTGCAGCGCCTGTTCAACGAGTATGATTATCCTGACGCGCTGATTTTTGGCCACGCCCTGGAAGGGAACCTGCACTTTGTGTTTTCCCAGGAGTTTTCCTCCGATCTCGCCATTGAGCGTTATCGCGGACTGATGGACGCCGTGGCGCAATTGGTGGCGGTGCGCTTCGGCGGTTCCCTGAAAGCGGAGCATGGCACAGGCCGTAATATGGCGCCGTTTGTTGAGCTGGAATGGGGGGCGGAAGCCTACGCCGTCATGCGTCGCATCAAAGACCTGTTCGACCCCAAAGGCATTCTGAATCCCGGCGTCATCATCAACGACGACCCGGAGGCGCATTTACGCCACCTCAAGCCGCTCCCCGCAGCGGACCCGCTGGTGGATAAATGTATCGAATGCGGCTTCTGCGAGCCCGCCTGCCCCTCTCGCGAACTAACCCTAACGCCGCGCCAGCGCATCGTCGCCTCCCGGGAAATCGCCCGCCTGCAGGCAAGCGGAGAAGACGCCGAACAATTACGGACATTAATGGACGCTTATGACTACGCCGGCGACGACACTTGCGCCGCGTGCGGTCTATGCGCGCTCAGTTGCCCGGTGAGCATTAATACCGGCGACCTCACTCGTCTGCATCGCAAACAGAAAAACGCTGCGCAAGCCGGTAAAGCCCAATGGGCCGCCGAGCACTTTTCCACGCTGACCAAAGCCACACGCTTAGGCCTCGGCGGAGCCGACGCCATGCACCGGGTTTTGGGTTCAGGGGCGATGACCACGCTAAGCCACGCCGCCCGCAAGCTAAGCAAAGAACGGACGCCGCTCTGGCATCCTTATCTTCCCACCGCCGCCCGTTCATGTCGGACAGATGAAAAGACGGCGGACGTGGTGTATTTCAGCAGTTGCGCCTCCCGCACGATGGGGCCCGCCCGGGGCGATGCGGAAACCCGCTCTCTCACGGAAGCCTGCTTGCGCTTGTTGGAAAAGGCAGGCTTTCAGGTTCGCTTCCCGTCCAATATCGATCAACTTTGTTGTGGTTTGCCCTTCGCCAGCAAAGGCTTCCCCGACAGCGCGCAGCAAAAGGCCGAAGAGCTGGCGCAAGCGCTGCTGACTTCCAGCGACAACGGACAGCTCCCCGTCTTTTGCGACGCCAGCCCATGCACACAGAAATTAAAGGAAGCGATTGAACAAACCGATGCCGGGAAGAAGTTAAAGATTTACGATTCTGTCGAGTTTATTCACGACTACGTGCTCGATCGCCTGAGCATTCAAAAAGAAGATGCGCCTGCCGCCATTCATGTCACCTGCAGCGCACAAAAAATGGGGATTGGCGACAAACTCCTGGCGATCGCCAAACGCTGCTGCCATCAGGTGGTGACGCCGGAACATATCACCTGCTGCGGTTTCGCCGGCGACAGGGGGTTCAGTCACCCAGAATTGAACGCGTCAGCCTTGGCGCCGCTGAAAGCGCAAATACAGGAAAAGGGATGCGGAGAAGGTTTCTCCAATAGCCGTAGCTGCGAAATCGGATTATCGCTGCATTCGGGGGTGCACTATCACAGCATTGTTTATCTGGTGGACAGAGTCAGCGAAAAATTGGAGGGGGCGGCAAGGGTGTAAAGCTACGCATGCCCGTTTGCGTAATCGTTAAGAAAGTGGGCGGTTTCATCGTCGATATCGGTGATCTCCACGCCAACCAGATAGGACGAGGTGCGCACGACGACGTGTCGCACGATAACTGACGCAATGCTCTCCCAACGCTTGGCGTGATGCACGATCTCGACTTTCATGATCAGCGTTGCGCCGACCTGCACCGGAATGGGGAACTCAAACAGATAGCCGTGGGCGGACACGTTATCGATTTTGCCCATGTACATCTTTTTGTCGGGAGTTTTGACTATCGTCCGCCATGACGCGTTCCGCCTGGGACTGCGTCGACCATCATGCTCAGGAGCATCGCTCATCGCATTCTCCGGTTTCACCAGCTTAGTGGAATATCGCAACACCGGCGCATGAACTCCATTATCAGGGCTGTCGATCCAGCCATTGAGTCGCGCCTTAGCCTTTTCTTATCGAGCCTGCATATACTAAAGATTAGCAGACCCTACGCCAACGCCAATTCAGTGCTAACTTGATTTGTATCGGGTTAGGCGCGCGGGCGATCGGACACAATGTCTTCTACGTCATTGACCGGCGAATCCGCGCCAGCGACACAGGGGGAGTAGTGAAAAAGGCTTTGATAACGCTGATTGCTGCGGCGTTGATACTCGGGCTGGGTTATTGGAAATGGCGTCCGCAACCATTACCGGTGTCCCTGTACACACTCAGCAAAGGCTCAGTGGAAAGCACCGTCGCCAACACCCGCGCCGGCGCCGTGCGCGCCTGCCAGCGCTCCAAGCTCTCCATGCCGACTGGCGGCGCGGTATCCGCCCTCCACGTGAAGGCGGGTGACAGAGTCGAATCCGGACAACTGCTTTTGGAGCTTTGGAACAAAGATCTGCGCGCGCTCTATGATCAGGCCCGCGCCGGATTATCCATCGTCGAGCGGAAAAAGGCGGAAATCTGTTTCGGCGCTGAGCGGGATCAAAGAGAATTGCAACGCCAACAGACCCTGGCCAGCAAGAAATTATCCTCTGAAGATACTCTGGACGCCGCTCGCACCCAGGCGGGAATGTCCGCCCTCGCCTGCAAGGCCGCCGCAGCGCAGATTGAAGAAAGTCAGGCTGTCGTAGCGCTGCAGGCCGCCCAATTGGAACGCAGTGCGCTGCGGGCGCCGTTCAGCGGCGTCATTGCGGAAATCAATGGCGAGATCGGCGAATACGTAACGCCATCCCCACCCGGCGTCCCCACGCCTCCCGCCGTCGACCTGATAGACGACAGTTGCCTGTACGTGCGCGCGCCCATAGATGAAGTCGACACGGCGCGCATCAAGGTCGGCATGCCTGCGCGCGTGACCCTGGACGCCTTTCGCGGACGTGCGTTGCAGGCGGTGGTGACGCGGGTCGCGCCCTATGTGCAGGAATACGAAAAGCAGGCCCGCACCGTTGATGTGGAAGTGGAAATCAGTGAATTTCCCAAGGACATGAATTTACTGGTGGGCTACAGCGCGGACATCGAGGTCATTATCGATAACCGGGAAAACGTATTGCGTCTCCCCACTGAGATGATACTGGAAGGCGACGCCGTCCTGAAATTCGATCCGAACGACCAGAGCCTGCATAAAGTCTCCTTCCAGGGCGGCATCGGCAACTGGGTTTACACAGAGGTTGTCAGCGGCCTGAACGAAGGCGATCGCGTCCTCTCTGCACTCGATCAGGAAGGGGCGGAAGATGGCGTGCAGGTGCGTCCGCAACCATGAGCGTCGCGAACCGTTCGTCATCGTCACCATCACAGTTAAAGTCGGCGGAGCCAGTCGTCGCCTTGCATGAGATCAATCGACATTTCCAACTTGGCGAACAGACCGTAAAAGCTCTGGATGCCGTCAGCCTGGAACTGCTGGCCGGCGACTATGTCTCCGTCATGGGACCTTCTGGTTCCGGTAAGTCGACCTTGCTGAATATTCTCGGATTACTGGATCGACCGGACGCCGGCGCCTATTTGCTGAACGGAGCGCCCACCCAGGATCTCAGCGAGGAAAAAAGGGCGCGTTTGCGTCAGCAGAATATCGGATTCGTATTTCAGTCCTACCATCTTATCCCCCGCATGAGCGCACGGGAGAATATTGAGTTGCCGCTGATTCTTGCCGGTACAGCGCCAAAAGAACGCGCACGCATGGTGTCTGAAATGCTGGAGCGACTGGGCCTGACCGCCCGCGCCAGTCACCTGCCCAATCAGCTGTCCGGTGGGCAACGACAACGAGTCGCCATCGGCAGAGCCATCATCATGAAGCCCAAGCTGCTCCTCGCAGATGAGCCAACAGGAAACCTGGACACCCAGTCCGGCGCTGACGTCGTCACTTTATTGGAAGAGTTGAACACTCAGGGCATTACCTTGGTGGTGGTCACTCACGATGTCGAGCTGGGCAAACGCGCCAGACGGCAACTGCGAATGGTGGATGGCCGCATTCAGAGCGACCTGCGCCAAAGCGATGTGAGCGACTAGCCATGCGCGCCATGGACTTAGCCCGCTTCAACTTCCAGGTCATGGTCGGGCATCGCTTTCGCACGATCATGTTAATGATCGCCCTCATTATTGGCGTGGCGGCGGTCAACCTGCTGACCGGACTCGGAGAAGGCGCGCGCCTGTTTGTCTTGGGCGAGTTCAGCTTTCTCGGCAAAAACACGCTGATCATCATGCCTGGGAAAAAAGAGACCACTGGCGGCATGCCTCCGATAACCGGGGAAGCCCCACGGGATCTAACTTTGGAGGACATGCGGGCGCTAACGCGCCTTTCCGCAATCAACCGCACAGCGCCGCTTATCGCCGGTATGGCGGAGCTGTCATATCAAAGCCGACTGCGGGAAAGTTTTGTGGTGGGAACCACCCATGACTTCTTTGCAATCCGCAAGCTGAGCCTGCTGCAAGGGCGGGCATTGCCGCCGGGAGATCCAACATTCGCCGACGCGGTCTGCGTGCTGGGGCAAACACTTAAACGAGAGCTATTTGGCCCTGAGCCCGCCCTGGGTCAATGGGTGCGCGCCGGCGACCGTCGCTTTCGGGTGATCGGCATACTGGAAGGCAAAGGCGTCGCCATGGGCCTGAACTTTGATGAAGCGATGCTGATCCCCGTCGCCAGCGCCCAGATGCTATTCAACCAGGAAGGATTGTTTCGAGTGTTTGCGGAAGTCCGCTCAGAGCGGGAACTGACGCCCACTCGCAACGCCATTCTCAGCATCATCAAGGAAAGACACGACGGCGAGGAAGACATCACCCTGATCACGCAAGACGCGTTACTCTCTTCCTTCGATGAGATTCTACGCACACTGACGCTGGCGGTAGGCGGCATAGCCGGAATCAGTCTGGCCGTGGCGGGAGTGTTGATTATGAACGTCATGCTGATCAGCGTCAGTCAACGCACAGCGGAAATAGGGCTGCTGAAAGCGCTTGGCGCCAGCGCCGCGACTGTCCGCCGTCTATTCCTGAGCGAGGCGCTATTGCTGGCGATAATCGGCAGCCTGATCGGGCTCTTGATAAGCGAGTCCTTATTGGCGGCGGGCCGCCTGCTCTACAACCAGATTCCATTAGGCTCGCCAGTGTGGGTGAAGGTAGCGGCGGTGGGCGTTGCGATTGTCACCGCGCTTCTATTCGCCTATCTGCCCGCCCGCAAGGCCGCCGCCCTGGCGCCCGTCGAAGCGCTGACGCACAAGCAAGGCCCCTGACATGAAAGCGCCGGACTTACTGAAAATGGTGACTCGCACCATCAACTTTGGCCGCACCCGCGCGGTGCTCACGTCACTCGGCATCACCATCGGCATCGCCGCAGTCGCCCTGCTCACTTCTATCGGAGAAGGCGTGCGCAGCTATGTGATGGACGAATTTTCCCAGTTTGGCGCGCGCATCATCGCAATTAACCCGGGTAAAAATGTAACTGGCGGCATGGGAGGCATTCTCAGCACCGTACGCCCCCTCTCATTACAGGACGCGGAAGCCCTGCGCCAGGCGCCTTATGTGGAATATGTGGTGCCGGTTGTGCAAGGGGCCGGAGCCATAGAATACAAACAGCGCACCCGTAACGTGGATATCTTCGGCGTCAGCGCGGACATGCCCGCGGCCTGGCGTTTCGCCGTGGCGCAGGGTCGTTTTTTGCCCCGTAACAACGATGCACGCTCCAGCCCTTATGCGGTCATCGGCCACAAAGTTAAACAAGAGTTGTTTCAAGGTGAAAGCCCATTGGGTCAGCTTATCCGCATCGGCGGCATGCGTTTTCGCGTGATTGGGGTGATTGAGCCCAAGGGAGATATGCTGGGGTTCGATCTTGACGACACCGCCTATATCCCCGCCGATCTGGCGCTGGACCTCTTCAACCGCGAAGGCTTGATGGAGGTTGACGTTATTTTTTCCCCCGCCACAGATTCCACCTACATGTCCGCCCTGATTAAAAAGATGCTGATTCAACGCCATGGCCGCGAAGACTTTACGCTGATCACACAGGATCAAATGCTCACCAGTCTGAACAGCATATTATCGGTGCTGACATTAGCCGTCGGATTGCTAGGCTCTATTTCTCTGCTGGTCGGCGGCGTAGGCATTCTCACCACCATGACCACCAGCGTGAGGGAACGCACCAGTGAAATCGGTTTGCTGCGGGCGCTGGGCGCCACCCGCGCGCAAGTGCTCAGTCTGTTCCTGGCGGAGGCTGTGACGCTTTCGACAATAGGCGGAGTATGCGGGCTGCTGCTCATGGGCGTCGTAACGGCACTGGCCTTTCTGTTCGCCCCGGAATTTCCTATCCGCCCCCATGTGCCGTTTCTATTGATTGCGCTATTACTGTCTTCGCTGATTGGGCTCATTGCAGGCGTCGTCCCGGCGCTACAGGCTTCGCGCTTGAATCCTATTGACGCGCTCAGAACAGAATAAACGCGACTATATCTGCGACATCAAATTCAATGGGTCGTACCAGAGTTCTTTGCGCCGTACTGGCGTCTCCTTTGGTAAAAGCGGGTTTTTGATAACGAAAGCGCGGCGCTCGGACAAGCGCGCTTTATTGATGGAATCGCCATGATGCTTGAGAAAAATCTGATCAAACGTCTTATCGGCGATCATGATATTCAGCCCCCGCTCAATACGTTCAGCCAGCTTGGCGTTCTGCTTGGAAACAAAGAAATAGTATGGCCAGGGATAATAGATCAGCGTGTGCTGCTCAATCTGAATTTGAGACAGATAATCCCGCCGCGCCTGATACTCGGCGAAAATCTCATTCACGCCTCGGGGAAAGTGATCAAATCGGCGTTGCGCCAGCATCTTGAACAAACCTTCGTAACTACTGGCCGTCACAACCTGAAAACCGTTCTTCTCGTAAACCTGGATATCTCCCCACCCCAGGCCCTGCCCAATGCTTAGCAAGCGCAGATCGGACAGATTTTCGAGGGCGTCGAATTTGGCCTGAGTTTCCTCCGTGATCAGGCTGATGCGATAACCCAGCAGCCCTTTACGTAAGGGAATTCGGATGGGCCGCATCAAACGCTCCTTCTCCTCAGAGGTGGAGCTCCAGGCCACATTAAGAACGGATGACCCTCTGTCCAATTCCGCAAGGTAGCGTGCTTCGCTCATCGCCAGAGGCGTCTCCTCCAGCAGATAAGGTCCGTACTGCTCCACGGTTTTATCCAGGGAGACTTTCAACATCTCCACCAGATCGATAAACCGGGTGTCCTGCAAGGATTCGGAAGCGGGAAAAATGACTTTCAACGGCCCGGCGGCCCAGGCGATCTGACAGGCGAAAAAGGCGATTCCAACAATGATCAACTTCATAACGGAGCCCCATCATGAAATGCAGATGGCGTTTATCCTTAAGCTTAGCAAAGCCCGGCGAGCAGTCACGCTCTCCAGGCTCAGCCCCCTTTCTTACGCAGCTTTTTCTTAGGCGAGAAGCCGGCGGGCTTGGAGCCAAGCCACTGCGCAAACTCTTGCACTTCTGGCAGCGCCCGCAGGCTTTCAAGACTGTTGTAATGGGCCGCCAGCTCAGATTCAGACTTCAATCCATGTATGAAGCTGTGGCAAGGGCGACAAACCCAGACAATGGCCTTGTTGAGATAATCCCGATCATACTGACGGCGAATATTTTTCTTGCCGTGCAGCGTCTTGGGGATCAAATGATGGCGAGTCAGAGATGACACTTCGCGACGGCACAACTGGCAGCCGTCAATGTCACGGGGATAATTCCGTTCTGAATCCAACATTTTCGAATCTGTTCTCAGCGTCGTACAACCTCAGTGAAGTAATGCGTACAGCTTGCGACGGTATGTCCGCACCAAAGAATGCGCGGCGCCTAACATGTCGAATAGCTCTATCAGGGTTTTCCTGGCGGCGTCATCGCCGTAACTCCGATCCGTCTGCATCAGGTTCAACAGAGCCTCTACCGCGTCCTCAAACTTATTATTCATGATGGCGTGCAAAGCGAGTTGAAAGCGCGCTTCGGCGTCGGCCTCATTCGCCTGCAAACGTTGCTGGATATCTGCCAGCGGCGCGATCGCGCCAGCCTTTTCCACAAAACGTATGCGCGCCAGCAACTGTTTGACGTCAGGACGCCCCTGGATATCCGCCGGCAAACTGGACAGAATCGCAGATGCTTCGTCCTTCTCTCCCAATGCAACTTTCACTGCGGCGATATCCACCAGAACTTCCATGTTGTTGGGGTCCGCCTGATTCGCCTGAGTCAGCATCGCCAGGGCCTGCTCGGCCTGGCCTTGTTCAACCAGCGCACGGGCTTGCTCACGCAACTCTGCGCCCGGGGTTTGAATGTAGCGGCCCAATAGTTCGCGTACTTTGGATTCCGGCTGCGCTCCGCTGAACTCCCCCGCCAACTTGCCTTGATGGACCAACTTAACCGTAGGCAGACTGCGCACGCCCAGATGAGACGCCAGTTCCTGCTGCTGATCCGCATTCACCTTGGCCAGAATAAAAGCGCCCTGATACTCCGTCGCCAGCTTTTCCAGAATCGGCATCAGTTGCTTACAAGGGGCGCACCAGTCCGCCCAGAAATCCACCAATACGGGAACCTGCATGGATTTTTCCAGAACTTCCGTCTGAAAGTTTTCTAGGGTCGCTTCGATGATATAGGGAGATTCGGCCATGTCAGATATGACTCCGGTTTATAAAAAAGCCAGGCGCGCCGAAAGACTTCGTGCGCCTGAATTGTCGGGAAGAAACAATGCTAAACAATGTGTGGGCGAACTGGTGTAAAAACAAGGCGTCATGGTCCCGCCACCTCTGACAGACTATAATTTAACCAGAATCGTCAGATGTACAGCAGGGCGACACCGGAATCCGACGGTCAAACCGCCATATGTGCAACATAGCCGCCACCAGCGGCTGTCATGCTGAGGAGGATACAATATGTCTATTTCCAATACGCTCCAACGATTTCTGACCAGTCATAACGTGAATTATGAGGTCATTACCCATCCGTACAGTGAAACATCCATGGCCAGTGCGCAAACGGCGCATGTTCCCGTGGAAAGAATGGTGAAAGCAGTCGTGCTCAAGGATGAGAAAGGCTATGTCATCGCCGCCATTCCATCCACCAATCATCTCAATCTGCGTGAAATCAATCAGGCGATGAAACGTCAATTAGATCTGGCCAGCGAGGAAGAGTTATGTGAGCTGTTCGGTGATTGTTCCGCCGGCGCCATTCCCGCTGTCGGAGAAGCGTTCGGCATGCCGACTATCTGGGATGAGCAACTGGCTTATGAACCGGATTTCTATCTGGAAGGCGGCGATCATCAGGAGCTGGTGCATATCTCTCACTATGATTTCATGGAGATGATGAAGAGCTGTCCCCACGGCACATTCAGCGCGCATAACTAACGTCGCCAGAGCGCCCGTTCCATGGGCGCTCCGCTAATTTTTCCAGCCAGCATTACAACTTACTCACCTATTTTATTGGCGCGCCTCACTTTAACTCGCGTTATTCGTCCCCCATCTATTTCGCCATGAGCACATGGTTATTCATTACTGACAAGATCACCGCACATGACAGAAAGTAATTTTGACTCCGATACAAAGCATTCCGAATACATAGGCAAGGACGAAGCCGAGGAAAGTCGCGCTGGCGGCGCGCTGGTGCTTCCCGGTCAGGTAATGCCCAAGCGCATTTATTTGCTTCCCATCAGCAACCGGCCTTACTTCCCTGCACAAGTTCAACCACTGGTCATTAACGCCAATCTATGGGAAGAAACCCTGAAGCGCGTTGGCAAGACCGAACACCAGATTCTGGGACTGACTTATGTAGAGAAAATCCCCTCCCCGGATGAACCGCCGGACACCAATGACTTCGCCCATATCGGCTGTGTGGTGAAAGCGCATAATGTCGTTAACGAACGCGGCAAACTGCAGTTTATCGCCCAAGGTTTACAACGCTTCCGCATCACGCAGTGGCTGCGTCGTACGCCGCCCTATCTGGTTGAAGTCGAATACCCTGAGCCGGCGAAAGAGTCTGAGAAAGAACTCAAGGCTTATGCAATCGCCCTGATTAACACTATCAAAGAGTTGCTGCCGCTTAACCCGCTGTACAGCGAAGAGCTGAAGCAGTATCTGAGCCGCTTCAGTCCTGACGAGCCCTCCGCATTAACCGACTTCGCCGCCGCTATCACGACGGCGGAAGGCCCTGCGCTGCAAGAGATACTCGATACCGTGCCGCTGCTCAGGCGGATGGAAAAAGTACTGATTCTGCTGAAGCAGGAACTGGAAGTCGCCAAGCTGCAAACCCAGATCAGCGCCGAGGTGAACCAGAAGATCAACGAGCGTCAGCGCGAATTCTTTTTACGCGAGCAACTTAAGGTTATCCAGAAGGAGCTTGGGCTCGCTAAAGACGATCGAACGGCGGACGTAGAGGAATTCCAGCAGCGTATAAGTGAACGTCATCCCCCAGACGACGTACGCAAACGCTTTGACGAAGAGATCAAAAAGCTGTCCATGCTGGAGACCGGTTCGCCAGAGTATGGCGTCACCCGCAACTACCTTGATTGGCTCACCCAGGTTCCTTGGGGCGTCCATACTGAGGACAAACTCGATATCGCTCGCGCCCGGGAGATTCTCGACAAAGAGCATGATGGGCTGGATGACGTTAAAGACAGAATTATCGAATTTCTGGCTGAAGGCTCATTTAAAGGAGAAGTATCCGGCTCGATTCTATTGCTGATCGGACCACCCGGCGTCGGTAAAACCTCTATCGGAAAATCCGTTGCAGCGGCGCTGGGCAGAAAGTTCTACCGTTTCAGTCTGGGCGGCATGCGCGATGAAGCGGAAATCAAAGGCCACCGACGTACTTACATTGGCGCAATGCCGGGCAAAATGGTGCAGGCGCTGAAAGACGTCGGCTCCGCCAACCCTGTCATCATGCTCGACGAAATCGACAAAATTGGCGCCTCTTACCAAGGCGATCCAGCCAGCGCCTTGCTGGAAACGCTGGACCCGGAACAGAACAACGAGTTCCTGGATCACTACCTGGATGTCAGGTTGGACCTGTCGAAAGTACTGTTCGTTTGCACCGCTAACCAGTTAGATACTATTCCGGGCCCGCTGTTGGATCGAATGGATGTATTGCGTCTGTCCGGTTACATCACGGAAGAAAAAATAGCCATCGCCAAGAACCATCTTTGGCCGAAGCTTCTGAAGCGCATGAAGCTGAAAAAGAAACAAGTATCCATCACTGACGCAGCGCTGCGCCAACTGATCGACGGCTACGCCAGAGAAGCCGGCGTGCGCAATCTGGAAAAAAGACTGCATCGGCTGATTCGCAAATCCATCGTCCGCTTGATGGAGAAACCAGAAGAACCGATAAGGATAGGCGTTAACAACCTTGTCGACTTTCTTGGCCAACCGCTATTCCGCAAAGAGAAAAATCTGCGCGGCGTTGGCGTAGTCACTGGACTCGCCTGGACCGCTATGGGCGGAGCCACGCTTCCTGTTGAAGCCCAATTAATTCATTCCAGTAACCGGGGCTTTAAATTGACCGGCAAGCTTGGCGATGTCATGCGCGAGTCTGCGGAAATCGCTTACAGTTATGTCTCCGCTCACCTGAAAGAATTCAAAGGCGATCCCGAATTCTTTGAGCGCGCCTTCGTCCACCTTCACGTGCCGGAAGGCGCCACGCCAAAAGACGGCCCCAGCGCGGGCGTTACGATGGCTACCGCGTTACTGTCCCTGGCCCGCAATCAAATACCCAAAAGCAATGTTGCGATGACGGGAGAGTTAACCCTGACCGGCCAGGTATTTCCGGTGGGAGGCATTCGCGAAAAAGTGATTGCGGCGAAACGCAGCGGCGTGAATGAAATCATTCTGCCCGAAGCCAATCGACGTGATTATGATGAACTGCCGGAACACATTCGCTCCGGATTGACGATGCATTTCGCCAGCACATTCCAGGACGTTTACAAAGTCATGTTTGGATAGGGTCATCTCACTTCATCATCCTGGAAATGGATGCTAAATAATGCGCTGGAGCGCATCTTTTCCCTAGGCCGCATACCGTATCGGAAATCACGTATTATGCGGCTTTGTGGTGGAGTTTTATACTAACCTTTACCAGTTGTGATGATGTTTTGTCCTGTCTTTCTAGTATAGAAAAGCGTTTGAGGTGCTCTCCAAGCACCTTTTTTTTTGCCTTAAATTTTTGCCTCCGAAAAAACTGCGCGAAATCCTTATATCCAAGACAAATGCGCATCTTTTCACCGCGACGCTTTGAGGTTAGTATTCCAACTGGTCAATAGGCCAATGGCCTTAAAATAAAAGTCTATTAACGATTAGACCATAATATGCCAGTATGAAGCCCCGTCCGAAAAAGAGCCTCAGAGCTCACTCTACTCGGCGGCGTCTGAACCTGGGATAACTAATAACTTAAATCGGGAAGACAATAATGAAGAAACAGATCGCTCGGAAAGTATTAGGTGTTGGCGCTTCAATTTTATTAATGGGCGGCTTGAACCTGGCTAACGCAGAGACTATCAAAATCGCCATCGCCGGCCCGCAGTCCGGTGACGTTGCTCAGTATGGCGACATGCAGGTAATCGGCGCGGAAATGGCTGTTGAGCAGATCAACGCTGCTGGCGGCGTAAACGGCGACAAGCTTGAGGCGATTAGATACGACGACGCCTGCGAACCCAAGCAAGCGGTGGCCGTAGCCAACAAAATCGTTAATGACGGTGTTAAATTTGTAGTGGGCCACTTGTGCTCCAGTTCCACTCAACCGGCTTCCGACGTCTACGAAGACGAAGGCATCATCACTATCACGCCAGCTTCCACCAACCCGGACATCACTGAGCGCGGCTACCAGATGATTTTCCGCACCATCGGTCTTGATAGCCATCAGGGTCCGACCGCTGGCAAATTCATCGCGACTGTAGTCAAGCCCAAGCGCGTTGCAGTTATTCACGACAAGCAACAGTACGGTGAAGGCATCGCAACTGCGGTAAAGAAAACGCTGGAAGAGAAAAACGTCAACGTCGTTCTGTTTGAAGGCGTTAACAAAGGCGACAAAGACTTCTCTCCCCTGATCGCAAAACTGCAGAAAGAGAACGTAGACTTTGTTTACTACGGCGGCTACCACCCTGAGCTGGGCCAGATTCTGCGTCAAGCGTCAGAGAAAGGCTTGAACATCAAGTTCATGGGTCCTGAAGGCGTGGGCAACAAAGACATCAGCCAGATCGCAGGTAAAGCTTCCGAAGGACTGTACGTAACTCTGCCACCCGCTTTTGATCAGAGACCAGAAAACAAAACGCTGGTTGACGCATTCAAAGCGAAAAGCCAAGACGCCAGCGGCGCATTCGTAATGACTTCCTACGCAGCAGTTCAGGTTATTGCTGACTCAATCAAAGGCGTAGGTTCTACCGATACTGATGCGATCCAAGCTTACCTTCGTAGCCACTCCTTCAAAACCCCCATGGGTGAAATTGCGTTTGACGAAAAAGGCGACTTGAAAGGTTTCGATTTCGAAATCTACACCTGGCACGCAGACGGCTCCAAAACCGTAGTAAAATAAACCGTATCGCTTCATAACAACACCTTCTTTCCGGTTCGCCGGAAGAGGGTGTTTTTATTAGCAAAGCCTGTCAGTTTCTAGGCCGGTTCAAATCTTCCGGAGTAACACCCATGCTAGAAGTGATTCTTTACTTCATTCAGCAATTAATTAACGGAATTACCATTGGGAGCACTTATGCTCTCATCGCCATAGGCTATACCATGGTCTACGGCATCATAGGAATGATCAACTTCGCTCACGGCGAAGTCTACATGATAGGAACTTACGTCGCGTTCATGGCTATTTCTGGTATGGCCATGCTGGGCATTGAGTTTCTTCCATTAATCTTCCTGGTCGCCCTGCTTTCAAGCATGTTGGTGTCCAGTAGCTTCGGTTGGGCCATTGAGCGTATCGCCTACCGCCCACTGCGTGGCGGCAACCGTTTGATCCCCCTTATTTCGGCCATCGGGATGTCCATTTTCCTGCAGAACTATGTTCGTTTAGGACAAGGTTCACGGGATATCGCCATGTCATCTCAGATCAGCGGCGGCTGGAGCTTCGGTCCGGAAGACGGCTTCCAGGCGTCCCTTTCCTATATTCAGGTTCTGATCTTCATCGTCACTATCATCTCCATGACAGTGCTGACGTTGTTTATCTCTCGATCCAGAATGGGCAGAGCCTGTCGCGCCGTGGCGCAGGATTTGAAAATGGCGAACCTGCTTGGCATCGACACCAACCGCGTTATCGCTTCCACTTTCGTCATTGGCGCAGCGCTGGCGGCGGTAGCGGGCACGCTGCTCGGCATGTACTACGGTGTCGTAAATGCATTCGTCGGATTCATTGCCGGCCTTAAAGCCTTTACTGCAGCCGTTCTTGGCGGCATCGGCAGTATCCCTGGCGCAATGCTGGGCGGCATCATTCTCGGCGTCACCGAAAGTATGACCGCCGCGTATTTCAGCACAGAGTACAAAGACGTTGTCTCTTTCGCGCTACTGGTACTGATCTTGTTGTTTAAGCCGACAGGCATACTCGGCAAGCCGGAAGTGGAGAAAATCTAATGCGCAAGAATCTGCCGTTCGCTTTATTCACGGCCGTCATTACTCTGGTTCTGTCCTTGCCGATATTGGGCCTGAAGCTGACTCATGAAGGCACCAAACTCGTACTCGAAGGCGCTACACAAAGCACCTACGTGTACATTTTTCTCGCCGCTGCAGCGGTTTTCCTGAGCCAGCTGTTTAGAGAGCAACTGAATGCCGCCAAAGCGGCGGTCAAGCCCAAAGGAAATATTCTGGCCAAGCTAATGCCGCCGGAAGAAAAGCGCGACATGGCCGGCAAGATCTTTTTTGTCGTCCTGCTTATCGCTGCAGTTCTGATTCCTTTCAACACGGGACGCATCTGGTCAGATATCGCCACCTTGGCGCTTATCTACGTTATTCTCGGCCTTGGCCTGAATATCGTAGTGGGTCTGGCTGGCTTGTTAGACTTGGGATACGTCGCTTTCTACGCTGTCGGCGCATATAGCTACGCCCTGTTATCACAATACTTTGGTTTGTCATTCTGGGTGTGTCTGCCTATCGGAGCATTGCTTGCTGCGACATTCGGTTTCCTGTTGGGCTTTCCGGTATTGAGATTACGCGGCGACTACCTCGCCATCGTGACTTTAGGTTTCGGAGAAATCATCCGTATTCTCTTGAACAACCTGACCAGTCTGACCGGCGGACCTAACGGTATTGGCGGCATTCCTAAGCCAACGATTCCGATGCTGCAGTTCGATCCTGAATTCTCCATCGTTAATCTGGAATTCAGCCGTAGAGCTGCCGAAGGCAATGTTGCATTCCATGAGTTCTTTGGCGTTCCTTACGACTCATCCTTGAAAGTTGTCGTGCTTTACCTCATCGCACTAGTGCTGGCTTTGGTGACGATCGTCATCGTTCGCCGCCTGATTCGCATGCCTGTAGGGCGCGCATGGGAAGCCCTGCGTGAAGATGAGATCGCATGTCGCTCACTGGGCTTGAACCGTACCGCTATCAAGCTGTCCGCCTTCACCATCGGCGCAGCATTCGCAGGTTTTGCAGGTTCTCTATATGGCGCTCGCCAGGGTCATATCAGCCCTGAGTCGTTCATCTTCTTCGAGTCCGTTATTATCCTCGCCATCGTTGTTCTTGGCGGCATGGGCTCGCAAATCGGCGTCATGGTCGCAGCCGTTCTGGTGGTGCTGCTTCAGGAATTGTCGCGGGAATTCGACGAGTATCGCCTACTCGCGTTCGGTATGGTCATGGTGTTGATGATGATCTGGTGTCCGCAAGGATTGATCCCGATGAAACGCCCACATCTGCAGTTGAAACAGGAGTAGGACAATGCTGTCTGTTCGCGATTTATCCATGAGGTTCGGCGGCCTGCTCGCAGTAAACGGCGTGTCGCTGGACGTCAACGAACGGGAAATCATTTCCATTATCGGCCCTAACGGCGCAGGTAAAACGACTGTCTTTAACTGCATCTCCGGCTTCTATAAGCCGACCTCGGGGCAAATCACCTTCAAAGGTAAGCAGGTACAAGGGCTACCTGATTTCAAGATTTCCCGCCTTGGTATGGTTCGCACGTTCCAACACGTGCGTCTATTCAACCGCATGACGGTAATTGAAAACCTGTTGGTGGCGCAGCACCGTCACGTCAACACCAACCTGCTTTCTGGCTTATTGAAGACGCCTTCTTATCGTAAGAAAGAAAGCGAAGCCATGGAGAAAGCCGCCTATTGGCTCAAAAAAGTCGACCTGCTGCCACTCGCCAACCGCGAAGCGGGTAACCTCGCTTACGGTCAACAACGTCGTCTGGAAATTGCTCGCTGCATGGTGACAGGACCAGATCTGTTGATGTTGGACGAACCCGCAGCCGGTTTGAACCCGAAAGAGACCCGGGATCTCGACGAGCTGATAGTCAGCCTGAAGCATGACTACAACGTCTCCATTCTGTTAATAGAACATGATATGGGGCTGGTAATGGGCATTTCTGATCGCATCTACGTTGTCAGCCAAGGCACGCCTTTGGCCGACGGCACGCCTGATGAAATTAGAACGAACCCTGATGTCATCAAGGCGTATTTGGGAGAAGACTAATGCTTACACTCGAGAATGTTTACACCCACTACGGCAAGATCGAAGCTCTGCACGGCATCAGTCTGGAAGTTAATCAAGGTGAAATCGTCTCACTTATCGGCGCCAACGGCGCAGGTAAAACCACGTTGCTGATGACGGTCTGTGGCGACCCGAGAGCCAGTGATGGCCGCATCACCTTCATGGGTAAGGACATCACCGAAACGCCGACATCTGAAATCATGCGCAGCGGCATCGCCATTGTGCCTGAGGGTCGTCGTGTATTCTCTGGCCTCACCGTAGTTGAAAACCTGCAGATGGGCGCATTTTTCTCTGACAAGAGCGACTTTGCGCGCACGCTGGAATACGTCTATGACCTGTTCCCACGCCTACGCGAACGTCACAGCCAACGTGCAGGTACAATGTCCGGCGGTGAACAACAGATGCTGGCGATCGGGCGCGCCCTGATGAGCCATCCTAAAATGCTGTTCCTGGATGAGCCATCCTTAGGCCTGGCTCCGATTATCATCAACCAGATATTTGAGATCATCGGCAAGCTCAGAGAAGAAGGCATGACCATCTTTCTGGTGGAGCAGAACGCCAACCAGGCGCTGCGTTTGGCGGATCGCGGTTATGTACTGGAAAACGGCAAAGTTGTGCTTCAGGATACCGGCGCAAATCTGCTGGTGAACGAGGACGTTCGCAAAGCTTACTTGGGCGGCTAAACACTACCGCCTCGTCTATCCGGCGGCGTCGCAGGCTACCCCTGAGCGCCGCCTTTCCTTAAAAGTAATATCTGTAGACTATCCCAGCCTCCCATCTGCCGTCACTGCGATTCCATTCTTGAGACAAGTGCGCTCTGAAAGCATGGTTTTGCGCAAAATCGAAGTTTTGCTCCAGCACCCCGCGATAGCGTATTTCATCGCTACTAAAGTACTCGCCTTCCACTCTTGTGGACTGAAAACCCCAGGGCAAATTCAATAAATAGCCCGTACTTATTCCTGCCGCCGGGGTGATCCAGGTTTTATACTCCGGATCATGCTCCAAACGCGCGGTCAAAAAGCCAAACAAACTCAATCCTTCCGCTACGTCATAACTGCGCCCAGCGCCGCCATTTACTTGATAGGCCTTGTCACCGCCAAAGTCACTCCAGACGCGCTCAAAGCCCGCTTGAACTCTCCATGACAATGGACGCAGAAACTTATTAACCGGCGATTGCGAAATAATATTAATTATGTCGAAACGATGCAGCTCCCAATTGTCATTCTCGTAAAAGCGGAACTGAGCGTCGCCTGCAATTATTTGAGCGCCTCGTGGATAGCCTTCCTGACGATCCAGCAAATCATGATAGCTGTATCTGAATTGAAGCTGAGTAAAAGCATCCCCATCACGACTACCGCCGCCAATGCCCATCATGGTGCTGCCATGCCCAGTTTCGGGTGGCTCAGGGATAGCTGGCTCAACACTATCTGCAGGCAGTTGGCTTATCCGTTGCAGCAGTTTAAAGCTACGGCGCGCCAGATCCGGACTCCTTTGTGTCTTTCTCTGCTCGTAGCGATTATAGCTGTAAGCGGTCTGCGCCACCGCGCCTTGCCGGGAAAGCGGTAAAGCGCTGAAGTCCAAGGACGCCATCATCTCCGGGTTCTCCGCCACCAGGTAGGCCAACTCTCTCTCGGACTCATCCAACCGGCGTATTCTTTCCTTCAACAGCACGGCCTCAGAGGGGCGGTAGCGCCGTTCCGCGACATAACGCCCTTCTATGACCGCACGTACGGTGTCGGCCGGAATTGCAGTCAACGGAAACTTCGATGTCAGAGGCGAAGACGGACGTGCTATCTCCAGCAACTCAAGAAGACGGAAGGCGCAGTTTTCATCCAGAAAATAATACTTGAAACGCACGTCTTTCAGCTCCCATAAGTGCATCAACATCCGCTCTACTTCCTCGGGGGTCAGGTTCAGACGGTACTCCCACATGTCCCTGTTTTCCATGTAGCTGTACTCTTTGATCTTTTCAAAGTAACGCATCATGCTGAACTGACCTGGATAACCGCCGGCAAGGCCTCGATATGCAAAGAAAATGGAGTTATCGTCGCCATTGATAGTGGCCCCGAAGTTTAGCGCCCAGGACAACCATTCCGAATCGTCTTCAACGTTTGCGGGATCAAATCTCAGAAAAGTATGTCCGAACATTGACGATGGACTATTTAAGTAGGCAGCTGGGAAAATCAAAGAGACTTTGGCTGCGTTTACCTCCTCTCTCCACTGAAGGTATTCAGGGCATGACAAAGGCGCCTGCAAGGTGGAAATATTCGGTAGCTGCGCCTCAAGCCATTTTTTACGCAAAGGAAAGTGGCAGACAACACTTTCTCTTATACCTCTATTCTCGCTCACCATCGCCTGTAGGGTCGCCTCAAGTTCCGCCTCGGCATCAACCTTTCCTGTTTCCGCCAGAAAAAAACTTGGATCATCAATGAAACTTGAATAGCCGGTCGGGCTCAAGGAGTCAGTGCGAAAATGCAACAACCCTAACCACTCAGAAGAGGAAGCCAAGGTGTTTAACAAAGATTGTTGTCTCTTCAAGGTATCTACAGTGACATCAGAAAGAGCGGCAAATGCAGAACTGATTAAAAGAAATACAGCAGAAAGGAAAACGAACAGAGAATGCTTCAACCGCATAGGGCGTCATGCGCTCTTAATTGAGATCAGGTTAGAGAAAGAATCAACGCCCGGGCCACCGGGCGTCGCTTCATATTCTGACTTCAAGCGGCGTACTTGGAAAGCCTCGTGTCTGTCTTCATCACATCTATGACGGACTTCATCACTTGCTCCGCCGTTACGTTTTCACTGGGGAATAGCTGATTAAAATTATCATGCATAACCTGGTTAAAACGCGCACGGTCTTCCTGCTTCACTTCTAGAGCGACAGCAACTGTGGTCAAGGCGTCTCCATGGCCGCGCGCCACATCCTCAGAAAACTCATCCATAATTGGCGTGAGGTTAACCAGGGACGATCCACCATAGGTCAGCACGCCATTCGCCGAACATCCGTTGGTTCCTGAAGTCATGCCGAATGTGTTATTACCCGAAGTGCCATTAGTAATGGTGGCCAAAAGATGGATAGGCAATCCGCTTTCCCCTGCGAACAGCATATTACCCCATCCACAGTCCGGCCCCCCTGGAGCTTCGGCAAATGCGCCTGAAGTCATCGACAAAAACCCAACAGCGAGCATCATTTTTCTCATAACGATTCCTCTTTCAACGTTAGCTTATTCTCGTCGCGTACCATTTGTGCAAATATCAGCGCCCATCCCGGCAACAAACGCCAACCAACTCGTTTAAACGAGTTGCGACAAACTCTTTCTGAAATAGGCATCAAACAGCTATGCTGAAACAGAAACGCTTGGTCATTTCTCACCAGGGCGTACAGACTTGGCGCCATCACATGGCCCGAGGTAAGCCTAGTTCAGGTATACAGGCAGATCAAATTGTGAACGTCAGATCAGATAAATTTAATACTTATACGAAAACTGTTTTCAAACTTGGTTTATTAGGGGCGCTACTTTTTCTGAGTGCTTGCAGTGGGCTGCTCTTTTACCCCGACAAGCATATCTATCGCACACCCGATCAAGCACAAGTTCGTTACGAGAACATATTTCTCGATACGCCAGATGGCGAGCGTCTGCATGGATGGTTGCTTCATGCTTCTATGCCATTACGTGGCGTTGTCTATTTCCTGCATGGAAATGCTGAGAATATAAGTACTCACTGCGGTAACGTGATATGGCTTCCTCAGCAGGGCTATGACGTGTTTTGTCTGGACTACCGGGGGTTTGGTTTATCTTCAGGCAAGCCAGATATGGCTGGCGCTCTTAGTGATGTAGGAACCGGTTACGAATGGTTGAAAGCACATTATTCGGATGCAAACACGCCTTTTTTTGTGCTTGGACAAAGTATCGGCGCAGTGCTCACTATTGATTTTGTAGGACGGATTCCTTTCAATGAAGTAAAACCCACCGCTGTCATCGCCGACGCTCCTTTTAGCGAACTGAGAGATATAGCACGTGAGAAGCTTGCGGCTGGTTGGCTGACCTGGGCTTTTCAATATCCCTTTTCCTATATGCTTCCAGCGAATTACGACCCTGTTGATTACGTTAGAAATATCTCACCCATTCCTTTGTTGATAATTCACAGCACCTCAGATCAAGTCATTCCCTATCACCATGGAGAGAGAGTATTTCAGCACGCAGGCGCCCCCAAATACTTCTTAAGCACCGATACACCTCACACAGCTACCTTTAGCATTCCAGAATATCGCCAAGCACTACTGAACTTTCTCGCCAATCCCGAGAAATCGCCACTCTAAATTTGGCTGCCTAGTCTTGAAATAGGAGCCAACTCTATTCAGGACGGGTCACGGGCATAAAAAAAGCCGCATTATGCGGCTTTTTCTTAGGAAGAGTGGAATTAACCAGCCATTGAAGCTTTTTCGTCTTCAGTCACTTCCTTAATAGAAAGTTTGATACGGCCGCGAGCGTCAATATCCAGCACCTTAACAACGACTTCCTGGCCTTCTTTCAGATAATCAGTGACATTCTCAACGCGCTCTTGCGCGATCTGAGAAATATGCACCAGACCGTCTTTACCAGGCAAGATGTTCACAAATGCGCCGAACTCAACAATGCGCTCAACCTTACCGCGGTACAGCTTACCGACTTCCGCTTCAGCAGTAATCTCTGTGATGCGATAAATTGCTTCATCCGCCGCCAGTTTGCTCTCCGCGTAGATACGCACAGTGCCGCTGTCGTCGATATCGATAGAAGCGCCTGTGTCTTCACAAATAGAGCGAATAGTAGCGCCGCCCTTACCAATAACGTCGCGGATTTTATCTGGATCAATCTTGATGGTTTCCATCTTCGGCGCGTTATCCGCAACGGAGTCACGTGGAGCGGAAATCACTTTATTCATTTCACCGAGGATATGGAGTCGCGCATGCAGAGCTTGCTCTAATGCAATTTCCATGATTTCGTCGGTAATGCCGTTGATCTTGATATCCATCTGCAGCGCAGTGACGCCCTTCTCGGTTCCCGCCACTTTAAAGTCCATGTCACCCAAGTGATCTTCATCACCCAGGATATCGGTCAATACAGCAAAGCTCTCGCCTTCTTTAACCAAGCCCATTGCAATACCTGCAACTGGCGCTTTCACAGGAATACCGGCATCCATCAGAGCCAAGCTGCTGCCGCATACGCTGGCCATTGAGCTAGAACCGTTTGACTCCGTGATCTCAGAAACACAGCGAACTGCGTAGGGGAATTCCTCAAGATTCGGCATCAACGCCTGTACGCCACGACGCGCCAAGCGACCGTGACCAATCTCGCGACGACCTACGCCGCCAACTCGGGATGCTTCGCCTACAGAGTATGGAGGGAAGTTATAGTGGAACATGAACGAGTCTTTCTTCTCACCTTCCAGCGCGTCCACCATCAATACATCACGCATGGTGCCCAGAGTCGCCGTCACCAGAGCCTGAGTCTCACCGCGAGTAAACAGTGCAGAACCGTGGGTATTCGGCAGTACGCCAACTTCAATTTTCAGGTCACGAACAGTTTTTGTGTCGCGGCCGTCAATACGTGGTTCGCCCTTCAAAATGTTCTGACGGACACAGGTCTTTTCAAGCTTGCTGAAATACTTTTTGACCAATTCAGCTTCGAATTTGCCTTCTTCTTCACCTGCCAACGCTTCTTCAGCCTGCTGACGGAGCTCGCCCAACTTGGCGTAACGATCCGCTTTAACACGGATGCCATATGCTTCGCTGATAGAGCCAGCAAATTTGGCCTTCAGCGCATCTAAAAGTTCAGCATTAACCTCTGGAGCCTGCCAATCCCACTTAGGCTTACCAGCTTCCTGGGCGAACTCTTTGATCGCCTGCACAGCCACTTGCATTTCCTGGTGAGCGAACAATACCGCGCCAAGCATCTGGTCTTCAGTCAACTCTTTCGCTTCAGATTCAACCATCAGAACCGCATCTTCGGTTCCTGCGACAACCATATCCAAGCTGGAGTTTTCAATTGCTTTAAAACCAGGGTTCAACAGGTAGCCATCTTCTTCAGAGTAACCAACGCGCGCAGCCGCTAATGGGCCCTGGAAGGGAACGCCGGATATTTCCAATGCCGCCGCAGCGCCAATAATGGATGCGATATCTGGATCGACATCCTTGTTCGCAGACATAACGGTACAGATGATTTGCACTTCATTCATGAAACCATTTGGAAACAGCGGACGAATAGGACGGTCGATCAGACGGGAGGTCAGAGTTTCTTTCTCTGATGGGCGTCCTTCACGCTTGAAATAACCGCCAGGAATACGACCAGCAGCATAGGTTTTTTCTTGATAGTGAACAGAAAGAGGGAAGAAATCACGACCTGGAACGGCTTCTTTCTCTGCAACAGCGGTGACCAAAACAACAGTATCGTCCATTGTCACCAACACGGCTCCAGTTGCCTGGCGAGCTATTCGGCCAGTTTCCAGAGTGACTGTTGAGTTGCCGTATTGAAATGTTTTACGAACTGGGTTCACTTTGACTCCTTACGAGTGTTTTTAATTTTTAAGCTTAAGTTTTAATCCGGAATCAGCTGCTACTTACCGATTCGAGCCTTAGATACCCAACAAAGGAACCTTTGATTTATTCGATCTCTCAACAAGATCGCAGACTTCTCCAACACTTAAGGAGCAGGTGTGTACAGAAAATTTCTGTCAGCGCCCGACCCTCTTGCTTCAATTCATCCGGCTCAATGCCTTCAGAAAATCATCAAGTATCGAATAAATCGGAGGTTCCTCAAAAAGTAACGGGGTATCAAATATTTGATACCCCGGATACTAAAGCAATACCTTTGTCTTCTTAGCGACGCAGACCCAGTTTCTGGATCAGGTCAACATAGCGTTGGGTATTTTTGCCTTTCAGGTAATCAAGCAACTTACGACGCTGGTTAACCATACGGATCAAACCACGACGTGAATGGTGGTCATGCTTATTCGCCTGAAAGTGTTCTTGCAGTTTGTTGATATTTGCAGTCAACAGAGCCACTTGAACTTCAGGAGAACCAGTATCACCTTCCTTTACTTGGTATTCCTTAACAATAGCCGACTTTTCGGTAGCAGATAATGCCATGATTTTTCTCCAAATATGCGATTAATGCGGAAACGACCGCGCATATTAACAGCCGCCCCATTTATTCAGCGCTTAATGCGCTCACATTCAGTAACCGAACGGGTTTTACCGTTCCGTCACTCATCACTTCTCCCAAGCCGATAAACCTACGTCCGTTAGAATATAAACGCACCCTACCCTCGCTTGAGAGAGGCGATATTTTAACCGTTTGCCCCTGGATAATCGAGCCCGTATTAGCTTCATCAAGTAATATTTCAGGGAATTGCCGGACCGATGAATCAACAGGCAACAAACGTTGCTGATATCTCTCTGCCGCAAGCTGACGCCCGCTTTCATCCTCAAATGGCGCAAAGCTGACGCAATCCTCCAGCGCAAATGGCCCGCAACGAGTACGACGCAATTCCGCCACATGCGCACCACATCCTATAACTTCACCAATATCTTCCACAAGGTTTCGAATATAGGTCCCTTTACTGCAGAGAACCCGCAAGCGTAAATATGGTTGAGTATATTCCAGGAGCTCAAGCTCATGGATCACGATGTCTCTCGCTTCCCGCTCAACCTCAATACCTTGCCTGGCAAGCTTATAAAGCGGAGTTCCTTTGTGTTTAAGCGCAGAATACATGGAGGGAATCTGTTTTAGATTCCCTCGAAATTGCTTGAGGATGTTTTCCAGTTCGGAAATAGACAGATCAGGAACAGGCGACTCGGTAATGATATCGCCCTCAGCGTCAGACGTAGTGGTAGTGCGCCCAAGGTAAGCGCAGGTCACATACTCTTTATCTGAATCCAGCAGTAGCTGGCTAAACTTGGTCGCCTCACCGAAGCACAATGGAAGCACCCCAGTCGCAAGAGGATCCAAGGCGCCCGTATGGCCCGCCTTCTGCGCATTCAGCGCATATTTAACCTTCTGCAAAACCGCATTGGAAGTCCAATCTTGCGGTTTATCGACAACCAATACGCCATCTAAAGGCACGCCTTTCTTACGCCTTGCCACTGCCAACGATACCCTCAGTTGAGACTATCGTCTTTAGTGTCAGTAGCGCCGCCATCTTTGGCGCGCGCTTTCTGAATCAGCGCCCCTAATCGTTGGGCATTACTAACGGAAGCGTCGTAATGGAAACGTAGTTGAGGCATGACTCTAAGCTTGATTGCACGTCCTAACTCGGAACGCAAAAACCCTGCAGCGCCCTCTAGAACTTTCAGAGAAGCTTTAGAAGCATCGCCATCTTCCACATCCTTCAAATTCAGAACAGTTACATATACATCAGCGTAAGAGAGATCTTTGCTCACTTTAACGCTGTTTACAGTAACCATTCCCAAACGGGGATCCTTCAATTCCCTTTGAATCAGCTGCGCAAGCTCTTTTTGAATTTGTTCCGCAACTCTGTCTAATCGACTGAACTCTCGAGCCATCTATGTCTTTACTCTTAATTGCATGCAGCGACTACACAAGAAATGAATGAGCGTTACAGAGAACGCTCAACTCTTATCTTGTCGAATACTTCGATGATATCGCCGACTTTAACTTCATAGTTGCGAACACCGATACCACATTCGGTACCTGCACGCACTTCTGCTACGTCATCCTTGAAGCGGCGCAGAGATTCAAGCTCGCCTTCAAAAATAACCACGTTGTCGCGCAATACTCGAATAGGCTTGTTGCGATATACAGCGCCTTCCAGAACCATACAGCCAGCAACTTGTCCAAATTTCGGGCTCTTGAACGTATCGCGCACTTCTGCGGTGCCGACGATATCTTCCCGGAACTCCGGCGCCAACATACCAGTTAGAGCCTTCTTAACATCATCAATAATGTTGTAGATGACGCTATAGTAACGGAGCTCTATGCCCTCTTTTTCAACGATTTTACGAGCGCTTGCGTCTGCACGCACATTGAAGCCCACTATGATCGCCTGAGTAGAAAGCGCCAAGTTAGCATCCGTTTCAGTAATGCCGCCAACACCGCTCGCTACGATCTTGACCTGAACTTCTTCATTACCAATTTCGGTCAGAGCGCCAATCAACGCCTCCAAAGAGCCACGCACATCTGTCTTTAATACAATGTTTAGCTCTTTTACGCCGCCTTTACCCATGTTTTCAAACAGGTTTTCCAGGCTCGCAGCCTGTTGACGCTGAAGGCGGGTCTGGCGCTCTTTATTGTGACGGAATTCGGCAACTTCACGCGCTTTCTTCTCGTCAGGCACAACAATAAACTCATCGCCAGCATCGGGAGTGCCGTTCAAGCCTAGAATTTCCACTGGGATTGAAGGACCAGCATCCTGAACATTCTGACCGTTTTCGTTCACCATGGCCCTTACTCGACCATAGTACTCACCAGCCAAAACAATATCGCCATGGCGCAGAGTTCCGTTTTGCACAAGCACGGTAGCAACAGAGCCGCGACCACGATCCAGACTGGACTCAATGACGACACCTTTACCAGGTGCATCAGGCACCGCCGTCAGCTCCAACATTTCCGACTGTAGCAGTACCGCTTCCAAAAGGTCGTCAATACCATCGCCAGTGTGAGCGGAAACAGGAACAAACTGAACATCGCCCCCCCACTCTTCAGGGATAACATCAAGAGCAGACAGCTCGTTCTTAACACGATCTGGATCTGCTTGCTCTTTGTCCATTTTGTTGACGGCTACTACCAGTGGCACGCCGGCAGCTTTTGCGTGCTGAACCGCTTCTTGCGTTTGCGGCATGACACCATCGTCCGCAGCAACAACAAGTATAACAATATCAGTACATTGCGCCCCGCGAGCACGCATAGCGGTGAACGCGGCATGCCCGGGCGTATCCAGGAACGAGATCATTCCTCGAGGTGTTTCTACATGATATGCGCCGATATGCTGAGTAATCCCACCAGACTCCTGAGCCGCCACCTTCGCGCGACGAATGTAGTCGAGCAACGAGGTCTTACCATGGTCAACATGCCCCATGACACTGACAACTGGAGCGCGCGATTTTGATTCGCCTTCAAAAGAAATGGACTCAAGTACTTCCGTCTCTACCGCATCTTCTTGAAGCAGCTTGACTTTATGACCCATTTCTTCAGCTACCAGCTGAGCGACATCTTGATCGATTGCCTGATTTAAAGTCGCCATGATCCCCATACCCATCAGGCGTTTAACAACTTCTACGCCTTTCACGGACATTTTCTGGGCTAGTTCTGCGACTGTAATAGTATCCGAAATCACAACCTCCCGAACAATTGGTTGGACAGAACGGTCCTGAACCACCTTGCTCTTCTTTTTACGTTGACGAGCCCGCCTAGGGGCATCTTCACTTGAGTCATCCTCTTCAACTGCGATGACTTTTGAAGACTTGAGTTGAGGCGCAGGCTTAGGCTTATGCTTCTCGCGACGTTTAAGGTCTTCGGCGTCGGCAGGCTCTCGACGCACCTCGGAGTCTTCTTTATTACGTCTATGCTTAGATGTTTTTCTTGCTTCTGACTTTTCAGCGTCATCCTCTTCCTGGTCAGCCGTCCCGCCAGCTTTCTCCAGCCCACTTCCAGCAGTTGCGACGCCAACTGCCTCATCGGCTATTGCTTCTGACGCTATCTCGACTTCTTGAGTATCAGTGCTCACCACTTCCTGCTGTGCGCTTTCAACGACTTCAGTAGTAGCCTCTATAACAGACTCATTCTGAAGCGCTGCTTCATCCTCTGTTTCTCGCTCTCTAGCGGCCTCTTCAGAAGCTCTCTGTATATCCTGTTGTTTCTGCGCCTCTATATCGTTGACGGCGTCACTACGTTTGATGTAGGTCCGCTTCTTACGCACTTCAACGTTAATAGAGCGATTAGCCCCTGTTCCTGAGGCTTTCAGCGTAGTGGTGGTCTTACGCTTCAAGGTGATTTTCTTTGGCTCAGAAAATGATTCGCCATGGCTTTGCTTTAAAAACGCCAATAGTTTCTGTTTCTCTGAGTCCGTAACAATATCGCCTTCACCGCGCTTTTCCAGACCCGCGTCAACCATCTGCTTTAACAGACGCTCAACGGGAGCCCCGACGTCTTCGGCAAGCTGCTTAATAGTAACTTCTGCCATGCTTGTCTCCTGTTTGCCCCCGAATTACTGTTGTTCCTCAAACCATGGTTTACGCGCCGTCATGATTAGCTGCGCAGCTCGTTCTTCATCAACTTCATCTATATCGAGGAGGTCATCAACAGATTGTTCGGCCAAGTCTTCCATCGTGACAATACCTTTGCTTGCGAGCACAAACGCCAAGTGCCGGTCCATCCCCTCCATGTTTAACAGGTCTTCCGCAGGCTCCGCTTTTTCCAGTTGCTCTTCGCTTGCTAGTGCTTGATTGATCAGAACATTTTTCGCTCGTTTACGAAGCTCAGTCACCAGATCTTCGTCGAAATCTTCGATAGCGAGCATCTCTTCCATCGGGACGTAGGCGACCTCTTCCAGCGACGTAAAGCCTTCGGAAGCCAATACCTCAGCCAAATCTTCCTCTACGCCCAGCTGGTCGATAAAGCAGTCGACATAGCGTCTAAACTCTTCTTCCTGCTGCTGCCCAGCTTGCTCCTCAGTTAGAACATTGATTTCCCATCCAGTCATTTCTGAGGCTAATTTGACATTCTGCCCGCTACGTCCAATCGCCATCGCCAAATTATCTTCTGAAACAGCCACCTGCATAGTGTGACTATCTTCATCAATGATAATGGAAGCCACTTCCGCTGGGGCCATAGCGTTAATAACCAACTGAGCGGGGTTATCATCCCACAGAACAATGTCGATACGCTCGTTACCAAGTTCACTGGAAACCGCTTGTACTCGCGAGCCTCGCATACCTACACAGGCGCCAACTGGGTCTATACGTCCATCATTTGTCTTAACTGCAATCTTCGCCCGTGAACCGGGATCACGTGCAGCGGCTTTGATCTCAATAACTTCTTCTGCGATTTCAGGCACTTCAATTCTGAAAAGCTCAATCAACATTTGAGAGCAAGCACGGCTCAAAATCAATTGAGGCCCTCGGTTATCCATTCGGATATCCAATAGCAATGCACGAACACGATCACCTACACGATAGGTCTCTCTGCTGATCAACTGGTCCTTTGGCAACAGCGCTTCGGCGTTAGCGCCCAAGTCAACAATTATGTTATCTCGGGTCACTTTCTTGACGACGCCACTTACCAAATCGCCGACTTTTTCTCGATAGCTGTCGACTATTTTAGTCCGCTCAGCCTCACGCACCTTTTGAACAATGATCTGTTTGGCTGCTTGCGCGCCAATTCGTCCAAAGGCGACCGCCTCAACTTCCTCTTCATGGATGTCGCCTGGCTTCAGGTCAAGACCACTTTCATGTATCTCTTCCAAAGTAAGTTCAGTTCCTAAAGCAGGAACAGCATCATTATCCACCACCAACCAACGACGAAACGCCTGATATTCACCAGTCTTTCTATCGATATCCACTCGAATATCGGCCTCTTCGTCTTCATAGCGCTTTTTAGTAGCGGTAGCCAAAGCCAATTCAATAGCTTCGAAAATGACATCTTTATCTACCCCTTTTTCGTTGGAGACCGCTTCCACAACCAACAAGATTTCTTTGTTCATCTTTACCCCGTAATCCCATCAATACTGCGGCACAACATTCGCTTTATCTATCGTTTCCACAGGAAATATAAATTCTTCCGCGTCCACTTGGAGCACTACTTCATCATTTTCAACAGCCGCCAAAAGGCCCTTGAACTTACGCCGCCCATTAAAAGGCGCTTGCAGCCTGACCTCAACAACAGAGCCTATATATGCCTTATATTGCTCAATGTTAAAGAGCGGCCGATCCCACCCTGGTGAAGAAACTTCCAGGGTATACTCCCCCTTTATCGGATCTTCAACATCCAAGATAGCGCTAATTTGACGACTCACTTTTTCACAGTCATCAACCAGCACCCCGGACTCTTTGTCGATATAGATTCGCAACAAACTCCTCTTCCCTTGGGCAATGAAATCCATTCCCCAAAAGTCGCAGCCCATTCCTTCTACCACGGGCTTGAGAAGTTGGTATAGATCGTCTTTACGAGCCAATAGATTATCTCCGATAGGGAGCACACCCAGCGTGTGACCTACGCTAAGTCGCCAAACAAAAAATGGGCACTAAGCCCATCCTCCGACCACACCATAGTGCAGTTAATAAAAAACCCCTGAAAAGGGGTTTTACAACGCGTATCCCAGAAAATACGGCAGCAAAATTATAGTTGCTGCAAAGAAGGCGAGCAACGGGCTCGCCTGTCTTTAATATGGTGCCGAAGGCCGGACTTGAACCGGCACAGCCATAGGCTACTACCCCCTCAAGATAGCGTGTCTACCAATTTCACCACTTCGGCATAAACCTTATTCTAACTCAGGCTTGCTATCGGAAGGAGCTTCCGAAGCGCTCTGAGACTCACCAGCATTTGCAGTTCCTGCTTCAGTAGAAGGCTCACCAGACTCTGAGGAAGAGCCAGAAACCGTTTCAACAACAGGAACTCCGATTGCAGTGACCTGACCAGCTTTCTGCTTAGCAACATAAGCTAATGCAAAACTACTCAGAAAGAAAACGATGGCTAATGTAGTTGTCATTTTCGTCAAAAAAGAACCACTACCACCAGAACCAAAAACTGTTTGAGATGCGCCACCGCCAAAGGAAGCGCCCATGTCAGCGCCTTTACCCTGCTGAATCAACACCAAGCCAATAACACCAGCTGCAACGATCACATGAACTATAACAATCAGGGTTTCAAACAGTTCCATTTAATCTACCTTACTCTACCGCAGCCTCGATAATAGAGACGAATTCTTCCGAGACTAACGAGGCCCCACCAACTAGCGCCCCATCTACATCCGGCATTGAGAACAGTTCTTTCGCATTTGACGACTTAACGCTGCCGCCATACAAAATTCTAATTTTATCCGCAATCTGCGGAAAATGCTTGCGGATATTATCCCGCAACGCTTTATGCATACTCTGTGCATCATTTGGCGATGCAGTTTTACCTGTGCCTATAGCCCATACCGGCTCATAAGCTACCACCCACGACTCATCGGGCTGCACTGACAAGAACACGGCATCAAGTTGTTTAAGCGCAACTTCTTCAGCCCGTCCCGACTCACGCTCTTCCAACGTTTCGCCAATACACAGTATCGGCTTCAATCCTGAATCAATGGCTCGCTTAACTTTACAGGCGATGACATCATCACTTTCAGCGAATAACACCCTGCGCTCAGAATGCCCCAAAATTACCCAAGAGCACTTTACATCGACGCACATTCTTGCACTGACTTCACCAGTATAAGCACCATCCTCGGTGGCGGAGCAATTCTGAGCCCCTAACTCAACCTCAGAGCCAGAAACTGCATCTCCAACACTTGGAAGATACGGAAAAGGAGGACAAACCACCACGTCCACTGAGCCTAGCGCCTTAGCGCCAACTATATTGTCTAATAGATCTGCATTACGCTCGAGACTTCCATTAGATTTCCAGTTTCCGGCAATCAGTTTTTTTCGCATTCAACCCTCCAGTTCGCGCGAGGCGCACATACTAACCAAACTCCCTATAAGTTACAAGTAGCGCGCCGTTATTATCTAACTACTCAATGCGCTGAAGGTGTTCACACAGATCCTTCAACTATTTTGGCCAACTCAGCAACTATAGACCGGACCTTCGCCTCATCTTCACCTTCAGCCATTACTCTAATAACTGGCTCTGTCCCTGATGGCCTCAATAGCACCCTTCCCTTGCCTGCAAATTGTTTTTCTGCGCTAGCAATTGCAGACTGGATTGTCACATGCCCTTTTATATCCACTTTCTGACTCACCCTCACATTTATCATATGCTGGGGCAGCTTACTCATGCCTTTTTTAGCTTCGTGGAGCGTAATTCCCAAGTCAGAAAGCGCAGCCAAAACCTGCAGAGAGGAAATAATACCATCTCCCGTTGTAGTCCGATCCAAACAAACAATATGCCCAGAACCTTCGCCACCCAGACACCAATCGTTGCGCAACAACGCCTCCATGACATATCTATCGCCAACATTAGCGCGCTCAAAGGGAATCCCCAACTCACCAAACGCAAGTTCTGCGCCGAAGTTCGTCATCAGCGTTCCAACAACCCCTCCCTTTAAACGCCCCTTACGCATCTTGTCGCGCGCAATGATATACAGAATCTCATCACCATCAACAATCTCGCCTTTGTGATCAACCATGACAACACGATCCCCATCACCGTCGAAGGCAATCCCCAGATCTGCGCCGGTTTCAACAACTTTGGCCGCCAGCTGATCAGGATGCGTAGAACCTATTTCATGATTAATGTTCAAACCATCAGGCGTCACACCAATAGTTTCTACTTTGGCGCCAAGCTCCTTAAACACGCTGGGCGCGACCTGATAGGTGGCGCCTTGCGCGCAGTCCAGAACAACTCGCATCCCAGCAAAAGACATATGAAACGGAACTGTACTTTTACAGAACTCTATATATCGGCCTTTTGCATCTTCAAACCGAGCCGCCTTACCTAACTGGCTTGACGGCACGATCTCCATGGGCTGCCGAATGAAATGCTCAATCTGCTCCTCTGTTGAGTCAGGAAGCTTGGTTCCCTCAGCCGAGAAAAATTTAACGCCGTTGTCATTGAACGGGTTATGTGAAGCACTAATGACAATACCTGCACAAGCGCGAAATGTGCGAGTAAGATACGCAATAGCAGGGGTTGGCATCGGCCCTAGCATCGCCACATCCACACCAGCTGCAGCCAGCCCAGACTCCAGCGCGGACTCAAAAATGTATCCAGATATACGAGTATCCTTACCGATGAGGACCCGGTTACGACGCCCTTCCTGACGAAAAACACGTCCAGCCGCCCACCCTAGCTTCAACATAAATTCCGGGGTAATAGGGCCTTCACCTACTCTTCCACGTATCCCATCAGTACCAAAATACTCTTTACTCATATCTGTTTAGACTCCTCTAATCGCTGCAGCCACTTTAATTGCATCGACAGTGGCTCCGACGTCATGCGCTCTAATGATTCGAGCGCCGTTATATATGGCGACTGCCGCAGCGGAAACGCTTGCAATTAAACGCTCCTCCACTGCTTTACCGGTTATCATTCCCAGCATGCTTTTGCGTGACACTCCCACCAGCACCGGGGACCCCATGCCCACAAACGCTTGCAAATGTTTCATTAAGGCAAGGTTGTGCTCCAAGGTTTTGCCAAAACCAAACCCCGGATCCAACATTATTCTATCTATATCGATTCCAGCTTCGAGAGCGGCCGAGCGTCTCGCGCCCAAGTATGACGAGACTTCTTTAACAATATCAGTATAGATTGGATTATCTTGCATAGCCCCGGGCTCGCCTTTCATATGCATCAGACAAACTGCCGCCTTTGAAGATGCTGCCGCCTCCAAAGCGCCATCCCGAGTCAATGCACGCACGTCATTAATTAAATCCGCCCCGAGCACCACGGATTCACTCATTACTTCAGGGGTGCTGGTGTCCACGGAAATATGCACATCAAAACGCGCGCGAACAGCTTCAACCAAAGGACAAACTCTATCCAGCTCTTGACTGACCGTCACCGGAGCCGCACCCGGCCTGGTGGACTCGCCACCAACATCTATAAAGACGGCACCTTCAGAAACCATCTTTTCAACCTGCCTTAAAGCGTCATCTGGGGACAAAAACCGTCCCCCGTCAGAAAAAGAATCAGGAGTGACATTCAATACACCCATTACCACAGGGGCGCTCAAGTCCAATATAGAATTTGGAAGTGTCAGCTTCATTCGTTATCTCATTCGAAATCTGGAGAGGGTTATACAAAATAAAAAGACCCGGTAAAACCGGGTCATTTAGCTAGACTGAAATGCTTATTGAATTAATGAGATCCGGCTGCTCCGCCAATCTCACCTCCTTTCGGTGGATTCGCATTCGCCTCGGCATCTTTGACAGGCTGAGCCCCGCCAGGCGGATTAGAATCCCCCCACCCCTTCGGAGGAGGCGGCTCCTGATCAGCCATGATAGCGTCGATTTGCTCTGAATCTATCGTTTCGTACTTCATCAAAGCATCTGCCATCATGTGCAGCTTACTCATGTTTTCAACGAGTAATTTGCGCGCATGCTCATAGCAGTCATCAATAATAGTTCTTACTTCATCATCAATACGCTGAGCTGTTTCAGGAGAGTATACCTTCTGGGCATGACCAGCCGAACGCCCTAAAAACACCTCTTCGTTGTCATCATCATATAGTAGAGGCCCCAACTTATCCGACAGCCCCCACTTCGTAACCATATTGCGAGCAAGGCCAGTGGCGCGCTTGATGTCATTGGAAGCGCCGGTCGTAACCCCCTCAACTCCCAATGTCAGCTCTTCAGCGATACGACCACCAAACAAGCTACATATATTACTGATGAGATACTGTCGGCTATGACTGTAACGATCCTCTTCTGGCAAGAACATCGTCACACCCAAAGCGCGACCACGAGGAATGATACTGACTTTGTAAACAGGATCGTGCTCAGGCACCAACCTACCGACAATAGCATGGCCCGCTTCATGATAAGCTGTGTTACGCTTCTCTTTCTCTGACATAACCATAGACTTGCGCTCTGCGCCCATCATGATTTTGTCTTTCGCCAACTCCATTTCATGCATGCCTACAGTGCGCTTGTTAGCGCGAGCAGAGAATAACGCAGCCTCATTTACCAAGTTCGCAAGGTCCGCGCCGGAAAACCCGGGCGTTCCACGTGCAATAACGGAAGCATTCACATCATCCTCAAGCGGCACTTTACGGAGGTGCACTTTCAAAATCTGTTCACGCCCAACAATATCTGGAAGCCCCACAACCACCTGACGGTCAAAGCGACCAGGACGCAATAACGCAGGGTCGAGAACATCAGGACGGTTGGTCGCAGCGATTACAATTACGCCTTCATTACCTTCAAAACCGTCCATTTCAACCAATAACTGGTTCAAAGTCTGTTCGCGCTCGTCATGTCCACCACCCAGACCTGCTCCACGGTGACGACCGACAGCATCAATCTCATCGATAAAAATGATGCAAGGCGCCTGCTTCTTCGCCTGATCGAACATATCTCTGACACGCGAGGCGCCAACCCCGACAAACATCTCAACGAAATCGGAGCCAGAAATTGAGAAGAAAGGAACTTTCGCTTCACCAGCAATGGCCTTCGCCAGTAGAGTTTTACCAGTTCCGGGGTTACCTACCATCAGTACGCCACGGGGAATTCTTCCGCCAAGGCGCTGGAATTTGCTAGGGTCACGCAAGAAGTCTACGATTTCCTTTACTTCTTCTTTAGCTTCATCAACACCAGCCACATCAGCAAAGGTCGTCTTGATCTGATCCTCGCCCATAAGCCGGGCTTTACTCTTGCCAAATGACATCGGGCCCTTACCGCCAGCCCCCCCCTGCATCTGCCGCATGAAGAACATAAAGACCGCAATAATGACCAATATCGGGAACGAGGCGACTAATAGTTGAGTCCAGATACTTTGAGTTTCTGGCTCGCGCCCCTCGACGACCACCTCATTTTTCATAAGGTCGCCAATTAAACCCAAGTCGGGAATTTCAGGGCGAATGGTTGCGAACCTAGACCCATCTTGTCTTTCCCCGTCAATCGCCACGCCGTCTATGACTACTTTTTTCACCTGGCCACTGTTGACCATCTGTAGAAATTCAGAGTAATTGAGCTTTTGGGCGGACGAGGGGACATTGAAATTGTTAAATACCGTCAGCAGCACTGCTGCGATAATCAACCAAAGTAATAAATTTTTAGCCATATCGTTCAAGGGCCATCCCTCTTTTCTTACAGACTCGAATAGTGATTTGTCGCTCGGTTCTATGCATTCGCAGGGTTTAGATAACACCAAACCATACTATATGTCCATTATCGCCGCTATTTACATTAATTTTACTAAACAGGACGATTACGAAAGTTTATCCCCGAAACCCTTTGGCAACTAGGTAAATCTCACGTGACCGAGCACGGGACGCGTCAGGTTTGCGTATATTTACGCTACTAAACCTGCCCCTGGACTCTTGCATAATCTGATCGAAGCCTTCCCCCTGGAAGACCTTGGCGACAAAGCATCCATTCTTCTTAAGAACGCGACACGCCAAATCAAGCGCTAATTCAACCAGATACATCGCTTTCGGTATATCGACCGATTTCATCCCACTCATATTGGGGGCCATATCGGAAATTACAAGGTCAACAGGCCGACCGTTTACTTCGTTAAGGATCGCATCCAGCATTTCTTCCTCAGTGAAGTCCCCCTGAAAAAACGTCACGCCAGCAATACTGTCCATTGACAGCAGGTCGCACGCGATTACTTTCCCCTGATCGCCCACTACGTCAGCAACGACTTGAGACCAACCTCCAGGAGCCGCACCGAGATCTATCACGGTCATTCCCGGCTTCAACAATTTGTCCTGCCGGTCGAGCTCAATCAATTTATAGCTGGCTCTCGAACGAAATCCGTCCTCTTTGGATTTTTTTACATAGACATCACTATGATGCTCATTCAGCCACCGAGAGCTGGATTTAGAACGTCCCACTTTATTGCCTCTGACACGATTATTTTAGTATAGGCACATTTGCTGATACTGTGTTTTTTTGTTCAGAAAGTGCGCCATAGTGCGTTACTATACACGCTTTTCATACGCAAGAAGGTTTCCACACAGACATGACTCTACCCATAGAGCAACGCAAGCAGTACCGCGCTATCGCACATCACTTGAAGCCGATCGTCACTATCGCCGGCGCGGGCATTACCGAAGGCGTTATCAATGAGCTTGAGCGCGCATTGAACGACCATGAGTTGATCAAAATTAAAATTGCTGTCGGCGAAAAGGAAGAAAGAGCCGAGATCATCAAAGAGCTTTGCGAGATGTCCCGCTCGGAATTAGTTCAAGTAATTGGGCGCACCGCGATACTGCTTCGCAAAAATCCCAGGCCCAACCCCAAGCTTTCAAACCTTTTACGTCATCAATCTGGCGCAAGCAAGTAAATTAAAAAAGCCGGCTAACGCCGGCTTTTTATTTACGCACCGCCCTGTTTACAGGTGCTGCACGCCATCAATTTCATATTCAACCATGCCGCTTGGCACCTGCACAACGACAACGTCGCCGACAGTTTTTCCAATCAATGCGCGCGCAATCGGAGAAGACACTGAAATTTTGCCTTTCTTAATATCCGCTTCGTCATCACCCACGATCTGATAAGAGCTGGCGTCATCTGTATCCAGATTGATGATATTCACGGTTACGCCAAAAATGACCTTCCCTGTATTTTCAATAGAGGTAACGTCAATCACCTGGGACATGGACAACTTACTTTCGATTTCCGCAATGCGGCCCTCGATAAAGCTCTGTTGTTCACGCGCAGCATGATATTCAGCGTTCTCCTTTAAGTCTCCGTGCTCTCTGGCTTCCGCGATGGCCGTGATTACACGCGGCCGATCCACAGTCTTCAGACGATTCAACTCTTCACGCAGGGCTTGCTCCCCTGCTTTTGTCATAGGTATTTTGCTCATTTGTCGCCTTGAATGGTTGCATGAATATCCTGAAGACGATTCACAGCGTGATCCTGCCCAACCTTGATAGCACGGCAGAATGCCTCACCTCCCGTCAGGGTGGTGGTATAGGTCACCTTGTATTGTAGGGCCGACTTACGGATTTCCGCAGAATCCGCAATCGCCTTCCGGCCTTCCGTAGTATTGATAATCAAATCTACTTCTTCATTTTTTATGGCGTCTACGATATGAGGTCTGCCTTCTCGCACTTTATTGATCCGTTTTACGGGAATGCCCGCTTCTTCGATCGCTTTTGCAGTTCCCGCAGTCGCCATAATCTCGAAGCCTACAGCATTTAACTCTTTAGCTAAAGACACCGCTCCCGCTTTATCCGCATCCCTGACGCTCAGGAACACAGTTCCGCCGGTCGGCAAAAAGTCTCCGCCAGCCGCCGCAGCCTTGGCAAAGGCCTCATCAAAACTTTTGCCAACTCCCATGACTTCGCCCGTGGACTTCATTTCTGGGCCAAGTATCGGATCTACGCCCGGGAACTTGTTAAACGGGAACACAGACTCTTTGACATTGTAGAAACTAGGAATAATTTCCTTGGTAAAACCCTGCGCCTCAAGAGATTTGCCCGCCATGCACAGCGCAGCCACCTTAGCGAGCGACACGCCTATCGCCTTGGAAACGAACGGAACAGTACGAGAGGCTCTGGGGTTCACCTCTATCACATAAATTTCGCCGTCCTGATAGGCCAACTGCACATTCATCAAGCCGACAACCTGCAGCTCAAGAGCCATCTTGATGACCGTTTCACGCATTTTGTCCTGAACATCCGCAGGCAAACTGTACGGAGGCAGCGAACAAGCCGAATCACCAGAGTGGACACCCGCCTGTTCGATGTGCTGCATAATGGCGCCGATCACCACTTTCTCGCCATCAGAAACCGCGTCGATATCGACCTCGATCGCAGCATTCAGGAAGTGATCCAGCAATACAGGGCTGTCGTTGGAGACACGCACCGCATCTCGCATATAGCGCTGTAGTTCAACTTCGTCGTAGACGATTTCCATGGCGCGGCCACCCAACACATAAGAAGGACGAACAACCAAGGGATAACCAATTTCCTTCGCCTTGCTCAACGCTTCTTCCTGGCTGCGAGCTGTCGCATTCGGCGGCTGACGCAAGCCCAAGCGAACCACCATCTGCTGGAACCGTTCACGGTCTTCCGCACGGTCAATCGCATCAGGAGTCGTTCCGATAATTGGTACGCCCGCTTCTTCCAGCCCTCTCGCCAATTTAAGCGGAGTCTGACCGCCGTAGTGAACAATTACGCCACGCGGCTTTTCCAAATGGACAATAGCCAGAACGTCTTCCAAGGTAATTGGCTCGAAATACAACCTGTCAGAAGTGTCGTAATCCGTAGAAACGGTCTCAGGATTACAGTTGATCATGATGGTTTCATAGCCGTCATCGCGCAATGCAAAGGCGGCGTGAACGCAACAATAATCGAACTCAATCCCCTGACCAATTCTGTTAGGGCCACCACCGATCACGATGATTTTTTCACGATCGCTCGGTTGCGCCTCACACTCTTCGTCGTAAGAGGAATACATGTAAGCCGTAGAGGAAGCAAATTCCGCCGCACAGGTATCTACACGCTTGAATACCGGCTTGATGCCATATTCCAAACGCTGCTTACGCAACGCTTTTTCGTTGATGCCCAGCAGCTCGGCAAGACGCTGGTCAGAGAAGCCTTTACGTTTCAGTCGACGCAAACGGTCCGCAGTCAAGTCGGACAGCGCCATATTGCCGAGCGCTACTTCATCTTTGATCAAATCTTCGATCTGCACCAAGTACCATGGGTCAACCTTGGTGTACTCATAGACTTCCTTGACGCTCATTCCTGCTCGGAACGCATCGCCAATGAACCACATCCGCTCGGCGCCGGGCACTTTCAAGCCACGAGTTAAAACATCACTAGCGTCTTCAGACCCAAGATCAACTATGGGCTCAAAGCCAGCCGAGCCAACTTCCAAACCGCGCAGCGCCTTGTGGAGCGACTCCTGGAAGTTACGACCAATCGCCATCACCTCGCCCACTGACTTCATTTGCGTCGTCAGTGTCGCATTGGCTTGCGGGAACTTCTCAAATGTGAAACGTGGCACTTTGGTGACCACATAGTCAATGCTCGGCTCAAAAGAAGCCGGCGTGACGCCACCAGTGATGTCGTTACTCAGCTCATCCAGGGTATATCCAATCGCCAGTTTTGCAGCGACCTTAGCAATAGGGAAACCCGTCGCCTTGGACGCCAACGCTGATGAACGGGACACACGGGGATTCATCTCAATCACCACCATGCGACCAGTTTCGGGGTCCATACCAAACTGAACGTTGGAGCCACCTGTCTCTACGCCAATTTCACGCAACACAGCTACCGAGGCGTTACGCATGATTTGGTACTCTTTATCCGTCAACGTCTGCGCAGGCGCGACGGTAATGGAATCACCAGTGTGCACGCCCATTGCGTCAAAGTTTTCTATCGCGCAGATGATAATGCAGTTGTCCTTCTTATCACGAACAACCTCCATCTCATACTCTTTCCAACCGATTAACGATTCGTCAATCAGCAGCTCACGAGTCGGCGATAATTCCAGACCTCGCTCGCAAATCTCAGTAAACTCTTCCTTGTTATAAGCAATGCCGCCGCCAGAGCCGCCCATTGTGAAGGAGGGGCGAATAATAGCGGGGAAGCCGATCTGATCCAGCACTTGCAGAGCTTCTTCCATGCTATGCGCAATAGCGGAACGAGGAGTCTCCAGACCAATGGCTTTCATCGCCTTGTCAAAGCGCTCACGATCTTCCGCTTTATCAATGGCGTCCTGTGTGGCGCCAATCATCTCTACGCCATACTGCTCAAGGACGCCTTCACGAGCCAAGTCGAGCGCGCAGTTCAAAGCAGTTTGCCCGCCCATGGTTGGCAACAACGCGTCTGGGCGTTCTTTTTCAATGATTTTCGCGACTGTGCGCCAGTTAATCGGCTCGATGTAAGTGGCGTCGGCCATGGCCGGATCAGTCATGATGGTGGCGGGGTTGGAGTTCACAAGGATAACGCGGTATCCCTCTTCTCTCAGTGCTTTACACGCCTGCGCCCCGGAATAGTCAAATTCACAGGCTTGTCCGATGACGATAGGACCGGCCCCAATAATCAGGATACTATTGATGTCTGTACGTTTTGGCATGTGTGCTCTTCTACTCGCTCGAATCTTGCGACGCCCCGCAGGCCGCCGACATCACCCAGAATTACGCCTGTTTCGGTTCAGACGCGGCGCCGTCGGGCGCCGACGCTGAAATCCGAGTATTAGACTGATCGGTATTTGACTTCCCGCATGGAGTCAATGAACTGGTCAAATAAGGGAGCCACGTCGTGCGGGCCCGGACTCGCTTCAGGGTGCCCCTGAAAACTGAAGGCGGCGACGTCAGTGCGTCGAATTCCTTGCAATGAGCCGTCAAACAGAGACTTATGCGTAGTCTCCAGGTTGGCGGGCAACGAGGATTCATCCACCGCAAAGCCATGGTTTTGGCTAGTGATCATCACTTGCCCCGTGCGCAGATCCTGCACTGGATGGTTGGCGCCGTGATGCCCGAACTTCATCTTCTCTGTGCGTGCTCCGCTGGCCAGCGCCAGTAGCTGGTGCCCCAAACAGATGCCAAATACAGGCGTCTGGGATTTCAGAATCTCAGCAATGGCCTCAATAGCGTAGTCGCAAGGCTCAGGATCGCCTGGTCCATTAGATAGGAACACGCCGTCCGGAGACATCGCCAATACATCCTGCGCAGGCGTTTTCGCCGGCACCACGGTTACGCGGCAACCGCGCTCAGCGAGCATACGCAAAATGTTCTTTTTCACGCCGAAGTCGTACGCGACAACGTGAAACTCGGCATCCTCCAGAGTCTGATATCCTTCTCCTAGAACCCAAGTCGACTCAGTCCAATTCAAGACGTCCGTACGAGTCACCTCTTTGGCGAGATCCATCCCTTTCAGTCCGGGAAAGGCTTTAGCCGCAGCCAACGCTGCTTCCGCCGAAGCCCCTTCGCCCGCCATGATGCATCCGTTCTGCGCGCCTTTCTCCCTTAAAATACGAGTCAGGCGACGGGTATCGATGTCAGCGATGGCGACAATACCGTTTTCCCGGAGATACTCCGACAAACTCTTTTGGCTGCGCCAGTTGCTAACTGTCATGGAAAGATCGCGAATCACCAGACCTGCCGCCCAGACTTGATCTGATTCGACATCTTCTTCGTTAATTCCGGTGTTGCCTATGTGGGGGTATGTGAGAGTGACAATTTGTTTTGCGTAGGAAGGATCGGTAAGAATTTCCTGGTATCCGGTCATCGCAGTATTGAAAACCACTTCGCCGGTGGTTTCGCCGGCTGCGCCGATAGATATCCCATGAAATATGCTTCCGTCTTCAAGTGCTAGTATTGCGGGTGTAGTCAATTCCATAGCTCGCCAGTTGAAAACGTCTAATCAAACACTTATGAAGGTGGACTCAACTTGCAAAAAAGCGAGAGGGAGATTTAAACTCCGTCCCGCTTTTTAGTGATGTCCGATGTGTATGGGCAACTTGCGCACAAACCCCAATATTCTAGTGGATTCGGTCAAGACTGTCTATTTGTTTTCCAATTTCTTTGGCGATTTTATTCTTTATCAAGCTCCGCGCACCCGAAACCCAAGTGCGCATACAAGCCAATACGAAGTCAGATTAACCTATTTCAGACCCAGCACATCCTGCATGTCATACAGCCCCGGAGCCACGCCATGCAACCATAAGGCCGCCTTAACGGCGCCTTTTGCAAAAGTCATGCGACTGCTCGCCTTGTGCGTTATTTCTATACGCTCCCCCATCGTCGCAAACATCACCGTATGATCGCCAACGATGTCGCCCGCGCGAATCGTCTCAAAACCGATAGTCTTTTTATCCCGCTCCCCAGTGATACCTTCACGACCATAAACTGCGCACTCATTCAAGTCGCGCCCCAGCGCCTCAGCTACAACCTCGCCTAATCTCAACGCAGTACCCGACGGCGCATCCTTTTTAAAACGATGATGCGCCTCGATTACTTCCACATCGTAATCGTCACCCAGCGTTTTTGCGGTCAGCGCAAGAATATTCAACAGTAAATTCACACCCACGCTCATATTGGGGGCAAATACTACCGGACAGTCCTTCGCCGCTTCAGACAAGTGCGTTTTTTGCGACTCACTGAACCCCGTCGTTCCAATCACTATCGCTTTGCCCTCTTTACGACAAAGCGCCAGCAACTCAAGCGTGGTCTCCGGCGAAGTGAAATCGATAATCACATCAAAGTCGTCCAGCACTTGCGCCAAGTCATCAACGCAGGCCACGCCTTTTTTACCTACGCCGGCGATTTCTCCCGCATCAGCGCCAACCAAAGAGCTGCCAACTCGCACAGAAGCAGCCCCCAAAGAAGCATCCGGGTTATCGCAGACCGCTTCAACCAACACTTTACCCATGCGCCCGGAAGCGCCCACTATCGCTACTCTGGTCATGCTTATTCCTCTGTTTTCTCTGGAATATTACTGTTATAGGCGTTCCGCCACCGCTCCAATACAAAAAAACCGGCGTTCGCCGGTTTTTCGTTGCGCATGCAGACTGCTAGAACTTCATATCGTCAAAAAAGCTTTTCACGCCTTCAAACCAGCTATGCTTTTTTGGCGCTTGCTGTCCACCGCTCTCCTCCATTGAGGTTTGAAACTCGCGCAGCAAGTCCTTCTGTTTCTTGGTCAGGTTTACAGGGGTTTCCACCACTACCCGACACAGCAAATCTCCTGGCGCGCCACCACGAACTGGAGTCACGCCCTTTCCGCGCAGACGGAACAGTCTGCCGGTTTGCGTTTCCTCTGGAATCTTGAGCTTCACCCGCCCATCAAGCGTGGGCACTTCAAGCTCCCCACCCAATGCTGCGTCGACAAAGGAGATTGGCACTTCGCAATACAGATTTCTGCCATCACGGGTAAATATCTTATGTTCACGTACAGCGACCTGAACATACAAATCTCCCGGCGGCCCGCCGTTTACTCCCGGCTCGCCTTCACCTGATAAGCGAATGCGATCGCCAGTATCCACACCGGCGGGAACTTTAACCGAAAGCGTCTTCTGCTCTTCCACATAGCCGCTGCCGTGACAGGAGCGGCAGGGGTTGCGAACAATTTTTCCTGCGCCGCGACAGCGAGGACAAGTCTGCTGGATAGAGAAGAAGCCCTGTTGCATGCGAACCTGGCCAGCGCCGTTACAAGTGCCGCAGGTTTCAGGCTGCGTGCCTTTTTCTGCGCCGCTTCCGCCGCAACCATTACACTCTACTTGAGAAGGAACGCGAATCTTCACGGTTGTGCCGCGAACCGCTTCTTCCAAGTCGAGATCCAGGGTATACCTTAAATCTGAGCCGCGATTCGCCCGAGTGCGACCTCCGCCGCCCCCGCCAAATATATCGCCGAATACGTCGCCGAATATGTCGCTGAAACTGGCTCCGCCGCCGAAACCGCCAGCCCCAGCATTGCCATCCACTCCGGCGTGACCGAACTGGTCATAGGCCGCTCTTTTCTGGTCATCAGAGAGCACATCGTAAGCTTCAGTAGCCTCTTTGAACATCTCTTCAGCCGAAGCGTCTCCGGGGTTTCTGTCCGGGTGATATTTCATCGCCAAACGCCGGTAAGCCTTCTTGACATCCTTACCGTCTACGTCCCGCGAAACGCCCAACACTTCGTAATAATCGCGTTTTGCCATAACTTAATCTTATGCGCCAACTGCAAAAAAACCGGATTATAACCTAAACACAATAAGGCAGTGCGGTTAAATTCCGCACTGCCTCAGGCATGCAAGGAGCCGGACTATTTCTTATCGCCGTCCTTAACTTCTTCAAACTCGGCGTCGACTGCGTCATCCGCTGGCTTAGCAGCGGCGTCTTCAGCTTGAGCGCCAGCGTCTCCGCCTTGCTGTGCGGCCTGCTCAGCATACATCTTCTGCGCCATGGAAGAAGATGCTTCGCTCAGCTTCTGCATTCTGTCTTCAATAGCTTCTTTATCGTCGCCTTTGATCGCTTCTTCCAGCTCTTTGATAGCTGCTTCAATGGCCACTTTTTCTTCAGCAGTCACTTTATCGCCAGCATCTTTAAGCGTTTTCTGAGTAGCGTGAACCAGAGCGTCCGCCTGATTGCGCGAAGACGCCAACTCTTCAAACTTCTTATCTTCCGCCGCATGCGCTTCCGCATCCTGCACCATCTTATCGATTTCGTCTTCGCTCAAGCCAGATGAGGCTTTGATAACGATGGATTGCTCTTTACCAGTCGCTTTATCCTTCGCAGATACGTGCATGATACCGTTGGCGTCGATATCGAAGGTCACCTCAACCTGAGGCACGCCACGAGGCGCGGGAGGCAGACCAGTCAAATCAAAACGGCCTAACGACTTGTTCATTTGCGCTTGCTTACGCTCGCCCTGCAGAACGTGGATAGTCACAGCCGTCTGATTGTCTTCCGCAGTAGAGAACACTTGCGACTTCTTGGTCGGGATAGTCGTGTTCTTCTCAATGATCGGCGTGGAAACGCCACCCATGGTTTCAATGCTCAAAGACAATGGCGTCACGTCCAGCAGCAATACGTCTTTCACGTCACCAGACAATACCGCGCCCTGGATAGCTGCGCCGATAGCGACCGCTTCATCAGGGTTAACGTCTTTGCGCGCTTCTTTACCAAAGAAGTCGGCCACTTTGCTCTGCACCATTGGCATACGAGTCTGACCGCCAACCAGAATCACTTCGTCGATTTCTGAGGAGCTGCAACCAGAATCTTTCAATGCGATGCGGCATGGCTCAAGGCTACGCTCAACCAGCTCTTCCACCAGACTTTCCAGCTTGGCGCGAGTCACTTTAACGTTAAGGTGCTTAGGACCACTTGCATCAGCAGTAATGTACGGCAGATTCACATCCGTCTGCTGACTGCTGGAAAGCTCGATCTTAGCTTTCTCTGCAGCTTCTTTCAGACGCTGCATCGCCAATGGGTCGCCTTTCAGGTCGATACCGGAATCTTTCTTGAATTCCTGCGCCAGATAGTCGATCAAGCGCAAGTCGAAGTCTTCACCACCCAGGAACGTGTCGCCGTTGGTGGCCAGTACTTCAAACTGCATCTCGCCGTCTACATCAGCGATTTCGATAATGGAGATATCGAAGGTTCCGCCACCCAGGTCATAAACGGCCACTTTACGGTCGCCACCCTTCTTGTCCATACCGTACGCCAACGCCGCCGCAGTCGGCTCGTTGATAATACGCTTAACTTCCAGACCGGCGATTCTGCCTGCGTCTTTGGTAGCCTGACGCTGCGCGTCGTTGAAGTAGGCCGGTACGGTGATAACCGCTTCCGTCACCTTCTCGCCCAAGAAGTCTTCCGCCGTTTTCTTCATCTTTTTCAGAACTTCAGCGGAAATCTGGGGAGGCGCCATTTTCTTGCCTTTCACGTCGACCCAAGCGTCGCCGTTGTCAGCCTTGGCGATAGTGTAAGGCACCATTTTGATGTCTTTTTGCACTACATCGTCTTCAAAACGTCTACCGATCAGACGCTTGATGGCGAAAAGAGTATTCGTGGGGTTAGTTACCGCCTGACGCTTGGCGGATTGACCTACCAGCGTCTCATCGTCAGTGTATGCAACGATGGAAGGCGTAGTGCGTCCGCCTTCAGAGTTTTCAATAACGCGTGGCTTGTCGCCTTCAAGAATCGCTACACAGGAGTTTGTAGTCCCCAAGTCGATCCCGATAATTTTACCCATAATTTCTACTCCTGAAAAAATCTCGCTAATTGATTACCAGCTAATATTGGAGTTGATCTCAATTTTTCAACCCGAAGCTGGCGGGATTTTGTACGTTTTCAACCAGCGCTGAACGCGTATAAAGCGCGATCAGACGCCTTTCGACACCATAACCATGGCTGGCCGGACCAAACGTCCGCTCAGTAGATAGCCTTTCTGCAATACCGCAATAACGGTATTTGGCTCTACATCGGCTTGCGGCACCATGGACATAGCCTCATGAAATTCCGGGTTGAAGGGCTGCCCCATGGGATCAACCACTTCCACTTCGAATTTTTTCAGGCCGGAGTTGAACAGAGACAACGTCATTTCCACGCCGTCTTTCAAAGTCGTGACCTGGGGTTCGGCGGACTCCGTGGCGCCACAGGCTTCCACCGCCTTTTCCAAGCTATCCACTACCGGCAAGAGCTCTTTCACAAAGCGCTCCAGAGCAAACTTACGCGCTTTCTCAACATCGTTTTCAGCACGACGGCGTACATTCTGCATCTCAGCATGTACGCGCAACATTTGCTCTTTTTGCTCACCGAGCTCCTGCTGCAATCTCTCAATCAACTCGTCACGGTCAGCGGGTTCGCCGCTCGCCTGAGCCGTTTCAGCTTGCTCAGCCATTGCGGCTTGCGCCTGATCGTCAGCGATGACTTGTTCTTCTACTTGACTCTTAGAATCTTCAGACATTTGATCGAATCTCCCAAAATCCATCCGATACTTTTGAATTGCCCTCAATATGGGGTCGATCAAACCGGTTTCAACCAGCCAAATATCGACAATCGTCAGGAAATGACGCAGGTCACCCGACATTGACTCCAGTCAGCATCCAAAATGACTGCAAATCATACAAAAAATACTCTTCGCACCCTCTTGTTGCGTCATGAGTTTCACTGTATAAATACACAAATAACTGTATATATAGACAGTCACACTTATAGGACAACGCCCTATGCTCACTCATTTGTCGATACGGAACCTAGCCATCGCCAGCCACCTGGAGCTGGACTTTGCTGAAGGCATGACGGCTATCAGCGGGGAAACCGGCGCAGGCAAATCCATTGTTCTGGACGCTCTCGGCCTGACCCTCGGCGATCGAAGTTCTGCAGACATAGTGAGGCACGGTTGTGAACGGGCGGAGGTGAGCGCAGTCTTTGATTTGAGGCGTCTGCCGGAGGCGTTGGCCTGGCTGAAATCCAGAGAACTGGATAATGGCGCGGAATGCATCTTACGCCGAACTGTCACCAACGAAGGTCGATCTCGCGGCTACCTGAATGGGCAGCCCGTCACCATGCAAGACCTTCGCGAACTCGGCGAAACGCTCATGGATATCCATAGTCAGCATGAGCACCAGTCTCTATTGAAAAAGGAAACCCATCTGAAAATGGTGGATGACTTTGGAGGCCACTCCCAGCAGCTTCAACAGGTACGGGACCACTTTCAATCCTGGCGGCGCATAGCCGCCAAACTGAAAGAAAAGCTCAGCCACAGCGAAGAACAGGAAGCGCGACTGCAATTACTCACTTATCAGGTCGAGGAGTTGGATGCTCTAGCGCTGCTGGAAGGCGAGATTGAGCAATTGGAGCAAGAGCAGGAGCAGCTCGCCAACGCAGAAAATATCATCATGAAAGTTCAGCAGGTCGGCGAAGGTTGCCTGGAAGCCGATGGCGGCTGCATCGACCAACTAAGGCGCGCCATTCATCTGCTGGAGGAAATTAATCTCAACAACGCCTCTCTGCAGACTGCTCGTCAGATGCTGAACGAAGCCATGATCCAGCTTGATGAAGCCAACGGTGAGCTGCGCCATGTACTGGACAGCGTGGAGATCAACCCTGAGCGCCTGCAAGAAGTGGAAGCGAGACTGACCGCCATCTATGATCTTGCTCGCAAGCACCGCGTGGCCCCTGAAGAATTAATGACGCGCCATGTTGAGCTGGCGAGCGAACTCAACAGTTTGACTGATGGCGAAGAGAACCTGGAAAAGCTTGAAGCCCAATCCAAAGAGCTGGAGCAGAAGTATAATCAGGCGGCGAAAAAACTCACCTCCATGAGAACAAAAGCAGGAGAGAAACTACAAGGCGCGGTGAAAAAGCAATTGGTGAAACTAGGACTGAATCCTGAGTTCATCATCCAGTTCTCGCCTCTGAAATCCCCGTCTGCGCTGGGAGACGAGGAAGCTGAAATGTTAATCAGCATGAACCCTGGCCAACCACCCAAGCCTTTGCAAAAGATCGCATCCGGTGGCGAGTTGTCGCGAATCAGTCTGGCGATACAGGTCGTCGCTGCCGCATCCTCCGATACGCCTACATTAGTATTTGACGAAGTGGATGTCGGCATCGGCGGCGGCACGGCGGAAATCGTCGGGCGCATGCTGAGAGAGCTTGGGGCGAAAGCGCAAATTCTCTGCGTCACTCACTTAGCACAGGTGGCTTCCCAAGCTCACAACCACCTTTTCGTGACCAAGCATGTAAGCAGTGGCCAGACACAATCAGCCATACTCAAATTGGAAGGCAGCGACCGTATACACGAAATCGCCAGAATGCTGGGAGGTGTGGATATTACTGAGCACAGCCTGGCGCACGCGCATGAGATGCTGACTTCCAGCCAACTCCAGTAAGATTCCCTACGGCAAAAGGATTTGCTTGTGGCTTTATTTCCACACCGTCCGTATAGCTACCTGATGGCTATCTATATTAGCTATAAATTGGCTATATAAAGGAAGGCTCGATAAGTTTAGATAGATACGCAGGAATGCGATGGAGCAAATGGAGCAAATGGAGCAATGAGAGGACAGGATAGCGCTCCAGGGTTTACTCAGCGCTATCCCTACAAACCGGAAGCTATTTCTTCTTTGGCTTCACGTACAGCGTAAGGCTATGGTCAACGATTTCATAGCCGTGCTCTTCCGCAATTTCCTTTTGGCGCTTTTCGATAACCGGATCGAAGAACTCGATAACATCGCCGGTTTCCGCACAAACCATGTGATCATGGTGTTCATCATGATTGAGCTCGAACACCGCATGAGCGCCTTCGAAGTTGTGGCGAAGAATCAGTCCTGCGGATTCAAATTGCGTCAGAACCCGGTAGACCGTGGCCAAACCTACGTCGTCTCCCGCCTCCAGCAGCGCCTTATAAACATCTTCCGCACTCATGTGCCGGTTATCGGCGTTTTCCAGAATACTGAGAATCTTTACCCGCGGAAGGGTTACTTTCAGGCCTGCTTTCTTCAGTTCTACGTTTTCGTTCGTCATTTTACCGGGAAACCCAATACCAGTATCGTTGGCAATCAGTTATCATTCCACGTCACGCCAAGATAGTTTAAAAATATCCATGATGCAAAAGTTACGATCCCTTGTAATCCTCCTTATTATACACACTCTCACAGCCTGCACCTTCCCAGGCGTCTACAAAATAGATGTCCAACAGGGAAACATCGTGGAGAAAGAAGCTGTGGACCAACTCAAGGTCGGCATGAACCGTCGTCAGGTTCAGTATCTATTAGGCTCTCCAGTATTGGAAAGCACGCTCGACCCCAGCTACGACACCTATTTCTATTCTATCCAGCTGTCGGGCGGTAAGATTTATCGTCAGAACATCACTCTGGAATATGAGAATGACATTCTGGTGAATATTGCCAAAGCAAAGCTGCTGCCAGCTGATTTGGCGAACCCCGGCAAGGCTTACAAACTACGCGGCCAAGCTGAGCCTTCTGAGACAGTGGAAGAGACGGACGTTTATAAAACGACCAACTAAGCGTTCAGCAAAACAGGTTTGATTAAGTTTAGCTAGCCCTTTTTGGCCCGATTCAGTCGGGCCTGCTTCGGGTCTATTTTGAGTGGCCGATATATCTCAACTCGGTCGCCCTCTCTCAGGGCATGGGATTTGGGGTCTGAAATGGCCTTACCAAATATCCCCATCTTTGCCGACTCCAGCTCTATTTGCGGAAAGAAATGAGTGACGCCAGACATCTGGACCGCCTCATAGGCAGTTGTTCCCTCCACCACAGCCAGAGGAATGATCTTCTGCTGCTCAGGTAAGGCATAGGCTACCTCCACCTGAATTTTTAATTTATCCATGCTCACGCTCACTTCTACACATCAGCATTTTCGCCATTCGTCAGAGAATTCGATTCATAACGCAAAATAGGCGCGGCCTAGCGATAGATCACCTGCGCGCGTTTGCAGAACGCATCCACCATAGTTCCAGCGGCCTGGGAAAATACGGGCCCAAGCGCCATCCCGGTTAATGCGCCAGTCAGCTCATACTCCAGTGCTAACGCGACTTTGCAGGCAGCTTCGTCCAGGGCCAGGAAACTCCAACGGCCCTGAAGCTTGCGAAAAGGTCCATCCACCAATGTGAGGATAATTTCCGAAGGACGCACCAAACTATTACGGGTAGTAAAAGCGTGTCTTACTGAGCCCTTACTGACCTGGATGCGCGCAAGCATTTCATCAGAACTCTCTTGAATCACTTCCGTCATTCCGCACCAGGGCAGGAATTCAGGATAGGCGCGCACGTCATTCACCAGATCATACATGCGCTCAGCAGAGTATGTGACCAGCGCACTACGACTAATCTGGGGCAACCTCGTTCTCCTCTTCTACGTTTTCAACATTCACTTCCGGGTTCACCGGGGCGGATTTCACCAAATCCACCTCTTCCGGTTCGGCCTCTTCCAGGACTTCCTTACTGCTACTCACGACTTCTTCCGAGCAAAGCCCGCCGTTTTTCGGAGCGGTGAATTCACAGCTATGTAGCAGCAAGTCAAAAACCATGGAGATTTGTATAACAATCAACACAGGAACACAAAAGTATCTCAGCAGCGGATAGCCCCAGCGAAACAAGCGCTGCTCGGGGCTAAGGCGCAAGGCCTGTGCAAGCCGCTCATAGGGGAGCACATAGCCGCATAGTACTGTCAGCAGACATCCCGCCACCGGCAGCAAGATCGTGGATACCACAAACTGCAGCAGACTGAATAGCGGAATGCCCGCCAGTTGCCAATGCCGATGTCCCGCCATGGACATAACCAGCAATGCGCCCAGCCCCCATAACGCAACGTGAGTGATGGACGCGGCGCTCACCCGCGATAAGGAGTATCTTTCCTGTAGCCAGGCGACGCCGGGTTCAATCAGGAAAACTGCAGAGCTCCAGGCGGCCAGCGTGAAAAAGATAAAGAATAAAACGCCAAACACTGACCCCATCGGCAGCTGACCCAGCGCCAGTGGAAGCGATTGAAAGATCAAGGAGAACCCCTGGTCTGGAGGCAGTTCCGCTTTTAACAGCCAGGACAACACCACCAGCCCCGCGACAGCGCCAACTAATAGATCCACAAAAGAGATGATCAATACTGAGCGCCCGACTTTGCCATGATTAGGCATGTAAGCGCCCAACACCATCATGACGCCTGCGCCAATGGACAGAGAGAAAAAGGCGTATTTGTAGGCGGCCAGCACGCCCGCCCAGGAAAGAGAAACCGACTCGAATGAAAACAGGTAGCTAAGAGCCCCGCCCAAATCACCATAACGCGCGCTATAGACCAGCATCACCGCAAGCATCACGAACATCAGAGGGACGATGTACAACATCGCCTTTTCCAGACCGTGATAAACGCCTTTCACTGAAATGAGAAACACCAGACCAATGAACACGCTTAGCCAGATGATCATAACGGTGGTGTTTTGTTGTAGCGCGCTCAACACGGCCGGCATGGCGCCGGGCTCAATGCCTTGAAACTCGCTGAAGGCTGACTTCAGCGCGTAAGACAGCCCCATTCCCGCCACTAATGAATAGATCACCACCGTCAGCAACGCGGCGATGACCATAAGGCCTCCGGTCCAACGCCACAGAGAAAAGCCTGAGCTTTGACCACCCACGCTCTGTAACACGTCAACAGGGTTGCGACGCACGTAGCGCCCAAGTCCTATTTCCAATACCGCCAGAGGCAAGGTCAGGGTCAGCAGCGCCAACGTATAGGCGATAAGAAAAGCCAGTCCGCCGTATTCCGCCATCAGGGAGGGAAATGTCCAGATGTTGGCGAACCCCACGACAGCGCCCACGCCCGCCATGACGAACGTGCGCTGCCTGACCCAGCGGTCACGGCCCTGCAACAACATTCCAACTTTTGAATTCAAAGGCACTCAGACATCCGTTAATTCACAGCAATTGAGAGGTTCGACGGAATTCTACGTCGACGACGATGGCGCATTGTAGCGGATTATGCTGACCCAAGTCAGGAGACCTTAGCCATATGGATCAGGTTAATTTACAATAGCCGACTTTGTCCGAGAATCGTAAGGAAATATGAGTCAAGCCAAAAACAAAAATACCGGGTCCACCATCGCCCTGAATAAGAAGGCCCGCTTCGACTATCACATTGTTGAAAAGTTCGAAGCCGGCCTCGCGCTAACCGGTTGGGAAGTAAAAAGCCTGCGCGCCGGAAAGTGTCAGTTAGTGGATTCCTATGTATTACTGAAAGACAGTGAAGCCTGGTTGTTAGGCGCCCATATCACACCGTTGAAGGAAGCCTCCACTCACGTCATTGCAGATCCCACCCGCACTCGTAAGCTGCTGCTGAATCGTCGTGAGCTCAACAAGCTGATCGGCGCAGTGTCGCAGACGGGCCACACTTGCGTGCCTTTGGCCCTTTACTGGAAAGGCAATAAAGTGAAATGCGAAATTGCCCTGGTGAAAGGCAAGAAGGATTTCGACAAGCGCGAAACCGAAAAAGAGCGCGACTGGAATCGTCAAAAACAACGCGTTATTCGCGATCATGTTAAGCAGTGACCCAGTCAGGATAGGAAAGACGTTCTTATCCTGATTCTCTCCTTTCTCACACTTCATTGCCGTATCGGGTTGAGCTAACGCCACTCCCCTACCATACTTACCCGTCAAAGCAAGCGTTTGCGCACGACCGTATTCCGTCGACAACGCATAACGCCGAATCTAACCTTATTTAGTCACGGACAGCTTTGACGAGGCGGCTATGAAATCACATGGAGAGCCGATGTCGGCGGTAGACACCGCCTGGTTGCGCATGGAGCGTCCCGCCAACCTGATGATGATCTGCATCGTGCTGGTCATGGAAAACCCCGTCCATGCCAGCGAACTCAAACAATTATTCACCCAGCGTTTACTGCCCCTGCCCCGCTTCCGACAGACAGTGCATAAAACCGAACATGGCTGCTTCTGGCGCGACGACGCCAACTTTAATATCGACAATCATGTGCATTTAGTTGGACTACCCGGCGCGGGGAACCAGCAGGATCTGCAAGATCTGGCCAGCGATATCAGCAGCACGCCGCTGGATTTCAGCAAACCGCTCTGGCAAGTACATTTGGTCGACCGTTACCAGAGCGGCTCCGCGATGATTATTCGAGTTCATCACTGTATCGCGGACGGCATTGCGTTGACCCGGGTCCTGCTGTCCTTAGCGAATCAAAAAGACGGCTGCTCAGCGCCTCAACAGGTTAACCCGATATCAAAACCCGCCTCTTGGAGTGGCGTCGCCGCCAAGGCCCTGCATAACGCCATGCATATCGGGCAGGAAATAATAGAAGAAGGCAAGTCTCTGGCGCGCCATCCAGAGCAACTCCTGGCCATAGCGCGCCAAGGCGTCGCAATGGGGTCGGAGGTCGCCCGCGTCGCCGCGCTGCCGGCCGATCCAGCCACCTGTTTTAAAGGCGATCTAAGCGGGAGAAAGCGCCTCGCATGGGCGCAGCCATTAAACTTCCCACAAGTAAAGCAGACTGCGCAGGCTCTGAAAGCGACCATCAATGATGTGTTGTTGTGCGCGGCTACCGGCGCTTTGCGGCGTTATCTGGTGGAACGCTGCATTGAGCTGGATGTGGAAACAATTCACGCCGCCGTGCCTTTCAACCTGCGCCCATCGGAAGAGCCGGCCGACGCTCTGGGCAACCAGTTCGGCCTGGTGATTGCGCCATTGCCGATCGGCGTTCATGACGTGGCGGAACGTTTTGAAGCAGTGCGCCGCGATATGCTGGCGCTTAAGCATTCTCAACAGGCGAAAGCGTTTTACGGATTACTGGGGTTGCTTGGCAAAGGCCCGGACTTTCTGGAGCAAACGGCATTGGAGATGCTAAGCAGAAAAGCGTCTGTAGTGATCACCAATGTGCCTGGCCCCAAACAAGCGCTATATCTGGCGGGCAGTAAATTACTGACGCCCATGATTTGGGCGCCGCAATCTGGAGAGGTCGGCATCAGCCTCAGCATTATCAGCTATGATGGAGCAATTCAGTTCGGCGTCGCGGTAGATCAGGGGCTGATACCCGATCCAGACAAGCTGGCCGGCTACTTTGTCGACGCATTTGCAGAACTGCGAGCACTGACCAAAACCCGCTCCGCCAGTTAATCGAGTTTCTCTGCGAACCCACCGCCCAGCGCCTGATACAACGCCATCATATTCTGCAATTGCGCCAGACGGTTCGCAGTAAGCTGCAATTGCGCAGAGCGCCGTGTTTCCTGCTGGTCCAGCCAGGCTTGCACGCCTGTGGCGCCGGAGCGATAACGGACCTCCGCCAGACGCTCGGCTTCAGAAGCCAGCTTGAACGAAGTGCGCAATGCGTCTTCCTGGGCCATCAATTGTGTTCTGGCGGAAAGTTTATTTTCCACCTCCGCCAACGACGAATAGAGTTTCTGCCTGAACTCAATCACCGCCTGCTCATAGGCGGCTTCGGAGACCTGAATATTCAATTGCGTCTGCCGCCACTGCAGGAATGGCAGACTGAGTCCCGCCCCCAAGGATGCAACGGGATTGCGCAAGATATCCGCCAGTTCCGAACCGCCTGTCGCCAGCGATCCGGTCAGGCTGAAGCTGGGGTAATAACTGGTGCGACTATGGTCCGTATCAGCCAGAGCGCTGCGCAAACGCATCTCCGCCGCCTGCATGTCCGGCCTTCGCGCCAGCAATGCAGCAGGGGTAGCCAAAGGCAAAGTGGGCATCGCCATTGCAGGCAGAGTTTTGGGGTCAGGCGTGGTGTTTTCCGGCGCCTGATCAAACAGAATCGCCAGGGCGTTTTGCGCTTCCACTTTGTCCTGCAGCAGTGTGGTCAACGAAGCGCGCTGACTCGCCAGATTCTGCTCAGCCTGAATCAAGTCCAGATTGGAGACCGCGCCGCTACGATGTTTCACTTGAGCCAGTTCCAACGCTTTGGCCGTGTATGCCAGCGACGCCTCGCTCGCGGCGATAGATTCATTCAGATAGGCCAGACGCCAATACAGATTCGCAGTGGTCCCGATCAACGCCAACGCGGCGCCCGCCCTGTCCTGCTCGGTCGCCATCGCTTCCCAATGAGCTGTGTCGCGAGCGCTGGACAGCTTCCCCCACAGATCAATCTCATAGCTCAATCCAAGAGAAGCGCCAACGGATTTACTGCTGGTATGAGCGTCAATATTGCGCTCCCGGGAAGCGCTGAACTGCGCGGTGACATCCGGCGTCAGATTGCCGTCTGCGATGCCTGCGCGCAGTCGGGCCTGACGCACTTTCAACGCCGCCAACGCCATGTCGCTGTTACTCTGCAGCGCCCGTTCGATCAAGCCATTCAATTCCTGATCCTGAAACGCCCGCCACCATTGCTCGGACGCCAACGTCTGCTCTCCATTCACTGGCGCATAGCTCCAGGAGGCGGGCAGCTCCAATTGCGGCCGCGTATATTGCGAGCGCGCCAAGCCTTCACACCCCGTCAACAGCATGGAGGACAGCAACAAAAGAGCTATGTGTTTTTTCCCGCCCGCGTTTATGGAACTCACTCGCTTTACTCCAAACTTCATGCGATTACCGTACATCAATCACTCCCGCGCCAAGGCTTCAATCGGGTCCAGCCGCGCCGCATTTCGCGCAGGCAAAAAGCCGAAAAGCACGCCGATCAGGGAGGAGCAAACCACCGCAGAGACGATCGCAGTGACGGAAAATGACATCTGCATATCCTGCACCAGCAACGAGAACAGACCGCCCACGCCGAAAGACAGCAAAATACCGATGCCGCCGCCGATCAGACACACCATCACGGCTTCAATGAGGAACTGTTGCAATATATCGCTCTGCCGGGCGCCGACCGCCATGCGGATGCCAATCTCACGAGTACGTTCAGTGACTGACACCAGCATGATATTCATGACGCCTATGCCGCCGACGATCAAAGAAATGACGGCGATGGAGGACACCAACAGGGTCAAAGTGGTGGTGGTTTTCTCGACCGCCTTCAAAATACTGTCGGTGCTGAACGTGAAAAAGTCCTTCACGCCATGACGCAGGGTCAGCAAACGAATGATGCCTTGCTCCGCCACGGCGCTGGAAATCCCGTCCGGCGTGCGAACAATAATGGAACTGAAATTCTGCCTGCCAATCAGACGAGTCGTCGCGGAACTGTAGGGCATCCACACTGACAGATTGCCGCCGCCTCCGAACATATCGTTTTTGTCCTCCGCCACACCGATCACAGTCCAGGGCGAAGCGCCAATCAAAATCACTTTGCCAATAGGGTCATCGCCACCCGCGAACAGCTTCTTGCGGGTATTATTGTCGATCACCACCACCTGCGCCTGTGTGCGAATATCTTCCCGCAACAGCGGCCGGCCTTCCGCAACAACCAGTCCTTTCACGCGGAAGTACTGTTCGCCAACTGCATTCACGTTCACATTGGCGGCGACATTGCGGTAGCGCAGTTGCTGGCTGTTGACGATACTGGGCGTCACGCTGTCGACAAAGGGCTGCGCCTGTAACGCCTCCACATCGGCGGCCACCAAGGTATCAATGGCGGCGGCTCGCTCATCCCCCCAATCCTTACCGGGAAAAATCTCGATGGTGTTGACGCCAATGGAATTGATGTCGCTGATGACTTTCTGCTTGGCCCCTTCGCCGATGGCGACAATACTCACCACGGCGGTGATGCCGATAATAATGCCGAGCATGGTCAACAGCGTTCGTAGCCTGTGAGAGGTCATGGCGATCCAGGCCATTTTAAACGCTTCAGTGAAACGCCCCAGCCAGGCGCCTCGCGCCTCTTTGCGGCCTGTCGCCGAAGTAGCGTCGGTCGCCGACGACGCGGACGCCTCCGATTCCGAAACGGGATTCACCCGGTCAGCAATAATTTCGCCGTCCTGAATCTCAATGATTCGTTCTGCTTTCGCCGCCACTTGCGGATCATGGGTCACGATAATGACGGTGTGCCCCTGCTGATGCAGCTCTCGCAACACTGTCATGACTTCCTGGCCGCTGCGCGTATCCAGCGCGCCAGTAGGCTCATCCGCCAGAATGACTTCGCCGCCGTTCATCAGGGCTCTGGCGATGCTCACCCGCTGCTGCTGACCACCGGAAAGCTGGCTGGGCTTGTGCTCACAACGCTCCTCCAACCCCAGGCGCGACAGCAACATGCGCGCCCGCTCCCGACGTGAACTTTTGGAGACGCCGGCGTACACCGCCGCCAACTCCGCATTGCCTAACGCATCCAGGTGCGACAGCAGATGATAGCGCTGAAAGATAAAACCGAAGTGATTGCGGCGCAGGGCGGCGAGCTCATCGTCATCCAGCTCCCTGGTTTCCCTCCCGCTGATTTTATAACTGCCGCTGCTCGGGCGGTCCAGGCATCCCAGAATATTCATCAAGGTCGATTTTCCCGACCCCGATGTCCCCATTATGGCGACTATTTCACCCGGATAAATCTTCAGGTCCACGTCTTTCAGCACGGCGACCTGCTGCTCCCCTGCCTGGAAAATCCTGTTCAGGGCGCTTATTTCAATCAAAGGCTCCTTCATACAGCGAGCTAGCCTCCGATAACAACAGAGGTTTCACCGTCTGCCGGAACTGACAGGCTGTCGCCGAGGATCACATTGTCTCCATCATTCAAACCGGACAGCACCTGCACGTAAACGTTGTCGCGGATGCCGGTTTCAATGGTTCGGTCTTCCGGCTGGCCGTTCACCAGCACACGCACTTTGTGCTCTGCGCCGCTGATCTCCTGGTCGGGATCTAACGCCGAAATAGGAATGCTCAGCGTTTGCGATTGTCTATTAATAATGATGGACACTTGCGCCGTCATGGCTACTCGCAGGGAGTAGTCGGAATTCGGCGCTTCCAGCACACCGCTGTAATAGACGGCGGTGGTGGAGTTGCTGACGGAACCGTTGTCGGAGATATTGTCCGGGGCCAGCTTGATGGTGCGCAGGACACCATTGTATTGACGATCCGGATCGCCCAGAACCGTGAAGTTCGCCTCCTGGCCGGACTTCACTTTAGTGACGTCCGCTTCGGATATTTGCGCCTTCACCGTCATCGTGTCCAGGTTTGCGAGGATCAGCAGCGTCGGCGCCTCCTGGGTCGATACCAGGGTTTGTCCCTGTTCGAATTTAGTGGCGATCACCACGCCGTCCATCGGCGCTACGATCTTGGTGAATCCGAGATTAGCCTTCGCGGTTTCGACCTGGATTTCCGCCTGACTGATCTGGGCCTCCAGCGCTTCAATGTCGGCCTTCGCGCTTTCCAGCTGGGCGCGTGCGTTTTCCAGCTCGGACACGGACGCAGCCGCCTGCGCATTCATCTCACGCTGGCGTTTAAACTCCAGCTCGTAGTAACGCAGCATGGCCTCACGGGACCGCCGCGACGCCTTGGCGTTTTTCAATTCCGCCATGGCGCGGCTCAACTCATTGCGCTGTAACACCGGATCGATTTCCGCCAGCAGTTGGCCTTTGGCCACCCTATCGCCGACAGAGACGTTCATGGACTTCAACTGCCCGGTAACCTGAGCGCCCACCGCCACTTGCTTGGCGCCTTCCAGGACGCCGGTGGCCAGCACCGTTTGCTCTATATCCCGCTTTTCCACAGGGGCGGTAACGTATTCAACGGGCTCAGGCTCGAACCAACTCTGAGCGTTCCAGCCGACAGCGGCCAAAACAACAAAAATGACCACTCCCACCACAGCAGGACGACGCGATTTCTTTGCCATGCGAATTACACAAGAAGTTAATTAATGAACACAGATATGTTGAAGTCGCCGTGAACCCGGCATCCGCCAGGGGGCGACGTTAATCAGAGGGGCTGCTCCAAAGTAGAGCACTCTAGCGAATTTTGCCTAGAACTTCTAACAAAAACACAAAACATGGACAAGCTTTATGGAAACCGCAATGCGCCGGTCATCAAAGCTCAAAACCGCCGTGAAAAGAACAAAAAAAAGGGGCGCAAAATTGCGCCCCGGAAAATAGCCCGGACTTAAATACCGGACCCTCTCATGCATTCATGAATAACGTAGCGAGTACGTCGAATTACTCCGCAGACCAGTTGAACAGTTGCTCAACGATAGTGGTCAGAGGCTGGCTGTAACCTGCCGCATTTTTCGCGTTGGTTTTCCAGCTGGAAGGAATAGGTTGTCCTTTCGCCCAGCCAGAGCCGCCTTGGGTGTATTGAATGTTCAGGTTGTAGTTGGAGCTGTTGTTGTAGCCTTTAACGCCAACGTAGTAAGTTCCCGCTTCGTTTGCAGAGCACTCCTCGTTAGAGCCTTCCTGATATGGACGGCACTGATAGGTAGTGTCGCTTGGCTGGGCGCCTTTGTTCACGTACAGGTCCGCATCGCTGTCGCCAGTCATGGTGACTTTGAAGGAGCCAGTGGTGGTGAACGGACCGTAGAACGCCCACTTGTTCTGCTCGATTACGCCCGCTTTTTGCTCTGTCTTGGTCTCGCTGGTGGAACCAGTCGGGTTGTAGTAAGAGACAGCGTGCGCGCCAGGTCCAGGAGTCCACAGGAAGTCAGGGTGACGGTTGTTGTACCACTCGCCGCCAATGATGTCGCCGTTGGAATCCAGCTCCAGGTCATACACGTAACGAACGGTGTAAGTACGGTCGTATGACGGATAGTCTTTGTCTCTGTGAGTCGGGCTGGTTTCCACAATGTAAGTCAGCTTCATCTGAACGCCGACGACTTGCTTCGCTTCCTGAGCGCGATACTTGGAGAACTTGTCCTGGGTGTAATCGCTCATGGCGATAACCGCTTCTTGCGCTGTGTTGTAGGAAGCGCCAGTTTGCGGGTTGAAGTAAGTGTATTCGTACTTCAATACTGGCTGGTTCCATACTTCATAATCGAATGTCGCGTCGATAACGAAGCTGCGCTTGCTTACGCCGATCTGGTTGACCACCGCTTTGTGCCAGCTGCCTGGGTTGCTGTCGAAACAGGCTTGATCCAGGATACGTCCGTTTTCATCTTTGCCGGGATCTTTGGAGTTACAACGTCCGCCGATAAAGCGCACGCCTGGGGACGCTTCCGCCCACAACAATGTACCCAATGCTTTGATGTCGGATGGGAAGAACTTGATGTCCTTGCCTTCTGGCGACTTAACAGTGATGGAGCTAGATGGACGCGGCAGCATGTAAGCGGCAGGGGCCCAACCGTGGCACAGACCCATCCAGGCTTCAACGGAACCGTAACGATCCCAGTAGCCTTTACCGGACTCCCACATTTTCTGAGTCAGAGTGAAGTTGGAGTCGCCCACCAGCAAGTCGTACTTTTCAGACGGAGACAGGTTATCGATTTCGCCTGCGTCGATATATTCTTGCGGCTTGTGAGTGCTGGTCGCGAAAATCCAGTGGTCGTACCAGTTGGAGGGCCAGGAATCATTCAGCTTGGGATCGGCGTAGCGAATGCCCAGTGCTCCTTTGTAAAGACCCCAGTAGTCGTCGGACCAAGGCTGGCTGGCCAGGGAGGCTTTAGTCAGATTCGCAGTATCCATTTCGTGAACGTTGCCAATCAGTTGGTCGCCGTTGTCCACCAGGCGCGCAGCATTGTCGTTGCTGAGCTCCATAGAGCGCATCATCATGAAGCCGTTGCTGCGGGAACCATTCAACAGATCTCTGCGCAGTTCATCCTTATCTTCTACGAAGTCGCCGGAGAGAATTGCTTCGTCACTGAATACTGGCATAGCCAGATCGCCGTTGGCGGCTTCTTTGACAGGCACTTCGTCCATGACTGCGGCAGGGTTAGCGTGGAAACGCTCCAGATAGTCGCGAACGTACTGTGCGTCCTGGCCGGAAACGTCGGCCAAAGTGACGGCGGAGACGCTCAGCGCCAGAGTGGAGACAGAAAATGTAATAGCCCGTTTAAGCGTGTTTTTGTTCACGGTTATAACTCCTTTTAACCTAAATAAATCAGTATTTATATCTTTCCGTTTAACTGTTCAGATATTATGCGTAGCCATTGTTTTATATGTATAAAAGGCGGGGATCAGGCATATACATCAACTTATAAATATAAGCCTATGCCAGACCAAACAACGTATCTCCTTATATGCGGATCGTTCCATATCCTTTTACCGGCTAGGTTAGCCGGGCGGCAATCTATCAGGATTAGTCCATTTGGTCAAGCGTTTGAAACACGGCCTCTCACACCATCAAAAATTCACATAATTACTTGAAAAACATCAATAAAATTAAAAGCCGCCTATTTTCTTCGTGCAAAAAAAGAGCTGTAGCATCATTGTTTTGAGTTAAGTCAATACAACGGACTTAATACTCCATTCCAAAAAATCACAGCCATTTTTTATGAATACCTTTTCATGGCTACAATCCCCTAAAAGGCGAGGCCATTTTAATGCTCGCGCATTATATTAATATCGGTATGGAATACTGTTGACGCAGGTTTAAATTGATTGGAGTCAATAAGTTTAAGGGTGAATGCCGCGCAAGAAACAATTGAGAGGCGAGTTGCGATCTATCCGACCAAAGATTTATCCAACAAACTTAAAGAGGGTAACGATGGAAGTTTCGCCTCTCAGCGAACGCCTCCAGTCATAGCTAAAAAAGACGCTTGAAGATACGGCGGATGAAAAGGTTGTCAGCGCCACACTCACAGCAAGCAAAGCTCTGAGCAAAACGCTCAGAGCTTCATTTCGTTCATCAAGTCGAAACCGCCAGTTTTAGACTCAACGACAAGAACCGCTGGACTCTTTTAAGCCTTCGATTCTGTGTCCAAGAGAGTCCAGGTTGGAGACCGTCAACGCTGCGTCACAGGCTTCTGAGAAGAAGCCATAATCCATGGTTTTCACAGTTTGAGTGTCAACGGATTTAGAGTTAATGATGCGTATGTCTGTTGGGTCCTGCAGCGCCCCGTTCATGATTCTGTAGCCGGCGATGCTCGCCACACCGCGCCAGTACCCATTAGAGCCTGGGTTTATTGCAACGGTGTTGTCAAAGGTGACGGAGTGAGGCGCAGGCGCCGAATGGTCTGGGTTGTTCTTCCCCGTCAACACAAAGCCTGAGAGCCCGCTGTCTGTAACCGTGACATTTTTAACCAGGGCGCATGAGGCGCCATTAGCGAACTTTACGCCGAAGGCATGGGTGCGCGAAATGGATGCGACATCCACCAGGATATCCGCGAGCGGATTGCCAGTGAAGTCAATGCCCTCCCACACATCTGTTATTTTCGCCCCTCGAATTGCTATATTGAATTCGTCCCTGTCCGTTTTTTGTTCGCAATTTGCCTGCTTATCCAGATCATCAAAGTTTGAGCCGATAGTAATCCCGTCCGTTTGATATGGCATAGCGCCATCAATTAAGTGAGCGTAGATTCTTTCAATGCTGGGATTATTAATCCGAATATTATTCGAGCGAACGATGAGCAAGCCCGCTATTTGCTCCTCAATACGAATCAGGTTGTCGCTCCCACAGTTCGCAGGATCATGAATCATGCGAGAACTCCAGTCCTTACGCGATAGCAGTGAATTCTTGGTTAGCGTGCTTTCATCTTCCCGGCAGGGGCTCCAAAACATATCGTGGACGTACAGGTCGTTGATTGTCACGTTGTCAGAATCAGCAATCAGAACGCCAGGTCCGCGCCCATTGCCGCTGACTTCTACGTTACTCAGGGTCACCTTGTTTGCATTGTCTATCCAGATTCCAGCAGAATCGGACATAGAGCCAGAGGTCTTATTACCACCACGCACAAGCGCGATATTTTCCAACTCGACCTGCAGTGGCGCTTCAGCCGCGCCGCGGATCAAAAAAGCTCTGTAGTTTGAGGGATTCGCGAGATAGCTGGCGTCCGGCGCAAATAAGAATCTGGCGTTCTTAATCGCCATGCTTTTATTAACATCGACTCTCTTCTTGATCAGATAGGTCTGGTTCTCGCCATCCAAAAAACCCATTTCAGGCTGGTGATTATCAATGGCGTTGAATATCGCCTGCGTGTCATCCGCCACGCCGTCGCCCATCGCGCCATATTCTCTTAGCGTTTCCGCCTGAAGATACGGGCTGGCCGTCGCCGATAACAACGCCAGAAAAACTACTTTCTTCATGAATTATCCTTTCAAAATTACGCAATCATGCGCCTTTAAACCACAGTTACCCCTCAAAAACAAAAGCTCAAAGTAAGGCGGGTCAATCTTATCCGTTTTTGCTCCAATCAGGACCGAGTTTTCGCACTGCTCACTCAAAGACATCGCTCCGTTTTTAAGCGCCTACGATATTAGCCCCCTGCTGCACGCCACTTCCCTGCCCGTTTGACGCTTTCGCATATCGATACAATACTTTAAGCAACTACTGTCGGCGCCACAGTTATCCTGGCTTGGCGTCGGCGTTCGCCTTCTAAGCAGGTGGCGTTCTGATGTTTATATCAAAGACGTTGAAGTGGCGGAGCCTGCTCCTGACATTCGCATTCTTGCTGCCGTCCGGCCTGACCATTGCTGCGGACCCCGCCGCCGGGCTTCGGTTTATCACCGAAGAGTCGCCTCCCTATAACTACACCGAAAATGGCCAGCTGAAAGGAAGCTCCGTGGACTTGCTGGAAGCGGTGCTGCAAATTATCGGTTCAAAACAGACACGCAAAGACATACAGGTGCATCCCTGGGCGCGGGGATATCGTATGGTCTTGAACGAGCCGAATACCATGCTATTCAGCACCCGTCGCAATCCTGATCGCGAAGACTTGTTCCGCTGGGTTGGTCCTGTCGCCTCGTCGCCGGTAGTGCTTATGGCGAGAAAGCGTCGTGATTTTGAGGTAAAACAGTTATCGGATCTGGATGATCTCTCAGTCGTCGCGGTCGCCAGCGATATGGGCGAGCAGGTGTTGGACGCCTACAAAATTCCGAAAGATATCCGCCAGACCGTCTCACATCCGGATATCGCCGCCCGCATGCTGATTTTTCGCCGCATCCACCTGTGGTCCTATGGACAAAGAACCGCACTATGGCTGCTCAAACAACAAGGCGCCAAGGTGGAGGATTATGAGCCCGTATGGAGTTTCGGCTCCGCGGGAGATCTCTATTTCGCCTTCCACAAAGACACGCCCGATGAGACGATCCAGCTCTTTCAGCATGTCCTGGATCAATTGAAAAATGACCCTGGCGATGATGGACTTTCAACCTATGAGAGAGTGTTGAAATCCTACCTTGAGTAAATCCTTTCTACCGCTGTCATCACCGTGTAAAAAACACCCTGATCATAAAATACAAAAAATCCAGCAAGCCCTACGGAATAAAGGGATTGCGGTGTTTTCCAAAGAGATATCCACAGGTTGTGTGGATATTTAAAGGAGAAATTCTGCGCAACGCTGGAAGAGTTGGCGCAAAAATCACTCTAACGTCGCCACCAGACGACGTGCGGCGTCAAGCGCGGAGGCGCGGTAGCGGTCCGCCATCTGTAAGGGCTGCATGGAGTCTATGTTGAAATACAGAGAGGCGATGCCAAAAGCGACGGACTGCAGAGCATCGCCGTCAATATCGGGATAATCCCGTCTGAGAATCTCAGCGATATCGCCATAAAACCGCTCTGTCCATGAGCGCATGGCGTCGCTGATCGCCGCATCCCGGCTCGCGGCGAAGATCAAGGCTGACTCCAATTGCATGCGTTCTCTGTCATCGTCTTCATATTCAAACAGCATGCGCAGAAATGCTGGCGCGACTTCCATCGCCGGCAGGTCACTCAGCATCTCTCTCCACTCACGGTCATACTGCGCCGCCATTTGCTCGATTAGTTGCAGAGTCAGATCCTCGCGGTTGCCGACATAATGACGCACCAGACTGCGTTGCAGCCCTGACTCTTCCGCAATACGCTCCAACGTGCTCCCTTCCAGACCATATCGGGCTACACAGCGCCGAAAGGCCTGCATGATTTCTTCCGTTCTTTCCGACTTTTTACTTGGCCGCGCCATAACACCCCTCACATAAATTATCAGCATTGACAATTTATTCTTGCGCACATAGATTGTCAATAATGACAACTTACCTGTTTAACCAACCCGAAACGATGACACCGATAAAAAATCTGCACGCCGGACTCACCTGCGTGATGAGCAACAAGATGAACAACAAAGGGCAGCGCAATGAACGCCGCACCTGAAATAGGCTTATGCCGAATATTAAAAGAGTTCCGCTGGCGCGTTGGACTCACCTGGCTATTGGTGTTTCTCGAATATGCTCTGGACGCGGCCATCCCTCTACTGATCGGACTGGCGATAGACGACATGCTGTCCGGCGGTTCGACCCAACTGGCCTGGCTGGTTTGCGCCTTCGTTTTGATCACAGCCATCGCGGTCCTGCGTCGTTTCTATGACACCCGCGCCTATAGCAAGATACGCGTCAAACTGGGCTCAGAATTGGATCAACGACAGCAGGCGTTGTCCGTCTCCATTCGCAATGCGCGTTTGCATATGGCGACGGAGCTGGTCGACTTTATTGAAAAGGACACGCCGGAACTATTCGCGGCGGTCATCACACTGGTCGCTTCCGCCATGATTCTGTCGTCTTTCTCAATGGACCTTGCAATGAGCGCCCTCGGACTACTGGTCGCCATGCTGACGGTGTATCTGTGTTTCCATCATCGATTTTTCCGCCTCAACGGCGGCCTTAACTCACAGATGGAGCGCCAAGTCAGCATATTAAGCGCCCGCCAGCCGGGACAGTTGCTGAAGCATCTGCACGCCATACGACATTGGCAGGTGCGCCTGTCCGATGCGGAGTCCATTGTCTATGGTCTGATTTTTTTGCTGATCACCGCCTTCGTCGTACTCAACCTTTGGCTCTGTAGTAGCTATGTCGGCATAACAACAGGCGCCCTGTTCTCCATTGTCACCTATTCCTGGCAGTTTGGAGACGCGGCAGTCTCACTGCCGACGACATTACAGAGCTGGTCGCGCCTGCATGAGATTACGATACGTCTGAATAACCCGGAAGCTCATGGCGCCGCCTGATGTAAACTCAATCGCCCTTCTCTCAAGGGCGATTGACTCCAGCTGGTCAAGCCGCTAGTTTAGCCAAACTAACGCTATTCGCCCCGGGCGCTCGCCAGGAGCCTGATAGCGCAATCGACTCCAGCCTCAATGCAGTCTGCTCAAAGGAGGACAATGACAACTCAACACTGTTCCCACGCCAACCCGCACATTTGCGTCTGCCCGCATGTTTTCGACATGTCAGTTAAAAGCGGCGTTAAGCGCTTTATCGGGGTTGGAGAGCAAGCGGAATATCTTTGTGCGGAATGCGCCGATGCGGAAAACTTTAAACATTGCTATTGGTGCGATGACTGTTTTGTTGCGGCGGACGCCAATTGTTATTGGTCGATAGCAGGCATGCTGGAAATCAAAAGGGAACCGAAAGCATTCCTTTTTACCCGGCGGGAAATTCATCTCGACTTACTAAACGGACGCACCCTTCTTGACCTTGAGCCGCTAAAGAACCATCCCACGGACGCCATGCTTTTCACCGATGATGGCGGATTGTGGCGTGTGAATCTCCAGAATGGCGAATCCGTCCAGGTCGCAACCTTACCTGTTGAGCAGATCCATCCCGCTGGGGCAATTACCCTGAAGATCAGTCCTGACAATCAGTTTCTGGCCATCACCTCTTTGCTATACCGGCATGCAGACGAAGGCTCTTCCAATAAAGGCTTGGTGCTGGACCTCAGCTCTGGCGAGATCCTCATGCAGCTTGACGCTGGCGACTACCATATGGAAGAAGCGGACTTCCCCGTTGCTTTTTCCGAACATGATGGGAAAACCTTGTTAGTCTGCGCCACCGACTGGAATCAACTGGATATCTTCGACCCGAGAACAGGAGAATGTCTAACCCAACGCCATTCCGACACGCCACCAAAACATGATGAAGACGCTACTTTTATGAGTGAATGGAGCGGCGCCCTCGTTATCTCGCCTGACAACCAACGCATCGCCACTATCGGCTGGGTATGGCACCCTGTCGGCGTCGCCTACAGCTGGGACTTGCAGCACTGGCTTAACCACAACCCCTGGGAGCCGGACATCGGCGAATCCAAAGTCATGTACGCCAGCTGGGATTACTTCTGGTCCTCGCCCTTTTTCTGGATCGACGAAGACCGCATCTGTATTTGGGGATGCCAGGACCTGCATACCGACTACGACGTCCCCCTCGCCAGCGCAGCCATCTTCGACGTCAAAAGCGGCGACCAAATTAAATGGTTCGCCGGCCCCACCATGAACGCCTTCTACTACGACCAATACCTGTTCTCAACCACGGAAAAAGGCGACGCCATCACCATCTGGGACCTGGAAAGCGGCGCACTGCTATACGAATACCCGTGCGACCTTCCTGTTAACTATCTGCCGGGAAGTAGAGAATTTGTTTGTAATGAGGGTAATGGGGTGTTGGCGCTGTATGGGTGGAGTTTGTAGGTTTTCGGTATGAGTTTAATTGAGCTGGTATGTGGCGGGGAGTGAAAACGGCGTACTTAATATCTGAGTTCAATTTTTATTACTTACACAGGGAAAAAGACCCTGTAAATAATTCTGTGTATCTGCCAGGTTATTAAAGATACTCCGATAAGCGATCTTCGAACTCGATCATAAATCGGTTCAGCGCTGACTTCCAATTCCTGATCGGCATCGTCCATTTCTTCGATGCATCCATGATCGCCAGATACACCACCTTCCTCGCGGAATCATCTGTGGGGAACAGTTTCCGTTTTTTGACCACCTTCCTAATGACGCTATTAAGGGACTCTATGGCGTTGGTGGTGTAGATGGCCTTTCGAATGTCTGCCGGGTAGCGGAACAGGGTGCTGAGATTCTCCCAGTGAGCGCGCCAGAAACGGCTGATCTGGGGATATTTCTCATCCGATCGTTCGGCAAACCTGTCCAGCTCAGATAGCGCCTCTTCCTCAGTGGTCGATTGGTAGATCCGCTTCAGATCTGTCGTCACTGGCTTATAGTCTTTCCACGGCACATACTTCACCGCATTTCGCACCATATGCACGATACAGAGCTGTATCTGGGTTTGGGGATACACGGCTATTGATCGCTTCGGGAAAACCCTTCAGGCCGTCCACACAGGCGATCAGGATATCCTTCACGCCCCGGTTCTGTAACTCGGTCAGCACATTGAGCCAGAACTTCGCCCCTTCGGTTTCCGAGATCCACATACCAAGCAGTTCTTTATGACCTTCCAGATTCACTCCCAGGGCCAGATAGATCGCTTTGTTGATCACCTGCTTGTCCTGGCGGATCTTCACTACAATGCAGTCCAGGTATACGATGGGATAGATAGCGTCCAGCGGGCGGGATTGCCACTCCACCACTTGCTCGATCACGGCATCCGTGACTTTGGAAATCAAGGTGGCGGAGACATCCGCGCCATACATCTCCTTGAAGGTGGCCACGATCTCACGAGTGCTCATGCCTTTGGCGTAGAGGCTGAGAATCTTGTCATCCATGGTGGTGAAACGGGTCTGCTGTTTCTTGACCAGCTGAGGCTCAAAGCTGCCTTGACGATCTCGGGGAGTGTTAACTTCAAACTGACCGTCCTCAGTACGGAGGGTCTTACTGGAATAGCCGTTTCGGGTATTGTCTGAATCTGAAGGCTGATGCTTCTCGTATCCCAGAGCTCATCCAGCTCCGCATTGGGTGCGGCTTCGACGGTCACTTTGGTGAGCATCTGACGGAACTCGTTGAGATCCTTTTCTGTTTTCAGAGATTTGGCTGCCTCACGGGCAAATGCTTCTAGTTCTTTCTGATTCATTGTCTGCCTATCCTTAACCCCGCAATAGGGTACTAGTGATAGGCAGATACACAAATTAAATTACAGCCTCACCTAAAGTCGAATCACAGTCCGCGCACAGTCATTTCAAACTCACATCCATCGCATTTAATTCTGTATGCAGAACCCTTGTCATCGAAAATGTACTCGCCTCCGCAGCGAATACACCTTCTCTCGGTCTTACCATCGGAGCGAAATTCAGCAAATGCTTCTTCAGCTGAATCACACTCCTCTCGCGTAACTGTTGGTAGCTTTCGTTTACTCATAGCCGTAGATCGTTTTCTTCATGAATTTGTTCATATTTATTTTAACACCAGCTTCTTCAGCCCTTGTCATTGCATCTAGCAATAAATCGACTCGTTCTTGCTGTGATAACCCAGGTGAGTTTTTCGCAGCCCAATAGCTCGCTCTAAATTCATCGTTCCAAGCTCCAATATCGACAGAAGTTCCACGATGTGCCCTATGACCTAACTCATGAGCCAACACTGCACGCGTACTCATACTGGAGCGAGGATGAAAAGCTCCCTCAATCGGTAGCACATCTCCTCGAACCCTAATCTCATCAAGTCCATCTACGTATCCGGTTTGTCCGCCTTGATTAAATTTCAGGATGGAAGGATCACCGCCAATTTCCTCAAACTCTCGCGTTAGGACTGCAATATCATCATCGCTCAACTTTATATTCGCTGGTCGTCTTGCACCATTACCTTGAATGAACCTAGTACTGTCTGGAACACCATCTGCTTCCCCAATCACGAATCTAGCTGTAATCTTTGTAGGAAACGCGGGCCTAACAGCCCCCTCCTGCAAACTACTATATGGCCCTAGTTTAATATAGCTTACAGGTTCGTATAGGCCTACGCTTCGATTCATGACTCTCCCAGATTC
>NZ_JAHMIN010000090.1 GCF_018986435.1 Hahella sp. HN01 | reverse complement strand
ACGTATTCCGTCGCGCGCGTCTGCCCGCTGATGGTTTTGTAGGAGCCGTCCGCATCGCGATAGCCGCCTTCCACCACGCGAATGCGGTTGCCCAATGCGTCGTAGCTGTTGCGGTCGCTCAGACGCCGCTCTCCGGTCAGGCTCGCGTCGGCGTTGAAGGTCACCCGCACGCTGGGTTTGATGGTCTCCAGCAGGCGCCCCTGCGCGTCATAACGGTAGGCGTAAACATGGCCGCCGCGGTCGGTCCAGCTGATCCGGTTGCCCTGCGCGTCATAGCCGTAGCTTTCCACGACCTGTTGCSCCGAGGTCGCTTGCGCCGTCTGCGTCGTCAGTCGGCCCAGGCTGTCGAAGTCGCTGCGGGTGAACTGGTCATGCGCCGCGTCCGCCGTCAGCATCGCCCGCGCCTGCGCCTCGGTTTTGCCCGCCAGGRACGCCGCGTTGATCCGGTTGGCCCAGCTGCGCTGGGCGACYACCTGGCCCGCCGCGTTGTAGGTGAAGTCCTTCGCCGCGCCGCCGGCGCTGAYCTGCAGCGTCTGGCGATTGAGGGCGTCATAGAAGAAGTAGCCGGTGGCGCCGCTCGGATCGGTCACCGAGATGATGTTGCCGAACGCRTCGTATTGCGTGTATGTCGTATAGCCTTCGCCGTTGGTTTCCGAGGTTTTCAGGCCCCGCGCGTCAAACGTCTGSGATTTGCTGTAAATCTGCAGCAGCAACGCCCGGTGCTCGCCCTCRGGCAGGTGCTCCCGGCTCAGGAAGCTCAGCAATAACGCATTGTCCTTCAGCCACTGCGCCTGCTGGGACTGCCACAGTCCCGCAGGGTTGGCCTGATAGTTTTCCGCCAGCAGGCGCAAGCGCTCCCGCTCCCCTTTGGCCCAGTCGCTTTGACTGTCGAGAATCTCATAGGCGCGTGGATCRATCACCCGCTCCACCTGACCGAAGGCGTCGTAGACGTAGCCGGTGCTGCTGGCGTTCGCCGCGCCRAACGCTTTGGTTTCYTTCACCACCCGGTTCAGGTCGTCGAACTCATAGCGCGTGGTGCGCTCCAGRGCGGAGCCCTCCGCTTCGATCAGGGCGATGACGTTGCCGTAGCGGTCGTATTCCTTGCGCGTCAACGTGGAGACGCCATTGAGTTCCGGCGTGCGGATGCGCTCCTGRCGATTGAGGGCGTCGTATTCGTAACGGGTRTGCCGATCWCCRCTCACCGGGTCGTTATTCGCCGGGACGTTCGYCGTGGCGTAATCCGCCGCCGTGCGTTCATGGATCGACACTTCCGTGATGTACTGRCTTTCCTGAATCAGGTTGTCGAAGCCGTCGTACTGGTARCGCGTCACSGCGCCTTTGCGCGCGCTGGCGCTGATGTCCGCATCGTCGATGGAGTCTTTCGGCGTCAGTTTGGCGATCAGGCGGTTGTCCGCGTCGTAGGCGAAGGTGGTGACGTTGCCCCGCGCGTCGGTCACCGCCGTGCGRTTGCCGTGGGCGTCGTAGGCGTAGCTTTCAGTAATCCAGGTTTCCGCGCCGCCSGTCATCAGCCGYTGCGACTGGCTGATCTTRCGRCCSGCGTCGTCATAGGCGTAGCGGGTGATGCGGGTTTCCGCATCCGGATGCAGCCCCGACAGGGCGCTCAGGGTCGCCGCCTGGGTCCAGGGGGCGGCGTAACGGCGTTCTTCCGTCACCTGCCCCTGTCCGTTGTACAGGGTTTCCGAGACGTAGTTCTCGCCGTCCAGGCTGTAGCGCAGGCGTCCCAGGGCGTCGTAAACCCGACGGCTGTGCTGGTTCGCCGCCGCGCTGCGATGGGCGTCCGCCGCCTGCGTCACGTGCGTCAGGGTCGCGGCGGTTCCGAGATTCAGGCTGGCGGCGTAGCGCACGCGRTGGGTCAGACGRCCRGCRTGGTCGTACTCCTGTTCGATCAGGCGTCCGCCGGCGTCTATCCGGTAGATTTCCAGGCCGCGGGCGTCGTAGAAGACCTGCTCCACCCGGTCCCCGGCYGAAGCGTGGCCTTGYACATAAGTTTCCAGCGCCGCCGCCGTCAGCGGCTGGYTCAGGTCATAGGCCGCGACGTAACTCAGGGTGCGCGTCACCTGGCCATTGTGATCGTATTCCAGYTCGGTGATATGGCCCTGGTGATCCAGCTTGAAGCGCGCCTGGCCCAGGCTGTCGTACACCATGTAGGCATGTTGCGCCCGGGTCTCGCCCGCGACGAACTGCGCCAGCGCCGCTTCGCTGTAATCAGCGCCGCTGTAGGCGGTTTCGTAGCGCAGCGTCTGCGTCGCCCGGCCCGCCGCGTCGTAACGGGTCTCCGTCACCTGCCCCAGGGCGTTCAGGCTGAAGCGCGCCAGACCGCGCGCGTCGTAGATCGTGCGGCTGACGTTCACCCGTCCCGCCGGGGCGTCCAGCCGCGTTCCGATCACCACGTCTTTCAGCAGGGAGCCGCCTTTATAGAAAGAGCTGTCGATGGCGTACGCCTTGCTCGGGTCCGCCGCTTTCGCGGAGGCGTACACCAGCGTAAAGCCGGCGTCAGCTTCCCGTTTGATGTAGTAGCTGACCTTGCCGTTTTTCAGCTCGATGCGGTAACGGGTGTCCCCGGGCAGCACACCCAGCTCCTTCACCTTGGTCGAGTCTTCATAGCAGCGCACCACGCCGCCCTGCTTGCGGTAAAACGCAAAGTTCAGGTCCTCGTAGGTAGTGCCCCCATCCTTCTCGCTCAGACCACAGAACACGGCATTGACGCCCTCCGAGGGCAGGCTGAATTCAACGTAGCCCTCGCCCCGAATGCTCTGCCGCGATCTCACGCTGCCGGTAAAGTCTCTCGCTTCCGGTACGTCCAGCTGCTCAATGCGCGACGAACCGCCCACCAGCGCGCCGGTGCGCTTCGACCACTCCGCCGCCTGCGGCAGCCATTGCTCCACGCCCGCTTCGGTGTAGGTCGCGTTCGCAGGCAACGCCCCGTTGTACTGATAGGTGGCGATCACCCGTCCCGCCGCGTCGTATTCCCGCTCCGTCACATGGCCCAGCGCGTCGATCTCAAACCGCACCTGGCCTTTGGCGTCATACACCAGGCGCCCGCTGCGCGGCTGACTTTGTGCGCTGGCGAACTGGGTCAGCGCCGCTTCGCTATAATCCGGGCCGGCGTAGGCGCGGTCATAGCTGAGTTTTTCCGCCACCTGTCCCAGGGCGTCGTAACGGTTCTCG
>NZ_JAHMIN010000089.1 GCF_018986435.1 Hahella sp. HN01 | reverse complement strand
CAGCTATTCTTCCTGCCGCCTTACTCCCCTGAACTCAATCCAGATGAGTCCGTGTGGAGCTATTTGAAACATCAGCGACTGGGAAAGATGAAGATTGCAGGTCCAGACCAATTAAGAAAGATGGCTTTAAAAATCCTTCAGAGCATGAAAAGAACGCCATCATTGATTCAAAGTTTATTTAGGCATCCAGAACTTAAATATATTATGGCTTAGTGATCGGATACTTATTTACGGGTTAGTAACTCTGATCCTGTTACGTTGCATAAGTATCTTTATGCGAATGCTGACTCGGTGAGCCATATTGACCCGTCAGGAAATATGTCTCTAGAAGGGCATATGGCTGGAATAGGTGTTATGGGGACACTGCTAACCCTTACACTGAATCAGTATCAAGTTGGGCAGAGCTTCGCTAATGGGAGATCTTTAGCTGGAGGCAGGTATACTGATCAGGAAATTGGCTGGCTTACACTTGCCTCATCATCTCCTAAGCTAATGAGTTTAATTAGTGTCAAAGCTAAAACGAAGGATAACAGCCAAAAAATAGTTCCTTTGGCAAGAGCCGTTGAAGATGTAGAACTTGCAAGTTTATATACATGCAATTGTTTTGCTCTTGGTCCCAACATGTGGCCTAAACAATTTTTTAATACAGTTGGGGAGGCGCATAAATTTGGAGGTGATTATTTGCTCGGTAAACTCAAAATAGAGCGTTATCATATAGTTGAGGTGTCAATATCTGAGAGTATGCGGAGGGAGCTTCGTGATAGCTATGAACCGGGCATTGGGCCAATAGTTGAAGTGCCTAATGAACTTCTGCCTGCATTTAATGCAGATATGAAACTTCATGGTGGGTGGACTTACACTTCAACTCATCCATGAACAAGCTGACCACGCTGGTGAATATCTATGGATAAAAAGCAAGTTGACGAATTGTTGCGTAAGGTTAAAGAACAAGAATCGACAAGACATATTCATGTGCCATATAGAGAACGAATGGGGGGGGAACCCGACTTTGAAGTGAGTTATAAGCTTGCAATTGACCCGAAGTTGGAAGGAATTAAGGTAGCGCAAGGGATGCGATCAGATTTCCTTTACGATGGTGATGATCCATTGTCAGATGGTATACATATAATTTGGCCGGAATTTTTAGACAAAAGTGGTGAGGTAATCCGGGATAAAAACATAGAGCCTCCTGAAGAAGGTATGGCGCTAATGTGGATTATGTCACCTGAATCTAGAGAAAAGTTTCATAGAGATAGAATTAAGGTGGGTACTAAAGGCTATTGGGTTGTTGGGGCTAAGAGGCTAGCAAAGGTAACGGTGACGAAAATAATTGGCTTATATGAAGAAAAGATGTAGATAAAGGGTAAGGACAGAGTGGGACGGAATATATCAAACTAGTCGACGGAGCGGTCATCACTCCTTAATCTTTGTCCTGTTTAAATATACAGTTTTAGGGTTCAAGGATGAACCGCGCCAGAGATGAACTCATTTCCCTGTCCGATACCCGTTACTATCATTGTATTGCCCGCTGTCTTTGCAGGGAAGGTTATCTGTGGCAGTAACCTTTTCTCCGATCAAAGTTTTGAACACTGGCGTCTGTGGGTTGTGGGCCGCTTGATAAATCGTCAAAACAGGTCGCGTTGAGACTTGCACAGGTTTGGCCAGCAGCATGCGCAGACAATTCTGGCACAGGTGGCTGAAAGGACTGGTATTCTGCACAATAATACCCAGTTCATGCATGATTGCCCTGATCACTGGGTCATAATATGTTTCAGCTTTTGATTCTTACAAACTTTGAATCAAAGATGGCATTCTTTTCATGTTCCAAAGGAATTGTAAAGCCTTCATCTTTCCCAAGCGCTGATGCTTCAGTTAGCTCCATTCAGACTCATCTGGATTGAGTTCAGGAGAGTAAGGCAGCAGAATCATATGTTTGGCGTAGAAATTAAGTGTTCGAGGTTGCAATGAGTAAGAGAGAAGACTATAAATTTTACCTGGATGTTATTAACGGGAACCATTCGAATTTATCTTATCTCTTTACAGATGAGCCTGATGAAATCAGGGAAGGGATTATTCTCAACCACGCATTTGATGAACTGGTAGAACTTGGGGATAAAAGGGTCGTTGACGATCTTTTAGAATATGTTGACGAAGACATACATAGCTTCAATGCGAGAAAATGTGGTGCGCTGTATGTGTTGGGATTTTTAGGAGATAGCCGTCACAAGTGTCTTATTCAGTGTTATATAGACTCGGATGATTATAACTTGTCATATATTGCACTTGGCTCTATGTGTGAGTTGCTTTTGAGAGAGCAACTTTCCGAGACTGTGGCGAACGCTTTGGTTACAGATTTGGTTGAAAGATTGTCTTCGGGAAGCGGCTCTGTCGAAAAGGCGGTGGAATGTGCCAGAACACTAAACTTTATCGGTTACCAGGGGCTCGACGAGCTTCTGAATAAAGCGGCTTCTGAGTTTCCAAGCTTTTGGGATGATTACCAATCTGCAATTGCTGGGTGAGTCCGGCTTTCCAGTAACTAAAGTGAGTTGGGTGCTGAAGACTTTAGGAGTCAGTGTCAAAGGATTTTTATGATTGATGTGGATTTCTATTTTAACGTATGGGAGCCAGGAAGGGTTTCTGATTTGGCAAAAGATATAGAGGATGCGCTTAGTATAAGCTTTGGTGAAGCCCACGGAGAAGATTATGAGTCTAAGCTCTTAAGTGCGCCTATTCGTTTTCAAATAAATGAAGGTATGGAAGACTTCTCTGACTTGATGTTTAGTAAATATCAATTCGTATTGAATACGGATTCAAAGACCCCTCTGACTAATACGATGCTAGTTACGCTAATGACTTATGCTCTAGCCTTGCTTTTCAAAAAGGGGGTAGCAAAGAGCGGGATGCTGGTTTTTGATGGGCAAATTAATTTGCAAGAATGGAACTTTCAGAGCATGGATGAGGCATTTGAAAGTATTGACGAACAGCTAATGAATTTTGCTGAATTTATTAACTCCCTTCAAAAGGAGATTTGCTAATGGGTGCCAAGAGAGGGGGGCATTAATCATAAAAAAGGCTGTAAAAATAACAAATGTAAGCCCGTTCCGATAATAGACGATGAGCATATTTTTAAAGGTGAAATAGTAAATCGTACTGCTAAGGGATTCCATAGCTCTGCGGATTCTCATTACATGTTTGGATCTAAGGCCACAAGAATAATCAAGAATAAT
>NZ_JAHMIN010000088.1 GCF_018986435.1 Hahella sp. HN01 | reverse complement strand
CAACCGCTTGGCGTTTCTCTTTCCCCCGCGGATATCGCTCGCATTTCTTTTATGACGCTCATGCGCCTGGATGCTGACGCCGTCGAAATATCCCACCACACCGATGCGCTGGCGGAAGTCAGCTTGCCCTTAATGAGTTTACGGGACGATCTATGAGTTACTCAGACCGAGAGACATCGACGGACGAAGCCTGTCCGGTCGAACTCTATGAGTTTCGGCGGGGCACGCGCGTCTGGCGTTATACCAGCGCCGCCAGGGATGAACGCTTTAACGCGTTTGTCTATTCCTCCATTGCACTCAAGCGCGGCGTGATAGAGCGCAGCGCGCAAAGCGGACGCGCAGGTTTTCGCGTCACCCTGCCTCGGGATGTGGCGGTGGCTCAAGCGTTTATTTCCACGCCGCCCTCTGAAGTGACGTTGTTGACGGTATACCGGCGACATATGGATGACTCAGAGACGGTTCCCGTGTGGATGGGACGGGTGCTGAATGCGGAATGGCGCGGCTCTGAAGTGGAGTTCAATTGCGAGCCTGTCTATACCAGTTTGCAGCGAACAGGCTTGCGTCGTCTGTATCAACGCAATTGTCCTCATGCGCTCTATGGCGCGGCCTGCGGAGCCAGTCCCACGGCGCATCGCATTAAGGGGAACGTGATGGCGCAGGAAGGCCCCGTCATTCGCGTCGCAGCAGCGGCCGACTATGCGGACGGCTATTTCGCGGGAGGAATCGCCACCTGGTCCGCCGAGGGGCTGACGGAAAAGCGCATGATCGTCGGCCAGAGTGGCGACGCGATCACGCTATCCACTACGCCGCCTGGCCTTCGCGTTGGCGCAGCGGTGATGTTGTACCCAGGCTGCGACCACACGTTGACGACCTGTGACGCCAAGTTCAGCAATAGTTTGAACTACGGGGGCTTTCCCTTCATTCCCTCCAAGAACCCCTTCGGCGGCAGCCCAATTTACTGAGGACCTTTCATGCCTTGGATGCAAATCGTCGTGTGGATCGTCGCCACACTGGTTCAGTACGCGCTGGCGCCCAAACCGCCGCAACCGCCGGCGGCGGAGTTAAAGGACTTGGACGCGCCCACCGCCGACGAGGGGCGTCCGATTCCCGTGGTGTTCGGGACAGTTTTAGTGCGCAGCGCCAATGTGGTCTGGTATGGAGATCTGCGCACCACGCCCATCAAATCCAAAGGCGGTAAGAAATGACGTCGCTGACGGTCACCCACGCCGATATGCGGGCGTTGGGCTATTGCAATCGCGGCGGCCGCGCCTGGTTCGCTCGCCATGGGTTGGACTGGTCCCGGTTTTTGGAAGCGGGGGTTCCGGCGCGGACATTGCTGGCCACCGGCGACGTCATGGCGCAAGCGGTCGTGGCGCAGGCGCAAACACGCCGAGACGAGGAACAGGATGGGCGGTAGCAGTAAGTCGGTCACTGTTGGGTATCGCTACTACCTCGGAATGCACTTGGCGATCTGCCACGGTCCGGTGGACGCCCTCACCGAAATTCAGGTCGGCGATCGCCAAGCCTGGAAAGGCGACCTCAAGCGTAGTGGACGACTTCAGCTCAACGAGAAAGAGCTGTTTGGCGGCGATAAACGTGAAGGCGGCGTCTATGGCTCCGTGGATGCGGCGTTTGGGGAAGAGACGCAACAACCCAATGACTACCTTAAAGCCGTCCAGGGTGAGCCTCAGCCCGCTTATCGCGGATTGTTCAGCCTCATTCTCAGGCAGGTCTGCCTCGCCGCCAATAATCCCTATATCAAACCCTGGGCGGTGCGGGTGAAGCGTTGCTTTAGGGCCTGGTATCCCGACAAGGCGGAGATTCATGGCGCCGCCAACCCCGCCCACATCCTTTACGAGTGTCTGACCAACCCCGTATGGGGCATGGGATATCCCGCCCTCAGTCTGGATGACGGAGGTTTTCGGGCGGCGGCCGATGCGTTGTATCAGGAAGGCTTCGGGTTAAGCCTGATCTGGTCGCAGCAAAGTAAAATCGAGCAGTTTGTGAAAGAGGTGCTGGATCATATTGGCGGCGTTCTGACGACCTCTCCCACCAATGGGCGCTTTGTGCTGAAGCTGGTGCGGGCCAACTATGCGCAGTCATCCTTACCGGTTTTTGGTCCGAACACTGTGATCGAGCTGGAGAGCTTTCAGCGAGCGGCCTGGGGAGAAACCACCAACGAGCTGGTGCTGATCTACACCCATCCCGAGAGTTTCAAGGAAACCAGTGTGACGGTGCAGGACCTGGCCAATATTCAGGCCCAGGGCGCAGTGGTGTCCCAGACCCGGCGCTATCCCGGCATTACATCGGATGTGCTGGCGTCCCGAGTGGCCATGCGCGACTTAACCGCCGTCTCCACACCTCTGGCGAAGGTCCGTCTCAAGGTAAACCGCAATGGATGGCGGTTGGCGCCGGGAGATGTGTTTATGCTCACCTGGCCGGCATTAGGCATTGAGTCACTGGTATTACGCATCGCCGCCATCGATGGCGGAACCCTGACCCAGGGCGCGATTCATATTGAAGCGGTTGAGGACGTGTTTGGCTTACCTGCAGCCAGTTATACCTCCGCTCAGCCAACGGGATGGAGCGATCCTGTCCCAGCGCCATCAGCCTCCCCATATCGACGCTTGGTGGAAGCCCCATACTGGGACCTTGTAAGGTCGTTAAAGCCTGCGGACCTGGAGTATCTGGAGCCGTCTGATGGTTATCTGCAGACGTTGGCGGTGCGTCCCTCATCCGGGGCGCTCAATTATGAGCTGCACACGAAGTCGCATACCGCGCCCCGTTACCAATGGCGTGATCAGGGGGAATTCTGTCCCTCTGCGGTATTAGCCGATGAGATTGGCCCTCAGGTAAAGACGACAGTGATGGTCTTAGAAGAGTGCGATTTCGACTTGGTGGAGGTTGGCGGATACGCCTATTTGAACGATGAAGTCGTGGCAGTGACTGCGATGGACCTGTCGCAGCGCAGTCTCACCCTGTTGCGTGGCGTGCTCGATACTGTGCCCGTGGCGCATCCTGCAGGCAGTCGTCTTTGGTTTGCCGATGGATTTCAGGGCGTGGACGCTACGGAATACGCCGCCGGCGAAAAGGTGGATGCGCGCTTGCTGACCGTGACCGGAAAAGGAACCCTGGCGCTGGATTCCGCGCCTGCCGACTCTCTATCGATGAATCGGCGTCAGGATCGACCTTATCCGCCAGGCAATCTGAAAGTTAACGGCGCCGCCTATCCTGACGTCATCACCGGGGCCTTAACGGTCTCGTGGGCGCATCGTGATCGCCTCACGCA
>NZ_JAHMIN010000087.1 GCF_018986435.1 Hahella sp. HN01 | reverse complement strand
GAATGCGAATGACTTCTAGTGTTTTATGATCAAGCTTTCTTCCATCATTTGAGGGCATAGCATCCACTCTCTTTATCTAAAGTCGGGTCCATGACATGCTTGAATATAGACTATTTCTGTGTTCGCCTACTTTGTTTCGGATTAGTAACCCCCATCCACGTATCCATCTGCGTAAACCGCCCCTGGTTCTGGTCGTAATATCTCGCCCTCAGGTAGTACTGATCCAATGACACATCGTACTGCTCTCCGGTGTACAGGTAGCTGTTCGGGGTGTCTCCTTCGCTGTGCAGCAGGATGCCGAAGGCGTCGTAGTGGTAGCTGTCGGTTTGGTCGCCGGTCTGGTTTGTTAAAGAGCGGACGGAGCCTTGGCCGTCGTAGACATAGTAGCTGACCTGTTTAGCGCCGTTGACGACTTCTTGCAGCACCTGGGCATAATCGCGGTTCTGGTCGACGATAAAGTCGGTGGTTACGCCGCTTCCCGCTTTCCGAGTGCGAATGCCATCCAGGTTATAACCGAAGCTGGTGGTCTCGCCCGCTTTTGTTACCGCGAGGAGTTTGTTCTTCGCGCTGTAGGTGTAACGAGCGCTAACCAGACCGTCTTCGGTTTCCGTCAGCGTATTGCCGTTGGCGTCATAGGCGTAGGTGACGCCGCCCTGTTGCGACCGGCAACCATTTTCATCATCACTGTAGGTACTTTTGTTGAGTTTGACGATACGGCATTACGCTCGGTTAAGGCCCATCCCAACAAAACCGGACAATTCAACAAAAAAACATGACTAAAAGCGAAAATAAATCCGCCTTTGTAAATATAACCTATTTCTGCGCACCTATAAATTCACTTTGGACTAGTAAAATTTTTATATCTCACGCCATAAACTCTATCCACATTTACTCAACGTGTCGAAAAGCTCCTTGGCTATGACTTCATGATCCCATGGCTTGCTTCGAGTATGCTGAGGGGGCTTCCAATTTAACTCGCCTTCTTCTTCAAACTCCGACTTGCTGGCGTCAGCTAAATTTATATCAAAATTGCATACAACCCCTTCTTGGTTTATCAATCTTCCAGAAATCACATTGACATCATCAGGGATATAAGAGATCAATATTGAACAAGCAATATCAACCCCAAAACCCTCCAATTGGTCATACACCACACTCGCAAGTAACTTCCTAGTATGAAACAACTCATTCATTTCGAACACTATTTCTTTTGCTGCCTGAACTTTCATATCCATAATATTATAGTCCTACAATTTTCCCAGGCGTTGCCGTTAATATGTTACCTGTTTCATTGGTAACAACACTCATATACTGAGTCACAGAACCTTTCTTAGCATCATAACCAATCATTTTATCAGTCTTTATCAACCTACCATAACGCCCTGGGCCTAAAATAACGACCTCAGCACCTTCGCCAGTTACTTCGTTATAAGAAAGAGCCATATCACCGATTTTCAAGTCCGTTATGGGCTTAAGTCCTTGCTCTGTGTGAACAAGTGTATCGGCATCAAAACTATTACACCCTTTTCTAAATAGGCCAGTAAATTTTCCACCAACTAGGTTAAATAATATTTGTGCTCCAATCTGCTTAGCTGTCAGCTCTTCTTTACCGGTAGCCAAATTAAAAATTGTATACGCCGTTTTCACTCGGCTCGCTAATGTCGCAGCAGTATTAACAGCACTCATCATAGAGCCAATCGAGAAATTCCCACTAGGATCAACCAAATTCCCCGAATCAGCATTAGCATAAAGATACTTATGCAACGTAATTGGGTCGGAGTTAACTCCCATCCATGTATCCATCTGCGTAAACCGCCCCTGGTTCTGGTCGTAATACCTCGCCCTCAGGTAATACTGATCCAGGACTGCATCGTATTGCTCTCCGGTGTACAGGTAGCTGTTCGGGGTGTCACCTTCGCTGTGCAGCAGGATGCCGAAGGCGTCGTAGTGGTAGCTGTCGGTTTGGGTGCCGGTCTGGTTTGTTAAAGAGCGAACGGAGCCTTGGCCGTCGTAGACATAGTAGCTGACGTCGCCGGCTCTTGCCTGGCTTAGCAGGTCGTCGCCGTAGACGTAGCTGACTTGTTTGGCGCCATTGACGACTTCTTGCAGCACTTGAGCGTAGTCGCGGTTCTGGTCGACGATAAAGTCTGTGGTTACGCCGCTTTCCAGGTGCGAATGCCGTCCGGGTTATAACCGAAGTTCGTAGTCGCGCCCGCTTTTGTTACCGCGAACAGTTTGTTCTTCGCACTGAATGCGTGACACGCCGTGACTAGAACAGTCGCAGTCTCTGGGCAAGTTGTCGGAAATTCATCTCAGCTTCACTTTGGTCGGTAAAGTGGGAAAACTACCGGCGCTCCTCTAATCCACCTGAAGTTATCCAAAGTGCTACACTTACTCTATTAATCCACGTTTTATAGCTTTTCCTTTACTCTTTATAAATAGCCAACCTGGGTTATTGGCCCTTTCTAACCAGGGTAGCAATCAACGTAATATATTTCATCCCTCAAAATAAAAAGAAACTGATCATCATTAGGGCCATAGTATATTGCCTCTTTGACAGATTCAGAAGAGACATCAACACAAAGAGATTTTATATTATCACCTCCTACACAATACTTTAATCTACCCTCAACAGACTTAGACTCCATAAGCCTAGCCTTAGCTATCGATTCATTCATATCCCCCTCAAAAACCGAAGCAATGTCCTTAGCCTTTTCTCCGTGCATTTCATACTCAGATAAAAATATTTTATGAGCGCCAGCCAAAAAACATGATACCGATTCGACAACACCTACTCCACCTACACATACAAATGTTTCTTTGCAATCATAATTAAATAAGAATCCTTTCAACCCCACTGTATCAATCTGATCAAAACATCTTGCATATGGAGTTAGATCTATTTTAATAACACTATTTAGTAGCAATTCTTTTCTTTCCATATCCTAGGGCCTCAAAATACTGGATATATGATCCTACCCACCAATGATAGACACCCTGTTAAGCGAGTACACTACGCTACAGAGGTGAACTATGACCAAACAGAAAACATCAAACTCCAAATCTCGCCAACGTTATTCCGACGAGTACAAGGCGGAAGCCCTGGCGCTAGCTCAACGTATCGGCATGAGCGCCGCCGCAAAGCAATTGGGTCTGCACGAGTCACAACTTTACAATTGGCGCAGTAAAGCGCGGCTGGCGCAGGATCGGGGCGAAACAGAACAGCAACTGGCCCAGGAAAACGCCCGCCTGAAGCGTCAGTTGGCTGAACAGGCGGAAGAGCTTGCCGTGTTAAAAAAAGCGGCGGCGTACTTCGCCAAAAGCGTGAAGTGAGGTACGCCTTTATGCACTCTCACAC
>NZ_JAHMIN010000086.1 GCF_018986435.1 Hahella sp. HN01 | reverse complement strand
ATGTGTATTTCAACGTTGAGCAGTGGATCGCCGACGAAGTGGCGCAAGAGTTCGTCGACCGCGAAGCCGACGCCTTTCTAAATGGCGATGGCGTGGGCAAACCGAAAGGCATCCTGTCTTACGCCATGGACGCCGCGCCGGACGCCTCCCGCGAGTTCGGCAAGCTGCAACGAGTGATCAGCGGCAAGGCGGGCGACTTCACTGCGGATAACCTGCTAAGCGTGATCTACCGTCTCAAGAAAACATTTCGCCGTAACGCCTGTTGGATGATGACCGGAACCACGGTGGAGAAGGTGCGCAAGTTCAAGGACGCGGACGGCAACTACATGTGGCGTCCGGGTATCGAGGCGGGCCAGCCTTCGTTGCTGTTGGGCTACGGCATCGAGGAAAACGAAGACATGCCGGAAGTGGCGGCGGATGCTAACGCTATCTTGTTTGGCGACTTCATGCGGGGTTACAGCATTGTGGACCGCATCGGCGCGCGCATGCTGCGCGATCCCTACACCCATAAACCCTTCGTCCACTTCTACACCACGAAGCGGGTAGGGGGCATGTTGGTGGACTCCAACGCCATTAAGGTGCTGACCTTGAGTAAGGGGGCGTAATGGCCCCTATCAGCTTAGAGGAAGCCAAGCAGCATCTACGCGTGGAGCATGACGACGAAGACGCCTACATCGAGACCCTGATCGCCGTGGCGCGCAATCTGGCGGAGGAATATTCAGGCCTTTCCCTGGAGGAAGGCGAGAGCATTCCCGAACTGGCCAAGCACGCTATCAAGATGATCATCGCCACCCTGTACGAACAACGGGAGGACCAGACGGCGGCGACCGTTTCGCAAGTCCCGCTGTGCTCTAAAGCCCTGCTGGACCTGCTGCGGATTCGGCGGCTATGAGAGCGGGACGACTACGGCGACGGGTGACGATTCAAGCCAACGTCTCCACTCAGGATGAGTACGGCGAAACCGTGCAAGGCTGGCGAGAACTCGCCACGCGCTGGGCGGGCGTGGAGCCGCTGTCCGGTCGCGAGTTCCTGGCCACCAGCGGTCCCCGCGCCGAGCTGACCACCCGCATCGTGTTGCGCTGGGAACCGGCGTTGGCCGGGCTCACGTCCCAGGATCACCGGGCGATCTATCAGGGTCGCGTCTACGACATCCATTCCGCCATCAATACCAACGAGACAAATAAAGAATGGGTGCTGATGTGCGCGGACACGGGGGCGGCGGTATGAGCAGCGGCGTCAAGATCAGCGGCTTGCGCGAGCTGCACCAAGCCTTACAGCAACTCGGCAAGCAGGCGGCCAACAAGGCGGCGCGGGACGGGCTGACGGAAGCCGCCAAAACGTTTAGGAAAGAGATCCGCCAAGGCGCGCCAGTGAAAAGCGGCCACCTGCGTAAACACATCCGCTACAAGCTGCGCAGGGATCGCAGCGGTCGCGGCTACACCGGTCGCGTAGGCGTGCATCCCAAGGCTTACTACGCCCGCTTTATCGAGTTTGGCGCGGCGCCGCACGCCATTCCCAACCCGACCACCGGGCGGGGAAGAAACAAGCGCAAAAACAAAAAGCGCCTGCGTATCGGTTCGCAGGTGGTGTCCGGCGTTAACCATCCCGGCATTGCCCCGCGTCCTTTTTTGCGCCCTGCGTTTCTGCGCGCCAAGGATGCAGCGGTCAAAGCCGCCGGCAAACGCATGTGGCGTTCCATTATTCAAGCGAGGGCGCGCCGATGATTATTCCGCGATTACTGAAACGACTGCGTAAGGCGGATCAGATCAGAGCGTTGATTCCTCCGTCCGCGATTCACGGACGCTTTCTACCACCCAACGTAGCAACGCCCGCGCTGTCCCTGATGTATGTCGGCGACGATCCCGTCAACGACCTGGGCGGAGAGGACGAAAGCCGCCGCGAGCGGGCGCAAGTCGACGCCTGGGCGCCGACGCTCAAGCAGGCGGACCAACTGGCCGAGGCGGTGATTAAAGCGCTAGCTCCACGCGGCCAAGACTTCACCGCCGTGCGCAACGGCAAAACCTACGAGTACGACGACGCGGCCCAGCTTCATCGGTTGATGCTGGATTATTCATTCACATTTTACGAGGACTGACCATGGCGAAAATGCCCGCCGACGGGACAAAAATTGAAATCGATGGTACGACCGCCGGCACGCCCGACATTGAGGTGACCGGGGTTAAATCCTTTTCCGGTTTTGATGGCGAACGCCCGGAAATCGACAACACGGATTTAAGTAGCGAGGCCTCCGAGTTCTTTCTCGGCAAGCGCGACTGGGGGAGCTTTAGCCTGGACTGGTTTATCAACTACGCCGACCCCGGCCAAAACGAAGTCCGCGCCGCTGAGCTGTCCGGGGCGCTGAAGACCGTCAAGATCACGTTCCCCGACCTGACCACGGCGACCTTTAAGGCGTACGTCAAAAACGCAACCAGCCTTTCCGGCGGGATCAGCGGGATGCTGGAAGGCTCCGCCGCACTGCGCATCACTGGTAAACCTACTTTCGCGAAACCCTAAACGAGTTTTTTTTGATGAGTTACTTAAGCAAACAGCAAATTCTTTCCGCACAGGACATCACATCGGAAGACGTGGAGGTGCCGGAGTGGGGCGGGACCGTGCGGGTCGCGCTGATGAGCGGCGCCGCCCGCGACGACTACGAAGGCTCGCTGGTGAAGCTGTCTCCCGATGGCAGCGCGCATCGGGATCTGACTAACATTCGCGCTAAGCTGGTGGCGGTCTGTCTGGTGGATGACAAAGGCGAGCGCTTATTCAGCGAGGGGGACGTGAAGGCCCTGGGCGCCAAATCCTGCGCCGCCCTGGATCGCGTTTACCACGTCGCCGCCCGACTCAATCGCTTAACCCAGGGCGAGGTGGAGGACGCCGCAAAAAACTCCTAAGCCGGCCCGAGCGCCGGTTTTACTTCTACCTCGCCGCCAAGTTGGGCAAGACGGTTAAGGCCCTGCTGCAAGAGATCGATTCCGCCGAGCTGGCTGAGTGGATGGCTTTCGAATCCCTAGACGCCTACGCCGAGCAATTCGAACGTGAGCGCCAGAGCAGCGCGGAGCGGTCGGACGCACTGAAAAACCTCCTATTCGGCGACGCCTGGCGCGACGCCTAACCCCTTTCTTCTCTCTCCCTTTTAACCTGGTTAAAGCCTTCTATGAGTCAGGAAATGATTGGCGCGTTGTCTATCGATCTGCGCCTTGCTACGGCCAAGATTGAGGACGGGCTGAAGAGCGTCAACAAGCATCTGGAGCGCACGGCGTCGGCGGCCAACAATGCCGGCAAGATGTTCACGACGCTGGCCACCATTGCCACGGCGGGCGTGTTTGGCGGGGTCATCAAAGGCAGTCTGGACGCGGCCAATCACCTGGGCGACTTAAGCGTGCGCCTGGGCGTGAGCGTGGAAGGGTTGAGCCGTCTCGCCTACGCGGCGGAATTGTCGGGCGTATCCGCCGGCACGCTGGAAACCGGCCTGCAG
>NZ_JAHMIN010000085.1 GCF_018986435.1 Hahella sp. HN01 | reverse complement strand
GCGATCCACTGCTCAACGTTGAAATACACATCGTCCAGCGCCTTTTGGGTCGTGGCGGGGKTGGCGTAAATCTCACCCATGAAGGCTTCAATCTGCGCCMGTTTGGGCGTGTTGGTTTCCGGACGGGCGTCGGTCTCGCCCACCCAGCCGGAACCGGCGCCGCCCAGGTTAACAAGACGCTTGTAGCCATCCGTGGATACTTGGATATTTCGGCACAGCGCCCGCATGGGAGACAGCTCGCGCTCCAACTCCAGGATCTGGCGGTCCAGTTCCTCTGGCACGCCAAAGCCGCCGTCCTGATTCGCGCCCAGGTTGACGGCCTTGGCTTCAATGCCGGCGGCGTTGTTCTTGCGCATCCACTGGTCGATAAAGTGTTTGCGGTATTCCGCATCGCCCTCCACGGTCCCGGGGCGGTTCTGCTTTTTATAAAGGCCGTCCAGCTCCTTTTTCAGGGCTTCCAGTTCACTGAGCTGGGCATTCAGCTTGTCGGTTTTTTCGGTGAGCTTGATTACCTCTGCGCGGGTGGCCTCCATAGAGGAGTCATTGGCTGATTTAAATTCCGTGAAGCGGCTAGTCAGTTCTTCCGCTACGTCTTGGATGTCTTTTAATTCGACTGGCATAAATAGAAAGTTCCTTAGTTAAACAGGGATTGCAGGGATTTAAGAGCGGCCAGGGCTTGTGCGTGCTCGGCGTTTCGTTGGCGGTGTTTGACTTGCGCAATGCGCGCCTCATCGTTGGCGGGAAAGGTCACCAGGGACACTTCCCACAGGTCGATTTCTTTTATCAAAAAGGCTTCTTTGGCGCTGTCGTATTCCATGCCGTTGGACGGGACGGAATAACCAATAGAGAGACCGGAGATAGAGCCGGCTTTAAGGTGCCCGTAGGCGCGTTTGGCTAACGGGTCATCGTCGATCAGCAGACGCCCGGACAACTTCAGACCGTGCTCGTCTTCCTCCATGGCGGTATAGACGCCAATAGGTTCATCCATGCGGTGTTGCCATAACAGCGCCGGCAGGCGGCCTTGCTGTTTCCAGCGCGCCAGAGAGGCGTTAAACGCGCCCTTGACCACAATGTCGCTGTACGAGTCTTTAACCCCGAATACGGAGCCGTACCCCTCAAACTCGCCGGTGTCGGAGAGGGACTTGATCTTTAATGGAATATCCAGCTTTTGCTTGGTGTGCATGCGTGCCTCGTGTGGCTGCTTAATTCGTTTCCGTCTCGTTGGCGGGTTGTCCGTTAACGGCCATATTCAATGGCGTCAGATAGGTGTCGCCGCCCTCCCTGGGGTTCATGTCCTCCAGGATGCGGACTTCGTTCGGACTCATGACGCCGTTTTGAATCATGGCGGTGTAGTACTCGCTGCGGGTCTTCATATCCCCGCGCATCAGGGCGTTGATGTTGAACTTGGCGAAATAGGCGGCGCGTTCTTTGTCTGAGAGCAGCGATTTGTTAATGCGCTTTTCTATCCGGGTGCAATACGGAATCAGAGTGTGGCGGGCGAACGCCAAGTCTTGATGCTCGATATTCGAAAACGTCGCCCGCTCCAGGTCGCCGATCATGTGTGGCGGCACCCGGAAAAAGCCGGCGATCTCCGAGCGCTGAAACTTGCGCGTTTCTAAAAACTGGCTGTCTTACGCCGTCATCGACACCTGCAGCCACTTCAAGCCGCCATCGAGGATCATTTCCCGGTTCTGGTTAGCGACGCCGCGGTGCAGCTCCATCTCCTGTTTCAGTCGCTCGTATTGTTTATCTGTCAGCGCGTGATCAGTGGAGAGCACGCCGGAGGGTTTCGCGCCATGGGCGAATAGTGTGGAGCCATGCTTTTCCGTCGCTTTCGCAAGGCCCAAACAGTGGCGGTTGTATTGAATCGGGTTCAGCCCCGTCAGGCCGTCCAGACTCCATAGCCGAATGTGCAGCACCTCCTCCGCCGGCAGTGTGCGAACGGAGCCGCTTTTAAACTGCACGTCATAGGTCAGTTCGTAGTTGTCGGAGAGTTTCGGCGTCACCGCGTCCGGGGCCATGGGCAGCAGCTCCAGCACCCGGCCTGACGCCGTGCGGTTGATGTAGCTGTAATGGTTACCGCGCAAACACAGGTGCGCGACGATCAGTTCTTTATATTCCTGATCGGTCAGGTAGTCGTTCGGGCCATGCTTCAACAATGCTTGCAGAGGGTGGCCGCTGGCCTTTTCCGATCCGCCGCCGGGCAGCTCTTTGAAGAGGTTCAGCGGCAGCATGCCGATAGACTCGGTTAGGACTTTGATGCACGAAAACACGGCGCTGATCTCCGGGGCGTTGCCGGGAGTGATCTGCACGCCGGCGTCGGCGTCATACCATGCGCCCAGCAACTCCGCGAGCTTGGCCGAGCTATCAATCACCGGCGTGCTTTTACGTCTGAATAAATTAAACATCAGGCAAACCTTATGCTGGGGCCGGTGGTTTCCGCCGCCAACATGGCGCGGCCCACGGCCATGATCAGCGCAACCGCGCCGTCGATTTTCTTGTCTTTGTGTTCCTTGGTCGGGCGGACGATGTCGTCATCGGCGCCGCCCATGTAGCGGCCCACCACGTTGCCCATACACCAGGTTAAAATGGGGTGGCCGTCGTGATGGAAACGTCCGGCCGCGATGGCCGCTTCAAGCTCCTTCATGCCGGCGGACATGCCGGAATAGTTCTGCGTGATCTGCACCGGGTTCAGGTTCTCGTCGTCCAGGCGGTGAGACAGGTTTAAAGCGCCGTGTGGATCGATGCCGATCTCCGCGATGGGGTGGCGTTGGTTGGTGTCGGTGACTTCCGCCAGCACCTCCAGATAGTCCACCTCCGCGCCATCGGTGGCGGTCAGCGCGCCCAGGTTGACCCACTTCTGATAACGACTGGATAGCTTGCGGTTGTCCGGGTTGTTGACTGTATCCTCGGGCGCCCAGAACACCGGCGAGAGGCAGTAGTAATGCCGGCGGGTTCTGCCGTCCTCATCCATCAAGTCGCGATAGAACAGTTTGATGAAAGCGTTAAGGTCGAGTTTGCCGGCCAAGTCGAGGCCGCCGATACACTCTTGGCCTTCGAAGTCTTCCACGATCAGGCTGGGGTCATAGCAGCGTTGCCACTGCTCCATGTTGAAGAACGCCGAGCGCGCCGTAACCCAGATGTTTAAATGCTTGATCTTGAATATGTTCTGAAAGCGAGCGCTGCGAATCGCTTTTTGCTGCTGACTTTCCAAATACTTTTTATAAACGCTAACGCCCAGATTAGGGTTGGCCATGGCCAATACGTCCGGGTCCGCCCAGCGCTCCGGGTCGTCCACGCCATACATCAACGCGAACAGCTCGTCATTCGGCGCGACGCCGTCCAGCATCTCTTGCGCTTCGGTCTGCTTGTCGTAGCAAGGGCCTTCGATGTTGTTGCCGGCGGTGGTGATGATAAACGTCAGCGGCTGCCGGCGTGCGCCCTGCCCCGTCACCATGGTCTCGTATAAGTCGCTCGTATAAGTCG
>NZ_JAHMIN010000084.1 GCF_018986435.1 Hahella sp. HN01 | reverse complement strand
TGGCGTCATACACCAGGCGCCCGCTGCGCGGCTGACTTTGTGCGCTGGCGAACTGGGTCAGCGCCGCTTCGCTATAATCCGGGCCGGCGTAGGCGCGGTCATAGCTGAGTTTTTCCGCCACCTGTCCCAGGGCGTCGTAACGGTTCTCGGTGACATAGCCCAGAGCGTCAATGGTGAAGCGCGCCTGGCCTTTGGCGTCGTAAACCACGCGGGATTGAGAGTGAGAGGGTTTGCCGCTGATAAAGGACTGCAGATCGATTTCCGAAGCGTTGGAGCCCGTATAAGCGCCATCGTAGATGCGCGTTTCAATCACTCGCCCCAATGCGTCATAGCGGGTCTCGCTCACTTGCCCCAGAGCGTCAACTGTAAAACGCACTTGGTTTTTGGCGTCATACACCAAACGAGAGTGAGAAGCCGGGGTTGCGCCGTTCGCGAAGGTCTGCAGGGCGCTTTCGGTGAAAACGCCGCCCGTGTAGGCATGGCTATAGCTGAGCTTTTCGGTTACCAGGCCCAGGCTGTCGTAACGGGTCTCCGTCACTTGCCCCAGGACGTCAAGGGTGAAACGTACTTGGCCTTTGACGTCGTAGACGTAGCGCGTCTTAACGCCCTCCGGCGTCAACGCCACATTGCGTATCTCCGCGCCGGCGTCATGGAAGGAAGTATCCACAAAATACGCCTTATCCGCCTCTGGCAGGCGCTCTGATACATACGCTTCCTGGTACTCGCTCTGGCCCGCCGGTCTCACGTAGTAATGCACGCGCCCGTCTTTCATCATAATGCGATAACGGTTGTCCGGGTGCTGCGTCACCCCCTCCATGTTCTGCTTCCAGACACCTTCTTCCCGGATCTGGATTTCCCCGCTGATGTTAAACAGCAGTCCGTAATCAATGTCCTGATACGACTTCATCGTGTCCGCACTGTTCAGACCCACGATCACTCGCTGTTGCGGTGGCGCATCTCCGTCACCTGACCCAGGGCGTCGATCGTGAAGCGCGCCTGGCCTTTAGCGTCGTAGACCAATCGGGTATGGGAAGCCGGGGTTTTGCCGTTCGTGAACGTCTGCAAAGCGCTTTCACTAAAGTCCGCACCGGTGTAGATCGCATTAAAGCGTTGTTTCTCCGTTACCCGCCCTTGGGCGTCGTAGCGGTTCTCGGCGACATACCCCAAAGCGTCGAGGGTGAAACGCGCCTGGCCTCTCGCGTCATAGATCACGCGGGATTTAGAAAGAACGGTTTTGCCACTGACAAAGGATTGCAGATTGCTTTCCGTAACGGTCGAAGCGGTATAAGCGCCGTCGTAACTGAGCGTTTCAATTACCCGCCCCAGACTGTCGTAACGGGTCTCCGTCACCTGGCCCAGAGCATCGACAGTGAAGCGCACCTGGCCTTTCACGTCATACACCAGTCGGGAATGGGCGGCGGGCGTTTTGCCGCTGATGAAGCTCTGCAGGGCGCTTTCGGTAAAGGCTGAGCCTGTGTAGGCGGAGCTGTAACTGAGTTTTTCGGTTATACGGCCCAGACTGTCGTAGCGGTTCTCCGTCACCTGTCCGAGGGCGTCGATAGTGAAGCGCGCCTGGCCTTTGGCGTCGTAGACCAAACGAGAATGGGAGGCCGGGGTTTTGCCGCTGACGAAGCTCTCCAGATCGCTCTCGCCCCATGCGTCGCCCGGGTAGGCGCTGTCGTAGCGGAGGGTGGCCACGACCCGGCCCGCCGCGTCGTAACGGTTCTCGGTGACGTAGCCCTGTTCGTCCAGACTGAAACGCGCCCGTCCCTGGGCGTCGTACGCGACTTTCTTGCTCTGCGTGGCGTAGTTCGCGCGCGTGAATTTCACCGCATCGGCCACCACATAGCCGTCTCCGCCGCCCAGCAGCTCCACCCATCCTTCCGCGCCGAAGTCAAAGTCGCCCAGCAATACCCATTGCCCGCCCTGCGTCCGCTGGTTCACTGTCACGTCCGTCACGGTCGCCTTGCCGGCGGCGTCCAGATGATGTATCCGATAGGTCGCGTTGCTCGCCCGGTTCGCGTGCGAGGTCCAGGTCGCGTACACGCCATGGCGTCCCGCCTGCGTCAGCGCCGAGCGCCACGACACGGCGGTGGATGCGCCTTTGGCCGTCAGGTACTGCCGCCCTTCATATCCTGCGGCGCTGGTCGACTCGCTCCAGCCCGCCGGCGCCGGCAGGGTTTCGCTGTCCAGGACAACGTCTCCCACGCCTCCCAACGCGCCGCTGTCCGCCTGTCGCTGCAGTTGCGCCAACTGCGCCGGCGTCAACGCCTGCGCGTCCAGGTACCGCACCGTCTCCACCACGCGCCCCAGGGCGTCGTAGCGGTTCTCCGTCACAAACCCTTGCGCGTCGACTTCGAAGCGCACTTGGCCTTTGCCGTCATAAACGTAGCGGGTGGAGACGCCCGCCCTGTGGTAGTCCGCATCGCCGCTGAGCGCCACGGCTTCAATCGCCGCGCCGGCGCCGTACAGGTTGGTTTGCGCCGTGTAGTTCGCGTTTGCGTCCACCACGCCCGTGAGGGTCTGAATCAGCGTGAAGCCGCGCTCGCCGCCGCGCTGAAGCAGGATGCGCGCGTCCGCGCCCCGCATTTCGATGCGCAGGCGGTCGCCAACCTTGATCGGCGTCGCCGAGGTTGGCTCCGTGCGCACGCCGTTCACCTGGATCATCAGGCTGTGGCCCTGTGAACCSGCGCCRTCCGGGTCGCGGATGAAAACGCCCAGGTCCACTTCATTCAGATAATCGTTGCCGGTCAGGACGGTCTCCGGGTTCTTATTGAAGCCCACCGCGCCCAGGGAAGCCCCGGTCGGCAGCGCCGCCACGGTGAACTCCAGCGCGCCGCGGCCTTGTTGCAGCGCTTCGTTCGCCACCGCCCGGCCTCCGCTGAGTCCGGTGGCGGCGGTCTTGATAATCCGTCCCGCGTCGATCTGCACRACGCCGTCGCCGCGCCAGCTCGGCGCATGCGCCGCCAGCGACGCCAGGTTGGCGGCGTTCAGGTCCGCCGCTTTGTCGTAGCGGGTCTTCTTCGCAACGCGTCCTTGTCCGTCGTACTCATAACCGGTGACATAACCCTGGGCGTCGATTTCGAAACGCACCTGGCCCTCAGCGTCGTAGAAGCGTCGCGTGGTGATTGCGCTCTGGCCCCCGGCGAAGGTCTCCAGCGCCGCCAGGCTGACGGCGCCGCCGTAGGCGGTCTCATAGCGACGCGCCTGCGTCACCCGCCCCAGGGCGTCATAGCGGTTCTCCGTGACGTAACCCAGGGCGTCGATCTCAAAGCGCACCCGGTCCTGGCCGTCATAGACGTAACGAGTCTGCGCGCCCTGCGCGTCCACTCTGCGGATCACCCGGCCCTGGGCGTCGTAGTATTGCTGCGCCTTGCCCAGCAGCACGCCGCCGGCGTCGCGCTCCACCACGTCGATCAGCGCGCCGGCGCTGTTGTAGGTCTTCACGCTTTGCAGGCCCGCCGCGTCGCGGCTCAGGATGGTCGCACCCTGGTATTCGGTCTGCGTGGTCACCGCGCCCAGCGCGTCCTTCACCGACAGCAGTCGGCCCAGGCCGTCGTAGACGTACAGCGTTTCTCCCGTGCGATGCCCCAGGCTCTCCGGAGCCGCGCTCGCGTTCTCCGTCGGCGCCGCCTGGTCGGGGTTCACCTGTTTCAGCAGGCGTCCTTCCGCGTCGTAGATAAAGTGCGTGGTCGCCGCGCCGATTCCCGCGCCCGTGGCGTCGGTCTTGCTGTAGCGGGTCTGACGGCTCAGCTGGCCGCGGAAGTCGTAGTCGTATTCCGTGAGGGTGGTTCCCTGCGCCCGGGCGCCGGGCGCCCACGTATTAAGAGGTCCTTCGCTCAGCGGTTGATTGGAACTCAGGCCGCTCAGGTCGTAGCGCGCSAGGTASCCCTGGGTCGCTCTCAGCTGRCCCAGGTTGTTGTAGCGGAATTCGGTGACGCCGCCCTSGGCGTCCACGCGGTAACGCAGACGATGTTCGCTGTCGTAAACGTAGCGCTGGGTGGCGCCGTCCGTCGTTTCCGTCAGGGTCTGGTTGTAGGCGTTATAGGTGTAGTCGGTGGCGCGGCCCAAACGGTCGGTATGGGTCAGCAGATTGCCCATGGCGTCGTAGCGGTAGGTCTCGCTGTAGCCATCGGCGTCCGTACTTTGGATRAGGTTGTCGTCGGCGTCGTAGGCGTAGCGGCGAACGCTCTGGCTTCCGTCCTGTTGCGGCAGGCGCAKYTCCACCAGRCGCGCGCGTTCGTCRTARCGCAGCACCGTCTGCAGGCCGCTCAGCGTCGCTGGGTCCAGCACCCGCGTCACCGTCGCCGTGCGCTGCGCCAGATCATAGGCGTAGGCGGTGACGATGGCGTCCGCGCCGTCGCCCTGGGTGACCCGGGTCACCCGGTATTCGCCGCCGATGTTCTGGTACTGGAAGCTCACCGACACGCCGTCGCTGGCCTGCATCTTCGCCACGCGTTTGCTGTCGCCGTCGTAGCTATAGCGCGTCACGAAAGTGCGGCCGTCGCCGATGCTGTTGTCCGCCGGGGTCAGGTCCACCGTCACCGTCGTCAGGCGTCCCTGAGCGTCATAGCCGTAATAGGTCTGGTTGCGTTGCGCGCCGTCCGCGCCCACCGTCTTCACCAGCACCGCCCGCCCAGAGTCGTCGTACTGAATCTCCAGTTTCTCCCCCGACGCTGTCGTCAGGGTCGTCGCGGCCGCGCTGCGGCTGATGGTCACCCGTCCGGGTTCGTCGCGATGGGCCAGCGCGCTCAGTTTGCCCTGCCAGCTGTACACTTCCTGCGCGCCACTCTCGCCTTCCGTCCACAGGAACGCGTCAGCGCCGGTTCCGCCACGGAATTCCAAAGTGTCGTGAGCGCCTTCACCGACGCTGGAGACGTACAATCCCCGACTCTCGTCATAACGATAATCCGTGCGGCTGCC
>NZ_JAHMIN010000083.1 GCF_018986435.1 Hahella sp. HN01 | reverse complement strand
GTTTGAGTATATCGAAGTGGATTACAATCGAACCCGTCTTCACAGCGCAAATGGATATCTCAGCCCAGAGAGTTATGAAGTATCGAAAGTCGCTTAATGACGTGTCTAATCTTTGTGGGCAGGATCAGTAGAAACAGAGCGAATGGAGTCAGGRCAAAGAACGCTGGAGCGCCGCTTGTATATTTCGAGTCGAGAGGGGGATGCGAGATATTTCCTGGATGCGACGCGAAAGCACTGGCACATAGAGAACAAACTGCATTGGGTGCTGGATGTAGCGTTTAAAGAGGATGACTCRCGRCATCGCATGGGACACAGCGCGGAGAATTTAGCGGTGTTGAGACATATGGCGTTGAATTTATTGAAGAATGAGAAGACGGACAAAGGRGGTATAAAAACTAAGAGGCTACGAGCGGGCTGGGACCATGGTTACTTAAAAAAGGTTCTATCAGGTCTGGTTGTTTTGTAGTCACATAGTGCGATTTGCCTGTATGTTCTCCTGAGTTGCATTAAAAAGGAGGGCCAAGGTAGCCCTCATTGAAATGAGTTCAATTTAAAAAGGTATTTAGTCACTCACTTCTAGTTTAGAACATATGGATGGAAATGCGAGCGCCAGAAGAATTTTCTCGCTTTTTTCAGAGAGTTCTTATTATTTATATTTGGTTTTTTAAGTAATGAACCCTGGTTATAAGGGGTTATAGAAAAAGAGGGGGCAGCATACCCCCTTAATAGTGACGTTATTCGAAGAACTACAACCAGTTTAAAAATAGACTGAAAGTGTCCTAACCGCCAGTCAATAGCTACAATTATCATGTTGTCTTTATAAGAAAAGGAGGTCTGGATAATGTTTACGGCTTTTCTGAATGGTATTGCAGACTGGTTGGCGCTACCATCTTTTGAGGACTACACGGGAATATATAACAAAGGATTTGAAAGTATACCCTCAGGTTCTCTTGAAATCGGCTTTTGCACGGTTACGAAAGACGAATGTGATTGTGCAGGACTTCGACTAATTCCTTTTCCCACAGGACGATATTTACTCCCGGTGGTGTTAATTAAGGGCAAGGACAGCGTCCAAGCATGCAGGCTCCCTCTGGATTTTAAGCATTGGCCTGTATCTGTTCTAGGAGTTTGCGAGAAAAAGAAAAGCTCCGGTTGATGGAGGGGATATCGCAAAGGCTGAATTGCTAACAAAACTTATCTGGAACCTATGAAGCTCATCGCAAAATGATTGGGGCTATTATGAGGCTTCTTCAATCTATTTCTTTTCTTCAGTATCTAACTTGCAGTACTTAGCATTCATAAAAAAATACCATAGAGAGTAAGTGCCAGTATTGAGGCATCCATGCCTCCCCTTAGCTGGTGTAGTCGCACCCCAAGGGATGAAGTTATGTGATGTTTTGGAGCGTTCTTTTGTCAAAGTGGCTTATGGTACGCCTCCCTGTGTATAGTAAAAGAGCCTGCTTTGAGTATAGACGCATCATTTTGAATCGCCAAATGAAGCAAAACTTTCCACAAATCTGTATGCTGATGGCTTGTCTGTCTGACTGGTAAGAATGGCGTTTATGGCTATTATTAAATAACAGGCCATAGTTAAGCTGTATCAATAACTGGCTCTCTTATTCATGAAGAAAGGAGGGCTCTACATGTATAAATCTCATATTACAACAGCTGAAGGCTGGTTGGCTTTACCGGAATTCGCTGTCCCTGGTGCTGACTCCAGTGCAGGGTTTAATAGAGTTATCGTTGATGTTGAGAAAGTGTCTTTTTGTGTGGTGAGCAAAGAGGAGTGCGAATTAGCAGGATTGGATGCTGAGCCAATACCAGGGGGGAGGCGAGTGCTTCCAATTATTTCTACGAGGCAACAAGATAGGGTTAAAATTTACAGGTTGCCTCTAGACTTAACATCATGGGTCATAATGGTAATTTCTCTGATTAGCTTGGGTAGAAAGCTATTTCCATCTAGGGTGGAGTTTAAGGTGCATGAAGGCCAAAGAGTTGCCAAAATCGAAACCTTGACCAAGCTGGATGAACTTGAGGCTCATTGAGTAAAAGTAATCACGGCGCAATTACTTGTCCCCTGCCGGTTTTCAGGTGATTGTCTATACTAATTAGTTAGCGATTACCTGTAATTATCAATGGCGATCTGACGCCATCTATACTTGTGGATCGAAGGTCATGGGTAAACATGTTCGTGACTTCGTAACGAGCTTATTTCTCGCGCTCGTCGCGGTTTTTCCGACGCTAAGACAGCCTGCATCAGCACCGGCGACTATCCCCCTTGCACCATCGAAAAATCCACCTATGGCGGATATGTCAATTGTTAGGTGCGATAAGCATTCCAACTCAATTCGCTACAGCGAACGAATACCGGCTCTATTGCGGTGTAGCCTAGCGGAGTTGGAATATTCCTAAGCGTTTATTTGGATGACATGGGCAAGGGTAGGTTTTAGGGCATTGGGAGTATCGCTGCCTTTCGGTGGATTGCCACAGGCGCTTTCATCCCGCGTTTGAAAGATATGGAGATAGCTTCTATTCAGTTCGAGAGCAAGGGAAATCGAATTAGCAAGGTATTTAGTCGTAAATTGTGGAGAGGGCTTTTTATGAAACCCAATATTGTCGTAAGTCTCGCTTTTATGATCATTTTTCATTGCTTCGGCACGTATGCTTCCGCCGCGACGATCCTTGTCATTGAAAGTTACCACAAAGAATACCCATGGGATATGAGCTACATGGAAGGGCTTCAAGCGGCCCTGGGGAATAATCACACCATAAAACGATTTGAAATGGACACCAAGCGCCTCCCCAAAAACCGATATCAGGAGAAGGCCGACCAAGCCATGGAGGCATTCATGGCCATCAAACCCGATCTGGTCGTATTGGGTGACGATAACGCTTTAAGCTATTTAGGCGCTAAAATCGACAAAACGGGAACGCCAATCGTATTCCTTGGCATCAATAGTCATCCGAGAGACATAGGTATAGATAAATTACGTAACGCCACAGGTGTCTTGGAGAGGCCTTTATTCCATCGTTCAATTAGCGAGCTGCGACGTATAATGCGGGAGAAGTTGTCCAAAGTTCTGATATTGTTTGATTCTGGGAATACTTCTTCAACTGCGGTAAAAGAAGCATTTGGCGGAAAAATGAATGCCTCGATTGAGGGGGTTGGCGTTGACATTTTACAGGTTGTTACAGAGGCCGAATGGAAGAAGGCCATTAGCGAGTCGAAAGATGCGGGCTATGATGCAATTATTGTGGGGTTGTATCAGACATTGGTTGACGCGGACGGAAACAATGTTGACGCAGCGAGTATTCTTAACTGGACTTCAATAAACTCGCCAACGCCCTCTTTTGCTTTTTGGGATTTTTCTGTGGGGAAAAATAAGGCAATTGGTGGATTGGTGCTGTTTGGTCGCACACAGGGTGAAGATGCCGCAAAGCTTATTTCCACCATACTTAATGGTACGCCCCCACGTAATATAGTGCCAGTAATCGGGGAAAAGGGGCGTTACTTGTTTAGCAAGTCTGAATTGGCAAGATGGAAACTAACCTTACCTCCAGATATTGAGAAAAAGGCTGAATGGTTAGAATAAGCATGCGCGACAGCCATCAGCTAAGCACCTAATTACTTTTAGTTTTATTTTTTGTCCAAATTTTGACCGAACATTGGTGGCTGACCCTTCTGTATCTGCTTTCATTCGTTATCCTAAAGCAAAGGGGCAGTATCTCAGCATTCCGGCTACCACTAGATTTAGATCTTTGGCCTAAAGCATTACTGGGGGCAGGGATGTGAGAATACTGTTCCTTTATTTGGAATAATTGCAAGGTTTTTGTTTTATTGTTGCTGTTTTTGAAATAATCGTGTAGGATATTTCCTATATTCTGCACTACTGCGCCCTGACAACTCTCAGGGCGTTTTCATATAGAGACCCGGTATCCGAAAGGAGCCGGGTTTTTTGCTTTCTAGAGCCTCGCTTACGCGGGGCTTTTTCGTTTCTGGGTTATGCAAAACATGTGCTTCTACTTAGGCAAGCGCTCCAAGTCGCGCTTGGTTGGCCTGCATCCTGACCTTGTGAAAGTAGTGGAAAGGGCGATTCAGAAAACCCCGATAGACTTCACTGTGCTGGAAGGCCTGCGAACCATCGAGCGCCAAAAGGAACTGTATAAGGCTAAGGC
>NZ_JAHMIN010000082.1 GCF_018986435.1 Hahella sp. HN01 | reverse complement strand
GTCTTTGGACTGATCGGGCGGAAGGCGTCGGCGGTGATATCTACGCCATGATTGCCGGGTATTACCACGTTGACGCATGCGCGGACTTTTCCAGGGTTCTTGATCTGGCCGTCGAGTTGTTGGGGCGTTCTCGCACCCAGCCCACCCGCAAGCGAAGCAAGTCGCCGCCAATGGATGATCTCGGTCCGGCGACGGCCAAGTGGGATTATCTGGACGCGGCTGGAAAACTCCTGGGGGTGGTGTATCGCTACGATCCTCCTGGGCGAAGGAAGGAGTTTCGGCCTTGGGACGCCAAGCGTCGCAAGATGACGCCGCCTGAGCCACGTCCCCTGTACAACCAACCCGGTATCGCGCAGTCGGAACAGGTGGTGTTGGTGGAAGGCGAGAAATGCGCCCAGGCGCTGATCGATGCAGGTATCTGCGCCACCACGGCGATGAATGGAGCTAAGGCTCCGGTGGACAAAACCGACTGGCGCCCGCTGACTGGCAAGCATGTGATCATCTGGCCTGATCGGGATGCGCCGGGTTGGGCCTACGCCGACCAAGCTTCTCAGGCGATTCTACGGGCGGGAGGAATATCGGTCGCCATTCTGACGCCACCGGAAGACAAGCCCGAGGGCTGGGATGCCGCGGACGCTCTGGAGGAAGGCTTTGACGCGGCGGGGCTTATTTCAGCCGGTCCCCGCATGCCAATAGAGCTCCATTGCGACGAAGTGGATTCGGAAACTCTATTGAGTGATGTCGACTGGGCCACAGAGGACGGCCTGGCCACAGCCTTCACACGTCGCTATGGCGAGGACTGGCGGTATTGCTCTCTCTGGGGCAAATGGCTGGTGTGGTCGGGCATGCGCTGGAACTCGGACCAGGTACTGTTTGTTCAGCATCTTGTGCGCGGTGTTTGCCGCGCCGCGTCTCAAAAGGCGGACAACGATAAACGCAAAGGCCGGCTGGCGAGCGCCGCCGCCATTGCCGCCGTGGAGAAGATTGCGCGCTCTGATCCCCTGCACGCCTCCACACCGGAGGAATGGGATGCGGATATCTGGGCGTTGAATACGCCCGGTGGCGTGGTCGAACTGCGCACGGGCCGGATACGTTCACACCGTCGCGAAGACCGCATGACCAAGTCGACCACCGCAACGCCTAAAGGCGAATGTCCAACATGGCGGAGCTTTCTGGCGGATGTGACGGGACAGGACGCCGACCTGCAGGCGTATTTGCAAAGAGTGGTCGGCTACTGCCTGAGTGGCGCCACCAGCGCGCATGCGTTGTTTTTCCTCTACGGTACAGGCGCCAACGGCAAAAGCGTGTTCGTGAACGTGGTGGGAGCCATTCTGGGCGACTACGCCGCCAACGCGCCCATGGACACGTTCATGGAAGCGCGCGGCGATCGACACCCAACGGATCTTGCTGGCCTGCGCGGAGCGCGCTTCGTGTCGGCCATCGAGACCGAGCAAGGCCGGCGCTGGAACGAGTCCAAGGTCAAAGCCATCACTGGCGGCGACAAGGTTTCCGCGCGCTTCATGCGCCAGGACTTCTTTGAGTATGTCCCTCAATTCAAGTTGCTGATCGCCGGTAATCACAAACCGGCTATCCGCAATGTCGACGAAGCGATGAAGCGTCGGCTGCATCTGATTCCGTTCACCGTGACCGTACCACCGGAGAAACGCGACGGCGGCCTGACCGACAAACTGCTTGCCGAGCGCGAAGGCATTCTCGCCTGGGCGGTGGAAGGATGTCTGGAATGGCAGCGCATGGGTCTCAATCCGCCCGCCTGCGTGAGTGCGGCGACGGAGGAATATTTTGAGGCGGAGGACGCCCTTGGGCAGTGGATTGATGAGCGCTGTGAGCGATCGGCGGAAGCGAAAGCGGCCTCTTCGGAGTTGTACGCGGATTGGCGTGAGTGGGCTGAACGCGCTGGCGAGTATGTCGGCTCCATCAAACGCTTTTCAGAAATCCTCATCACACGCAACTTTTCTCAGAGTCGATTACACGGGGGAACGCGCGCCTTTAAAGGGCTCAGGCTACGTCCCAAGTCGTTTCCTCGCAGTTATTACGACCCTTACGATTAACCTTGGTGACGGATGGTGACCCTTATTCTGATTAACGCCTACACGCGCGTACGCGTAAGAGGTTATTCGATAAGCCTGTCACCATCCGTCACCACTCTCTCAAACGGAGATGGAAATGACCTTATCAGTATTGGCGCTGGATCTGGGAACACGCACCGGATGGGCGGCGAAAGGAAAGGATCGCGCCATCGTCAGTGGCGTGATGAACTTTAAACCCCAGCGCTTTGAAGGCGGCGGTATGCGCTTTTTGAGATTCAAACGTTGGCTGACCGAGCTGAAAGCGAATCTGGACGGCATTGACGCGCTGTATTTCGAGGAGGTTCGCCGGCATGTCTCCACGGATTCCGCGCATGCCTATGGCGGCTTTCTGGCGACGCTAACGGCGTGGTGCGAGCACCATGAGATCCCTTACCAAGGCGTGCCTGTGGGGACCATCAAGCGTCACGTCAGCGGTAAAGGCAACGCCAGCAAGGAGGATGTGATAGCGGCTGTACGGAAACGGGGATTCAATCCCTCGGATGATAACGAGGCGGATGCCCTGGCGATCATGCTGTGGGTGCAGGACACACAGGAGACGGAATATGAAAACGCCTAAACCCATTTACCGCAGCCCCTTGGGAAAATATCAGCCTGATCAGGGACCCGATCCCGAGAAGATCAAACGCGAGGGGTGGCGCAGTCAACGCATCCTGGTGATCTCGCCTGACGATGACCGATTGAACTGGATAGAGAGCGAGCTGTTGTGTCGGATTGGAGAGCGCCTCTACGGCGCAGGGGAACCTAAGCATGACTGAATGGACATTAGAGCACGTGGCTGACCGTTTCACTGACGCAGCTATCACCGCGCAACGGCTGCCCCCTGTCCGGGTGCAGGGATACGCTAACAGCTGGCCAGCCATTCTACGCAAGCCCTGGGAGAACATGGGAGCGGAGCCTGTGGTGAGGCGACTGCCGCCCGATCCGGCGGCGATTGATCGCATGCTGGAGACCTTCCGTTGGGTGAAATGGTTGACCGAGGATCAACGTCACCTGGTGTGGATGCGGGCGGATGGCTGTCCCTGGAAAGAAGTCTGCGCGCACTTCGGTATGGACCGCACCACGGGATGGCGTCGCTGGAAGGCAGCGTTGTCTGCTGTGGCTGTTCGACTTAACGATCCCGAGGAAAGGATTAGTTTTAATTAGTTATAAACAACTCCTGCGGAAAACGTAGTACTGGTGCGGGTTTGACGCCAATTCGGGGGCGTAACATCCGCCGGTTTTTTTGGTAATATTTGCGTTACCTCGTGACACGAGCGCACCTCCCCGCTATGGCAGCCGCCAGGCGATTATTTGGCCTATCTGGGCGCCTTTTGGGCTCCCGATGGGTCCTTCCTGGCCATGAGTCGAAGCGGGGGGCGTGAGCGCCGCGTTTGTTTAGCGTCAGCGCTAAAAACGAGGTTTGCAGGGTTTGCGGTTCGCAGGTCCGATTCCAACGTACTTCCCTTTACCCGCCCGTGAAGCGATTCGCCGGCGGGTTCTTTTTTGAGGCCCAGAATCTGAATTCTTTGTCCGCGGTTGGCACCCCGAGCTATCCGCCATTGATTGTTCAATACCGGTCAGTGGAAGCGCTCATCCCATATTGCAGAAACGCGCGTACGCACTCCGAGGAACAGGTGGCGCAGATCGCCGCCAGTATCGCGGAATTTGGCTGGACCAACCCTATCCTGGTCGACGGAGAGAACGGCGTTGTCGCCGGCCACGGGCGCTTGCTGGCGGCGAGAAAACTAGGAATGGTGGACGTCCCGATCATCGAGCTCGCGCATTTGTCGCCGACGCAGAAACGCGCTTATATCCTCGCGGACAATCAGCTGGCCTTAAAGGCGGGCTGGGACGAGCAATTACTGCGTGTTGAACTGGAGGCGCTGCAGGAAGACGGTTTCGACCTGGACCTGACCGGATTCGACGCGGACGATCTGGCGGCGTTGCTGGAGGCGGAGGAAACCGAGGTAGTGGGTCAAACTGACGACGACTCGGTTCCCGAAGAGGAAGCGGCCGTAGTCTCCCAATCCGGCGACGTCTGGTTGTGTGGTGAACATCGCGTCCTCTGTGGCGACGCAACCTCACCGGATGCGTACGCCGAATTATTCAGCGATT
>NZ_JAHMIN010000081.1 GCF_018986435.1 Hahella sp. HN01 | reverse complement strand
CGGATTTCGTCTGCCGCGTGTTGTCTTTTGGGATATTGTTTTTTGAATTATTGTCTTTTGTCTTTTGTGGGGACCGTTTTCGGTCCGTATATAGACCGATTTCGGTCTGTTTGGAGACCGTTTTCGGTCCGTTTACAGACTGATTTCGGCCTGTTTTAGGGAGACCGTTTTCGGTCTGTTTACGGACCGTTTTCGGTCTGCTGGGCTTAGACAGAATCCATTCCGACAGCAATGTATTCGGACCGATTTGACGGCCATCCTGTATGATCAGGTTACGGCTTTTCAGCTCGCGCAGGTCTGCGCGAATGTGTGTAATGTCACCTGTGTAACCCATTGCCTTCTGGATCTGCTCGGCAGCCATCCAGTCAGATTTTTTGTTGTATCCATAGGTCTTGCGAATGATCGCCATGAACACACGGTATTGCCTGCCGCTAAGCTCGACGTGAGCCAGCGCATCGACAAGGTCGTTCGCCATGCGGGTATATCCGTTTTCAATGTCCGCCTTAACTATTCCTATAGCGTGCGGACTGGGAAAAGCCACAACGTTGGCTTGTGCTTCCATCTATCAACCTCCTAGTTGATTACTGCGTGAGAGCGGGCGGCCATTGCAGCGCCCTTATAGTTCAGCTCGGGATAGGTTCTTTCCAACTCACCCAACACAGCCGCCCCAGTGGCGACCGCTTCAGACACTTCCTGATAAGCGCGGCGGGCGGAGTCGAGGTCCGGGTGTATGCCCAACTCAATGACGGACACCTGGGCCTCCATCTGCTCTTTGGTGAGACAGGCCGCCATGCGGGTGGCGTCGATGTGCTCGCAACTCACCTGCCGGCTGCACACCACGACACCCGCAACGCTGAACACGTCATTCAAATAAGACAGGCGCAAAGCTTCAGGCATGGCCGCAACGATGGCGGGCTCCAGACACCACAATCGATCAAGGAAGGCGTGTATCCCGTCGTACTGACCCAGCCAGCGGAAAATCTTTTGGGCGTTGACGCGCATGTCGTTATAAAGGTCATCCGACTGGTTGAACGTGATCCCTTCGTTTTTAAGGATTTCGGACAGCCCGCAGTCGTTAGCCGCTTGGACGATTTCGCCGCAGATAGTCGCCCGGCTCGCTTTGGGTTGTTCCAGCCATCGATTAACGGCGGACATAAGCAGCTTTAGGCGTGATTGCTGTTTCATGAATTAAAAGCCTCCCTGCTCTTAAACTGACCGTGTCGTTTCGGCGGCTACATTCGGCTCATGCTTTAACTTGCCGTTTGTCAGCCTCTCTAACTGGAAAGCGCGAAGCTCCGGGATCGTGTCGCCCCATTGTGAAATGGCGGACTTATGGAGGTTCAAAGCATCTGCGAGCGCCTTTTGACTGCCAAAGTAGTGAATTGCGATAGCTTTCTTCATTGGTTCAACCTTATTTTGTTTAATAAATTAAACGAAAGATTAAAAGGTTGAACAAAAACAGTCAAGGATTGTACACTCCCAGGTGTTTACAATAATAAACATGGATACATCAAACCGCATCAAACAGCGCATGCAGGCTTTAGGCCTAAAAGCTGCGCAAATCGTAAGAGAGGCCGGCGTCTCGAAAGGGGCTGTTAGCCATTGGATCAGTGGATTAAGCAAACCAAGCGGCCAGAATCTAATTGCGCTGAGCAAGGTGCTGAAATGTGATCCTAATTGGCTCATTACTGGCGTAGAAAGCCAAGGGCCTGAAAGAAGAGCCGAATGGATGGGCACGGTGGAATTTTGGGAAGAAGGAGACCCATTAAAGGAGGATGAAATAGAGTTGCCTTTTTATACCGAAGTAAAGTTGTCGAACGGTAGCGGCAGCGTCATCAAGTTAGATATTCATGGAGCCAAGCTTCGCTATCCAATACCTGTATTGAAAGAGCGAGGAATTACTCCTGAGCACGCAGCATGCATAGAAGTCAAAGGCCCAAGCATGGAGCCTGTTTTACCCAATGGCACAGTCGTTGGCATAGACACGTCCAACACAGAAATATTGGACGGAAAGCTATACGGAATTGACCATAACGGAATGCCTCTGGTTCGGTTGGTTTATAGAACACCGGGCGGTGGATTTAGATTGAAATGCTACAACGTTGCTGAATATCCAGATGAGTTAATCACAGGGGAAAGCCTTAAGCATGTCCGAGTTTTAGGCAAAGCTTTTTGGTACTCCGTTATGATCTAACGAACTATGAGAACAAGGATCAGGGCTCTAGCGGCAAAACAAAATACACTTAAACGCCAACATCCCCGAAATAGAACCTCGCCCAAATATTAAACATCCCGAAACTGACCCGCTTATTCCAGCGGGTCTTTTTTTAGCCAAACAAAAAACGTTTAATTTATTAAACATTTTGCTTGACCTTCATTGTTTACATTTTTAAACTCGCCTTCATTAAGTTGAACGATTGAGGGACAAGAATGCTAGACACCAGAAAAGCCCTGCACTCCGCAGCCCACAAAGAACTTTTAGTTGCAGTTGCTCCACATCAAGGACCAATCAGCAACCTATCCAGACTGGCCCAATACAAGAGCAAACGAGCCATCAAGGCTGTTAACCCTAACGCCAAGTTTCCAGTCGCCATCTACCAATAAGGACCACACATGAACGGAACTCTACTCACCCACATGACAGACAGAGAGCTTCTAAACGCCCTCATGATCAAGTGCGCGGTCGAGGCTGAAGCCATCCTCTACAGACTGGACGACCTACGAGATAAGAACAGCGACTTGGTATTTGATCTGGAGTGCAGCCATGACGATCTGGTCGACGCCAACTCAGCCATTCAGGAGCGCGACCGCAAGATCGCCGAACTACAAAACATCATTACCCAACTTCAGAAGGACTTAGAGCAATGAAATACATGGACTACATGGAAAGACAAGAGATCAAAGATCGCATTCTGGAGAGCACGGCTAAGTCCATCGCGGAGGATCTATTGGAAGGCAGGCGCGTCCATGTGAACGGCCAGAAGTGGGGCTTTCAGGATGTGCTAGACGAGGTTAAACAAGGCGACGACATCGACGCGGTTCTATCCCTGCTCTACCAGAGCCGGGACGACAAGAAAGGCCGCCAAACAGCAGTCACCTCCTGTAAGCAGATGATCGATAACGCCGCCTACAGCATCGGGAAATATCTGGCTGACGCCGCATACAAGCAGGAGCAGGAAGACTTCTCCATCGACCGCTACGAGGAAAACCAAGCGTATGCCCACCACTAACCTGCAACTATGGGAGTCAGTCCAAAAGACTGACCCCGCTTACACCAAGAAATACACCGGCGCCGGCGGCTTCACCGGGACCAGCATCAACCCGACCTATCTGCACCGCAAAGCCACAGAGCAATTTGGACCGGTCGGAACGGGCTGGGGTTACACCGTACTGGAGGAAAGGTTCGACGAAGGCGCGCCTCTTAACCTGGGCGTAGAAGGTCAGCCGCTTGTGACGAGCAAGGTTCACACTATCAAGCTGGCGGTCTGGTATGAAGTCGACGGTAAGCGCGGAGAGGTCGTTCACTACGGACACACTCCCTACGTATTTCGCACCCGGCACGGCATCCAGACAGACCCGGAAGCGCCTAAAAAGTCGCTGACGGATGCACTTTCTAAAGCGCTGTCTGTTTTAGGCTTCGGCGCCGACATCCACATGGGCCTGTATGACGACTTCAACTATGTCGAACAGGTAGCCCAAGAGGTCGAAATCGAAACCGCCGTAAACCAAGTGGAAGCCAAAGAGCGCCAGAAAGCAGAGGCGCAAGCGTGGTTGGATGAAAACATTCGACTGATGAACGAGTCCGTCAATCTGAACATGTTGGCGGGCGTGTTCAAGTCCGCCCTGCGGAAGTTGGAAGCCAAGCGCGACACCGCCGGGATTAAGCGCCTGACACTGGCCAAGGACCGCAAGAAAGCGGAACTGGAAGGGCAAGAGGCCGCCTGATGACGGAGCTATACAAAATCACCGGCAAGCTGCTGGAGCTGCAAAACCTAGACGCTGGCGACGACGCCAACCTGAAACAGGCCGTTGTCGATACGCTGGACGCCATCGAGGGAGAGTTTCAGGACAAGGCCGTCTCGGTCGCGCACTTCATCCGCAACCTGGAACCCGACATTAAGGCGGTGGATACGGAGATAAAGCGCCTACAGGCCCGCAAGAAAACCTTAGAAAACCGTCAGGAACAAGTGACGGACTACCTGCGGGAAAACATGGAGCGCACAGGGATCAAGAATATCAGCTGTCCGCTGTTTTCCATCTCTTACGTTAAAGGCCGGGAGACCGCCGCTATCGAAGATGAAAGCGCCCTCCCCGATGAATACGTGGACGTGAAGACGGAAGTTAAGCCCAACAAGGCGAGCATTACCAAGGCGCTGAAAGGCGGGACGAACATTCCCGGCGCCAGACTGGAGCACACAAAAAGCTCAATTAGGATCAAGTAGGAGATTTTATGTTTATTAAATTGTGCGCCCTCGGGCGTGACGCCGAACTGAGATACACCCCAAGCGGACAGGCAGTGGCTACGCTCGCCCTCGC
>NZ_JAHMIN010000009.1 GCF_018986435.1 Hahella sp. HN01 | reverse complement strand
TCCATCCGCTCCAGAAAGATTTCCCGGCGGGTCTTACGCTTTTTATTCTGGTATTCGGCTTCGGAGAAAGTCATCTGATCCATGAAAAGTGTTCCTGCTGAGTTGGACTGCCGTATTATGACTGATTCTGGGAGTTATTCAGAGGTTCCTTAGGTATTGGTCTCTTGTGCTCACTTTCTATGCAAGTCATGGCAGGCGAAGGGCACGGCAAGACATATATTGGTTTTACAAATGACACCTCTGAAACATTACACTTTGAGCTAAGTAGCTCAGGCGAGGTTGTTGATGAAGTGACGTTGTTGCCTGGGACTGGGTATAAAAGCAAGGAAGCAGATAGCTTTTTATCGTATCCCAAACAATCTAGTGACTCAAAAAGGGTCGAATTTTCCAGCTTTGTCAAAAAAGGGAAAAAGGAAAACCATCACGTTGATCTAATCGTTAGAAATGATGAAGGTAAGATAATTGGAATTTACCAGCAGGATTTGCAATTTACCCGGGATAAAGATAGTGCTTTTGAATCAACAAATAGTTCCACTGAATGCCATTTAAAAAACGACACTTTGGAATTCTTCAAAGACCACTTCGAAGGCTGGAATGTGTTTTCTGACTACCGTCAATCTACGCCTTGTGTACTCTACTTGAAATTTTATTAAAACCTACCGGCACTATTTGATAGTCAAAAAGCATACTCTCAAAGCGTCTGCCTAACAGGATAGACGCTTAGCAGTGATTTTTAGAATGACTGTATGTCTGCAAACTGCCATACAGAACTTTCTTAAAGTTGAATGACCTCCGGCATAGCCGGAGGTTTATTAGGTGGCTAATGTCATCTGAGTTTTCAGCGAATGAAATCATCCATTCATCGCTCACGCGTCCCAATTTGAACGTAAACGACCAGCTCATTACATACCGGTTGCTACAGACGCTTATGCTCTTTGAAATACCACTGGCCGACCATATCGTGGTGGGAGGAGATCAAGTAGTAAGTATGGCAGCCCAGGGCATACTCGGGAAACGGCCACGGAAGATATCCGAGCCAGATTAACCAATTCCCTATCAACATCATGCTTCGAGTTATTCCGGAACATGCATTTCTTTCCAAACAATGGACGTGGTGTCGTTTCCAACATAGTGTTGCGTTACCAAGGCGTACTAGCTATTTCTTGTAAGAGGGAAAAGGCAGCATGACAAAAAGAGAAAAAACTTAACACCCAGATAATAACGTGGGAGTATAACTATCTCGTAAGCGCTATTCGGATTGGCTGTTGATAGCACTCAACGCTAGAAGTGACATGGATGGGAGACCTTGAATTCGATGAACCGAATTCCTTTTGGCTTGCAAGTCAATTCTTCGAAATTAGTTGATGTACATGAAGTGCCTCGAGGAATCCACTCAGGCTGTATTTGCCCCTCATGCCGTATTGAGTTGGTAGCTCGTCAAGGCCATAAAAACACTTGGCACTTCGCTCACTTCACAAAAAATAAACCTGAAGAAGAGATCACGCAATGTGAGTATTCTTTTTATGTCTCAGTTGCCATGATGGCCCGTCAGCTAATGGACTCTTTTGACATCTGTAATATCCAGCTCCCATTGTATGAAAGATTAGTTTCCGTAAACGGAATGTCAGAGTGGATAACTATAACAGAGTCACGGGAAGTGGCTTTGGAAGATATCTCCGTCAGCCAACAGATGTATGGGGTTGACTTTGATGTACTTGGAAAGGTTCAGGGAAAGAAAAAAGTGGTTCCCCTGGGGCTTCAATTCGAATATCCAGAAAGGCGTATTGACCTAATTCAAGAGCCTGTAGAAAAACCAATAGGTATTCTCGCCGTTGACTTAACTGAGCTTGAGTCATTGTTTTGGGAAGAAAAAGAGCACTCGCTTACATTTAAGGACGTGCTTAAAACTTTTTTATTGGACTCAGCGGAAGGAAAAAGATGGCTTTTCCATCCCAAGCAGTATAGAGAAATTACTAACGCCAAGCAGGCGTTAGAAAAAAAATCATCCCACAACTCACTGTTTTCTCAAGTGACCTACCACGACAGAACACACACTCCATACTCTACAACACGTAACGCTCATCAACGCACTTTCACGTGTACGCAATGTGGGCACAACTACAACTTTTCAGCCAGCTATGGCAGCCGGTGCCCCAGATGCGTGCAGGAAGTTGAGGAAGCAGACTGCAGACCAAGATAGCTCACTCCATCTAGCGCTCAATCAGCTTTATTTGAGGCTTAGCTTTTGTCTCGAAACTATCCCTAGCCTATTTATATAAGTAATCGGCAAGTAAGAACACAATGCTTAGATAGTATCCTACATCTGTAGGATTGGATTTCTTAATGCTTATACTGATAATTTCACCTTCAAACAACAACTAAAGATATAACAACAAGGGAAAATTTAAAATTATCACGTAAGTAACGTCACTGGCGATGGATATCGCTGTAGTATGGCAGGCAGGCAGGCAGGCAGGCAGGCAGGCAGGCAATAATATTTTATTATGTAAAAACTGGCGATCAGCTAATCGGAAGCATACAGAAGAGTGGTTCTTTCCATTTGGTAGCCTTAATCTATAAAAATCGGGATTCATCTTGTATTTATATTGCTGGAGTTACATGTGCAAGCTAAATTTAAATCTATAGTCGAATCAATAAAGATTCAAGACCAAAATTACTACTACTTTACGCATGGAACTTATGCTTCAAACTGGCCATCCATCTTAACCCACGGCTTAAACCCTCAAATAGCAGCAAACACGAGTTCTTTAGGTGCAAAAACTTATGAACGTACAATAAGTCGAGATTCAATTAGGAAAATTAAATACGCCACCGCCCCTGACATTGCGACAGCATACTCGAATTTTGTACCTGAAAACTCAAATGGCACTGCAATAGGAATACTCTTACAAGTAAGAGTTCCAAGAGGTGAGTTTTGGAGGGCGTATGATAGGACTAGAACTAGAAGTAAAGACTATTGGAGACGTGAGTCAGGAGGAGAAGATAATGCTTTTCGCTTAAAAGATAAGGGAGAGTATTGGGCTGGAGTAGTTGTAAACGATGGAGGGGGTCCTATTTTTGCCCTGGAAACGGATCAAGTAATCCATCCTAATGATTTAAGAGTGATAGGGTACTCAAAGCTTGATTATCAGAGTGATCCAAATATTAGATTATATAAAGATTGGTTCCATCCTCGGTCATAGTGGGGATTTCTCCTGCTCTTAGCTCCATGCCTACAAATAAAATGGGAGTTGAGAGCAAGGCCACGGAAGCTGCCTGAGCCAACAATGTAAAATACTTTGACGAGGGGGATCGACAAGTCCCGTCGTTTCACTCGCTAACCTTTCTAATAGGCAAAAGTCACCAGCCTCGGGACTTCATCCTTTTTAGCTGGTACTCCATTGACGATTGGCTCATTAGACGCGTGATCTCTTTTAAACTCAATTCGCGATATGTTTTGGCTTCTGTATGAGAGATGCTGCCGCTTAGTATTTGCGTTTCAGAAACACCACTTTGGATAGCATCAGGCACATATTCAGGGAGGTACCGTAGAATTGCTTCTTCGACTATTTGTTGGGGAGATTTTTGACTGCGCGAGTCCATATGCAATGCCCATCCTAGAATGCAAGTTAAAGCAAGTCTCATGATGCTTATTTTGTGATCGCGTCGTCAAGCTAGTATTGTCGGCTAGTTCCGAACTCCTATCCCGATTGGATTATACATCCAGACGCCTCTGGATAGTAAAATATTCTTGTATTGTAAAAATACGTAACAATTTTGATTCTGCGTCATCTTCACCTTGTTTGGTTAGGAAAGGCGTAATACAAGGGATGTTTCCTGCATGTATTCCACCCGCTCTTATGCATTTAAGCATTGGTCTGATATCACTGTCGCCGATCTTCCATTTATCGAGTCTCCCTTTTTTGCAGCGAGCTTTGCCGACCGTTGCTTGAGCAACGACTTCAAGGTCAGCGATGTCGCCAGCAATTTATGCGGCTATCACTTCCGCTCGGGGTTTGGCGCTTTTCCTGGGCGTGGTTCACCCCACTTCCGCAAGTGGAAGGATGATTTTGTCAGAGGCGTTGAGCGTGGTGAGGTGTTGTTGATTTTTACTGACAAGAAGAAGCCTTTCTGTCCAGTTATCAACGAGAGCGAAGAAGGACCAGTACCTGTCAGTTCAGAGGTGAGACTTGCTGAACGTTTGATTGCTCGCGCCAATCCGGCCCCACCACCGCCGCCAGCGGTGACTGGAGAAGTCATGGAGGTCACGCAATTAGCCGGCAATCCCGGCTGGTCTAGTGAGAAAAGAGCGTCCAGTAGCCATCAAGCTTCCGCCGCTGCAGCGCCCGCCGCCGCACCAAGCTCTGCGCCAGCACAGGCGAAAGGGCCCGATGAGGAAGCGCAAGCGCAGACATTAAAGAATACCGCTCAGGAAGGGCTGCCGTTTTGTGAGGAGTGTGAAAAGGCCGCAGCGCCAGCAAACGCACCCAAGTCTGAAGATACCCCCGCGACCAGTAATAAAACGGGCGTAAACGACAATGGCGAAACCTCTCAGGATAACGTCAATTCCTGCAAAAACGGCCACCCCATCAGTATGGTCACTGGCGAAGAGTTATTAGACCAACTGGATTTTAAACTCTCTGGCCCCCTCCCTCTGATTTGGAAAAGAACGTACAAATCCTCCAACCATAATCAGCGCGGATTAGGTCATGGCTGGACACACTTTCTTAGCCAGCAGTTAGAAGAAGTTGATGGCCGTATCGTCTTTACAACGGATGAAGGGCGTTACATCGATTTCCCTTTGCCATCAGAAGGCGAGATGGTCCGAAACAGTGCAGAGCACTTTGAGCTGCATCGCTTGGGCGAGCGCCACTTCGTACTGAAACAACTGGGCAAACCCAATCTGGCTTTTTCAGGCAAGAACGGCGTATATCGACTTGAGTCTGTGCTGGACTCATTGGGTAACCGTATTGATGTCAGCTATTGGGTAGAGTTGGAGGAGCATGAGCGTCCGGTAACGATTGTAACCACCTCCGGCGGCAAACGGTTGCATCTACTGCATAACGCATACGGTCTGATCTGTGAAGTCCAGAATGTCCATGACGACGGTCGCGTAGATAGCCTCGTTAAATATCAATATGACGAAGCCCAAGACCTGATTGCAGTAACCGATCCCGCTGGCAATAGCGAAACCTTTGGTTATCGTAATCACGTGATTACCCGTCACACCCTCAAGACTGGCTTCAGCGTCTATTTTGAGTGGAATCGCTATGACAAATCCGCTCGCTGCTTACGTCAGTGGTGCGACAACGGCATCTATGACTATCGCTTTGAATGGGACTTGAAAAACCGCATTTCTCAAGCCACCGACAGTAATGGCGGCGTTACCACCTACCATTACAACGAGCGAGGGCAAGTAGCAAAAGAGATTGATCCGGAGGGCGGCGTCACCCGCAGAGCATATGATGCAGCGGGTAATCTCATCGAGGAAACCAACCCCAACGGACACAGTACTCATTACGGCTATAACGACCAAGGAAAGCTGACGACCCTGGTTGATGCGAATGGCGGTATTTACAAGATCGATTACAACGCAGACGCCCAACCTATCAGCATCACTAATGCGCTCGGGCATAAGTGGACCAGAGAATATGATTCGCGTGGTTTGGTAACCGCCTTTATCGATCCAGCCGGCAATAAAACTCAATATGAATATAACAGCCAAGGGCGTCTAAACAAGGTCACGGACGCAGTTGGCAATCAGAAAGAGTATCGATGGAATCATCAGGGGCAATTGGTTAGTGAAACCAATAACAATCAAACCACGACCTATGCCTATAACGAGAGCGGCGCAATCAGCAAAGCATCCACTTCAAAAGGGGGCGTTAGCAGATTCAAATACGACCTAAACGGCAATATAACAGAGGTTGTATACCCTGATGGCTCTAAAACTCAGTTGCGATACAACGCCAATGACCAATTGACTCATGTTATTGATGGCGCTGGTCGCTGTACTGAATATGTATACGACGGCTTATCTCAAGTTCGTAAAAAGATCGATCCTTCAGGGAAGGTATTCGAGTATCAGTATGATAAAGAGCGCAACCTAGTAGGATTAATCAACGAAAAAGGTGAGCGTTATGAGCTCGCCTATGACCGCAATGAGCGGCTGATTCGCGAAGTTGGATTCGATGGGCGCGTGCAGCAATATCAATACGACCCTGCCGGCTATTTGAAAGCTCATATTGAAGGCCTCCATACCGATGAGGTGGCGCAAGCTGAACATACGACTTTCTTCAAGCGCGACCGAATAGGACGCTTGTTGGAAAAACACAGTCCTGATGGGGAAGTCAGCCGCTTTGGCTATAACGCCAGTGGTCAGGTAATTAAGGCCGTCAATTCCAATCGTAGCATTCAGTTTGCTTATAACAGATTGGGACAGTTGGCCGAAGAGCGGCAAGACCATCATGTTCTTCGTCATGAATATGATGCGCTTGGCAACCGGACGCAAACTACTTTACCAGACGGTCGCACATTAGAGTTTGCGTATGCCTCAAATGGGTTGTTCAATCAAGCTAGCGTCAACGGAGCAACGCTTGCCAAAGTGCAACGTGATGAATATGGTCGCGAAACCCGCAGACTACAGGGATCTGTTGAGTCACATTACGAATACGACTTGATGGGTCGATTGGTCCGTCACCATGCGAGCAACCGCCAGACTAAAGAGCGCATCATTGAGCGCGATTATGGGTATGACCTTAGCGGTAACCTGGCATTAATTGAAGATTTCAAAAAAGGGGCGACCCACTACCATTACGATGCCCTGGATCGTTTGAAAGCAGTGGAAAGCTTCTGTAATGAGGAGTTTTCATTCGATCCTGCAGGCAACATTCTGGATGGAGCCAATCAAGCAAAAGGCAACCGTCTTAACTTCCATGGCGATCGCCATTTTGAGTATGACGAAGCCGGCAATCTGATCAGGGAGAAGCGCGGAAAAGGCGGAAAGCTTGAGACTCGCTACTTCTACAACAAGCAAAATCAACTGGTTGCTGTCGAGAAAGACGGGCAAAGAACTGAGTACAAGTATGACGCTCTCGGTCGTCGCGTCAGTAAGCAGGATGCTTTTGGGAAAACAGTGTTCCTATGGAATGGCGACGTTCTCCTGTCAGAGCAACGTAAGCATCTGAGTAAAATCTACGTTTACGAGCCTAACTCGTTTAGACCGCTGGCCTTCATTCAAGATCAAAAAGTCTACCACTATCACCTCGATCACCTCGGTACGCCGCAGGAAATGACGGACGCCAAAGGCAAAATCGTTTGGTCTGTGCGTTACAAGGCTTATGGCAACCTGGCGCTAAAAGAAACCGAAGAGGTTGAAAACTCCCTGCGCTTCCAAGGCCAGTATTTCGATGATGAGACGGGTCTTCACTATAATCGGCACAGATATTACGACCCTGGCAGCGCGAGATTCATCAACCAAGACCCGGTGGGATTGGTTGGTGGCGCCAACAACTATCTATATGTCCCCAACCCGACCCACTGGGTAGACCCCTTTGGTTTGACCGCTAAGCCTGGAGATTGTCCAGATGTCATACCTGATAACTATGACATTATGGAAGACCGCTTTAAGAATGCGATATTAGTGCTGCAGCCTAAGGATGGCATCGTTGCATGGTCGGCTCAAAAACTGGTCGACACACGTAATGTCCCAATCATCGGCAGAGACAATATTGATAGCTTGCGCAATGTTAAAAAACTAACGTTACTTGCGCATGGTACAGGAGACGCCATTGCAGGCCATGACGGTGTAACATTAGGAAATAAGCTGAAGGAGATTGGCTTTAAGCCCGATGAAATTGAAGTTATTGCTTGTCGTAGAACACCTGGTCCTGCACGACAAGATATCGCTAACATCATGGGCGTACCTGTCACTGGCGGTACGGGGAGAATGAAGTTAGATAACAATGGCGATGTACGAGTACTAGATGAACAGAAGGTTGTCCAGCGCACCGAAGCGAAAGGTAGCCCCCTCACGAATGAAGAGTTAAATTCTTGTTTGCGTCCTGTAGGGGAAGGATTTGAAACCTTCACGCCCAATGGTTCATGTTCTACCGTCGCATAGGAATAAACATGATAGTCACCACTCTGAATGAAATCGGCTTCTGGTCGAATAATTATGAAAACGGAGTCACTCCAAGCTTTCTGTGCGGAGATATCGGCTCTGACAAAGAAGGCATCATAAGTTACCTGAAGAATGCCGCGCGCTGTGATGGTTGGCTTGGGTACGCACGCTGCCGCTTTGAATGTGAATACTCAGAAAGTGGTCCGCTTGGTGCTGCAGAACTGACTGATGGAAAATGGTATTGGCCTGAGGGACTGGCTCACTATGTTGAAGCCCATAATCTATTGCTTCCCCCTCAATTTCTGGAACACATCAGATCGTTAAACTACAAGGTCCCAGAGCTAGAGCCCGTGTTTTTAAAGGCGATACGTAACACCTCCAACCTAAATGAAAACGACGAGCTCAAGATCAAGTTCAGTAATCACATCTGGCTGAACTGGCTCCGTGAAATGGGGGAGGAAGTCTATCTAAAACACCCTGTAATTGTCCCTAAAGCAAAGCCGGCAGCTAGTTCGACTTTCGATCTGGATAGTTTACTACCGGGTGACGGAGACCTATAGGAGCTACGACTGGGGCGTTTGTTCTTAAACGCCCAACTTTCGGCGACACTTTAAAATCAGGAAGAGTTGTACAGAATGCAGGACTTTTTCAATTTATCCACTTTAAAGGGCCATTGCCCCGGCTTTCGCCATTACTACGCGTTAGTCGACTGCGCCATTGACGAGCGTATTTATCCGCAAATAACCCAAAGCTCCTGTGACAGCTCGACGCTCTTTTGGCACGGGATTGGAGAAACGTTAAAAGCTGCGTCTCCCCACATCGTCGAGTTAGGCAGTGATCCGTTCACCCAGTGGTTATTTCAGGAAGGCTGGGGCAACAGCTGGTGTATTTTTTTAGCCAGCAATAAGCCCATGACGGAACTTGTTCAGCACTTCCGCCGTCTTGCAAAAGTTCGCGGCCCTAATAACGAGAACTGGTACTTTCGCTACTGCGATCCGCGCTATATGAGAGTGTTGCTGCCACTCTGCGACTCGGCGCAACTTAATCGCATTATGGGCGACACCGGCGTTTTCTGGATGGAAGGTGACGCGCCAGAAAAGGTCAGCATATTTCAGCGTAAACAGGGAAAACTACAGTTTATTTCGAGAAATGTTGATGGATCAGACTCACACGTAAGCGTCTACGACCCGTCAGAACAGCCAAGCTCTGGGACAACAGATAGCCTTCTCAAAATACGCCAGGATCAGTGTGAGCAGTTTACACACGCTGTCCGTCGAGAGTTCGTACGAAAGATGGCGACAACATTTCTGGAAAAGTATCCCGACCGACTTAAATCTATTGCGCCAGACCAGCTGTTCAGGCTTGTTGATGCCTCCATTTCCCAGATGCATCAACTTGGCGCTAAAAGCCGGCAAGACGCCTATCACTTTATTAGCGCTTGTATCCTGTTTGGTTGGGGCTTCCTCCAGGACGATAGCCAGAAATGGATTAGAACGGACTATCTGGAGAACTCCGAGCTGGGGAATATCAGCTTTCGATTAGAGGCTCTTTACTACTACAGTGGGCGACAGTCCATGATGGATGGGAAGTTGGAAGCATGACTGATAACAGCCTAAATGGTGCGGATGACCTGCATGTAAGCTCCCTGGCGGGCAACTGCCCTCAGTCCGGCGTACAGACGAGCAAGGTGGACAAATTCATTGAGCCGCATATGTCGGCGCTTTCAGATGATCACAAATCTGCGGTCAAGAAAGTATTGGAAGATGGCAAGCCAACCGAGAACAGCCCCACGACGGTGTTGCTGAAAACTGGTGAAAGTAGTCGGCCGGAGTATACCTTTACCGACGACGATATTGATCTTGATGAAGATAAGATCACGCTAACCCGGAAAAATGCAGTTAAGTACCCAGCTAAAAAGCAATTGTCATCGGAAGAGTTCGTGCATGCGGTTGTCGTTGATGGGGAGCCCATAGACAAGGCGAAGGCCAATGGAAAGGAAATCTGCTCTGTTGAAAAGAATGCGATCAAGGCCGTCTCCACAGAGATTACGGCCTACGACATGAGCTTGCCGGATAATCATCCTTACGCTGCGAGCCTTAACGCACTTCTAGCCGAACGCGACACGCTACGAGATGAAAGAAAAGCGCTCAAGGAAGAAGCCGCGAAGAAGCTTGGTAAGAAAGTCGAGGACTTAAAGCCTTCCGACTGGGATATGACCGAATACAACAGCAAAAATGTCGCTGCCGTATCAGGAAAAATTGGCGAGCTTTACGCCGATGTCCATGTCCAAAAAGAATTCCCGGATTTCAAGCGTATCCACCCAGAGGATATCGAAAACGCGCCCTCGCTCTCAGGGAATTTCGACATGGTTTACCAGAACGATGCGGGTGAAATCATTATCATCGAAGCCAAGGGTGCAGGCGGAACAACCGGTACTCGGAACATCAACGGTATTGACTACGAGCAAGGGACTACGGAGTATGCTGCTAATGTAACTCAGAGTATGGCGAGTAAGCGCGTGTCATCAAACTTTTCTGATGAAAAGAATAGCGCAATAAGGAAAGAAGTCTATGCAGCACGAGCAATAAAGTTTGCTTCTCAGGATGACAAATCCATTCGTTATCTTAGAGTGCAAACCCCTATTGAGAATGACCCATCCGCCGTGGATAGTGTAAAGGTCTCTGAGTATCAAATAGATAAATTAAAGCTTAAATCTATTCTAGATAATGATATTTAAGTGGGAATTATGATTAAAAACAAAAGACAAGCTACTATGCGCCAAGATTGGGTTATTGAATACATTGACGGCGCTGATCGGTTGATGAGAAATGGGTGTAAGAATTTATATAGGAAGAGCGACAATGTACTTAGCGTTGCTCAAGAGTCTTTGGCGAAAGCGCGGGAAATAACCCTACTGGACAATAGTTCATATGATCAAGCCGGGGCTGAAGCCATCAAGCTCTCAGCAAAGGCATATGCTGCTTATTTTACCTTAGCGCAAAATCCAGACACCACTATTGATATATCACTATCAGGTTGTGGGGAAGCGCAGCTCAATGGTGCAGGCATTGTAGAAAATGGCAGAATTTTTCCTGAACGCTGGCAAGAAGCTTACTTCACCGCAGTAGTCGCGCGCGATAGAGAAAGTATGAATAGCTTAGCTTCTTTCCCCTTAAGTCTGTTGCGCTCAAGCGCAACAAAAAGTATTGAAGCAGAGTATGTATTAGTGGAGGCTTTGCAGAGTTTTCATTTCAGGCGCGATGATTTTGTTCCGCTGATTAATAAGGCGTCAGAGCTGGCCGTTGCAGAAGGAAGTGATAAAGCACTGGATATAACTATGGGTAAGATTGAGCTATTGCTGGCCCTGGCAACCAATCTTGGCCTGGATTTTAATGAAGTCTTAGAGAAAAACCTCAAAGCTCTTATCGAATTCTTTGAGGCACGATGTGAAGAAGACGTAGCCCCAGTTCAAAGCTTTATCCCAATGGAACTCCTAGGTATGGCAGTACTGTGGTTTGACGCAGGGAACGACTTGACTGTCGAGTCGGATTACCTGCCTAAATACTGTATCGAAGGAACTCTATTTGGTGTGTAGCCGCTAACGATATGCCTCTGAACTTCTCAAGTTCCGAATGGATTAGAAAGCGGGGGCATATCTAATTGCAAAGGCACACAGTGTGCGGATGATCGCATCGGGGTTCCAACCGGTTTTGTATTCGATACGCTCGCCTTTAACTGTGCGTTGGCGCAAGAGGTCGTTGAGGTTGATGGGGCATAGCGTCATCCCACAAGCCTGGACAGTTGTGGATCGTTGCGAAGTAACAAGCACCAGCGAGCGACAGATGACAACTCCGCTGCTGGGTTGGTCATCTCCCTTACTTTCGCACGCACCTCTATTAGCTTTGCTTTGGCAGCCGGATTATTGCCAGCGGCACACCGCGTTTTCGCCTTGTTGAAATCTTCGATCAAGCCATCCACTTTCTGCCACACTTTACGGCGTTCTTCTGCTAGCGGGACATGTTCATTAAGTTTTAGTCGTTTTACGGTTTCTTCGACGCGTTGTTGTTCCCATGTAGAGGTTCCGGGAGCAGGAATCACTTTCCCTTCCTCATCAAACGCAATGAGCGAGACATCATCGTCATCGATGGGGTCAAGTAAATAACGAGTTTCGGATTCTTCACATTGTGCAGCGTAAGTTGAAACTAAAGAGCCGTGCTGTAAAGGAAACCAGCCACCTTTTTTACGATTACCCACATTGCCGCACACACGAAAATTCATGTAGTCAAAAGCCAACCACCAGTAACCGTCGCGATTGGCTCCGTCTAAGGCTTTTGCTTCCTTTTTGGGACGAAAATGCTCGACATCATAATGTGAATACAACTCACGCACTTCCGAGAACCAGCACTTACCGCCAGACAGCGCTAATAGCCATGCTTTTAACGCTCCCCAGTGAGCGCTGTTGGCGTCAATCAGTGCATTGCGTTCATTGTGCCTTCCGGCGGCTTCAAGCGCAGCTAACTCTCCAACGAGCTGATTGGATTTTGCCAGCCAGGCATCCCATTGCGCTTGTGTCCAGGGTGCCCAGTTAGGGATATCGGTATCCGTGGGCTTTTTGTGCTCCAAGTCGATAAATATCATTCGCCGGTTTCCTCGCGAAGGATTTCACTGATGATGTCGTCTGCGATACGATCTTGTTCGGCTTGTTCCTCGGGCGTTAATACCGGCTTTCGAAATTTACGGTGCTGAGCCATTTTGCGAACAAATAGAGCGTAATCCGGGTCGCGAAAATCGGCGGTCGAAAATCCCAGATCGGCCAGTTCGGCAGAAAGTCGCGAAAGTTCTGCATCTTCTTCAGGCGTTCGAGGGGACTTTACGAACAACTCATTGCGGCGGAACAGCCGGCGCTCGGTTTCAATATCGAGTGTGGATGACAGGCCGAATAACTCGCTTTTTAGCAGGCCAGTGACACCCATGCCCTGTGGGTGTTCATCGGGGGATTCAATCACGGAGCGGTCACCCTGTTTGCGCAAAATATGCACCTGCTCGCGTTTAAGGCTGCCCACCATCATTGGGTCGTGGGTGGTGATCAGAATTTGTGATTCGCCTTGTACCAGTGAAGTTTTTTCTGAACTCAATACGCCTTCAATATCATCGAAGTAGCGCAGTTTCCAGATGGGGTTTAGGTGGGTGTCTGGTTCGTCGAGCAAAAACAAACAGTGATCTTCGCGGGTGATGCGCATCAGGCCCAACACAGTGAGCATTTGCAGCTCACCTTCGGAGAGTTGTTTGAATTCAACGTCCCCTCCGTGTCCCTTAGATTTTTTAACCGTAATGCGAACTTCTTCCAGCAAGTCACCGATATAGGCAGCTTCGGCATAGCGAAAAAAGCGCTCAGGGGTGCCGACTTCTTCGCCTAATTTTTTGAGTTTTTGATTGTCGGGAACAAACAAATAAAGCAACTCTTGCTTTTCCGGGCGGCGTCGAAAATCAACGGCAACCTGTCGTGTTTCCTGAACCGGCGCCCAGGCCACTTGCCAGAGTTTATCGAGAAACCCGTTTACTACTGTTCCTCGCCTAAACCAGAATCGAGGATCACCAAGCTCAATGTCCTTCTCATCCAGATCTCTCGCAGCGTATGGCTTTTTAAGCACAAACAAAGCGGATTCAATCGCTTCGATATGCAAATTGCCCAATAGCTTTTTAAATACTGGATCGTCAGATAACAAACAGGCCAACAATACCAATTGGCTATGCCCACCTCGACAATAAAACAGGCGGCGCATCAAGTCGTCATCATCTTGCCGAAGTAATTGTTTGTAGCGCTCTTGGTGAGTGCGAAATAGCGACTCTATTCGTTCATTTTTGCCTGAGTAATAAGCGAATACATGTGCGGGCAAATATTCTCTCGCGTGCTTTACCAGAAAACCTTGTGACTCACTCTTACCATTCACCCATACATAAGGGCGCTTTTGTTTGGCAGTATCGGCTTCGATGCGCACGATGTGGCCGCGAATCTCGTATTCCAATGTGTAATCAAAGGCCGCTTCGCGGTCGAGATCGACATCGCGAAACAGGGTAATCAGCGCTTCGATTAAGTTGGATTTTCCGGTGCCGTTCTGGCCAATCAGCGCATGGCTGCGAATGCGTTTGTGCTGCTGGCCAGTTGATGTGCCTGAAACCGGTTCCAGTTCACTGGCAAAACTGACCTCTAAATTGCGCAGGTTACGAAACTCGGGAATGGCTAAAAATCGAAGCTGCATACTTTTTCCTTTTACTACCTGTCCTTTTAGTTTTCTGCCTTCTCGCGCATTTCGGCGACTTCGGGTTCCAACAGCCAGCCGTGGGCCACTTCAGTTTTTAATTGCGCGTAGAATTCATCAATAGTTTTATCTAATCCAAAACGCTGCCATAAATCTTTGGCGCTCATCTCGCCGTTATGGCGGGCCAAAATCGTGGCTAGGTGGGCTTGATCTTTKACATCCGGCGGCGTGCCTAAACGCACTGGAGCCACCAGTTCAGTTTGTGGGGCTTTCATAGGTTCCTCTTCTTGTTCGATAGCGATGCCGGTGAGGGTGGAAACCGAACTTGTTACCAAGTTCTCAGCAAGACGTTGCTTCTTCGATAGCTGTTTCTCAAAGTAATCACACATGTTGAAGAGTGAATCAATGATACTGACTATTGCGTCCTGCTCAGGCTTAGGAGGAACTGGTACTACAAGATCCTCAACACCACCAACGCGCAGGTGTTTTACGGTCATTCCGATAGCCGCCTCAATCATTCGAGCTTGAAAGCTGGGGCTTCGAATCACATAAAGTAAAAAGCGATTGTTAAAAAACTCTGGAAACAAGCGGATAAGCATTGTGCGCTGGCCAAGACATACTTTTTCGTTCTTGGGAACGATTGCAGCTTCACCCATTGGTGCCTCACGGGTGAAAAAAATGTCTCCAGCTTTCGGTGGCATTCTCCTCGCCCAGTAGTCGAAAGTTTCTTCGGTAATTTTCTTCGTGTTCGTTAGATTCATCTCCCCGTTTCGAATATCGGTTGTTCGAACCAAGTGAATACCGTTTGCAACATAAGGGGCGGTCTTATTGTGGCAGTCGACCACGGCCTGTGAAACCTGCAAAAAGGTTGCCCAAGCCCAATGCTCTGGTAGAGTTATCTCAGGAAGATTTACCTGCTGGGTGCGCAGTTTTTTAAGCATGGTCTGCGCTTCTTTTTTCTCCTGATCTTCCGCTTCATGTAACCAAGCAATTCTTCGCTGCGCAATCGCCTCCAGTAGCTGCTCGCCTGTTGAGTCATGCCGGTGTTCTATATTGGATAAATTTCCGGAAACGGCCAAGTCGAGAATTAGCCCTTTGAAAGCAACGACATCCTCCGGCGCAGAAAATAGTTGGCCGAAGTTGGCTTGCAGGCGCTGCCAGCTTTCTTGCAGCTCGTGCGGGCTTTGGCTGGCGGCGACGGCTTGCAGGGTGGCTTGGCGCAGGTGGTTTTGCAGGGTGCGGCGTTTTTGTTGCTGCGCTTCTAGCTGATCGCATAGGGCCATCAGCTCATCGACTTTGGCGACAATGCGGGATTGTTCTTCGAGTGGGGGAAAAGGAAATAGAGCCTCACGTGCTGAATCAGTACCAAGACGCGGAAGGTTCATGCCATAGGTTGATCCATTTGCATAAGAGATAAAGAACGGCGATTTCAAATACCATCTCAAATAATACGCATTAATATTTTCATAAAATGAAATTGGGCTGATTTCCGTCGAGCAAACTCCTTCAGTATCAGCGATCAATACCTTGTCGAGATAGGGTCGAAGTTTTCCGTAAAGAACTGCTCCAATAGGAAACCCATTCTTCGTACTTTTAAATTTTCGTTCATGAGCAAAAACTTTCTTTAAAAGTTTTGACGAGCTTTTTTCAATATCTTCCAGCTCTAATACCCATGTATCTGGCGTTACATCTTTAAATTCAACTTTTGGTGCATCGCCATAATTTGTAACAGCGCCCAGCCTTACCCAAGTCCATTTTTCAGGAAGCTCCCAAGGTTGTTCCTTTTTCTGAATAGATCTTGGATCCGCCGTTCTTTTTAGCAATTTTTTTTCTATTAACTCTCGCTTATTTCTCTTGTTAACGCTGATTAATTCATCGGAAGAAATGTCGTTGCTATTTTGCTCTACTAAACGGCCTGAGATCGCTAGTTGCAGGACTAACTCTCGAAGTTTGACTATCCCGTTCAGCGCATTGGCAATATGCCCAAACTCCGCCAAAAACTGTTGTGCGTCCATTAGTCTTGCTCCCCACGGTTTTCCAACCGCGCCCGCGAGCGTTCTATGGCTTGGTGCAGTTTGGCTTGTAATACTTCTTTGGGTGGTAACACGGTGAGGTACTCGGCTACGTGAATGCCGCTGGCATCCAGTTCCAACAATTCAACTTGCTCCTGTTTTTTACCGCTGCATAAAATAATGCCCAGCGGTGGGGCTTCGCCTTCTTCTTGTTCGTGTTTGGCCAGCCAGCGCAAATACAGCTCCATCTGGCCTTTGTATTCGGCTTTAAAGTCGCCCAGTTTCAGGTCGATGGCCACCAGGCGTTTTAGGCGGCGGTTGTAGAACAGCAGGTCGATATAAAAATCGTCATTATCCAGTTGGATGCGCTTTTGGCGGGCGACAAAGCTAAAGCCTGCCCCCAGTTCTAATAAAAATTGCTCCAGCTCGCGCAGAATGGCGTCTTCCAGGTCTTTTTCTAAATAGCGGTCATTCAGGCCGAGAAAATCCAGCAGGTAGGGGTCTTTTAAAACGAATGCAGATGCAAGTTGTTTGCTTTCACGCAGTTGTTCTAGCTCTTGTTCCAGTAAGGCTTTGGGCTGTTTGGACAGCGCCGTTCGCTCAAACAACAGGGAGTTTTTACGCTCGCGTAATTGCCGCACACTCCAGCGTTCCTGGCTGCACATTTGGCAATAAAAATCCCGTTGCAGAGGGTTGTCGAGGTAGATCACTTCTAAGAAATGGCTCCAGGACAATTGTCTCGACAGTGTCGAGACAATCTCGGCGTCGGGAAAGGCTTCGGCAAAACGCTGCATATGGCGCAGGTTTTTGCTGGAAAAACCCCGACCATAATCGCTTTGTAATTGTCTCGACAGTGCTGAGACAATTTGCTCGCCATAGGCAGCGCGCTCGCCTTTGAGTATTTCATTGTGAATGCGCTGGCCAATGTGCCAATAAAGGTTGGTGAGGGCGCTGTTCGCCGTGCTGATGAGTTGCTGGCGACTTTGCTCGATCAGCGTGCGGATATCACTCAGCAACGGCGAATTGTCGGGTAATACCTGCTTGATCATGCGTCTTCGGTCTCCGCACTAAAGTGATGAGCTAAAGCCGCCGCCAACTCACTTTTGAGCTGGTTTTCGGTTTCTTCAATTTCGCCTAGTAATTTTTTGTATTTAATCAGCAGCTCGTCCGGGTCGTGACTTTCTTCTTCCGGCGCCTTGGGGTTTTTTAAATCCAAGTTAAAAATCGGCCAATAGAGGCGGTCGCCCGCGGCTTGGGCATCACGGGCTTTCAGGCGAAGGCCTTCGCTTTCGGCTTTTAAGATTTCGATGTCGTCTTCCACGCTTTGGCGCTGAGTTTTATCGCTGACGCCTTTTATGGAATCGCGCAAATAACGGATGCGGTTATCCAGAGCGCTGGCCTCATTGTTTAAGCTTTCAGCATTGGCCCAGTGTGGCTGTGCGGCGGCTTCAGCCTGTTCGCGTTTGGCTTTGAAATCCACTTTCCAAGCGAATTCGTTTTCCTCGCGGCTGGCAAAGTCGTCACTTTCATCACCCCACCAGTCTTGCTCGGGTTTAAATTCTTCCAAACGAATGGGCTTAGTTTTGCTGTAGCTTTTATAGCCTGGTGGATAGGGGTGCTCGTAAAACCAGATGGTGTCGGTGTGAAAGTGTTCGCTACCATCGTCTACCCGCGCGCCTTTAGTAAAAAACAGCAGGTTGGTTTTAATGGTGGTGTAAGGGGCAAACACGCCTTTGGGCAGGCGAATAATGGTGTGCAGCTTGCACTCTTGCAGCAGCAGTTTTTTTAGCGTGCCTTTAATGCCATCGCCGAATAAGAAGCCATCGGGCAGAACCACGGCGGCTCGGCCGTTTTCTTTCAACAGTTTTTTGATGATCAGCGCCATAAACATGTCGGCGGTTTCGCGGGTTTTTAGGTCGGCTGGGTAGTCGCCGCCCACCGTATCATCTTCATAACCACCAAAGGGTGGATTAGTGATAATGCATTCCACTTTGTCGTTGTTGCTCCACTCATTCCACCCCTTGCCTAATGTGTTTTTGTGTTCAATTTGGCTTGGGACATCAATGCCGTGAAGCAGCATATTGGTGGTGCAGAGCAGGTGCGGTAGTTGTTTTTTCTCGATGCCGCGAATCATTGCTTCAATTGCTTTCTGGTCGTCAGCACCAGATTTAGTGGTTCGCTGGTTACGAAGGTGGTCAATAGCAGCGGTTAAGAAGCCGCCGGTACCGCAGGCTGGGTCCATGACTGTTTCGCGTTTATCCAGGCGTGGGTTAACGCGGTCGGCCATAAAGGCGGTGATGGCGCGTGGGGTGTAAAACTCACCGGCATTACCGGCGCCGCGCAGGTCGTTGAGTAGTTGCTCGTAGACATCGCCAATTTGGGCACGGGTTTTAAAGTCGTGAAAGTTAATGGCTTCTTCGAGCTTTTCAATTACAGCCAGTAATTGAGTGCCGGATTTCATGTAGTTGTTGGCATCTTCAAACACGCTGCGAATGACTTTGTGTTGGGCGCTGGCATTAGCATCCAGTTCTTTTAAGGCAGGGAATAACTGGTTGTTTACAAAGCCAATGATGTCGCTGGCGGCTTTTTGTGGGGCTTTCTTGCCATTGGCACCCGGCACATAAGCGGCCCAGTTGCGCCAGCGAAAGTCTTTGGGCAGTGGAGATGTGTATTTAGGGTTATCGTCTTCCCATTCTTCTTCGCGCTGGTCGAGCACTTTTAAAAATAACATCCAGGTGAGCTGGCCTAGGCGCTGGGCGTCACCATCGACGCCGTCGTCTTTGCGCATGATGTCCTGAATGGATTTAATGGTGCTGCTGAGGTTCATGGTGTTTCCTATCTAATAGTTCTTTTAGGCGCTTTGATCGTCATAAAGCGCTTGTTCTAATTCATGGATGGCCTGGGTGTATTGATCAACACCGCCAAAAATGCCTCGGCGAATTTGGGTTTTACTGCCGAACTGATCAAACGGCGGCAGCTCAAGCACTTTGGCATCTTCAATGTCTTGCACGCCGTGGTCGGCGAATTTTTCCAATAGGGCTTCGAGCACGGCGCGGGCTTGCTCGCCGTATTTGCCAAAGACATCGCGCTTTTTGACTTTGTTGGCGCGCTCTCGGCGGGTCAGTGGCCTTTGGTTAAAGGCAACATGGGCAACCAAATCGAAAGCGTCCAGCTCTCCACCGTTGGGTACAGCCTGTTGCAGAATATCGAGTAGCACGCCGTGGTCGGCCAGTTCTTCCAATACAGCCTGTTTGCGATCGGCTTCATTCCAACGGCGCAAGAAATCGGTAAGGCTGCCAAATTCGGCCTGTAGAGCTTTTTTAATATCGGCTTTTAACAGTACGCGGTAGTCTTCGGTGATCAGCTTGCCGTCGGCATCCAGGTATTGTTCGCGGCTAACCGCCACGCGCACGTTCACATTATCGATAACGTATTTGGTACGGCCTTGGCCTCCACCTCTCGTATCGCTGCCATCGTCAAAATCGCCAGTTGTGCAGGGATCGTATGGGGGCGGGTCTATTTCACCAATGCCGGGAGTGGTATCGGGCGGCATATCTTCAGGCGGCACTACGGGTTCATCGGGCTTGGGTTCGTAAATCACCACCGGTTCGCCATCGAAGTCCGGGTCGGCAAACAGGCGGGTGGCGCCCTTAAAATCCATGATGGTGAAGTAGAGCTTTTGATAATCCTCGCGCAGGCGGGTGCCTCGACCAATGATTTGCTTAAACTCGGTCATGGAGTTGATGTTCTGGTCGAGCACGATGAGCTTGCAGGTTTTGGCATCCACCCCGGTCGTGAGCAATTTGGAGGTGGTGGCAATGACCGGGTATGGCTCGTCGTTATCAATAAAATACGAGAGCTGCGCTTTGCCTTCGTTATCGTCGCCGGTAATGCGCATGACATAGCGGCGGTTGCTGGCGGCGGCTGGAATCAGTTTGACCAGTGCTTGTCGCATGCGTTCGGCATGGTCTTGATCGTCACAAAAGACGATGGTTTTGGCCATGGGGTCGGTAGCTTTTAAATATTCCCAGACTTTACTGGCCACTAGTTCGGTGCGCTTTTCCAGTACCAAGTTGCGATCAAAATCTTTGGTGTTGTATTGGCGCTGCTCCACTAATTGGCCCAGCTTATCGACCTTGCCTTTTTCCGGCGTGTAGCCCACGGCGTCGACATCGGTGGCGATGCGAATCACTTTGTAGGGAGCAAGAAAACCATCTTCAATGCCCTGCTTGAGCGAATAGGTGTAAATGGGTTCGCCAAAGTACTTGTAGTTGTATTCCGGATTGTCGATTACGCGAACTTCTTTGTTCTTGTCGAGTCGAGATTTTTCTTTGGGTGTGGCCGTGAGGCCCAAGTGGGTGGCACTGTTGAAATACTCCAATACATCACGCCAGGCAGAATCATCGGCGGCACTGCCACGGTGACATTCGTCGATGACAACCAGATCAAAAAAGTCGGAAGGAAACTGACGGTAGATTTGCTTCCACTCTTCGCGACCAGTAACGGCCTGATATAGTGCCAGATATATTTCGTAGTTCTTTTTGACTTCGCGGTTGGTGACCTTGTGCATGACCTCGCCGAAAGGGGCGAAATCTTGCTGCATGGTTTGATCGACCAGAATGTTGCGATCAGCCAGAAACAGAATGCGCTTTTTGGCTTTAGCCTTCCATAAGCGCCAGATAATTTGAAAGGCCGTGTAAGTTTTGCCGGTGCCAGTCGCCATGACGAGCAATATGCGCTGTTGGCCCTTGGCAATAGTTTCAATGCTGCGGTTAATGGCAACCCGCTGATAATAACGAGGCTCTTTGCCGCTGCCATCAGTGTGAAACGGCTGCTCAATCAATTTCACCGCCTCAGGTTCGGTTAGCCCCTTCCACTGCTGGTATAGCCGCCAAAGATCCGCAAGCGATGGAAACTCGGTTAAATCAACTTCGCGCTCAACGGGCTGGGTAAGGCCTGTACGATCATGCAATAAGAAGCCTTCGCCATTGCAGCTGATGGCAAAAGGCGCGTCGAGCATCTCGGCATAGGTTAATGCCTGTTGCATACCATGACCCACGGAAAACTTGGCTTGCTTGGCTTCGATAATTGCAATCGGCACATTAGGCATGGCGTAAAGCACGTAATCAGCACGCTTGGGACCGCCTTTGGCTTCAGGATTTTTCACTCGCGCCGCCATCTTGCCGCGCACCATGACGCGACCGTCCGTCAGGTTTACTTCCTCACGAAACTGATTCTGCTGCCAACCGGCTTGCAAAATGGCTGGTGTGATGAATTTTGTGCAAATATCGCGTTCGCTGAGCTGGTGTTTATCCATAGCTGCTCATTCCTTCGTTTGCTCGTTGCCGTCTTCATCAGCGCCTCCGGACCGCACCCATTCATCCACCTCGGAGAGCTGAAACTTCCACAGCCGGCCGATTTTGTGGGCGGGAAGACCTTTGCGTTCGCGCCAGCGGTAGACGGTATCTTTGGCGACGCCCAAGTGTTGGGCAACGTCGAGGGCGGTGACCCAGGGTTCGGTGTTCATGGGATTCGTATCTGGCTGGTGGTCTAAAGTTGCTTATAATCGTTAATAGTCTATCTGGCACGCATTTAATAGGCTATGGCCGAGAGCAGATTGCCATTATCAGTGCGAATTCTATCGCTATTGTAATGCTATGCTTGCTCGCCAACAAAGTAGGAGGTCTTTATCGCCAGCGTTACCATGGGGGGAGCTAGTGTGACTCGGCGTAGCTATCGCTTGATGACTATCGATGCTAGTCGCGCCGTCCATATTGGTAGCGCTGAGTGGAATGGAGTTGGACAATTTTCTTACTTTGCGGCTGTTGAACCCGCTTACCCAATGCCGCAATCAAACCGCTCGATTAGTCCGCCGCGTAACTAGCTGTTTACAAAGGAAAAGTGGTTTGGGGAAGTCGCGGACTTCAAGGTTAGCGGAGAGCGAGGGTGGAGAGAGAAATGGCAGGGAGAGAGCGAAACAGGGGCAAACACCCGGTTTTGGGATGAGCCGCCAAGTCCGCGAGAACCCGCAGGAGCCCGCGACAGTACGCAGGAGCAGGCAATAAAAAAGGCCAACCCGAGAAGGTTGGCCTTTCAAATTTGGTGGAGACGGCGGGAATTGAACCCGCGTCCGCCAGTCCTCTGCCATTGGCTCTACATGCTTAGGACCCTCTATTCAGTTAACCCGTTACGACCCGAAGGGCAGGGTGTAAAAGGCGATCTCCTGAAGTTTCGCGTGTACAACTGGAGCAGCTGCACAGGCTAGCTTGTTATGGGTGACACTCATAAAAACCGCGGTACAAGCACCTTGGCATGAGTGCTAGAGCCCTTAGGCTGCTAGAGCGTAAGTTTCGTCGTTTGCGACTATTTTTTACAGTAATTGGAGTACGAGTGTTACTGTCCACTCGACATGCACCTCAGGGTTTGTAACCGGCGTCGAAACCAAGTCGTCCCCGATGATCGTAATATGGGGCGTACTTTACCCGATTTCAAGAGCGCTTTTCCAGTCCCCATTTGCATTGCGCCTTATTCTGTCTTCGTCGTCTGTTTTTCAATCGTGGGACTTTTCATTCCGCTTCGTCGGCCTGATATATAGGTAAGGCTCTCAAGTTAAGTAACGGTTCGCTATAAATAGGAGGCGTTGCAGTGCTTTCCGTGGATAGTTGGCGGATTAAACGGCATCGGATGATTAATGCCGTTCATTCCGTGCTGATTCTTGGTGGCATGAGTTTTCTGGCCTGGGTGCTGGCGAGTTGGTTTTTTGGGGCGATGGCGGCTTATGCTTTGGCGGGCGTCGTCATCGTCTCGCTATTGGTTACGCCGAGGCTGGCCCCGGACATGTTGATTCACGCCTACAAAGCGCAATATCTGCCTTTCGCCCAGGCTCCGGGGTTGTATCGATTGATTCAGGCTCTGAACGAACGCGCGGAGCTATCGAATACGCCCAAGCTTTACATTGCGCCCAGCAGTGTCCTGAACGCCTTTGCAATAGGCGGTAGGGACGACGCTGCGATTGTGGTTTCACAGGGCCTGCTGCACTCTCTTTCTCAGCGGGAGCTGGCTGGTGTGTTGGCGCATGAAATCGCGCATATTCGCAATGGCGATGTGCGGGTCATGATGATTGCCGACAGTATCAGCCGATTGGTGTTTCTGCTGACTCATATTGGTCAGTTTTTACTGCTGATTAACCTTCCTCTGATCTGGCTGGGGGCGATGTCCGTCGATTGGACAATCATTTTGACTCTGCTCTTTTATCCTTTCCTTCTCTCTACTGCAATTGGGCCTGTCGCGCACCCGCGAGTACCTGGCTGACGCTACGGCGGCTCAATTGACCGGAGACCCTGCCGGGTTGGCCTCCGCTTTACGGGCCATTGAGGAGCGGCAGGGAAGCTGGATGGAGCGTATCTTCGCTCCGGGGCGTGGGGAGTCTCAGCCCTCCCTGTTCAGGACGCATCCACCGACTGAAAAGAGAATACAACGCCTGCTTGATCTGATGCAGCAAAGTCCTGAGGAAGGTTTGGTATTTTCCCACTCAGAGCCCTGTCCACAGGGCTTGTTAAGAGGTCGCGCCAATCGGCCAAAACGGTATTGGCATGGCTATTGGTATTGAGCTATTGTCCCTTTGCTGAAGTGACTGGCAGGCTGTTTATGGAGTAACCAAAGCAAATAAAAATTAAGCGGTTTAAGCGTTGAGAGGGTGTCTTTTTCGCCCCGGTTTAGATAAACTCCGCAACCCTTTTCATGGTCCATAGACAGGACCCTGTTGGGAACGCTCCTCAGTTGCGTTGATGAGCCTTGTCCGCAAGCGACGTCAGGCTTAGATCAGCCGGATATCGGAGCGGCGCCGATGATGCATAAAGGGAAAGATTATGCACATCCGGCGAATGTCGCCGATACAAATCCGCCGAATATAACCGACTTTAGAGTATTTAAGATGATTCGATGGGAACACCCGAAACAACGTCGATTTTACCGGGCCAGCATTCAACGGGACCTGTTCGGCCGCCTGGAGATTCTGTGCGTGTCCGGCAAACTGGATGCGCGCAACGGAAGCTGTAAACCCATTTACTGCAATAATCCAGATCATCTCAAGGAAGAGTTGAGAAAAATATTTCGCGCCAGAAGGAAAAGCGGTTACAAGCTTTTCCCCTAACGTCCGTTACTGTCCCCATAAAATCCCGTACTAGCCATCGCACGGCCGTCACATTCATGACTGACGAGCCAAAGGCAAGACCGCCCGGGGCGAAAGACTGCTCCTGCAGTTTCGCCCCGGGCGGATCAATTCGTTCCTGATCTTCTAATGCCAGAAACCGCGCTTATTCAGCGTTATGTCCCGCAAGCGCCCTCAAGGCTGCTGGCAGGTATCCCACTGCAATTGATACTCAATCTTGGAAGAGGCGTCGACAGTATCCAGCTGGATCTCCGCTTTGCCGCCATCCGCTGCTTTATAGGCTTTGATGCTGGTATTCGCGCGAATAATCGCGTCTTCCCCACAGGGGGACCAGGAAATCGAGCCAATACGGAAGTTATCTTCGACCAGGAAGTCCTCTACAACCGGATTTTCCGGGTCCATCCACTCTTTGTTCAGGCGTGAGCCGACGGACTCGCCCGCAAAGAAGTAACTCGCCTGTAGCGATGCATAAGCGCCCGGCGCGTTGTCTACGTATCCACGATAGTCCAGCGCCACCAGCGCCACGGTCAGACCATGGGGGACGCGAACGGCGACGCCCAGGTTACAGCTCTTACGGACGCGGCCGGAATCTGCGGTGGTGGAGTCTGCAGTATATTGGTCAAAGAACATACTGATTTTGGAGTAGTCGGGGGACATTACCGCACTGGCGGAACCGGATGGGCAACCCGAGCCGCCATAGGCGAAGTCGTAGATTTCAATATCCTCATTAATGAGGTTGGGGTGAGTGGTTAAGAGAGCATTATCCGCCGTTGCGCCGCCAGAAAAAAATGCCGCCGCAGTCAGCGCCGCCATGATTCCTTTTTTCATATTATGTAATCCATTTTTTGATATCGGTATGTTTTGAAAGTACGCAGAGAAAGGCGTACAGGGAGGCGTTGCGCAGGCGCAGTGTTCGCCTGCGCACCCTGCGAGGCTTGACGCTACGTTTACTTTCAACGCCAGCATAATCCGTTAGGGTAAAAAGGCGCCTCCGTTAATTTTACCAAGTTAAATTTACTTAGTTGTTTTTCCCGGAAGGGCGCGCGGAAAATGCGCTTATGTTAAGGTAAGCGCCATCACCCCAAGCCCATTCTGAGTCTGCATATGTCGTCCGCCGCCAAGTCCCTGAACGCTCTAACCTTCGATAACAGCTACGCCCGTCTGCCTTCGCACTTTTATCAAAAAGTAGCGCAGACGCCGCTGGAAGACGCGCATTTAATCAGCTTTAACGGAGACGTGGCGGAGACTCTTGGGCTGGACCGGCGCCACATTAATCCTGAAGAACTGGCGCGCTATTGCGGTGGCGGCGACGCGCTTGAGGCTGGTGAATCCATTGCGATGAAATACGCAGGGCATCAGTTTGGGCATTACAACCCGGAATTGGGAGATGGGCGCGGTCTGCTGCTGGGCGAGGTCATGGCTGCGGATAACCAACGTCTGGATCTGCATCTGAAAGGCGCCGGGCGTACTGCATACTCCCGCTTCGGCGACGGTCGCGCCGTGCTGCGTTCCAGTATCAGAGAGTATCTGGTCAGCGCCGCGATGAGCGGCCTCGGCATATCCAGCACCCGCGCGCTATGTCTGGTAGGCAGTGAGGAATACACCATGCGTAACGGCATGGAACCTTGCGCGATGGTGCTGCGCGTCACCCCTTGCCATATTCGCTTTGGTCACTTCGAGCATTTTTATTATCTAGGCCAGCATGACGACCTCAAATTGTTGGCGGATTATTGTATCGAGCGCTATTTCCCCGGCCTGCAAGAAGCGGAGAATCCCTACCTCGCCATGTTCAATGAAGTCCGCAACCGCACGGCTGACTTAGTCGCGCAATGGCAAAGCTATGGCTTCGTACATGGGGTGATGAATACGGACAACATGTCTATCATCGGGGAAACCTTTGATTACGGCCCTTTCACCTTTCTGGATAGCTACGATCCCAACTACATCAGCAATAAAAACGATACCGCTGGGCGTTACGCGTTCAAGCAACAACCCGGTATTGCTTTGTGGAACCTCTCCGCCTTGGCTCAAGCGTTACTGCCGTTGATTCCGCTGGAAGAATTAAAGTCGGCGCTTGATGGTTTCGCCGAGCGCTACAGCGCCGCCTTTTACGGAAAAATGGCGCAGCGTCTGGGCTTCAGTGCGACGACTCTGGGAGCTCAAGATAGTGAGCAACGTCGACTCATAGACGAACTGCTTACTCTCTTCACTACTCACAGCACTGACATGAATCGCTTTATGCGAGCCTTGGGTGGCTACGATGGCAGCGAAAGCAGTCTCGCTTTCATGTCTGACCTGAGTTGCGATAGCCGCGCTTTTTCAAACTGGAAGAGAGACTATAGAAAACAGGTAGAGACATCCGCCGCCACTGTTCCGGACAGAACACAGGCCATGCAGCAGGTTAATCCTGAGTACATTTTGCGTAATTACATGCTTGAAGAAGCCATCCGGGAAGCGCATCAGGGCGATTACCTGCTGGTGCAAAACCTGCTTCGCATCGTTAAAAATCCCTTCAACGCACAACCCGGCGCAGAACGATACGCCGACGCGCCGCCAGACTGGGCGGGAGGCATTTGTCTAACCTGCTCATCATGAAGCAGCCGCGATGGTATGCGGCCGCTTACTGACTTACTCGTTTAAATCCGTCGTTCTTCATGGCTATAATGGCGTTCCTATCGCGCAGCTAAAGGAGCATGGCTACCCAGACAACCAAGGACCCTACTCTCAATAATAAATCCCGGGCACGGATCAGCTGAGGATTCTTAATCTTAAGAATAATAATCTAACCACTCTTGCAGGAATGACGAGCGCTTAGCGCGTTAGACCGCCTCGGAGCAGGTTTAAAACAGCCGCCTCCCTGCCTGGAAAAGGAACTCATTTTTCAAGGCGACAAAGGATATGCTTAGAAAATCACCTTATTCGTTATTTTTCGCGTTTCTCATCTCCCTTTTTCTATCCAGCGCCGGCTACGCCAATCAAGCGCCCGACCAGGACATTCTGGAATACCTCAATGGCGTGCCTGGAATGGAAGCGGAAGAGCTGGACAACCCACCGGAAGGCTACCGCTACATTCTGATCCGTTACGAGCAGCCCATCGATCACGCTAACCCCGCCATGGGAACTTTCAAGCAGCGCATGGTGTTGCTGCATAAATCTGCGGAAGCGCCGATGGTGTTGGCCACAAACGGTTATAACATTTCCGTCAGCACCTACCGCTACAACCTCACCAAAGTGCTCAACGCCAGCCAGCTAAAAATTGAGCACCGCTACTTTGCGGAATCCAGACCAGATCCTTTGGATTGGCAGTATCTAACAATCAAGCAGGCGGCTTCAGATCATCATCGCATCGTGCAGGCGATTCGTCCGTTCTACAGTGGTAAGTGGATTTCTCGCGGCGCCAGTAAAGGCGGTATGACAGCCATGTATCACCGCCGCTTTTTCCCCAATGACGTAGACGGCACCGTGGCCAATGTAGCGCCGCAGAGCTTTGGCCGTCTGGACCCCCGCTATGTGACGTTCCAGGAAGAAGTCGGCCCACGCGCCTGTCGTGAAACGCTCAAGCGCTACCAGCGCGAAGTGTTGAAGCGCCGGGAAACCATGAAGGCTTACATCCAGACCTATGCAACTGAAAACGGCCTGGAGTTCAATCTCGAAGGCGGTCTGGATCGCGTACTGGACCTGACCATCGGCGAGTTGTACTTCCAGTTCTATCAGTACGGAGATCTGGAATACTGCAAAGATATTCCCGCTAAAGACGCCAGTGACCAGGAGCTGTTCGATTTCATGCTGGCCTGGGGTCCGTTGACCTTCGTTACGGATTCTGGCCTTGAGCAATATGAAGCCTATTTCTACCAAGCGATCACCCAGTTGGGGTATCCCCGTCTGCTCACCAGCCATATGCGTAACTTGCTGATGTACGATCCAAACGATTACAGCGCTTATGTCAGCGAATGGCCGACCCAGCGCTTCGATCACAGAGCCATGTGGGATATCGCCGAATTTGCGACGATGAGAAGCAAAAACGTGATCATGATCTACGGTGAAATCGACCCATGGTCTGCGGCGGCCTTCTTTATCCCGGACTCCAACCGTCGCGGCACTCGCACCTTTATGGTGAAAGGCGGCAATCACGGCTCCGACATCCTCACTTTGAACGAGCGTGATAAGGGCCGAGCCTACTCCATGCTGGAGGACTGGACCGGCGTAACCCCGCAAGATCCGCCTCTAATGCTGAGAAGCCTGTCGATCAGCAAAGACAGCGCCCTTGAATCGGAAGAAGAGGGACTGCAACGCCGTCCTCTGTAATCTATCCTCAGCCTTCGGCGGCATGGTCCGCCGGGGGCTTTTCTATCCTCATACCTTAATAAAGGCGCTCTCCCCTCTCCTACAATCCATCCACCGAGATTCATTACCTGTTATCCTAAACAGCTTCAATTTTAGATACTCGGATGTATAAGGTAACTCAATGAATCCCTACCAAGCTCCTCAGGCGGAATTGACTCCAGAAATTCACCAGGAAGATATGGACTATGTCGGTTTCTGGGCGAGAACCGGCGCCAGCATTATCGATACGCTGATTATGATGGCGATCTCCTATCCGATTCTGATCTCTCTATACGGCTTCAGTTATTTCGATGGTGAGACGTTTATCGCGGGCACGGCTGATGTGCTGCTCAACTATGTCTTCCCGGCGCTCGCGGTCATTTTATTCTGGATCTACCGCTCCGCCACGCCAGGAAAAATGCTGGTTAACGCCGTCATCGTCGACGCAAAAACAGGCGCCAAGCCATCTAAGGGCCAAATGATCGGGCGTTATTTCGCTTACTACCTGTCATTACTGCCTCTGGGCCTGGGTTTTCTGTGGGTCGCCTGGGACCCGAAAAAGCAAGGCTTCCATGACAAGCTCGCCGGCACCGTCGTTGTGCGTTCCAGCTAAATAAATCCAACCATCCAATTTAGTGTTATTGACTAAGTTTCGAGGACTCTATGGCTTCCATCATCGTGGTGAACGGCGAGCAATACTGGCCAAAATACCTGACCGGTCATGAGGTGCATTACCGGCGCCTGCAAACCAGCAAATGGCTGTATCACGACAACCGGCTTTGGGTGTTTGACGCTTCCGGCGTCGTGCGGGCGGACGCGGTGTTGTGGCGTCTTGGCGCAGTTAAGCCGGACGAGTCCCATCGTAGCGTCCTTGAACTGATTCGTTTCGCCGGCGTTCCCTGCGTAAATCCAGCACGCACCTTGCTGCGTGGCTATGATCGTTTATCCATGCTGGCGGAACTGCAGGAAGCAGGCCTGACCGTGTCGCCGCATACTATCGCCATCGGCGAGAGCCTGTTGGATAAAGTCGATCCTCCCCTGCCCTCGGTGGTTAAGGTCGGCAATTTCCACGGCGGTTACGGCAAAGCCCTGGCGGAAAACGCAACCTCCTGGTCGGACATCAAGGACCTGACATTCATATCCAATGACTACGTGACGCTGGAAGACTACATCCCTTACGTCCGCGACATCCGCTGTCTCGCTATCGGCGACAGGATGTGGGCCATGTCCCGCCGCGGCGCCCGCTGGAAAGCCAACATCGAAACCTTGGACTTTCAACTGATGCCGGTCCCAGACAATTTGCGAGAACAAACCCAAATCGCAATGGACCACCTGAATGCGGACATACTCGGCCTGGACTTTCTGGAAACCGAAGACGGCGAATTTATCCTGCTGGAAAGCAACGATATCCCCGGCTTAAGCGGCTTTCCAGAAGACGCTCTGGAAGCGCTGGCGAGGATTTTGAGGGAGAGAGTTGAGGGTGCTTAGAAGCTTAGCGACGCCTCTGCTGATAACGGCAAAATGGACTTGCCGTCAGCGCTGACGCACAGATTTAAAGTTTTGCTATTTTCGCCAGGGAAGCCAAATTGCGAGCCGATCTGCCTGATAGCTTCCGCCACCAGCTTGGGCGCCACTGAAAAAGCAATGTCAGGAGTAGTCTCGGCAATCTCAGGGGAAAATCGCCACGGAATATTCACGTCTTTATCCAATGTAAACCAAGGGGCGCTCTTTTCCCCTTCCCGCCAGACTTTTAACTTGAGCAGGTTCCACTCTACTTCATCGACCAACCAGACATATCGAGCGTCGTTGACGGTTATTAATCTAGTCTTTGATTTCATAGAAAAAAACAGGGTAGCTATTCGTTTTTCTGTTGGATGCTTGAACAAGCAGAAAAAGTGTCGAGTGGAAAGCGGGTAATCCGCTTTCCACTCCGAGGTGACTAGCCAAGAATCAAACTGCAATCTCAGCCAGGTTCCCCTTGCTTTCGAGCCATTCGCGTCTGTCGGAGGCGCGTTTTTTGGCCAGGAGCATATCCATTTTTTCTTCGGTGTCGTCGGCGGCTTCCACGGTGAGTTGCACCAGACGACGGGTGTCGGGGGCCATGGTGGTTTCGCGGAGTTGCAGGGGGTTCATTTCACCCAGGCCTTTGAAGCGTTGGACGTTGGGTTTGCCTTTTTTCTTCTCGGCGGCGATACGGTCGAGAATCCCCTGCTTTTCATAGTCGTCGAGGGCGTAGTAGACGTCTTTCGCCACATCGATGCGGTATAACGGGGGCATGGCGACGAAGACGTGGCCGGCTTCCACCAGCGGGCGGAAGTGCTTGACGAATAACGCGCACAGTAAGGTGGCGATATGCAGGCCATCTGAGTCGGCGTCCGCCAGAATGCAGATCTTGCCGTAGCGCAGCCCTTCCAGATTGCTGGAGCCCGGGTCGACGCCAATAGCCACAGCGATATCGTGTACTTCCTGTGACGCCAGAATCTGCTCAGAATCCACTTCCCAGGTATTAAGTATTTTTCCGCGCAAGGGCATCACCGCCTGAAATTCCCTGTCGCGAGCCTGTTTCGCGGAACCGCCTGCAGAGTCCCCTTCCACCAGGAACAGTTCGCCGCGCATCGCATCGCTGCCGCTACAGTCGGCCAGCTTGCCGGGCAGCGCCGGGCCGCTGGTGATTTTTTTACGCGCGACTTTCTTGGCGGCGCGCAAACGGCTTTGGGCGTTGTTGATGGCCAGTTCCGCCAGTTGCTCCGCTTCCGCCGTATGTTTGTTCAGCCACAGGCTGAAAGAGTCTTTCACCACACCGGAAACGAAGGTGGCGCATTCACGAGAGGACAGACGCTCTTTGGTCTGACCGGAGAACTGGGGCTCCTGAATCTTCACCGACAGCACATAGGCGCAGCGATCCCAGACGTCTTCCGGGGACAACTTAACGCCGCGCGGCAGCAGGTTACGGAACTCACAGAACTCCCGCAGCGCTTCCAGCAGGCCAGTGCGCAGACCGTTGACATGGGTGCCGCCCTGGGCTGTGGGAATTAGGTTGACATAGCTTTCTGCAATCAGTTCGCCGCCTTCCGGCAGCCACTGCACCGCCCAGTCCACCGCTTCCGTATTGCCCGCCATCTGCCCGATAAAAGGCTGCTGCGGCAAGGTGACGAATTCGTTGGTGGCGCCGCTCAGATAGTCTTTCAGACCGTCTTCGTAATACCACTCGTCTTTCTCGCCGGTGTTTTCGTCTTTAAAGGTGACTTTCAGACCGGAGCACAATACCGCTTTGGCGCGCAGCACATGGCGCAGGCGCAGAACGGAAAACTTGGGAGAATCGAAGTACTTGGGGTCAGGCAGGAAAGTCACCGTGGTGCCGGTGTTGCGCTTGCCGCAGGTGTCGATCACTTCCAGATCTGAAGCTTTATCGCCGTTGGCGAAGGTAATGCGATGCACTTTGCCGTCGCGACGGATCAACACTTCCAGATTCAGGGACAGTGCGTTCACAACAGATACGCCCACCCCATGCAAACCACCGGAGAACTGGTAGTTTTTATGGGAGAACTTACCGCCTGCGTGAAGCTTGGTCAGGATCAGCTCAACGCCGGGCATCCCTTCTTCTTTGTGGATGTCCACCGGCATGCCGCGACCGTCGTCGGTTACGGACAGAGAGCCGTCTTTGTACAGTACGACGTCCACTTGTCGCGCGTGTCCCGCCAGCGCCTCGTCAACGCTGTTGTCGATGACCTCTTGGGCGAGGTGGTTGGGGCGCGAGGTGTCCGTATACATACCCGGACGGCGGCGAACCGGGTCCAGGCCATTGAGGACCTCAATGGAGTCGGCGTTGTAGTTGTTTGACAAAAGCTTCTCCTGAATACAACTCGTTACTTGCCGACGCGCTTTCGGGCGGCGCTCCCTGCCCGCTATTGACTGATTGGGCCGGACAACGGCCTTTCCCGGAAACGCGCCTGCATGCGCTTGTGACTTTCTCCGGTGGGCGCAGGGGCCAATCGCCGGAGATTGGAATTGGGCATTAATTTATAGGAATGCCGCCAAAGATCAACTGGGAAGGGGTGAAATTCCTTTCACCCGCCCGTCCTCACTTGTTAAGAAGGTGATATTCCTTATGCGCCTGTGAGTCGCCCGCTCCGGCGCTACCAATGTCGCCTTGAAAGCCGGTGGCGAATGAAAATCCTGACTTGGACTCATTCATCTCTATCGTTTCCAGGGCATTGCGCACGGGATACTCGGCGCAGGCTTCGCCCGAATCGCAGATTTTGCCGTCATTATCCAAATCTGTGCCAGCCACCAAGAGGTAGGTTCCTGCTTCCACACCGCTGAAGGCGAAGTTGTAAACGCCGCCCGAAGCAGTGGCGCTGATCTGATATGGAACATCTGATATGTCTTCTGGGTTAACCAACAAAATATAATGCTTGCCGGCATCCGGCTTAGCATTTGGATCAGCCAGGGTCAGCGTGGCGGGGATCGACAGTTTGACCGCCTTAGACGATTCATCAATCACATAATCCACTGTAATTTCGCCTGGATAGCTGACTCCCACGTCCAAACCGGTGGCGTCCGCACTGATGCGATAAGTTGAGTCATCAAGGTCGCCATTGTCATCCACGCTCAGCCATACGACGTCACCAGACGCGGACGTGGATACGGTCACGCCACTAACGCCAGACGGAATGCTCAGGGTGATGACCGTCGAACTGGTATTGGTGAATTTCAAATTGTTGGCGGATGCTTTCACAACTGGCGGCGGCGAGCCTCCTGCCGCCGTCACGGCTTTGGCTGCATCTATTAAACCGTAACCATAGATGTCATCTCTCCCTGTAGCGCCGATATCAACCGACAGCTCGCCATTTGTCAGATAACTGTCGATATCCGATGGCGTCACATCACGGAGGGACTCCATTAATGCGAAAACTCCCGCCACATGAGGCGACGCCATGGACGTGCCCTGCATCTGCGAATAAGCGAACTGGACAGAGCCTGAGCTGTCATTCCCCCATGTGCTTAGCACGCCGTCTTGTTGGCCGTCTCCATCCAGATCAAGGAAGAAGTTTCCGCCAGGGGCCGCGACATCAACCGTGGAGCCATAATTTGAATAAGGCGCTTTCAGTCCATCGGACCCCACCGCACTGACCGAAATCACGCCAGGGTAGGCCGCCGGATAAAACGGAGACGAGGTGTTTTCATTACCTGCGGCCGCCACCACGATCACACCGGCATTTAATGCATCCTGAACAGCGACGCCCAAAGCTGTAGAAAACCCAGCGCCGCCAAGGCTCATATTGATGATGTCAGCACGTCGGCTGGGGATAGTCCCCGAAGAATTGGAAAGTCCCGCAGCAAAACGAATCGCCTGCACCAGATCCGCATCAGAACCACTCCCACCCTGCCCGAGCACTCGTATCGGCATTATTTTAGCTTCAAAGGCGACGCCTACCCCTCCGATGGAATTCGAGGCGGCTGCGACGGTTCCGGCGACATGCGTGCCATGAAAACTGCTGCTTCCAAACACGCTATCGCCAGGATCTGTGGGGTCGCTATCAATGCCGTCGCCATCTAGAGACGAGGACAGGGAACTGACAAAGTCGAAATCATCGTTGGCGCTCACTAAACGCCCAGACAAATCAGGATGGGTTAGTAATACGCCAGTATCTAAAACCGCCACAACAACTCCAGAACCATGAGTGACATCCCACGCACTGGGTAAACTGATCAAAGGATAATGCCATTGCAGTCCATAAAGTGGGTCTGATGGCGTTTCCAGCGCTTTGCGAATGTAATTGGGCTCGGCGAACTCGATATCCGGCCGCTGACGTAAAGCTTCTATCAGCTCAATTGTGCGCTGTCTTTCATCCACTTTCTGCGCCAAGGACTTTAGCGCAGGTCCCTGCACTATCTGGGCGTCATCGAAGCGGAACAAGCCTGTATTAGCGTCGCCGAATCTTTCCAGAAAATATCCCGGCAGCGCCTGCGCGGAATATCCTTTCGCAGCCTTGTAGCGGATAATCGCCTCACCCGGCGCAAACTCCGCCTGGGTCGGTATCGATAGCGCAGAATAATTATTGAGCGCACTGCTTGAAGCTGCCTCGCCAACTACCAGGATGTAGCTGGAAGGGCCTGAGAAACCTTCAACTTTGATATAAAAATCACCGTCAGCGGGTACTGTAAGCGTTTTAACGCCAATATTCGTTGCAACTAAAGGGTCTGTAGCGCCGTCGACCCGAGACAGGGTTAAGCGCTGAGTGGATGCAATCCCTTTTGCAGACGCTTCCGCGTTTAATTTAACCGTCTGACTAGCCAACAACTTGACTCGGTAGTAATCAACCAAGTCTCGGCGATATGAATGCTCACCGTCGTATGCGCCAGATGAATCGCTGACGTAGCCTCCGACGATTGCCGGATTCGAAATGATCTGCGCTTCACTCTCACTGTTGTTAGAAGTAGTGCCCACTGAAACGTCAGAAGAATCCGAATCCACCTGCGTAAACGACGGAATACTGATAGAGCCAGACAACGTATAGGTCAAAGCGGCGGGCGTATCACCGCTATCGCCGCCCCCTCCTCCACCGCCTCCGCAGGCGGTTAACGTCGTCGCCAGAGTGAGCATGAAAGCTTTGCCGGTAAATGAGAGGCTTCGCATATAAATTCCACAACGCAAATGGGTCATATATGTATATCCTAGCAGGAGACAGGAGGACGTGAGCGCCAATTGCAGCGCCTTCGTCATCATTTGGCGTTTATACTAAAGCGTTCTATATAAAATATAACCAATTGCGTCAGAGCATAAAAACGCAGCTTCACCCCGGAATGAGTTTTATGTCTTACGATTTGAAGTCTTTGAAGTTTCCCCGCCTTGCCGGTACGCCTCTGAAAACCCTGGTGGGCCTGCTCGAAAGCAACTATTCCCGTCGTATTCTGGGACTGGCGCTGCTGCGCGAGGGCGGAGCCTACAAGCTGCGCGAGGCGGAGCTGAACACCACGCCGACGCTATTTCCCAGACATCCTCCCGGACGCGCGCCGGAAGCGGCCCACGCCCGAGCCAGCATCGCCATGGCGGAGGAAGCGATTAAAAACGTACAGGACGCCTTCCCGCTGACCTCAGCCAGAGACCTTATCCAGGCTTATCGCAAAGGCCAGACCACGCCGCTGGATGTTGCGCGCCAGGTCATCGCAGCGCTACAGCAAAGCGACTCTGGTCAGCCGCCGCTGCGCGCCGTCATTTTTAGCTCGGAACAAGACATCCTGATGCAGGCGAAAGCCAGCGCGCAACGTTATCAGGAAGGACGTCCCCTGAGTTTGTTGGACGGCGTGCCGGTGGCGATCAAAGACGAACTCGACGCAGCGCCCTACGCCACCTCCGTAGGAACCCAGATTTACGGGCAGGACTGCTCCGTCGACCAGGACGCCACCGCCGTAGCGCGGCTGCGCGCCGCCGGCGCCATCATCATCGGCAAGGCCAACATGCATGAGATCGGCCTTGGCGTCACCGGAGCCAACGTGCACCATGGCCACTGCCGTAACCCTTACAATCTCGACCACTATGCTGGCGGTTCCTCCAGCGGCAGCGCCGCTGCGGTAGCGGCGGGTCTGTGCCCGATCTCCCTCGGCGCCGACGGCGGCGGCTCCGTCCGCATTCCCGCTGCGTTATGCGGCGTAGTGGGACTCAAGCCGACCTGGGGACGCGTCAGCGAGCATGGCGCTTTTCCACTGTGTTGGAGCGTGGCCCATGTCGGTCCCATGGGACGTTGCGTCGACGATGTGGCCCTGGCATACAGCGCCATCGCCGGCGCAGACTTAATGGACCCCTTCTCCATCGATCAGCCGCCGCCCCATCTTTCCGACTATATGAAGCAGGACCTGTCCGACCTGCGCATCGGTATCTATTCTCCCTGGTTCGGGCACGCCAACCGGGAAGTGGCGCAGTCCTGTCAATTGGCCGTAGAAAAGCTGAAAAGTCTGGGCGCTCAGGTGCAGGAAATCACTCTCGAAGGCCTGGATCTGCAGCGGGTCAGTCACGCCATCACCATCGGTTCGGAAATGCTGGCGGCAGTGGACGCCGAGTATCGCCGTAATCCTCAAAGCTTCGGCCTGGACACGCGCCTTAATCTGGCCGTGGCGCAGCAGTTTTCCAGTACGGACTACATCAAGGCGCAACGCTTTCGCACCCAGGCCATGCGCGACTTCGACAACCTCCTGCAGAAAGTGGACATTATCGTCACGCCCACCACCGCCATGACCGCTCCGCGCATTCGACCGCAGAAAGAGCCCAGCGGCGAGTCCAACTTGCAGGTGCTGACGGAGCTGATGCGTTTCGCCTTCTCCGCCAATCTTACCGGCCTGCCGGCGCTGACCTTGCCGGTGGATTACGACGCCAAAGGCCTGCCGATCGGACTGCAACTGATGGGCGGGGCCTGGCGCGAACATACATTGCTGCGCGTAGGACGGGCGCTGGAAAGCAAGGTGGAGCTGCGACGTCCAGCGCTGTACTTCGATCTGTTAAAGCCCTGAGCGTCGCAAGAAAAAAGTTGCGCAGAAAAGACGCGACTAGTCTTTCACGAAAGGATTGGTTCTACGTTCCACGCCAAAGGTGGACATGGGGCCATGACCAGGGATGAAAGAAACATCATCGCCCAGTGGCCATAATTTGGTTTTGATGGATTGAATCAGCGTGGCGTGATCGCCTTTGGGAAAGTCAGTGCGGCCAATGGAGCCATTGAACAGGACGTCTCCCACTAGCGCCAAACGTGCGCCTTGATGGTAGAAAATCACATGTCCGGGCGTATGCCCCGGGCAGTGGAACACCTGCAGGGTTTCCTCACCGACGCTGACTTCATCGCCATCGTTCAACCAGCGACTCGGGGTGAATTGCTTGGCGTTGGGGAAACCGAACATCATGCTTTGCTGCGGCAAGGCGTCGATCCAGAACTTGTCCTCATACTCCGGTCCTTCGATCGGAATTTCATGAGAATCCGCCAACTCAGCCGTGCCGCCGGCATGATCGATATGCGCATGGGTCAACAACACTTTTTCCAGCGTCAGACCGTTACGCGTCAACACGGCTTCAATCTTGGCGAGGTCTCCGCCTGGGTCCACCACGGCGGCCTGACGCGTTTTTTCGCACCAGAGTACGGTGCAGTTCTGCACAAAAGGGGTAACGGGCACTATTTCGTATTTCATGACTACTCACTAAATCCAAGTCCTACAACAGGCGCTGCCCCATTCTATTACACCGGGACACCGACGCAACCGCTGGATTTATAAGGCCCCGCTCTCTTGACCTGCGCCGCTCAGGTAGTCTCCCTCAAACTGCTCCACCGGCATGGGACGAGCAACATAAAAGCCCTGGATGAGATCGCAACCCTGTTGCCGCATGACGCGGATCTGATCGATGGTCTCCACCCCTTCCGCCAGAATCTTCAAACCCAGGGTTTTCGCCATTTGCACAATCGCAGTAACGATCGCCAGATTATCCTGATCATGTGGGATATCGCGAATAAAGGACCGGTCGATTTTCAGTAAATCCACCGGATAACGCTTCAATGAGGCCAGATTGGAAAAGCCGGTGCCAAAGTCGTCCACCGCTACGCCCACTCCGAGACAACGCAGCTCCATCAGTTTGGACACGGCCGTCTCTATATCCTTGGCCAGGGCGCTTTCTGTGATTTCCAGCTCCAGCAGACGCCCGTCCACATGGAACTCCTCCAACAGCAAGCCAACCTGGGATACAAAATCAAATCGTCCGAACTGACGCGGCGACACGTTCACCGCCAAACGCACCGCGCGGCCATATTGACGCTTCCAGTCGGCAATCTGTTTGATGGCGCAGCGCAGCACATATTCGCCCAGTTGATCGATCAGGCCATGGGCTTCCGCCACAGGAATAAACTCCGCTGGCGACACCGGTCCGCGCACTGGATGGTTCCAGCGCAACAGCACCTCCGCGCCGAATATGCGATGGTTGTACAAATTAACCTGGGGTTGATACACCAGATGAAACTCCCGGTTGACCAGGGCCTTGCGCAGATCGCTGGTCATGCTCACCTGGGCTTTCAGCTCTGACGCCATGTGCTCTTCAAAGATCACAAAGTCGTTCTTGCCCATTTTCTTGGCGGTGAACAACGCCATGTCGGCTTCTTTGTACAGCTCAATGCCGAAGTTGGATTTGTGTTCGCGACTGTAGGTGGCGACGCCAATACTGAGGCCAATGCTGATTTCATCCATGCCGATATTGAACGGCGTCTCACAGGCCTCCAGCAGCCGCTCGGCATATTGAATCACCTGTTTCTTATCCCGCACGCCTTTGAACAGAATGGCGAATTCATCCCCTCCCGGGCGACACAAGACCGCGCTGTGAGGAATCAGGGATTCGAGTCGTTTGGACAAATCGACGATCAGTTGATCGCCCAGCTCATGCCCGTAGGCGTCGTTGATATGCTGGAAGTTGTCCACGTCGATCAGAAACAGTGAAAACTGATCCCGCACGCCATAACGCACGTTGCGAATCGCCAGCTCCAGGCGGCGCTCCAGATGCAATCGATTGGGCAGCCCGGTGAGCGCATCGTGCTGCTCTTTAAAGGACATTTCCTTGATCAGGCTGCGCACATACATGCTCACCATGCGGGCCCGACGCGCGCGCGCTATCAGATTGATACGCAGCACTTCAGGGTCGATGGGCTTCATCAGAAAATCATCGCCAGCCAGTTCGATGGCGGTCAGTTGCGCGCTGGAATCGGACTCCGCGGAGAGAAACACCAACGGCACGTTGGCGAATTGCACATGCTGGCGGATGATCTGCCCCACTTCTAACCCTGTGCATTCCGGCATATGCAGATCAAGAACGATGAGTTCCGGTTTGAACTCCGTGATTACCTGCAGCACTTTTCTCGGTTCACTCAGCGTGCGGGCCTCCACGCCAGCCGCTTCCAGATGCGCCCGATACAAGGCGGTAATGTCTTCATCGTCATCCACCAGCAGAATGCGATACGGCTCCGCCGGCGTCTCTTCCACCATGTCTTCAATACTGGCCAGCAGACTCTCTGAATCCAGAGGTTTGGTGAGATAGTGACGCACTCCGGCCCGCACCGCCTGCAGACGCGCATCAAAGTCAGTGCGCTTGGAAATAACCACCAAAGGCACGCCGCACATCTCCGATGAGTTCTGATTGATGGCGAAATCCAGCCCGGCGTTTTCCCCTTCCGGCAGAATAACGTCCATCAGAATCGCCGGCGGCGTTTCGTCTTGCGGGCGCTGCCCCAGCGCCGTAAGGCTGTTGAAGATACGCGCGCTGTAACCATGCTGTTCGATATGGGTTTTCATCCACTGCGCCAGCATCTGATCGTCTTCGACGATGTAGACCAAGCGTCCCGGACGAGGGTTACTCTCCATCTCGCTAGCTCCAGGCGCGGCGTCGCCGGTGTGTGGGCGGCGCATCAGTTGTAAAAGCAGCCCCATGCGTTCGTTGTGCTTGTCAAACGCAGTCGAGCCTTCTCTGATTAAGTCCTGCAAATAAGCATTCAACTCCGCCGCCGCCGCGCTGAGTTCGGGAAGCCCAAAGGTTTTTCCCGATCCCGCCAGGCTGTGCAGCGTCATACAAATATCGTTCAGGCGTTGACGATCGCTCTTTTTCAGCAATTCGTCCCACCATTTTTCCAGCGCATCCGCCCTGGCGCCCAACGACTGCCGATAATGTCGCTGGATCTGCGCCAGCTTGTTTATCAGTGCACCGTCCATGCCTTTATCACTGCTCCTGTCCATCAATCCGAGGTCTTAGGTTTATATATGCAGACTTTGTTACGCCCCTGCTGCTTGGCGTCATACAGAGCGTCGTCCGCCGCCTTGGTGAGCATCGTCATGTCGTCGATATCGGGAAAGGCGGCGATGCCCGCGCTGAAGGTCACCCGTAGAGGGTCTTCCGCAGTATTGTGATTGATGGAGGCGAAGCTCATGCGCATGGACTCGATGACAAAACGGGCGTGCTCTTTGGTGGTGTCCGGCAATATGACGACAAACTCTTCGCCGCCGTAACGCCCGATCACATCGCTACGCCGCAAACGCCCCTGCAGATAACGCGCGAAATTCACCAATACACGATCGCCCATCAAGTGGCCGTAATTATCATTCACCTTTTTAAAGTGATCCAGGTCGACCATGACATACGCCAGACTGCTATCCATACGGCGAGCCCGGGACAATTGCTGCGATAAATACTCTTCCGCACTGACGTGGTTGAGCAACCCAGTCAGGCCATCCCGGCTCAGCATGCCCCGCAGTTCCCTGCCCCGTCGCGCCCGACTCTCCACCGACGCAAGCAGAAAGGGCGCCGGCACCGGTTTGATAAGAAAATCGTCGCCGCCAGCGCGAATGGCGCCCAAGTGGCGGGCGATATCCTGCTCCACCGAAACAAAGATGATCGGCACGCCATAGAGCGTGGCGTCCTGGCGTATGGCCACAGCCAGCTCGATGCCGTTATACCCAGGCAAATACAAATCCATCAGAATCACATCAGGAAAAAATTCCAGCAATACTTCAGGAATATCCTCAGGCTGGGACACCACCCTCGCATTCATCTGCGCCTGTTCCAGCAGCTGTGCGTGATACATGGCGAGTTCACTGTCGTCGTCGATCAACAGCACTCTGTAAGGCACATCTCCCTCAGAAATGAAGCATTGATCGAATTTGCTCAGTAACTGGGAAATATCCGGCGGCGACTGCAACACTTCGCGTATGCCCGCCCGATACGCCTGCACGCGCAAAAACAGGTTTGGCGTTTGATGTAAGACGAACACAAAAGGTACTTTGGTTTTACCCATTTCAATGGGAGCCGGACAAAGCTGGGATGCGCCCAGCTCTTCATAGACGACGATATCCGGCTCAAACCGCAGCGCGCTCTCGATCACTTCCTCCGCAGAACAGGCGCGCACCTCATAACCGTAATGTTTCAATTGTTCCGGCAGCGAATTGCAGGCGCTCTGTTTCGACAAAGCCAATAACGCTTTAGGCGCCGCCGGCCGTTGAATGCGTTGGGAGGAAATCAGAGAAAGCTCTTCGTTGCTTTGTTCGTCTGGTTGCGCGGAGGAATCAACCTGAGTCAGCAGGTTATCGATTTCCAGCACCAAACGCTTGGCGTTCTCGGGAAAGTCCGAGAGCTGATCGATTTTTTGTTCGATCTTCTGCATCAGCGCGGAGAGTCGGGCGAACCCGTAGGAGGCGCCGGAGCCAGCCAAACGATGCACCAGATGCCGAAAGGGCATCAGAATTTCCCGGTTGAAATTTTGCAGCGTTCTGACGGAGCTCCAACTATCGCGCACATTGGTCAGCTTTTGCGGCAACGCACTGGCATACGCCGTGCGCAGAGCCTGCATTTTTTCCATCGGCGAGCGTGAATCCTCCTTCGCATTCTCCCGCTCATCCCGCATGCACCTTCTCCCAAAGCCGCTTAACCTCATCGGAAAGCTTCATCGGGTCAAAGGGCTTGGGGATCACGCCGACCGCCCCCAGACTGATAAATTCGTCAATTTCCGACTTCTGCACTTTGGCGGTCATAAACGCAACGGGCAGATGCTTGCATTCCGTCACTTCCCGTAAGGCCTGCAATGTGGAGGGTCCATCCAGCTCGGGCATCATCACATCCATCAGCACCAAGTCCGGCATTTCCTGAGGAATCACCTCCAGGGCTTCTCTGCCTGAACTGCACAATATGACCTCGAAACCGCCGATCGCCTCCAAGGCCATCTGCGCTATAGCCTGAATATCAGGTTCATCTTCCACGTAGACAATTTTCCGAATAGGCGGAGCCACAGGTATCTCCTTGCTCATTCACGCGCGCCACAGCCAACAGGGACGAAGACCGGACGCACGTCGACATTTTTCTTTGAACCTTAGCTAAAAGCATAGACCCCGTTTGCGATGCGGGACAATTTTTTGTTTGTTTTAAAGGTGTTAATCCAATTCCTCCGCGGACTGCGGCCAGGATTCCCGTAGATGTCGCCACTGCGGCCTCATGCCCCACTTTTTGTATATGCGCTCCAGTTCTCCAGACTCATACAATTGCGGCAGTTTGCGGGCGAGAATTGCCTCAAACAAGCGCCCGCGCTCGTTATCCGCAAACCCCACATAAAGCTTCTCGCCGCTTTTGACCGTCACTGATTTGTAGTTCTGCTCATCCAGCTTCAGTTCTTGCATGGCGCGCCGAATATTGACCGAATAATCAATCACATATTTAACTCTGCGCCGCACCAGCAAGCCAATGCCCTGCTCGATGCTTTCCAGCTCCACAGGCTCTATATCCGGGTTGAACCACTGTTTGAAATCGTAGCCGCGTATCCAGGCCGCCTCTCCACTGCGCACACGCCCGACGCCACGCCACTCCTGTTGCAATCCTCGCAGAAACAGCGCCACCACTGGATCATCCACACAGAAATGTAAGTCAGGTATCAGCATGACTTCCTTGCGGCTGCCATAGACGCCGACCAGCGCGTCTCTCTCCTTGTTGGAGACCCAATACAAAGCGCGCTTCCAGGGTACGATCTCACAGATAACTGAGACACCGCCCGGCTCGTAAATTGCGGCGAGGACATCCCAGTAGAGACCAGTGCAGTCGGCGTTGGAATAAGGCGCCCACTCTTCAGAAACCGCATGAAGCTTGAGTTGAGATTCAGCGGCGGATGGCAGGGTCTGTAGCCAGAGAAGCGCGCAGCACAGAGCGCTGCTGCGGATAGAGGCCATGGCGGTTTTCCCAGCTGGGGAAGCGAACGCCTGGAATCAGCGCGCCATCCCCGTCAGCAAATTTTCCAGACAACGAATTTCAAGGAAAACTATAGACCATGTTGGCGGAGAACGCGTCGTTGAACGCGGCAGAAAACAACCTAATCTTTGACCACCAGATAGAGCGCCTGCTGCGCCAGATCTTCCACCGTCATGCTGCCTTCCGATTTGTACCAGGTGATGGTCCAGCTCAAGGCGCCGGTGAGAAAGCGTCGCAACACCGCCACATCGCCTTTAACCAGTCCGGCGTCGCGGGCTTCGCTCAGCGTGTCCAGCCACAGGCCTTCATATTGATCGCGCAATTTGAGGATTTCTTCCTGTCGCGCGTCCGACAGGCTTCGCCATTCATACACCAGCACGGTCATCGCCTCGCCGGTGCCGCCGAGTACGGACTCCAGTTCGCAGCGCAATAGCGCCAGCAGTCGATCGCGAGCCGTCGGCGCCCGCTCCAGGGCTTCGCGCATTTTAGCGGTGATGTAGAGAATGGTTTCTTCCATCACCGCAAACAGGATGTCTTCCTTACTGCGGAAATGATGAAAAATACTGCCGCTTTGAATGCCCACGGAAGCAGCCAGATCTCTGACCGTGGTGCGTTCGTAACCTTTTTCCTTGAACAGGTGCGCAGCCTTGGCCAGTAACCTGCCCCTGGCGCTCTGAGGGTCAGTGATGCGTCCCTCTTCGATAAGTTGCGCAAGTTGTTTCATAAGCAATCACATTCCTGAGCTGACTGATGGGAGACCCACGGCGGAATCCGGGGCGCCGTGCGGGGCCGCACATTCTAACGGCAAACGTCGAAAAAAACTCCCTTATGGCGCTTAGCCGAAGATTTAGGTCGCCCCTAAGTCTATCTCAATTCGGCCCCTTTACAAACCAAGCGCTTGCTTGGTATCGTTGACCGGGCTCGCATCATCGACAATAACCATTCAAAACGACATACCTGGACGATACGCGCATATCCGCGTTATCGACCAGAAAGGAACGGGCGACGATCATGACCACCAAGTCTACTCTGCGCATTGGCTGCGCAGCCGCATTTTGGGGCGACACCAACACCGCCGCGGCGCAATTGCTGGAAAAAGGCGATCTCGATTACATGGTGTTCGACTATCTGGCGGAAATCACCATGTCCATTCTCACCGGCCAGAAGCTGCAAGACCCGAACAAAGGCTACGCCACAGACTTCGTTGACCATGTGATGAAGCCGCTCCTGCCGAAGCTGAAAGAAAAAGGCGTGAAGGTGATCAGCAACGCTGGCGGCGTAAATCCCCAGGCCTGCCGCGACGCCCTACAGGAAATCATCGACAAACTGGGCCTCGATCTGAAAATCGCCGCCGTCATGGGAGACAACATTCTGCATCGACGCGCGGAGTTTGAGCGCCAGAATCTCACCGATATGTTCTCCGGCGCGCCTCTTCCCCCGGTCAGCGTCAGCATGAACGCTTATCTGGGAGCCCCGGGTATCGCCGCCGCCCTGGCTTACGGCGCGGACATAGTGATTACCGGGCGGGTTGTGGACAGCGCGCTGGTCCTGGCGCCGCTGATTCATGAGTTTGGCTGGACTATGAAGGACTACGACAAACTGGCTCAGGGCAGCCTCGCAGGCCACATTATCGAATGCGGCGCACAATGCACGGGCGGCAACTTCACGGACTGGCGCGCGGTGGAAGGCTTCGACAACATGGGATTTCCCATCGTGGAAGTCGACGCCAACGGAGACTTTACCGTCACCAAGCCTGAAGCCACTGGCGGTCTGGTCAGCATTGGAACGGTCTCGGAACAGTTGGTCTATGAAATCGGCGATCCCGGCGCCTATCTGCTGCCGGACGTCACTTGCGATTTCACCCAGGTAAAACTGCAGCAAACCGGTCCGGATCGCGTGCGCGTCACCGGCGCCCGCGGACGCGCGCCCACCCGTCTATATAAGGTATGCGCCACCTATCCTGACGGCCATAAATGCGTCGCCACGTTTCTCATGGCCGGCATCGACGCCGCCGCTAAAGCCAAAGTCACCGCCGACGCCATTATTGGTAAAACCCAGAGACAGTTCGAAGAGCGCGGCTGGCCAGCCTTCACCGATGTCGATATCGAACTGTTGGGAACAGAAGCCACTTATGGCCCCCATTCCCGCATCGCCGGCAGTCGGGAAGTCGTGGTGAAAATCGCCTGCGCGCACCCCCAGAAGGAAGCCCTCGCGCTGTTTTCCCGGGAGATCGCCCAGGCCGCCACAGGCATGGCTCCAGGCATTACAGGCATTGTAGGCGGCAGGCCGACCGTGTGGCCCAAGATTCGTCTGTTTTCCTTCCTCACCCCAAAGAACGGCATCACCATCACCGCCAATATGGACGGAGTGGGCAAACCAGTGAAGGTCGAGTGGGACTACGAGGCAACGCCCTCCCCGGCGGACACAACGGAAGTTGAGTCAGCGCAACTGGAAGCGACCACCACACAGGCGCCGCTGGTCAAATTGGCCTGGGCCCGCTCGGGAGACAAAGGCGATCACGCCAATATCGGCGTCATTGCGCGCCGGCCGGAATATCTTCCCTATATTCGCGCCGCCCTCACCGAGGCCGCGGTGGGCGACTATATGCATCATGTATTGCACCCGGAGAATGGCCGCGTCACCCGCTGGGACTTGCCGGGTATATCCGCCCTGAACTTCCTGCTGGAGAACAGCCTGGGAGGGGGAGGCGTCGCCAGTCTGCGCATTGATCCTCAGGGGAAAGCCTTCGCCCAGCAGTTGCTGGAATTCCCGATCCCCATTCCGAGCGCCATTGCAGAGGAGCTGGCCTGATATGTCTTATCAATCGGTATTCCGGGAAAACGCATTCGCCGACCGCACCATCATCGTCACTGGCGGCGGCAGCGGCATCGGGCGCTGCGTCGCTCACGAACTCGCGGCGCTGGGCGCACGCGTCGCCATCATCGGACGCAAGCAGGAAAAGCTGGACCGAGTGCTGGCGGAGATCCAGGAGGATGGCGGCCGCGCCAGCGCATACGTATGCGATATTCGCGAAGAGGATAAAGTCAAAGCAGTCATCGCAGAAATCCTTGCGGAGCTGGGCCCGGTCCATGGCTTGGTGAACAACGCCGGCGGTCAGTACCCTGCGCCTCTCTCCGCCATTAATCAAAAAGGATTTGAAACCGTCGTGCGCACCAATCTGGTGGGCGGATTTCTAATGGCCCGCGAGCTGTATAACCAATGTTTCAATAAACAGGGCGGCGCCATCGTCAACATTATCGCCGACATGTGGGGCGGCATGCCCGGCATGGGTCACTCCGGCGCCGCCCGCGCCGGCATGGACAACTTCACCAAAACCGCCGCCGTTGAATGGGCGGCGGCGGGGGTGCGCGTCAACGCCGTAGCGCCGGGCTGGATCGCCTCCAGCGGACTGGACCATTACGACGCCAGCATGAAACCCATGCTGCTGTCGCTGGCCAATGGCGTGCCATTGAAACGTTTGGGAACGGAGGCCGAAGTTTCCGCCGCCATCTGCTTTTTACTTAGCGAGGCGGCGGCTTTTATCAGCGGAGCCACCTTGAGAGTGGACGGCGCAGCCTCCCTGGGCGGCCGCGTATGGCCGCTGCCGAAAGCGAAAAACGTACCGGTCTACAACGGCTTCCATCGCGCCGTCCGACCCAAAGTCCTCGACGATTAACAGCCGGAAACGCGCCATGCCGAAACTCACCTCTCAGATTGACGTTCATTCCGAAGAATTCGCCGCTAACCGTCGCGCCATGATGACGGCGATCGAATCCTTCCGCAGTATTGAAAACAAAGTGCGCGAGAAAGCCCTGGAGGCCCGCGAGAAGTTTCACAAAAAAGGTAAATTGCTGCCCGGAGAGCGCCTGAACCTGTTACTGGATCGCGGCGCGCCTTTTTTGGAACTGTGCTCCCTCGCCGGCTACAAAATGCATGACGACAAAGACGGCTCCTACGCCGGCGGCGGCTCCATCGTCGGCATTGGTTACGTGCAGAGCGTGCGCTGCTTGATCATCGTCAGCAACAGTGCCGTCAAAGGCGGCGCGATCTCCCCCGCCGGTCTGGAGAAAACGCTGCGCGTGCAGCAGATCGCCATGGAGAACAAGTTGCCGGTGATCACCCTGGCGGAATCCGCCGGCGCCAACCTCAACTACGCGACGGATATTTTCGTGCAGGGCGCGCGGGGCTTCGCCAACCAGTGCCGCCTGTCCGCCGCAGGTCTGCCCCAGGTCACCGTGGTGCACGGCAACGCCACCGCGGGTGGAGCCTATCAGCCGGGCCTTTCCGATTATGTGATCGCAGTAAAGAACAAAGCCAAAATGTTTCTCGCCGGTCCGCCCCTGTTGAAGGCCGCCACCGGTGAGATCGCCGACGACGAAACATTGGGCGGCGCGGAAATGCACGCATCCATCGCCGGAACCGCGGAGTTTCTGGCGGAAGACGACGCTGACGGCGTACGCCTGGCGCGGGATATCCTGAAACGCATTCCCTGGAACGAACAGCTCGCTCCCGCGCCTGCGCGCACCTGGAAGGAACCGCTGTATCCGGCGGAAGAACTGCTGGGCGTGGTTCCCGCCGACGTCCGCAAGCCCTATGACGTGCGCGAAATCGTCGCCCGCATCGCGGACGGCTCGGAATATCTGGACTTCAAGTCGCTCTACGACAATCAGACCGTATGCGGCTTCCTCCACATCCAGGGCATGGCCTGCGGCGTCATCGGCAACAACGGCCCAATCACGCCCAAAGGCGCCGCCAAAGCCGCTCAGTTCATCCAGCTCTGCGAGCAAAGCAATACGGCGATCCTGTTCTTCCATAACACCACCGGATTTATGGTCGGCACCGATGCGGAACAGAACGGCGTCATCAAACACGGCTCCAAGATGTTGCAAGCGGTGGCCAACGCCAAGGTCCCACGACTGACCATGGTGGTCGGCGGTTCTTACGGCGCCGGCAACTACGCCATGTGCGGCCGCGGACTGGACCCCAGATTCATCTTTTCCTGGCCCAACAGTCGCACCGCCGTCATGGGCGGCGCCCAGGCGGGCAAGGTATTGCGTATCGTCACTGAAGAAAAGCAGGCCAAACTGGGCCTGACGCCGGACCCAAAGATGCTCGACGCTATTGAGAAAACCGCGGCGGAAAAAATTGAACAAGGCTCCAGTGCACTCTACGGAACCGCACGTTTGTGGGACGACGGACTGATAGATCCCCGCGACACCCGACACGTACTGGCCCTGTTGCTGGACGTTTGTTACGAAGCGGAGCGCAGGCCTTTGCGCCCCAACACTTTCGGCGTAGCGCGCTTCTGACGCAGGCGCGGCGAGGCAGGTTTACACAGAGGAAAAATAACAATGATATTCACTCAGGAACACAGCGAACTTCGACGCACCGTGCGCAATTTCGTGCAGAACGAAATCAATCCGCATATTGATGAATGGGAAAAAGCCGGCGCCTATCCCATGCGGGAAATCTTCAAAAAGCTTGGCGAGCTTGGCCTGCTTGGCATCCACAAGCCGGAGGAATACGGCGGCCTGGGCCTCGACTATAGCTACAATCTCGCGGCGGCGGAGGAGCTCGGGGCCTGCGGCGCCGGCGGCGTGCCCCTCTCCATCGGCGTACAAACCGACATGTGCACCCCCGCCATCGCCCGCTTCGGTTCCCATGAACTCAAAAGCGAGTTTCTTACTCCCGCCATCCGCGGCGAGATGATCGGCTGTATCGGCGTGAGCGAAACCTCCGCCGGCTCTGACGTCGCAGGGCTAAAAACCAACGCCCGCAAAGACGGCGACGACTATGTGATCAACGGCTCCAAAATGTGGATCACCAACTCGCCGCAGGCGGATTTCATGTGCTTACTGGCCAATACCAGTGACGACAAGCCGCACAAGAACAAGACCCTGATGGTCGTCCCCATGAACCTGCCGGGCATTGAGGTGGCGCCGCATCTGGACAAGCTCGGTATGCGCTCCTCAGAAACCGCTCAGGTGTTTTTCGATGATGTGCGCATTCCCCAGCGTTACCGCATCGGCGCCGAAGGCATGGGATTCATGATGCAGATGGTGCAATTCCAGGAAGAGCGCATGTGGGGCGCCGCCAACACCATCAAGGCGCTGGAAGCCTGCGTCACTCAAACCATTGCTTACTGCCGGGAGCGCAAGACCTTCGGTCAGCCGTTGATCGACAATCAATACATTCATTTCCGCATGGCGGAGCTGCAGACGGAAATCGAAGCCCTGCGCGCCCTGACCTATCAAGCCTGCGAGCTGTATATCCAGGGCAAAGACGTCACCCAACTGGCTTCTATGGCGAAACTCAAGGCCGGCAGACTCGGTCGCGAAGTCACTGACAGCTGCCTGCAATACTGGGGCGGCATGGGCTACATGTGGGACAACCCGGTGTCGCGGGCGTTCCGCGACGTGCGTCTGGTCTCCATTGGCGGCGGCGCTGATGAAATCATGCTTGGCATCATCTGCAAGCTGATGGGGACGCTGCCGGGCAAGCGCAGCGCCAATTCCACAGGAGAATAAATCATGAGTCCGCCCGTCACTGAAACCCTGCTGGCTGAATGCCGTGATCACGCGCTGCACATCACTCTGAATCGGCCGCAAGTACGTAACGCCATGAGCCTGCCAATGGTGCGTGAGATTATGGCGCTGTTCGACTATGCCGACACAGATGCACGCCTCCGCGCAATCGTCCTGCGCGGCGCCGACGGTCATTTCTGCGCCGGGGGCGATATCGCCGACATGGCCAACGCCCGCGCGGCGGCGGAGTCAGGAGACGCCGATCCGTTTCAGGCGTTGAACCGGGAATTCGGGCGGATGATCACTCGCGTCAATCAGGCCCCACAAACCGTCGTCGCCATACTGGAAGGGGCCGTGCTGGGCGGCGGCTTTGGACTGGCCTGCGTCAGCGACGTCGCCATCACCCTGAACAGCACCCGCTTTGGCTTACCGGAGACAGGGCTGGGCATTCCTCCGGCGCAAATCGCGCCTTTCGTGGCGCGCCGCATTGGACTCACGCAAGCCCGCCGCCTGGCGCTGCTGGGCATGCGTTGCGACGGAGAAGAAGCGACACGACTCGGCATCGCTCATGAGTGCGTGACAAACGCCGATGAGCTGGCGGACAAACTGGCGACGATCCTGGCGCAGATCAAACGTTGCGCGCCCCAGGCCAACGCCGTCACCAAACGGTTGTTGCTGGACGTTGAAGGCGCCGATCTGGAAACGTTGCTGGATCGCGCCGCCGCCGACTTCTCCCGCGCCATTCAGGGCCCGGAAGGCAGAGAGGGCGCCCTGGCGTTCATGCAAAAACGTAACCCGGAGTGGGCGCAATGATCACCAAAATTCTGGTCGCCAACCGGGGCGAGATCGCCTGCCGGGTGATCCGCACCGCCCGCGATCTCGGCTTTCGCACCGTCGCCGTCTACAGCGACGCCGACCGCGACGCCCCTCAWGCGTTACTGGCGGATGAAGCCGTGCATCTCGGCCCTGCGCCCGTGGCGGAGTCGTATCTGGACGCCGATAAAATCCTCGCCGCCTGTCGCCTGAGCGGCGCTGACGCGGTGCACCCTGGCTACGGTTTCCTCTCAGAAAACGCCCGCTTTGCGGAAAAATGCGCTGACGCCGGAGTGACGTTTATTGGCCCTCCCGCCGACGCCATCGCCCTGATGGGCAGCAAACGCCTGTCCAAGCTCGCCATGCAGGAAGCGGACGTGCCCTGCATTCCCGGCTACGAGGGCGAGGATCAAAGCGACGCCACATTGATAGCCGAAGCGCGACGCATTGGCTTCCCGGTCATGATCAAGGCTTCCGCTGGCGGCGGCGGACGCGGCATGCGTCTGGCGCAGAGCGAAGCTGAGCTGGCGGCGCAAATCAAAACGGCGCGCTCAGAAGCTCTCAACGCCTTCGGCAGCGGTGAGCTGATTCTGGAAAAAGCCCTGCTGCAACCCCGTCACATCGAAATCCAGGTGTTTGCGGATACACAGGGCGCCGCGCTGTATCTGGGGGAACGTGACTGCTCCGTACAGCGCCGCCATCAGAAAGTGGTGGAGGAGGCGCCCTCGCCCTTCGTTGACGCGGACCTGCGCGAACGCATGGGCGCGGCAGCGGTGAAGGCGGCCCTGTCCTGCGGTTATGTCGGGGCCGGCACAGTGGAGTTTCTGGTGGATCAAGACAAGCGCTTTTATTTTCTGGAAATGAACACGCGCCTACAGGTGGAGCATCCGGTCACCGAACTGGTCACCGGCTTCGATCTGGTGGCGTGGCAGATTCAGGTCGCCGCCGGCGCGCCCTTACCTGTTACTCAGGAGCAAGTGCGCATCCAGGGCCACGCCATGGAAGTACGTTTGTATGCGGAAGACCCGCAGCAGAATTTCCTGCCGCAAACCGGCCGTATTCAACGTTGGCGACCTGCGTTAAGCGAAGGCGTGCGCATCGACGATGGCGTGAAAGAAGGTCAAACCATCACACCCCACTACGACCCCATGCTGGCGAAAATCATCGCCTGGGGCGCCGACCGCGAACAGGCTCGTCGTCGTCTACAACGCGCAGTGGAAGACAGCCTGCTGTTCGGCGTCAACGGCAATCAACGATTCCTGGTCAATATTCTCAAGCACCCCACTTTTCAACAAGGAGAAGCCAATACCGGCTTTCTCACGAATGAATTCAAGGACGATCCCTCGCTTTCGCCACAAACGCCGACCGACTTAGTCGTCGCCCTGGCGACGCTGCTTTTTCACCATCAGACCGAACTGAGCCAGCCTCACCGCCATTGGCGCAGCGCCGGCTATTCATCCTGGCCTTACGAACTGAGCAGCGGCGACGACATTTGGGAGCTGGCGCTAGAGACGCAGGAAGATGGCGCGTTTCAGGTCAAACTGGACGACCGCGCTATCACGCTGGGACTGCAGTATATTGAGCCCGAGCAAGCCCTGTTCGAATGCGACGACCTACGTCGCCGGGTTCGCTATCTACGGCAGGAAAACCGGCTATCTTTGCATCTAGACGGCGTTGTTTATGACTTTGAAGACCTAACCCATGCGCCAGCGGAAGCCGGCGACGCGACTGGCGACGGCAGCATCCGCGCATCTATGGACGGCCGCATCGTGGACGTGCTGGTCGAACCCGGCCAAAGCGTGGAGAAAGGCGCAACGCTGGTCGTGCTGGAAGCCATGAAAATGGAGCATCCGTTAAAAGCGGATATATCCGGCGTGGTGGAGGACATCAAAGTAAAAACCGGCGATCAGGTCAGAATCCGGGAACTGCTGGTTACTCTCACTCTAAGCGCAGAATAAACCGCCAATAAAAACAACAAACAAGGACACGCTCATGTCGCCCCTACATAATAAAACCATCCTCATCACCGGCGCTTCACGCGGTATCGGCCGCGCCATGGCGTTACGTTTCGCCCGGGACGGCGCCAATATTGTCCTCGCAGCGAAATCCGCCGAACCTCACCCCAAGCTGCCCGGCACCATCTACAGTGTGGCGGAGGAAGTCGAGCAGGCTGGCGGCAAAGCGCTCCCCGTGCAACTGGACGTGCGCGACGATAACGCCGTCAAAGCGATGGTGGAGCGCGCCGCTGCTGAGTTCGGAGGCGTGGACGCCGTCATCAATAACGCAGGAGCCATCAAGTTGTCCGGCGTGGAGCATACGCCTATGAAACGTTTTGACTTGATGCATCAGGTCAATACCCGCGCCGTGATGACGACCGCCCAGGCCGCCCTGCCTTGGCTGAAGAAGTCCGGGCTGGGACATATCCTCAACCTGTCTCCTCCGGTCAATCTCAACCCCAAGTGGTTCGCTCAGTATTCCCCCTATACGCTGACCAAATACGCCATGTCCATGTTGACCCTGGGGATGGCGCAGGAGTTTCGTCGCTATAACATCGCGGTGAACTCACTATGGCCGCAGACCCTGATCGCCACCGCCGCAGTGGAGTTCGAAGCCGGCGGCAAACAGGCGCTGGACCGGGCGCGTAGCCCTGAGATCATGGCGGACGCCGCCTACGCCATACTGACGGATAAAGAAGAGCGCCGCAGCGGCGAGTGGCTCATTGACGAACAAGTGCTGCGCGATACCGGCGTGACGGATTTTTCCCCCTACACCTACAATCCCGAAGCGGGTCAGGCGCTAATGACCGACCTGTTTATCGACTAGCAGAGACGGTCGACTAACCGGGTTTATTGACTAACATTGAAAGGCAGTACCGGACCCGCTCTCTATTGATAGATAGGCAATTAGGAAACAGGAAAACAAGAGGACCGAACTATGCCGCAGGAAGGCCGCATATCCGCGCGGGATCTGGCCCGTCAACTGCCCTTCGTCGCCCAGAAACTGCCTTCCCTGCTCAAAGGTTATTACTACTACGCCCTGCTCAAGCCGGATAAAGCCCTGGCCATTGGCGACATCATCGAACGCAATGCGGACACCCACGGCGAATGCGACGCGGTGCTCTACCGCGACCGGCGCATCAGTTATGAAGCGTTTAATGCCTGGGCCAACCGCTTCGCCCATTACTATCGCGCTCGCGGCGTGGCGCGGGGCGATGTGATTGCCCTGAACCTGGAGAATCGACCGGAATTGCTGGCGGCGCTGGCGGGTGCGTTAAAACTGGGCGCGGCGGGAGCCATGATCAACACATCCCTGCGCGGAGACGCGCTGGCCCACTGCCTGAACCTCACTCATCCCAAACTTGTGGTCGTGGGCGAGGAGCAATTGGAAGCCATCGCTTCCGCTACGTCGCTACTGAACATCCCCGTCGACTCACAACGCATGCTCTTTCTGGCGGATGCGGATACGCTCAAGGAGGATTCGACCGCCCCTGAAGGATACGTCAATCTGGGCGCCATCATTAAAAACTATCCCGACGCCAATCCGGTTGTCACAGATCGTCCCCTCGCCGGCGATACCGCGGTCTACCTGTTCACCTCCGGCACCACCGGCCTGCCCAAGGCGGCGCCCAGCAGCCATCGCAAATGGTTCAAGGCGTATGGAGGCTTTGGTCATATGTCGCTGGCGCTAACCGAAAAAGATGTCGTCTATGCTCCCCTGCCCTTGTATCACGGCACCGGACTGCTGGTGTGCTGGGGCGCTGCGCTGGCGGGCGCGTCCGCTCTCGCCATCCGACGCAAATTTTCCGCCAGTGAATTCTGGAGCGACGTGCGTCTTTATGGCGCGACCTGCTTCGGCTACGTCGGCGAATTATGCCGCTATCTGCTCGCCCAACCGCCGGGGCCCCAGGATCGCCATCACAAACTGAAAAAAATGATCGGCAATGGTCTGCGCCCTTCCATCTGGCTCCAGTTCAAAGAGCGTTTCGGCATTGAACAGATTGCGGAGCTGTATGCCGCCAGCGAAGGCAATGTCGGCTTCACCAACTTTTTGAATCTGGACAATACTGTCGGCTTTTCCACTGCGCCTTTCGCCTTGRTGAAATTCCATGAAGGCACCCGCGAGCCAGTCCGCAACGGCAAAGGCAAACTGCAAAAAGTCGCCAAGGGCGAACCGGGATTACTGCTGGGTAAAATCACGCCCAAATGGAACTTTGAAGGTTACTCCCAGCCGGAAGCGACGGAGAAAGCCATCATCCGCAACGCTTTCCGCAAAGGCGACGCCTGGTTCAATACTGGCGACGTATTACGGGAAATCGGCTGGCGTCATCTGCAGTTCGTGGACCGCATGGGCGACACCTTTCGCTGGAAAGGCGAAAACGTCTCCACGACTGAAGTGGAGAATGTGCTGGACAAGCTGGACGATGTGGAAGAAGCCGTCGTCTACGGTGTAGAGATTCCCAACATGAGCGGCAAAGCCGGCATGGCGGCCATCGTGGCGAAGGACAAGCAACGCGGTCTGGATATGCGACAACTGGCTCAGGTCATGCGGGAAGCATTGCCGACTTACGCCATGCCAGTCTTCATTCGCGTTACGCCGAGCATCGCCAAAACCGGCACATTCAAATACCGCAAGGTGGACCTGCAAAAAAACGGCTATCAGTTGAATGAGCCGGAGGATCAGGTTTATCTATGGGCGCCGGAAGCCGGAGAATACCGTTTATTGTCTCAGGAAATGATCGCCGCACTGGAGTCCGGCGTCTACCGCCTTTAGCGCCCAGTTAATATTACAGTTGTTCACGTTTACCGCTTTTAACGGGACGCTGCATCGCCTATTTTAGTGGCCTTCTATTGCAGTAACCCCAGGTATGATCCGGCGCTCAATAATTTTTCCGATATTTCCAGCACCACGCTTTGCGAACGCGCTGTCAGCCGTAATCGCTTTGGCGTTGTTTTGCTTGATTTCGTTGCACGCGAGCGCCGACGACGTGAATGTGTACGCCGGCGAGTTTCCGCCGACCATTCCACAGGTTCATCACTTCGCCACAGAAATCGGCTCATCGCCACTGGAGCAGGCGCGACAGGCTCTGCGCACAGCGCCAACCGTCTCCGCGTCGCAGATCAACTTCGGCTTCACCGGCAAAGAACACTGGTTCGCGTTCAAACTTCTGAATCGCAGCAGCGACAGCCGCGAACTATTTCTTAGCCTCGGCAACCCACTGCTGGACAACATTGAGCTTTTCCTGTTCCGGGTCGGCGAAACCCAGCCGGAATACGCCATCAGCAGCGGCGATCAACGTCCCTACCATGAGCGTCCGATCAATCACCCGCATTTTGTCTTCCCTCTGCAGCTCGCGGGAGATACCAGCTATGAGGTGATCTTAAAGATCGACGCCACGTCCTCTATCCAGGTACCCATCAGCCTGTGGGAGCCGTCTCAGTTCACCGCCTACAACCACAAGGAAGCCAGCCTGTCCGGCGCATTGCTGGGCATCATCGGCATCATGGCGGCGTACAATCTGATGCTGTTTCTGTTCCTGCGCGACAAAGGCTACCTGTATTTCACCGCCGCGCTGGCCAGTTACGCTCTGGCGGAGGCGACGCTGTGCGGGATGGCGTACGCGTATTTCTGGCCGGACAATCCTGTATGGAACGACAAGAGTCTGGTGTTTTTCATCAACCTCTGTCTTGCCGCGCTGGCGTTGTTCACCCGTAGTTTCCTGTCATTGCCAGAGCGTCTGCCGGCTATGGCGCAGGGCTTCGTGCATATCGCCGCCTGGTGTCTGTTGTGCGCGGCGCTGGCGTTTTTCGCCTCCAACACCGCCATGCTCAAGTTATCCCTGCTCAACATCGCCGTGACGCCGATGTTCGGCTACTTCACCGGACTGTATCTGCTGCGCTCCAATTTCCGTCCAGCCCGATATTTCACCCTGGCCTACACCTTCCTGGTGTTCGCTTCCCTGGTGTTCTGCGCAGGCAAATTCGGCCTGCTGCCGTTAAACGGCGTGACTGGACACGCCACTCAATTTGGCGTTGTCGGCATGGTGTTGGCGCTCAGTCTGGCGTTAGCGGACCGTCTGAAGGGCGAAAAATCAGCGCGCGAGTTCGCGCAGTTGCAGGCGACAGAAAACCTGGAAAAGTATCGCGCCATCTATGAAAACTCTCTGGAAGGCATGTTCCGTCTGGACGCCAAAGGCGCTCTGATGGCCTGTAATCCCGCATTCGCACAGTTATTAGGCGCGCGTAATGAGAAGGAGCTGGTCAGCAATACCCGTGACCTGACCGGCATGATTCCCCTTCAGGAAGACGCCCGCCGTTTGTTTTTCCTGTCGCTGAAGCAATACGGCCATGTGTTCGGATTCGAGGCTCGTTGCCAGCGTCTCGACGGCAAACAGTTCTGGGCCACCATCTTCGCCCGACAGATCCTCACGCCCGGCGGCCCCGGCTTTGTGGAAGGCTCTATTGTCGATATCACAGAGAAAAAAGAGAACGAGCAGCAGCTGCACTATCTGGCCCGTCACGACCCATTGACCGGCCTGCTCAACCGTACTGAATTCGAATACCGCCTCAACAGCGCGCTGCTGCGCTCTCGTGAGCAGGGGCTGCATCATGCGCTGTTGTTCATGGATCTGGATCAGTTCAAGATCGTCAACGACACCAGCGGCCACGCCGCCGGCGACGAGCTGTTGCGCCAGATCGCCGTCATGTTCCGTCAACATCTGCGGGAGCGCGACTCTCTCGCCCGTCTGGGCGGAGATGAATTCGGCATCCTGCTGGAGCGCTGCGGCATAGAAAAGGCGTCGGAAATCGCTCACCGTTTACGTAATGAAGTCAGCGAATTCCGCTTCGCCCTGAAAGAGAAAGTGTTCAGCGTCGGCGTCAGTATCGGCATTGTACCGATTACAGCGGCGACGCCCTCCATCGAGGAGATATTCAGCCTCGCCGACACCGCCTGTTACGCCGCCAAAGACGCCGGCCGCAACCGCATCATCGTGCATAACGAGAAGACCGGGGAAATCATTCGCCGTCAAAGCGAGATGCAGGTAGTCACTGCGCTGCAGGAAGCGATCAAGCAGAATCAGTTGGTGCTCTATAAACAGAATATCGGTGCGCTGAAACCGGAACTGTGCGGCGAGCGTTATGAAATTCTGGTGCGTTTGAAGCAGGGAGCGGACATTCTTCCTCCCGGCGCCTTCCTGCCGGCGGCCGAACGCTACAACATCATCCGCTCTTTGGATCGCTGGGTAATTGACGCCTACTTTAAGTGGCTGCATGCGCGACCAGGACAGTTGGAACGGCTAAGTCAGGTCAACATCAACCTGAGCAGCCAGACTATCAACGACTCGGAATTCGCCGACTTTCTGCTGTCCGCGTTCAGCAAATACAGCATTCCTCTGGACAAAGTCTGCTTTGAAATCACGGAAAGCTCCGCCATCTCCAGCCTGGTGGAAACCACCGCCCTAGTGCAGAACATGCGCGCCAAAGGCATCAAATTCGCCCTGGATGACTTCGGCAGCGGCTTTTCCTCTTATTCGTACCTGAAAAGCCTGCCGGTAAACTCTCTGAAGATTGACGGCAGCTTCGTCCGCGACATCCTCAGCGACCCCGTGGATCTGGCCATGGTCCGCTCCATCACTGAAGTCGCCCATATCATGGGGCTGAACGTGGTGGCGGAGTTCGTGGAAAATGAAGAAACGGTGGAGCGTCTGAAAAGCCTCGACGTAGACTTCGTACAGGGCTATCACATCCACAAGCCCATGCCATTGTAAGAGCGCCTCTCCGCTTTAGATCCAGGCGGGCGCGCTCCTAGCGACCAACACTAATCAGTACGACTTACTTACCCCATACCCACTCATATCTCTCTTGTCTATTTTTATGTCTCACACGTCAGCGGCTACACACCGGAAGATCTCTGCGTCGAGTTAGAGGCAAATAACGTCGTAAGCATGCGCGTTAATACGATCTGAAAGTTCTAAAGAATCACTGATGCAGGCCCGGCGGAATGCGGAATGCGGAAAAAGTGTGGGAGTGTCGCTGAAGAAAACAAAAAACCAGTGGGTGGCGAGAAGCCATCCCACTGGTTTGAATGCCGCTGTTAGATCAGCGGACTAAGTCTTATGAGCGCGGACGCTTAGAGGAAGGACGAGGACCGCCACGACCACTACCGCTGCGGGGCTTGCGCTCTGGCTTACCGGCATCCGGCTTCATGTTGATCAGCTGCTGACGAATGCGTACTTTCTGCAGGTGCTGAAGCACTTCTTTCGGCATGCCTTCTGGCAGCTCAACGGTACTGAAGTTGTCGTAAATGGCGATGTGGCCAATGTACTTGCTTTCAATGTTCGCTTCGTTCGCGATAGCGCCGACGATATCGCCCGGGCTAACGTCATGGGAGCGGCCCACTTCGATGCGGTAACGCTCTCTCGGTATGCCGTCGTCGCGACGTGAATCACGACCTTCGCGGCCTTCACGACCACGACGATCACGGTCGCGAGGGTTACGGCCACGGCCGTCACGATCGCGGTCACGACCACGGAAGTCTTTATCCAGCTTCGGCAGATCCTTCAGGATCGGGAACAGAGGCTGTTCCACCTGCAGACGGAACGCCAGTGCGGCGGCGACGTCTTCCAGCGACAACTCATTTTCCTGACAGAAGTCCAGCACCACCTTTTTCATGGACTCCAGATCCTGACCGTCCAGAGTGCGGTGCAGGTTTTCCTGGAACTGCTGGATGCGCTGCTCGCTGATTTTTTCAGCGGAAGGCGCTTCGTAAGGCGTCAGCGGCTGCTTGGTGGCCATTTCAATTGCGCGCAGCAGGCGACGCTCTTTAGGCGCGGCGAACAGAATCGCTTTCCCTTCACGACCAGCGCGTCCAGTACGGCCGATACGGTGAACATAGGCTTCTGTGTCGTAAGGAATGTCATAGTTCAGAACCAGACCGATACGCTCTACGTCCAGACCACGGGCCGCAACGTCAGTCGCGACAACGATGTCCAGACGACCTTTCTTCAGGCGGTCGATCGTCTGCTCACGAATCTTCTGGGTCTGGTCGCCATTCAGGGCTTCAGCGGCGTAACCGCGCGCCTGCAGCTTCTCAGCCAGTTCCGTGGTGGCGGACTTGGTGCGCACGAAAATGATCATGCCTTCGAAGTTTTCAACTTCCAGTACGCGGGTCAGCGCGTCCAGTTTGTGAGAGTTATCAACCATCAAAACGTGCTGGCTGATGCGCTCAACGGTGGAAGTCTTAGCGGCGATACGAACTTCTTTCGCCCCTTTCAGATATTTTTCCGCCACGCGTTTGATAGCGGGAGGCATGGTCGCAGAGAACAGTGCGTATTGGCAGGCGCCGGGCGCGTTGGAGAGGATTTCCTCTACATCGTCGATGAAGCCCATGCGCAGCATTTCGTCAGCTTCGTCCAGCACGACTGCGCGAATTTGCGACAAATCCAGGCTCTTGCGCTGTAAATGGTCCAGCACACGGCCAGGCGTACCGACAATAACCTGCACGCCGCGTTTCAGGGAGCGCAATTGTCCGCGCATATCCTGACCACCGTAGATCGGCAGTACTGTGAAGTCAGGCAGGTAACGGGAATAGCTTTTGAATGCTTCCGCCACCTGGATCGCCAGTTCCCGGGTGGGAGCCAGCACGATAATTTGTGGAGACTGAATCTTAGGATCAAGTCTTTCCAACAACGGCAGAGCGAAAGCCGCTGTCTTGCCGGTACCAGTCTGCGCCACCCCTAAAATGCTCTCGCCCTGCAGCAACAGGGGAATACTTTGCTCCTGGATCGGTGAGGGTTGCTCGTAACCCACGTCTTTTAGAGCGGACAAAAGAGAATCAGATAAACCAAGAGAAGCGAAATCTTTCGACAGCGCGGTTGCAGAATCAGTTGAAGACATTAATTCGGGACCTATCAGGGGGGCTGCTTTGCAGTGAATAAAAAATGGTCGCTAATTGTACAGATCTAGCTTGCGGAATAACAGTAAAATTTTTAATGCCGGAGAAAAGTTACACGCGCTTACAAATGCGTAATCAATAACTTGAGTGGCGGGAAGGGAGTTTTTACTATGAAGTCGCCGCTTACCTGGGGCGAAACGGGAAATATCCGGGGAGGCGGCTACTGCAGACGACGCGCCAGCCCCGGAGAGGGAGAGCCATTCGTCATACTACCGGTTCAACGACAACCAGACGCATTTTGCGACCTTCGAAGATGCGATCCAGGATGTCATGCAGGTCGGCGACGCTTTCGCTTTGGATACGGAAGCGGAATTTGGCTCCTTTTTGGGTAAACGCATTGACTCTGTACATTTTTCTTTCTCCCGAGATGGTTTATTTCGTCTACAGGAGTTAGATTAGGAAGTAAAACGACCATTGATGTCGCAAAAGAATGTATTCTTTAGTCTTCGCAAAGTTTTTATGGGGAACTGATGAGAACTTTTCTACGCCGCTTATCCATCCTGGCTTATCTGAAATCGGCCAGAACGCCCAAATCCACCGAGGAAATCATCAACCACCTGATTTCTGCGGACTATATGGAAGAGGGCGGCGATCCAAATTCACAGAAGCGCCTGATCCAACGCGACATGAATTTCCTGTACGGCAAAAACGAAATGGAGGACGAAGACGAAGAGCCCGGCAACGAGTTCGGCCTGGAAGTGGTGAGGGGCGTAGGCAAGAGCCTGCTATGGAAACTCGACCCCTACTCCACCCTGCAATACGACTATGAGAAGATGCCTCAGTACATGGCTATCGCCTTCGCCATGGCCAAGAAGCATCTGTCCAATCTGCTGCCGCGCAACACCATCTCCGAGCTGGAGCGCTTTTTCGCCCAGGCGGAGGAGCGCCTGGAGCAGTCGGAGAAATCCTTGTCTCCGCAGTTGTACAACCGTCTGCGCGATTCCGTGGAGTTCTATCAGCGCGGCCAGCGTCTGCAACCGGCGGATTTCGATATCGAGCATCTGGACACCATCTATCGCGCCATTCTGAAAAACAAGCAGGTGTTGTTCACTTATCGCGGCAAAGAGTATCGCGCCCATCCCTTCGGCGTTGCGATCCTGCTGCCGAAAATCTATCTGGTGGCGAAAAAGGACGAGGACATCGACACCCCTGGCGCCTATCGCCACTTCCTGTTGCATAAGATCGAACGCATCACCATGGATCAGCGCAGTTCCCGCGTGCCGAAGAAATTCCGGCTGCGGGACTACCTGGAGGCGGGCAAGATGGACGTGTTCATCGACCCGGAAGACAACTCTGTGTACTCCATGAAGTTGCGCATCACGCCGGCTAATCCATACAGCAACCTGATATCCGACCTGAGCGAGAACCCCATCGCCGTGGACCAGAAAATCAAGCCGTCTACTGACGAAAGCGGTTCCTACATCCTTACCGCCAAGGTGCGACGCACTATTCAGTTGCGGAACTGGCTGATGAACCTGGGTGCAGAATGCAACGTAATGGAGCCGCAGGAAATTCGCGACGATCTGATTTCCGCGCTGCGGGATGCACTGAGTAACTACGGCGCCTAAGCCAACCAAAGGAGTCCGCCATGCAGACAGCCACCCCAACGCCGCCATCGCTCGGTATGCGCAAGCTCAATCCGGCGGGATGGACGGCTGCGTCGATCCTGCGTCTCATGGCGGCTTTATTGACCCTGCTCGGGTTGGCCGCCTGCGCCCATCAACCCACGCATAGCAAACCGGGTTTAACGACTCCAGGCGTTCATCCTATTGCGCCGACGCAAGAGCAATACTGGTGGCGCGCCTGTTTCAAAATGCCTTTTGATGATAACGGCGATCCCAATTGGAACATGGACTTACTGTTGGCGGACCAGGTCGTCGCCCCCGTATTGGCGCAGTATGCAGGCGCTTTGCCGTTGTGGCGCTTTCATCGACGCGCCGCGCCGGACGCCGCCGGTCACCAGTTCAGCCTGCTGTTTTACACAGATCCGAACACCGCAGGCCGTGTATTCAAGGGTCTGGAGAGTTCGCCAGTCGTTGCGCAGCTCCTGCAAAGCGGCGATCTCAATCAGCTGGTCATCAAATGCGGCTACCGCGACCTGACGTCCGACCTGCAGGCCACCAGCGATCCCAATTGGGAGCCTCATCTGCAAAAAACCTGGCCTTATTTCATCATGGGCGTCAGCGCCCACTGGCTGGCGTTGATTCAATCTTTTGGCGAAGACATCCCCCTGCAATCCGAAACGCCCTCCGCCATGCTGGAGCGTTACGGACAAATACGTCAGCAAATCAGCGGCGTCTGGCAGGGACAAGGCCAGCATGCCTACCTGCATCACCTTAGCGCCCTGTTCGGTTACGAGCCGATGCTGATTCAGAAATTCATCCAGTTCTGATATGACTTCCCTGCCCCGCTTTGACTACTTCGCTTATGGTTCCAATATGTCCCTGCTCCGGTTGCGCGGCCGCACGCCCAGCGCCCGCTTCTTGTGCACGGGCCGGTTAACGGGATATCAGCTGCGCTTTCATAAAGTGGGAAAAGATGGCTCCGCCAAGTGCGATCTTTTTCATACCGGAAATCATGAAGACGTCGTCTATGGCGGCCTCTTCCAGATTAACAAACAAGATCGACGCGCCCTTGATCTCGCCGAAGGCGCAGGAAAGGGGTATGACCCCACCGACCTATGGATAACAACAGAAAGCGGCGCGGTTATGCGAGCGCTTACTTACGTTGCAACACTAACTGACGCAACGCTTCTCCCTTTTGACTGGTATCTGGAGCATGTGCTGCGGGGCGCAGAAGCATTGCAGCTGCCGAGCCATTATCTTGCAAGTCTGCGCGCAACCCAGTCGACTGTGGATTCGGATACTGACCGCGTCCAAAGAGAGTTGGCGATCTATCGCCACGCTTAACCCACTCCTCCTGGAGCGTGACCTTCTTCGTTAACTTGCCGTCTTTAAATCCCTAACATTCCTTGCGTACATTTTCTGCCTGCAAATTAACCAGTCGTTAACCTCTCCTTCGAAATAATTCGCTTATCCCGATCATCGGCTGATTGTCCTCATAGGCCACTGCGCCTCAAATCAGCGTCGGGAGCAAAGGAACCGCCAAGCCAAACATAAGAAGGAAACCTCTATGCCGACACCTGTTACTCCTCCCCGCTAGCCTTGTGCGGCTGGCGCGATTCGACCAATTCGTTAAAGCAAGCTCGTAAAACAAGAAAGGCGACATCTCAAGCCACTGAGATATAGCAAGCGCTCACATACAGGAACTATTCACCAGCCAAAAAAGGGAACTGATATGAAAATACGCTCGATCTCCATTCGCGCCATCGCTCTTCCGGGCGGTCTCGCCGCTGCAATAACGGGAGTGTGGATGACTGCGGCGAACGCCCAGGAAATTCAATACGGGAGAGGGTATTTCTTTCCTGCGTTAATTCCTTCCTATTTCGATAAAGAGCACTTCCTTGAGGATATTTCCATGGAGCGCTGTGAACTGAATAACGGCTATCAATCCTGGTGCTACAAACTGAAAGTCAAAAGTAACCCCGTGGAAAACGGTCCTTATTGCCCGGAAACCATCAATGATATCGGCGGCGTTTATCCTTATGATGGCGCCACCAATCCCGGTTTGCGGGTGCTGAAAAGAGACCTGTTCGAGGACATGGAGGCGGACGGCTACGATATCGTGGATGACGACGGCAACATCCGCTTCATCATGATCAAAACCGGCGAAATACCTAATCTGGACCCGGACTTGTCCTACTGCATCGAGGTCGAGCCCGACAATAGCCTGCAACTCTCGTACATGATTCCCGTTTTCTCCTGGCATGCCCAGGAATCCACGCCCATGGACGATGCCTCCAAGATTGTCGGCTTATCCCTGATCGGGATGCCCATTAACGGCTTGCCGCCCTCAGTGGCCAACGGCATTCCCGGCGCGCCTACTGGAGTCGGCAGTATGCCCGCCCTGGACGCCTGCGGCGGGCACATTAACGAAGGCTTCTACCACTCCCATATTTTCCCGGAAACCATCAACGATATTTACGCCAAGCATCATATTGGCGAAGTTCGCTGCGAAGCGGTCTATCCGAAAGGCTCCGGCGATCTGGTGGCGTACGCCATGGATGGTTACCCCATCTACACCAATCTGGAGATGAACGGCGCGACCCCAGCCAATCTGGATGAATGCAACGGCCATTTCGGCCCGACCATCCATTATCCTACCGGCATGTATCACTACCACTCCTCCTCGGCGGAGGACGTGAATATTCCGCGCTGTCTGAAAGGCGTGTTGGCGAAGCAACAGTTGATCGTGGAGTGACGATGCGCAGATACAAAACTTTCGCTCTAACGCTGTTCTGGTTGGCGTTATCAACGCCGTCCGCTTTCGCGCATTACCCGTTCATGTCGTTCTTCAATCTCTCTCGCGGAGAGGACAATGTCTGGCGGCTGAACGCGGTCCTCGCGCAAGCCAGCGTTTCCACCACGCTGAGTCAGCTACAGACTGAGCGCAGCGGCGCGCGCTTCACTCGTGAGGAACAGGAGAAGGAACTAACGAAGTATTTGTTGGACACCGTCAAACTCAAGGTGGATGGGGTGGACATTGCGCTGACGCCAACCGTCGTCGATCTGGGCGATCATGAAACCCGGGTTATGTTTGAACTGAAAAGTGCGCCCAGGAATTTCCGCCAAATAGATGCAAGTATTCGCAGTTTTTCCGATGACGCCAATCATCACAATATCCTGACCCTGTTCCAGGAAGGAGGACGCAGCAAGGTCGTGTTGTCATCCAGGAATAATTACAGCTCGCAGCTCAATGCGCTGGAGAAACTGGCGGAAGGCTCATGAGTAAATCGTAAAGCGCCACCCTATCAACAGCACGCAGGCGTATGTTGATCCGAGGGGGGAGTACTCGCCTGCTCTTTAGGGTCTGAGGGCCATGGCCGTTTACGACGCCGGAACGTCGGCGGCGCCAAGCGCCTTGCAGTACAGGCCCACTTTTTCGCCGTGATAATCCAGTTCTTCCAACAAGCGCCAGCCACCGCGGCGCATCAACGAGGCGGCAGTCGCCGTGCCGCAATAAAGTTTGTCATACCCCATCACTAACGCTGCGTCTTCCAATGCTGTCAGCAGCGCTGCGCCCAGTCCGCGTCGGCGCAGTTCGGGCTTCACCCAACCCGCCGCCGCCCAGGGACCAAGATGGGGATGCGTGGTGATGGATTGCGCTTTCAATGCCGCCACGCCGACCAGTTCACCGTCCAGGAAGACTACCATCCCTACCGGCAAAGCGTCCCGGGAACAGAACTGACGCAAATCCGCTGCCGCGTCACCAGGCCCTTTCGGGCCGTACCAATCCGGCCACTCCGTCTCAAAAGACGCCGCTAGGGCGGGAACCGCTTCCGGCGCGTCCGCCAGGTATTTCACCACTAACCGCCGATCCATACGCCCTCTGTCTGGCTGTTGAGAACCGCTACTTGCGCCCGAGGCTCCGAGCGCATCAGAGGCCAGAGTATATCGCTCTAACCACGCAGATAAATCACTTTGCCAGTCTGCGCGCCTTCTATGGATTTTTGAAACGCCTTCGCCACCTTTGCAGCGTCCACTGGCGTTTCACCTGGGAAAAATGAACCGTACTTATCCCAGGACTCCGTTAATACCGTCGGGCTGACGACGTTTATACGCACCCCGCGAGGCGCTTCGATCGCCGCCGCCACGGCGAAGTGCTCCAGAGCGCCATTCACCGTCGTGGCCGCTGCGCCCCAGGCGATAGGATCAACGCTGAGAATGCCGCTGGTCAGAGTGAAAGAGCCCTGATCGCGAACATATTTCAAGCCATGGCGCACCAGATTAATCTGCCCCATCAACTTACTGCGCAACCCAACGTCCCATTGCTCAGAGGTCATTTCTCCCAGCGCCGCAAACGCCAGATCGCCAGTCGCGCTGACTAACGCGTCAAACTCGCCAACCTTTTCAAACAACGCCTGAATTGAGGATTCATCGGCGATATCCACCTGATAGTCGCCGCTGCTCTTGCCGACCTTGATCACTTCATGCCGGTCCTGAAGGTTTTCTACAACCGCTTTGCCAATAGTGCCTGAGGCGCCAATCACTACGATTTTCATTGTGCTTTCTCCACGTTGATTGTTGATAAATCCACTTTAATGAAAAACACCTTCGGGATAATCTAGCTAAAAACCAACTCACTGTTTCCATGCAGAAACAATATGCAGAACTTACTGACTCACCTCGACCTGATCGCCGCCTTTCATCAGGTGGCTCAGGACGGCAGTTTCACCCAGGCCGCCACCAGCCTGAACAGCTCCAAGTCCCAAGTCAGCAAACAGATCAAGACGTTGGAGTCCTTGCTGCAGACTCAACTGCTGCACCGCACCACCCGGAGCTTGCGCCTTACGGAAGCCGGCGAAGCGCTGTTTCGTTATAGCACGGAAATTCAGGCGCTGTTTCGCCAGGCGACGGAGGTGGTGAATGATTTGAATGCGGACACGGTTGGCGTGCTGCGCTTTACCTGTCCGGTTTCTCTGGGCATTTCCATGATGCCGGAGATCCTCAAACTGTTTCGGTTGCGTTATCCCCGGGTAAAAGTGCAAATCGACCTCGCCAATGAGAGCCGCAACCTGATCGCGGAGGAGTTCGATCTCGCCATTCGCGCCACGCCGCAACCAGACCCTTATCTGATCGCGCGCCCCTTGGGAGCGATGGTGGACGCCATCTGCGCCAGCCCGGAGTTCATCGCGCGCCATGGCAGACCGGAAACCCCGGAGGAGCTGACGCGCTTTCCCTGCATCGCCCACAACCAGCATCAGCAACTGAGCCAGTGGAGATTTACCGGCCCCGAGCGTGAAATCAGCGTGCCGATACAGGCGGAGATCGCCGCCAATCAATATCCCATGATGCGGCAATGCGCAGTGGAAGGACTTGGCGTCACCAAGCTGCCGTTTTATGAAGCCTATCGAGATATTGAAAGCGGGCGGCTGGTGCGACTGCTGGAGGACTACCCCTCCCACACCCACACGCTGTACGTGGTGTTTCCCGCCCAACGCTATCAGCCGAAGAAGCTGATTTATTTCAAGGAACTATTGATAGAGTGGTTCAGCGGACGCCCGGAGTTTTTTCACCGTTTATGAGACCGCATGAGGCGTCGGGGATTATTCCTGCTCTTCCTTGACGAACAAGCGCTGGAACAAACGCTCGGATTCCTGCATGCCGCGTTCGGTCAAAGCGACGGATTTGGTTTTTTCTACCGGGTCGTGAATCAGCCCCTTTTCATAGAGCCGGTTCATGACCTCCCAGTCGAAACCTTTCCAGGCCCGGTTGCCCTGGTGCAACGTCAGATGCAACAGAGCCAATACGGTTTCGTCAATTTTCTCCTCATCAATCACCATCGTCATCGCCCGATCTCCTCTGTTTCTATAAAAACCAAACACAGAATTCGTCATACGAAGGAAAACGTTCGAATATACGCTACCGGGGCGCAGGCGTTTTCACAAGAGGCGCCCCGCCTAAATAAAAAAAGCCACCGGGACAGGTGGCCGCCTGATTATTAGCATGCCAATGTTATTGCCATGTTAATAGGCTAAGCGCCTATGACGCTCTACAGGTCGCAGCGAGAGGGCTTCATGATGAGGACAGAATCCACTCGTGGTCTGGGTCGTTGTGAAACTTCCAGTCACGAACCGGTCCCGCCATCACGTTGAGGTAATAAGATTCATAACCATGAGGCACGCCGACCGGGTGATAGCCTTCAGGCACGATCACGCAATCGCCGTCGTAAACAGACATGGTTTCATCCAGAGAGCGGTCGTCGTTGTAGACTCGCTGAAATACAAATCCCTGGGCCGGATTGATGCGGTGATAATAGGTTTCTTCCAGATAGGACTCTTCCGGCAGACGGTCAGAGTCATGTTTGTGCGGCGGATAACTGGACCAGTTGCCGCTGGGTGTGAACACTTCGGTCAACAGCAGTCGCTCCGCAGGCTGATCCAGCATCAGGATATTGTGAATACGACGCAGATTACTGCCCTCGCCACGGTTCATCACCGCCACCTGATCCGGTTTGATCAGGCGCACCGGATATTGCCCGGAGACCTGGGAAGACAAACCCAGACCGACTTCCAGATCCGTTTGCGCGCTGATGCGAATACGGGTAGCGGGCGGAACATATACCGCATAGGGCGGCAGTTTTTCAAAGGGCGACATACGCTCGCCGATATCCGCGAACGTATCCGCTCCGGCCTCTACTGTCGCTTTCCCCGCCACCAGCACCAGACAGCATTCAGCATCGGCGAACTCGCCTTCCCAAGCCTCCCCCGCCTGCAACGCCAGCGCCTGAAATCCCACGTATTTCCAGGACGCATTTTCCGGCGTGACGTGGATACGTTGCTGTTGCTCCCGTCTGGCTTTGCGTAACAGATGCGACATCGGGCTCTCCTCTACGAACTTAGTGAATGATTAATCCTGTTGATCTGCGACTCGCAGCGCCTCAAGCGATCTCTTCGATACTGACCCAGCGGCGTTCCTGATGAGACAGCTCCACCGCATCCAATACCCGGTTCACTTCATAGGCATGGCGAAACTGCGGCCACATGGGGCGGTCTGCACACAGACCTTCCACCAGATCCCGCACTTCCACGATCTTTTGATCGTTGTAGCCCAGACCATGCCCTGCGGACACGCAGAAATTAGCGTAATCCGGATGCTGCGGGCCAACTAACAGGCGGCGGAAACCTTCCCGCGGTCCAGCGTCTTTGCGTGAATAAAACTGCAGCTCGCTCAGTCGCTCCTGATCATAAATCAATGTGCCCAAGGTTCCCGTCACTTCAAACCAGAGCGAGTTCTTGCGGCCGCAGGCAATACGGCTGGACTCCAATGTCCCCTGGGCGCCGTTGGCGAAGCGCGCCAACAGATGAACCTGATCGTCGTTTTCCACTTCGCCGAACTCACCGGGCGCATTGGCGATGGGGCGGTTCTTATGCACGGTTTTCAGATCCGCTACGACTTCCGTGATGTCGCCGACCAGATACTGCGCCATGTTAATAATATGAGAGCCCATGTCTCCCAGGGTTCCAGAACCGGAGAATTCTCTCTTCAGGCGCCAGCTGAACGGCGCATCAGGGTCAGAGAGATAGTCTTCATTATGAGTGCCGCGAAAATGGACGATGTCTCCCAGCTCCCCGCTGCGAATAATTTCCCGGGCCAGGCTCACAGTCGGGTTTTTTGCGTAATTGAAACCGACCAGCGTCTTCACCCCGGCTCGCTCCGCCGCTTCGGTCATCATACGCGCATCCGCCGCATTCAGGGCCAGAGGTTTCTCTGCGTAGACATGCTTGCCGGCGGCGATGGCCGCCAACGCCATTTCCTTGTGCAGCCAGTTGGGAGAGCAAATATCCACTACGTCGATATCAGGGTCGCTCACGAGTTCGCGCCAATCTCCGGTGGAGCGCTTGAAGCCCATTACCGCCGCCTTTTCGGCGGCTTGCTCAGCGGAGATATCCGCCAGCATCTCAAGCTCGATATCCGCTGAGAGTTCAAATACTGCGGGGGCGGAGCGAAACGCAATTGCGTGCGCCTTGCCCATGTAACCGCTGCCGATCAGGCCGACTCGTAGTTTCTTCTTGCTCATACCCACCTGCGAATTTAGATACCGTCTGCATCACACGGAAATTGTTGTTTTGATGGTCGCGGAGCGCAACTCAGTCTGTTGCGACAGGCGCCGCTATGGCCAATGCGATTCAAGATTAAAACAATCATTCCACAAACGAAACAAAAATTTCAATAATTTTAATTTCAGATGGCACGTTTCAAATAACCCAAGTCAGCTACAGCCCTGTGTAGATAGAATAGAAAAGGAATAGAACAGATTATCCAGGAAAAGAAGGGAAAATTCCATTTTGATATTTTTTGGAACAAAAAGTTTGAAAAGCGGAATTTTTTTAAATAGGATGGATCATACGTTCCATAATTGGAGCGCCGTAGAACAACAGGAAGCCAATAAACCGGGGACCGCATGAACGCCTTGAACCAGCCATTCCAAAACCATTTTCACGTTTTTGTAGCGCCGGTTTGTTCTTGTATCGCCTCGCTGGCGCGGCCTCAGCGCAATCTGGAAGTGAATTTACACTCGCTCCGCACTGAAATTTTCTTGTAGGATTGGCGACACTGTATTTCATTTTCATTGCCGGAGAATCGAATTGTCCACCGCGATTAAGCCCACCAACTTACTAGAACTGCAGCAGGCCATCACTGAGCGCTACAACGATCTCAGCAAACGGCTCAAGCAAATCGCGCAGTTCGTCATGGACCATCCCAGCACAGTGGCGATGGAGACGGTGTCCGTCATTGCGGAGCAGGCGGAAGTGACGCCTTCTGCGCTGATACGCTTCGCGGCGGCGTTTGGTTACGATGGCTTCAGCGAAATGCAGCAACTGTTTCGTCAAAAACTGGTGGAAAACAGCACCAGCTACCGCGAACGCATTCGTCTCTCCAGCGCGCAACCGGTTCATTCCGGCAAAGTGACCTCTCACACCATTCTCAACGAGTTCGTAAACGGCAATCTGCTCAGTCTAGAGCACCTGCCGGAGATGGTGTCCGACGAGAACATGGACGCCGCAATCAAGCTGCTGCATAACGCCAAAGCCATTCATGTGCTGGGCATGCGCCGTTCCTTCTCCGTCGCCTCTTACCTCACCTACGCGCTGCGTCAGATCAAACGCAGGGTGTATTTGATCGACGGCAGCGGCGGCATGTTGCAGGAGCAGGCGTCGTTTCTGGACAAAAGCGACGTGCTGGTGGCCATCAGCTACAGCCCCTACGCTCAGGAAACCCGCGCGGCGGTCATCAAGGCTTATGAAAACGGCGTTCCCATTATCAGTATTACTGACAGCCGGCTGAGTCCGCTGGCGCCTATTTCCTCCGTCTATTTCGACGTGAAGGAAAGTGAGGTGCGCGGATTCCGCTCGCTGACATCCAGTCTGTGTCTGGCTCAGGCTCTGGTGATCGGCATGGCCTACCAGATTGAGCAGCAACAGCTGGGCGACGGCTGACGCCGGGCCGACTCAGGGATAACGCAAGCTTCCCCGCCGGTCGCGCCGTTTGCATCGTCAGTATGGATGAAAGGCAAACCTTATTACTGTTGTGATAACCAGCGTATAAAGTAGAGGCGCAATTTTATGATTCGAATCAGTCTTCTCGGCGCGGGCCGTATTGGCGTCATTCACGCGTTGAACGCCAAGGCGAACCTGAATGTGGATCTTCGTTACATCGCCGATCCCCGGGAAGAGGCGGCGCGGGATCTGGCGGAAAAAGTCGGCGCGAAAGTGGTGGATGTAAACGCCGCTATTAATGCGAATGACGTGGACGCCGTGATCATCGCCACGTCCACCAACACCCACGCGGAACTCAGTCACGCCGCGCTCAATGCGGGCAAAGCGGTCTTTTGCGAAAAGCCCATTGATCTGGATATCAACAGCGCCAGCGGCGTAGCGGAACACGTGCAACAAAGCGGCCTGCCCTACTTCGTGGCGTTCAACCGCCGCTTCGATCCCTCTTTCGCCGCCCTGCAACGCGGCCTTGGCGATCTCGGCAAGCTGGAGCAACTGGTGATCACCAGTCGCGATCCTTCGCCGCCGCCCGTGGAGTACATCAAAGTGTCCGGCGGCCTGTTCCGGGACATGACCATTCACGATTTTGACATGGCGTTATGGCTGCTGAATGAGCCCCTGCGGGACGTTCACGCGATCGGCAGTTGTCAGGTTGATCCCGCCATTGGCCAGGCTGGCGACATCGACACCGCCACCATTACCCTGACCACCGTGAGTGGAGCCCAGTGCGTCATTCTCAACAGTCGCCGCGCCGCCTACGGCTATGACCAGCGCGTGGAGGCCTTCGGCGCCAAAGGCATGTTGCAAGCGCACAATATCAAACCCACACAGTTGCATCGTTTCGGCGCGGAAGGGGAAAACAGCGACAGGCTGGAAGACTTCTTCCTGCAACGTTACGCCGCCGCCTATCAGGCGGAAATGGCCGCCTTCGTACAGGCGCTGGTAACTCAATCTCCAATGCCCGTCAGCGTACAGGATGGCGTTAACGCCTTAAAACTCGCCAACGCCGCCTACGCGTCCCTGGAACAGGGCAAGCCAGTCGGCTTCTAAGCTCTCAATACCCCGGGCGTCGCCGACGGACCGGGGTTCTCGCCTCTTGTTGCAAGCGCTTTTGCCGCGATAACTCGACCCGTTCACCCTTCCAAATTCAAAACAAGTCATCAGATTGACGGGGCTCCCGACATTACTTTAATGTAGGACCTGCAGCGCTAAAGGGGTCGATAGCGCGCTCATTCTAAGAACTGAGTTGGAGAAGGAAGCCATGCGATCACACGCCGTCATGCGACTTGGCGACGCCCTGCTTGCGGCCGGGGCGCACAAACAACCCAAACTTACCTCTAAATTTCTAACCCTGCTGGCGATCTCATTCGCCGCCACTACGCTTTTTTTCACTACCCTGCTTTTCCCTGTTTTTTCCCACGCGGCGGAAGTCACGCTGCGGATGCATCATTTCCTGCCGGCGACCTCTCTGGATCAAGAGGGCTGGATGGAGCCTTGGGCGGAAAAGATTGAAAAGGAATCCGACGGACGCATCAAAATCAGCATCTATCCCTCCATGCAGTTGGGAGGCAAGCCACAGCAACTGTTCGATCAGGTCAGAAACGGCATCGTCGATATCATCTGGACTCTGCCCGGCTATACACCCAGCCGCTTTCAGATGACCTCCGTATTCGAGCTTCCTTTCGTGGCCTCATCCGCGGAAGCGACCAGCCAGGCGTTTCATACCTTTATCGAGAAATATGCGCCAGAGGAGTATCAGGATGTGCACGTGCTGTCCCTGCATACTCACGCCGCCGGTTCTTTCCATATTCTCGGCAAGCCTATTGAGCAGATCGCCGATTTGGAGTCCCTGAAAATCCGCGCTCCCACCAGAGCGTCAGGAGAGGCCCTGCGCCTACTAGGCGCCAATCCCTTGTTCATGCCCGCTCCAGAAGTCCCTCAGGCCATTTCCAAAGGCGTCATCAACGCGGCGTTGTTGCCGTTCGAAGTCGTGCCCTCACTGAAGCTGGACGAACTGGCCGAAAGCCATACCCTGCTCAACGGCGCCCGCGGTCTGTATACCGCCACCTTCATCCTGGCGATGAACAAGAAAAAATACGACTCGCTGCCTGAAGACCTGAGAGCCATTATCGATCGTAATTCCGGCATTGCATTGAGCAAACAGATCGGCAAGGCCATGGACGATTTCGAGAAAGTGGGAATAGAGCTGGCCAAGAAAAACGGCAACCGTTTTTATTCCATCAAGGCGGACCAGTTGAAAGAGTGGGAGAAACGGGTGGAGCCTGTGCGGGAAGACTGGGTCGCCAAAGTGAATTCCCAGAACAAGAACGGCGAGTATCTACTGCGGCAAGCTGAAGATCTGGTTACTCAATATGAGAAGTCGCGACAGTTATGATTGCGTCGTCGACATATCCCGCCTTGCGCCAAAGCGTCCGCACTGCTGACGCCTGGCTTGCCATCGCGGCGCAGTGCAGCGCTTATCTCAGCGGCGCTGCGCTGGTCGCCATCGTCATGATGGTGACCATTTCCGTATTCGGACGCTGGTTGTTCGGAACGGCGGTGACGGGCGATTTCGAAATTGTCGAAATCGGCGTCGCAACCGCGATCTTTTACACCTTCCCCGCCTGCCAATACGGCTATAAACACCTGGCGGTGGACCTCCTCGTCAAGCGCCTTCCCCTGGGATTGGAGAAAGCCGCCTGCATGATCGCCGAATGCGCGCTTTGCGCGATTTTCGCGTTCATCGGCTGGCGCCTTGTGCACGGCGCCGAGGAGTTCTTTTCCTACGACGAACAAACCATGATCCTCGCCATCCCGTTAGGCTGGGTGCTGCTCGCCTGCGCGCCGCCCTGCTTTCTGTCGGCGCTGATCGCCGTGAGTAACTTATTGCAGAAACTAGTCACCGATAAATAGCCAAGGACAAGGCCCTTATGGATGATCTGTACATCGGCGTAATCGCCTTCGCCTCGCTGCTCGTGTTGATTTTTCTGCGCATCCCGGTGGCTGCGGCCATGCTGTTGACAGGAGCGGCGGGTTATACCGCCATCCTGGGCTGGGATGCGTTGATGAATCATTTTAATTCCGGTCCTTTCTACCGGTTTTCCTCTTATGATCTCGCCGTCATTCCCATGTTCCTGCTGATGGCGCAATTCGCCACCGTAGCCAACCTTAATAAAACCCTGTTCAGCGCCTGCAACTCCTGGTTCGGCTCGGTGCGCGGAGGGCTCGCCATGGCCTCCATCACCAGTTGCGCTTTCTTCGGCGCCATCAGCGGCTCTTCCCTGGCCACCACGCTGACCATGTCGAAAGTGGCGCTGCCGGAAATGCAGCGCCATGGCTACTCCAATCAATTAAGCGCGGGCGTCCTCGCCGCTGGCGGCACTCTGGGAATACTGATTCCGCCTTCCATCGCGCTGGTGATCTACGCCCTGTTAACGGAGCAGAACATTTCCAAACTCTTTATCGCCGCCGCCGTACCCGGCATTATCGCCACCATCGGCTATTTACTGGCGGTGCAGGTGTACGTGCGTCTGTTTCCTTCCGTAGGACCGCAAACCCACAAGGCGTCCACCGTGGAAAGATTGTCGGCGTTGCTGCGGGTCACGCCGGTGCTGGCGATCTTCCTCGGCTTGCTGGGAGGGATTTACGGCGGCGTGTTCACCGTGACGGAAGGCGCCGCCATCGGCGCATTCGCCACCTGGCTGCTGGCTCAGCTCAAACGCCAGCTCGACAGAGAGGCGATGATGAAGATATTCAGGGAGACCGCCGTCACTACCGGTCTGGTGTTTTTCATCATACTGGGAGCGGACCTGTTCAACTCCGTGATTGTTCTCTCCAACATACCCAATGCCTTCGCTGACGCCATTACCTCCATGCACCTGAGCGCCACGGCGGTGATCATTATTCTGTTGTTGATCTACCTTGCATTGGGATGTTTCCTCGACAGTATGTCGATGCTGCTGCTCACCGTGCCGATCTTCTTTCCGGTAGTGATGTCGCTGAACTTCAACATGCCGCCGGAACACACCGCCATCTGGTTCGGCGTGCTGGCGGTGGTGGCGATTGAGATTGGCCTGATCACGCCGCCGGTGGGCATGAACATCTTCGTGCTCAAGTCCCAGGCGGAGCACATCAATCTGGTTGAGTGCTACAAGGGCGTGACGCCCTTTATCATCGCCGATATATTGCGCCTGGCGATTCTGGTGGCCTGGCCCGGGATTGTGCTGATATTTCTCTAAGCGGGTTATCTGCCTTTAAATACAGCGTCGCGTCGCTCCAGAAAGGACGCGATGCCTTCCTGCATATCCTCGCTGTTCATCAGGCTTTTGATCTCGCTGAACAACTGCGCTTTGGCGACCTCTTCTCCCTGCAGACGCGCCAGTTTAGAAGAGGCCAGACTGCCCTGCACACCGAGAGGCGCCGCGTTGGCGATACGCTCTGCAATGTCCAGGGCCTTTTCGAACTGCGCTCCTGGCTCGACCAGCTCCTGCACCAGCCCCCAACGATAGGCGTCCTGCGCAGTCCAGGCGTCTCCAGTTAACAAATAACGTTGCGCATTCGCCCAGCCGATTTCCTGTTGCAGACGCAGCGTGGCGCCGCCGCAGGCGAATAAGCCGCGCTTCACTTCCAACTGCCCAAAACGGGTATTGTTCGCCGCGATACGCACATCCGTGTTCAGCATCATTTCCACGCCGCAGGTGTAGCAGTATCCTTGCGCCGCCATCACCACCGGTTTACGCAGCGGTTCGCCGCTGATAAAAAAGGGATCGATTTCTCCTTCGCCCAATTCCGGCGGCTGTCCTGTCGCAAACGTCTCAGCCCAATCGTTTAGCTCCAGCCCCGAGGTGAAGTGGTCGCCCTGCGCCCACAATAAACCGACTCGCAAATCCGCTTCGCGCTGGAGTCGTCCATACGCCGCCGCAATGTCGTGAAACATCGCCACTGTCAGGGCGTTCATTTTTTCCGGACGATTCAGCCCGATTAACAGGATATGCCCGCGCTTCTCCACGTTGACCAATGACATGCAATTTCTCTCCTGAGTGATGGTTGAATTCCTTCTGCGCCGCCATGCCAGAAAGACTATAACTCACTTCAGTATCATCCTCGTCGCCGCTTTGCGAGCCCATTGTCTACATCGACGAATTTTAGGCTGATCGCGCCATCAACGGATTTAGCGTCCCAGCACGCCCGTGCCCGCCATCAGGCTCCATAGCAATCGCGGAGGGGAAAGGTCTTTGTAGGCCAGATACCATTTACGCTCCTCTCCACGATAGCGGGTTTTGTGGTACGCCAGGGGCGCAAAGGCGTATAGTCCTGAACCGTTGCGATACAGCCATTGGCCGAGACGCCGCAACAACGGACTTTCTCCCGCTATTTCCTGCAAGTCATGCAAGGGCGCAATCCCCAGTGAGAGCCGCGGCACCCCCTCCCTGCGAAACTGCTCAATCGCCTGCAACATGGTGTAGTCCAATAATCCCGCCGGTCCAACATCCGGCAGACAACGCAGGATATTGGCGCAATATCCGGTGACCGCGCCTTGCGTAAAGTAAGGATCGAAGTAGATGTATCCCAGTAACCGCTCTCCATGAAAACAATAGAATCGGCGCGTCAGCCATTCATCTAGGTGCTGCGGGGGACGCGTCAACAGGCGTAGCTCACTGCGCTTCACCGCCTTCTGCTTGAGCCAACGTTGCGAAATCGCCTCTACCTCCTCAGCATCCACCTGCGAAGCGCGCAGCTCCTCTACCTTCAAGTCATAGCGCGCTCCCAGATTGGCCGCGTGGCGTAACTGCTTCTTGTGCTTGCCACGCACGCAAAAGTCCTGCACAGAAAAACTGAACTCTACACCCATCTCGTTGACCACATAGCCCTGCCGCGCCAGCGCCTCCGCCACCTTGCTCTCAATGCCGACAAACACCGCAGGACGCTCGCGCGACGCCAGAAAACGATTGAGCAGCCAGGTCAGATTCTGGTCCGCACATACCGGATTGTTGAAGACTACATCCACTCCCCCCTTCCATCCACTGAGCGGGCAGTAGCTGACAAAACCATGCTGAGCGGAGCCAAAAAACTGCGCACTAGGTTGAAAGCTGAAGTAGGCGCTGGACTGAGCGCCATATTGCAGAAGCAGATGTCGGCGCTCAGATACGGAGAGCGGCGCTTCCCATGGAGCAGAGTCGAAAGCGGATTCCACATAGAGCATATCGGAAAGGACAGGCTGCATAGACGCCCCCCGTTTAACTGTTGTTCTTATAGGCTCCGGTGAGCTTAACAATTGCCTTGATGTGGCAAATCCGCCTTTAGAAGGAGCGGACGGAACAAGGGTATGAACCAATCGACAGATTTTGATGAGCAGGAAAATGAGGTCGGGCGAGCAAGAACAAGAAAAATAGAAGACGAGAGAAAGGAAGTGGTCAGAAGAAAGCAACGCTGGAGAGCGCCACTGCGCTCTCCAGCGTAAGTATTACATCGCGTAATGGGCCAACATATAAACGCCGGCGTAACCGACGGAATAAGCGCCCAGCAGTGCAGGCACGTACTTGGCGTAACTGCCGAAAGTCAGGCCGCGAACTTTGGACATCGCGACAATGCCCGCCGCAGAACCGATAACCAGCAGAGAACCGCCAACGCCTACCGCATAGGTCAGCCCCATCCACTCCGCTTTGCTCATGGTGATGCCAGACTTGAGCAGCGCCGCCGTCAGAGGCACGTTGTCGATACACGCGGACAGCAGACCCATCAGGTAGTTCGCCACCAGCGGCGACACTTGCGAGTACATGGCCAGTAAGGATTCCAGAACATGCACTTCTTTGAGTACGCCAACCAGCAACAGAATACCCAGGAAGAACAGCAGGGTTTCAAACTCGATAACACGGATGTATTCCAGAATCGGGTCGTTCTCGATGTCGTCGTTAAAGAAGCGCGCCACCAGGAACATGGTCGCAAGACCAAACAGGAACGTCAGAACAGGAGGAATCTGGTACACGACGTTAAGAACGATAGTGCCCAGAATCGTCGCCAGAAATACGCCGGCGATGGCCATATCAACGCCGCGCACGTCAGTGCGGTGCTGCTGCACGATGACATCGCCGGACAGGCCGAAACTCAACATAGTCGCCATAAACATAACGGCGACGAAAGAGGGAATACTAAGCAGCAGCAGATCCAGAATGTCGACTTTATGCTGCAGGAAGATCATCAGTGTGGTGACGTCGCCGGTGATCAGAGCGACGCCGCCGGAGTTAACGGAGAATACTACGAGAGCGGCGAAGCGCAGTGTCTTGGCGGTGTCCATTCGCAAGGACAGAATCAGGGTGACGGAAACCAGGGTCGCGGTGATGTTGTCGGCGAGAGAGGAGAAAACAAAACAGAACAGGCCCGTTAGAAATAAAAGCTTGCGCTCCGATACCCGTTTGGGAAGAAACAGATAAATAAGGTTCTCAATCATTCCCTTTTTGTTGAGGTAGGCGACGAAGGTCATAGCCGCCAAAAGGAAAAGCCAGAGCCCGGCTATTTCGGCGATGTTGCTTTCCAGTCCATGAATGACCGCTTCTTGATGTTCGGGATCGCCGCTATTGAATGCAAAGAGTAGAATCCAGGCCAGTGCGCCAAGGAAAAGGGTGATTTTGGCTTTGTTTACGTGAATCACCTCTTCCAGGACCACGCCTAGGAGAGCGAGAACCGCCAAGCCTATCACCGCGTAATTCAACCACATAACAACAATTTCCTCTTTATTGGGAAGTCTTGATCGCTCCGGCCGCCGACGCCTGGCGATGAAAAAATGGACAATTATTGGAATCAGGCCCCCAATAGACCATACGCACTGTTACTCACAGGCAGGCGGGAATATCAGAAAATGACGCAGGCGGGCGCAATACCCAGGGAGCGCGCCAATGATACAGGTTTTGATTAAAATTTTCGCCACTCCAATGGTATCGAATTTAACCAATCCAGAGATTCCAGCAACTGCAATACCTCGCCCGTCACCGGCGCACAGATTGTCAAAGGTTCGCCGCTGTAGGGATGAGGCAAACGCATTTCCGCCGCATGCAATAATAGACGCTGCACGCCGTATTGCTCAGCGAAGAAGCGGTTATGCACGCTCTTTCCGTAACTGGTGTCGCCGATCAGAGGGTGCGACAGCGATTTGAAGTGGCGGCGAATCTGGTGGCGTCTGCCGGTTTGCGGATGCACTCTGACCAGAGAATAACGCGCAGTGGGATAGCGATCCACCGCATAGGGCAACTCACACGACGCCAAACGCCGATATTCCGTTACCGCCGGCTGTTCCGGCTTGTCCTTGCTGACGTTACGATCGCCTAAACGATCCCAAGGCTCTTTTAACGGTTTATCGATGGTCCCCTCTTCTGCGGGAACGCCGCGCACAATCGCCAGATAGGTTTTATCGACGCCTTGCGCCCAGGATTCACCGCATGTCTTTGCAGTATCGGAATCCAACGCAAACAGGAGAACCCCGGAAGTCGGCTTATCCAGGCGGTGCAACGGGTATACCCGACGTCCGATCTGATCGCGAAGCAGCTGTATTGCAAACTGAGTTTCATGGCGATCGATTTCACTGCGATGCACCAAAAGGCCGGAAGGTTTATCAATGGCGACGAGCCATTCATCTTGATAAAGAATGCTGAGCGGGGTCAATGTCCGCCATCCAGAATATTGTCAGAGGGTTATCGGCGCGCTCTAGTTGAGGAACTAAGCGAATTTAGTCGGATCAGACAAACAGGGACCGCTCACTGCGGCCCCGTTTGCTATGGAAAGCGTCTTCCTCTCGACGAAGCTTATGCTTCGGAGCTGGACGCGGAAGGCGCTGCCGGCGCTGAAGTGGACTCAGTCGTCGCTTTTGGCGCTTCTGGAGCGGCTTCCTTCACTGCTGGCGCAGCCGGTTTTTTGGCGGCGGCTTTACGCGGCGCCGCTGGCTTTTTAGCTGCAGGCTTCTTGGCGGTAGTGGAAGTTTTAGCGGCGCTTGGCGCCTTCGCAGCAGGTTTCTTAGCGGCGGGCTTTTTAGCAGCAGGTTTTTTCGCTGCTGGCTTGGCTGCCGTTGTCGATGCAGTTTTGCTGTCCGCTGCCGCCGGCTTCGCATCAGCGGCTTTGTCCGCTGCGCTCTTCGCAGCTACGGCTGGTTTAGCAGGCTTAGCCGCAGGTTTTTTAGCTGCCGGTTTCTTGGCGGTAGTGGAAGTTTTAGCTGTGCTTGCAGCCTTCGCAGCAGGCTTCTTAGCCGCTGGCTTTTTGGCAGCAGGTTTTGCTGCAGCTGTTTTAGCCGCAGATGCTGTAGAAGCGGCTTTGCTGGCGGCGGCAGGCGCTTTCTTAGCAGTCGTCGCAGCGGGTTTCTTCGCGGCTGGCTTCTTGGCTGCAGCAGGTTTCTTCGCAGCAGGCGCTTTAGCAGCTTTGCTCGCGGCTGGCTTAGCGGCGGCCTTGGGCTTAGCGGCTGCAGGCTTGGCGGTTTTACTGGCGGCGGCAGGCGCTTTACCAGCAGGCATAATGGCTTCCAGCATTTGCTTTTGGAAATCCAGCACAGCAGCGAATCTCGCTTCGAAATCTTTCTGCCATTTATGCATGTTGTCGATCTGTTTCTTTTGCAGATCTTCGATGCGGGCGAATACTTTTTTCAAAGACTGATCCACTTTCAGGTCAGCTTCAGCCTTAGTCACCCATTGGCCCACATGAGTGTTGAGTTTGTCTTGCGCACTGCGCAATTCCTCAATAGCCTTGTCAAAGAGTCGATCAAGGCCGATTTTGCCTTTTTTGCTGGTCGCCATCTTGTCACCCCAAATTAATTAAGCAAAGGAGAGAGGAAACACTTCCTCTTTAAATGTAATCGGAAAGTACAATTTGTCTAGAAAACGCCCAATAAGAATGCGTTTTTTCTATCTTTTTTTCGCGAAAAAAGATAATTCCGCACCTTATATCAAGCGATAGTTCAATTGACTGGCAAGTATGTACAAAAAAAGATTTGAGGCAAGCGATTATTCGCCTGAGAGGTCGATTTTACGTGATTTATTCACAAGTTAGGCCGACTAACGCGCCGTCGACATCGCATCGTAACGGCGCGTCAATGACTCAGACTTTTCCAAGCACGGTTCCCTGCGCGGAGGCGCATAGAAATTCTTCCTCATCATTCAGACAGTAAATTTCACAAGTGCAGCACACCACTTTTCTACCTGAAGCTTCCGCCTTCGCTTTGGCGATAAGCCGCTGTCCCTGCGCCGGTCGTTGGTAATTAATTTTAAACTCCACCGTTAACGCGTCACCGAACAAACTGCCTCCGGCGAACGTCAGCGCATTGTCCGCCAGATAGCTGATGACGCCGCCGTGCACATAGCCGTGCTGTTGCAAGAATTCCGGTTTGATATCCAGCTCCAACTGCGCGAAGCCCGGCTGCAGACTCTCCAACCGGGTTCCCATTAAGCGGCTGAAAGGCTGTTCATTTAGAATCTTGTTTCCAATCTGCATGATGTCCATGCGGCGCCTCCTGTTTGTTGTAGCAGCTAATTACTAGCAGCTAACGATGTTGGTTTTTCTCACTCAACCACATGGTGATCACTGCGCGCGACACCGCTTCGCCGTGCGTATTTTTCACCATGACTTCCACTTCATAATTTCCGGGAGATCACGTCTTTGGATCAGCAATCACGGCGGTCGCCACCAGATCCGTCGTCGCTTTTTTCAGGTACTCAATCTGCATGCCTTTGGGAATCCAACGCAGGCGCGACGGCAATGACGCCTCCATCAGCGTTCCTGCGCACAGCTCCGCCAAGTTGCCCATCGCCAGCGCGTGCACTGTTCCCAGATGGTTGCGCACACTGCGACGGTTCTTGATTTCCCACTCAGACAGTCCTGGTTTTAGCTGCCGTATGCGTGGCCGAATGCTGCTAAAATAAGGAGCTTTAAAGCACAGTGCGCGGCTGAACAGCCAGGCGCCCAAAGGAAGACGCGCAAAAGAGTGATATAAACGAAGCGTGGAACTCGCCTGCTCCGATGGAGCAGCCGCTGCGGCAGTCATAACAGCCTCCTGATAAATTAGAATTTTATTCTAGAATATTGTTCCAATATGAAGATTTCAAGCACCCGCTCCAAAAGTCGCCGTGACGACATTCTCAATGCGGCGTTAAAGTGTTTCACCCAACACGGCATCGCTGCGACCACCATTGATATGATCCGCGCGGAATCCGGCGCCAGCGTAGGCAGCGTTTATCACCATTTCGGCAGTAAAGAAGCTATCGCCGCCGCCTTGTATATGCTGGGAATGGAAGATCATTTCGCGCAATTGAAAGATGCGCTCGCCGAATGCGAAACCGCCGAAGAAGGCGTGAAGTCCGTCGTGCGTGTTTATATAGAATGGATAACGCAAAATCCGGATTGGGCCCGCTATATTTTCGGCTCCAGAGGCGAAGCGCTCAGTGAAGAGCAACAGCAGAAACTCAAGCAGGATAACAAACGACATTTCACCTATCTGAAAGACTGGTTTACCCCCTATCTCGAAAACGGCCAGATCCGCGCCCTGCCCTTCGATCTTTACCACTCGCTGTTGATCGGCCCTGCGCAGGATTACGCTCGCCACTGGTTAGCCAGTCGCGTGAAAAAGCCGCCGACGCACTATATCGATATCTTTTGCGACAGCGCCTGGTCTTCATTAACCCCTTAAGGGCAAGTTCCCGGGCATTGGCTACACTGTTTATAACAGTTTGATAAATAAGCCGGAGTCTGGAGCAATGCAAAGTAATGATGAGCGGGCCCTGGAGCGCAAGCAGCGCTCTATCGAAATGCGCGAGCAGAGCCTGACTCGCAAGGAGCAGGCCCTGACCCGCCAGGAAGAGCAGTCTAAGCAACGCGCCAAAAGCAATGATGAAAAAGCCAGCGATTTACGCGACAAAGAACAGGCGCTGAAAGAACGTGAGCGCAGCATGGAAGAGCGCCAGCGTGATATCGATCAGCGTATGAAAGAAGTGGAAACGCAACTGGCGGCGCAGCAGGCTGCGGCGCAAGCCGCCAGGAAAGGCGGTCGTTTACAGGCCTTGCTGACCGTTCCGGCTATCGTCATCTTCGTCGCCGTCGGCTATCTCGTCTTCCAACTGCAAGAGCGCCAGCAAAGCGTGCGCGGCGAACTGGATAATTTGTTATCCCAGGCCCAGCGTCTGACAACGGCGTTAACGGAGTCAGCGCGACGTAACGAGCAGCTTAATCAAAGCCTCTCCAGCAGTCGGGCGGAAGCGAGTAGCGCTGGCGCGGAACTACAGGGGCTACGCAAAGAAAAATCGCAATTACAACAAGAGAAATCCACCCTGCAAAGCAGCCTGAACGCCAGCGAGACCAAGACCCGCGAACTGACGCAAGCCCTGACCAGCGCGCAAAATGAATCCGCGTCCTTGCAACAGCAACTGCAAGATAAAGCGTCGGAAAACGCCGAGTTGGCGAGCAAACAAAAAGACATGGAGGGCGCCCTCGCCCAGCAGCAAGAACTCATTCAGCAGCAAACCGCCCGCATCGAGACATTAGCCAGTGAGCTGGCTGATACGGCCGCCGCTTTACAGCAAGCGACAGATGCGTTGGAACGCAGCAATGCGGATATCGCCACCGCAAATGAGCGCGAGCAAAACCTTACCGCTCAATTAGAGGAAGTCAAAGCCGCACTGGCGACGCAAAACACCCAACAACAAAAAAGCGACGACGCCCATGCTGCGCTGACGACTCAGGTCGAGTCACTGACGGCGCAAGTAAAAACACTGGAAACGTCCAACGCCACGTTGGGCCGGGAAAACGCAGCGTTGACTCAAGAGAACACGACGTTGAGCAAAAATCTGGCGGGCAAAAACAAAGAGGTGGAATCCCTGACGAATCAAGTCAAAACCCTACAGCAGGAGGTCACCGAATCGCGTAAGGAACCCAAGCCGGAGGCTCAGGCCCCATTGGTCAATTCTGATGCTGGCGTATCTTGATTCAGGCCAGCTTAATGAGTGCGACTGGACCAGTAATCCATTACGCCGACCAGCATTAGCGCAGGGTTTTCTATGTCTTCGCGACTGGCGGAGAGGTATTCAGCCAGCGCATTGGCGGCGTCAAATATCAACGTTTCTTCTTTGTTGCTGAGCCGTTTCGCACTAGCGCTCTGTATATCCCCCGCCTCCAGATATACCGATGCTTCACGAGTCGCGCCATTCACATTAACGCAGACCTTGACCAAAGCGTCCCGCCCCAGAAAGCTGGCGAATTCAACGCGGTCTTCTCCCACCTGATAGGCGCCTGAGAACGACTTATCAGAATCAACTTCCACCGTGAGATTTTCCTGCGCCTGAACACTGGCCGCGAAAAAACCGGCTAGTATTAATCCCAGAGCCGCACTTTGCAGGATGTTCTTCATAACACCTCCCGTATTGATTCCCCTGATTGCCATTCACCCAATAGCGCAGAGTTTAAAACATCTGTTTGAAACAGTCGTTTTATGTGCTGTAAATAACTGTAAAACCTTGCGATGAAACTTATACGGGAGAGAAAGGAGCCTTAGCTACTCAGGTCGGTTCAGCAGTGCGGAAACAAAAAAACCGGGCGCACGATACGCCCGGACAATAAGGAAGGGTGTTCAAGCTTGCCAGCGCAGCCAGGGTGACTGCGCTGGAGGCTTCAACTACCGTAGAGTCAGCTGCAGGTTAACGCCGCTGTATCCGCCGTCGGTTTTCAACCACACATGGTAGTATGTGCCGACATTAGGATTTCTCACTACGATTCTTTCGTTGTTGCTGCGTCTTGCGGACACGTCATCGTAAGTGCTGGCGTCTGGCCAGCCTGCGTTACGCACATACAGATCGACATTGCCGCGACCGCCCCAGGTGTTCAATTCAAAGGTGCGGGTTCCCGCAGGAACATAGAACCAATAATACTCGCCATGAGTGGACTCCAGGTTGCTGCGCGGCTTGCCGCTGGACAGCTCTGGACCATCAGATGAGTCACCGCCGCCATCATCGCCGCCGCCAGTGTCGCCACAGTCGGTTGGCGCGTCGTTCAAGCCTACAGTCACACATAGGTCACTGTAGCCGGATGTGGACGTCAGCAGCACATGGTAATAGGTACCGCCTTCAGGTGAAGAAACCTGAATGTTGTTGTCAGCAGCGCCGGAAGTGGACTTCTGGTCGTAGTCTGTCGTTGTCGGCCAGCCGTCGTGCTTCACGTAAACGGATACATCGCCATTATCGCCGCGAGTCAGCAAATGCAGCAGGTCCGTGCCGCGAGGCGCGAACATGAAGTAGTACGCCTGGCTGCCTGCGCCCGCAGTCAGTGACTTGGGCTTGCCGGGCTCCAGTGCGCGCGGATCGTCGGAACCGTCGTCGCCACCATCATCACCGCCATCGTCGCCGCCGTCATCACCACCGTCGTCGCCGCCATCATCGCCACCGTCATCTCCGCCATCGTCGTTACCTTCCAAGACCGCCGCCAACCAGTTGGCGAAGTGCTCGTCGTAACGCTGACCAGTGGAGTTCAACCAAGCTTCGAAGCTCTCGTAATCACCGGCTCTGAACCAGGACAGAATCTGGGCGGTGTCCGAGGGACGTTGCTCCAACATGTAACGAGCGGACCAGTAGCCCCAACGATAGATACGGTCAACACCATCGTCATAGGTGTTGCGCAGGATTTTAGACAGCGCCACTTTCTCGCGACGAGCTACATCCTCCGCTCCCTGGTTGTCTTTCAGCTTGGACACGTATTCCGCCAGACCTTCGGTCCACCAAACGGTAGGAACCTGCATGCCGGTGTTGAAATCGCCGTACAGGTCAAAACGTCCGTCCAGATAATGCGTGTACTCGTGCTCCAGGTTCCAGACCCGATGCTCGCCCGGGGCGTAATCCGCCTGATAAGCGATGAAGCGCGCCTGGTTATTAGGATCGGAAGGCGTGCCTTCCAGATACATACCGCCATTGTTGGTGTCTATGCCAAACAGCAGCCAGCCGAAGTCGCCGTATGCGCCACTGTTTTTAAACACGACCAGTTCCAGTTTGTCGTTGAAGTCATCAGCGACCGGCTGTTTATTGGTCTTCAACATGTCGTGGAAGATTTCTTCGCGCATGCCCAACGTTTCACAGGCGGAGGCCAGTTCTTTGGAGGACATCGACTGGGCGTTCACAGTAATCGTCGGACTACAGTCATGACGGATGGTGAGCACCACTTCCTTGACCCGCTCTTTCACGTTACATGCGTTATATTCGCCGCAGTTTTCCGGGTCGTTCAACTCAACAGCGCCGGCCAGTAACGCCCACATATTCACGGTATCGGACGCCAGCGGATACTTATCCATTAACGCGCCAATCCAACCGCCCACCGCTTTACGCGTACCGTCGTACTGCAGGAAGCGACCCAGTTCTCTGGTCGCGTTGAGCACCAGGTAATCACGGCCATCGTTCAGCCATGCGCCATTCTTCATGATGAAGTCATACAGCGCTTTGGCGACGCGGGAATCGTTGGCGACTTTTTGTTTGAAGTCATCGTAGCCATGGCCACGGAAGTAGATGGTGAAAATGCTGTTCAGTGCGCGAGCATATGCATCTTCAGTCGCGGCTTTGTCCTGCAGCAGTTGCAGCCAGTAGATGGTGTCGTAGACAAAGACGCCCTGGTTCAAGGAGCTGTCCACCAACGTCAAGGCTTCACCCATGACCGATGCGTTTTCCCGCTTATGCAGGTAGTTCAACGCACTATTCATGAACGCGGTGATCGCCGTAGCGGCTTGCTGTTTCAGGTTGTTGCTGTAATCACCCACTTCATCGGAGTGATACCACTGCACGAAGTAACCGGCGCGCATGTAGAGAATCAGCTGCTCCATACCCGTGGTGTTGTCACCCTGGTAACGGCTTGATTCAGACGCCATCGCCTGCGCGACCGTAATCATTTTGCTTTCCTGGAACAGATTGCGCGCCAAATCCCCGCGCGCCTGAAACAGGTCGTTGATACATCCCATATCGGATTTCTGGATGGCCTGGGTCAATGCGGACCCGGAGAGAGAAGCCAAATTCTGGGGATCGCAATCCGCCGCAATTTCCTTGGCGGCCATCATCATAAAGCTCTGATGGATTTTGGTGGGCGTCATCACTGGCGGTGGAAGCTCCGTCTGCTGCTGAGACGGAATGGCGTGTTCGTGAACTTCTATAGGACGGCTGTTAGACGCGCCCTGCACTGGCGGTAGGGAAGCCTGCGCGGCGCTGGCTAGCAAAGCAGTCCCAATAAATACCCCAACTTTTCTGTTCTTATGAAACATAAGTCAGCCCTTTTTGTAGTTTGTATCTTCGAGCGGTGGCCCAAAGTCCTTTAGCATTTTCGATAGAGCGGAAAATGCTATGCATATAACCTTAGACCCACATGGCCGGGCATTCTATTAACGTTGTTAATTTCTTTGTATCGGTCAGGCCGTCTAGCCCTAGGACTAGTCCGTTATCTCTAGTGGATAGTACACAACCAACCTAACCGGCATGAGATTGCAGACGCATTGATCTTAAACGTTAAAGCCGCAACCGGCTGAGCCTCACGCGTAGTAAGGGAAGACGGAGAAGAAGGGAAAGTCAGGAGCCTGACTGCAGACGAAATTATCAGGCTCCAGAGGGGGACTAGACTACCCGAGGCTTACTTATTAATACGTACCATTTGGGTGATGTCATACCCATTACAGGACGAACCATCTAACCGAATTGTGACGGACTGCCCAGTTGTCAGCGTAGATAAAGGCAATACATGTTCTTTGCACTCTTAAAGCCAAGCTGAATCCTGAGAATATTTCACAACAGATCCAAACGGCTCGAACACTCACAAAGACCGAGCCACTATCTCTTTCATGATCTCATTCGTGCCGGCGTAGATTTTTTGGACTCGCGAGTCGGCCCAGGCGCGGGCGATGGGGTATTCCCACATGTAGCCGTAGCCGCCGTGGAGTTGGACGCATTCGTCCATGACTTTGCATTGCAGGTCGGTGGACCACTGTTTGAGCATGGCGGCGGTGGGTACGTCGAGTTTTTTGTCGAGATGGAGTTCCAGGCAGCGGTCCAGGAAGACCCGGCCTGCTGTGACTTCCGCTTTTAGCTCGGCGAGTTTGAAGCGGGTGTTTTGAAACGCCATTAGTGGTTTACCGAAGGCGTTGCGTTCCTTGCAGTATTTGATGGTCAGGTCGAGCGCCGCTTCACAGGCGGAGATTGCGGTGATGCCTACCAATAGCCTCTCTTGAGGTAGTTCCTGCATCAGGGCGATAAACCCGCTGTTTTCAGCGCCTAACAGATTTTCCGCCGGAACAATGACATCCTGAAAGAACAGCTCAGAAGTATCCTGAGCTTTCATGCCCACTTTTTCCAGATTCTTGCCCTTGCTGAACCCCTTCCAGTTACTCTCCACCAAAAACAGACTTGTGCCTTTGGCGCCCTCTTTGGGATCGGTCTTGGCGACCACAATCACGACATCCGCATGTTGTCCGTTGGTGATGAAGGTTTTCGAGCCGTTCAGGACGTAATGATCCCCGTTTTTAACCGCGGTGGTTTTCACGCCCTGTAGATCTGAGCCTGCGCCGGGCTCCGTCATTGCGATGGCGGACACCATCTCCCCAGTCGCCATTTTGGAGAGGTAGTTTTTCTTCTGTGGCTCGGTTCCATAGTGAAGAATATAGGGGGCCACAATATCCGAGTGCAGTCCGAAACCAATGCCGGATAATCCCAAATGGGAAATCTCTTCGGAAATCACTGCGCTGAAGCGAAAGTCCACGCCAGAGCCGCCGTATTCCTCCGGCATCGTCGGGCATAAATATCCCATCTCTCCCGCCTTGTTCCAAAGGCCGCGATCCACCTGCCCGTCTTTTTCCCACTGCAAATGAAAAGGGGCCGCTTCTTTTTCCAAAAACTTGCGGAAGGAATCTCTGAACTGTTCCAGGTCGCTATCGAAAAGTGCTCTCGGTATCATGACCGTCTCCTGTTGTTATTCTGTGAGGAGGTTTTCCATGGTGTGAATATGGATTCAGTGTCGCAATTACGCCAGGACCCACCAATAACGAAAAGTTTCATTTTGACTGACGAAAACAGACAGTTCGCGATCGAGCGAAACGCCTGACTCGTTGGATTAACGCGAAGAGGAAGACGGACTTGTCAACAGAAACGGAATCGCTGAGGGCGGAAATAGAGGCGCTGATCGAACGCTTTAAGACGGTGCAGTTCGCCTGCGTCAATGAGAACAACGAGCCTTTGGCGAGCTATGCCCCATTCGTCAGACAGGATGGAGACTTTTACATCTACGTCAGCGCGCTGGCGCCTCATACAGCCTATCTGAAGACAACCCCCGTCGCGAGTTTGCTGTTTATAGAGGAGGAGCAGGCAAGCCGGAATCTCTTCGCCAGATTGAGGTTGATTCTGCGATGCGCAGTGTTAGAAGTCGGTCGTGATAGTCAGGACTATGAAGCCATGCTCGACAGGTTCGCCGACAAATTCGGCCCGACTATCGCCATGCTGCGTCAACTGCCGGACTTTAGCTTATTGAGGCTGGAGATCACCAGCGGTCGTTTTGTGAAAGGATTTGGAGCCGCGTATACCGTGACGGATAAAACGTTTAACCAGCTCCAGCAAATAACAGGGAAATAGAGGGATGCATGTCGCCGCTATTTCCCTTGCGGGGTGATTAAAGCTGCTCTTTCATTACCCAGCCGCCGGAACCTTTAACGTAATCTTTAGGGCCGGCTTTCTCTATGAGCAACTTACCGGCTAGTTTGCCGACTTCGTCTACAGAGATGCCGCGCTCCGCAGCAATTTTTGCGTACTTCTTGCTGCGTTTATCGTTGGTTTCCGATACCAGCGCGTTGACCTCCGCGCCAGATTTGACTGCGCCCAGATAGCCGTCAGCCTGCTCGCCGACCAAGCCTTTCGCTTTGGCCTCGTCTAAATCCAACGCCCACACGGGCATGCTGACAAACAGACTACAAAATAAAGCCAGAATGATCTTTTTCATACAGAAATCCTCTCTCGCGCCTCTACACACAGGTATGCGGTCGTTTGGTTACTTTTATCGCAACGTAGGGGCGCTGCTTAGAACAAATCATCTTCTTCGGAGAAGAGCTTCTCGAGATCCTTCTCAACCTTCACCCTGATCTCATGCTCAATTTTTACATTGAGGTTAATCGTGATGGGCTTGTCAGGCACCGCCACTTCAACCCTTGGAGCGCATGCGACGATAAGCGGTAAGCATAACGCACACAATATTGAGTTTTTAGTATTCATCAAATAACTAAGCCTTATTTACTTCAGTTAACTATAGCAACCGTAGCTGAACATAAACTGAACTGCCGCCACGGTTAATAAGTCCCTTTTTCCAACTTTTTCTGAATAGAGCCAGGGACCAAAATGCTCCGCAGATTATCAATAATATTGGTTTGCAGATTCACGTTCAGCGCGATAGGAGCGCCGGAGTAGCGTTTATTCGCGCTCCTTCCCGCCAGCTCAATATCAAACAGCAGAACGCCATTTTGTTGGTAATCCACCCGGCTGACCAGAGAATTGTAGTTAAAGTTCTCCAGCGCATCGACAGCAAACTGCAAACTGGGATTGGCGGCGCTGAGCGCCCGCCAGTAGTCCACATCCACCAGATTTATCGAACCGGACGACTGGGCGGCGATCCGGCCATTATTGGCGATGACGCCGCCGTCCTTTATGGTGATCGGCAACAGACCGGCAATGCGGCCGCTGGCCTTGATTTTATCGCTCTCCAGCGCAACCAGCTTACCCAGGTCCAGATTGGAGACTTCCACCCAAAAGTCGGAGTGGGTCAACGGGCATTGTACTTTCGCCGGTTGCACCAGCCTCGCTTTGCCGTCAAAAAGCCCGATGGAGGCGCGGTCCAACTGCAGGTCGCATGTGAGCCCCTTGGCGTATTCCACACGACCGGAAACCTCCGCCGCCGCATCGCTGGTCTGCAACATATCCGCCGCCTCAACCGAGGCGACAGTGAGGCGCAGCGGCTGAGTAAAGGAAGCCGCCTGTCCGGTGAATTGCACATCCGAGGTCAGACTAACGCCTTTCGCTTTAATTTCTTCGTAGGTCGCTCCCCAATTGGACAGCGCGACATTCGAGCGCCCATCAATCGCCAAAGCGTCTTTCATTGACCAGTTCAGGGCGCCGCTGGCGGAGACTTTGCCAAGACTGATCGTCAATGCTTCGGGAAAAGCGGCGATATAGGATTTAATAAAGTTGAAGTTCGCTAATTTGCCTTCGACATCGTAAGACAGCCAACCTTTATTTTCCGCAGTCCGGTATATCACTTCGATCGGGCTGCTCAGTCCCAATGCGCTCAACTGTCCTTTATCCAGCGCGATACGTTTGTCATCCGCTTTCACCCTGCCCACCAAGTTCACTTCCGCATTTTGCCCCTTGTGAGACAGGCTGACTTTGGCTTTAGCATCCGTAGTTAAGCTCCAGGAAAATGCGGGCTTACCCTGCCCCGACGCTCCCGTATTCATCGACAGAGCCGTCTTCCCAAGCTCGATGTTTCCGTCCTTGAGCTCCATTGACGCGTCTTGAAGCGACCAGCCGCTCCAAGCGATACGAGCGCCTTTTTTAAGGTTCACCTGAATTTCTGTCCCCAACTTAACTTGCCCATCCAGCGTCAGCTCTACTTTTTGCGGGTATTTGGGATCGGTCAGGGTTGCATCGGTTTGCAGCACCGCGGCCACAGTCTTTGTCGCTGCGGCGTATTGCAGCGACGCCTTGGCATTGAGCTGCGGCTCCATGTCCGACGCTGGTTTGGAGTGCAACTCCAGTTTCAGTGCGCCAGGACAACTCGGCTCCGCAGATAGATGTTCACAGCGCACCGCTTCCAGCACGCTTACCTGCCATGTCGAAGGCAGCGATGGCGCGGACTCAGGCCATTGCGGCACATTGACTAGAACCGTCGATGGCTGGATCACCGCGGTTTCTGGAGTCATCACGCCATTAAGCTCAATATTCGTTTCACCGGAAATCTTGATATCCTGCTGCGCCAGTTGCGTTTGGAACTTGGGCTTGATGCTGAACGACCAGGGAGCGCCGCCAATGACATCTGGAAACATCAGCTGTAGCGCGCCGGAAGTCTGCAGTGAGGTAATGGACTCTTGCGGCATTCGAATGGCGGCGAGGAACGCCGCCCAATCCGCAGAATGTTCCCCGCTAAAACGCCAGACGCCGTCATCGCCCAACTCTCCCTTGGCGCTAAGCGTCATGCGTTGATCGCTCGCCAGACTGAGAGAGAGTGACGTAGGCGCCACCCAGTTTAACGACACGGCCAATGGCGCATCCTGATACTGGGTTTGAGCCTGCAGATCCAGCCCTTCCAGCGTCCGCTCCAGAGACAGGCTGGCGGTCAGCGTCTGGTCGCCAGCCTGTGTTTCCAGCTGCTCCACCTCAACCGTGATAAAGGGAATACGTTGCGCCACGCTGTATAACAAGGCGCTCACCGCCACCGGCGCGCTCGACTCCGCAGTGCTTTTCTCCGCTGGCGTATAGACAATCCGTTGCGCTTTCGCAGTCAGTGATTGTTCAATTTTTTGGCAACAGCGCCAGCCGATTTTGACGTTTTCCCCGTAGACGATGGCTCCGCCATCCAGGCCAAGTTCGACCTCCCGCAAGCGCCAGCCTCCCCAGCCGGGACGTCCAATTTCCAGCTTGCGGATGTCGACGCCTGCGCGGCCCGCCAGCTCCTGCGCCAGAGGCGGCAACCACTGCGGCGCAAACCACCAGGCCACTCCCGTCAAAATACAGAGCGTCAGCAAGGTGATAAGACCGCCCCACGCCAGCCGCTTGCGCCACGTCATCGACTAATTTTCGCTATGTTGTTTGTAGAATTGAAACGCCACGCGACCGCTACGGCCGCCTCTGGAGGTGGCGAACTGAATCGCCAGCCTGTGCAGCGCCTCGCGGTCGCCCGTGTAGTCATGAAAATAGTGATCGATAATATCCAGATAACTGTCCTGGTTGAACGGATAAAAAGAGAGCCACAAGCCAAAACGATCCGACAGCGAGACTTTCTCCTCCACCGAATCCCCCTGGTGAATCTCATTGTTGACCAGCTTGGTCTCCAGGTTTTCCGACATGTACTCAGGCATCAAATGACGACGATTGGAGGTCGCGTAGATCAGCACGTTTTTCGGCGGCAGTTCAATAGAACCTTCCAGTACGCTTTTCAGAACCTTATAGGTTTTCTCCCCCGCTTCGAATGACAAATCATCGCAAAAAATAATGAAGCGCTGAGGCAGGTCGCGTACTTCATCGACAATTTCCGGCAGATAAATCAAATCGTCTTTGTCGACTTCAATGACGCGCAATCCCTGAGGGAAATATTCATTCAACATAGCCTTGATCAGTGACGACTTGCCTGTGCCGCGAGAGCCCCATAACAAAGCGTTGTTAGCCGGTTTACCCGCCAGAAAGCGCTCCGTATTGCGCTGCAAGGCCGTTTTCTGACGATCTACGTTCAATAGCTCATCAAAACGCACAGGGTCAATTTCACGTACGGCGCGCAGGTTGCCTTTGAATTGTCGCCAGATTGCGGCGGGAGTCACGTTCCAATCAATACTCATAATGCTGCTCGCAATATTTGATTTTTAAGACAGGCGGACGACGTCAGATCAGGATTCGTCGTCGCCGGGAGTCGAGGAGGCCCTGCCCCACGCCGGAGTCAGATCCTGGTCAATGCCGAGATGATTCAGAATGCGGGCGACGATGAAGTCGATCATCTGCTCCACAGACGCCGGCTTGTGATAAAAACCGGGAGATGCAGGCATAATCGTGACGCCCATTTGCGATAGCTTCAGCATGTTTTCCAGTTGCACCGTGGAGTACGGGCTTTCTCTCGGCACCAGAATCAGTTGCTTACGCTCCTTCAACACAACGTCCGCAGCGCGCTCAATCAGATTATTACTCGCACCAGTGGCCACGGCGGACAGGGTTCCCGTACTACAGGGACAGACCACCATTCTCGCTGGAGAGCCTGAGCCGGAAGCCACGGGAGACATCCAGTCCTCTTTCCCAAATACGCGCAGCTGGCCTGGCGCTGCGTCAAACTCTTCAGTCAACGTCTGCTCCAGCTTCGCCGCCTGACCGGGCAGCTTGATATCGGCTTCCACACTGGCGACCACATAGGCCGCCTTCGACACCATCAAATAAACCTGATGATGCTTTTGCAGCAACACCTGCAACAAACGCCAGCCGTACTGAAAGCCGGAGGCGCCGGTAATCGCAATGGTAATCGGCTCCTTGAACGTCACGACGACACCGCCTCTTCTTCGGCGAGCAGGCTTTTCAGTTTCGCAGGTAATCCCGCGAAACCGCCATTGCTCATGAGGACAATATGTGCGGGACCTTTCACGTCGGCAAGCAAACGGGTGATTTCGTCAACACTGCCCACACACTGGTGCTTGGGCGACGCATTACGCACCGCTTCATCAAGCCATTCGTAGCTATCCAGATTGGCCCAGATCACGTGATCCGCCAGCTCCGCAGACGCCAACAAAGTGTCCCGATGCACGCCCATTTTCATAGTATTGGAACGCGGCTCGATGACCGCCCAGATCGGCGCATCGCCAACCCGTTTGCGCAGTCCTTCCAACGTCAGTTGAATCGCAGTGGGATGATGAGCGAAGTCGTCGTAGGCAACCACGCCGTTGCGCTCGCCCAGTTTTTCCAGGCGGCGTTTAACCCCGGGAAAATCGGACAGCGCAGGAATCGCGTTTTGCGGCCGAATGCCAATATGACGGGCGGCCAGCAAGGTCGCCAACGCATTCTGTACGTTGTGAGCGCCGCTCATGCCCCACTCCACGACGCCGCATGACTCGTCGTTTAAAAACACTTCGAAACGGCTGCCGTCTTCTATCAGACACTCCACCCGAATGTCCGCTTGATCATCGCTCAAAGAGAATGTCTGCCGCGGCGACCACAATCCCATCGCCAGCGTTTCCTCAACAGCGGGCGTCTGCGTAGGCGTAATCACCAGCCCCTGGCGCGGCACGGTGCGCACGACATGGTGAAACTGGCGCTGTATATCGCCGAGATCGCGGAAGATATCCGCGTGATCAAACTCCATGTTGTTGATGATCAGGGTGCGCGGACGGTAATGAATAAACTTGGAGCGCTTGTCGAAGAAAGCGCTGTCGTATTCGTCCGCCTCGATGACGAAAAAGGAGGTATCGCCCAGTCTGGCGGAGACATCAAATCCCTGGGAAACGCCGCCGATCAGAAAGCCCGGCGCCAGACCGGCCTGCTCCAGCACCCAGGCCAGCATGCTGGTGGTGGTGGTTTTACCGTGAGTGCCAGCCACCGCCAATACCCAGCGCTCCTGCAACACGTGCTCCGCCAGCCATTGTGGGCCGCTGGTGTAAGGCAGCCCCTTATCCAGAACATACTCCACCAGCGGATTACCCCGGCTCATGGCATTACCGACAATAATAAGGTCGGGTTTGGGATCAAGGTGGGAGGGGTCATACCCTTCGCGCAACTCTATTCCCTGCGCCATCAGCTGAGTGCTCATGGGAGGATATACATTTTTGTCGGACCCGCTGACCTTGTATCCCATTTCCTTGGCGAGCAACGCCAGGCTACCCATGAAAGTCCCGCAAATGCCTAGTATGTGTACATGCATGTTTCTTGCTAATCGCTATCTTTTAATCAGTGAAAAGAATCAGTGTCTCATCCGTCCGGCCGCCCACGCAGGCGGTCTGTTTGGCGCAGATTGCGAATTGAACGTCAGAAAACTGAGCTTCAGGCGCATATCGGTCAATTATTACTGACGGGTTCCCTAAGCGCCAGCGTCGGACCGGAAATGGCCCTATGTATTGAGTAAATTTAAGAAAATCCGTTCCAAGCGCGGTTGGCAAAGGCAGGCGAGCAGCTCATTGATTACGCAATCCTGAATCACCGGTTGCTCCAAATAACATGCCCTGCTTTGCAGGCAAAGTGATAAAACGCAGGCGAATTTGCACGCCAAACGCCCGGCGTTGGTTAGTTGACTACCCGGTCAAACGCCCGTCAGCGCCTGTAAAGGGACATGAAAATGGCATTAAACTCGCGTATGATTCGCGCCCATAAGACGACGAGAGGCGACAACGAATATGACGGTTAAAAACGCGTTTTATGCGCAGTCCGGCGGTGTGACCTCGGTCATCAACGCTTCTGCCTGTGGCGTACTGGAAACAGCGCGCGCCCATTCCGATAAAATCGGCAAAGTTTACGCTGGCCACAACGGCATTATCGGCGCATTGCGTGAAGAATTGATCGACACCAGCCTGGAGAGCGACGCGGACATCGCCGCGCTGAAACATACTCCCGGCGGCGCTTTCGGCTCTTGCCGCTACAAGCTGAAAGACATCAAAACCCACAAAGCTGAATATGAGCGCCTGATCGAAGTCTTCAAGGCTCACAATATCGGCTACTTCTTCTATAACGGCGGCAACGATTCCTCCGATACCGCCTACAAAGTCTCTCAGATCAGCGAGCAGCTGGGTTACCCGATCATCAGCATCGGCATCCCCAAAACCGTCGACAACGACCTGCCTATCACCGACTGCTGTCCTGGGTTCGGCTCCGTCGCCAAATATATCTCCACCTCGATTATGGAAGCCTCCCTGGATATCCAATCCATGTGCGAGTCCTCCACCAAAATATTCGTCATGGAAGTAATGGGGCGTCACGCCGGCTGGATTGCGGCGGCAGCGGGACTGGCGCAGCGCGAAGAAGGCGGGGCGCCGCAGATTATCCTGTTCCCGGAAACGCCATTTGATAAAGCCAGCTTTCTCAGACGCGTGGATGAAGTGGTCAAGCGCGACGGTTTTTGCGCCATCGTGGTATCGGAAGGCGCGCAATATGCGGACGGGCGTTTCCTGTCCGACGCTGGCGTCACCGATGCTTTCGGGCACACGCAATTGGGCGGCGTGGCGCCGTTCATCGCCAATATGATCAAAAGCGAGCTGGGCTATAAATACCATTGGGCGGTAGCGGACTATCTGCAGCGCTCCGCCCGCCACATCTCTTCCGCCACCGACCTGGATCAGGCCTACGCCGTAGGCAAAGCCGCCGTGGATCTGGCCCTGGCGGGTAAAAATGCGGTCATGCCGGTCATTGTGAGGGAGCAGGACAGCCCCTATAAGTGGTCGATTGGCGAAGCGCCTCTGGCGAAGATCGCCAACGTGGAAAAGAAAATGCCGAAAGAATTCATCACCGAGGATGGTTTCGGCATTACTGAAGCAGCGCGCCGCTACCTGCAGCCATTGATTCAGGGCGAGTCCTACCCGCCTTACAAAAACGGCGTGCCGGATTACGTGAAGCTGAAAAATCAGTTAGTGGCGAAGAAGCTCGCTCATTCTTTTAACGTCTGACGGCGAACCCCATATCGCATAAACGGCGGGACATTCTCCCGCCGTTTTTCAAATTTCATCTCCCGCCTGTTTAATCCCCGTCCCTTTTCAAAATTCCGTACAGCGAGATTTTCAGAGAATCCAGAATCATCGATTTTTCGCCGCTGCTCTCCGTGCATTTATACATTCCATCTATCCAGAGACTGGCGATGCCATGCACCATTGACCAGGCGGCGTGGGCGATCAGAGAAACATCCCGGTCAGTGAACACGCCCTCGCTCACGCCTTTTGTGGCGATGTTAAGGATAACCTGAAACGCGCTGCTGCCTGCTTCCGCCAGCTCCGGATAGTCCATCGGACAGGCGATCACAGGGCCGAACATCAATTTGTAGAGTTCAGGGTTATCTCGCGCGAACTGAATATAGGCATTGCCGGAATGGCAAAGTTGTTGCGATGGGTCGTTATGCGCGTCAGCGGCTTCCTGGGTTACCCGCTGCAGTTCTCTATATCCCTGCGCCGCCAGGGCAGCCAGCAATGCATTTTTATCCGCGAAGTGGCGATAGGGGGCAGTTTGCGACACGCCGATTTCACGCGCCAGCGCACGCAGACTGATCTTGTCCGGCCCGACCTGCTTGAGCTGCGCCAGGGCTTTGTCCAGCAACTCATTCCTTAGGTTGCCGTGATGGTAGGGCTGGTGCGCGTCAACGCCTGCGACAGCTTCTCTCAAATTACTCACCTTACTCTCTTCTACTTATTTGTGTTTATTGGTTCAGGATAAATCCATCTCAAAGTCTCTCCCATGATCCACAGCAGCTTAACGCCGTTTCGTGCGATGCTTCCGAAGTTAAGCGTTAAATTCCGCTTCAAACCGGATATCTCTGATAAGTGTGGGGCGCAAAACCACAAGCGTCAACATTGTTGACACAGAAAACATTTTAGACGCACAATGTTTTCGCCGACAACATAAATAGGAAATCACGTCATGTTCCTTCCCATCGCTCTAACCTGGCTCCACTTTATTTGCATCTTTGCGCTGGTCAGTCTGTTGCTGCAAGAGCGGAAAATCCTGAGTATGAATTGGTCACTGGACACCGCCAAGGCGTTGTTGGCGACGGACCGCTGGTTTGGGCTTAGCGCGATGACAGTCCTGGCAAGCGGGTTTGCGAGGGTATTTTTTGAGAAAGGCGAGGCGTACTATTTTTCCAACTTCTTCTTTTGGAGCAAGCTTGCGATGTTCATCATCGCCGGGCTGATTTCCATTTATCCAACAGTGCAGTTTCTGCGCTGGCGCAAGCCGATTCAGGCCGGACAAACGCCGGAATTTAGCGTCGACGCCCGTCGCATAGTCACCCGCGCAATCCATGCGCAAATGCTGCTGGTTCTGCTTATTCCGTTATGCGGCGTGCTCATGGCGCGAGGCTATGGTTAAGCGCCCTCAGGCATTAAGAAATTCATTGATGTACTCAGACATCACAACGTGGGTTTTGATTTTCCCCACCCCCTGAATCGAGGTAAGACGGTCGCGGATTTCATGAATCCGCGCCATGTTCGGCGCCTTCAGGAACAGCATCATATCCGTGTCCCCGGCCACCCCATGACACACTTTGATTTCAGGAATGGTTCTGAGTATCTGCGCCATTTCCGTACACTGAATTTCGTTATAGCTGATTTCCAGATACACCGAGACCTGGTCCTCCCGAGCCTGAGTGACGAGCACCTGGTAGCCGCGGATAATTCCCGTCTCTTCCATTTTGCGGATACGATCCGTCACCGCCGAGCGGGACAGGCTTACTTTCTCCGCAATGGCGGATACTGGCTGTCTCGCATTTTCACGCAATGACTGAAGAATTTTTTCATCGAATTTGTCCACAGGCTCTCCCACTAAAATACTCGACAAATCAACTATCAAGCGCCGTTTCACCCGCATTTTGGCGACGCGCCGACGTTATGCCGATCAAACCGGCATTTTGGCGGCGTAAAGCCGCAATTTGCAACGAGGGATTTGATTATTATTACAAAGGTCCGTCGCCGTTTCGTCATTGACAGCACGACGCTGTCCATAGACCCCGCAACACCTCGAGGAAAATTATCATGCAGTCGCTCCACCGCTCGCTCAGTTTCAGTCAGGGTCTTGGCATCTTGGTGTCCGCCCTCTTGGGGACCGGCGTCTTTATCGTTCCCGAGCTCACCGTCAAACAGTCCGGCGCCAACGCGCTGTGGGGATGGGGCTTGCTGGTGTTCGCCATTATTCCCATCGCCTTCGCTTTCGCCAGACTGGGTAAACGTTATCCTCACGCCGGCGGCGCCTCCCACTATGTGCATTCCGCCTTTGGCGCGACTCAAGGCCGCATCGTAGGCTGGGTATTACTGGCCCTGGTGCCGGTAGGGTTGCCCGCGGCGATGGAAATGGCGGGCTGGTTTCTCACCTCTCTGGTGGCGCTGACGCCGGCTGAACTCCTCGCCGTCAAACTGGCGCTAGTGGCGGGCATGCTGTGGGTCAACCTGAGAGGCGTCAAGCTGTCAGGTTCATTACAAACCACCATCGCCTTCAGCGTCGGCGGCATTGTGGTGCTGCTGTCCGTACTGGCCTGGTTAGACGTCATACCGCCAATCCCTGCTGAACCGACCTCTTTCGACTGGGGCCAGATTGGCGCGGCGGCGGGACTCGCCTTCTGGAGTTTTATCGGCATTGAAACCCTGGCTCACCTATCAACGGAGTTCAAAAATCCCGAGCGGGACTTTCCTCTGTGTCTGATTATCGGCGTGGCGCTGGTCGGACTGGTGTATTGGATGGGCAGCTGGGTGACGCTGCACTACGCGCTGGGCGCAGATTATTCCGGTCCCGCCATGGTTTATCTGTTCGATGCGCTGATCGGCGGACACGGCAAGCTGCTGATTGGGCTGTTTGGTTTCCTGTCCTGCGTGGCAACCATGAATATCTATCTGGCTGGCTCTTCCCGTATGTTATGGAGCCTGGGTAAGGATGGCGCGACCTATCCCGCTTTGGGTAAGGTCAACCGCCATGGCGCTCCAGCGAATGCGGTGTTCGCCATGTCCATCGCCAGCGTGGCGAGCCTGCTTGTGTTCTCCGTGTTACAGGTTCCGTTGGAGGAGCTGATTCGCATGGCTAACGGCATGATCGTATTGGTTTACCTGCTGACGATGCTGTCCGCCGTGCGCCTGTTTCAAGGCAAGGACCGTGTTTTGCCAGGCCTGGGAGTGTTGGTGTGCCTCTATCTGGCGTATACCTTGATGAGTTCGCTGTGGTGCATCGCGGTGGTTTACACCGGTATCTTCATTGTTCTGAAATTACGTAAACCCAAACAGACACTGATGGGAGCGCAGGCGTAACGCCTGCCTCTCCGCTTCAATTCTGGCTTATCCCAGCGCTTCATCCATGATCTCAATCCAGTGTCTGACTGGCACCCTCGCCTCGGACGCCAGATGCAACTGACACCCTACATTCGCGGTGACAATGGTGTCAGGATCATCCTGCACCAGCGCCGCCACCTTTTTCTTTAATAGTTGACGGCTCATCTTCGGTTGCAGCAGCGAATAAGCGCCGGCGGACCCGCAACAGAGGTGCTTGTCGCGCGCTGAAGCAAGATCAAACCCTACATCGGTCAGAATCTTTTCTACGATCCCCGGCAATTTTTGTCCATGCTGCAACGTACAAGGACAATGCACGGCGATTTTCGAGTAGTTCCTTTTTATAGACAGGACGGACAGGTCCTCCGCCGCCACCACCTCGCTAAGATCACGGGTCATTTGCGATACTCGATGGGCCTTTTCCGCGTACTCGGGATCGTCCTTTAAGATGTGCCCGTACTCCTTCACCAGTTCGCCGCACCCTGAAGCAGTAATAACAATGGCTTCCAATCCTGATTCGATGGCCGGCCACCAGGCGTCAATATTCTTTTTCATCAGACGCTTGCCTTCATCCTGCGCGCCCAGATGATAACTGACCGCGCCGCAACAGCCCGCCTCGTTTGAGGCGATCAGACTGACGCCAAGCCGGTCCAGCACCCGCGCAGCCGCAGCGTTTGTGTTGGGCGTAGTGACACTTTGGGCGCAGCCGTGCAGCCCCATCATCACTCTGGGCTGACGTTGGGGCGGCCAAGTGATCGGCACCTGCTTCTCAGGAATTTTCTTGCGCAGATATTCTGGTAGCGCCGGCCTCACCCATTGTCCGACGACAATCAGGAAGCCAAACCGCTGCGGGTAAGGTAAAAGCAGAAGCAATATTTTGCGCAACAGACGCTCACGCCAGGTGCGGGGCGCTTTCTTTTCCACCACGCCACGGCCGATATCCAGCAGCTTGCCGTATTCAACGCCGGAGGGACAGGTGGTTTCACAGCTTCGACAGGTCAGGCAACGATCCAGATGCAGGCGGGTGCTTTCCGACGCCTCATCCGTCTCCAGCATCTGCTTGATTAAATAGATGCGTCCCCGAGGGCCATCCCGCTCATCGCTCAGCTCCTGATAGGTAGGGCACGTGGCGTTGCAAAAGCCGCAGTGCACGCAGGAACGAATAATCTTTTCCGCTTCATCGCCTTCTGGCGTGTTCTTATATTTAGCGTGGATTTCGGTTTTCATCAGTGACCTTTGAGTCCCGGACTCGCTCGCTTCAAATCCGGATAAATACTAAAGCCAGGAATACAGCCTGCCTGGATTGAATATGCCGTCGGGGTCCAGCGCCGCTTTTAATCTTTGATGCAACGCCCGCAGCGGAGGTGAGAGCCGGTGGTAGACTTCGCCGTTACGGTCGCCATGACGATACAGGCTGGCCTGACCCTGAGCGGAAACCGCATAACGCTCCATGGCCGTTAACGATGATTCAGCCCGCACCCATCTTAAAGCGCCGCCCCAATCCAGCAGCACCGGCGCGTCATTTCCTAACGGCGGCGCGGAAGGTTTGACGGATAAGCGCCATAAAGGCGTCTCGCCTTCAAAGAATTCATGCGTCTGCTCCTGAATCTGGCGCCAGAAATCCGCCGCCCGCTCCAGCAATTCGCCGCCCCAATAACCGATAGTGCTGGCTACCGCCTGCTCCGCGCCGGACAGGCGCAAGTACAAGCGGCCGCCCGTCCAGCACACGGCTGATAACGGCCGCGGCTGTCGGCACAATTCCACCATTTTAGTGATCGCCGTGGCCTCATTGCATTCCTGCACCAGCGTGGTTTCCAGTTCCGGTTTGGGAATCACCCGGATACTGAGTTCCGTAATGACGCCCAGCGATCCCATGGCGCCGCACTGCGCCCGCGACAAGTCGTAACCCGCGACATTTTTCATGACTACGCCGCCGAATCGCAGGTGTTCGCCTTTGCCGTTGATAATGCGGGTTCCCAGCAGAGCGTCGCGCACAGAGCCGCGCCAGGGGCGGGCCGGCCCCGAGGTGTTGGCGGCCAAAGCGCCGCCCAGCGTCGCGCGTCCCTCATATTCAGGCGGTTCAAACGGCAGCATCTGGCCTTGCTCGTCCAGTGCTCGCCTTACGTCAGCGATGCGTGTGCCGGCTCTGGCGGTGATCACCAGTTCAGAAGGGGAATAATCCACGACGCCGCTATGTTCGCTTAGGTCCATCGCCTCGCCGGCGACGGCGCGCCCCATGAATGCTTTACTGCCGCCGCCACGTATCATCAGAGGCCGACTCGCCGCTCTGGCGGTCATCACTTGGTCGACCAGTCTGTCAGCTATGTCCGTCATTTATATATGTTCATCCGGGACGGAACTTCCGCCCACACTATTAATTGCCTATCGAGCGATACTCCTGACATCGGCGCAATATGGGAACGCCTTTGCCTGGGTTCAAAACCCCGCCAGGATCGAACGCGTCTTTCACAGCGTGAAACTGCTCCAACTCCGCCTCTGAAAACTGCGCGCTCATTTGCCGTATTTTCTCCAGGCCAACACCATGCTCACCCGTGATGCAACCGCCGACGGCGACGCACAGCTCCAAAATTCTGCCGCCAAACTCTTCCGTCTTTTCAAACTCGCCCGGCACATTGGCGTCAAACATAATCAATGGGTGCAAATTACCATCGCCAGCGTGAAATACATTCGCCACGCGTAGCCCATATTCTTCCGACATTTCCCGCATTCGCGTCAGCACATAGGACAACTGACTGCGGGGAATAGTGCCGTCCATGCAATAGTAGTCAGGGGAAATACGCCCTACTGCTGGAAACGCGGACTTGCGCCCCTTCCACAACAAAGCGCGCTCCGCATCGCTTTGGGACGTCCGCACGGCGACGGCCCCGAGCTCACGAAACAGGCCTTCCACCTGCTCCACATACTCCACCACCTCTTCTCTCACGCCATCAATTTCACAAAGCAGGAGCGCTTCCGCGTTGGTTGGATAGCCGGCGCGTACGAAATCCTCCGCCGCCTGAATAGCGTAACGATCCATCATTTCCAGCGCGGCGGGAATTATCCCTTTGGCGATAACCCCCGCGACCGCGTCGCCCGCCTTCTCCACACTGTCGAACGCCGCCATGATCACCTGTGCGGCGTCTGGAGAGGGCAGCAGCTTAACGGTAATCTCGGTGATGACGCCCAAAAGTCCTTCCGAGCCAATGATTAACGGCAACAGATCGAAGCCGCAATTATCCAGCCCCTGCCCGCCTACGCGCACTCTTTCGCCTTCCGCGGTGAGCATTTCAAACGCCAGCACGTTATGAACGGTGAGTCCGTATTTAAGACAGTGGGCGCCGCCGGAATTTTCCGCCAGATTACCGCCAATGGTGCAGGCAATTTGCGAGGATGGATCAGGCGCGTAAAACAGCCCCATAGGCTCCACCGCCTGGCTTATCGCAAGGTTCCGCACGCCGGGCTGCACCGTCGCGGTGCGCGCTTCCGGATCGATGCGCAGTATCCGGTTAAAGCGGGCCAGGGACAGCAAAATCCCATCCGGGCTCGGTGTGGCGCCCGCCGACAAGCCTGTTCCGGCGCCGCGGGCGACCACCGGCACGCCCCAGCGGTGGCAAAGTTTGAGAATCTTTTGCACGTCCTCCACAGAGTCCGGCAATACAGTCAGCAACGGGCGTTCGCAGTAAGCGGACAAGCCGTCGCATTCATAAACCCGCAACGTTTCCTCATCGGCGATGATGGAATCCGAAGGCAAGAATTTCGCCATTTCTTCAATGAGCAATTTTTTGCGGGTTTCAAATGAGCTTGCGGAAGTAACGGATGAATACATGGAAAGCCGATTATGATGGAAGGTCTCTCGCCAACAGTTTTCCTTTCGGAAAACACGTATTTTTTAGCATAAAAACGGACTGGCTTGCACCGAAATTTAATCTTTTTCCGTATCGCGCACCAACATTAAGCACAACCGTATTTCATCATCTACACTTTACTTTGGAATTAGTCCGTGGTCTGCAGCCATATTTATGATGCGCCACGACATCAATAAAATCATGGAGTTACGGCATTACAATTGCATTAACCAAGGCGAAGTTCATTGGATACGTAATTACCGAAACGCCGGAATTTTTGTGTTTACGCATTCTCGTTTTTGCGAAAACACTATGCTAAGTTAAATCCGGTAATAACAATGAACAACAAACAACCAACCGAGGGTAAAAAATGAAGAAGACATTCGTTTCTGCAGTTGCAGCGCTTGGGTTTATGACGGCTACCGGTGCAGCGATGGCTGACGGCACACTGGACGCTGTAAAGAAAAAAGGGTTTGTTCAGTGTGGCGTGAGCACTGGTCTTCCCGGCTTCTCCAACCCGGATGACAAAGGCAACTGGATGGGCCTCGACGTTGATCTGTGCCGCGCAGTTGCAGCTGCGACGCTAGGCGACGCTTCAAAAGTTAAATACATCCCACTTACCGCCAAAGAGCGCTTCACAGCTCTGCAATCCGGCGAAATCGACCTCCTCTCCCGTAACACTACCTGGACACTGACCCGCGACGGCTCACTGGGCCTTAACTTCGCTGGCGTCAACTACTACGACGGTCAAGGCTTCCTGGTAAGTAAAGATCTGGGCGTGAAGAGCGCGAAAGAACTGGACGGCGCAGCCGTGTGTATCCAGGCGGGAACCACTACCGAATTGAACCTGGCCGACTACTTCCGTGAGTTCGGCATGAAATACCAGCCAGTGGTATTCGATACTTCCGACCAGACTGTAAAAGGCTTCGAAGCCGGACGTTGCGACGTTCTGACTTCTGACCAGTCTCAGCTGTACGCCCTGCGCATTCAGCTTTCCAACCCTGACAAAGCCATGGTTCTGCCGGAAGTTATCTCTAAAGAACCTTTGGGCCCTGTGGTTCGTCAAGGCGACGACCAGTGGTTCAACATCGTGAAGTGGTCTCTGTTCGCAGCGATTACCGCTGAAGAACTGGGCGTATCTTCCGATAACGTAGACAAAATGAAATCCAGCACCAACCCGAACGTACAACGTCTGTTGGGCACAGAAGCCGGCCAGGGCAAAAACCTGGGTCTGGACGATGCATGGGCTTTCAACATCGTTAAGCAAGTAGGCAACTACGGCGAAATGTTCGAACGCAACGTTGGTAAATCCTCTCCGCTGGGCATTGAGCGCGGTCTGAACGCACTGTGGACCAAAGGCGGTCTGCAATACGCTCCACCTATCCGCTAATAAAAGCCTTAGTGTCTGGGCGCACATCCGTGCGCCCTATCCTGTTCTAAACACCCAATTTAATAACTCCTTGCCGATCTTCTGGAGAACATTGAGTGGATATTCAAAGCAAAGGACAGGATAAAGCGAAAACAAAAATCTGGAACGATCCTGCAGTACGCTCTGTATTTTTCCAAGTACTTGCTGTGGGCGCCGTAGTCGCTTTTTTCCTGTACATAATTAATAACGCGCTAACCAATATGGAACAGCGCGGAATAACTACCGGCTTCGCCTTTCTTGGCGACCAAGCCGGATTCGGAATACTTCAATCTCTTATCGATTACGACGAAACAAACTCGTTCGGCCGCACCTTTTTCGTAGGTCTGTTGAATACTGTTTTGGTCGCCGTACTCGGTATTATCATGGCGACTCTTCTCGGCTTCTTTATTGGTATCGGGCGTCTGTCGCATAACTGGTTAATCTCAAAACTGGCCACCACCTATATTGAGACTTTCCGTAACATCCCTCTGCTGTTGCAGATTTTCTTCTGGTATTTCGCTGTACTGCAAGGTCTTCCGAGCCCTCGCAACAGTATGCAACTGGGCGAATCCGTATTCTTTAATATCCGCGGGCTTTACCTGCCCAAACCGGTTTATGAAGACGGCTTCGGCGTTGTCGCTGCCGCAATCGTCATCGCCATAGCGATCGTTATCGGTCTGGTGAAGTTCGAGCATAAAAGACAGCGTGACACAGGAAAGACATTCCCGTTATTCCTGCCGTCACTGGGCGTGCTGGTCGGTCTTCCCCTGATCGTGTTCTTCATCGCTGGCTCTCCCATGCACTGGGATTACCCTGCGCTGGCGGGCTTCAACTTCAAAGGCGGTTTGACCATCATTCCTGAGTTGATCGCTCTGTTGATCGCTCTGACCGTTTACACCGCGGCGTTTATCGCTGAGGTTGTACGTTCGGGCATTGAAGCGATTCCCAGAGGACAAAGCGAAGCGGCAAACGCACTGGGCCTGTCGAATGGACAGCGCCTGCGTCTGGTTATCGTGCCTCAGGCGATGCGGGTCATTATTCCTCCGATGACCAACCAATACCTCAACCTGACCAAAAACTCCTCGCTGGCTACCGCTATCGGTTATCCCGATCTGGTATCCGTGTTCATGGGCACGACCCTGAACCAGACAGGTCAGGCGATTGAGATTATATTTATGACAATGGCCGTCTATCTGTTCCTCAGCTTGAGCACCTCCGCTCTGATGAACTGGTACAACAGCCGTATTGCATTGGTTGAGAGGTAATCGACATGAGCAATAAATTTGTTCCATTGCCCGACTTGCCCCCTCCATCCAATACGGTGGGAGTCGTCGGCTGGCTCAGAACCAATCTGTTCAGCAGTCCAACGAACAGCATTCTGACCATTATCGCCTGTTATCTGATTTATTCAGCGCTCTCCTGGTTTGTGTCCTGGGGGATCATTAATTCAGACGTTATTGGAACCTCTCGGGAAGACTGCACCTCAGGCGGCGCCTGTTGGGTATTCATATCCGTCCGTCTGCCTCAGTTCATCTACGGCTTCTACCCGTCTGATGAAGTCTGGCGCATCAATCTGATGTTCGCGATCGCCATCATCGGCATCGCAGCGTTAATCATCGACAAGACGCCCAAGAAAGGGTGGATTGCGCTGTTTATGCTGGTCATCTTCCCGATCATTGCGTACTTCCTGTTGTATGGCGGCGCGTTCGGTCTGGAAGTGGTGGAAACCCATAAATGGGGCGGTCTGACTCTGACGCTGGTTATCGCCACCGTCGGCATCGTGGTCTCCTTGCCGATAGGCATCGCGCTGGCGCTGGGACGCCGCTCGGAAATGCCCATCGTGAAGAGCATCAGTGTGGTCTATATCGAGTTCTGGCGCGGCGTTCCCTTGATCACCGTGTTGTTCATGGCGTCGGTTATGCTGCCGCTGTTCATGAGCGAAGGCACCGAAACCGACAAATTGTTGCGCGCCATGATCGGCGTCATCATGTTCCAGAGCGCGTACATGGCGGAAGTCGTACGCGGCGGTTTGCAGGCGATTCCGAAAGGTCAGTATGAGGCGGCTCACTCTCTGGGCCTGAGCTACTGGAAAATGATGTTCTTCATCATTCTTCCGCAAGCGCTGAAGCTGATGATTCCCGGTATCGTCAACACCTTTATCGCTCTGTTCAAAGACACCAGTCTGGTATTGATTATCGGCCTGTTCGACTTGCTCGCCATCGTGCAGTCAGCATTGCACGATCCCAAATGGCTGGGCTTCTCCGTTGAAGGTTATATTTTCGTGGCTTTCTTATTCTGGGTGTTCTGCTTCGGAATGTCCCGCTACAGCCAGGCGCTGGAGCGTAAACTGAATACCAGTCACCGATAGGCAAGTTTTCTGGAGTACGACATGAATACGAATACTAACAGCGCAGATTCCCGCAAGAGCATGATCCACCTGCGCGGCGTCAACAAATGGTACGGCAAGTTCCATGTACTGAAAGACATCAATCTGGAAGTGTACAAGGGCGAGCGTATCGTTGTGTGCGGCCCCTCCGGATCGGGCAAGTCCACCATGATCCGCTGCATCAACCGTCTGGAAGAGCATCAGCAAGGGGATATCATCGTAAAAGATATCCCTCTGACCAATGACCTTAAGAACATCGACAGCGTGCGTCGGGAAGTAGGCATGGTGTTCCAGCACTTTAACCTGTTCCCTCACCTGACAGTGCTGCAGAACTGTACGCTGGCTCCAATCTGGGTGCGTAAAGTGCCGCAGAAAGAAGCTGAAGCGACAGCGATGAAGTATCTGGAAAAGGTCAAGATCCCGCACCAGGCGCATAAGTATCCGGGACAGTTGTCAGGTGGTCAGCAGCAGCGTGTGGCGATCGCCCGCAGTCTGTGTATGAACCCTGAAATCATGCTGTTCGACGAACCTACTTCGGCGCTCGACCCAGAGATGATCAAAGAGGTGTTGGACACCATGATCGAACTGGCGGAATCCGGCATGACCATGATCTGCGTCACCCACGAAATGGGCTTCGCTAAAACCGTGGCCAACCGGGTTATCTTCATGGACGCCGGTCAGATCATTGAAGAAAATGAGCCGCACGAGTTCTTCAACAATCCACAGAACGAGCGGACCAAACTGTTCCTCAGCCAGATCCTGCAACACTAAGGACAAAGCTTGCAAACATTGACGTTGCGCAGAGCGGAGGCGGCTGACGCCTCCGCTCTTCTACCCCTGATCGAGCAGTTGGGGTACTCCCTTACCCTGACTCAGCTTGATCGTACTCTCTCTACTTTAATCCACGATTCCCACGCGCATTTTATGGTCGCCGTCAGCGGCAATGAGATCCTCGGCTTCATTCAGAGCAACCTCAAACGCACCCTGGTGGCGGGCGGCTATGTTGAGATCGTCAGTCTGGTGGTTGATGAACGCGCGCGAGGACAAGGCGTCGGCGGAAAGCTGATCGAATCCGTAAAGGAGTGGGCAAAACAACAGGGAGTATTTAAAATTCGATTAGGGTCGCGAATTCATCGGGAGCAGGCTCACCAGTTTTACGAGGGTCTGGGTTTTACCCGCATCAAGACACAACACTGGTTTGAGATCACTTTATGAGTAAGCATCAGTACTTTCAGGTTGACGCATTCACTTCCAACGTATTTTCCGGAAACCCCGCCGGGGTTTGCAGCCTGGACGACTGGCTGCCGGACGATACGCTCTGCAAAATCGCCGCCGAGAATAACTTATCGGAAACCGCTTTCTACGTACCCCGCACCAACGGCTTCGACTTGCGCTGGTTCACGCCGGAAGCGGAAGTGGATTTATGCGGTCACGCTACGCTGGCCACCGCATTTGTTCTTTACGAATTGAAGGGGTTCAAGGGACCTCGCATTCAGTTCCATACCCGCAGCGGCACGCTGGAGGTGTCTCCTCACAAGCATGGCGGCTACGCCATGTTGTTCCCCAGCCGCAAAGGCGAAGTAGTTGAACCAGAGCAGGCCCTGCTGGAGGCTCTTGGCGGTGTGAAACCGCTGGAGGTGCTTAAGTCCAGGGACTATATGGTCGTACTGGAAAACGAAGCCGCCGTACGCGCCGTCTATCCTGACATGCGCATGCTGAAACTTGTCGACTCCCTGGGCGTCATCGTCACCGCCAAAGGCGACAAGGTCGACTTCGTCTCCCGCTTCTTCGCCCCCAAAGTCGGGGTGCCGGAAGACCCCGTCACCGGCTCCGCCCATTGCACACTGACGCCTTACTGGTCAGAAAAACTGGGCAAAGTGGAGCTGACCGCCCGCCAGATCTCCCAACGAGGCGGCGAAGTCATGTGCCACTACCGCGGCCCTAACGTACTGCTGGTGGGTCAGGCGCGACTCTATCTCGAAGGGGTAATTAACGTTCCTGGCGAGAGTTGATAGAGCGCTTCCATCGCAGTCTTTTTTAACAAAGCCAGCACTCGTCTGGCTTTGTTTTTTACCAGCCAAGGCCGTCTAAGCTCCGGCAATACATGCCCTTCCCATCCTCAACTTCCTTCCAATTCCTTCCAACTTTACAAATTCCAGTAGCCGTTTTTACAAAAAAACTGAATAGCGTTCAGCAAAACAAGTCCTTGTTCTTCATCATTAATTTCCTCTCAGCCCAATGTTTTCGGGGGATTACAGTCAATCAGCGGGTTATTTCTCATTTCAGGCATGGTTCCTGCGATAAGGGGGTAACGACTCAAGTTCACGCGGAGCGTTGGAGTTGAGACGGACGGACGCTGAAGGCCCGGTTTTGGCGGCCGCAGGAATAAAGAGAGCTAACTGTAGAAATAGGATGAGCATAATGAACATGGTGAAAGGAACCTGGAAACAAACTTTTTTGGCGCCGTTGGCGTGCGCAATCGCCCTGTCGGGCTGTCAACTGAGCGATGATGAAGAGAAGGAGACCTCTGAGTCCCGCCCCTACAGCGCGCTCTATGTATTTGGAGATAGTCTGTCTGATACCGGGAATATCGGCGGCTACCTCTCTCTGGAGACAGACCTGCCTTCCCCCTTTTACAATAACCGGATTTCCAACGGTAAGTTGATTGTGGATTACGTGGCGGAGTCCCTGAACCTGGAGGTGGAGCCATCCCTGTATCTAGGCGAAATCACCGACGGCACCAACTACGCCGTAGCCGGTGGACAGGCGGACGCAGATCAGAATATCGACCTGGATTTCCAGGTGGACACTTATATGGAATATCACTCAGAAGAAGCGTCCCCGAAAGCGCTGTACCTGTTCTTTATCGGCGGCAACGATATTCTTGAACAGCGCGGAGAGACCTCCCCTAACAACACCAACGCCCTGAATCTTGCCGCAGACAAAGTGGCCGCCAACGTTCAGGAAGTGATCGACAAAGGCGGAAAAAACATCGTCGTGCTGACGGTCCCGGATGTGGGCAAAACCCCCAAAGTGTTGAAAGAGTCAGCGGAGCCCGGACAGGAAGGCCGTTCGCAACTGGTCAGCGATCTGACGAATTACTTCAACAGCCAGGTGGAGCTGAAACTGTCTGAATTGAATATGGGCGATGCGAAAGTCACCATGATCAACTCTTATCAGATTGCTCTGGATATCCTTAACAACGCCGCCGACTACGGCTTCACCAACGCCACCGACGGCTGTTACGTGACGGAAGACCTTGAATTCAGCGATATCTGTAGCGAAGAGCAGTTCGACAGTTTCTATTACTTCGACAGCATTCACCCTTCCGGTAAAACCCATCAACTGATCGGAGAGAAAGTGGCGGCGGAAATTCCCGCTCCGGCGGGTTCCTGAACACTATCGCCACAGATGCAGCAACCACAGTAAAGTGGCCAGCTGTGTAAGCAGTAGAATCCCGCTCAGCGTACGCCAGAAGGCCAAAGGATTGCGCTCGATGATAGGTAGTGCGTTATCCGGCATGAGCCGGGAGTTGGGATGAGTCATGTCCTGCAACCATTCGGAAAAGCTGTCGTAGCGACGACGCGGGTCCAGTTGCAGGGCTTTCTTTAAGGCCCCGTCCATCCACACCGGAACCATCGGGTTGTGATGATAGGCGGGGGTATATTTTAATTTGGCCAACGCGGTCGGCGACGCGGCCTTTTCATAGGCTTCGCCGTACGGCAAATGCCCGGTCAACATTTCATACCCGATTACCGCCACGGAAAACAGCTCGGATCGCGTTGTGGCTTTCGTCCCCAACACATATTCCGGCGCGCTATAGCTGGCGGTGCCCAGCGCCCTTTCCCGGGCAATGGGCAGATACATTTCCTCCACACCCGGAATACGACAGGAACCAAAATCCACCAGCGTGACGTGATCCTCATTAGTAATCAGGAGATTGTCCGGCTTGATATCCTGGTGCAAAGTCTCTTTGCGATGTAACGCCCGCACGCCTTTGACTATCTGTTCCAAAATACGCGTCACCCGATGAATATCCGGGCGGGAGTTGTCGCGAATCCATCGTGACAAAGGCGCGCCCGGCACGAACTCCGTCAAATAATACAAACAGCTGCGCGCTCGTTTGCAGGGAATCAGGCCCGCCACATGGGGATTCTGAACGCGCCGGGCAATCCATTCCTCCATGGTGAAACGTTCGATATAGGCGGGATCGTCCACAAAATTAAGTGACGGGGTTTTCATTACCGCGCGCGTACCAGTTTCTATATCAGTAACCTGATAGACCTGACTGCGCGCGGTTTCGTGCAGAATACGCTCGACGCGATAGCCGTCCAGACTCTGTCCCACTTCCAACGGCGGGGGAAACGGCAGGCGACTGAGCTCGCGACAGCAGGCGTCCGCATCGCGCAAGCCGAGGCTGTCCACCCGGAGTATCTGACAACTCAGGTTATCGTCACTGCCCGCCTGCAGCGCTGTCTGTAAAAGGTCTGCCGCAAGTCCCTGAAAAGTCGTTTGCGCTGCGCCTCGCAGCCGCTCCCGCAATTGATTGTGCGAGATAAAATCATGCAGACCATCCGTGCTCAACAAAAACACATCTCCGGCCTGCACGTCCATCACGCGGTAATCGATGTCCAGATTGGGGGAAAAACCCATCGCCCGGGCCAGATAAGTGCGCTCTGCATCGACGCGGGCGGTATGATCCGTTGTAATCTGCTCCAGCTCGCCCTGCCGATAGAGATAAATCCGGCTGTCGCCCACATGAAAGATATGCGCCTGCGTCGACTTCAATACCAGAATGGACAACGTGCATACGTAACCTTTGTCGTCATTCAGCGTGCGCAGGCTTTGTCCATAAAGCCAACGATTCAACGCCTGCAGCACTTTCTGCGCGGCGTTTTTCACCGACCAGGAATCCGGGGTGCAGAAGTAATCGCTCAGGAAGTTGGTGACGCAGGCTTCGCTGGCTTCCTTACCCGCTTCCGCCGCGCTGACGCCATCCGCGATGACCGCAACGGCGCCTTTCAGTTGCAACGTTTCCCGATCAGGAATACGCACGCCAATGCAGTCTTCATTGCGGGGTTTCACGCCCGCCATGCTGTGTTGATCAACAGATAGCGACAAATCGCTGGCGAATATCATGCGCCACTATTCCTGCTGCGAAAGTTAAAGGTAGTACGCCGCAGCGATACGCCCATGTCAATCAGTTCACTTCAATCAGCTGCACGCTGCCGTCTTCACCTACTTCGACCATATGACCTTCAGGCTCATCCAGAAACTGCACGGCGAGGAAACAAACCGCCGCTGCTCCTGCAATGACCATAAAGAATGTGGATGCGTCGACGAATGAATACACCGTCAGGAAAGTCACACCGCCCACGTTGCCGTAGGCGCCCGCCATGCCCGCGATTTGTCCGGTCATACGGCGCTGCACCAGCGGCACCATGGCAAACACGGCGCCCTCCCCCGCCTGCACGAAGAAGGAACAGAACATCACCGAAGCCACCGCCGCGGCGATCATCCAGGTTGAGGAAATCTGACTCAGCAACAGATACCCCACCGCCAAGCCCGCAATCAGAATGGACAAGGTTTTCTTGCGACCAAAACGATCCGACAACAGACCTCCGCCGGGCCGCGCCACCAGATTCATCAACGCGAAGGCCCCGCCCAGCAACCCGGCCTGAACCGGAGACAAACCAAAGGTCTCCATGAAAAAGGCGGGCAGCATCGACACCACCGCCAGCTCCGATCCAAAAGTCACGAAATACGCCCAGTCCAGCACCGCCACCTGCTTGAACTTGTAACGCTGCATTTCCGGCACGCCCTGCTTTAGACGCTCATGATTGACGTTGTAGATCTGCCAGAACTGCACGATGAACAACGCCCCCAGCCCCGCCCACAAGATCAGCGCCGTGGAGTCGGAAAGCAGTCCGAGACCGGCGGGAGACAACTTCCAGGTCAGCACCGCCAAAGCGATATACATGGGCAGGTTCATAGCGATGTAAAACCAGAAGTCTTTCCAGGAGCTGACTTCCAGCCCGCCGCTCTTTTTGGGTTTGAAATAGGTAGAGCCTTTCGGGGTGTTGCGGACTTTGCGATAAAATAGCAGTCCATAGAAGAAAGCGACGACGCCCGTGGTGGCGATCGCATAACGCCATCCTTCATCGCCGCCATAGATATAGGCGGCGATTGAAGGCAACGTCCAGGCCGCCGCAGTGGAGCCGAAGTTACCCCAGCCGCCATAAACGCCTTCCGCCACACCGACGGTTTTAGCGGGAAACCACTCCCCCACCAGACGAATGCCGATGACAAAACCAGCGCCAATAAACCCACACAGAAAGCGGAACAGAGCAAGCTGCTCAAAGGTAGTGGAAAACGCAAAACCCCAACACAGGAAAGCGGAAATCATCAGCAACAGACTGTACACCGCACGCGGGCCGAACTTATCCACCAACATGCCGATAACGATACGCGCAGGAATGGTCAGCGCCACGTTCAAAATCAGCAGCGCCTTCCACTGCTCATTGGACATATTGAAGGCTTCTACAATGAAGGGCTTCATCGGCGCGTGGGAAAACCACATGACGAACGTGAGGAAAAACGCGAACCAGGTGTAATGCAAGGTTCGGACGCCCCCTTGGGACAGATCCAGAATATTGAGTTTATCGGATGACATAAATCTTCCTGTCTTATTGGCAGTTGAGTTCTTATAGAAAAGCACTCACAGGAACTACAAAAGCTGTGCCAACCGACAAATCGAGCCTGTCCAACCTCCTTTCAGCCTGCCTGAATATTTCGTTCGCAACCGGGAAAAAACGTAAATACCTATGTATATCAGATAATTAAATTTATCAGACAGGGTGTTAGGCGTTTTACCCGTCACAAAAATGCACCAAATAGGCGCAACACAAAAACTCCAAGCCGCACCAAATTAATCACTCTTGTTGGGCGCCAGCTAAAATTTGCGCACTTTTTTAGATCAAAACTCGCTCTAAATCCCGCACCATCAAAATGCACAACGTCCTATATAACCTCCAAAACCGAAAATTACTCTTTTATTTACAGACACTTAAAAATACAACCTGATCGTTTGGCGCCATTCGTGCTCTATCACGGTCAATTAGCCTGTAGCGGATTCAGTGAGCTGGAGAAGGTCCATGAAAGAAAAATTAGTCGTCGTCGGAAATGGAATGGCTGGAATGCGGACGGTCGAGGAGTTGCTAAAAATAGCGCCGGATAAATACGACATCACCGTGTTCGGATCAGAGCCTCACGGCAATTACAACCGCATCATGTTGTCGCCGTTGTTGTCCGGAGAAAAGACGCTCGAAGACATCATGATCAACGACATGGAATGGTACAAAACCCACCAGATCACCTTGCACGCCGGCTGGGAAAAACGGGCGTTGAAAGTGGACCGCCGCAACAAGATCGTGTATGCGGCGGACGGGACGGAAGCGCCCTATGACAGGCTGCTGCTGTCCACCGGCTCCAATCCCTTCATTATTCCTGTGCCAGGCAAAGACCTGAAAGGCGTCATCACCTTCCGGGATATTTCCGATGTGGACACCATGCTGTCCGCCGCCAAATCCAAACAACACGCCATCGTGATCGGCGGCGGCCTGCTTGGCCTGGAAGCCGCCAACGGATTGTTGAAACACGGCATGGACGTCACGGTCGTGCATAACCTGGAAATTCTGATGAACCGTCAGCTGGACGGTCCCTCCGCCCGCTTTCTGCAAGCGGCCCTGGAGGAGCGTGGCATGAAATTCCGCATGTCCGCCAACACGTCTTGCCTGGAAGGCGATGAACATGGCGGCGTCAAAGCGATCAAGTTCGACACCGGCGAGACGCTGCCTGCGGATATCGTAGTGATGGCGGTCGGTATTCGTCCCAACACCGAGCTGGCGCAATCCTGCGGTTTGTATTGTGAGCGCGGAGTGGTGGTCAATGACACCATGCAGACCTTCGACCCCAGCATCTACGCCATTGGCGAGTGCGTCCAACACCGAGGGGAATTATTCGGCTTAGTCGCCCCCATTTGGGATCAGGCCAAAGTCTGCGCCAACCATCTGGCGGGCTACGGCATTGGCATCTACAAGCAGAAAGAAGTCTCCACCAAACTCAAAGTCACCGGCATCGATGTGTTTTCCGCCGGCAATTTCCTGGGGGACAACGACAGCGAAAACATCGTGTTTCAGGACCCCAAGCGCGGCGTCTATAAAAAGGTGGTGATCCGAGAGGACAAAATCATCGGCTCCGTCATGTTCGGCGACACCGGAGACGGCTCCTGGTACTTCCAACTGATGCGCGACAAAACCAACATCAGCGACTTCCGCGACACCTTGCTGTTCGGCCAACATTTGGTGGGCGATTCCGGCCGCCAGGGCATCAACGCCGTCGCGGAGTTGCCTGACGACACAGAAATCTGCGGTTGCAACGGCGTCTGCAAAGGCGACATCGTCAAAGCCATCACCGACAACAAACTCTACACCCTGGACGACGTACGCGCCGCCACCAAGGCCTCCGCCTCCTGCGGCTCCTGCACCGGGCTGGTGGAACAGGTTCTGGCGGCCACCGTGGGCGGCGACTACAGCACCGCGCCCAGCGAAAAGCCGCTTTGTAAATGCACTGGCTACGGCCATGACACTGTCCGCAAAACCATCCTCGATAACGGCCTGAAAACCTTTCATGAAGTCGCCGCTTTCATGGAATGGGACAAGCCGGACGGCTGTCATGTCTGCCGCCCGGCCATCAACTATTACCTGGTTTGCGCCTGGCCGGACCAGAAGGTGGATGATCCACGCTCCCGCTTTATCAACGAGCGGGTGCACGCCAATATTCAGAAAGACAATACTTACAGCGTCGTACCGCGCATGTGGGGCGGCCTCACTACGCCCAACGAACTGCGCGCCATCGCTGATGCGGCGGACAAATACAGAGTGCCCTGCGTAAAAGTCACCGGCGGCCAGCGTATTGACCTGCTCGGGGTCAAGAAAGAAGACCTGCCCCATATCTGGAAAGACCTGAACGACGCCGGCATGGTGTCCGGCCACGCCTACGGCAAAGCCTTGCGCACTGTGAAGACCTGCGTCGGCTCGGAGTTCTGCCGCTTCGGCACCCAGGACTCCACCGGTATGGGCGTCAAGCTGGAGAAGATGACCTGGGGCTCCTGGACGCCAGCCAAAGTGAAAATGGCGGTATCCGGCTGCCCGCGCAATTGCGCCGAAGCGACGATCAAGGACTTCGGCGTCGTAGCGGTGGACTCCGGCTGGGAACTTTACGTAGGCGGCAACGGCGGCATGAAAGTGCGCGTATCCGACTTCCTGGTAAAAGTGTCCACCATGGACGACGTCATGGAGTACGCCGGCGCCTTCATGCAGATGTACCGCGAACAGGGTCACCACAACGAGCGCACCGCGCCCTGGGTGGAGCGGGTCGGTCTCAGCTATATCAAGACCGAGCTGGTGGACAACCCGGAACAGCGCAAAGCGTTTCACACCCGCTTCCTGGCGTCGCAGACACTGGCGCAGATCGATCCCTGGGCGGAACGGGCGGCTCAAGGCGCAGAAAAACAGGAATTCATTCCTCTCACGCAATTGAACTGAAACCGCGCAGATACCTGAATCAGAGTACCACAGAGACGTAAGACAGAAGAGATATCAACTATGACACAGTGGATCGAGGTAGGCAGTCTTGAAGAAATACCGCGTCTTGGCGCCCGCGTAGTGCAATCCCGTTTCGGCGACCTGGCGGTGTTTCGCACCAAGGACGACAAAGTGTTCGCCCTGCGCGACAAATGCCCGCACAAGGGCGGCGCGCTGTCCCAGGGAATCGTGCACGGCGACAACGTCACCTGCCCGCTGCACAACTGGGTGATCAGCCTGCAGAACGGCGAAGCCCAAGGTTATGACACCGGCTGTACGCGCACATTCCAGGTGCGCATGGAAGGCCGGCAAATATTCGTGGCCCTCACCGCCACGGAAGAGAGCGATTGAAAATGGTGAGCTTGGGGACTCTTTTCCCATTGAAACGGCGGGACCGCACTCCCCGCCGCGGTTTCGCCGTTTCACCCTTTTTGCATCAGGCCCGAGTTTATGACTTCTAATCGCACTCTAAACACCACTTGCGCTTACTGCGGCGTGGGTTGCGGCATTATGGCGCAAGTGCTCGATGCGGCGACGCGGCAGACCCGCATTACCGGCGATCCCAGCCATCCCGCCAACTTCGGTCGTTTGTGTTCGAAAGGCGCCGCGCTGGCGGACACGCTGACCTTGCAGGGCCGCCTGCTGCATCCCGAGGTCAATGGCGAAACCGTATCCTGGGACGCCGCGCTGGACCTTGTCGCGACCACCCTCAGCGCCACCCTGCGTGAACATGGCCCTGAGTCCGTCGCGTTCTATCTCTCCGGCCAATTGCTGACGGAGGACTATTACGTCGCCAACAAGCTGATGAAAGGCTTCCTTGGTTCCGCCAACGTGGACACCAATTCACGCCTGTGCATGTCCTCCTCCGTGGCCGGACACAAACGCGCTTTCGGCGCGGATGTCGTACCAGGATGCTACGAAGACCTGGAGCTGGCCGACCTGATTATCCTGACTGGCTCCAATACCGCCTGGTGTCATCCTGTTGTGTATCAACGCATCAAAGCCGCCAAGCAGCAGCGACCACAGATGAAAGTGGTGGTGATCGACCCGCGTCGCACCGCCACCTGCGATATCGCCGACCTGCATCTGCCGCTGCAGCCGGGAACTGACGCCTGGCTGTTCAACGGCTTACTGGCCTATCTGGCGCGCCTGGGCGCGCTTAATTACGAATATCTTGAGCAACATACCGAGGGATTCGGCCGTGCGATCAAGGCCGCCCGCGCCGAGGACACTGCAGATATCGTCTCCGTGGCGCGACATTGCGGCCTGAAAGAAGGCGAAGTGGCGGCGTTTTACGACTGGTTCCGCAGAACGCCAAAAACCGTGACGGCCTATTCCCAGGGCGTCAATCAGTCCAGCAGCGGCAGCGACAAGGTCAACGCCATCATCAACTGTCACCTGGCCACTGGCCGTATCGGCAAACCCGGTATGGGGCCGTTTTCTCTCACCGGTCAACCCAACGCAATGGGTGGTCGCGAAGTGGGCGGACTGGCCAATCAGCTCGCCGCGCATATGGATTTCACCCCGGACAATGTCGAGCGGGTGGGCCGCTTCTGGAACGCCACGCGCATGGCCAGTCAACCCGGTCTGAAAGCGGTGGACCTGTTCGACGCCGTGGCGGATGGCCGCATTAAAGCCATCTGGATCATGGGCACCAATCCTGTGGTCAGCATGCCGGATGCGGACAAAGTCGCCCAGGCGCTTTCCCGCTGCGACAAAGTGATCGTGTCCGACTGCATACGACACACTGACACCACGGAATACGCCAACATTTTGTTGCCGGCTCTCGGCTGGGGCGAGAAAGACGGGACCGTCACCAATTCCGAGCGGCGCATCTCCCGTCAACGCGCCTTCTTGCCCGCTCCCGGCGAGGCCAAAGCGGACTGGTGGATTGTCAGCGCGGTGGCGCAACGCATGGGCTTCGGCGCAGCCTTCAATTATCGCAACAGCCGGGACATTTTTATTGAGCACGCGGCCTTGTCCGGGTTCGAAAATACGCCAGAGCAAACAGAGCGCGTTTTCGATATATCCGCACTGGAAACTCTGACTGACGCCGCTTACGACGCGCTGGAACCGATACAGTGGCCGGTTAACGCCGCCACGCCCCAAGGGGCCGCCAGATTGTTTCAGGACGGCGGTTATTTAAATCCGAATCACAAGGCGCTCCTGCTGCCGATTACACCGCAACCGCCGCAGGGAAAACGGGATGAGCGTATGCCCTTCGCACTCAACACCGGCCGCATTCGCGATCAATGGCACACCATGACCCGCACCGCTCTGGCGCCGCAACTGAATGCACACCTTTGCGAACCTTATTGCGCCATGCATCCGCAGGACGCGCAACGACTTGGGGTCGCGCAAAACGATCTGGTCAGACTCCGCTCTCACTATGGCGCTTTGATCGCCAGAGCCGATCTGACGGATGAGCAACAGCCCGGACAGCTATTCGTTCCCATGCACTGGACAGCGCAATTCAGTGCGGCGGGACGGGTCGGCGCCTTGGTTAATCCGGTGACCGACCCTCACTCCGGTCAACCCGAGAGTAAGCACACGCCAGTGACGCTGGAACGCTTTGAGGCGGCTTGGCACGGTTTTATTTTCTCCCGGGAAGAATTGAACCTGGAGGGCGCGCCCTACTGGACCAAAATCCGCGGGGCCCGCTTCTATCGCTATGAGATCGCCGGGGTTGCGTCCGTTGCTGACTGGAGCCAGTGGGCGCACGCCCTGCTGAGTCCGTCAGATCAGGATGAAGGCGAATGGCTGGAGTATCAGGACAGCGCGTCGGGCAAGTATCGCAGCGCCTGTTTTGCCGGCGACCGTTTGACGGCGTGCCTGTTTATCGGTCCAACGCCGGATTTGCCTGAACGTTCCTGGCTGGCGAGTCTGTTCGATCTGGAAGCGCTGGCCCACAACGACCGTCTTGGCCTGCTCGCCGGCGTTCCGCGCTCCGACGCCGCCCATGCCGGTCGCACTATCTGCGCCTGCTTCGGCGTGGGAGAAAATACCCTGCGTCAGGCCATTCGAGACCAAGGGCTGCAAACGGTGGAGGCCATTGGCCAATGCCTGAATGCGGGCACTAACTGCGGCTCCTGTATTCCTGAACTGCAAAAGCTGTTGTAGCGCAGTCCATCAGAACGAACATAGCTATTTTTGGAAAAGACATTCGGTTTGAGGAGAAACCCTCACCTCGGTTGAGGAGAAGCAAAAGCAACGACCCTTGCTCCTCTGCGTTTGGGAGCCTTAGCGCTCCCTTTTTTAATCTGTTTTAACCTGTTTTAACCTGTCGCAGACCTGACTTCCCCGCTTTGCATCCATGCCCAGATCACACGCTCAGGCTTCATATAATTCCAGCGGCAGATCATCCGGATCGGCGAAGAAAGTGAAACGCTTGCCGGTGTACTCGTCCACTCGGATCTCCTCCACCGCCACGCCTTGGGATTCCAGGTACGCCTTGGCGTCCTCCACCGAGGGCGTGACAAAAGCCAGATGTCGCAGTCCGCGCGCTTCAGGATAACTGGGACGAGGCGGAGCCTCTGGAAAGGAGAACAACTCGACCTGAGAGCCGTCCGGCAGTTGCAGGTCCAATTTGTATGAATTTCGTTGCGCGCGAAAATTCTCAGCCAGGATTTTCAGCCCCAGCACTTCCGTATAAAAACGTTTCGACGCCGCATAGTCCGAACAAATAATAGCGGCATGATGAATGGCGGTGAGTTTCATATAACGCGAAGTCCCGAAATAGAATGTCAGACAAGCCTCTTATTCTCGCGACTTTAGCAACGCTTTTCAAAATTCCCGCCAGCAAGCGTCTTACCCGCGACGCCCTAAACCGGAAGCGCCCTGTCGACCCTGCAGCGAAAATCTAACGTCCACCCCACGCATTTCATTCAAGGTAACACTGTGTAACTTATCCCCAACAAGCCCTTGCCATTAGACCTACATCAGCTAACATGTCGAAATAAATAATAAAATCAGCGTATGTGCAGAATAATAATCAGATCTCAAAACAGAGCCTGCTAAGACACAATCTGTATTCACTTTCCCATAAGGAAAACATATGTCGACATACAATGCCTTCAGAGCGCTGGCGCTTTTTCTTACTACTCTCTTCCTTTCCAACCTCGCCGCCGCGCAAACAGATATCGTCTTCTGTAGCGACAACAACTACTGGTACCCGTTCACCTACGTTGACGAACAAGGCGAAGCCGCAGGCATGCATGTGGACATCGTGAAAAAAGCCGCCGAAAGCCTGGGCTATAAAGTCGAATTCAAACCCATGCTATGGCAGGAGTGTCTGGATTCCGCCCGCGGCAACCTAGTGCACGGCGTCGTCACCGCCTCCTACAAAAAAGAGCGCGCGGGATACATGAACTATCCCGCCGACGCCGCCACCGAGCAACGCTCCGCCTCGCGGGTAGCGCAAGTGGAATATATTGTCGTGGTGTCCAGCGACACAAAATACGAATACAAGGGCGATCTCAATACGCTGCCGGAACCGGTGCGCGTCGCCCGCGGTTACTCCATCGTCAGCACGCTGCGGGAGTCCAACCGTCGCATATACGAAAGCCAGACCGGGGAGCTGCGCAACATCGAAAAGCTGGCCAAACTGGGAAGCGGATCGGTGATCACCACCCCGGAGGTCTATCAGCATCTGATGCGGCAGGCGGAATACAAAACCAAACTGAAGTCCGACCTCAACCCCCTCAGCAGTAAATCCTACCATCTTACTTTCGCCAAAGGCTCGCCCCTCACCACCGCAGAACAAACCGCCATCTGGAAAGAGATTTCGCGTCTGCGGGATGACCCTGAATACATGAGCGCGCTGACGGCCAAGTACCTGAAATAATTAAACCCGATCAATACGCATCAGGATCGACAGGGATAATGTCATCCCGATGCGTGTATGCTGTGACCGGATCAGAAGAATTGGGCGATAACAACAAAAACGCCTGACTAAAGGGGCGCAAGCTCCATTATCACATCAATCGACTATGCAATAAGGAAGTCTATGCTAAGAAGAATACACTCTTGGAAATTATTGGCCAGCGCAGCAGCAATTTCGGCCTTGATGGCGGGATGTCAGTCCACCATGGACAAGAAAACCACCGCCAAGGAAACCGAAGTTAAAAACGTGATCATGATGATCGGCGACGGCATGGGGCCGCAGCAGATCGGCTTGTTGCACGAATACGCCATCAATGCGCCGGATTCCATTTACCACGGTCAACTCACCGGCATGCAGAAGTTTATGGACGCCGGCGTGATTGGTCTTTCCCGCCATACCCCCGCTTACAACCTGGTTGTCGACTCCGCCTGCTCCGCCACACAGCTGGCGACTGGCGAACCTGCGCCATCCGAAGTTATCGGCGTGGACAAAGTGGGCAACCACGTTGAAACCGTACTGGAAAAAGCCAAACGCATGGGCAAATCCACTGGTCTGGTTTCCGACACCCGTATGACTCACGCCACGCCTGCGTCTTTCGCCGCTCACCGCGCGCATCGCTCCATGGAGAACCAGATCGCGGAAGACATGCTGGCCGACGAGGTGGACGTCATGCTGTCCGGCGGTTTGCGTCACTGGTTGCCCAAGTCCGTGAACGACAAAGGCGAGCTGTATCAGCAGTTGGAGAAGAAAACCGAAGGCGCCGTGCAGTTGAAGTCCAAGCGTAAGGACGACAAAAACCTGCTGGCGGAAGCGGAGAACAAGGGTTACCAGTTGGCGTTCAACCGCCATCAGCTGGACGCCGCCAAAGGCGACAAGCTGCTGGGCCTGTTCAACTACTCCGGCATGATGAACGGCATCCGTTACACTCAGACCAAAGACGATCCCAAGCGCACTGAGCCGTCATTGAAAGAAATGACCATGAAGGCCCTGGACATTCTGTCCCGCAACGAAAAGGGATTCTTCCTGATGATCGAAGGCGGTCAGATCGACTGGGCGGGCCACGACAATGACGCGGGCACCATGCTGCATGAGATGCTCAAGTTCGACGAAACCATCAACTACGTTTATGAGTGGGTGAAGAACCGTCAAGACACGCTGGTCATCATCACCGCCGACCATGAAACCGGCGGTTTTGGTTTCAGCTACTCGCGCTCCAACATCCCAGAAGGCGAGAAACTGACTGGCGAAGCGTTCAAAGTAGCGGCTTACGCGCCTAACTTCAACTTCGGCTCTTTCGAAACCCTGAGCAAACTGTACCAGCAGAAAATGAGCTTCCCGGACCTGTTCGCCCAGTTCGATGGCGGCAAACCGTCCCCAGAAGCCCTGATGAAGCTGGTTAACGCCAACAATGCTTTCCCTATCACACTGGAGCAGGCCAAGGCGGTTCTGGAGCAAGAGCCTAACTACTATCAGGTTGACGGCCATGACTACCTGAGCGCCAAGATGTTCCCGAAAGTGAATGACTTCAAGTCGTTCTACGTGTACGGCCAGGAAGTGCGTCACGACCTGCTGGGTCGCGCCATGTCCGAAAGCCAGAACGTCGTCTGGGCTACCGGCACTCACACCAGCACGCCAGTGCCGGTGATGGCGTTCGGTCCCGCCAGCGCGACGGAAGGCTTCTCCAAGCTGCTGCACCACACTGACATCGGCAAACTGGCCAAGAGCGCGATTCACTAATTCGCGCTGAGGTTGATAAACCGATAAGGGGACCTTGGGTCCCCTTTTTCATGTCCCTCTCTCCCTTTTTTCTTCTTCGGAATAAGGCTTTTTCCAAGTTTATTTTCGCTTGCCGGCGTCGCTCGTCTGTTCCCGGCGAACGCTAAAAAACCCTCTTCCAAACCTCATTTTCGGGCGAAATCCTGTATTTAATTTTGCAAACTTTTTCMCCGCAATGTACGGCGAATTTGGGCGATTTCTCACCCGCCGTTTTCCTTTGCCTTCTCGATTCAAGCAAAATCAGAAGCTTAGCTGCATATGTGAATATGGGCACGCTTTCACCATTCGTAACAATTTTCCCTCTCCAATTACATCCCGCAAAGGGAACCGCGAATTGAAACGTCAATTTGTCGACGTTCATTACTATTGTTTACGAGCATGTTTTTGACAAATTTAACATTCATTCCAATAATCCAGCCAATAGTGATTAGTTTTTAATCACATCGGAGCAGTTCACTTAGTCGTTTCGTAATCAGACCCAAAGGAAAGACCGCAAGGTCGAGGAGAGGGTTTCATGGACAAGATTATTATTTCGCATGTGGGGCTAATGGAGAAAGACTTGGTCCTGCTTCGGAACCTGTCTCATCTGGACGAAACCTGGTTCGGAAACTTCCAGCTGGCCAGCGAGGCCGGCACCATGGAAGGTCAGATTCTACTGGTGGATGTGGATAAGCCAGAAAGCCGCAGCCTTTGGCAACGTATGAAGGCCGCCACCCATTTCGAAAAGACCATCGTCATCAGCCGCAGCAAACAGCCTGTGGACGACGGCGCGATTCATCTGACCCGTCCCCTGATTTTTCGTCGCCTGCGCGAAGCATTGCAGCAGGCTACGCAATCGGACCAACAAGAAGCGAAGACCCACGTAAAGAACATTCTCGTTGTCGACGACAACTTGCCGGTGCGCACCTTCATGAAACAGAAGTTGCACGAAATCCTGGATTTCGAAGCCGGTGTGGATGTGGCGGAAAGCGGTGAGGAAGCGCTGCTGAAAGTGCGCGACTGCCGCTACGATCTGGTGTTCATGGATGTGATGATGCCTGGCATGGATGGTTATCAGGCTTGCCGCTCAATCAAGCAACAAGTGAAAACCAAAGTGGTGATGCTGACCAGCAAATCATCCACGTTAAACCGCGTCAAAGCAAAAATGTCCGGGTGCGACGGTTATATCACCAAGCCCCCGGAAGACCGGGAACTGGCGGAAGTCGTACGCCGCTATCTCGGCGCAACCAAAACGGAAACGCTCATATTTCCACAATTAGCAGCTCTAGGGAGATAACCTATGAACAAGAAAGTACTTATCGTCGATGACAGCGAAACCGATCTGAAACATTTGGAGCAGATCGTCTCCGGCGCCGCCTATCAAACGGTGACCGCCCGTTCCGGCGAAGAAGCCATCAGCAAGGCGCGCAAAGAAAAGCCCAGCCTGATTCTGATGGACATCATCATGGGAGACATGGATGGATTCAGCACCTGTCGGGAAATCGCCCAGGACCCTGAGCTGTCTAAAATCCCCGTGGTGTTCGTCTCCAGCAAGAACCAGAAAGTGGACCACATCTGGGCGGCCAAGCAAGGCGCCAAGGCGTTGGTGTCCAAGCCTTACAAAAATGAAGAAATCATCAGTCAACTCCACAGCTACGCCTGAAGCCGATTCAGGGACGAGGTGAGACGCAATGAACAGCGTGTCAATCCCGGTAGAGAGCAAGCGAATACTGCGGCCTTCCGAAGCATTCGCCCTGCTCCGGCAAATTAACGCGGAGACCCGGGAGGAAGTCCGCGAAAATCAGGCCACCGCATGGTTCGCCCTGCGGCTGGCCGTCAAGGAAGCCGACGCGGAAACAGCTGATCAGGGCAACCTGGGCCTGCTGATTCGCGAGGACTGCTACAAGGAGCTGCTGGAGTCCCCGGAAATCTGTCCGGTCCCCTACGCTCCCAAGTGGTTGAGCGGTTTCGTGAATGTCCGCAGCCAGGTCACGCCGGTTGTCGACCTGGAGATATTTTTCGGCCTGCGCGAAGACGCGGAAGCCGCCGCGCCGCAACGTAAAGTCGTGCAGCGGGCCAGCCCCTCTTACCTGTTGTATTTCGATCAGGGGCAGGAATCCTTCGCCATAAAAGTGCGTCGTTTTCCCAACAAACTGATGATGACGGCGGATGAGCGCATGACTCAGCCCCCGCCCCTTTCCAACGCTCTGATGGCCTGCGTCAATGCGGTCTACAGACAGAACGGCATTTGGTGTGAATGGAATCTGGAAACATTCAAAAGGAGGCTGACCGATATGCTGAGCACGAGTTAAGCCTTACCCCGATAGACAAGCCTGTCAGCGATAGCAGTAAACATCCGCCCCTCAAGGCGCAGGCTGAACCCTGGTTGCTTAAACGGAATTTCCGGGAAAGTCAGGACCGGAGAGGGTTGGCTACGCCCAAAAACCCACTTCGGAAGCGTTATTAAAAGGAGTCCCATGGGAGGATAACATGAGAAAGACCATCTCACTCTTATTCGGTCTGGCCCTGAGCCAACTTGTCGCCGCACAATCACCCGGCGTCTACGGAGATCGCATTGTCGTCGGCGGCGTACTGGACCTGGAAGGTCAGTCCCGCGGTCTGGGCCTTAACATGCGCGACGGCGTGCTCGCAGCATTCGAAGGCGTCAACATCAAGGGCAGACGCCTTGAGTACGTCACCCTCAACGATTCATACACTCCGGACCTCACCGTTGAGCAGACCAACCGTCTGATCAGGGACGGCGTGTTCGCCATGATCGGCAATGTCGGCACTCCGACCGCACAGGTGGCGCTGCCGATCCTCGCCGATAACAAAGTACCCGCTGTCGGCTTCTTCACCGGCGCAGGTCTGCTGCGTCCCGGCATCGGCGACGTTATCAACTTCCGCGCCAGCTATGTGCAGGAAACCGCCAAGGTCATCGAACAAGGTTTCCGCGCCGGTCTGCAAGCGTCTGAAATCTGCGCTTACGTGCAGAACGACGCCTACGGCATGGCGGGGGTGGAAGGCATCAAGCTGGCCCTGCAAAACAATGTTCGCTCCCGCGACATCGTGGAAAAACTGGACACTATCCTGGCCAAATCCGGCGATTCCCCTGAACGCAACGGCATCGGCCCTGTCGGCGTCTATCAACGCAACACTCTGACTTCCCGCGCCGGCTTCGAGTCTCTGAAAGACTGGGAAAAAGCCAGCAACAGCCGCTGCCGTCTGGTGGTTACTGTAGGCACTTACAACGCCATCGGCCGCTTCGCCGCCTACTCCAAACAACGTGGCGAGGACTGGTTGATCAGCGCCGTCTCCTTCACCGGTGCGGAAAACCTGCGCGACACCCTGGATCGCTTCGGGGTAACCGACAAAGTCATCCTGACCCAGGTGGTGCCTGATCTGGAATCCGATCTGCCGATCGTCAAAGAAGCCAGATCCGCCCTGGGCGAACGCCTGAACGTGGTGAGCCTGGAAGGCTACATCGTCGGCAAGATGTTCGTGGCCATCATGCAAAGCATTAAAGGCGACCTGACCCGGGAAAGCTTTGTGCGCGCCACTCGCAACGCGGAATTCAACATCGGCGGCGTCGCCCTCGACTTCCGCGGCGACAATCAGGGGTCGGACTTGGTGACGATGACCTATTTCAACAACAAGTCCTACCTCCCCATAGAAGGCTCGCAATTGGCCAGATTGTTCTGAATGGCATGAAGCAACGGGTTATACAGGCTCGATAAGCAGGAGCATTATCATGAAATTGAACCGTACTTTTTCTCTCAGCAAACTCAGCGTCGGCCAACGACTGCTGTCGCAAACGCTGGTTATGGCGTTAACGCTGGTGGTCATCGGATCTCTGGCCTTCTTCGCCCTGACGTATGCAAGGAACTCATCCGAAAAATTGCATAACCAGGTCAACGAAACATCACGACTCACGCACTTGATCAACACCCTGCAGGAAGGCATGGTGGACACCATCAACAGTCTGAACACTGGTGTGGTCACCTGGGCGGACGCCGACGCCAAACTGGCGCTGGCCCGCAAGCAGTTTGAATCGGACTGGCAGGCTTTGAGCGCCTCCACCACCTCACAGGGCGGCGATCAGCAGTCCGGCTTCACCGAGATGAAGAGAACCGTCGCTGGCGTATTCTCCGCCTTCGATCAGTTCAAAGCCATGGGCGGCAATCAGTCCCGCGCCGATTTGGAACTGTTCCTGTTGAACGACTTGTCTGAGTTTATCGGTCCCTTCAACGACGCTTCCACCGCTTATGCGGACCAATTGACCCAACAAGCGCAGATCGCCTTTGAAACCTCCGAAGGCGTATTGAACATCGCCCTGATCGCCGGCTCCGCCATCATCCTGTTGAGCCTGGGCGGCGCTATCGGTCTGTCGCAGTACATTCGTCGCTCCATCCTGCGTCCGGTCAACGTCATCGCGGAAACTGTGGACAAGGTCAAGCAAGGCGATTCCGAAGCCCGTACCGCCCTCACCGGCACCGACGAGCTGGTTACCCTGGGCCAGGCCCTCGACCAGCTGCTGAACGAGAAAGTGGCCACGTTGATTCGCATCGAAAGAGAGAACGAAGTCCTCAACAACTCGGTTATCGAACTGCTGGAAGGCACCTCCAAACTCAGCGATCGCGACCTCACCACCAAACTGACCGTACGCGAAGACATCACTGGGCCGGTTGCGGACGCCTTGAACCTGGTTACCAAGGAAACTTCTGAAGCCTTGGGCAAAATCCGTTACGTCAGTAACCTGGTCAGCGCCTCCAGCGTCATGGTGGATGAGCAGACCCGCAAGGTTGTCGGCGTCGCCGATCAAGAGCGGAAACTGATCGAACAAACTATCCAGAAACTGGATGGCGTAGCCAAACACATGGCGCAAATCGCCAAGTGGTGTCAGTCCTGTAACCAGATCGCGCAAAGCGCTTCTTCTTCCACTGACAAAGCCTATGAAGCGGTAGGAAATACCGTCGAGAGTATGGACGAGATTCGCGACTCCATCAGCGAAACAGAAAAACGCATCAAGCGTCTGTCAGAACGTTCTTTGGAGATCAGCGGCATCATCGACATCATCAACAGCATCGCGGAACGTACTCACGTACTGGCCTTGAACGCCAGTATGCAGGCGGCGGCGGCAGGTGAAGCCGGCCGCGGATTTGCGGTGGTTGCGGACGAGGTGCAGCGTCTGGCGGAAAGCTCACGTAACGCCACCTCTCAGATCAGCAGCTTGATTCGCAACATCCAGACCGAAACGGCGGATGCGGTGGACACCATGAACAACAGTATCACCCAGGTGGTCAACGGTTCCAAACGCGCCACCCAGGCCGGTTCTCAGATGCAGGAAACGCAGAAGACCACTCGCGAGCTGGTAACAGCGGTAGAGAAGATCGCGCAGAACTCTCTGGCCCAGGCCAAAGAAACCCAGAATGTGTGTCAACAGACCGGCGAAATCGAAGCCAGCACCCGCGTCACCGACATGGAGCTGAAACGCCAGTCCTTGCACACAGAAAGACTGCGTACTGCTTCTGGCGTACTGCAACAAACGGTGGAATTGTTCACCTTGCCAGCTTCCGTATCCACCAATATCCGGATACCGGAACTGTCCACAGAGTCGCTGGAAACCAGCGCCTCTGCGCCAAGCAAGCTGATGATTCCCAGCGCAGGCGCTCCAGCGAAAGAAGAGCCGGGACGCCTCAAGCAGGCCAGCTAAGAGGCGGGAGGATTGCGGCTGGCGTTATCGCAAGATGCGCCAGCCGCCGGGAAAAGGTTGCTGTTTAAACCTGATGTTTGGCGCGCTTCCCTTGAAGCGCCCGCAACCACTAACCAGGATGGATTCCGTCTATGCACAAGCAAGACCCTGTTTCACCCACCGTCGAACTCATTCGCACCTTTACTGCGGAACTGGAGGATGTGGCGGCGACGCAACGGACCGTCGATGCGGAATTAGTCTTCGCCGCTCTGGAAAACGTCAATGACGCTTTGGAGATGGCGGCCATGCCGGAATTGCAGGCGCGCCTGCAACGCCTGTATGCGAACATCGCCAGCGACGGCCCCAAAGATCCGCGAAGCAATGAGACCATGCCGAATTTCCCGGTTGAGGCGAAAAAGGTCTGGTCCATCATCGACTGGCTGCACAGACTGGAACCCCTGGCGGAAGAACAATTATCACTGCAAGCGCAGCAAAACGCCGCCGGCCCCGAAAGTTGGAATGACTATAGCGCATCGCAACCAGAGGGCGCCGTAGCGGACACAACCGCCTCCGCCGAGGCCATTCCCTCGATGGAAGTCACGGAAACCGAAACGGACAACGCCGACGAGTTGGTCGCGGAAGTCTATGAAGAAGATTTCGTCGACATTGCGACCGAACTCGGCGTCACCTTGCCGGCGATGGATGTGGCGGAAGTCACGGAAGAGGAACCGGAAATAACATTCGACCTCTCCGACTTCACTCCCCCCGCGGATCTTCCCGAATCTCACCAGGAAATCCTGGCCTCGCTGTGGGAAGAAACTGTCGCCCTGCTGCCGGAATTCGCCAAGCAGGCTGGAAAAATGCGGGATTCCATCAAAGCCCGCCATTGTTATTGCGAGCTGCTGCAAACCCTGGGCGAAACCTGCGCCTATCTGGGATTGTCCGGCCTGCAACTGCTTTTCGATATGGTGGCGATTCGCCTGCAATCCATCGATCAGGTGGACCCGGAGCTGGCTGACTTACTGGAGCAGTGGCCCGCCCTGCTGCATGAATATCTGCAAAGCGGCGCGTCAGAAGAAAGCTGCCTGTGTCTGATGCAGTTTATCGACGACGCCACCTAGGGCGAACGTCTGGACGAAGAGACACAGCAAGCGATTCTGGAAAATCTGGTGGACTTCCAGCTCAGCGACGACGAGTTTATGGACGAAGCCGTGGAAGACGCCGTGTTAACGCCTGACGATATTTCCCTGGTTCCGTCTGACGGCGCCAATCAGGAGGTATTCCAGGCGTTTTTGCTGGATTCACCCAACCATACTCATGCGCTGTTCCATGCGCTGTCCTCCCTGCATGGCGATCTGTCTGACAAGAAAGCCTTCCTGCAGCAGGCCCAGCGCGCCAGCCATACCTTGAAAGGCGCCGCCAACCTGATCGGCATCAAAGGCGTCGCCAATATCAGCCACGCCATGGAGGAGATCTTTGAAGCCCTGGCGGACGGCAAGGCGGAGTGGAGCCTAGAGATGAAAGACATGCTGCTCAGCGCCGCGGATTGCGTCAGCAGCATGATCGACCATCTGCTGGGACGCGATCAACCGCCGGAAGACGCCCTTCCCCTGCTCAACGCGCTGGTGCACTGGCGCTCCCCAGAGAAAGCCGAAGCCGCCTGGGCGGCGATGCAGGAGCATCATGCAGACACTAATATCGAAGCCACCCCGGCGGACGACAAAGTAGTGGCGCTGCCCTCCCGCGACAACGCTGCGGAACGTGCACCGGCGACGCCCGCACAGGAAGAAGCCTCCGCCGCTCCCGCTCAGCAACAGTTTGCGGCGCCTCAGGACAACGCCGGTCTGGAGCAGTTGCTGCAGTTGGCGGAAGAGATGAGCATCAACACCGTACAGGCGCAGGAACTGTACAAGCGCGTGCAGCTCACCGGCTTTGATCTGAAAGGCCACGACACCCGCTTGAACGAAACCCGCCTGGAGCTGGAAGGCCTGATCGACAGCCGCAGCATGGCGCGCAAACTGCGCCCGGACAGCGAACATGCGCAGGATCTCGACCCGCTGGAAATGGACCGCTACGATGACATGCATCGCTGCTCCCACCAGCTGTTCGAAGCGATCGCCGACGTACGCGAGTTGAACCAGAAGCTACAGGACCAACTGGCGATGATGGATGCGTTGATGCGCCAGCAACACCGTCATATCGATACCTTGCAGCACCAATTGCTGTCGCGCCAACGGGTCGCCGCGCAAGTACTGAGCGGCCGTCTGCAGCGCTGCGTGCGTCAAGCCTGTCGCGCCGCCGGCAAACTGGCCGACCTGACCATTGTCGGCGAAGACATTCAGGTGGACCGGGAGTTGGTGGAGAAACTGGCCGACCCGCTAATGCACCTATTGCGCAACGCCGTCGACCACGGCATCGAAGACGAACAAAGCCGTCTCAACGCCGGAAAATCCGGACAGGGCTCAATCAGTCTGAACTATCGCCAGGACGGACGTTTTCTGGAGATCAGCCTGAGCGACGACGGTCGCGGTCTCAATTTCGACAGCATCTATGAAAAGGCCAAGCAACGTGGCCTGTTGCCCGCCGATGGCGGACGCCCGGACAATCAGTCTCTGGCGCAGCTGGTCTGGCTTCCGGGCTTCAGCACCAAAGACAAAGCCACTCAGTTGTCCGGTCGCGGCATTGGCATGGACGCCGTACGCAGCCAGGTTGAACTGCTCGGCGGCACAGTTCGCTTCAGCTTCGATAGCGAAGGCGGCTGCCGTCTGCTGATCCGGGTGCCGGTGAAAGAAATCACCCAGTACATGTTGCTGGTGCTGGTGGGCGCGCAACGCTTCGCTCTGCCCACCGCCGTGCTGAAGCAAATTCTGCCGACTCACACCGGCGAACTGGAAGAAGTGGCCGGCAAGCCCTACCTGGAATATGACGGCCAGCTTTACCCTTATATCGATCTGGCGCAGCGTCTGTACGGACAGCCTGCGCCACAGGGCGCCGGCAAGCCGGTGGTAATCGCCGAGCTCAACGAGCGCACCGTGGCTATCGCCGTGGACATGCTGCTCACCGGCGAGCAACTGGTCGTGCGGACGCCGGGCAAACTGATCCCCGGTCTGCGCGGCGTCTTCGGCCTGACCATCCTGGGCGACGGCTCGCTGGTGCCGGTGCTGAACCTGTCGGATCTGTTGCAACAGAATCAATCCAAACAGGCTTATCAAACCGCTCATATCATCACCGAGAGCCAGGTGGATTCCCCGAAAATTCTGGTGGTGGACGACTCCCTCAGCGTCCGCAGCACCCTGAAGCAGCTGCTGCAGGACTGTGGATTTGAAGTCGTCACCGCCAGCGATGGCCTCGACGCAGTCGAGAAACTGCGGCACATCACCCCCAACCTGTTGCTGGTGGATATGGAAATGCCGCGCATGGACGGACTGGAGTTGACCCGACACCTGCGTCAGCAGCAGGACTGGGCCAACATGCCTGTGGTTATGCTGACCTCACGCAGCCACGAAAAACATCGTAGTCTGGCCCACAAGGCCGGGGTGACGGCTTACGCCACGAAACCCTACAACGACAACGAGCTCATGGATACCATCAGGGAGTTGCTGACATGATTGGAGAAAAGTCGAGCTTAACCGCGTATTACTCATTGGTCGTCGCGGGCAGGACCTTGTACCTGCCCGCCAGCGACATTCTCTATCTGGCGGGAAAGGAAGAAGTGCTGGATATAGAACACATTCCATGTATCCGTTTTAACGGGGAGCTGTATCCCGTCTACGGATTTCGCGAAGGGTTCATTCCCCAGCCCGGGCTGCAAGGCGGCGATTCCCGCGCCGCGTTGATATGCAGCCCCGAAAGCGGGACCGAACCGGCATTGGCGCTGTCCTGCCGCGCTATTTATAAGCTGCGCGCCAACCACCGGCCGCGTCGCCTGCCGGACTTCATGGTCGGCTCCAGTCCGATCGAAGGCGTCCTGCGCCACAATACCGGCTGGGAGTGCTACACCAGCGCCCATCAACTGATCGAATACTTTGAGAAGGCATTACGCTATGAACTCCCCCAATTCCAATTTCAAAATGTTCGTTTGGTTAGCTGACGCCGGCGAGCGCCAAAGCATCGCCTTTGTCGCCGATACGCTTTGCGAATATCTGCAGGATGTGGAAGTGCAGGATTTGCCTACTTCTGCGCCGAGCTGCTCGCATGTGGTGGAGTGGATGGGGCATGTGGTGCCGGTGTTTCGTCTGCGTCCCGGCAATAGCAACGAGCACGTCAATGTAGTGGTGCTGCGCGCCGCCGCCAACCAGGAAAACGGCTATATCGCGCTGGAAACCCGTAACGCGCCAGTGAAAGTAGAGATCACCGACGGCCAGTTTGAAGCATTTGACGCCAACGAGCGTCCATTGTGGCGGGAGGCGCTGATCTCCGGCTTTGTCCACGACGGCCAATCCATTCCTATCGTGCACCCGGATTTGCTGTGCTCCAAAGGCTTCGTCAGCACCGCTAACTCATACTTCATTAAACATTTGCGCCTGACGGCGTGAAGCGCTTCCCGGCTCCCGCGTTCTATTTTCAGGGTGGACGACGCGGGGGCCTTTTTTACGCCCTGGCTCTGAACTGAATAGAGTTGAGGTTCATACCCCTTGCGCGGCGGTATGCGGATAGAGATAGCGTTCGAGAATGGCGCTGCCGTTGAACTCCGCATCCAGCACGGAGACAAAGGTGTAAACTCCCACCAGCTTGCGATTGAGGAAGACAAATTCCTTCGGCGGAATCTGGAAATAACGATTAATCGCCGATTTCGCGGCGCGTTTGGCGATACGCGTCGGCAGATCGCTGCGTCGCCAGCAGTATTCGTTGTCCGCGTTCAGGGCGAAGTCAGGTACGTCCTCCGCCTCCGCCGCCAACGGCTCCAGCACCGCCATGCAGACTTTACCAAATTCATCCAGTACGCTGACCGGCCAATCGCGACGCATGAAACGCAGTTTCACCGCGCCCTCGATCACCCGTTCAAGGTCTCGCTCATAGGAGGCTCGGATCATGTCGCACACGGGGCGGATAAAAGAGTCAGGGTATTTCTGTACGGCTCCGAAATCCAACAGCACTATGCGGTCCGGCTCGCCCGGGTTGGCGCCGAGACGAATGCGGTAGTTGCCAAAGTTGGGATCGGTCTGCAACTCGCCCCAGACAAACAGCTCGCGGAAGAATAATTCCAAAGCCGCCTGCGCCAGATGGTTGCGCCGCGCCAGAGACAATTCCTGCACCTGCGCATGGGTGACGCCCAGACCCGGCTCATAGGAAGTGGCCATGACATGGGACGTGGAGTATTCGGGGAAAACCTCAGGAACCACAAAGCGGTCGTCATCTTTGAGCATCTCGCCGAAACGGCGGGTGGTTTCCAGCTCAAGACTGTAATTCACTTCCCGGTGCATCATGACGCGGACTTCTTCCAGCCACTCGTCGAAGTCAGGGCCAAAGGACACCATGCGGGCGACTTTCAACAAGCGGGCGACGGAATCCAGATCCGAATCCACCGCTTCCGCAACACCAGGGTATTGAATCTTAAGACATAGCTCTCGGCCGTCGGACTTGCGCCGCGCCCGATGCACCTGCCCCAGCGAGGCGGCGCCGATGGGCTCATGCTGGATATCCAGCTCCTTGAGCTTATCCGCGCCCAGCTCCTGTAACAGGACTTGATGAATCTTGCTCCATCCCAGAGCGGTAGTGCGGTCTTCCAGAGTATGCAGGGCCTCGGTCACTTCCACAGGCAGGAAGTGTTCCCCATACAACGCCATCACCTGGCCGATTTTAACGACGCTGCCTTTGAGCTGTCCCAGCTCCTCCACCAGATACTGAGCCTGACGGGACAGCGCTTCGCGACGGCTTTCCTCACGTTTTTCACGGGACTTGAACAGATTGGCGGCCATATTACCCGCCAACCGCGATCCCGCGACCAAACCCGCCCGCGTCAGGCTGAGGCGTCGTTCAAAGCTTCCTGTCTTGATACGGTCAACCTCCCGGGCATTGTTCTTGGCGTTTGGTTTATCACTCATGCCGCATTCAATATTCCCTTTAAAAGTTTCGCGTCAGGAGATGCTCTCGCCGGCGGCCTGCTTGTCCGCGTGATAGGAAGATCTCACCAACGGGCCGCTCGCCACCTGCTTAAAGCCGATTTCGTAACCGTAATCCGCCAGTTCCTTGAACTCATCAGGGTGCACGAAACGCACGACCGGCAGGTGGTCTTTGGAAGGAGCCAGATACTGGCCCAGGGTCAGCATATCGGTATTGTGCGCGCGCAGATCTCTCATGACCTGCTTAACTTCTTCAATTTCTTCGCCAATACCCAGCATCAGACCGGATTTGGTCGGCACGTCCGGCGCCGCTTCTTTGAAGCGTTTCAACAACAGCAGAGACCAGGCGTAATCAGCGCCGGGGCGCGCCTGCTTGTACAAGCGGGGCACCGTCTCCAGGTTATGGTTGAAAACGTCAGGCGGAGACTCGCGCAGAATATCCAGCGCTACGTCCATGCGACCGCGGAAGTCAGGCACCAGCACTTCGATTTTCAGATTTGGGCTGTATTTGCGGGATTCGCTGATGCACTTGGCGAAGTGCCCTGCGCCGCCGTCGCGCAGATCGTCACGGTCCACCGAAGTGATGACCACGTACTTAAGGTTCATTTCAGCGATGGCTTGCGCCAGATGCGTCGGCTCGTTTTCGTCCAGCGCGTTAGGACGGCCATGGGCCACGTCACAGAAAGGACAACGGCGCGTACAGATGTCGCCCATGATCATGAAAGTAGCGGTGCCATGGCTGAAGCACTCGCTCAGGTTAGGGCAGGACGCCTCTTCGCAGACAGAATGCAGGTTCAGCTTGCGCAGCTTTTGCTTGATGGCTTCCACACTGGGGGAAGAGGACAGGCGCACCCGAATCCAGTCCGGTTTTCTGGGCACAGCGTCAGTAGCGATAATCTTGACGGGATTGCGGGATACTTTGTCGTAACCGCGCAGCTTAACGCCCTGCTCCACCCGCTTGACCGCCGCTTTCGGCGTCTCAGCCAGAGAACCTTGTACGTTGGTTTCACTCATCTCCGGGTAACCCTCTCTGCTCTACAACTGATTGGAAGCCCGCTGCGCGGACAAATTGGCTCAGCCACGCATCGGCGGCTGATGCCCAGCTCACATCCGGTACGAATTCTTTTATCTGCGTCATTCGCAATCCCTGATAGCCGCAGGGATTAATGCGCAAAAAGGGCTCCAGATCCATATCCACATTCAAGGCCAGACCATGGAATGAGGAACCGCGCCGAATTCTCAACCCCAGGGACGCTATTTTAGCGTCGCCCACATACACGCCGGGCGCATCTTTGCGGGCATGGGCTTCGATACCGTATCCCGCCAGCGTATCCACCAGCGTGTTTTCGATCATTGTCACCAGATCTCGGGCGCCCATTTTGAGACGCCGCAGATCTAAAAGTAAATACACCATTAGTTGGCCGGGACCGTGATAGGTCACCTGACCGCCGCGATCCACCTGCACGACTGGAATATCGCCGGGAAACAACACATGCTCAGCGTCGCCAGCCTGTCCCTGGGTGAAAACAGATTCGTGCTGCAACAACCAGACTTCATCAGTGGTCTCAGCGTCACGCTGTTGCGTAAAGTCCTGCATCGCCCGCCACACCGGCTCATAAGGCATCAGACTAAAACGTCGCACGATCAGCGTTTGCGTCAACGCCACAGCTTCCATCTCAACAGAGTCCTGCTGCGTCACGACTTACAGCACCATTTGCACAGCGCTATGCGCTTTCAGGTCCAGAAACAGACGACGAATATGCTCTTCGCTCTGAGCCTGAATACTGAAACGCAAGGAAAGATATTTACCGTTGCGGCTATCGAGCACGTCAATCGAAGACGCGTCAAACTCAGGCGCATGGGCGCGTACAATTGTCGCCACGGTTTCCTGAAAATCAGGCCCCGCCACACCGATGACTTTCAACGGATAATCGCAGGGAAATTCAATTTTGGGAGCCTCTTTTTGGCTATCGGTCATGAGAGCACCTTTAACAGCAACCAAGACAACCGCCTGGGTTAAAAATGAACAAAACCTCTGGTCGCCACGCGGCCAGAGGTCTGCTTATTATACGCTTTTACAGGGCGTTTTGGCTCGCCCTTGTCCCGGCGTTTGCGCTTATTCAAATAATCCCATAAAGAACAGCACGATAGCATGCCAGATACGCTTGAAGAAGCCAGCTTCCTCAACCGCTTCCAGGGCCACCACCGGCTTTTCCAGCAGCAACTCGCCGTTCAGCTTAACAGTTAGCTTGCCCAGCTCCGCGCCCACTTCGATCGGCGCCTTGATGACTTTGTCGATATCGACAGTGGCTTCCAGCGCGTCTTTCTTGCCGCGTGGGATAGTCACCACAATTTCCTTGCTCAGGCCAAGCGGAACTGTATCGGCGGAGCCGGCCCAAATGTCGCTGTCCACCAGTTTTTGTCCAGCGGAGTACAGCTTATGAGTTTCAAAATAACGGAAACCATAGTTCAGCAGCTTCAGCGTCTCGCGAGCGCGGGCTTCTTCGCTCTTGGTGCCCATCACCACACTGATCAGACGCATGCCGTCGCGCACGGCGGAAGACACCAGACAGTATCCCGCTTCTTCCGTATGACCGGTTTTCAGACCATCCACGGACTTGTCGCGCCACAGCAGCAAGTTGCGATTCGGCTGACGGATGTTGTTGTAAGTAAAGTATTTTTCAGAATAGATCGGATACTGGTTAGGAAAGTCGTTGATAATCGCTTTCGCTAATTTCGCCAAGTCATGCGCGGAGGAGTAATGGTTCTCCGAAGGCAGGCCCGTGGCGTTTTCAAAATTGGTGTTGTTCATGCCCAGACGCTGCGCGTGCTGGTTCATCATGGAAGCAAACGCGTCTTCACTACCGGCGAGAAACTCAGCAACAGCGACGCTGGCGTCGTTGCCGGACTGAATGATAATGCCCTTGATCAGATCGCCCAGACGAACACTGGTGCCTTCACGCACGAACATTTTAGAGCCGCCGGTCTTCCAGGCTTTCACGCTGATCGGCGCTTCGTCATTGAAGTTGACGTTGCCCTGATTAACTTCGTAATCCAGCACATAAGACGTCATCATCTTGGTCAAGCTGGCGGGAGGAAGGCGTTCTTCAGAATTTTTCTCAACGATAATGGCGCCGCTTTCAGCGTCCATCAGGATGTATGAAGAGGCTGCGATTTGCGGAGCCGAAGGAATCAGGGAAGCTTGGTCCGCCCAGGCTGCGCTAACGGCCCAGCAAAGGAAAAATGCAATATAAACTCGCATCCTTGGTAATGACATGATTGGTTCTCTGGCTTTTACTTGGATTTGTGTGTGATTAGGTCGCGGTTTTGCTGCTGAATAGTAACGGAAAGCCGGGGTTAATTCACCCCGAACTGAAACTCTGTCGCATTAACTTGCAGTAACCCGTAACCCAGCGTTCAAATGCTGGGATTGTTCAGCGCCCGCTTGATCAGCATGGTTTCCGGATAGGCTGCGCGCTGCAGAATGTCCAGAAAACGAGCGGCTTCTTCCTCTTTCACGAAAGGCCCAACTCTCACCCGGTAGATCGAATCTGTTTCCGGTTTGCTGACGAAGACTGGCGCATCCAGCAGTGAGCTGATGTGGTTGCGCACTTTAATCGCCCCCAGTTCCGTGCTGAACGCTCCCACCTGTAAAAAATATCCTTGCGCAGCGCCCGAAGGTGTTGGTGTTGGCGCTGGTGTCGGAGCCGACGTCACAACAGGCTTGGAAGTCGCCGCGTGCGCCACCTGGGCGGGCGTCGTGGCTTCCGTCACCACTTCCACTCTTACGCGGGCGGTGCCCTTCTTGTCATAACCCAACTTTTTCGCCGCCGCGTAGGATAAATCAATCAATCTGCCGCCATGGAACGGGCCGCGATCATTCACCCGCACGATCACGCTGCGGCCATTCTCCAGATTGGTCACCCGCACATAAGTAGGCAAAGGCAGGCTTTTATGGGCGGCGGTGTAGTCATACATGTTGTATGTTTCGCCGTTAGACGTCTTATAGCCGTGAAACTTGGTTCCATACCAGGAAGCCACGCCTTCTTCCACATAGCCGTCGCTGGTGTTCATCACGTAGTAGGTTTTACCCCAAACAGAATAAGGGCTTTTGTTACCGCCGCGACTACGCGGCTCTTTGCGGGGAGTCGGCTCTTTCAGGTGGCTCAGGTCCACATCCCCGTCCGGTCCCCGATCGTTCTGAATATGATAGCGGGAGGAAGGCGTCGTGGAGCACCCCGCCGCCAACAGGACCATCAGCAACGTCAGGGCGTTAAGCCCCAGTCGCGTCCGCTGGCCCGTCCGTATTGCTCGAATCATCGTTTCTTATCGCCTCACTGAGTTGGAACACCGCCATGGCGTATAAATCGCTGTGGTTATAGCGGGTTATCACATAAAAATTCTGTAGTCCCAGCCAATATTCCTTGCCGGATTCCGCCTCCAACGCCATCAGTCTGGCGCGAGTTTTATCATCCAATGACTCAGGGACGGGCACACCCGCCTTTTTCAATTTACCGACGCTTTGCGCCGGCTTCTGTTTCTTCGGCAATAACGAGGCAGGCGGCGCTTTTTGCATCTCGACCTGCATCGCCACGCCCTCGCCCTGACGCCAGCCATGTCGCGCCAGGTAATTGGCCACGCTGCCAATCGCATCCGTTTTGTCAGTCAGAATATCAGCAATCTTATCGTCATTAAAATCAACGGCATAGCTGCGGTAACTGCTAGGTATGAACTGCCCATACCCCATTGCGCCCGCATAAGAGCCGGTCAGGCTCATGACATCAAAGCCCTGCTCTCGACCAAGCAACAGGTATTGCTCCAGTTCGCTGCGGAAGAACTTGCTACGCGGCGGGTAATCAAACGCCAGCGTAGATAAGGCGTCAATAACCCGGTAGCGCCCCTTATGGCGACCATACAGAGTTTCCACGCCAATAATCGCCGTGATGACCTGCGCCGGGACGCCATATTGCGCTTCAGCCCGAAGCAACGCGTCCTTGTTCTCCTTCATAAACTCCTTACCGCCGGCAACGCGCTGGTCGGTGAGAAATATCCGGCGATAGTCCTTCCATTCCAGCACTTTCTCCGCCGGCCGCTTCATCGCGTCGATAATGTCCTGTTTTTTCTCAGCGCCCGAGAAAATTTGCTGCAGCTGCGCCTTATCAAAGCCATGCTTGGTCGCCATGGTGGCGATAAATTTTTTGGCTTCCGGGTGAGTCTTGTAGGCGACGTTTTCTTCCGCCGCATTCGCCACGCCTGCGCTCAACGCGCTGAGTACAAGCATCGCCAGCGCGGACTTTTTTATTCTTTGAGGAATGTTCCAGGATTGCATAGATCCCCTTCGTCTCGGAGGAGGCCCCACCTTACAGCAGGACTGCCTCGTGAGTTTATCTGGACAGCATTTTCTTATGAGTATGAATCGACATCAGTATGCCGAACGACGCCATCAGGGTAAGCACGGACGTACCGCCGTAACTGACCAATGGCAAGGGCACGCCAACGACCGGAAGTATGCCGCTCACCATGCCCATATTGACGAAAACATAAACGAAGAACGTCATGATCAGCGATCCCGCCAGCAGACGGGAAAACGTATCCTGACCGTTAGCCGCGATATATAGCCCGCGACCGATAATCATCATATACAGCGTAAGAATACAGGCCACGCCGATATAGCCGAACTCCTCCGCCAGCACAGCGATAATAAAGTCCGTGTGGCTCTCCGGCAGGAAGTCCAAATGGGATTGAGTGCCTTCCAGCCAGCCTTTACCGCCAAAGCCGCCGGAGCCAATCGCCGTTTTGGACTGAATGATATTCCAGCCTGTGCGTAAAGGGTCCGACTCGGGATCAAGGAATGTCAGCACCCGCTGCTTTTGGTAATCATGCATAACGAAAAACCACATCGCCGGCGCCAGCGCCGCAACGCCCGCCAGACAGCCGAGAATCCAACGCAGTCCAAGTCCTGCGAATAACAGCACGAAAACGCCTGACGCGGCGATCAGGATCGCCGTTCCCAGATCAGGCTGCTTGGCGATCAGGGCGGCGGGGACAAAAATGATGATCAGCGCCCCGATAATATGTTTGAAAGATGGGGGTAAAATACGATCCGAGAGGTACCAGGCCACCATCATCGGCACCGCCAGCTTCATAAATTCCGATGGCTGCACCCGTACGTTGACGCCAGGAATTTTCAGCCAGCGCTGCGCGCCTTTGGCGTCGCTGCCGAACACCAATACCGCCACCAAACCGGCCAGTCCAAGAAAAAATACCCAAGGAGCCCAGCGGCGAAATACTTGTGGATCAAATCGAGCCAGAATCAGCATCAAAGAAGAGGCGACAGCAAAGTGAATGCCTTGCCTGGCCACATCTGGCATGCTTTTTTCACTGCCGCTATACAGCACGAACAAACCGCCAAGCACGAGCGTCAGCAGCAAAGTGAATAGCGGAACGTCAATGTGAAGAATGCTGGCAAGCGTGCGAGGTCGACTGAAATGCGCCTCACCGCCGGGTAACTGCCTTACGAAATCGCTGCTTTTCATATCCCAAGTATCGATCTGCGTCACCCGACTTTGGCCGGGATGAATGTTTATAGTAATAGTCGCAACGGGACGCGCCCGCGCATCAATACAAATCTAGTTCAGGGCGAAGCCGCCTGCATCTGCCCCGGCTCCAACTTGGGCCCAACCAGGTAAGCGTCAAACATCTTGCGCGCCACAGGCGCAGCGGCGCCGCTACCGCCGCCGCCGTTTTCGACCAATACCGCCACCGCAATTTTGGGGTTGTCCACTGGCGCAAACCCAACGAAAAGCGCATGGTCGCGATGGCGTTCAGCGATGGCTTCCGCGTCGTACACGGCGTTCTGTTTGATGCCGATCACCTGCGCCGTCCCGGTTTTCCCCGCCATTTTGTAGGAGGAGTCCTTACCACTGGAACGGGCAGTGCCGTGACGCCCATGCATAACGCCTTCCATCGCCTTGATCACATAGTTCCAGTACCACTCCTGCTTGAGCGTAACGTCAGGAGGCGACTCAATATCAGCCACTTCACTTTCATTGATGGTCTTGATCAAACGGGGACGCACCCACTTGCCTCGATTAGCCAAAACCGCCGTCGCCGTGGCCAACTGCATGGGAGTGGAAAGCATAAAGCCCTGACCAATTCCCATATTCAACGAATCGCCAGGAAACCAGGGAAGCCGCCGCGCCGCACGCTTCCACTCCCGCGAGGGCAAGATGCCGTCCTGAGCCTCGTCGATGTCGTAAACCATCTGCTCGCCGAAACCGAACTGCGCCATGTAGGCATACATATTATCGACCCCCATTTTGAAGGCCATGTCATAGAAGAAAACGTCGCAAGACTGCTCAATGGACGCGTTGAGGTCCACCCAACCATGACCGGAGCGCTTCCAGTCGCGATACTTGCGGTCATCGTTTTTAAGTTGATACCAGCCTGGGTCCCATACCCGGGAATTGACGTTGATGGTTTCCGTATCCAGTCCCGCCAAACCAAGAAATGGCTTGATGGTGGATCCAGGCGGATACTGGCCACGCAGCGCGCGGTTAAAAAGAGGAATGTCCGGCGAGTCCTGCAGCGCTTTGTAGGTCGCGGAGTCGATGCCGGTAACAAACAGGTTGGGATCAAAACTGGGCGTACTGACCAGCGCGAGAATCCCGCCGGTGGAAGGCTCTATCGCCACGACCGCGCCCCGTCGACCATCCAGTGCTTCAATTGCGGCGCGCTGTAAATTGACATCCAAATAAATTGAAATATCCGCGCCCGGGGTTGGCGCAACACGGTCCAGGACTCTCAGCACGCGCCCTCGCGCGTCAGTCTCTACCGTCTGATAGCCAACAGAGCCATGCAGCAGGCTCTCATAATGGCGCTCCACTCCAAGCTTGCCGTAATACTGGGTGCCGCTGTAATTGGAGGGATCGACCTGTTTCAGTTCCCGCTCACTGATGCGACCGACATATCCCAGCACATGGGCCAGGGTGTCGCCCAACGGATAATAGCGGATCAACTCCGCCTCGACTTCAACGCCCGCGAGGAGGTGTCGGTTCACGGCGATGCGAGCAATTTCCTCCTCAGTCAGACGCGATTTCAGGGTCACTGACTCATAAGGCCGTCTGCGCTGCCCCATGCGTTTTCGGAACGACTCCACATCGTCGTCCGTAATCTCAAGAATGTCCTGCAGTTCCGCGATGGTGGCGTCCACATCTTTGGTCCGCTCTTTCACAAGTGTGAGGGAAAATGTGGGCTGGTTATCCGCCAGCAAAACGCCGCTGCGATCATAGATCAGGCCACGAGTGGGCGTGATGGACTGCAATTGCATGCGGTTACGGTCGGAGAGGGTCTTATAGACTTCGTGTTGACTGATTTGCAGGTAGTAATAGCGGGCGAACAGCGCGATACTCAGGGCGATCACTCCCAGAGCAGCCCAAATGGCCCGATGGAAAAAAATGCGTTGCTCGCGGAAGTGGTCTTTTAGCTCTCGAGAAGCCATGGTTCTATGTGGTCAATACCGTCAGTTGCTGGTTATGTCAGGCTCCGCCGGTAGATATTAGTCTGATCGCGGACGCAGGCGCTATTATCTTAGTCCTATCTATCCGAGGACGGTACTTACTATCTTTCCATTTTTCCCATACTTACCTTTTATTTTCCCTTTTCCTAAGCTTCCCATAATTGAAAGGCGACTCAGCTCAGTCTTCAGTCCAGAATCAGGCTCAAGGGTCGGGGCCGTCAATACGACCCGCCCGCTGTCACCCTCGATCAGGCCAGACGCCAGTATAGCGATTACTCCCGGTGGTAAGGATGTCCTTGCAATATGGTCCAGGCTCGATAAAGTTGCTCTGCGAGCAGCACTCGAACCAACGGATGCGGAAGCGTCAACGGCGACAGCGACCATTGCTGATTCGCTCTCGCTCGGCACGCATCGCTTAACCCGTCCGGCCCCCCCACCAGCAAAGCGACATCCTGCCCGGACATACGCCAGCGCTCCATTTGTTGCGACAATTGAGGGGTGGACCAGGGCTTGCCTTCGACTTCCAATGCGACGACATGATCGCTGGAGCCCAGCGATTGCAAAATGCTCTCTCCTTCCTGGATCTTGAGCTTTTGCGGGTCCGCGTTCTTTTGACGCCTGGGCATGGGGATTTCGATGAGCTGCAAGGGCATGTCACGAGGCATACGTTTAACGTACTCGTTATAACCCTGCTCAACCCAGCCAGGCATTTTACCGCCCACTGCGATTAGCTTTATCCGCACTGTAATTCTTTAGTCGTCAATAAATACTTTATCGCCGGAATTACACGTGATGCGACATGGATTCCGCCACTGGCGAATCGCGCCAGAAGCGCTCCAGATCATAAAACTCCCGGGACGACGGCAGCATGACATGGACCACGATATCGCCCAGATCCACGAGGATCCAATCAGACGCCGTGCCGCCTTCAGAGCCCAGCGGACGGCCGCCGTTGGCTTTGACTTCAGCAATGACGTTATCCGCGATGGATTTAACGTGACGATTCGAGGTTCCGCTGGCGATGACCATGTAGTCCGTTACGCTAGTGCGGTCTTTTACATCCAGCACTGAGATATCTTTTGCTTTGATATCTTCCAGTGCCTTAATGACTATCTCTTTCAGATTTTCAGTCTCCATAACGCCTCATAGAGGGGGGGGGTTAAAGAATATTTAAATAATGCGGCGCCCGCCGCCCGCAAGCGGTTTCCAATAACTGTCGCGTTGCAATAATTAAGGAAAAGCGCCCTAGGCATTCACAGCGCCATATAGACGATGCTGGCGAATATATCGCCACACCGAATCCGGTAGTAAGAAACGGGGGGATAGGCGCAAGCCGATTAGCTCACGCACCTTGGAACTGGAAATTCCCATTTGGGTAAGCGTAATGAATCCAACCTTTCCGGCAGGCTGGCGTATCAGGTCGTTATTGCTCTCTGCGGAGTGCTGACGCAAAAAATCTCCCAACTCACCTTGCTCACAAAATGACCAACCCGGTCTGTTAACCACCATTATATGGGCTAATTGAATAATTTCCAGCCATCTTCGCCATTTTGGCAGCGACTCAAAGGCGTCTGTCCCCATAACGAATACCAACGGCCGCTGATTACCGACCTCCTGACGCAGCTCCAACAGCGTATCCACGGTATAGCTGGCGCCGGTTCTGCGCACCTCAACTTCGTCAATGCGCAGGCTTGGCTCACCTTCCAACGCCAGTCGCAGCATCGCCAGACGATGCTCGCCAGAGGCCTTGGGCGCAGCGCGATGACGAGGGTCGCCACAGGGAATCAGGCGCACTTCAGCCATCTCGCCGAAGTGCTGCTGTAATTCCAGCGCCGTACGCAAGTGACCGAAGTGTATAGGGTCAAAAGTGCCGCCAAGCAGCACTATGGGAGAATGTTCCTGCATGATCAGGTAGGAAGTCTTTCCTCGTGCCCGTTACTGCCGAATATGGCCATCCCCGAGCACCACGTATTTTTGTGAGGTCAGTCCTTCCAAACCGACGGGACCGCGCGCGTGAATTTTATCGGTGGAAATGCCGATTTCCGCGCCCAGGCCATACTCGAAACCGTCAGCGAATCGCGTGGAAGCGTTGATCATCACGGAGCTGGAATCCACCTCCGTCAGAAAACGACGGCCTTTGCTGTAGCTCTCCGTCACAATCGCATCAGTATGTTGCGAGCCATAGTGATTGATATGAGCAATCGCGTCGTCCAGATCTTCCACTACTTTGATGGCCAGTATCGGCGCAAGATATTCCTCAGACCAGTCCGCCTCTACCGCGCTCAACGCCTGTGGCAGGATTTCCCGGGTCCGCTCGCAGCCACGCAACTCAACGCCTTTCTCGGCGTAGGCTTGCGCCAACTGCGGCAAAATGGTTGCGGCGACAGGCGCGTCCACCAATAGCGTCTCCATGGTATTACACGTGCCATAACGCTGGGTTTTCGAGTTAACCGCAATAGTCAGGGCTTTATTCAGATCCGCATCGCGGTCAATAAAAACATGGCAGACGCCATCCAGATGCTTGATGACGGGCACCCGCGCTTCGCGACTGATGCGTTCGATCAATCCCTTGCCGCCACGAGGTACGATAACGTCGACATAGTCTGGCATGGTAATCAGTTCGCCCACAGCGGCCCGATCCGTCGTCTTGATCACCTGCACCACCGACGCCGGCAAGCCTGCGGCTTTCAGACCTTTCTCGATACAAGCGGCGATCGCCTGATTGGAATGAATAGCTTCGGAGCCCCCACGCAGAATAGTGGCGTTGCCTGATTTCAAGCACAGGCTGGCCGCTTCAACGGTCACATTGGGGCGAGACTCATAGATGATGCCCACTACGCCCAACGGCACGCGCATTTTGCCAACCTGAATTCCGCTCGGGCGATAGTTAAGGCCAGTGATTTCGCCTACCGGGTCCGGCAGCGCAGCAACCTGATGCAAACCTTCGATCATGGCGTCGATACGGGCTGGCGTCAGCTCCAGACGATCCAGCAATGCTGCATCCAGGCCATTCGCCCGACCGGATTCCAGATCCTTGCCGTTAGCGGCCATCAGTTCTTCTCGCGCGGCGTCGATAGCTTCCGCAGTAGCGATCAACGCTTTGTTCTTGACGCCGGTGTCTGCTTTAGCAATCAAACGGGACGCCGAGCGGGCTTCGCTCCCCACTTCGTGCATGTAGGCATTTATATCCATGCAGTCTAAGACCTCTGCTTGGTATTTCCGAAACATGATGTAAACTGGCTATTATACATCAGCAAATGCTGAATAATACTGACAACTTATACTCAAATCCTCGATGCATAATATAAAACAACATGACGCCCGTTGAGCTGAACAACCAACTGCGCAGTAAAGCTTATTCTCTCGCGGCGGTAGTCGCCGCACTTCTGGCGCTGGGCGCCGCACTTTTCGCAGAGTGGTTGATGGCTGGAGTCTCCGGCGTATTCGCTGGCCTGCTGCTGGCCAACGGCAAGCTCAATCAACGCCATGGAGAGCAGCCAGCTCCGTTATGGTTGTCCCATGTGATAGTGGTATTTCTGGTGCTCATCACCCTGGCGGCTATGGTGCGCTACCCGGGCACCGCCGAACAATGGTGCTACATCGTGCCGTTGATCGCCTTTCTGATTTATCGGATTCAAGTGGCGACCATCGTCACTTCCGCTTACTCCATCGCGCTGGCGCTCGCGCTTATCGGCTATTATCAAGGGCCGGAAAAAGTGCAGATCTTCTTCATCTATCTATTAAGCCTGGCGATGTCTCTGGCTTTTGTGTATCTGCGTGAGATCAAAGAGCAGCAGCTCAAACCACTACGCCGTACCGATAACCTTACCCTCGCCTCCACTCGCGAATATCTGACTCAGGATCTCGACAAGGAAATCCAGCGCAGCGAGCGGGAGGGCACCGACTTGTCCATTCTCGCGTTGAGCATCGACAGCAACTCCCTGGAACACGCTTCCGCAGACGATAAAGACCACATCCTGCACAGGCTGGGGCGCATGTTGCACGAGAATCTACGCCTGTTCGACAGCTATTACCGCTATGAAAACGTGGACTTCATCATTCTGCTCCCTCACTGCAACTCCAGAGAGGCGGCAAAGAAGGCGTCACAGCTGAGAGTGAAAGCCAAGCAGGCGCTGAGCACGCGAGAGATCACGGTCACCGTTAGCCTGGGGCTGGCGACGTTGAATGTAGGCGATACTCCGGAAACCCTGATCGCCAACGCCCGCCGCGCGCTCACATTCGCCCGTAACAAAGGCGCGAATCAACAGACTGAATTCCTGGAAATGGAATCCGAAGGAGGGGCGACACTTGCTGGCTGAGTCCTATCTACGCACCCGTACGCGTATCGCCTTATATCTGGCGACGTTATTCCTGCTGCTGTTCATGTCCGTGCAAAATGTGCGCTACGGCTTATACGACCTGTTTTACATGAGTATTCTGCTGGCGCCGGCAATGCTGTTCGGCGCTATTTACGCCTGGGCGCGACGCAGCGACCTGAACGCCTACGGCGGCCATCTCGCAGTGTTGACGGTCATGCTCGTAGTGGTCGCGCTGCAGTTAAGCGGCGGCCAAAAAGCGATCGTGCATTGGCTTTATGGCATCGGGCTGTTCAGCTTTCTGCTTCTCCCCTTGCGTCCCGCCTTCACGTTCAACATTGTCACCCTGCTTATCAGCAGCGTCGCCCTGTCCTACAGCGACTCGTTCTACAGCACGCTGCGTTTCGCCACCAGTTATGCGCTGTTAGTCGGCTTGGCCGGCGTTTACGCCTATTTGTATCACCATAAATCCCGCTTTCTGGTGCATGCCTCCATCAAGGACCCGCTCACCGGCGCCTATAACCAAAAGCACTTGGAGTTTTCGCTCAAACAGGAAATTTCCCGCTCGGAAGCCACCTCCCACCCTTTGTCTCTGGTGGTATTGGAAGTCGACTTTTTTGATCAGCAACGGGAAGTGCAGGGACAGAATTTCATTAACGAGCTACTTTCTCAGTTCGGCGCCCAGCTTCTGCAAATGACCCGGGCAGGCGACAGCATCTATTACGTCGATAACGGCCGCTTTTTCATCATGCTGCCGATGACGCCGGAAGAAGGGCTGCTGGTGATTGCGGAGCGTTTACGCCGCAGTGTGGAGGAGCGCACCTGGCCAATCATCGACAGTCTCACTGTCAGCGTAGGCTGCCTGACGCGTAAATCCGGAGAAACGGATGATCAGGCGCTTACGGACCGTGCGCTGACCGCTTTGAAACAGGCCCAGCAATCCGGCCATAACCGCGTGGTGCTGAGCAAGTCCAAATAACAGGGGCCGCTCAGGCTCCTGCCGCCGCTTGGTAATTAAACCGCCGCCTTTTATTCTCGCCTGCTGCATACGCTTGCGTTGAAGCCGAACATTACCAGTCTTTCAGGGCGGAAAGTTAGAAAAACGGCCGTCTGCGGCTTAAAATAGCCCGCCGAAAAGCGCTTTCCTGAAAAGTCTTACACAGGATGATGCGCCAATAGATTCAGTCGCAAAGGAAACACTGTGTCTCCGAACTCTCTTCTTATTTGGGTGCAACAACATCCTGACTGGTTAGCCATCGCCGTATTCCTGGTGGCGTTTCTGGAGTCCCTGGCTATCGCCGGCATTATTATTCCTGGCGTCGTATTGCTGTTTGGACTGGCGGCGATTTGCGGCGGCGGCGCGCTCGCGTTGCAATGGACAATCATGGCGGCCTTCCTCGGCGCAGTCCTTGGCGATGGCTTGAGTTTCTATTTGGGCAAATACCTGGATGTCCGCGTTCGCGGGCTGTGGCCTTTGTCGAAATACCCTGACCTACTAACGCAGGGGGAAAGCTTCTTTCAGCGCCATGGCGGCAAAAGCGTCATTATCGGGCGCTTTATAGGCCCGGTCCGCCCCGTCATTCCCCTGGTGGCGGGGATGCTCAATATGAGCGCGCGCCGCTTTTTCACCTTTAATCTGCTGTCCGCTCTGGCCTGGGCGCCCTTTTATGTCGTACCCGGTTTTCTGGTCGGGGCCGCTATCGATACGCGCGCGCCACTGCCTCCGCATTTTTACCCGGTATTAACAGTCGTCGTTCTCATCCTGGTGAGCCTGGCCAGCTTGTTCACGCAGTTTCATTATCAACTGCGCCCCAGCGGCAAACTTTACCGCTCCCTGCTCCGTTTCGGCGCCAAGCGCCCAGGAGTCGGCCGTTTATGGGCCAATAGTTATAGCCTTCGCGACGGCGTCAAAGAATATCCCATCAGCTCCTTTTTACTAGGTTCCTGCGCGTTGTTGCTTTTCATACTGTGGACTTTGTTGGTGATGAACACTGACGCGGTGTCGCACTTGAACGCCTGGGTCGCAGAGAATATGCAGCGCCTGCACACTCCTATTCTGGATTATCTCTTCATAGGCATGACGCTACTGGGCGATCCTACATTTCTATATATCGCCTTTGGATTCTTCTGCCTCTTATTACTGCTGCAGAAAAACCTGCGCCTGACGCTGTGTTGCGTCGGCGCGGGTTTGGTCACTCACGCCGCCACCACCGGGCTGAAACACTGGCTGCAGGTCGCGCGGCCGGAGGCGCTGCTGGCGCCGGCGTCTTTCGCCTACCCAAGCGGCCATACTAGCGGCGCAGTACTGGTCTACGGATTAGCGACATCAATGCTGGCGCGGGAGTTCAGTCCACCACGACGCTGGCCGATCTATATTTCCGGTGCGATGGCCGCCTTGCTGGTGGCGTTCAGCCGTCTATACCTGGGCGTGCATTGGTTTTCGGATGTCGTCGGCGGCGCCTTACTGGGGCTGACGGTCTGTGGTTTCGCCCGGGTGGCGCAGAGTCATTTCGACAGAACCCCCATGTGGCGGGGCGGCTGGCGTTATGGGTTGTTATTCGGATTTGTCCTGGCGGCGTGCGCCTATCTTGGCTGGACCATGCCGGAAGCTGTCAGTATTCAAATGCAGAGATAAAGCATAAATAAAGCAGAGACAAAAGATACCCTGGGCTACTCCGCCAGGGCATGAATAAGGTAGCGAATCTGCTCAAGCCGATAGATGGGATCGTCAAGGGTCAACAGATACTGTTTATCCTCCATCTCCAGCGGCAACAGCTCCACCAGGCGCCACCCCACATCACGGGCGTCTTGAAAGTCCACGCTCATGCCCAGCGCCTGTATCACTGGATGGCGCAGGAGGTCTCCCAAAAGGTCCGCCAGCTCGGAGTATTGTTCAGGGATTTCCGTCGGCGTCTCCAGACCTAACGCTTCGACTTTCGCCACATACAGTCCGTCGCTTTGCCGGTGCGCGTGGGAGATGCTCACCTTGCACTCGCCTTCCGCGGTGATTCCCAAGAAGCCGTTAGGCAGCTGCTGGAAGTCGACGACCCTTGCGTAGGAGCCAACGTCAAAGAAAGTACAGTCTCCGCTCGCCTCCTTGCCGTCTTTGATCAGCACAATGACAAAACCTTCGTGGGACTTCAGACAACGGCTGATCATGGACAGATAACGTTGTTCGAAAATCTGCAGCGGCAATCGCCCCTTTGGGCACAACACGGAATTCAGCGGAAATATAGGGAACTCTTTCGTCATTATCGCAGCATCCACCCCGTTAAGCCGGGGAACAGCGCCTGTCTGTTCGCCTTGCGTCGCTCCTTACGCGTCAAAGCGGCCTAATCTCAGATATTAGACCGCCTATGTGAAATGGCAAGTTACTGAAACAAAAGGCCCTGACTTGCATCGCCACGCTGGCTATATTTGTTTCATAATCATGAAAACAACGCATCAAGCAGAGTTAAACCAAGCCCAACATGTCTTTATCCGATCGCCTCCCTATCGTCACCGGCCTGGCCGGCGTATCCGCCACCGAGAATTCACGCGCCCGATTCTGGGGGCAGATTTTGGAGTGGCCAATGATGCTGCTGGCGATCTGGATCATTATCGAGTGGTATTTACAGGCCAACGATGAGTTGTCCGGCGACGCCCTGCTGATCACCGATTGGCTGATCTGGCTGTTCTTTATCGTGGAGACGCTCCTGCTCACCGCCCTGGTGGACAAAAAAACCTATTACCTGCGCAATAATTGGGTCAACCTGATCATCATTCTGTTCGGCTGCCCGCTGATTTGGTGGTTCTCGCCGCTGGCTGGCGCGTTACGCACCCTGCGTTTACTGGTTATGTTCAGCCTGTTGCTGCAGATTTCCGGCACCGCGCGACGCCTTCTCTCTCGGCACAATCTAGGCAACACGCTGTTTATCGGTTTTATCGTGATTGTTATGGCGGGGTTTATCATCGCAGGACTGGACCCGGCCATTGAAACGCCCTGGGATGGGGTCTGGTGGGCCTGGGTCACGGTGACGACGGTCGGCTATGGCGATATCGTGCCGACCAGCACTATCGGCAGACTGTTCGCCTCCTTTTTGATTCTTCTCGGCATGGCGTTGTTTTCATTACTGACAGCGGGATTTTCCGCCTTCTTCGTTTCTCAGGACGAAAAAGATCAAGTACGCCGCGATCTGGAAATTCTGAACAAGCTGAACGATCTGGAAATGAAGATGGAGCGGATGGAGCGCCATATCACCGTGTTAGCGGAGGAAGTTAACGTCAGAAACAACGGTCGTTCCGATGCGGCGGAAGACCCGGACCCGCAAGAAACGCCGGACGTTTAGTCCGTCAACAAACGCCGCACGCTGTTGATTTCTTCTTCCGCCATTTGCAGCACCTGCAGGCTACGCTGCGGCGATAATTCACCCAAAGCTAATTTGTGGAAGGCGGGAACCTGATCCAAGGGCGGTATAACGCCATGCTCCGGTTTGCCAATGTATGAATGGATCTGCGCCACGATCACCAAATCCGCATAGGTGGGCGTTTCCTGGCCAGAATCGTACATGTAGTCTTCGGCATGACGCGCCGCCGCTACGAAGGCGTCAGGAAACTCCCAGCTCTCCAGCAAAGCGCAACCGATTTCCTGCCGAAGCTCCATAATCAGGCTCTCCAGCATGTCCTCGTGAGTCCGCAGCGCTGGATGTTCTTCCGCATACATAATCACCGGCACCACGCCAATGTCATGGAGAATGCCCGCCAGCAACGCCTGCTCCGGCTTGATGCCCGGCGTCATGCGCGCCAGCACAAATGAGATCGCCCCCACATCGGAGGAGTGTCGCCAGAGCTTGGTCATGCGTTTTTGCAGCATGGCGTTCTTGCTGCGGAAGATTTCCCGCAACGTGAAGATCGTGATCAGTTGCCGCGTGGTGTCCAACCCCAGGCGCACCACCGCGTCCTCACAGCACTCGATTTCCTTGAAGCCTCTATATAAGGGGCTGTTGGCGGAGCGAATCAATTTCGCCGTCAGTACAGGATCGCGCACGATCACTTTGGAGATATCGTTGAGGTGAAAGTTGGGCTGCTCTGTGACATGACGAATACGCATCGCCATATCAGGCAAACTGGGCAAGGTCAGCCGATGCGCATTTAAATCCTGGTAAAACGAGGTGATCAACGAATAGGCCGGATGCTCCGTGCGGTCCACCTGCGACACGCCTTCGCCAATCTGATAGTCCAAAGGCGCGTCCTTCAGCATGCGGGTCAGGGTCGGCTGGTCCACCACCAGCATCACACAGGGCGACTTCGCTTTGACTTCATAGCGGCGAGGCTGCAAATGCGCGACGGGTTGGCGCGCCGCCTGAGACGCAGCGGCGATCAACGCCGTCCGTCCATCCTCCGCCGTCAGCGCTACTTCGCCTTCCAGCAGAAAATAGTCATAGCTGTCCTGACTTCCCAAGTCGAGAATCTTGGCGCCTTTGGAGTAGCGCCGATAATCCGCTCGGGAGGACAAAACCACCAACTGCGGGTCAGACAGCTTGGCCAGTAGAGAAAAGTGCTTCAGTCGCGACAAGTCAGAGCTTGCCTGATCAAGGGATTCTGATGACATGGGAGGCGCATTCCGGTTGGCTCACACTCTACAGTAGCAAGTCTAGACCTATATCCAAGTTGGGGCGACCTGTATCGGCAAAAGAATTTATGGGGTCAGGCAAGTTTGCTATCCTGTAGCCGATGAGTGCTTTTCGTTAGCTGTTTTAATAACCACGGAGTATAACCATGCCCGAATACCGCTCCAGTACCACTACCAAAGGCCGTAATATGGCTGGGGCTCGCGCTCTTTGGCGCGCCACCGGTATGAAGACCGAAGACTTTTCCAAACCCATTATCGCCGTTGTGAACTCTTTTACCCAGTTCGTCCCCGGGCATGTTCATTTGAAAGACCTGGGCCAGCTGGTGTGCCGGGAAATTGAAGCCGCCGGCGGCGTCGCAAAAGAATTCAACACCATTGCGGTGGACGACGGCATCGCCATGGGGCATGACGGCATGCTGTACAGCCTGCCCTCCCGGGAAATCATCGCCGACTCTGTGGAATACATGGCCAACGCCCATTGCGCTGACGCGCTGGTGTGCATCTCCAACTGCGACAAGATCACTCCGGGAATGCTGATGGCGGCGTTGCGCCTGAACATCCCCACTATTTTCGTTTCCGGCGGACCGATGGAAGCGGGTAAAACCAAGCTTTCCGAGCACAAGCTGGATCTGGTGGACGCCATGGTCATCGCGGCGGACTCCAGCGCCTCCGACGAATTAACGGAAGAATACGAACGCTCCGCCTGCCCGACTTGCGGCTCCTGTTCCGGGATGTTCACGGCGAACTCCATGAACTGTCTGACTGAAGCCATCGGCCTGTCCCTGCCTGGGAACGGCACTACGCTGGCGACTCACTCTGATCGTGAGCAGCTGTTCCTGACCGCAGCGCGCCGCATCGTCGACTTGACCAAGCGTTACTATCAAGACGAAGACACTTCCGTATTGCCGCGCTCCATCGCCAGCTTCAAGGCTTTTGAAAACGCCATGACCCTGGACATCGCCATGGGCGGCTCCACGAACACCATTCTGCATCTGCTGGCGGCGGCTCAGGAAGCCGAAGTGGATTTCAGCATGACCCACATCGACCAACTGTCACGGAAAGTCGGCCAGTTCTGTAAGGTCGCCCCCAACACGCCTAAGTATCATATCGAAGACGTGCATCGCGCCGGCGGCATCATGGCGATTCTGGGTGAGCTGGATCGCGCGGGACTGCTGCATACCGACCTTCCCACAGTGCACAGCGACACGATGAAAGACGCCCTGGACAAATGGGATGTCATGCGCAACAACGATCCGGAACTGCATAAGTTCTTTAAAGCCGGTCCGGCGGGCATCCCGACCCAGCAGGCCTTTAGCCAGTCCACTCGCTGGTCATCGCTGGATCTGGATCGCGAAAACGGCTGTATCCGCAGCGCAGAGCATGCGTTCAGTCAACAAGGCGGTCTGGCGGTGCTGTACGGCAACATCGCCGAAGACGGCTGTATAGTAAAAACCGCGGGCGTCGATGAGAGCATTCTGCTGTTCAAAGGCAAAGCCAGAATCTTCGAGAGCCAGGATGACGCCGTAAAAGGCATTCTGAACGATCAGGTAAAAGAAGGCGACGTGGTGATCATTCGCTACGAAGGCCCTAAAGGCGGTCCGGGCATGCAGGAAATGCTGTATCCGACCAGCTACCTGAAGTCGAAAGGACTTGGCAAAGCCTGCGCCCTGCTCACCGATGGACGTTTCTCCGGCGGCACCTCCGGTCTGTCCATCGGCCACTGCTCTCCTGAAGCTGCGGCGGGCGGCGCTATTGGACTGATTGAGGAAGGCGATGAAATCATCATTGATATTCCCAACCGCGGCATCAACGTCAGTCTGACGCCAGAGCAGCTCAATGAGCGCCGTCAGGCGATGGAAGCCAAAGGCGCCGACGCCTGGAAGCCTGCGCAACCGCGTCCGCGTAAAGTAACAACGGCATTGAAAGCCTACGCGCTGTTGGCGACATCCGCCGATAAAGGCGCCGTGCGTGATAAAGAGCTACTGAAGTAATCTGTAGAAGTTCAGATCTGATATCGCCCCACCCGTGCGGAGCCAGTCTCCGCACGGGCTTCACATTGACCCGCGTCTAAAGCAACTCTGCCTCCCCCTCACCAACGCTTCCTTCGTTGTTCACCCTGTCAGAACTGTTGCTTCTTGGTTCCCTGCTTGGCTTCCGCCGTCAGAGGGTCTTCCGGCCAGGGATGTTTGGGGTAACGGCCGCGCATGTCTTTGCGCACCTCCGGATAGCTATTGCGCCAGAAACTGGCTAGATCACTGGTCACCGCCAGCGGTCTTTGCGAAGGGGATAACAAGTGAATCACTACAGGTACTCGCCCCCCGGCCACTCGCGGCGTTTCCGTCCAACCGAACAGCGCCTGTAGTTTAGCCGCCAGCACTGGGCCGCTCTCCGCCAGATAATCCAGCGTCACTTTTTGCCCGGTTGGAATCGTCAATGCCACCGGCGCCTGAGCGTCGAGAGCCTGCTGTGCGGTGTAGTCAATCAATGTTTTCAGCGCCGACAGCAAGTCCAGTTTTTGCAGTCCCGCCCAGTTGGAGACGCCATTGAGGAAAGGACCGAGCCAGTTTTCCAGGTCCGCCAATAAGGCGTCATCACTCAACTCCGGCCATGCGTCAGGTTGTTGCCTGCGCATTAAAGTCACGCGGGCGCGCCATTGCCGCGCGGCATCGCTCCATGGCAGGCTGTCCAGGCCTTTGCGCCGTACAGCGGTCAACAGCGCCTCCCGGACCAGCTCCGGACTCACCGCAACGGGCCGCTCTTCCAGAATCAATGCGCCCAGCCGTCTGACTCGACGCGCCACCACCGTGCCTCGCTGCTCATCCCAATCCGCTTGGTCTTCAGTGACGATATGGGCGCTCAAATCCAGCTCAAAATCGCCAGGACTCAAGGCCGCCGCCAGGTATATTCGGGACTCCCGCGCCTGACCATCAAGGTCGGCCGCCACCAGCCAAGTCTCTCGCCCCAGCGAGTCTTCTTCCGCCAGCGCCGCGCCGCGTCCATTACTGAGCTGGTAACGGGGACTTGAGCCAGTGCGCCGTCGGGCGATGCGGTCTGGGTAGGCCAACGCGAGTAGCCGGCCGACCGCATCCATCCCAAGCTCGTCAGAGGTTTTGCCGTCTATAAGCTTGCGCGCATCCTGACGTACGCTTTCCAGGCGTCGGCGATCCAGCCCGGTGCCTTTGTATTCACCGCGCAGGGCTCGCACACGCTGCTGCAGATCTGCGCCGGCATCCCGTCCCAGCAGATCCCGCTCGCCCAGGAGCGCAGCGACTTCCGCCGCAAGCACCGGCGCGCCGATCGCTCTCCCCATCACCACCATATGCGCCAAACGGGGGTGGACGCCGAACTCACGCAGACTTTCCCCGTGAGAGGTAATTGCGCCAGCCTCATCCAGCGCATCCAACCAGCGCAACGTATCGACCGCCTGTCGCCAATGCGCCATCGGCGGTGGGTCCAGCCAAACTAAGTCCTGCGGCTGACGCGCGCCCCATTGAGCCAGCTCCAGCACCAAGGGAGCCAAATCCGCTTCCAGTATTTCCGCCGGGGTAAAAGGGCTCAATCCCTGCTGCTCCGTCTCCGACCAAAGGCGATAGCATACGCCGGGCTCCAACCTGCCGGCGCGGCCTTTGCGCTGCTTCGCCGACGCTTTTGACACTCTGCCCGTCGTGAGGCGGGTCATGCCGCTATTGGCGTCAAAGATCGCGCGACGCTGCAGGCCCGCGTCAATCACCACGCGCACGCCCTCAATGGTCAAACTGGTTTCCGCAATAGCCGTGGCGAGAACCACTTTTCGTTCGCCCTCCACGCAAGGCAGAATCGCCTGATCCTGCTCTTCCGCTTTGAGGTTGCCGTACAAAGGCGCTAAACGCACCCCGTTTGGCAAGTGCTCCGCCAAGGCGTCATGGACCCGTCGAATCTCGCCTACACCGGGCAAAAACACCAGCAACGAGCCGCTTTCTTCCGCCAGCGCCTCTCGCACCACCGCAACCGTTTTCTCTACCGGTCGCTGCTCCCGCTGCAAGGGGCGATAGCGCACCTCCACGGGATAGGCGCGCCCTTCGCTGGTCAGCACTGGCGCATTTCCCAGCAGCTTGGCCAGTGGCGCGGTATCCAGGGTCGCGGACATAACCAGCACCCGCAAATCTTCCCGCAGAGCCTGTTGGCTCTCACGCACCAAAGCCAAGCCCAGGTCCGCCTGCAGAGAACGTTCGTGAAATTCGTCGAACAGCACCGCTGCATAGTCTTCCAGGGCGGGATCAGATTGAATCAGGCGGGTCAAAATGCCTTCGGTCACCACTTCGATACGCGTATCGGCGGAAACTTTGGTGTCCTGTCGAGTACGATAACCGACTCGGCGTCCAACCGGCTCTCCCAGTTGCTTCGCCATAAAGCGAGCGGCGGAGCGCGCCGCTAACCGGCGCGGCTCCAGCATCAGAATTTTGCGGTCGTCGCGCCAGGGCGAATCCAATAGGGCCAAAGGAACCCGAGTGGTCTTACCGGCCCCTGGCGGGGCCTGCAACAGTACCGTGGAGTGAGCTTCCAGAGTGGTTAGAAGCTCAGGGATAATGTGATCGATGGGGAGCATGGAGACTGAGGCGTTATGACCGCTCAAAGACGACAAAGTCATGGGGATATTGATTTTTCTCATCCGACGGGTGCGACTCGCGAGAAGTTTCACGCCAGTCAGCGGGATCAAGCTCTGGAAAGAACGCATCGCCCTGCACGGAGGTCTTCACCTCCGTCAAGTAAACACGCTGAGCCGCCGCCAGTCCCTGCCGGTACAATTCGGCGCCGCCAATCAGCATGACTTCCTCCACGGGCTCCCGCCCCGCCAGAGATACGGCCTCTTCCAGAGAATGCGCCACGCTGACGCCATCATGACGCCAGTCTTTATTGCGCGTCACCACGATATTGGTTCGGCCCGGCAAGGGGCGCCCGATCGAATCAAAGGTCTTGCGCCCCATAATAATGGGCTTACCCATGGTGACCCGCTTGAAATACTGCAGGTCATTGGATAAACGCCAGGGCAGCGTATTTTCCACGCCAATAGCGCCATTCTCGGCGCGGGCGACAACGATTGATAAAACTGCGCTCATATCTTCGCTCCTTACACTGCTACCGGCGCTTTAATATGAGGGTGCGGGTCGTATCCCGTAATCTCAAAGTCTTCAAATTCATATTCAAACAGCGACGCCGGCTTGCGACGAATCTGCAATTGCGGCAGCGGACGCGGTTCGCGGTTTAACTGCTCATCCGCCTGATTTAGATGATTGTTGTACAGGTGAACATCGCCGCCGGTCCAGATGAAATCTCCCACCTCAAGGTCGCACTGCTGCGCAAACATATGCGTCAACAATGCATAGCTGGCGATATTGAAAGGCACGCCCAGGAAAATATCGGCGCTACGCTGGTACAACTGACAGGACAAACGCCCTTCCGCCACATAGAACTGGAACATGGCGTGACAGGGAGGCAGCGCCATTTGGTCCACAAACGCAGGGTTATACGCCACCACCATATGACGACGGGAGTCCGGATTGTTTTTGATCTGCGCCAGCACATTGGAAATCTGATCGATATGCTCACCATTCGGCGCCGGCCAGCTGCGCCACTGATAGCCATAAACAGGCCCTAAGTCGCCGCTTTCATCCGCCCACTCGTCCCAGATGCTGACGCCATTGTCTTTCAGGTACTTGACATTAGTGTCGCCGTTCAGAAACCACAGCAATTCATAAATGATCGAACGCAAATGCAGCTTCTTGGTGGTCACCAGGGGAAACCCCTGCTGCAAATCGAAGCGCATCTGATAACCGAATACGCTACGGGTGCCGGTGCCAGTGCGGTCAGTTTTTACGGCCCCTTGCTCGCGCACATGGCGCATCATGTCGAGATACTGTTTCATATGACGTCTACTAACTCCGCGCCGCTTTTGCTTCCGCCCCATAAACGGTGCGGCCATAAATAATGAAAGCCACCCCAATCACAATCATCGGGGTTGATAATACCTGACCCATGGTCAGCCAGCCCCATGCAAGGTAACCCAGCTGAGCATCTGGCTCACGCACGAACTCCACCAGGAAGCGGAAGCAGCCGTAGCACAGCAGGAACAAGCCGGAGACGGTCATGCGCGGGCGGGGTTTGGCGGAATAGAACCATAGAATCAAAAACAGGGCGACGCCTTCCAGGGCGAATTGATAGAGCTGCGAGGGATGGCGCGCCAGATGCGTCGGGTCGCGCGGAAACACCATGGCCCAGGGAACATCAGACGCCCTGCCCCAGAGTTCGCCGCCAATAAAGTTGCCCAGGCGCCCTGCGCCCAAGCCGATTGGCACCAGCGGCGCTACAAAATCCGCCACTTGAAAGAAAGACAGTCCCAGTGAACGACCGTAAGCCCACATGGCGATAATCACGCCAATCAGTCCACCGTGGAATGACATGCCGCCGGTCCAGACTTCAAACAACCAGATGGGATCATCCAGAAACTGTTCAAAGTTATAAAATATGACATAGCCAACACGCCCGCCCAATACGACGCCAAGCGCGCACCAGAAGATCAGGTCCGCCACTTGCTGCTCCTGCATAGGCGCATGCGGCTGATGCGAACGGTGCTTACCCAGCATCCAGGCCGCGGCGAAGCCCAGCAGATACATCAAGCCATACCAATGCACGCTCAGCGGCCCAACGGAAAAAGCCACCGGGTCGATATTCGGATAGTCAAACCAACGTTCTGTCACAATTGTCCCCACGCTTGATATAGAAACCGGCCGCCCACAACAAACAGCAGCACTGAGAAAATTCGTTTAAGCACGTCTCCAGGCAGACGGTGAGCCAATTTAGCGCCCAGGCTCGCGAAGGGCATGCTGGTGATCGCGATCCCCGCCAAAGCCGGCAGATAGATGAACCCCAGACTATATTCCGGCAGCGACGCTTCGCTCCATCCTTCCCAGATATTTGTAACGGCGCCCATGAGCGCGATCGGCAACCCGCAAGCGGCTGAGGTGCCCACTGCCTGTTGCATGCGCACGTTACACCATGTCAGATAAGGCACCGACAGGGAGCCGCCGCCAATGCCGAATATGGCGGACGCCCAGCCGATGCCGCCGCCAACGCCTGCCAATACACCGTCGCCAGGCAGGCTCCTATGGGGTTTGGGCTTCAACGCCAACGCCATTTGCACGCCGATAGTGATAGCGAATATCCCGATGACCAGTTTCAACTGCGCCGCGGGCATCAATGAGGCCGTCTGCGCGCCCAATACCGCGCCCACCATCAGTCCTACCGCCATAGGACGAAACACGCGCCAATTCACCCCTTGCTTCTGATGATGCGCCCGGATCGAGTTGATAGATGTGAAAATAATTGTCGCCAGGGATGTGCCGACGGCCAAATGCGTAGCGACGCTTGGGGCCACGTTCTGTAGTTCGAAGCTGAAAATCAATGCAGGGACAATAATCAATCCGCCGCCGATGCCGAACAGTCCGGCCAACACTCCCGCTAGCGCGCCCAAAGCCAAATACGCCAGGAATACCATTTCGCCCCCATAGGATCAGGCCGCTCCGCCAGGAGCCCCGTATAAAGAAGGTGGTATGATACATAAATTAAGGACTCTGTGCTTTTCGAATTCCACGCACGTCTGGGAGCAAGCCTATGTGCCTACTATTTGTCGCTTACCAAGCGAATCCCCGGTTTCCGCTGATCGTCGCCGCCAATCGCGACGAGTTCTACGCCCGCCCCACCCAGCCTCTCACGCAATGGCCTGAGCGCCCGCGCATTTACGCCGGACGCGATTTGCAGGAAGGAGGAACCTGGATGGGCGCAACCACCAACGGCCGATTCGCCGCCATCACCAATCACCGCTCCGGCCCCCGCGAAGCGGCGCAGCTTTCTAGAGGCGCTCTGGTCAGAAGCTTCCTGGAGTCGGAATTGTCAGTGGACGATTTCGCCGCCGCCCTGGAGCCGACCAGTCACTCCTATGGCGGTTTCAACTTGATGATGCTCGCTGGCTCCACCCTGGCTTATTTCAGCAATCGCAAGGAGCCTCAATATCAGCGTTTAACGCCAGGCGTATACGGTTTGAGCAACGGATTTTTGAATACGCCCTGGCCCAAGTTAACCGCCGGCAAGCGCCGATTCGCTTCTGCGATCAATGGACCTAGTCAGGATGAACTCTGGACGTTACTGGCGGATGACGCCGCCGCGCCGGACTATCTGTTGCCGGATACTGGAGTTGGTGTTGAGGTGGAGCGGTTGCTGTCCTCCGCCTTTATTACCTCGAATGATTACGGCACCCGCAGCAGTACGCTGTTGCTGCATGATGCAAACGGCGTTACGCAGATGTGGGAAAAGACGTTTGAGAAGGGCGTATACCAGAGCGAAGTCAGCCTTTCTTTTCCTTCTCCTCTCGCCGCTCCCGCAACTGACGGGTCTGACACTTAAGGACATGCTGAATCAGGATTTCCTGATTCTGTTCTTCAATGTCCGTGAAGTCCGCCCGCAGGACAAAGCCATCTTTGTCCTCGTCGTCAGCTCTGGGCTTGTCGCAGGCAATAACGAGCGCACGCAGGGACATGGAGATATTGCTGGGATATAAGATCATGTGCAGTTGCAGCGTCACGCCGACATCCAGATGATCGTCCACCGGAAAAGCGATGCCACAGGCGCTGAGATTGACCCGCTTGGCCCGTCGGGGCTCCGACCATACGCCGTCACTGCGGTTTTCCAGGGTCAGCGCTAGGTTGATCTTGCGGTTGAACAACTCAAGCATATGAGCCAACCCGGCGTTCGCCGCCCGCATGCTCTCCAGCGCTTTGGAGATATCATTCTCCAGCGTCAACAAAGAGGCCGAACTTACGTGGGATTCCGATGACTCTTTCTCCGTCGCCTCTCCGCGCTGCAACACCCGATACGCCAAACCTACTGTATCGCTAATGCGAAAGAAGCGACGTCTTTCATCTAACTCAGACATAGATTCTCACCCGCGCTCATACGTCAATACTCTCATGCGCGTCCTGCTTTTTGCTCCCATTACGTCTCTCTATTTATACGCTCTCACCCAATCTATAGCGAACCGCTCAACTATCAGCCAGATCAGAATATTTCGTCCGGAGCCAAGCCCTGCCACTCTTCCGATTGATCGCTGGGCAAAATGCCTGGGGCGACATCTCTCGCCTTCTGGATTTCTTTCTTGGTCTCAGCATCCAGAGGCTGTTGCAGAATAATTTCCACCCGTCGGTTGCGAGCGCGGTTTTCCGCCGAGTCATTCGGCGCCAGAGGTTTCGTGTCTGCATAACCGGCGACGCTGAAGCGGGAGGGGTCCAGCTCTCCCGACTCAAACAACGCATGGGCTACTTCCAGCGCCCGTGCGGCGGAGAGATCCCAATTGGAGCGAAACCGGGCGGTATGAATGGGAATACTGTCCGAATGCCCTTCCACCGCGATAGTGCCATCCATGGACTTGAGCAGTTCCACCAGCTTGTCTATCACCGGATAAAACTCTGGATTCAAATTCGCGGAGCCGCTGTTAAACGAGCCTTTCTCCTGCACACGGATGACAATCTTACGTCCCCGGGTCTCCACTTCAACCTGATTGTTGCGAACCTCCGCCTCCAAAGCGGAAGCCAATGTAATGGCGTCGTTCTCCGTCTCCTCCACCAACATCTTGATCTTTTCCAGCACAATGTCGCTGAGCTCTTCCCCTTTTATCTTGGGACACTCTTCCTTCAAGGCGTCAGCCACCTGCTGCTCGCAGAGCTGCTCCAGGTTAGGCAGTTCCATCTGGGTTTGCTGCATGATGGTCTGCAGCGGCGTTGGGTCAGGCTTACCGGGGCTGAACTCCTGGGCGATGATGCTGGTGCCTTTGGGAATATTGTCCACATTGACGACAGCCTGCACGCCGAAGGCCTCCCGCATGGAGCCGGCCAGACGTTTGAACTTGAGCGCATCCATCTCCGAAAAAGACAGCAGCAGCACAAAGAAACACATCAGCAAGGACATCAAATCGGCGAAAGTCGCCATCCAGGCAGGCAGCCCGGGAGGACATTCGCACTTTTGCTCTTCTTCGTCACTCATTGGCGCAACTCCCGTCAGGCTTCTTCAGTCTGACGTTTACCTTCAGGCAGATAGGTGCGCAGCATGGTCTCAATCACGCGCGGGTTCTGCCCCGCCTGAATCGCCAACAGAGCGTCGATGATCATGGACTTGATCTGCTCTTCCTCCCCCATTCTCAATTTCAATTTATCCGCAACTGGAATCGCCACCATATTCGCCAGCATGGCGCCATATAGCGTTGTGAGTAGCGCAACAGCCATCGCTGGCCCGATAGACTTAGGGTCATCCATGTTGGACAACATCGCCACCAACCCCACCAGTGTGCCGATCATTCCCATCGCCGGAGCCACATCCCCCATGGAGGTGAATACGGAAGAGCCTTGCTTATGCCGGTCCACGGTAAGATTACGATCTTTAGTCAGCAACGCTTTCACCACATCGCCATCGTGACCGTCTATCAGCAGTTGAATGCCTTTGGAGAGAAACGCGTTGGGAATTTCCTTACCTTCCAGAGAGAGCAAACCGCCTTTTCTGGCGGCGTCCGCCAGTTCCACGACCTGCTCGATCAATTCTTCGGGCTTATCCAGCTTGAACATAAAAGCCTTGGCCGCCACCTTGCCCGCGCTAAGGAATTGACCAAGCGAAAACTTCATCAGAACAACTAATAGCGTGCCGCCAAATACAATGAGAAGCGACGGCACATCAACAAACATTCCAATTGAGCCGCCTAACATCATCGCCATCGTCACGATCGCGAAACCGCCGATGAGGCCCAAAAGCGTAGCTAAATCCACAAAGCGCTCCTTTACGGGTGGACAGTACAGAATAAACCCAGAGGAAGCCCAGCGCTGGAACAGGCCGCGCCGGGCTTCCCCAAAGTATAGACAGGGAATTTAAAAACTGCTGACTTATCCGGGTGTTAGTTTGTTGAAACGAACGCCTGCAAAGCCCGGCGCGACTGAATTTTAACGGCGACCGATTGACCCTGGCGACGCTCTCAGGTAGGGTGGCTCTGCGCAAAAACCCGGCATAAGAACACCATGACTGAAAAAAACGCCAACCCTGATGTAAGCCCCGCCACCAGCGGCTCAACGCCCGATTTCGAAGACGCATTACAACGTCTGGAAGTACTGGTGAGAAAGCTGGAGCAAGGCGATCTTAAACTGGAAGAGGCTTTGGTCGCTTTTGAAGAAGGCGTCCAACTTACTCGCCACTGCCAAACCGCCTTGCAGACTGCGGAACAAAAGGTTCAACAGTTAATTGAAGAGCGCGGAACCCCGCTAACCAAACCTTTTGACCAGAATGACGCCGAAGACTGATTCTCTCGACGACTTTTTCCAGCGTAACCGCGCCCAGATCGACCAAGCCCTAGCCAACCTGCTCCCCAATCCGGAAGGCCCCAAGGCCAGGCTGAATGAGGCTATGCGTTATTGCGTGCTTAACGGCGGCAAGCGCGTGCGTCCTTTATTATTGCTCGCTACGACCGAAGCTTTGGGGGGAGACCTGCAACAGGCGTTGCCTGCCTGCTGCGCGGTAGAGCTTATTCACGCCTACTCTCTAGTGCATGACGATTTACCGGCCATGGACGACGACTCTCTGCGCCGGGGTAAACCCACCTGCCATATCGCTTTCGACGAAGCCACCGCCATCCTGGTCGGCGACGGCCTGCAAACGCTGGCGTTCAGCGCACTCACCGAGCCCTCTGGCGCATCCGCGGATAGCATGCTGCAAATGGTGCGGGAACTCGCCCGCGCCAGCGGACATCTGGGAATGGTCGGCGGACAGGCCATCGATATCTACTCAGAAGGCCATACGCTCAAGCTCGAAGAGTTGGAGCGCATGCACCTGGAAAAAACCGGCGCGTTGATAGAGGCGAGCATCGTATTGGGCGCACTGTCCAGCGGTCGGGCTGACGCTGAAACCATTGAAGGCTTACGCCGCTTCGCGCAGGCCATTGGCTTGGCGTTCCAGGTTCGTGACGACATCATCGACGTGGAAAGCGACACCAGCGTATTGGGCAAAACCGCTGGGAAAGACGCGGAGCGTAACAAACCCACGTACACGTCTCTGTTGGGCCTTGAACCGGCGAAACTGAAAGCGCGCCAGTTGTATGACGAAGCCCTCGCGCAGCTGCAGGCGCTGGGATTGCAGAACTCCCGCTTACAGGATCTTGCCAGCTTCATGATCGAGCGCACGCATTGATCGCCAATTGCCCGTGTTCTCCAACCCAACATCGCTTATAATGGCCGATTGCTTTTATAGGCAATTTTTTTGCGTCCGAGGCTATGATCCGGCGGCTAATCCCTTAGAACCGAGCGACTACAACTGCAAGAATGCAAAAACCATACGTATTTCAAGAAATTCCAGTGCACCGGCCCAACACGCCGCTGCTCGACAAAATCGACTCTCCGGCCCAACTGCGCCTTCTCAATGAAGCCGAACTCCTGCAGTTGGCGCACGAACTACGTGCATTTTTGCTGTACAGCGTAGGCCAATCCGGCGGCCATTTCGGCGCAGGTCTTGGCGTGGTGGAGTTAACCGTAGCCCTGCACTACGCCTTCAATACTCCCGACGACCGACTGGTTTGGGACGTGGGCCATCAGGCTTACCCCCACAAAATACTTACCGGTCGCCGTGAGCAAATGCTCACTATTCGTCAAAAGGATGGTCTCGCCGCTTTTCCTCGCCGCGAAGAAAGCCCATATGACACCTTTGGCGTTGGCCACTCCAGCACGTCTATCAGCGCCGCACTGGGCATGGCGATCGCTGCGCGCATGCAGAACCAGCCCCGGAAAGCCATCGCCGTCATTGGCGACGGCGCCATGACCGCCGGTATGGCGTTCGAAGCCTTGAACCACGCCGCCGACACCAAAGCGGACCTGCTGGTGATTCTGAACGACAACGATATGTCGATTTCCCGCAATGTTGGCGGGCTATCCAACTACTTCGCCCGCTTACTGGCGAGCAAGACATACAACCAGATGCGCGACAGCGGCAAGCGCGTGCTTCAAGGCGCGCCAGGTCTGATGGAGCTGGCGCGCAAAACGGAAGAGCATTTCAAAGGCATGGTCGCTCCAGGCACTCTGTTCGAGGAGCTTGGCTTTAACTATATCGGTCCCATAGACGGCCACGATCTGCCTCGTCTGGTGGAGACCCTGAACAATATCAAGGAACTGAGCGGGCCTCAGTTTCTGCATGTAGTCACGAAAAAGGGCAAAGGCTTCGCTCACGCGGAAAGCGACCCTATCGGCTATCACGCCATCAATAAAATTGAACCTAAGCCCAAGGTGCAGGACACCGCTAAAGCGCCGAAAAAGCCACGATACTCCAATATTTTTGGCCAATGGTTGTGCGACATGGCGGAACAGGACCCCAGCCTGGTGGGCATCACTCCCGCCATGTGCGAAGGCTCCGATCTGATCGAGTTCTCCAAACGTTTTCCTGAGCGCTATTACGATGTCGCCATCGCAGAGCAGCACGCAGTGACGTTAGCCGCAGGCCTGGCTTGCGATGGAGCCAAGCCGGTAGTGGCCATTTACTCCACCTTCCTGCAGCGCGCCTACGACCAGCTCATTCACGATGTCGCGATTCAGAATCTGGATGTGCTTTTCGCGATTGATCGCGCGGGCTTGGTCGGCGAAGACGGCCCTACCCACGCTGGCAGCTTCGATCTCACCTACCTGCGTTGCATCCCCAACATGGTGATCATGGCGCCGTCGGATGAAGATGAAACCCGCAAAATGCTGACTACTGGACACCAGTTCAAAGGCCCCGCTGCAGTGCGCTACCCCAGAGGCAACGGACCAGGCGCGGAAATCAGCCCAGGGCTTGAGTCATTGGAGATAGGCAAAGCCAATCTGCGTCGCCGTGGCGCGCAGACAGTCATCCTGAACTTTGGCGCCTTGTTGCCTGTAGCTCTGGAAGTCGCGGAAGAGAATAATTTCACCGTCGTTGATATGCGCTTTATCAAACCTCTGGATCAAAATATGATTCTGGAGATGGCGGGAAGCCATGATCTTTTGGTAACCCTTGAAGAGAATTGCATCCTTGGCGGCGCAGGCAGCGGCGTTATCGAGTTTCTCGCTTCGCAAGGCATCGCCATGCCCGTATTGCAGCTGGGTCTACCCGATGAGTTTATCGAACACGGCAAGCCTGCAGAATTGCACAAAGAAGTCGGTCTGGATACGCAAGGCATCGCCGCAGCTATCAAAAAGCGCCTGCAGAGCCTGAATCTGGCGTCGCCCAAGACTGGCGCCATCGCCTGAAAACGCAAACGGGGCGCACTATGCGCCCCGCTTAACCTTTCTCAAAACTGTCTGTCTTGAAGTCTTTTTTACTACCCGTCCGCATTATTTCGCAGCGACAACGTAATCGTCGTCTTGGTGCGTCGTCAGCAAATGCCCTAATTTGCCGGCTTTAGTGGCCAGATAGTTGCGATTATGGGGATTTCTTCCCACTTCCAGAGGCACTCGCTCAACCACTTCAATTCCTAAATTAGTCAGCGAATTGACCTTGCGAGGATTGTTGGTCATCAGACGAATACGGCTTATTCCCAGGTGATACAACATCGGTTTGCACATACTGTAGTCGCGTAAATCCGCCGCGAACCCCAGTTGCTCATTGGCTTCCACCGTATCAGCGCCTTGATCTTGCAGATTATAAGCGCGAATCTTATTCAGTAAGCCAATCCCACGACCTTCCTGGCGCAAGTACAGCAAAATGCCCCGCCCTTCTGCGGCGATGCTGCGCAACGCTTCGTCGAGCTGATAGCCGCAGTCACAGCGCATACTGAACAGCGCGTCACCAGTCAGACATTCTGAGTGCGTACGCGCCAACACCGGCGCTCCGTCGCCAATATCTCCCAAAGTCAGGGCAATATGCTCTTTTTGCGTACCGGCTTCCTGGAATCCGTGCATATCGAATACACCAAAGGGAGTTGGCAGCTTACAACTGGCGACATAGGTGACAGACACTCGATACTCTCTCTAAAACTTGGCGGGGCGGAAATTCTATCAGATGCGCCGCCCCACCCCAACACTTAGACTCATGGGCGCAATCTATGGCGTCAATAACTTACGCCAATGATTCGCCCCATAAGACTGGCGTCAACCGCCGGTCATATTCATAAAGCGTACGATCTGAGGTTCTTCCTCAAGATTAAAATAGTGCCGTTCCGGTTTAATCGCCATGGCGTCGACAATCGCCTGCTTCAATTGATCAGGTCTACCACGCAAAACTTCACGCAAATCAACGGAATGCTCATTACCCAGACACAGCAACAGGCGCCCTTCCACGGTCACTCGAACCCGGTTACACAAATTACAGAAGTTATGGCTGTGAGGAGATATAAAGCCAATTCTGGAACCGCTATCGGACATTCTGTAATAACGAGAAGGCCCCCCTGTATTTTCACTGCAGGGAAACAGCTCATAATCCTGACTGATACGTTCACGTAATTCAGCGCTGGAAACAAAAGAAAGTTGCCGATTATGCTCTGTGATTGCGCCCAGTGGCATTTCTTCAATGAAAGAAATATCCAGCTTTTCCGCTCGCGCATATCGCACCAGGTCCATCACCTCGTCTTCATTGCGCCCGCGCAGAACCACTGCATTAAGCTTGATTCTCTCTATACCGGCGGTTTTGGCGGCGTCAATTCCCGCCAACACTTGCTGCAAATCCCCAGTGCGGGTCAACTCTTTGAAACGATCGGGATTGAGACTGTCGAGACTGACATTGATGCGCTTGACGCCAGCTTTACGAAGATCCGGCGCCATTTTGACAAGCTGGGAGCCATTGGTAGTCAGGGTTAATTCATGCAGTGCCTGCAAGCGCCCAAGCTTCTCCACCAACTCCAGAATATTACGGCGTACAAGAGGCTCTCCCCCGGTCAGCCGTAGCTTACGAACGCCAAGCTCAACAAACGCTTTGCCCACGTCATAGAGCTCTTCCAACGAAAGGATTTGTTCACGGGGAAGGAAGGTCATATCTTCCGCCATGCAGTACACACAACGAAAGTCGCACCGGTCGGTTACAGACAGCCGTACGTAATTTACTTCACGGCCAAATCGATCAATCAGGCGGGCTGAAGACATAACGAGACGCACTCCCCCTCGATAACTACCAACTCCATTTATACGCCACCTGAACTACCGAAACAAATCAGGCCCAACAGGCGGCGAACTACAAACGACGGACTCTCACCCGCCGGTCACAGGCGGAAAGAATGCGACTTCATCACCGTCTGCAACTGTCGCGCTCAAGGGAGCCATTTCCTGGTTTATGGCCGCCAGGATATTTCCCTGCCTCAAGACAGGCTCGGCTTCTGGAATCTCCGCAACCACCGCATCTAACAGCGCAGCTACATTGCTCCCGAAATCCAAAGCGGGTAACTCTATTTCAGAACGACCCACCTGCTCCCGCAACTTCGCGAAAAACAATACCTTTATCATGGCTTACTCCTGCACCTGCCAATGGCCGCTGCGTCCGCCTTGCTTCTCCAGCAGGCGCACCGACTCGATCACCATCCCTTTATCCACCGCCTTGCACATATCATAAAGGGTCAGGGCCGCCACACTGGCCGCTGTCAGCGCTTCCATCTCCACACCGGTTTTCGCATCAAGCTTACATATCGCTTCAATGCGTACCAGGGAAGCGCTTGAATCCGCCTCCAGGTTTACTTTCACCGAAGTCAGATTAAGGCTATGGCATAGGGGGATCAGGTCAGACGTTTTTTTCGCCGCTTGAATGCCAGCGATACGGGCGACAGCAAAGACATCGCCTTTTTTGTGCCGACCTTCGGTAATCATAGCCAGGGTTTCCGGCTGCATTCGAATCAATGCCTCCGCTCGCGCTACTCTGGTTGTCGTTTCCTTATCAGAAACGTCCACCATATGCGCTGCGCCCTTCTCATCAAGATGGGTGAGTTCCGCCATCCGCACTCCTCGCTCAGGTCACTAACTGGCTTGCCGCAACGCCGCGATGATCTCACGATTAGCGGCGGGAAACGCCTCGGGGTCAAGCTCATTCAGATCCAGCCAAGCCACATATTGACCTTCACGGCCTTGCGCTTCGCCAGAGAATCGGGATACGCGCCACACATCCAGCAATACATGCTTATCGGGATAGTGATGCTCTATTTGGATCAAAGGGTTCGTTGCGTCCTCAGATACATCCACTTGGACGCCAACTTCTTCAAAAAGTTCACGCTGCAACGCCGCCAAAACCGTTTCACCTGGTTCGACTTTACCTCCAGGGAACTCTAACAGCCCACCCTGATGCAAGTGGTCAGGTCTGCGGGCCACCAACACTCTATTGTGCTGATCAAGAACCACCGCAACAGCGACATGAACGGCTTTCATTCTCCGTCTCCACAGCACCTGTCACAGCGATCAGGTGCGATATTCAGCATTGATAGTGACGTATTCATGGGAGAAGTCGCAGGTCCAGACAGTATCTTCTACTTCTCCGCGACCCAGATCGACTCGAATTGTAATGTCCTCAAGATCCATCACCGCTTGTCCAGCCTCTTCCGTATATGAAGCCGCCCTGGCGCCGCCCTCAACAATGCATACTTCGTTGAGGTAAATATTAATACGCTCAACCTCAAGGTCCTGCAGGCCTGCGCGCCCAACCGCCGCCAGTATGCGGCCCCAATTAGGATCGCTGGCGAATAATGCGGTCTTGACCAAGGGAGAATGGGCGATGGTGTAGGCGACATCAAGCGCTTCGCTAAGCGCCGCCGCGCCCTGAACGTTGATGGCGACGAACTTAGTCGCTCCTTCCGCATCTCTGACAATGGCGTGAGCAAGCCGTTGCATCAAGTCATCCAACGCTTCCTGGAATGGTCGCCAAAGCTCAGCATTCGCCTCAGTAAATCTCAGTGCGCCGGAACGCCCTGTCGCCACCAGTACACAAGCGTCATTGGTGGAGGTATCTCCATCTACGGTGATGCGATTAAAAGATTTATTGGCGGCGGCAGTCAGCATGCGTTGCAGCAGTTCCGGCTCGATATCTGCGTCCGTCGCGACAAAGCCCAGCATTGTGGCCATATTCGGCTTAATCATCCCAGCGCCTTTACTGACGCCGCTGATATGAACCGCCACGCCATCAATTTCAAGACGCACAGTGGCGCCTTTAGGCCGGGTATCCGTCGTCATTATCCCTTGAGCAGCTTCAGCCCAAGCGTTGTCACTGAGACTACCCAGTGCGCTGGGCAACCCTGCTACGATTTTATCGACAGGCAGCGGCTCGCCAATGACCCCCGTGGAAAACGGCAATACTTGCTCAGACGCCACTTCGCCAAGCTGCGCCAACGTCTGACAGCATCGCATGGCGTTATCCAGACCTTGCCGACCCGTGCCCGCATTGGCGTTGCCAGTGTTAATTAACAAGTAACGAGGCGCGCCCTCAGCAAGGTGACGCTTAGCCAGCGTGACTGGCGCAGCGCAAAAAGCGTTATTGGTAAAAACAGCGGCGGTTCGCGCTCCTTCACATAGCTCAAACACAACCAGGTCTTTACGGCCCGGCTTTTTAATGCCGGCGGACCCAACCCCGATACGGACGCCCGCAACAGGGTGAAACTCGGGTAAAGGCGCATGCCCCACAGCCATCTCAATTACTCCAGGCGACCATGACACTGTTTATATTTTTTGCCGGAACCACATGGGCAAGGCTCGTTACGGCCGACTTTCTTGTGGTCGCGAACATAAGGCGCGTCAGAGCTTTCATCCTGCTCTTCCGCATCGACATCTTCTTCTGACGCTTCAGGGTGAGTCGCCTGGGCGCGCTGCATTTGCTGCGCCAGTGCTTCACGACGACGGCGCTCCAGCTCTTCCATTTCTTCCTGTTTCTGCACCCTGACATGGCAGATCACTCTAACTACGTCATGCTTGATGGTATCCAGCATATTCTGGAACAGCTCAAAGGCTTCACGTTTGTATTCTTGCTTGGGGTTTTTCTGCGCGTAACCACGCAAGTGAATACCCATACGCAGCAGGTCCATATTGGAAAGGTGCTCTTTCCACAAGGTATCCAGTACCTGCAGGAATACCTGCTTCTCGAAGTTGCGCATAACGGATGCGCCAACCACTTCTTCTTTCTCACGATAAGAATCAACTACCGCCTGCAGGATTTTCTCGCGCAAGGTCTCTTCATGCAGACGCTTGTCTTCGTCCAGCCACTGCTGCACAGGTAAATCAACGCCAAAATCAGACTCCAACTGCTTCTCAAGCCCTGGAATATTCCACTGTTCGGCCAAACTTTGCGGCGGGATAAACTGGCTGACCGTAGCGTTGACCACGTCGCCGCGGATCGCATCGATCATTTCCGAAATATCGTCGGTCGCCATAATTTCGTTACGCTGTTCGTAAACGACATGACGCTGATCGTTCGCCACGTCATCATATTCCAGCAGCGATTTACGAATGTCGAAGTTGCGGCCTTCTACCTTACGCTGAGCTTTTTCGATAGCGTTGCTCACCATCCGGTGCTCAATCGCTTCGCCTTTCTGCATACCCAACGCCTGCATAATATTTTTCACCCGATCAGAGGCGAAAATACGCATCAGGTTATCTTCCAAAGACAGGTAGAAACGGGTCGAGCCAGGATCGCCCTGACGACCCGAACGTCCCCGTAGCTGGTTATCGATACGCCGAGACTCATGGCGCTCAGAGCCAACGACATGCAGACCACCCGCAGCGATTACTTGATCATGGCGCTTCTGCCAATCGGCTTTGAGTTGAGCGATTTGCTCTGGTGTTGGATCTTCCAACTCAGCGACGTCGGCTTCCCAGTTTCCGCCCAAGACGATATCGGTACCGCGACCCGCCATGTTAGTGGCGATGGTGACTGCGCCAGGACGACCTGCTTGCGCAATAACATGCGCTTCACGCTCGTGCTGTTTCGCGTTCAAGACATTGTGAGCGATGCCTTCTTTTTTCAGCATGGCCGACAAATATTCGGACGCCTCGATAGAGGCCGTACCCACCAACACAGGACGATTTTGCGTCACTGTATCCTTGATATCGTCGATAACCGCCTGGAATTTCTCATCCACGGACAGATATACCAAGTCATTGTAATCAATACGCTTAATCGGTTTATTGGTAGGAATAACAATGACGTCCAAACCATAAATCTGGCGGAACTCGAAGGCTTCGGTATCAGCGGTGCCGGTCATACCGGCAAGCTTTTCATAAAGACGGAAGTAATTCTGGAAGGTAGTAGAAGCAAGTGTCTGGCTTTCAGCTTGGATTTTGATGCGCTCTTTCGCTTCAATCGCCTGGTGCAGACCTTCACCCCAACGGCGGCCCGGCATGGTTCTGCCTGTATGTTCGTCAACAATCACCACTTGGTCGTTCTGCACGATGTAGTCAACGTCTTTACTATATAAATGATGGGCGCGCAGAGCAGAACTGATATGGTGCAGTAGACCCAGGTTCGTGGCGGCGTAGAGACTGTCGCCTTCTTCCAGCAAACCGTTTTTGGTTAGCAGATCTTCTACATAAGAGTGGCCTGATTCCGACAGCTCAACTGAGCGACTTTTCTCATCAACAGTGAAGTGCCCATCAACTGGCTGCCCTTCCTCTGGCTGCTCACCTTTCTTGAGCTGAGGAACCAACTCGTTAATCTTTCTGTACAACTCAGAGCTGTCTTCAGCTGGGCCACTGATGATCAAAGGCGTCCGCGCCTCATCAATCAGGATCGAGTCAACCTCGTCGACAATCGCAAAATGCTGTCCGCGTTGCGCCTTGTCGGTGAGGCTGAACGCCATGTTGTCACGCAGGTAATCAAAACCGAATTCGTTATTGGTTCCGTAAGTAATGTCGGATGCGTAAGCGGCGCGCTTGGTTTCACTGTCCTGCCCGCTCACCACGACGCCAACGCTCAACCCCAAATATTCGTACAGAGGCCTCATCCAGTCCGCATCACGACGCGCCAGATAATCGTTTACGGTGACTACGTGTACGCCTTTTCCGGTCAGGGCATTCAAGTATACGGGAAGCGTTGCTACCAGCGTTTTACCTTCCCCGGTACGCATCTCTGCAATTTTGCCTTCATGCAGCACCATACCGCCGATCAACTGAACATCAAAATGGCGCATGCCCATCACACGCTTACCGGCCTCTCGCGCTACCGCAAATGCTTCCGGCAACACTTGATCAAGCGTTTCTCCTTTCTCAAGTCGAGAGCGAAACTCCTGAGTTTTTGCTTTAAGAGCGGCTTCGTCTAATGCGCTGATTGACTCTTCCAGTTCGTTGATGCGTTTGACAACTTTGCCCATGCGCTTAATTTCGCGGGCATTTTTGCTGCCGAAAATTTTCCTGGCGATAGATGAAAACATAACTAACGAAATTACCTGTCTCTTTGAAGCGTTTATGGAGGCTCCGCTCGTGGCGGAATCGCTTACTCGTTACTTTATGGATTTGGAGCCACCTTGCCGAAGGAGATATAAATTCAGCGGGAGCGTAATTCCAAGCTCCGCATTCTAACCTCAATTTGTTACAGCAATAAAGGGATTAGTGCACACTTGTTACCCCTAGTAACAAGCAATGCGCGCGGTAGGGAGATAGAAACGCCTTAAATTGGCTAGACTGAATGTGGGGGAAAGCCAGTAATCGCAAGGCCTTGACGTGGGTTACATCAAGGCCCTAAAAAAGTGTTACCGACTTGCGCGGTGAATAAATTTTGTGGGATTTGCAGAACGCCCATCCTGAAGAACTTCAAAGTGAACATGGGGCCCAGTAGAACGCCCTGTGCTCCCCATCTTCGCCAAAATTTGTCCCTTCTGCACGACATCCCCGGTTTTAACCATGAGTTTGGCGCAATGCGCATAGCGAGTGACCAAACCTCCGCCATGATTAACCTCAACCAGATTACCGTAGCCGAAGCGCTCTTCCGAATAGGTCACAACCCCACCAGCGACCGCAACGATATCGCTGCCCTCTTTGCCAGCGAAGTCTACGCCAGAATGCCACGCCCGCTTGCCAGTGAACGGATCTGAACGAAAGCCATAATGGGAAGACAACCAGCCCTTCTTGATTGGACGACCCGCGACAAACTGTTCTCGTTGAAAGCGCTGGTTGACGAATAGCTCATCCATCACCCGCAGTTGTTGCTCACGGGACTCAGCCTGCTGCTCAATGGACTCCAGCACTTGCGTTAACATAGGAACAGAAAAAGATTGCTCCAAGGCAGGCTCTTCTGGCCCACCTAATGCCGGCGATGATTCGAAGTCAAACTCCCCTTCATCCAGACCAGCGACGTCGGTAAGACGTTGCCCAAGCGCATCAAGGCGCAACAGTCTCGCCTGCAACTCGCCCATACGCAGCGTCAGGGCATCTATATTCTGTTGCGCAAGCGACTTATAAGTGCGGATTTCTTCTTTCTGTTGTTTCAGATTTTCCTGCCAAGTTCTAACCAGTTCAGGAGTGATAGAAGCGTCCGACGCAGCGGACTGCCGTCCAAGCCAAAACGCCGCCGCCGACAATGCAGCCACCAGAGACAGCGCAAGGACCGTCGTCAGCACAACTGCGCGCGCGCCCATAGAACGGGCGCGTGACTGACCATGTCCATCTCTCAGGAAGATAATATTCATGCTTTTCCAGGGTTTTGAGTTGCCTGAATTATATAAACGACGGAGGTTATCTAAAAATACTATACTTGTAAATTGTAACAGATGTTGTGATAGTTGATGTCTGCAAATGTAACGAACCTTTAATCTTTGGTTAACTGTAATGCCTGATAGAGATCGAAAGCTGGGAGATATTTTGTCGTCATCCTCCCCTACGCTGGAGTCTCTTTTTCATCGGGCTCTGCAACTGGATAAGCTGCAGCAGATATTCTCACAATGCCTGCCCAATCAACTACGCGGCAAGGTAACTCTGTCATCAGTTAAAGATGGCGTTATTCGCGTAACCGTCCCCGATGCCGTCACCGCAACTCAGTTGCGCATGAATCAACACACGTCTCTACCGGAACTACGCAAGCATAAAGATTTCGATTTTGCTTATCAGTTCAAGATTCGCGTGGAGCCAACGGAAGTTAAAGCGAAGACAAAAAGGAAGGCGAAACCAATTTCGCAAAAGAATGCTGAGCTTCTCAAACAAGAAGCTCAGCTCTGTGACGACCCTGAGTTGAAGAAAGCACTGGAGGCTCTTTCAACTCATACAGCGGACTAGAAATCTTAGGCCAGCACTGGTTTCAGGTAGGAAATCGGCGCTTCACTGGCGTCTTCAAAGGTCACAACCTCCCAAGCATCCTTTTGGGAAATAAGCTCACGAAGAAGTTTGTTATTTAAGCCGTGACCCGACTTGTGCCCTTTAAACTCACCGATCAGACTGTTGCCTAACAGGTACAGATCTCCAATCGCGTCCAACACCTTGTGCTTGACGAATTCGTCTTCGTAGCGCAAGCCGTCTTCATTGAGAATTTTGAAGTCATCGACAACGATAACGTTATCCATGCTGCCGCCCAAAGCCAGATTCATTGCACGCAATTTTTCAATATCGCGCATGAATCCGAATGTCCGCGCACGGCTAACTTCTTTAACAAAAGAAGTGCTGGAAAAGTCGATAACTGTCTCTTGTGAGCGGCCTTTGATCACAGGATGATCAAAGTCTATGCTAAAAGTCACTTTGAAACCGTCGAACGGTACAAAGGTAGCCCGCTTGTCTTCGTCAGTCACCGTTACTTCGCGCTTGATGCGGATAAATTTCTTGGGCGCGTCCTGCTCAGCAATGCCCGCCGATTGAATCAGAAATACAAACGGACCGGCGCTGCCATCCATAATAGGCACTTCGGCTGCGCTCAACTCAACGTAGCAGTTATCGATACCAAGACCGGCCAGAGCTGACAGCAAGTGTTCAACGGTTGCTATCTTCACTCCGTTTTTTACGAGAGTCGTAGAGAGAAGGGTTTCGCCTACGTTCTCAGCACGCGCCGGGATTTCCACGATAGGATCGAGATCTGTACGGCAGAATACAACACCCGTGTCCACTGGGGCCGGTTTCAAGGTCAGGTAGACCTTCTCCCCTGAATGCAGACCAACGCCAGTGGCTCGGATGATGTTTTTAAGTGTGCGCTGTTTTATCATTTCAATGATTTACCAAAATCTGGATAAAATTCGGCCAAATCATACCAGAAAGGTATTAGGTGCACCAACCTAAAAGACCGAACTCATTCTCATTTAATCCGCCTGACGACGCAAAAACGCAGGTATGTCCAAATAGTCCACGTTTTGCTCATCCCCTACGGCCCGACGATCCACCGCCGCATTGCCCACAACTGAAGTAGCGCGTTTACGCATCACAGTCGGACGCTCCAGCTGATGATAATCAGTTGTGCCGTTCATAGTCCGGGAAGAGTTGTCCACCACCTTGGTCGGCCGGTCATGCACACCGCCCAAACCCGTGGCGACCACTGTCACCCGCAACTCATCCTTCATTTCTGGATCGATTACCGTTCCAACAACCACTGTCGCAGCGTCGGAAGCGAATTCTTCAATGGTGGCGCCCACTTCAGAAAACTCGCCCAAAGACAGATCCATGCCTGCAGTAATGTTGACCAGAATCCCACGCGCGCCCTGCAGATTGATATCTTCAAGCAGCGGGCTGCGTACGGCTCTTTCCGCCGCTTCACGAGCGCGATTGTCGCCGCTGGAAACGCCGGTGCCCATCATCGCCATGCCCATCTCGGACATAACGGTGCGAACGTCCGCAAAGTCTACGTTTATCATTCCAGGACGGATAATCAAATCCGCAATTCCCTGTACAGCCCCCAAAAGCACATCGTTAGCCGCGGCGAAAGCATCCAGCAGACTGGTGTTTTTGCCCATGACGCTTAACAGCTTCTCGTTGGGAATCGTAATCAGTGAATCGACGTGTTGTCCCAATTCACGCAGGCCGGCTTCCGCAACTTTCATGCGCTTGCCGCCTTCAAACGGGAACGGACGGGTGACTACTGCAACCGTCAGGATGCCCATCTCACGGGCGATTTCCGCTACAACCGGCGCGCCGCCCGTTCCGGTGCCGCCGCCCATGCCAGCAGTAATGAAGACCATGTCCGCGCCTCTCAGCGTTTCCGCGATGCGCTCTCTGTCTTCCATAGCCGCCTGACGACCGACTTCTGGATTGGCTCCGGCGCCCAGCCCTTTGGTGACGCTGCCGCCGAGTTGAATCACGTGCTTGGCGTCGACATCACGCAACGCCTGAGCGTCGGTGTTCGCGCAGATAAACTCCACGCCTTCCACCGAAGAGGCGAGCATGTGACGAACTGCGTTGCCGCCGCCGCCGCCAACGCCTACAACTTTAATGACTGCATTTTGTGGTACGTTATCTACGAGCTCAAACATTCCCCTTCTCCTTCTTCGTTATAGTACCTGCGACCTGAAACTAATTTCCGCAAGTTGGTATAGACCTTTGAGTTGACTCTATTTGGGCTGATTAAAAATTCCCCATAAACCAGTTCTTCAGCCGTTGGAACAGGTTTTCTGCAGGTTCTCCCCGGTGCTGGGAGCCCCGGCCGAGTTCTTGCTGTTTAAATCCATAGAGCAGTAATCCGACTGCGGTGGAGTACATAGGATTGCTAACCACATCGCTCAGGCCGGTGACCCACTGCGGCACCGCCAGCCTTACCGGCATGTGGAAAATCTCCTCCGCCAACTCCACGACCCCCTCCATACTGGAGGTTCCTCCAGTGAGCACGACGCCAGCGGCAATGAGATCCTCATACCCGCTGCGTCGCAACTCTGATTGGATCAAGGTGAACAACTCCTCATAGCGCGGCTCCACAACTTCCGCCAGCGACTGCCGGCTTAAGTCCCGCGACGGGCGATCTCCCACGCCTGGCACCTTGATCGTCTCATCCGCGCCCGCTAGCTGAGTCAGCGCGCAGGCGTATTTGATTTTGATTTCCTCTGCATTCTGCGTTGGCGTTCGCAACGCCATCGCAATATCGTTAGTGACCTGATCGCCAGCGATAGGGATTACCGCCGTGTGGCGAATAGAGCCGCCCGTGAATATTGCGATATCAGTCGTGCCGCCGCCGATATCGACAACGCACACGCCCAATTCTTTTTCATCATCCGTCAGCACCGCGTAGCTGGAGGCGAGCTGCTCCAAAATGATTTCGTCTACTTCCAGGCCGCAGCGCTTCACGCACTTTTCGATGTTCTGATAAGCGTTGACCGCACAGGTAACCAGATGAACCTTGGCTTCCAAGCGCACGCCAGACATCCCTACAGGCTCTTTCACGCCCTCCTGGTTGTCGATGACGTACTCCTGCGGCACGACGTGAAGCACACGTTGATCAGCGGGAATCGCCACAGCCTGCGCCGCATCCAGAACTCGTTCCAGATCCGCCTGCACCACTTCCCGGTCGCGCACCGCAACGATGCCGTGGGAGTTCATGCTGCGGATGTGGCTGCCGGCGATGCCCGCATAGACGGAGTGAATGCGGCAACCGGCCATCAGCTCAGCCTCTTCCACCGCACGTTGTATGGCCTGGACCGTTGTTTCGATATTGACGACAACGCCCCGTTTGAGTCCGCGTGACGGATGGGAACCGATGCCAACGACTTCAATCGCTCCTTCCTGATTTCTCTGCCCGACAATGGCCACCACTTTGGATGTGCCAATGTCCAGCCCCACAATCATATTCCCACTCGAACTCGCCATATATTTCGACTCTGTCTTAAAGTTCACATTCAACCTTGTTCCGGAGTAACGTCTGCTTTCCATTTCACCGCCACCCCCCGGGTGTATCGTGCGTCAACACTCGCTATTTTTTCTCGCTCCTGGTGCAGCTTCTTATCAAACAGCACAGTAAAACGGTGTAGCCGTCCCTCAACATCCTGTTTCCCAAGGTTAAGCTCCCACCCATCCGTAAAGCTGATCAGCCATGCGCCTCTGGACTCCATAATCACGCCGTTCACATCCAGTCCCACTTTGGCTAGCTCCGCCTTCCATTTCTGGAAGTTATCAAAGACCAGTCGCTCGCTGTGCGGCGGTCCAATCAGCGAAGGCAGGCCGTTCACCACAACGCCGGTTTCTTTAACGAACAACCGCCCGGCTTCGTTGATATAGCCCTGGTTGCGCCATCTGACAAAAGGCTCTTCCTCTTCCAGATCCACTTGCACAGCGTCCGGCCACAATCTCGAGATGGAAGCCCTCTTTATCCAGGGATGGGTTTCCAGGCTTTTGCGCACGCCTTCCAGATCGGATGTGAAAAAGCTGGCGTTGAGCAACGGCGCTAGCAGCTCTTTCACCTCTCCGCGGCTCACGTAATTCAACTCACCGACCACCTGAACCGTGGCGACTGGACGGTCCAACCATTTGACGCCAGCGATCAACGCGCTTAACACCAACAGCCAAAAGCAGAAGATCGATACGTGCAGCAGTACCCGATTCCACGGGATAAAGGCCAGCAGTCGCACGATCGCAGCCGGCCCGGTATTCCGGTTGTCGGCGCGCTCCCTTGCGCGGGTCGCAGTTGCGCCGCGTCGGGAACCAAGCGATTTGTCGAGCTGCTTCTTCATTGGCGTCATTAGCTGTAGCGACTCTCAGTTACTTGCCTTGGCGCAACTGTCGTTACGCACGTCCGTACATTTCAATTTTGTCCAGTCGTCCTTGACTGCCATCCAGGTCGATCGTCGTCCTGGTTACAATGTCGTACCAAGTATGCTCAAAACCAGCTGTTCAAAGCTTAATCCAGAGGCTTTTGCGGCCATGGGAACCAGACTATGGTCCGTCATCCCAGGCACCGTATTCGCTTCCAGCAGCCAAGGCTGGCCGGATGCGTCACACATGACGTCCACCCGCCCCCATCCAGAACAGCCAATGGCGCGATAGGCGTGCAGAGCCAGCGTTTTGAGCTCGTCTTCTTTGTCCTGAGATAAGCCGCAGGGCAGAATGTAACGCGTGTCGTTCACCAGATACTTGGCTTCGTAGTCGTAGAACTGGCGGTCTGTCTCCAGCTTGATGGCCGGCAGCGCGTCCTCACCCAGAATAGAGACGGTGTATTCCGCGCCGGTTATCCACTGTTCTGCGATCACGACTGAATCAAATTTCGCCGCTTCCAGATAGGCCGCTTCCAACTCTTCAGCGGACACCACTCTACGCATACCGATACTGGAGCCTTCATGAACAGGCTTCACCATCAACGGATGTCCCGCGCCCACTTCCTGCACGATGGCATTCCAGTCACATTCGGCGTCCAACACAGCATACTTGGGCGTCGGGATACCCATGGTTTCCCACAACTGTTTAGTGCGCAGCTTATCCATCGCCAAGGCGGACGCGAGAACGTCGCTACCGGTGTAGGGCTTGTTCAGCAGGGTTAACAGGCCCTGCATGGTTCCGTCTTCTCCGCCACGGCCGTGCAATACGATAAATGCTCGATCAAAATCGCCGTCCAACAAGGGCTGCAAGCCATCGCGCGGATCGATATGAAAACAGTCCACACCAGCGTTACGTAAGGCCGCGAGCACTTGCCCGCCACTTTTCAGAGACACGTCCCGCTCAGCGGAAGCGCCTCCGAACAGCACCGCCACTTTGCCGAAATCGGCGGGCGGCAAGTCTTTTACTTTTTCCCAACTGAGGACCGTCATATACGCTTTAATTACCTTGTTGCTTCGTTACGCCAGCCGCTACTGCAGCCCGCCTTCAGCCAATACCCCGGCCACTGAGCCAATGTCTCCCGCGCCTTGCGTCAGTAATAGATCGCCGTCCTGAAGCACGCCGCTCAACACTGCTTTTACATCCTGCCCACGTTCGATAAATATTGGGTCAAGCTGTCCACGCTGCCGGATACTGCGGCAGAGACTGCGTCCATCCGCCCCGGGGATTTCTTTTTCTCCCGCGGGATAAACGTCCATCAGCACCAACACGTCCACTTTGGACAACACCTGCACAAAGTCTTCGTACAGGTCGCGGGTGCGCGTGTAACGGTGTGGCTGGAACACTGTCACCAGACGCTTATCCGGCCAGCCGTCGCGAATGGCTTTGATGGTGGCGTCCACCTCTCTCGGGTGATGACCATAGTCGTCAACCAGCATGACCGAGCCTTCGGCCACCGGATAATTTCCGTAGACCTGAAACCGGCGCCCCACGCCCTGAAATTTATTCAGCGCAGAGACAATCGCTTCGTCGGCAATCCCTTCGTCAGACGCTACCGCTATCACCGCCAGCGCATTCAGCACATTGTGCTTGCCCGGCATATTCAGGCTGATGCGCAAGTCGGGCTGATCGCCAGGGCGCTTCGCGGTAAAGGATGTCTGCATCCCCTGCTGTGCGATATCCACGGCCCGCACATCCGCTTTCTCGTTAAACCCATAGGTGATGACGGAACGCCCTACACGAGGAATAATTTCACGCACCACTGGATCGTCGTAACACATCACCGCCACGCCGTAGAAAGGCAGGTTATGCAGGAAGTCGACGAAGGTCTGCTTCAGCTTCTCAAAGTCGCCGCCATAGGTGTGCATGTGGTCTGCGTCTATGTTTGTCACCACTGACACCATTGGCGTCAGGTGCAGGAACGACGCGTCGCTCTCGTCCGCTTCGGCCACCAGATATCGAGAGGCGCCCAGCTTGGCGTTGGTTCCTGCGCTGTTCAGACGACCACCGATAACAAACGTTGGGTCCAGACCCGCTTCACCTAAAACGGACGCCATCAGACTGGTTGTCGTTGTCTTGCCGTGGGTACCAGCGATGGCGACGCCATGTCGGTAACGCATCAACTCCGCCAGCATTTCCGCGCGGGCGATGACCGGAATACGTTGCTCGTTGGCCGCCGTCACTTCCGGGTTGTCTTTGGCTACGGCGCTGGATGTCACCACCACATTCGCTCCGGCAATATTCTGCGCGGTATGGCCGAAGGTGATGATCGCCCCCATATCGCTCAAACGTCTGGTCGTTGCGGACTCTTTCAAATCTGAGCCGCTGATTTCATAACCCTGGTTCAGCAGCACTTCCGCAATGCCGCACATACCGGAACCGCCAATGCCCACAAAATGTATGCGTCTGATACGGCGCATTTCGGGCGGTCCCCAAACGGTATTCTTCATAGTTGTCTCAGTCATTGGCGCATGCCTCCCAACAATACTTGACCACTTCTCTGGTCGCTTCGGGCTTGGCTAACGTCCGTGCGGCGTTCGCCATTTCCAGCAGTTTTTGCGGCTGCCCGAGCAGGGAAGTCAAAGTCTCAGCCAATCTTTCCACTGTTAAATGATCCTGTTGAAATATCTTCGCCGCTCCTGCCTGCTCCAAGTGCCGGGCATTCGCGGTCTGGTGATCGTCCACCGCATGTGGGTAGGGCGCCAGCAGGGCTCCCAATCCCACAGTACAAAGCTCCGCAAGGGTCAACGCCCCTGCTCGACATAAAGCCAGGTCAGCATTTGCATATACGCTGGCCATGTCTTGTAAAAAATCGTGGACTTCCGCCTCCACTCCCAAGCTCGCATAAAGCTCGCGACAGGCTTGGTCCTTACCCTCGCCCGCTTGATGCACGATTCGTGGACGCAAAGCCTCTGGCAAGGCCGCAATCGCTTTAGGCGCCGCTTCATTTAACGCAAGAGCGCCGCGACTGCCGCCAAGAATAAGCAGCGTGGGTTTTCTTGAGCCGATTCCCCGCTCCTGCGGCGAGGGCAACGCCGCCAGTTCGTCTCTGACCGGATTACCCACGGTCACAACCGATTGCGCCTGAGCAAAGGTTTGCGGGAAAGCTTCCAATACATAGCGCGCGCCGCGAGCCAGCCAACGGTTAGTCATTCCCGCAATCGCATTCTGTTCGTGAATCACCAGAGGCGTACCGGTCAAACAGGCCACGATGCCGCCAGGTCCTGACGCAAATCCGCCCATTCCCAACACACAATCGGGCTTTTCCTTACGGAATACGCTAAATGCCTGCCATAGGGCGCGCATCAGGTTGACCGGCGCCATCAACAATGCAGCCGCGCCTTTGCCCCGCAAGCCGCCAATTGTGATTAAACGCATAGGAATGTCGGTGCGACTGATAATACGCTCCTCCATTCCTCCGCGTGCGCCCAGCCAGACGACCTTCGCACCCTGTTCACGCAACGCCAGCGCAGACGCCAGAGCCGGGTATACATGCCCGCCGGTGCCGCCCGCCATAACCAGGAAAGTCTTGTCGCTCATCGCTGCGCGCCTCCCCGGTTTTTCACTTTTGGCGGAGCCTCTTCATTTTGTTCACAGCTCACCGCCTCGGAGCCAATTCGCAGCAAAATCGCCACGCACAGGCTACTGATAATCAAACTACTGCCGCCGTAACTGATCAGCGGCAACGTCAAACCTTTGGTTGGCAACAGCCCGGTGTTCACGCCCAGGTTGATCAACGCCTGACCGCCCAGCAACAGCGTGACGCCATAACCGGTGTAGGCGTTAAACAGCTGACCCGCACGCTCCGCCATCCGCGACACATGCATGCCGCGCCACAGCAACACGCCAAACAACACGATAATCAACAAGCTACCCAGCAGACCCAACTCTTCCGCGATAATCGCGAACACAAAGTCGGTATGCGCTTCAGGCAGATAAAAAAGCTTTTGTATACTGTTACCCAGGCCTACGCCGCTCCACTCGCCGCGCCCGAAAGCAATCAGCGCCTGAGTCAGCTGATAACCGCTGTCAAACTGATCCGCCCAAGGGTCGGTATAAGCCGTCAACCGCTTCAAGCGGTAGGGCTGTGATACCGCCAACAACGCCACGCTACCCACGCAGAACATCAACAGTGCGGCGAACCGGCTTAACGCCACGCCGCTTAAGAAAATCATTCCGACCACCGCACACATGGTGACGACCAAAGCGCCAAAATCTGGCTCCATCAGCAGCAGCAACGCCACCAGCGTCAGCACCAGCAACGGCTTGGCGAAGCCCCACCAGCTGCCGCGCACTTCGTCCAGGCGGCGCACCAGATAACTGGCGGTGTATATCGCCAGACACACTTTGGCGATTTCCGACGCCTGGATATTGATCACCCCCAGACTGATCCAGCGGGTGCTGCCGTTAACTGTGCGCCCGATACCGGGAATCAGCACCGCCACCAGGAAGCCCAGCGCCACCACCAGCAATATCCAGCTTTGCTTGTGCCACCATTGCAGAGGCAGCCGCAGAATCACAAAGCCAACTGCAACGCCGGCCAGCAGGTACGACAAATGCCGCCACATGTAGTACAAGGCCTGTCCATTAGCGTCGTCAGCGAAGTCAACCGACGCCGAGGTCACCATGATCAAGCCAATGGCCGCCAACGCCAGGGCGGAGCCCAGCAACGGCATATCCAGCGTCATCGTCTGGGTATTTTTGGAAGCGACAAGCGTTAACGTACTCATAACGCCCTCACCCATTGCTTGAACTGGTCGCCGCGATCCTCGTAGTTTTTGAACATGTCAAAACTGGCGCAGGCTGGAGACAGCAACACCAGATCGCCAGCAGAGGATGTTTCCGCCGCCAGCTTAATCGCCTCTTCCATCGTTTCAGCTGACAACGTCATTGCGCCGCCAGCGAGTGCTTCTTTTAATTTGGGGCCGTCTTCACCAATGATGATCAACGTGGACACCCACTCTTTCACCGCCGGAGCCAAAGGAGCAAAGTCCTGACCTTTCCCTTGTCCGCCGCAAATCAACACGATTCCACCGTTCGTAACAGGACCCAATCCGGCCAATGCCGCCTGAGTCGCTCCCACGTTGGTGGCTTTAGAGTCATTGATGTAGGCGACTCCGTCTTTATCGGCCACCCACTCACAACGGTGGGTCAGCCCCGTAAATTCTCTCAACGCCTGCAGACAGGGCTCGCGCTCCAAACCTGCAGCATCCGCCAGCGCCAGCGCGGCCAGCGCGTTGCTCCAGTTGTGCTTGCCGCGAATGCGCATCTGTTCTACCGGCAAAAGCTTTTCCGCGCCATACGCCAGCCAGGCGTCGCCATTTTCTTCCAGCACGCCATATTGTCCTGGCTCAGGCTGCTTCAACGTGAACCAGGTAACTTCCGCGTCCCGGCTCAGGGGCGGTTGCGCCAACGCATCATCACGATTCAGCACTTGACGACGACAGCCATAGAACACTCTCAACTTGGCGAGGTGGTAAGCCATCATGTCCGCATAGCGGTCCATATGGTCTTCAGACAGATTCAACACAGTGGCCGCCAGTGCGCCCAGGCGATCAGTCGTCTCCAGCTGGAAGCTGGACAGCTCCACCACGTACAACTCCACCCCGTCCGCCAGCAAGTCCAACACAGGCGTTCCCAGGTTGCCGCCCACGGCGACATTGACGCCGCAAGCCTTCGCCATCTCGCCAACCAGCGTGGTCACGGTGCTTTTGCCGTTGGAGCCGGTGATCGCCAAAATGGGCGCATTGGCTTCACGACTGAATACGTCTACGTCGCCACAGATCTTGACTTGCCCTTTCACCGCCTGCAGGTCTGGATGACTCAATGGCACGCCAGGGCTCAACCAGATTTCGTCGGCGCGCGCCAACATGTCCTGATCCAACCCGCCGGTCACCACCTGCACATCCGGATTGATCGCATTAAGCTCCGCCAGCCCAGGAGGATTTTCGCGCGTATCCATCACGCAAAAGCCATAACCGCGCCGTGTCAGATAATCCGCGCAGGACAGCCCGGTCTTACCTAACCCGATAACAGCGATATTACGGTCGCGCGCCAAAATCGACATGAACGAATTACCTGATCTTCAACGTCGCCAAACCAATCAGCACCAGCACTACGGTTATGACCCAAAACCGCACGATAACTCTCGGCTCCGGCCAGCCTTTGAGCTCAAAATGGTGGTGCAACGGAGCCATGCGGAAGATACGCCTTCCGGTCAGCTTGTATGACGCCACCTGTAGAATCACGGACACCGTCTCCATTACGAACACGCCGCCCATTACAAAAAACACCAATTCCTGACGGACGATAACCGCCACAACGCCAAGCGCGGCGCCAAGCGCTAATGCGCCAACATCCCCCATGAACACCTGCGCCGGATAAGTGTTGAACCAGAGAAAGCCCAGCCCTGCGCCAACTAGCGCACCCAGGAATATCACCAGTTCACCGGTTCCCGGCAGATAAGGAATATGCAGGTACTCTGCAAACTTCACGTGACCGGACAAATAAGCGAACACGGCCAAGGCGCCGCCCACCATTACGGTTGGCATAATCGCCAGCCCATCCAGGCCGTCAGTCAGGTTGACGGCATTACTGCCGCCCACGATGACAAAGTAAGTCAACAGCACAAACCCCACTCCAAGCGCCAGGGTGACGTCCTTGAAGAAAGGAACGATCAACGTCGTTTCCTGCGGCAAATGGGCGGTCTTGAATAACACGACGGCCGCGCCAAAGCCGAACACGGACTGCCAGAAGTACTTCCAGCGCGCCGGCAAACCTTTAGGGTTTCTCTCGACGACTTTGCGCCAGTCATCCACCCAGCCGATGGCGCCGAACAACAGGGTCACGCCCAATGTGATCAGCACGTAGCGATTCGTCAGGTCCGCCCACAACAATGTGCTCACTGCAATCGCCACCAAAATCAAAGCGCCGCCCATAGTCGGCGTGCCGGCTTTGCTGAAATGGCTCTCAGGGCCATCGTCTCTGACCGCTTGCCCGATCTGGTAATAGCTGAGCTTGCGAATCATCACCGGACCCACCAGCAAAGAGATCAGCAGCGCCGTTAAGACACCCAGGATCGCACGCAGCGTGAGGTACTGGAACACACTGAAAATGCTGAAATACTGCGCTAGAAAATCAGCTAACCAGACTAGCATTTAGCCCCGTCTCCCATCGCGTTTGATGAACGGACGTTCATACGATTTCATTTCTCCACAATCTGCTTCACAACGTTTTCCATCGCCGCGCTCCGTGAGCCTTTCACTAGCACCGTAGTGTTAGAATCCAGGCGCTCGCGCAACCATGCGGCGATGTCGTCATGAGTAGTAACAACCGGGGACGCATCCCCGAAACCTTCACGATATTCCGCCGCCCAGCGGCCTATTCCCAATAACATGTCTACGCCATTGTCCCTGGCGTATTGAGCGACCTCCCTATGCGCTTCCTCCGCAACGGAGCCCAGTTCTCCCATGTGCCCCAGCGCAACGATTCGACGCCCTGGATAGCGGGCCAGGACGTCAATCGCGGCCTTCACTGAAGTTGGGCTGGCATTGTATGTGTCATCAAGAATGACACTCCCATTAATTCCCAGTAACTTGTTCATGCGGCCTTTTACAGGAACCGCTGACGCGAGACCGTCGCGGACTTCATTCAACGTCCATCCCAACGCCAATGCAGCAGCTGCAGCGGCCAACGCGTTGCGCACGTTGTGCGCACCCGGCAACGGCAGCGTCGCATCAATGTCACCCTCTGGCGCGCACAACTGAAACGTGGAGCCGTTTAGCTCCAGGTTCACGTCTTGCGCTCTCACCATCGCAGACTCATCCATACCAAAACTGATAACTTTGCGCGCCCCCGCCATTTCCACCCATGCGGAGAAGTTAGCGTCGTCTTTGTTCAGCACCGCCACGCCATCTTCAGGTAAACCACAGACGATCTCGCCCTTGGCTTTAACAATGCTCGCCAGATCGCCAAACCCTTCGATATGCACGGCGGCGGCGTTATTCAGAATCGCCACCTGCGGGCGCGCAAGCGCCACTGTGTAGGCGATCTCTCCCACCGCACTGGCTCCCAGCTCAAACACCGCGCTTTTGTGAGCGTCAGTCAACTGCAGCAGGCTCAATGGCGCGCCAATGTGATTGTTGAAGTTGCCCTGGGTCTTACAGACCTCGCCGCGCTGGGACAATATAGAAGCCAGCAGCTCTTTCACCGTGGTCTTACCCGCGCTGCCGGTGACAGCCGCCACTGGTCCGTCGAAGCGACTCCGGTTCAGGGCGCCCAGCCGTCCCAGACCAACCAAGCTATCGGGCACGATAATCTGCGCCGCGTCCGCCGCCACTTTGCGTTGCGCCAGTACGGCGACAGCGCCCTTAGAAACAGCGGCGTCTATATATTCATGGCCATCGAAGCGGTCGCCTTTCAACGCGACGAACAAAGCGCCGGAGCAATCCCCCCGGGAATCGGTCGTCACGCGCGTGAAAGCAACATTGTCGCCTTCAGCCGTTCCGTCGACCGCTTTCGCTATGTCATCTGTCAACCAGTCTCCGATCATCGTCTCTATCTCTTTTTCATCTCTTCATCAAATTTCGCCGTTGGCGGAGCTTCTCACGCCAGCGACAGAGGCCAAACAGTCGCGGGCTATCTCAATGTCCGAGAACGGCATGCGCCGCCCTTGAATCTCCTGGTAATCCTCGTGTCCTTTGCCGGCCAGTAAAATCACATCCTCCAGGGCGGCATGCTCCACTGCGAAACGGATGGCGTCATTTCTGGGACGCACCACTTGAAAGTGCGCGCCTTGTTCCGCGCCTTTCACAATCTGCGCGACAATACTTTCCGGATCTTCTCCACGAGGATTGTCATCAGTCAGCACCACCTCATCCGCATATTGCGCAGCGACGGCCCCCATCAAAGGCCGCTTGCCTGGATCTCGGTCGCCGCCGCAGCCAAACACGCACCAGAGACGTCCAGGGCAATGCCTGCGCGCCGCCTTCAATGCAACTTCCAGGGCATCCGGCGTGTGCGCGTAATCCACCACAACGGTCGGAGCCTTATCTTCATGCAGCGGCTGCATACGTCCCGCCACTGGCGTCAATCGCGCCATCTGCTGACGTACAGCCTGCGGCTCCGCCTTCAATGCCGACATGGCCGCGCAAGCAGCCAACGCATTGGATAAATTAAATTCACCAACCAGCGCCAAGCGCGCGGGTTCACGGGTTGCGCCAAAATCAAGCGCAAAGCTCATTCCATCGGCATCAAAATGTACGTCTTCCGCACATACGTTCGCCGCGGACTGATCACGTTTTCCGACGCTAAACGTCAGCGTTTTCGGCCCTTGCAGCTCTTGCGCCCAGCGCGCGCCATATGGGTCATCCTGATTGAAGACTTTCCAGCGCACTGATTCCGACAGGAACAGCCGCTTTTTGGCTTCAGCGTACGCCTCTAGCGTGCCGTGATAATCTAGGTGATCCCGAGTGATATTGGTCAACACCGCGACATCAAAGTTAACGCCCGCCGCTCTGTCCTGATCCAGCGCATGGGAGGACACCTCCATCGCCACCAGTTCAATGCCTTCATCACGCAACTCCGCCAGCACCCGGTGCAGAGACACTGCATCCGGCGTGGTATGCGTCGTTGCTTTCAGACTGTTCGGGCGTCCGTAACCAAGCGTGCCGACTACCGCCGCCGACATTCCCAGCCCTTCCGCCAGTTGCGCAACGTAATGGGTGACGGAGGACTTACCGTTAGTACCGGTGACTCCCACCACTTTCATGCGATGCGTCGCCTGACCAAAAAACCGATGCGCGATAATCCCGACCACTGGCCGCACATTATCGAGCTCAATAAAGACTACATCGCCTTTTTCATAAACATGCTGACGCGTTCCTGGCAGCAGAACCGCGCGAGCGCCCCTGGCCAACGCATCCTCTACATACTGAGCGCCATTTGAACTGACGCCCTCAGCCGCGACAAATAAAGCGCCACTGGTGACTTTTCTGCTGTCTTGCTGGATATCAGACAGCCAGCAGTCCAAAGCGGCCGGCACTTCCGTGATTCCCTTTAACAGTTCCGCCAGTCGTTGTTGCGCGACACCCGGCATATCAGCCTCCATTCCTTTTGCTATCGGAGCCGCTTGCTCCTGCGACCATAGGGATAGCCCGATCCGGCGCCACATTCAGCAGGCGCAACGCATTGGCCACCACTCTGGCGAAAACCGGCGCGGAGACTTCTCCGCCGTAATATTCAGAGCCCTGCGGTTCATTCATCAAGATCGCCATTGCCAGTCTGGGCTTCTCAACTGGAGCCAAACCTGCAAACACCGCGTTATAGGCGTCATCCGCATAGCCATGCTCGCCAACTTTGTGAGTGGTGCCGGTTTTACCCGCCACACGATACTCCGCGACATGCGCCCGGGTTCCTGTACCGCCCTTTAACACCACTGTCTCCAGCATTTCCCTGATGTGCTTGGAAATGCCCGGCGACATAACCTCCTGCGGAGAAACTCCTTGCTGTCCGCCCTTAATCAAACTTACTGGCCTGCGTACGCCATCGGCGGCGATCGCCATGTATGACTGAGCCAACTGCAGCGTAGTGACTGACAGTCCGTAACCGTATGACAGCGTCGCCAGACGAATCGGCTGCCATTTGGTGAAATTCGGCAACACGCCTACCGCTTCCCCTGGAAACTCAATGCCAGACGACTGTCCAAAGCCAGCTTGGTAGAAAGTTTCAAAAACCGCTTCTCCGCCGATTTTCAACGCCACCTTGCTAGTTCCGACATTGCTGGACTTGGTAATGATAGAAACCAGGTCCAACGTGCCGTAGTCGCGAGCGTCGCGAATAGTCTGCCCATTCAAACGCAGGAAACCCGGACTGGTGTTGATCCGGGTTTCCGTTGTAAAACTCCCTGTCTTAAGCGCCGCGGCTATCGACAAGGGTTTGACGGTGGACCCGGGCTCGAACAAATCCGTCACCGCCCGATTTCGCAACCCCGAGGGGTTCATACTGTCCCGATTATTGGGGTTGAACGAAGGCTGGTTAACCATCGCCAGCACCTCTCCGGTCCTCACATCCAGTATCACCAGCGACCCGGATTTTGCGTGGTGCGCCTCAACCGCCGCCTTTAATTCCCGATACGCCATATACTGCAAACGCAAATCGATACTGAGCCGCAGGTCAGTACCGGATTGCGCGTCCTGCAGCAGACTCAAGTCCTTGATCACATAACCACGGCGGTCCTTCAGCACCTTTTTGCTGCCATTAACGCCGCGCAGATACTCATCAAAAGCCAGCTCAATGCCTTCCTGACCTTTTTCGTCGATATCCGTAATGCCGACGATATGCGCCGCCACTTCCCCAGCAGGGTAATAGCGTTTGAATTCGCGTTTTGCGTAAAGCCCTTGCAGTTTCAGGTCCATCGCCACGCGCCCGGTTTCCGGCGATAGTTGGCGCTGTACGTAAATAAACTCTTTGCCTTTATGACGACGCAGCCGCTCGACCATCTCGTCGGACTGCATGCCCAGCAAATCCGCCAGCTTACGCCAACCTTCATCATTCTCCTGCGCTTCTTGCGGGTTCGCCCATAAGGTCACAACCGGCGCGCTGACCGCCAAAGGCTCGCCGTTGCGATCCAGTATCTTGCCGCGGGTCGCCTGAATCGGCTCAACCCGTACAGTACGCATATCGCCTTGCGAACGCAGGAACTCATGATTAATCACCTGCAAATCGATAACACGCCAGACCAGCACGATAAAACACGCGACCAACACGATAGCCACAGCGTAATAGCGCCAGAGCATGGCCGGGGCTGCTTGCCCGCTCTCAGCCTGCTCCATGGCGCCTCGTTGAGCTGTCCGCCGGTCGTTGGCTTTCATCTCACAATCTCTATCTTGGTGGCGTCAGGCACATGCATGCCAAAACGCTGATCCGCAATCTGCTCCACTCGGCTGTGCGCGCTCCAGGCGCTTTCCTCCAGCAATAGCTGGGTCCATTCGCGCTCGTAGCGGTCTTTATCCCGCTGCAGCGTCTGTAGTTCAATAAACTGCTGCCGGTTCAAATGCACGGCATACACCGTGGCGACGCCGGACACCACCAGAGCCGCCAACAATGACAAAGTGATCAACGCCCGCCCCTTGATCATGCTTGCGGCAAGGCGACACGTCTCACCCCACCACTCCAGTACGACGGGCAAAATCGGCTCACGAACCGTTTTGCTGCGTCTTGTCGCCAGTGGCGTAGCCTGACCTGTAGAACGAATCAAAATCATCAACATTTCTCCAATACACGCATTACGGCGCTGCGCGCCCGTACATTGGCCGCGAGCTCAGTTTCGCCTGCGCGGATTTTCTTACCTACCAATCTGGCTTTTGGCGGCGCATCATCCACCACCGGCAGCCATTTCGGAGTCTTGGGCCCTCGTACAATATCCCGCATGTACTGTTTGACCATGCGATCTTCAAGAGAATGGAAGCTGATAACCGTCAGGCGTCCGCCTGGCTTTAGCACTCCAAACGCCTGCTCCAGCCCCTGGGCCAGATCGTCCAACTCCCTGTTGATGTATATCCTGATAGCCTGAAACGCTCGCGTCGCCGGATTCTTGCCTTTCTCCCAGCGGGGATTAGCCGCCGCGACGATTTCCGCCAGCTGCAAGGTCCGGGTAATGGGCTGAGTCTGACGCGCCGCCACGATGGCCTTCGCCATCCGCCGCGCAAAACGCTCTTCGCCCAGGTCCCAAAGCACCTTGCTAATTTCTTCTTCTTTTGCGGTATTCACCCATTCTGAAGCAGACTGTCCGCTGTCCGGGTCCATACGCATATCCAATGGCCCGTCCTGCATAAAGCTGAAGCCCCTTTCGGCTTCATCCAACTGCGGGGAGGAAACGCCCAAGTCAAGCAGTACGCCGTCAACGCCAGGCCATTGCAGTTCCGCAACAAACGAGGCCATGTCAGCAAAGGAGCCTTGCCGGAATAGAAATCTGTCATCGCCAGAAAACCTTTCCATCGCCGTCCGCCTCGCACGTGGATCTTTGTCGATACCCAGCAGTCGCCCTTGCGGCCCCAGCGCTTTCAATATCTCCGCACTGTGTCCGCCGCGCCCGAAGGTGCCGTCTATATAAAGCCCATCCGCCTTGACGCCCAGAGCCTCAACAGCCTCGGCCAATAAAACCGTTACGTGTCCGTATTGATTACTTTCCATAGTGTTATAGCGCGATGTTCATCAGTTCTTCTGGGACATCCTGACCAAGCGCATCCTCGTCCAGATATTCATCGCGCCGCTTCGTCCAGTGATCTTCGTCCCACAACTCAAACTTCTTACCCTGACCCAATAGAATCAATTTCTTATCCAGATATGCGTATTCACGTAACGGCTGAGACAACAACACGCGTCCCGCACCATCAATTTCAAGTTCAGTGGCGTGGCCCAACAAGAGCCGCTGGATGCGCCGAGTCGCCGGGTTGTACGCGGGAAGCGCGGCGATCTGGCTTTCAATCTGTTCCCACTCCGGCAATGGATAAATCAGAAGGCAGCGTTCTTGTGTATCAATGGTCGCAATCATTTGGTTATTGCTTATTTCGGCAATACGATCCCGGTAACGCGTCGGCATAGCAAAGCGCCCCTTTGAATCCATGTTGATCGCATTGACCCCTCTAAACACTTATTTGCCCATCTCAGAAGGTTTTCGCCACAAAAAACCACAATCATCCACTTTTACCCACTTTTACACACTATAGAAAGCGGAAGGCATTATTTCAAGATGATTAAGTTACGGATGGGTCAATAATTTCCTCTTAAAAGACAAGTAGTTACAGAAAAAAAGGGGAAAAAATAGACAGATTTGAGACAAAAATAGCTTTGCAATCAAAGCGCTAGAGGAATTTCTTTAGATACAAGCTCGCATCTAAGAATATTTAGCTATAAAGACCGCATTGGTAAATAAAACGAGGTATGTGCACGCCCAATTATCGGCCGCACAGTTTCATTGTTAAGAGAAGTTAACCCTGAAACTCTCATACGCAAGAGTTTCAGGGTTAAAAAGAGAAAAGAAGAGCTTGTCTGTAAGCCGGGTTCTGTCGTGGACAGTCATTCATCTGGGATGCATGTCGCCATGCACCTCTAGCGACCTACCCGGATCCAGCGTGGGCCACGCCATTGGATCCCTATTTGGTCTTGCTCCGAGTGGGGTTTTCCATCGCCATGGACTGTTACCAGCCATGCGGTGCGCTCTTACCGCACCATTTCAACCTTACCGTTCTGCCGAAGCAGACTTAGGCGGTATACTTTCTGTTGCACTTTCCGTCGACTCGCGCCGCCCAGGCGTTACCTGGCACTTTGCCCTGTGGAGCCCGGACTTTCCTCCATCCCGCGCCCAATAAAGGATGCGAAACAGCGACTGCCTAACAAGCTCTGGCGGCAAGATTAGCGATTTCCCTCTTCCGACACAAGCTTTGCGCCAGCAAGTCATTAAAGAAGTCGCAAACTTACTCGCCCTTTAACGCCAGCGCCTGCTGATAAAGCTCATTCTTACCGACACCCGTCAATGAAGACGCCAACGCCGCCGCCTTTTTAACAGGCAATTCTTTGAGCAACGCCTGTAGCAATTGCGACACTTTGATTTCCACAGAGTCGCCTTGCTCTTTGCGCTCCCCCTTCACCAACACGACGAACTCCCCGCGCTGCTGGTTTCCATCCGCCAGCATCCAGGCTTTAACCTCCTGAACGCAGCCCGCTTTTATCGTCTCGAAGGTTTTGGTCAGCTCTCTGGCGATCACCACCTCCCTGCCGGCCCCCATCACCTCCTCTAAATCCTCCATCATCGCCAAAATCCGGTGAGGAGACTCATAGAACACCATGGTCCGAGGTTCGTCAGCCAGCTCCTGCAAACGCCCACGCCGTCCAGAACCCTTGGCGGGCAGAAACCCTTCGAAGACAAACCGTTCACTCGGCATGCCGGAAGCGGACAGAGCCGCCACCAACGCACAGGCGCCAGGAACTGGCGTGACGGCGAAGCCCGCCTCTCTAGTCGCCCTCACCAATGGAAACCCCGGGTCCGATATCAGCGGCGTCCCTGCATCAGATATCAGAGCGATGGACTTACCTGCCGCCAGTTCTGACAACAGGCGCTCTGTTTTCGCCTCTTCATTGAACTGATGCAAAGAGGTCATCGGCGCATCAACGCCAAAATGACTTAACAACTTGCCGCTGTGCCGGGTATCTTCCGCCGCAATCAGGTCCACCGATTGCAAAATGGCGATCGCCCTGGGAGTCATGTCATCCAAATTACCAATCGGGGTCGCTACAATGTATAAAACACCCTTTGCTTCGCTCATAATCTTTCATCTTGTTAATAACTGAAATTTCCACCCCAACCTTGGCCTTTGCTAGAATGGCCGTTGCTTTTATATTTACACTCGGCTTCTCGCATATCGCCGCCATTATATAACCGCCGCGGCCGGCCTAAGTTAACCATAAAACCGGCCTGACTTATAACTATTGCTCTCTGGTAAGCGCATGCAGCGAAAACATAATTATCCATTTCACGTCCTGCTTTTAACATTACTCCTGTCTTTTTTAAGCGGCTGTGAGGGCTTACCCGTCAGAGGCGGCGACTCCAGCTCGCAAGGCGCAACCTCTCAGGACGAAGCGGAAAGAGAGCTTCAGCTTGCTCAAAATACGCTACCGCCCGAGCAAGCCAACCACAAATTAAAAGCACTGGACATTTACCTGGCGCGAGGCGACTACGCAAACGCACAAAAAGTGGTGGAGTCCATCAACTCCACCACCCTGACTCTGCCCCAGATGGAGCAGTATATTATTCTCGGCGCGACACTGGCCCTGGAGCAGAATCGACCAGACCAAGCTCTTTCTTATTTCAACGCCGCCCCATCCGGCGCTTTCGCCAGCCGGCCCGTGGATATTCAGCTTCGCGCTAATGAACTGCACGCCAAAGCGCTTATGGCGACAGGCTCCTCATTGGACGCCGCTCAACTTCTGGTTTACGCATCAGGTCTCTATACTGGCGAAGAGTATTGGCGGGTGCTGGATGACGTTTGGAACGCCTTGCGCGCCACGCCCAGCCTTGAGTTGAGCCGCGCGCTGGAAACGGCGCAAGACTACGACTGGCGCGGCTGGCTTGAACTGATCACCGCCGTACGTCAGAACCAGTTCAGCCTGGAAATGCAATTGGCGGCGCTAAAAAGCTGGCGCCAGCAATGGGCCGACCATCCTGCAGCCAAAAGACTCCCTGCCGAGCTCAAGATGCTGGCGGAACTGCCCAATGAGCGCCCCAGCAAAATCGCACTACTGGCGCCGCTAAGCGGTAATCTGGCTAAAGCAGGAGAAGCTATTCGTGACGGCTTCCTGGCAGCCTACTACCAGGATATCAACAGCAGCGAAAGCAACGGACAAGGCCCGGAAATCCAGATTATAGATTCCGGCTCTATCGAAAATATCGCCGACCTCTACCTCTCGTTGCAGCTGGAAGGCTACGATCTGATTATTGGTCCTCTGGAGAAAGAAGCCGTCGCCCAGCTTGCCGGATTCCCTGAACTTGATCCCCCTGTACTTGCATTAAACTACCTGGACGAAGGCGTCACTCCGCCTCCCGGCATGTACCAATACGGACTCGCCGCCGAAGACGAAGTGCGCCAGATAGCCAGAAAGCTGATGTCGGAAGGAAAGCGCGGCGTCGCAGTGATTTATCCTGACTCACCATGGGCGATAAAACTCGCCAGCGTACTGGACAGAGAATACGAGGCAGCCAACCTGCCTTTACCTATCCCGTACAAATATGTTGAGGGCGAAAATTATTCAGACGGCATCGCTCACCTGTTGCAGATCAACGCAAGCAAGCAAAGAGCCAGAAAGCTAAAGTCAGTTGCAGGCAAATTTGAGTATGAACCGCGTCGCCGACAGGATATTGATGCCATCATCATGATCTCTACGCCATATGTAGCCAGACAGCTAAAACCCTTACTGCTGTTTCACTACGCCAGCGACCTGCCAGTCTACGCTACTTCGCAAATTTACGGAGGCGTCCCTCAGCCAGATAAAGACCACGACTTGAATGGCATTCATTTTACGGAAACGCCTTGGTTATTGAGCCAGTCATTGCCACTCAAACAAGATATTCGATATGTCGCAGACACCACGCGCTACGAAAGACTGTATGCAATGGGCGCCGATGCTTACACTATCGCCCCACGACTCAGCCTCATGCGCCAATTCCCTGACAGCCAGATACAAGGCGCGACAGGCAACCTTTTTATGAATGACGCACAGCAAATCCGCCGCATACTGGAATGGGCGATATTTGAAAGAGGCGTGGCGAAAGCGGAGTTAAACAGCCCCGAGCCAATCTCCCAATAATGCCCTTTAAGCGCCTGATCAAGTCTATTGATATTGGCCGCGCAGCAGAAAGCCAAGCGGAGAGTTTTGCACGCGCCCAAGGATTCACCATCCTTGAGCGCAACTTCCGCTGCAAAGGGGGAGAGATTGACCTCATCGCTAAACACGGCGAGCACTTGGTATTTATAGAAGTGCGCCATCGCAGCAGCGATAAGTTTGGCAGCGCAGCAGAATCTATTACCCAAAAAAAGCAGCAACGCATTATCCTTGCCGCAAACATATACCTTCAGAAGAAAGGTTTAACAGACATGCCATGCCGATTTGATGTTATCGTGGGAAACCTCAAATCAAATACCGGCTTTCAATGGATACCAGACGCATTTAGCTGCTGGTGACGCCACCTTTCGCACCAACGTACACCACCGTTAATTCCGGATTTTTATATGAACAGTATTGAACGCATCATCCACCTCTTCGAAGAAAGCATTAAAGCGAAGCAAGTTTCCGCACAATCACTCCCCCCACTGATTGAGGCGGCAGGCCAGTTGATGGTTCACGCTCTTCTTAGCGATCACAAAATTCTCTCCTGCGGCAATGGCGGCTCCGCCGGGGATGCGCAACACTTCTCCTCTGAACTGCTAAACCGCTTTGAGCGTGAGCGCCCCAGCCTACCAGCAGTCGCTCTGACGACTGACACCTCGACACTGACATCCATCGCTAACGACTACAGCTACAACGAAGTATTCTCCAAGCAGATACGCGCCCTGGGCTCTGAAGGCGACGTACTTTTAGCTATTTCCACAAGCGGCAATTCTGCGAATATAATTCAAGCGATACAGGCAGCCCATGACAGGGGGATGAGAGTGGTTGCTTTGACAGGAAAAGATGGCGGAAACATGGCTTCCTTGCTCCAGGCCGAGGATGTTGAAATTCGAGTTCCAATGACCTCCACCGCACGAATTCAGGAAGTACACCTGTTAACAATCCATACTCTTTGCGACTACATCGACCGCGAAATTTTTGGCCCAATAGACTAAAGCAACAAAAAAGCCGGAAGCACGGCTTTCACCATGCTTCCGGCTCTTCAGACTCTAAAGCTTTAATTGCTTACTTGACTATCTTCAAGCTCGGCTTTGAGCCATCTCGCCCACCACCTTTGGGTGGAGGCGTTGGAGAAGATCCAGGCTTACCCTTATTGCTAGGCGGCTCAGGCGCTCCGCCCGGCTCAGAACCAAAGACCATGCCCTGACCATTTTCCTTCGCGTATATCGCCAGCACCGCCATTATCGGAACGGACACTTGACGCGGCACGCCACCAAAACGAGCGCTAAACTCAAGATAATCATTACCTATGTTCAAGCCGCGCACCGCTTGCGGACTGATGTTAAGCACAATTTGGCCGTTGCTTACAAAGTCACGAGGCACATCTACGCCCTGAAGCGACGCATCCACAACCACGTATGGCGTTAGATGATTATCAAGAATCCACTCGTTCAGAGCTCGCAACAAATAGGGACGACTGGGAGTCATTGGTATTGCCAATTCAATTTGAGCTTTAGGGGCCCTGCATAGACCCCTTCAGTTAGAAGTATCAGCTAAACATTTCCTGTTCGATATCGGACAGGCTAGCTTTGAAGGACTCACGGGAGAACAGGCGGTCCATATACTTGATCAGCGGTTTAGCCGGCTTTTCAGGAAGCTCAATCTTCATGAGCTTCAGACGCCACAACAGTGGAGCGACGCAGCAGTCTACAATTGTAAACTCTTCGCTCATGAAATACGGCTTCTCCGAAAAGATCGGGGCGGCGGCTATCAAACTTTCACGAAGCTGTTTGCGCGCCTCTTCAACCTCTGCAGTATCAGATTTACCTTGCAGAACGATATCCGCCAGACTGCACCAATCCTTTTGGATTCGATACATCAACAAACGGCTCTGCGCCCGCGCAACCGGATAAACCGGCAAAAGCGGCGGATGAGGAAAACGCTCATCCAGATACTCCATCATGATGTTTGGTTCGTACAGCGACAGCTCACGATCCACCAGGGTTGGCAGCGTGTTATAAGGATTTAGGTCGGCAATCTCCGCAGGCTTATCATCAGGATCAACATCGATGATATCTACCGCCACACCTTTCTCAGCCAAAACAATACGGACTCTATGACTGTAGTGGCTCTGCGGATCAGAAAAAAATGTCATTGATGACCGTTTGGTCACGACTCCCATAGAATTACCTCGGTCGCTTGTAACTCAGATTATTCAGAAAGAAAAATTCCAGCACCGGGGCAACCCGATGCTGGAGCTTTTATCCAAGGTCGAACATTATACACGAAAAGACTAGTGAACGTCTTTCCAATATTCTCTGTTGAGGAGGTATGCAGGAACGAACAGAATCACCAGGAACAACAATACAAACGGAGCGATGTCTTCACTTTCCAGCCTTGAGGGCTCACCCACATAGGCCAGGAAGTTGACCATGTCGCGAATCGCAGCATCATACTCTTGCGGCTCCATGCTGCCCGTTGTAGCAAATGACTTACAACCTGGCGCACCAACGACAACACCACTTAGGGGATCTATACCCGCCTTACTGCCCAGTTCCGGCTTTTCAGCGCACAAGCCCTGCAGACCGACTAGGACATGGGGCATACCAACGTCTTTAAACACAACGTTGTTGACCCCCCATGGACGAGACTCATCTTTATAGAAGCCTCGCAGGTAGCTATACAACCAATTTGGTCCGCGCAATCTGGAGATCAATGTCAGGTCAGGAGGCGCAGCGCCAAACCAGCCTTTCGCCATAGAAGGAGCCATAGCGATATCCATCAGCTGTCCAATCTTCGCATCGCCGAAGATCAGATTCTCCTCATAAAGATTGTGCGGAATACCAATATCGTCCGCTACACGCTCATAACGAGAGTATTTTAAAGAGTGGCAGCCCATGCAGTAGTTGGTAAACATCGCAGCCCCTCTTTGCATAGAAGGCTTATCACGAATATCAACATCCACATGATCTAAGTGAACATCTCCGCCGCCGGACGCGTAAGCAAGAGACGTCACGCACGAGAGAAGCAGAACTTTCAGTATGCTTTTCATTAGTGAGTCACCCTCTCTGGTACAGGTTTAGTCTTTTCAGCTCTGGTATACCAAGGCATCAATAGGAAGTAAGCGAAATACAAGCCTGTAAACAGAGGCGCCATCCAGCTGGGCTGCTCGTTAGCGGGCAGTGCGCCGCAAACGCCCAGAATCACGAAGCTCACCGCAAATATCAACAGCGCGACCTTACTCATCACACCTTTGTAACGAATAGATTTAACAGGGCTGCGATCCAGCCACGGCAACACGAAGAGAATCGCAATCGCAGCGCCCATTACCACCACACCCCAGAACTTCGCATCAACCCCAAACAACGGATAAGTAATTGCCCGCAACATGGCGTAGAAAGGCGTGAAATACCAAACAGGAGCAATGTGTTCAGGAGTCTTCAGGGGGTTGGCTGGCTCAAAGTTCGGCTTTTCCAGGAAATACCCATTCATTTCAGGGAAGTAGAACACTACCACACAGAATACAAAGAGGAAGACAACCAAGGCCACGATGTCATGCACCGTGTAGTATGGATGGAAGGGGATACCGTCTTTCGGAATACCATTCTCATCTTTGTTCTTCTTGATCTCAACGCCATCAGGATTGTTAGAGCCGACCTCATGGAGAGCAAGAATATGCAAAACAACCAAACCAAGCAGCACAATTGGCAAAGCGATAACGTGCAGAGCAAAGAATCGGTTAAGAGTAATACCCGAAATCAGGTAGTCGCCTCTGATCCACTGAGCAAGATCTTCACCTACATAGGGTATCGCGCCAAACAGAGAAACGATTACCTGCGCACCCCAGTATGACATCTGCCCCCAAGGCAACAAATAGCCAAGGAAAGCCTCAGCCATCAAACACAGATAAATTGTCATACCGAAGATCCAAACCAACTCACGAGGCTTTTTATATGAGCCATACATGAGTCCGCGGAACATATGCAGGTAGACAACGACAAAGAATGCTGATGCGCCGGTTGAGTGCATCAATCGAATGAGCCACCCGAACTCCACATCACGCATAATGTATTCTACTGAAGCGAACGCCCCTTCAGCAGTAGGGTTGTAGCTCATAGTCAACCAAATACCTGTAAGCAGCTGGTTAACAAGTACAACTAAAGACAACGAACCGAAGAAATACCATACGTTAAAGTTTTTAGGCGCATAGTACTTGCTCATGTGCTTTTCGAAGGCATCGACGACAGGCAGACGATCGTCGACCCACTGGATAAGCTTCTGCATTATGCGTTCTCCTTGTCATCACCTACGATGAGGTTCACGTCGTCAACATACATGTGGGGAGGCACTTCAAGATTCTTGGGAGCAGGTACGCCTTTGAAGACCCTTCCAGCCAAGTCAAACTTGCTGCCGTGACAAGGACAGTAAAAACCACCAACAGTTTCATCAGGAATAACTTCCGGCATGAATTTCGGAGAGCACCCCAAGTGAGTGCAGATTCCTACAAGTATGACGTATTCATCTTTGATGGAGCGGTGGGCGTTTTGAGCGTAAGCGGGTTGTTGCGGCTTTTCAGATTGCGGGTCCTGCAAATCGTCCGCAATCGAATCCAGCGCTTTCAGCATTTCTGGCGTTCTGCGCACTACCCAAACAGGCTTGCCCCGCCATTCAACCGTCATTTGTTGACCGGGTTCAAGTTTACTGATATTAACCTTAACAGGCGCACCAGCGGCTTTCGCTTTAGCGCTTGGGTTCCAGGAAGCGACAAAAGGCACCGCTGCGCCAATGGCGCCGATACCTCCAACGACCGAGGTTGCTCCCACCAGAAAACGACGGCGGCTCTTGTTCACGTCGTCTTTCGTCATACTAGGTTTCTCCCATCAGGCAGCAATTTGAGGCCAAAATCAGGCCATTATGCTCTTATTTCTTCAGGCGTAAAATCCGGCTGACATACTAATTAAAATGCCTTATCGATACAAGGACGACGCGCGTGCGGCGTGGCGTTGTCTCAACAATATTGATCCAAGTTAAATATCCGTCGGACGGTTTTCGCTTATGCTCAGCGGAAACAAAAAAGCCCGGATTACCGGGCTTTTTATCTTTAGCGTATCGATTAACGCTTGGAGAATTGCGGACGCTTACGCGCTTTACGCAGACCGACTTTCTTACGCTCAACCTCACGAGCATCGCGAGTAACGTAACCGGCTTTACGCAGCGGAGAGCGATTCGCTTCATCATACTGAATCAGCGCACGAGTAATACCGTGACGAATTGCGCCTGCTTGACCAGAAGGGCCGCCGCCTTTAACAGTAACAAAAACGTCAAAGTTGCCGGTAGCCTCTAACAGCTCTAAAGGCTGACGCACGACCATGCGAGCGGTTTCGCGACCAAAGTAAGAATCCAGATCAGTCTGGTTCACAGTGATTTTTCCGCTACCGGGTCTCAGGAAGACGCGAGCAGTCGAAGTTTTACGACGACCGGTACCGTAATATTGAGTAACAGACATATCCACCTTCCTTAAATTTTCAGTTCAATCGGTTGCTGAGCGGTATGCGGGTGTTCAGCCGAAGCGTATACCTTGAGCTTTTTCAGCATCGCACGACCTAAAGGATTGCGCGGCATCATGCCTTTAACAGCTGTTTCGATAACACGCTCTGGAGCATGTTGAATCAGCTTATCGAAAGACATTTCTTTCAAGCCGCCAGGATAGCCTGTGTGGCGATAGTACATTTTGTCTTGTGCTTTGTTGCCAGTAACACGCACTTTTTCTGCGTTTACTACAACGATGTAATCCCCAGTGTCCACATGAGGGGTATATTCCGCTTTGTGCTTGCCCCTCAAGCGACGGGCGATTTCAGTAGAAAGACGTCCAAGCGTCTTGTCGGTCGCGTCTATAACATACCAGTCACGCTTTACGGTTTCTGGCTTAGCGCTGATCGTTTTCATTTAAATCCCGCCTTACTCTTAAATTCTCGGCTGATTAATCCAAATAAAACGCACGCTGATCCTTTCCTTCGGGGAAAGTTACAACGACGTTCTGACTTTTCGGAACTTGGGCTTCGGGGCTTCGCCAAAGTTCCTAACTATATTGCAAATCCGGGCGCAGGATTATATGGCACTTCCTGCTCAAATGCTACTCTAAATCCAATTAATTACACGGCAGCGCAACGCCAAGGTCACATATCAAGATTTGGCAGGCCGAATGTCTCGATTGTGTTTTGCAGAACAGTATTGGATATCTGTTCTCGGGCTTCCTCTCTCAAAGCGCACAACGCATCAAATATTTGAGGAATAAACTCAGGAGAATTGCGCTGCCCTTGCCGACCACATAAAGGCATATCAGGGGCATCGGTCTCCAACAACAGAGACTCCAATGGCAACTTGGAGACCGCTTTTCTGGTTTTCTGCGCTCGGTCATAGGTGATAACGCCGCCGACCCCTAATTTGAGCCCCAGTTTCACAAACTGCATCCCCTCTTCGTAGCTTCCCGAAAAGGCGTGCACCACCCCACTCTTAACGCCAGATTCCTTGACCAGCCTGGCAAGCTGGCTATGGGTCTTTCTTGAGTGAAGAATGACGGAAAGATCACTCGCTTTAGCCATCCTCAGCTGTTCGCGCAAAAAAAACCGCTGCACGTCAAAGTCGATGCCTACTGTTGCGTCAAGCCCGCACTCCCCGACCGCTGAAATATCCGCACGTTGAGTACGCAACCTCTCAGCCAGTTCGTCCAGATGAAACACGGAATGCTCGTGCAGGTATAAAGGATGAATACCCAGCGCAAAATTGAGCTCGTCATAATGCGCAGCCATCTGAGATATGCGCGCCCAATTTTGGACGCCTACCGAGGGCGCAATAATGCGCTTTACACCCAACTCCCGAGCTTTGCGCAGAACCTCTTCTCTATCGTCATCAAAGTCGGGAAAGTCAAAGTGGCAATGGCTGTCAATGTAAACCGCCATCGCCAATGCCCTTAATGTTCCCTTGTCTTCCTGAACTGAACATCTGGATAACGCTCCATCGCCAGCTGCAAGTTGACATTCGTCGGGGCCAGATAGGTCAGACTGTCGCCCCCATCCAGAGATAAGTTTTCGGACACTTTCCGCTTAAACTCCTCTAGCTTTTTCACATCTTTCGCCTCAACCCAACGCGCAGTGGCGACGTTTACCGGCTCATACACCGCGTCCACTTTGTACTCAGATTTGAGACGATGAACTACCACGTCAAACTGCAACATTCCCACCGCTCCAACAATCAAGTCGTTGTTATTGAGCGGTCTGAATACCTGCACAGCGCCTTCTTCAGACAACTGAATCAGACCTTTTTGCAATTGTTTGGACTTCAACGGGTCCTTCAGGCGAATACGGCGAAATAGTTCAGGGGCGAAGTTAGGAATACCGCTAAACTTAAACTCCTCCCCTTCGCTAAACGTATCGCCAATCTGGATAGTGCCGTGATTGTGCAAACCAATAATGTCGCCCGCGAATGCCTCTTCCGCCCGAGTTCGATCTCCCGCCATGAATGTCAGCGCATCAGCAATACGAACATCTTTGCCCAGTCGCACATGCTTTATTTTCATGCCCTGTTCGTAGCGACCTGAGCAGACCCTCAAGAAAGCAATACGGTCACGATGAAGCGGATCCATATTCGCCTGTATCTTGAATACAAAGCCAGAAAACTTCTCGTCTTCCGCTTCAACAACGCGCTTATCAGTCTCTCTGGGCTGGGGGGAAGGGGCCCACGCCACCAAGCCATCCAGCATATGATCAACGCCAAAGTTACCTAGCGCAGTACCAAAAAATACTGGAGTCAACTCGCCCGCCAAAAAGGCCTGATGATCAAACTCATGAGAAGCGCCTTGCAGTAATTCGATTTCACCGCGTAAGTTCTCTGCGTCCGAGCCAAGCACCGTATCCAACTCAGGGTTATCCAGCCCCTTAATCGTGCGACCATCCTGGAGAGTATGCCCCTTACCAGTCTGGTATAAAATGACCTCATCCCGAAGAAGGTGATATACACCTCTGAAGCCTTTGCCCATGCCAATGGGCCAAGATATAGGCGCACACTTAATTTTCAGTACGTCCTCGACCTCATCCAGCAATTCCATTGGGTCTCGAATATCGCGGTCGAGCTTATTCATGAAAGTAATGATTGGCGTATCGCGCAGCCGCGTCACTTCCATAAGTTTGATGGTGCGCTCCTCAACGCCTTTTGCGCTGTCTATAACCATCAAGCATGAGTCAACCGCAGTTAAAGTACGATAGGTGTCTTCAGAGAAGTCTTCGTGACCCGGGGTATCAAGCAGGTTTACCAGAGAGTCGTCATAAGGAAACTGCATAACGGATGTGGTTACGGAGATGCCCCGTTCTTTTTCCATTTCCATCCAGTCGGATTTCGCAAATTGACCGGACTTTTTACCTTTTACTGTACCGGCTTTCTGCAGCGCACCGCCATGCAAGAGTACTTTCTCTGTAATAGTGGTTTTACCCGCATCAGGGTGAGAGATAATGGCGAATGTACGACGGCGTTTGATTTCTTCACGAAGTCCCATGACAAACCTTGAACATCTGGCGAATTGAGGGCGAACATTATAGCGCCGCAAACAGAGTGTCAAAAGCTATTGATAGCGACTGGAATCAAAGGTTCTAAGCACGTCCGGGAAATAAACCATCATACCTGTCGCCAACATCCCATTAATTACGCCTTCAGGCAAGGCAATCAAAGGGAGGTAAGCGAACATTAAAGAGTGATCCTGACTCCACTCCCCATCTACTAGCCAGCAGATAGTCATTCCAAACAGAATACTGGCGACTATCGACAGCCCTCCACCCAAGAAGCCGTTCACTAAAGGGTAAGCAAAAAATAACCTTCCGCCAGACTTCTTTTCCCTGTCCACCACCCATTTGGTCACCATAACAGGGATCAGCACCGCCCCTAGAAAATTCAAAGGGAGCAATAGCCAAGGCGTTGCGCCCTGGAGCGCAAGTAGCAATAGCCCAATAAAGCCGGCAAATATCGCCAACTCCCAATCCAGGATCAAGGTCAGTGCACTTAGAAGGAGAAAATGAAGAGAAACGCCAAAATCGACATCAATTCTGAGACGCCAAAACAGCCCCAGGGCCAACGCGCAACCCCAGAAAATATGCTGCAGCTTATTATCTCGCCGCAGATAAACATGACAACGCCTAACCCACAGCAGAGCAATACAGACAAGCATCGCTCCCCACAGTCCCAGCTCTACAGCTAAAGGCAGCGAATCAACGCGAACATATTCCACGACTTACTCTTCGCGCCCCAACTTCATCGACATCACGATGGCGTCTTCGCGACCGTCGGAGGCCGGGTAATAGGCCTTTCGATAACCAATGTCATTAAAGCCCAATTTTCTGTACAACTGCACGGCTGCGGTGTTGCTAGCGCGCACCTCTAGAAATAGCTCCACCATATTTTGTGTACGAAAGCGCTCCAGCAAAAACGCCATGAAGGACAACCCCATGCCGTTCCCTTGTAACGCGCGCGCGACACATAGATTAAGCAAGTGCGCCTCATCTATAACCATGGAGGTCACCGCGTGTCCGACTACCTCGTCGTTATATACGGCGACCCAACATTCGGAAGCTCCCGCAAGGCACTCTTTAAAAACGCCTTCAGTCCAAGGATGGGAATAAGCCCCACGCTCATTATTTAAGACTAGGGATAAGTCTGCTTCGGTCATTAACCTGAAAGCGAGATCGGGTTTTGGATCAGTCATTGGAGTAGAGATATTGACGAAGCTTGCGCCACACGAGTTTTTTGATAGAGGGGTTATAAAGCATCTCGTCTAGAGACGGCAATTGTAGGAGTCTGTCGCCCTTCCACACAGGGTCTAAACCGCCCAAAGTCGCTGCGATGCCCACATCACAGAATAGAATACAATGCTTCATTCCACCGGAGGCTGACCAACGCGCCAGAACTCTAGCAAGCATCACGTCGTCTTGCATTGGCAACCCTTTACGCTCAAATGGCGGCCAGGCAAAAAGGCTATATGCATCTTTCCATTCCTCTCCCAGGCCTACCGCCAACGCAATATTGGCAAGAAGCTGGCCGCTGGGCGACTCAGGAGTAATATCCACTTCCCCCTTAGACAGCGCCACCATACAAATGTCGCCAGCCTTTATACTCATCGCACGTAGCTTATCAACGGTTGCAGGGGATGACTTTACCAATACAGGTGTTGGAGAAGCGTCTTTCTTATCCTGTTCCCGGGCCTTCTTCTGTTTAGCTGGCTCAGGCTGAGCGATAGCGGACATCGTTTGGCGAAGAGCGGCTGCTTGCTGAGCGCTTTTTAATGATGGCGCTTTTGGCGGGCTGATCTTATTCGCGCGTCGCTCTACATCCCGGTTATCTAGCTCCTCTGATGCCTCATCGAATTCAAACAAGTTGGAAGGCGCAGCATTCGGCAACGGGCTGCGCGCATACCAAACCGCAATTCCCATTTCGGTCAAATATGTCTGTCTGTCGTTCTCGTACAAAAAATTCATAATTTTATGCGCAGAAAAGAATCACACTTCACTCTGCGGATGTTGCTTCCTCTTATCTGAAGAGATTAGGTTTAAGGCATTTATATAAGCTTTTGCTGAAGCAATCACAATATCAGTATCCGCGCCAACGCCATTTACAATCCAGCCTCCACGCTCCAAACGCACAGTCACCTCCCCTTGTGAGTCGGTCCCGCTGGTTATGTTATTAACCGAATATAGCTGCAAGTTCACACCAGAAGAGGCGATTTCTTCTATCGCCCGATAAGTTGCATCAACAGGCCCGCCCCCTTCCGCGGAAGCTGTTCGCTCTTCACCATTTATCATCAAGGTAACTTTCGAAATAGGCGTAACGCCTGTTTCACTGCAAACAGACATACAGACCAATTTATAAATTTCGTCATCTTCTGATAGCTCTACAGCGCTAACCAAAGCCTGTAAATCTTCATCGAAAATTTCGTGCTTCTTATCCGCCAAATCTTTGAAGCGAGCAAAAGCTTCGTTAAGTGCAGTTTCTGAATCAAATTCATAGCCAAGCTCATGCAGCCTGGTGCGAAAAGCATTACGACCAGAGTGCTTGCCCAACACCAGACTGTTCGTCCGCCAACCTACATCCTGCGCCTGCATGATCTCATAAGTTTCCCTATGCTTAAGTACGCCATCCTGATGGATGCCAGACTCATGCGCGAACGCGTTGGCGCCGACTATTGCTTTATTGGGTTGCACAGGAAACCCTGTAATTGTCGAAACTAAGCGAGAAGTCGGCACGATAAATTGCGTATCCAAACGGGTTTCAACAGCAAATAGGTCTTTTCGTGTTCTCACCGCCATAACGATCTCTTCAAGCGCCGCGTTTCCAGCCCTCTCACCCAGACCGTTAATAGTACACTCCACCTGACGAGCGCCGTTCATCACCGCCGCCAGGGAGTTAGCTACGGCCAACCCCAAGTCATTGTGACAGTGCACAGAGAATGTTGCTTTATCAGCATTAGGCACCCTTTCCAGTAGAGTTTGAATCGTTTCACCAAACTGCTGAGGAATCGCATAGCCTACCGTGTCGGGGATATTAATTGTTCTCGCGCCAGCGGCTATCGCCGCCTCTATGATTCTACAGAGAAAATCTATTTCTGAGCGCCCAGCATCTTCACAAGAAAACTCAACATCGTCTGTGTACATCCTGGCGCGTTTAACCGCTCTGATTGCCTGTTCCACGACTTGATCAGGCTGCATCTGCAATTTGTATTTCATATGGATTGGGGAGGTGGCGATGAACGTATGAATACGAGCCAATTTAGCCGGCTTTAAAGCCTCAGCCGCACGATCTATATCTTTATCCAACGCTCTCGCCAAACTGCATACGGTGGATTCACTGACAGACTCTGCTATCGCTTTAACCGCCTCAAAATCTCCAGGACTGGCGATAGCGAAGCCTGCTTCTATGACATCCACTTTCATTTTTTCCAGCGCCTTGGCGATACGCAGCTTCTCATTCTTTGTCATGGAGGCCCCAGGGCTTTGCTCTCCATCACGCAAGGTTGTATCAAATATCACCAAATGTCCGCTGCTCATCGCAACTCTCCCACTTCATTTAAAAGGCGTCCGCCACTGTCAGAAAATATTATACGCTCAGACATAAACACGGCTACTAGTATGTCATAAGAGCCCTTATATGAGCCTCTGAGCCTCTGAGCCTCGCCCCATATCTATGCTTGTAGGCGCTGTCGGCAAAAAACACCATACCGTTCAAAGACTTTACACTTTATCAGCGTTTCCTATTGCCCCACCCTTATAATAAATAGGAATAAAAAATATCTAAAAATGCAGAGTATCTTGAAAAGTCTACTTTATAAAAGCAAATCCGAACATTATGACCTAGTCCAGCCTCCGCCCCCCGCCATATGGAAATAAGCCTTTAAGAATAACCCGTCACAGATTCACCGAGAATGCTTCCATTTTTCATGTCCAATGGATTTACATCTGTTTAAAAACCAAACACCAAGCAAACAAACAGTAAGTCATTCTCTTAATTGATATTTCAACAAATATGGCTAGATTTGTGCATATTTGGACAGCGAGTCAATTCCAAACACCTCATTATTAATAAGCTCACTAACTACAATCGACATCAGGAGATAACAATGAAACGATTGGCGTGTTCTTTTGCGCTAACTGCACTATTGCCAATTTCGGCAATGGCGGACTCTATTTCCCCCTCATCCTACTCCGCAACTTTAGGAGTAGGCGAAAGCGTAACCATTACTAAGACTGTCACTATTGATGCAGAAGCCACCACATCAAAAGTTGACGTATTCTTTCTCATGGATGAAACCGGAAGCATGGGTGGAGAAATAGCAGCCGTAAAAGCAGCGGCAAGCTCAATATTAAGCACTGCAGCTGGCTTTGGGGACATCAACTTCGGAGTTGGCGGTTACCGAGATATCAGCGACGCATTCACGTATCGCACACTTACTGATATGACCTCTGACACCTCTGCAACGCAAGCAGCGATCAATAGCTGGACCGCATCTGGAGGCTATGACTTTCCAGAAGCCAATATCTACGCCCTTGAGCAAGTAGCAAGCACAGTTTCATGGCGCCCAGACGCTGAGCGGATACTTTTATGGTTCGGCGACGCCACAGGCCACGACCCATCTCTGGGTTCGACAGAAGCCAGCGCCACTGCCGCGCTTCAGGCTGCTAGCATTCAAGTGGAAGCAATCGATGTAGCATCTAGCTGTAGAACAGGCTACTGCCTTGACGGCACAGGCCAAGCCTCACGTATCACAGCCGCCACTGGCGGCACCTATCACGCAGGCATAGACACTAGCACATTGGTTGACACTATCAATGAAGCAATTTCAAATGCTATCTCCTCATACACTGAAGTAGCATTGGATATTTCAGGCGCTCCTGCGGGCATGGTGTCAGTATCCCCTGGCGCTTACACCGGATCTTTCACTCGAGACAGCGCAGCATCATACGAGTTTGAAGTCACATTTACTGGCACAACTCCAGGAACATACGACTTTGACATCTACGCGACTGTTGACGGCGGTCGAGTCGCCACAGAAAAAGACCACATTGTTGTAGCCTCAAATGTACCCGAGCCAACAAGCTTGGCATTGATGGGACTTGGCCTGGCCGGCTTGTTCGTCCGCCGTAGAAAGAGCTAATTTTTCCCACCAAGAAGGGCGTTATGAAACGCCCTTTTACTTCTAATAAGTTCAATGAGCTCAACTATATATCACTCCTCGAAAACTTGGTTTGCAGCAGAGTCAACCTGCCCAAATGCAGCGACATTCTGCTTCAACAAAGAAAACTCTCTGTAAACCTTTCCTAATTAGTGTCACTCGCATTTAGAGCTCCCGGCCCTTGATATTCGGCCAGGCACTTGTGCATATCGAACACATTCTTCTAGAGCTCTCCAGCGTACACTAGCGCAATACGGAGAACATCCAATGAAAAAATTTCAATACACAGAAAGTCAGATAGTGAAGGTTTTGAAGGAAATGGAAACCAGTCGCCAAGTGAATGATGTCTGCTGGGAATATGGAACTTCTGACGCCACCTATTACAATTGAAAGTCAAAATACAGGGACATGGAGGCTTAGGATATCAAGCGGTTCGACGAAATTGAGGAAGAGAGTCGCCGACTCCAAACCATGCATGCTGACCTGAGCCTGGAGCATCGGATATTGTGGAAAAAAGCTGTACAGCCAACGTGATACGCAACAGCGGCATGGCGCCAGTTTACGAATGCCTGTCGCACCGTTGGCCTCAGCGATTCCGTCTACCGTTACCAACCTGACCGCAATCGAAATGATCAGCTGACTGCCAAGCGTCAGGAAGAGGTTGAGCGTCAGCCTGCATATAAGTTCTGCAAACCTCTCACCATTCTTCGGCGTTGGGGCCTTCGCTGAAGCATGTATCGGGTGTACCGAGAGCTTAATCTCAACAAATGTCGTCGAGGTAAAAAATGTCTGCCGACACGGCATCCAGAGCCTCTAGCATCTCCAACACGGGCTAACTAGTGCTGGTCATTGGGCTTCATGAATGACAGTTTACTATGCGGGCGTCACTTAAGAACATTTAACTTTGTGATGATTTTAATCGTGAGACGCTGACCATTGAAGTTGACCTGAGTCCGCCAGCGCCCCTAATCATTCGAGTACTGAAGAGATCGGTGGCATGGCTAGGCAACCCCAGTATGTTACATCGATAACGGCCCTGAATCTATCCCAATAGAGCCGTCTGACGCCACAGCCGGAAGGCCTGGAGTCGCCCTCGCGCGACTTTCACTGAACTTGGGAGGGGCTAAGTTGTGGCGCAGGGCCCGACGTTAAATTTCAGGCAAAAAAAACCCGTCACGAGGACGGGTTCTTCGTATTAAGAGCCTGA
>NZ_JAHMIN010000080.1 GCF_018986435.1 Hahella sp. HN01 | reverse complement strand
TCGTACTGACCGTTAAGCAGCAACGTGGGATCAAAGGTGGCGATTTTGGCCTCGCTTACATTTTCACCGCCTTGAGCAATCACTTGCCAGGCCTGCTGTCCTCGTGGCGAAAGCATGACTTTATAAAGCGCCAGATTCGCATCCTGCACTGAGCCAATCACCTCCGTCGGCGCAGTGATGGTCGCATCCAGAGTAGGCGCGCTTAAACTCACCAGGGGCGCGTTCTCGTCAGCGGCGTCGCGGACCGCGAAGCGCGCGGTTTCAATCACCGTATCCACACCATCCGTCACGCCAACTTCGATGGTATGTACGCCAATGGTCTCTGCGTTAACGATCACTTGACCGAAATCGCTCATCGACGTCTCCACCCCATCCAGCCACAAAGCGATAGTTGGTGCGCTTTGACCGCCATCCACAAACACGTTGATGGAAAGAGTATCGCCAGGATTAACGAATTCGGGGGAGACAACGACCGTCGCCGTCAGGGGCTTAACTTTCTGAGTGACGTTAATGCTATAGCTCTGCAGTGAACGTCCGGCGCCATCTTCCGCATAGACAACCACGTCCTGGATGCCAACCTGATCAGCCCCCGGCGTCCAGCGCAGCGCGCCGTCGGCGGTGACAGACATGCCGACGGGCCCGGACATTAAGCCATATGAAAGGGTATCGCCATCCGCGTCCGTCGCCTGAATCTGATAGCTGTACTCCCGGTCAACCGACGCCTGATCGAAGGGACGACTGACGATAACGGGATACGCATTCGCATCATTCGCCGCAACTGCCTGCAACGTAAAGCGCTGCACAGCACGCGCCCGGCTATCGCTAACGATCACCGTGATCTGGTATTGGCCTTGCTGCTCTGCTGAGGCCGTCCAGCGTATTGCTCCCAAGTCATTAATCACCATGCCGTCTGGCGCATTTTCCAACTGATAAATCAGCGTATCGCCATCCGCATCGCGAGCGGTTACCTTGTAAATATATTCCACGCCAATGCGAGCGGGAGAATTGGGAATGCTATAAATGACCGGCGCAGTATTCGGCGCCAAGGGATCGTTCACAACCACCCCAAACGTCTGCACAAAGGCCGCTCCTCGGGCGTCTTCAGCCCTCAGAATGACCTCATGCGCCTGGCCGACCTGCGCCAGAGAGGGCGTCCAAGTAATCACACCATCAGCCAGAGTCATGCCATTAGGCGACTGACTCAAGCTCAGAGAAACCGCATCGCCATCTTGGTCCACCACTCTAATAACATAGACATAACTATCGTTCGCCGCCGCGCTCAAAGGGGGCGCACTGGTAATCGCCGGCGCGTGATTCGCCCCTTGGTTGACGGGCAAGTTCAGGCTCTGCGTTGCGTAACCGCCCTTACGATCATGCACTTCAATCTCAGCGCGCGCGGTCTTACCGGCCCACTCCGCAGAAGGACGCCACGTGAATAGCCCTGTGTCGGAGATAGTCATGCCCTCTTCGGAAGCCAACAGGCGATAATCGAACTCGGTATCTGAGTCTGCATCATCGACAACAACCTGATATTCATATTGCTGGCCAACGTATACAGAGCCGTTCGGCGAGGACACAATGCGAGGTGCGTGGTTGAGTAGATAGCCCCAGTTAACATCAATTACAAAATACTGCTTACGCACCGCGCCCTTTGCATCGATCGCGCTGATTTCCGCTGACTTTACGCCAATGTGCCGTTCTTCGGGCGTCCATTGCACCAAACCAGTATGACTATCGATGGTCATGCCGTCCTGTTTCCGGCTTAACGCGTAAATCACCTCATCGCCTTCTGGATCAACTGCCTGAGCTTGATACTCGTATTTGAAACCATGTTTGGCGGATGTGACTGGTGTCGAGGTAAACTCGGGCGCCAGGTTATCGGGACTAGAGACAACCAGGGAGACAACCTGTTCAGCCTTGGCGCCGGATAAGTCAGTCGCACGCACGCGGAAGGAGTAGCTGCCTTCTATTGGATTCTTAACTTTCAGCAAGCCTGAATAGCGCCCAATCGACACATTACCTGGCGGATCAATCAATTCAAAGGTATGGCTATCGCCGCTGTCCACGTCCTGGACACTGACCTGCATATCCGTATAGACCCCGGCCGTCGCCTCAATAATGGTGGCGCTGACAATCGCAGGAGCAGAGTTCTCTTTCTGCAAAGACAGGGCGTAGACCTGGGAGTCGGACAAGCCAGCTTCATCCGACACAGACGCCCGAATAATCGCCGCGTACACTCGATTATTGTTAGTCAAACACTCAGGAAAGCTTCCGTCCGTAATGACTTCCGCCAACAAATCGCCGGTTAATCCGTCTATGTTCGCTGGGAAGTTCAGGTTCAGCGCCTCGCTGGCGCTTAATTTTGCAATAGTCTGCGAACCAAGCAGCTCTTTTTCGCCGCCAGGCGCAAGATGGTACAGGTTAACATTGAAAGCGGTATTTACGGGTTTGCGACCACGGTTTTTGACCGTCACAGAGATAGCGCCGCCATCCAGTCGCAATCCGTATACCGTCAAATCCGCTTGGCCTACGCCGGGCTGATCTGGAAATACATTGGCCCTGAAGCTGTTATGATCCAACCAGCTTTTTGTGGGATGCACAGGAACGCTTAGATCATTATTGATGTTATTAACGTTGTACGCATGCTGGTTCCAGATGCTGCGCGTTCCCACCCATGAATCCGTGGCGTCTTCAATGACATGCAACCCTTTGTTGGTCACATCAAAGAAGCTATTGCTGACGGCAATAATTTCCGCGTGATCATCGTGATCAATATCCGCAATGACTGGATATTCGTGTGCAGTCACACTGACATTCTCAATTTCGTAGATGACATCGCCACTGACGCCGTCATAGACGCGCAAGTAATACTCATCCCCGTACACAATCTCCATGCGTCCGTCATCATTGAAGTCAAAAGCGGAAGACGCGGTTACGCCAGAGGACTGGTCCCGGGTAGGCTGGCTCCAGACAACGTCGCCATTGGCGTTGTAGACCCCRTARCGGGTCTTGCCGGCGACGCCGATTTCAGGCACGCCGTCCCCGTCCAAATCCGCCACCACAGGCGGGCCGCCGCGTCCGCCGCCCTCAATTTTCTTATCTTTCCAGATGACACTGCCATCATGGTTATACAGAGAGAGAWAGCCGTCATAAACGTTGACGATTTCAGGGAAGTCATCGCTATCGAAGTTTCCTAASGCGGATGTTCCCTCACCGTTGGTGATAATACGTCTGCCAGTRTGGTCATAGATGGTGGGGCCAGCGATCAACTCCATATCGCCATCCAGGTCGATATCCGCCGCATAGGTAAGCGGACCGCTGGCGTTCTCGCCCTKCGGGTTAGCGCCAAAGGGCGCTTTACCAAGCCATTTGAGATTGCCTTGGTTATYGTACAACGCACGCCCCAGGATAATATCCGGCGAACCGTCYTGGTCGAGATCCGCGATGGAAGGTCCGCCCCACTGAGCTTGCTCCAGTGTATTCGCCTGCCATTCCAGCTCRCCTTCATGWGAGACGACACTCAGCTTTTCCGTGATGTCTATGATGACRATTTCCGTCGTCCCATCGCCATCCAGATCCGCCGCAGCCATTGACCTTAGCGGATAGGGTCGGACGGACTCGGACGTCCAGATATGCGTCCCGTCTTTGGCCCAAATGGCGCGCAGGAATCCCGCGTTTTGGTAACCAGATTTCCTGAAAGACTGGAAAATAATGGCGATGTCGTCTTTRTCATTCAGCTTGCCATCGCCATTTGTGTCATAGAGCGGTACGACAAGAGGGGTATGCATGACCTGGTTATATTCGTCATGAGGTATGGATTCTCCGTCCAGTGGCCAGGACCACTTGATAACCGGATCAAGCGTTCGCAAGTCTTGTGGGTCTGCTGCGCAGTAACCATTATCGTCCGCGCGGTTATCCACGTAGCGCTCATCGCCAAGCCAGGTAATAAGACCGGACTTGGGCTGAATGCTCATGCCTGCCGGCTGATTCACTAAGGTATAAGTTAGTTTGTCGCCTTCATTAGGGTCTGTCGCCTCTACATCATAGGCGTACTGCAGTGTCGTACTGGCGGTTAATACCGGCGCACTCACAATCTGCGGCGGCAAGTTCTCAGCAATGGACAAAGTCAGCGTCTGTTGGGTCTTAGCGCCGCGCAGGTCTTCTACTTGCACGACGATCTGATAATCGCCAGCAGCCAGGTCGCCAATATTGGCGATCAAGCGGCCGGTGCGAGGATCAATGCTCAGGCCTTCAGGGCCGGACACCAGTGTAAAGTGGTGAGCGTCACCGATGTCCGCATCCGTAGTTTTAACTTGGAAGTTGAGCGTCTGACCGGCCTGATGTTGCAACTCCGTTTCGCTTGTGATGACAGGGTCGGCATTGCGGTCTTCCACATTGATTGCGAACAAACGCGTGTCCGAAAGGTCGCTGGCATCTGATACGCGTAACGAAACCAGAGCCGCACGGGCCTGGTTATTGCGAATGTCGCACTCTTCCACCACTTGGCTGACCGCCATGGTCACATAAATATCGTCAGTCAGCAGGTAGTCGTA
>NZ_JAHMIN010000079.1 GCF_018986435.1 Hahella sp. HN01 | reverse complement strand
AAGGTGAAATAGTAAATCGTACTGCTAAGGGATTCCATAGCTCTGCGGATTCTCATTACATGTTTGGATCTAAGGCCACAAGAATAATTAAGCGGTGGGGGCTAAGAAAGAACGGGGTTTATATGGCATCTGCCGAAATATGGGATGACGAAACCAAAAGATATAGACTTAAGAAAGTAACTACAATGTTCCCTGATCGGTGGTCAAAAGCCCAGGTTTCAGCTGCACTGTATAAAGCTTGGGAAAAAATAAGCGTAAGAGTACTGGCTTAGTTAGAATTTCTGGCAATAAGAGAAGCGCGATTCCCCTGGGCGCGCAGCCGATAAGCTATTATTTAAGGGGGCCAGAATAAAAGATATACGATGGACGTGGGCCTATTACGTTGATCCCGGAGCGAATGGGTTTGCAGTTCTAGGAAGACGGCGTGCCTATTGTTGTTTTTGTCAAAATGGGTTTGAAATTGAGAACTAGCGGTGAATATTAATGTACTGCATTTACTACACAATTGAGTCGGCTAAAAAATATAGGTCGTCACGAAATTCACCTTTAACTAATAATTTGGATGAGGCTTTTTCTCTTGTAAATGATTTAAAGTATGAGGGAACAGACTTCGTGTTTATTTATGTGGAAGAAGACACAAGCAGAACAACGTTGACGGTAAACGAGAAGGGATACTATGTCGAAATAATGACATCTGCCACATATTCAAAGACTATGAATAGGCAGGAAGTTATTAACTTATTAAATAACTTTGAAAATATAAGGATTGACCCAGGAAAGTACTCATTTGATGAAGAGGATATTTACTAAAGTTTAGTCTCCTGTATTTTCCCGATTCAGCGAGGATGTGTTGTATGTGGAGGGCAAATATTAAACAACGGCACATAGAAAAATATTTCCTCAGCACCTAACGACAACGGCGAAAAACGGACGCGCAGATGGCAAGGCCGAGACTTTTACCTATAAAGACATTGGCCTCGTCTGACCGCCAAGGGAACGACCCGTTATCAATACGATGCGCTGAAGCTATGACAAGGCGGGCAATAAAACCTCCGCCACCGTCACCCACCAGGGTAAAGCGGAACCGACGACCTACCTGTACGATGCGGTGGGCAACCGTGAGAGCGTGACGCAAGCCAACGGCCAAACCCCCGCCTATGTCTACGACGCCTTGAACCGACTGACGCGTCAAACCACGACGGATGCGGCGGGCAATGTCATCGCCGACTACCGTTACACCCTGCACAGCACGGGGAGACGGGAGCAAAACGAAGAGCTGCACAACGGCCGGGTGTCGACCTATACCTACGACGCCCTGTATCGCCTGACGCATGACGCCATCAGCGATCCGGTCAATGGCGACTACAGCGCGGAATACCGCTTCGACAASGTCGGCAACCGCACCTACAGCATCATCGACGGTGTCCACACCGCCTACAGCTATGACGACAATGACCGCCTGACGCAACAGGGCGGCGTCACCTACGCGTATGACGCCAACGGCAATACGCTGACGGAAACCGAAGACGGTCTGGTCACCGCTCGTTACACCTACAGCGCGAAGAATAAACTCCTCGCGGTAACCAAAGCGGGAGAGACCACCAGCTTCGGTTATAACCCGGATAGCATTCGCACCCGGAAAGCGGCAAGCGGCGCCACCACCGACTTTATCGTCGACCAGAACCGCGACTACGCACAGGTGCTGCAAGAAGTCGTCAACGGCGTCAAACAAGTCAGCTACGTCTACGGCGACGACCTGCTAAGCCAGGCAAGAGCTGGCGACGTCAGCTACTATGTCTACGACGGCCAAGGCTCCGTCCGCTCTTTAACAAACCAGACCGGCGTCCAAACCGACAACTACCACTACGACGCCTTCGGCATCCTGCTGCACAGCGAAGGAGACACCCCGAACAGCTACCTGTACACCGGAGAGCAATACGATGCATCCCTGGATCAGTACTACCTAAGGGCGAGGTATTACGACCAGAAGCAGGGACGGTTTACGCAGATGGATACATGGATGGGGCGAAATCATGATCCTGTTACGTTGCATAAGTACTTGTATGCGAATGCTGATCCGGTTGGTCATATAGATCCTACTGGTCACTTTTCTCTGGGGAGTATAGGTGCAGGTTTAAATATTACTGCATCGCTTGCATCCGCAGCCAGCAGCGGATATGACTTAGGGACAGCCTTATACGGCCACTTCTCAGGATCAGATCCGCTTTCTTTTGACCAAGCTTCTGCGAAGCAAATAGGGTTTGCTGTACTGGCAAGCTACGCTGGAGGAAAGCTACTGAAGCTGCTTGCTAAAAGTAAAAGGTTTAAGAAGTATCTTAAAGAGCGGACACTGTATCGAGGAGTAAACCAGGAGCATGAAAACTTTGGAGATGCTATAAAGGGATATGTTCCTGGAGGGTGGGGTGGCTTGTTTTTATCTGCTGAAGAGCGAGACAGTGCTGCATCTGATCATAATACGGGCACTCACTTTAGCACCCCATTTTCTTCGTGGTCAGCAAGAAGGCAAATAGCAAAAGATCATGCAACGAGACATATGAATTTAAAAGGAGTCGTTATAAAAGCTAGTATAATGTCTTTTAGGATATTCAAAAGCCCAGATAGAAAAACACATTTCAGTGTCGATGCATTAAGGGCATTTGGCAGCGAGTATGAGTTTCTTGTAGTTGGGCCTGTTCAAGGTGTTCCTACGCGCGTTGGAAATTGGAAGCACGATGAATAATAAAGTTGTGAGTGTAACCGTCGCACTAGGGCCTACCCCTATTCCTAAGGAAGCCGAGTATTACTTTATTTACAGGTACAGTGAGGTAACAATTACACCTTTAAAAGATTCAGTGGCGGAAATATCTTTCAAAGTTAGTGGCGAGTTGTGTCCTGAATTAAAAGCGGGTTTAGTCGGTGTTATAGAGCATAACATGTCATTATTTGGGCTGAACTGCCATGACTGGAATTTTGAAGCTATTAACCAGGCATCAATATAGGCATTCTATGCCGCATATTTGATGCTTGGGTGATTAAAGTATTTTTTCACTCTCGAAGGTTTCTTTTGCAACATACACATATGTGATCGAACTTTCTTTTTGAGACTCCCTTTCATTCACGCTGAGGGTGTTCAAAACTCTGTGTCAACCAAGTCACGGATTGGTGTGAGCGCCGCATCGGAGGGTATTCAAAAATCCTGTGATGTGCACGTAACGAACTCACTAACCCTTTCGTAATTGGCTTGGCCTTGACCCAAACCACCAAGTGACGGCCGTCGTTGTCAGAAATAACATCTTCGCGATGGCCTCTTTGTACAGGGCCATTAAATCGACCGGGCTCAGCGCGCCAACGCCACCGAGATGGCGGCTTATATTCAGGGTGACAAACGTCGCCAAAATAAGCAGATAGACAGTAATCAGAGGCCGCATCAGGCCCCGGATAGCGTCCACAAACCACATCCCATAAGTTTGACTCTGCTCTTTAAGCCCATCCTTGAACGCCGTGGTCTCCGCGATATCTCTGTTTATTCTCCCTTCCGTGTCCGCTCTTAGAATTTGTTTGTCCGCCAGCGCCAGTTCATGGTTGTACTGGAGCTCCGCTTCCTGTTTGCGAAGTGTGGCCATTTTCAGCTCATAGGTGAGTCTGAACTGCTGATCCTTGCGTTCTTCTCGTTTGGTTAACCAACTCCCAAACATACCCACCAACGCGCCTAACCCTGACGAGGAAAACAGCGCCAGCAGTCCTTCCAGCATTAGTGTTCCCCTTGAATTGTCAGCCGCAGTGGCTCTTTATTCAGGAGTTCGGTGAAAGCATGAAGGGCTGAGCGAGAGTTAAGGACGGCGGGTTTCCCTGAGAGCCAGCCACGGCGATCGCCGATCAGAAGACATCCCTGTGTGTGAGTGACAATATTGCCATTGTGAATCAGGATGCCGGTTCTATCTGGCACATCCTGCAGCCAGTACACGTTCTTGTACTTGCCGCTGCTGGAGCGCTCCATAAAGGTCGCTTCATAGACGCCTGCAGGTATACAGCTCACTTTTGGCCGGTTATCCAACCAGGGCCGCTCAAGGATCTGAAACGTCGCCCCTTTCACTGTCAGCGTACTGAGAATACACCCCGAGTGAACTTCATCGCGGATCATCATTGCCTCAATCATCGTTTGCTCCTTGCGCGATTAAGACTGAAACAGTTTCAACTTAATCGCCGCACCGACCAAAAATGCCGCTAACAGCCCGGTCGTCATGGCTTTCACCAGCGTGCGCCAGGCAGTGCGTCGAGCATCGCGCCAAGCTTCAAGCAAGTCTCGCAGTTCTCTGATGTCGCGAGCGGCATGACCGTTCTCCAAGCCAAGATGAGATAGCACGCGCAAGGCGCCTTTTTCCGCAGCATGATCGAGTAGTTCGTCCAGTTCTTCCCGCCGCAACAGCAGGATATCTTCGGGCACAGAGAGATTCGTCTCCGTCATTAGGGAACTCCAAAGAAAGTTTAGATCGTTTTTTTAGGTTGTTGGGACACTGTCGGCGTCAGAGTGATACGCCGGCGCTCCAATCCGTTCCGGTGTAAGCGCAAAGCCTGGCTTCCTCTTCTACAAAGCACAGCCAGCCCGTTTTAGGCGTGTAATAGTCCCAGGCGTTTTGAATACGGACGGCGACCTGGCCGGCCTTGTCTTTCCATTCCCCAGTCGCGTTGACGGGAATCAGATAACGATCGCCGTCCTGAGCCGTAGCAGGCGGAGCGCTCAGGTGTCGCCCCTTGACGGATAAGCTCACCAACGCGCCCAGGCGTTTAAGGTTAGCGTCCATCCCCGCAGCCCATCCCGATTCCCCCGTGCTCCAACCGTAGTTCAATCCAAGATTGGGATCAGTACGTGCAGACATTAATGCCCTCCATAATATTGGTCATAGTTAAGGCCATACC
>NZ_JAHMIN010000078.1 GCF_018986435.1 Hahella sp. HN01 | reverse complement strand
TGTTCTGGTCAAATCCCACCGGACACTTTCTTTAGAGAGTTTTCATAATTAACCGGCGACATATCATTGTTCGCCGTATGCAGTCTTTCGAGGTTGTAATATCTCATGTAGGCTGCGACATCCTGCTTCATGTGTTCCCGGGTGGGCTGGGGGATTTTTAATATCCAGTCATGCTTAAGGCTACCAAAAAAGCGTTCAACCACCGCATTGTCCCAACAGGCTCCCACATCGCCCATACTTGCCCTGATTTTATACTTTTCCAGCAGTTTTCGATAATGTCCGCTGGTGTACTGAGAGCCCCGGTCACTATGGAATACCAAGCCCTTGGGCGGCTTCCGCAAATTGTAAGCCTTGATCAGCGCCTGGCTGACCAGGCTCGTTGTCATGCGCTTATCGATGCGCCACCCGACGATCCTTCGGGAATATAAATCCATGACAATGGCCAGATACACCCAGCCTTCTCCTGTTTTCAGATAGGTCACGTCGCCAGCCCAAACCTGATTGGGCGCGGTAGGAYTAAAATTCTGATTCAACAAGTTATCCGCCACCGCATGATGGTGTTTGCGCCTTGTAGTGGCTTTGTAAGCAACGCGTTGCGTGACCTGAAGACCAAGCCGACTCATAAGCTTGCGAACCCGGTAGCGTCCCACCTGAAAGCCTTCTTCGCGTAGCTTCTTCATCATCTCTCGACTGCCCAGACTGCTTCGAGAAGCGTTAAACAGTCGCTTCATTCGCCGATGCAGGTGAATCTCATCAAACCGGATCACCGGCGCGGGGCGCCGACGCCAGGCATAGAATGCTGATCGACTTGCACGCAGAGCCCGGCAAAGCACTTCCACAGGGAAGCGATTCGACTCTGCCTGAATGAAGGCGAACTTTATTTCAYTTCTTTCGCGAAGAAGGCCGAAGCCTTTTTTAGAATTTCCTTTTCCATGCGCAGCTCTTTGTTTTCTTTGCGAAGCCGTTTTAACTCGGCGCGCTCGTCTTCAGCCAGAACCTGATTTYCAAGCTGAGCTTCAATCTTTTCCTTCCACTTGTAGAGCATATTGGCGCTAATGCCGAGGGATTTAGCCGCTTCTGGGACGGAATAACCTTGGTCGCGSACCAAGGAAACGGCCTCTTCTTTAAACTCTTTTGTATACTGCTTATACGACTTTTTCTGACTCATGCTGACACCTTAATCGTTGACGGGTATTGTCTCTTATTAACGTGTCCGGGACTATTAGACCACTACAGAGGATGCTTTAACTATAAAGGATTTGAATTATATAGGTGAGTTCTCTCAGAGTGGAGTGGTAAAAAAGTATTGGTCATACCCCTGCTCAAAAAAGCCGGGTTGCTGGGCAACAGTAGAGGAGTATGAAGACAGCTTTTTGATAAGCATTACTACACTTGCTCCAGAATAGATATATAAGCTCCAGGGGCTAGAACCTCTGAAAAACGTTGGCGAGACCGCCAGTGCAAGGAAAAAGTCGGCGAAAAAGCACAGCTTATCGTGAATAAATGAGCACTTTGAGCTGACTTTGGGCGCAGCAGGGAGTTATTCGGAGGTTCCTTAGGAAAAACAATGAATGGAAGTATTTTGGTTTGTTATAGCCGAGTTAAGGTTTTCAATAATAATGTAGGGGCGGGATATTTAAATCAGCCAACAAATATATTTGTCATAAAAAGAATTAAAGATCCAGCTGTTGTTCCCACATCGCCTCAGGTGGCCTCTGATATAATTGTTGAGACAAAATGACATGGTTGAAAGTTTATATTTAAATACGGTCGATATTGTGTTGTCTCTTTTGCATAAAAGGGTTGTTGAAATACATTGTTTCATTGAAGAGTTAGACTTTGGTGGAGAGGATGATTACGACTTTGAGTTTTGCTCGTTCGTTTTCTTGGGTCTTGAGACGGGTGGGTATATTTGTTTTGAGTCTATCGATGTTGACTCTAATTACTCTTTGTATGCGGAAGAAGTTTCGGATGTGGAGTTTCGAAAAAGAGTGAAATATTTTGAAAATGATTTGCCTGTCCACATAAAAAAATATTGTATAAAAAAAGGGGGGGGTTAAATGTGTTTCCATTGTTTATGATGAAGGATATATTGAAAAAGCCTTGATTAGTCTTGAAGAGGGAGAGGTTGATATAGTGTCTGGCTATGTTTACGATGAAGGTGATGACTTCAAAATATTAACTCCTGATGAAATGATTCTTTTGTATATTCGAAACTAGGGAAACTCTGAATAACTCCCAGAATCAGTCATAATACGGCAGCCCAACTAAGCAGGAACAATTTTCATGGAACAGATGACTTTCTCCGAAGCCGAATACTAGAATAAAAAGCCTAAGACCCGCCGGGATATCTTTCTGGAGCGGATGGATAAGCTGATTCTCTGGCAACGTCGAAAGGTGAAGTACAGCTGGCTGACGCGGGTTCACATGATACGTTCGAGAGAATGAAGGTGTCAGTCACCGATATCCTGTCAAAATCTGGACAGGGATATAAGATTAATTCTATTTAGATACTTAACACTGATGGCGAAAAGGACATGGGTGTGATGGTTGTTCGTAGAGGAAACGGGCTGATTTAATCGATGAGAGATGTTTATGAGTAAACATTTATCACTCAAATTTAAGGATGAAGATGTTAAGGTGTATGACGAATGGTATCGTGACTATGTGCGCATAATTGCACCGTTGACGCCTGCTGAATATTTGCATTCAAACATGAGTATGTCTCAGTTTGGTGATGTTATTGACACCTTAAATATGTGGTATTTTGCCTTTAAAAGGAAAATGCTAAATGGAAGTGATTTGGTTGGTTATAGTGGCCGAAATATAGATACAAGGATGTGCAATATAGCTTTAATTCTCTCACTTGGAAGAGCTCAAACATATTTGGATATTGGCTGCGAGAAGGCTGAAGAGGAAGAGGAAATAAGAGCGCTTTTTGAAAGCTTTGCAATTTTTGTTAACAGTAACAGGGTGCTAGTATCCTGTTCCTACCTAAATGAAGTTGAGAATGAAGTTTGTGAAAACTTACAGGAATGGAATGACTTTGTTGAATGTGTTGAGACAGGTAGGCATTTTACAATAGATAAGTGGGAGTATGTTGAACGAGTGAATTGTCGGTCTGAATTAAAACGATTTACTCAATTTGGCTCTTGCTACCTTGTTATGGGTGAAAGCTTAGAAAGGATGCGACAGCTTGATAAGCGATATAAAAATTATATTTCAGAAAAAGTGGGGCTTATTTCTGAGAATGGAGAGGTTTTATATCCTAAAAGTGAGTACTGGTGGTACTACAGTTGCCCGAAATTCGTAGAAGTAGAGTAAGACAATTGAGGTCGTTACTTCCGTATTAAAATTTAAGCGCGTACTAATTGTTAACCAGGCATCGATATGAACATTCTATTCCGCATATTTGATGCCTAGTTAAAGATTGTTTTCGCAAACTACTCGGCCTTGACCCAATCCATCAGGTGACAGACGTCGTTGTCAGAAATAGCATCTGCGCGATGGCCTCTTTGTACAGGACCATTAACTCGACCGGGCTCCGCGCGCCAACACCACCAAGATGGCGGCTAATATTTAGGGTGACAAACGTCGCCAAAACGGTAATCACCGGTCGCATCAGACCCCGGATAGCATTCACAAACCAGACGCTGTAGGTTTCTACCCTTAAGCCCGCCCTTGAGCGCGGCAATCTCCGCGATAGAAACTTTTGAAATGCCAAAGAAATTGCTCAAGCACTGAGGGCAAAATATTGGCGTCGAACATGAGATGAGCTATGTTCAGATGGGATACGGGGAGGCGAGAGTGAATATTACGCTCTAATAAAGTTCCTTTTTATGAATGTGTGACAACTAGGCCTAGATATATTCTATGCATCCAAAAAGACTAAGGCATGTTATTCATCAAATGAAAGGGCGCTCTATTTCTAGAGACTTAATTGATGAAATAAGAGATAACGCATCGGAAGTTTTTGATGCTCTGATTCTCGGTGTGCAAAACAAGGAGTTTACAGAAAACCAAGTGATGCATTCCCTGGATATTATGAGGGACCTCCTCCGCAATAAGTGTTTCGGTCGACAAAATGAGTTAATTTTGGCTGCTATGAGTGTTTTGACGCCAGGGAATATGCATATCGCGAGCAAAGCTCTTACCGTATGTACTCTGCTATTAATTACTAATAAAGTTTCAGAAGAATATTTTCCCATTGATGGGGATGTCAAAAAGCGTTTATTGGATACTATTTCAAATATAGATACTGAGAAGTATGATGAAAGATCAGTAAAGTACCAGCGGGAGTGCTTTGAACTTTATGGGATTGGTAGTGAATAAGTTTTGTGTTGAATTTGTACTTCCGGTAGACACCTATTTAAGCAAGAATTGCTTCGGTGACTCTGGTATTTCACTTGATGAAGTCCCGAAAAGGAGGCATCTAAATACAATTCGCAGGTTGTAAGCTCCCGGCGGCTACGAAGTTTTGGGTATCGATAGCCGTTGATCAACCGAAAAGGCGTCTGAATGGATATTTTTGAACTTGTAAAATTGATTGAAAAAAGGCCGGGGATGTATATAGAGAGCCAATCTTCTACTGAGCTGGATTATTTTCTTAGAGGATTTATGGCTGCTTCGCAGATCAATGATAATGATTCAACTGCTACTGATATATATTACGAATTCAATAAGTGGGTTTGTGGAAAACTATCTATAAGCGCTAATGTTTCATGGAGAAGAGCTGTGGCGTTTCAAGAACCAAATGAGTATTTCGCATTCAAGACTTTTTTCGAGTTATGGAATGAATGGTTAGATAAACGGCAGACCTTATGATTCTAGAAGACAGACCTAAACAATGGCCAGAAGATGACTGTTTAGATAATTTCTGGATTATGTTGTCGATAATATGTTCTACAAAGAGTGATATAGAAGGTGTTTTGCCTGGTCGAATTCCAAGTAAGGATAGCCCTTACTTGGAAGATGGCAGATACAACCCTCTTATATCATTCCTGTCTTTGGTATCAACATCAGGTGGTTGGTGGTGGGTAGATTTACCAGAAGTAGAAGACGAGATTCACGCGCTAACAGATTTTATTAACGCTGGATACTCTAAACATGACCCTTGGGAATTGCATTCAGTAGAAGGATTGAGTTCAAAATGGTGGGAAGAACTTAAAAACCTTGCGGAAAAAGTTCTTCAAAAAGGAGTTGGAGGCAGTAGAGCCAAATTGCCAAAAAAATTTGATCCATGTGACTATAATGAATTTGAATCATGCCAGTTTGATGTTGACTATGATTCTTTATATCCTAAATATTAGATGTACTAAAAAGTGGCAGATTGGTTTTTATCTGACTAACACCTAAAAAAACGTCAGAGTCAGTCTGGTACATTTCCATCTATAGTTGCTTCGATCGGTTATCAGTTAGCGCAACATTTCTTGTCGAAAGACGGATTTAGGCTCCGCTCATCTGATGTTGGGCGGTAGAGCCCTTGGAGTGGAGTCGTAAAAAAGTATTGGTCATAATCCTGTTCAAAAAAGCCGGGTTGCTGTGCGACAGTAGATGTGTATGAAGGCAGCTTTTTGATAAGCATTACAACACTTTCTCCAGAATAGATATATAAGATCCTGGGGCTAGGGAACCTCTTAAAAACGTTGGCGAGGGCGCCAGTGCAAGGAAAAAATCGGCGAAAAAGCTCAGTTTATCGTGAATAAATGAGCATCTTGAGCCGATTTTTTGGTGCAGCAGGGAGTTATTCTAAGGCTACCTATGTTGGAAATAAGTCATGAAAGTCGGTAAGTATGAGCT
>NZ_JAHMIN010000077.1 GCF_018986435.1 Hahella sp. HN01 | reverse complement strand
GAATGGCCATACGACGACGTATGAGTACAACATCCTGGATCAACGGGTTAAAACCCTGTTCCATGACGGCTCAAGCCTGCAGGAAACCTTCGACGCTTTGGATCGTCGCCTGAGTAGCATCGATCAAGCCGGTCGAGTGACCCAGTACGCTTATGACAAGCTGGGCCGTTTGATTGCGGTGACGGATGCGCTGAATAACGTCACTTCCTTCACCTATGATCAGGCCGGCAATAAGCTGACGCAGAAGGATGCGGAAGGCCGCACGACCCGCTGGACCTATGACGCCATGGGCCGTGTGCTGACGCGGACGCTGCCAATGGGACAGATGGAATCCTTCAGCTATGACGTCGCTGGCAGGTTGCTCAGTCATACCGACTTTAATAGTCAGACGACCGCCTATACCTACGATGTGAATGATCAGGTGAGTCGCATTGACTACGCAGACGGCGAGGTCGAGACCTTTACCTATAACACTATTGGCGCTCGTCTCACTGCGACAAACTCTCTGGGAACGACGAGTTATCAATACGACGCATTGAACCGATTGGTGGAAGAGACTCAGCCGACTGGCGCGGTGCTTAGCTACAGCTATGACAAGGCGGGCAATAAAACCTCCGCCACCGTCACCTATCAGGGGAAAGCGGAAACGACGACCTACCTGTACGATGCGTTAAACCGCCTGAGCAAAGTGATCGATCCTCAAGGCGGCGAGACCCTGTACGCCTACGATGCGGTGGGCAACCGTGAGAGCGTGACGCAAGCCAACGGCCAAACCACCACCTATGTCTACGACGCCTTGAACCGACTGACGCGTCAGACCACGACGGATGCGGCGGACAATGTCATCGCCGACTACCGTTACACCCTGCACAACACGGGGCGACGGGAACAAATCGAAGAACTGCACAACGGCCGGGTTTTGACCTATACCTACGACGCCCTGTATCGCCTGACGCATGACGCCATCAGCAATCCGGCCAATGGCGACTACAGCGCGGAATACCGCTTCGACAAGGTCGGCAACCGCATCTACAGCATTATCGACGGCGTGCACACCGCCTACAGCTATGACGACAATGATCGCCTGACGCAACAGGGCGGCGTTACCTACGCGTATGACGCCAACGGCAATACGCTGACTGAAACCGAAGACGGTCTGGTTAGCGCTCGTTACACCTACAGCGCGAAGAACAAACTCCTCGCGGTAACCAAAGCGGGCGAGACCACCAGCTTCGGTTATAACCCAGACGGCATTCGCACCCGGAAAGCAGCAAGCGGCAGCACCACCGACTTTATCGTCGACCAGAACCGCGATTACGCCCAGGTGCTGCAAGAAGTCGTCAACGGCGCGAAGCAAGTCAGCTACGTCTACGGCGACGACCTGCTAAGCCAGGCAAGAGCCGGCGACGTCAGCTACTATGTCTACGACGGCCAAGGCTCCGTCCGCTCTTTAACAAACCAGACCGGCGTGCAAACCGACAGCTACCACTACGACGCTTTCGGCATCCTGCTGCACAGCGAAGGAGACACCCCGAACAGCTACCTGTACACCGGAGAGCAATACGATGCATCCCTGGATCAGTATTACCTAAGGGCGAGGTATTACGACCAGAATCAGGGGCGGTTTACGCAGATGGATACGTGGATGGGGATTAACTCTGATCCTGTGACGTTGCATAAGTATCTTTATGCGAATGCTGATCCGGGGAATATGGTTGATCCTAGTGGGAATTTTTCTCTCGGGGAATTGGGGGCGGCAATGGATATTCGGATGTCATTGTCAGGATTACAGATTGATGTTGGCTTCAGCTTTTTGGATGTGGCTATTGACCCTACCAATGCCGCATCTAATTTAGGGCAAAGCATCGCATCATCAGCTATTGCTAGAGGTGCTTTGGTCCTTTTGCGTTTTGGTGGTGGGAAAATAATTAATCTGCTATCCCGAAAGACAAAAAACTGTTTTTCAAATAGCTTTGTAGAGGGGACTTTGGTTTTAACCGAGGATGGATACAAGAGTATAGAGAGCATTGAAATTGGTGATTTTGTATTCTCTTATAATGAAGCCAGTAGTAAGGTTGAGCCTAAAGAGGTTGTTTATCTAATAAGAAGCGAAAAGAAAGCAGAGTTTGTTACGATTAGATTGGAAGATGGGAGTGAGTTGATTTCGACCCCGGAACATCCTTATTTTAAAGAGGGTAAATGGATAGAAGCTAGGCATCTATCTAAAGGTGATATTCTGAAGGGGATTTTGGAAGGGATTGAAGTTGTTTCGGTATCAACCAGGAAAATCAATTATTTCGTTTATAATTTTTCTGTATCTGATAATCATAGTTATTATGTTGGCGAGGAAGGAGTACTAGTTCATAATGCCAGCCCAGTTTGTGCTTGGCTGTCAGCGAATGCTAAAGAGACCTCAAGACATGGGCTTATTAATTCTAATGAGATAAGATTTTCACAAGATTCAATATCTGAGAATTTTACAAATGGCACTTCGGTTCGTGCCTTACGAGATAAGTTAAAAAAAGGCGGTACTGTGAACGTGCCGCCAATAAGGATATTTGAAGCAGATGGTGTTTTGTTTACACTAGATAACAGGCGATTGTGGGCATATAGAAATGCTGGTGTACCAATAGAGACGCGCCCTGCGACGGCTGCAGAGATTGATCGCGAATCATGGAAATTCACGACACGTAATCGTGGCAAAACGATAATGATAAGGTAGAACGATGATGGACCAAAAATATAATCCTATTACAGATACAATTCTGGGTAAAATAGAAGGGAGGGATGCTATTGGTAAAGTCGTTACTGTTGTTGATGATATAGCTAGTAAGTTTTCGCTTAATGTCAATGTTAACAACATGGATGTTACATTTGAATTTGAATCTTGTATGGCTATGAAAAGGATGCTTATTGACTTCTGGCTGTACGACGACCTGAACCCAAACCTATTAAAGTCAACCTGTTTTTTTGAGGTTGTTGACTCACTCTGGATTAAAGGAATGTATGGGGCTGATGAAGCGGGACTTAAGCACATTGTCGTCCAAACATACGACTTCGTATATGAGTTCGCTTGCAAAGGTTATGATGTGAGATATGGCCATGTGTGATGTTGATGTTGGAATTAAAACGTGGTTTCAAAGACCTATTATATCCATTTTGCGCTTTTACCTATTGCTTCAGCCTAGCGCTATATAAATATCAATAATATGATCGTGAAATATATTGTTAATGATGCCTATGAGAGTGCGAAAGAATTTGAGGCCGATTTGTATGGCTTTTTAATAAGTTTGCAAGGGGGTCCTATATACTGTGGCGTTATTCCCCCTTATCATATAGCAAAAGAATACTTTAATAAAAAAAGTCATCCTCAAGTTAAGTGGCGCCCATTTGAGCTGCGAGAGAAGGACTATCAAAGGTTAGTGGAGAGTATACTAAATGATAAGAAAGGCGCTTTGCGCAACTTTCCACGATTTCAAATACAAAATAAAGGTATTCGATTAGAGCCTGAGTTTGATGACGCTAAGACATATAAGGAATGGATGCAGCGAGTACAAGACGCATACCTCCATGATGTCTCAAGAAGTAATCTTGATTACTCAGTTTTTCCACATGGTTCTGATGGAAAGAAGCAGCCTTTTGCTTTCTTCTGGCATGGGCCATTCAGTCAGTGGCATCCGAGCAAGTTTGAGGTTGCTGGCATTGAGTTCAATTGCGCTGAACAGTTTATGATGTATAGCAAAGCCAAGTTATTTGGCGATGAAACATCCGCGTTGGGTACTCTGGCTGCGACCGATCCGAAGCAGCAAAAAGTGATTGGTAGAAATGTATTAAATTTTGACCAAAAAACTTGGGACCTCTTTAAAGAAGCTATAGTGTTTCAGGGCAATATGGCTAAGTTTTCGCAAAACCCTGATTTGCAGGAGACCTTGATCTCTACAGGCGATTATTACTTGGTGGAAGCATCTCCCTATGACAAAGTGTGGGGGATAGGCATGGCTGTAGAAGACAAAGGGGTTAACGACCCCAATAATTGGAAAGGCCAGAATCTATTAGGTGAAGCACTAATGAATGTGAGAGCGGCGTTAAGGTATCGGCTTGATCACCTAAAAAAATGTTAGACTGAGGCCTGCAGCCAATCCCTTGCGGTATATCGGTGGGTTTGGCTATTAACCAGGCATCAATATAGGCATTCTATGCCGCATATTTGATGCTTGGGTGATTAAACTATTTTTTCACCCTCGCAGGTTTCTTTTGCAACATGCACATACGTGACCGGATTTTCTTTTGAGATCCCCTTTCTTTTGGGCCAAGGGTGTTCAAAACCCTGTGGGGGGGGGGACGTAACGAGTTTACTGCCCTTTTCGTACTTGGCTTGGCCTTGACCCAAACCACCAAGTGACGGCCGTCGTTGTCAGAAATAACATCTGCGCGATGGCCTCTTTGTACAGGGCCATTAAATCGACCGGGCTCAGCGCGCCAACGCCACCGAGATGACTACTGATATTAAGGGTGACAAACGTCGCCAGAACAAGCAGATAGACAGTAATCAGCGGTCGCATTAGGCCTCGGATAGCGTCGACAAACCACATCCCATAAGTTTGACTCTGCTCTGAACCGGCTGGTGGAACAGTCGCAGCCGACTGGCGTACAGCTATGACAAGGCGGGCAATAAAACCTCCGCCACTCTCACCCACCAGGGTAAAGCGGAAACGACCACGTACCTGTACGATACGTTAAACTGTCTGAGCAAAGTGATCGATCCTCAGGGCGGCGAGACTCTGTACGCCTACGATGCGGTGGGCAACCGTGAGAGCGTGACGCAAGCCAACGGGCAAACCCCCACCTATGTCTACGACGCCTTGAACGGACTGACGCGTCAGACCACGACGGATGCGGCGGGCAATGTCATCGCCGACTACCGTTACACTATGCACAGCACGGGGAGACGGGAGCAAATTGAGGAGTTGCATAACGGCCGGGTGTCGACCTATACCTACGACGCTCTGTATCGTCTGACGCATGACGTCATCAGCGATCCCGTTAAAAGCGGGCGAGACCACTAACTTCGGTTATAACCTGGATGGCATTCGCACTCGGAAATTGGAAAGTGGCGCCAACACCGACTTTATCGTCGACCAGAACCGCGACTACGCTCAAGTGCTGCAAGAAGTCGTCAACGGCGCGAAACAAGTCAGCTACGTTTACGGCGACGATCTGCTAAGCCAGGCAAGAGCCGGCGACGTCAGCTACTATGTCTACGACGGCCAAGGCTCCGTCCGCTCTTTAACAAACCAGATCGGCGTGCAAACCGACAGCTACCACTACGACGCCTTCGGCATCCTGCTGCACAGCGAAGGAGACACCCCGAACAGCTACCTGTACACCGGAGAGCAGTACGATGTGTCATTGGATCAGTACTACCTAAGGGCGAGGTATTACGACCAGAACCAGGGGCGGTTTACGCAGATGGATACTTGGATGGGGCGGAATCATGATCCGATTACGTTGCATAAGTATTTGTATAGTGATGCGGACCCAACTAATAAGATCGATCCTTCCGGCAATATGTCAATAGGAAGCTTAATGTCAGCAATTAATTTTGCTGGTAATCTCGCTACTGCTGCAATGGTTTCGTATGATGTATTGAGTATGTCTACAAGTGGCGCTTCAATCTCGGCAAAAGATATAGGAATAAGCGTTTTACTAAGCTTGTCTAATCGAGTTGGCGGAAAAGCTTTTCTTAGATTGTTCAGTAAGAAAGGCTGTAAAAATAACAAATGTAAGCCCGTTCCGATAATAGACGATGAGCATATTTTTAAAGGTGAAATAGTAAATCGTACTGCTAAGGGATTCCATAGCTCTGCGGATTCTCATTACATGTTTGGATCTAAGGCCACAAGAATAAT
>NZ_JAHMIN010000076.1 GCF_018986435.1 Hahella sp. HN01 | reverse complement strand
GCTATACCCCTGCTTGCGCAGTCGCACGGCCTGTTTTCTTTTTTCTTCCTGCGCTGCGGCAGGTAATGAGCGAGCGTCTTCTATAATCATATGGGTAGTGTATCATACCTATATCGATGCCAGGTTAATAAATACGCCCTACGCTCCCAACCAGGCGGGTCTCCCATAAAACGCCCTGGCCAGGTTGCCGCCGTTAAGAATCTGTTCTTCAACGGTCACTCTTTCCACTCGGGTGACTGGCTGCGTATTGGTTCCGCAAAAGCTCATTGCGATGTGTCGGCCAAAAGCGTCTCTTTGCCCGGTGAGCAGGACGGCGTGTCCCAGTTGAAACTGTCCGTTGTAGAGAGGTTGATTGCGGTAGGAAAAAACGACGACGTCGCCGCGATTGAGTGAGGCGGGAAATGGCGCTGGCCAGGGGTAAAACGTCTCGTTGTGAAACATATTACGCATTATCTGTACGCCCCAGTTGCGTCCATTGATCACCCTGGCGGTATGCGCACGGTTATAACGATCAGAGAAAAATTGTCTCGGCGCCTGGGCTGCGGCGGCGGCCAGAAACAGCATTTCAAAACAGCATATTTCTATTTGATTGGGTCCCATTGTCAGCGGGTTGGGAACATTATGATCCAGCCCTCTCGCCCAGCGTTCCATGGAGCTGGTATAACGCCAGCGACGCCCCATGACCTGAGGCGGCATAACTAACGGAGACCATGTAATCCGTCGGTTTTGTTGATGCCACTGCTCAGCAATATTAATCGCGTTTTGCACATGTATTAATGCCATAAGTAAATCCCTGATCCCTGCTGAATTCTGTGTCCAGATTCTTTTATTAATCTCAGCTCAACTTCAACGCGCCAGCTTTCCACGTCATTCACTGCCGCTGCATTTTTCGTTTAAGTTAGCGCCCACCTGAAACAAAACCCTTTATCGTTTTTATTGGAAATTTACCTTCACGCAGAGTGAATGGCGGCACGATGCGCTCCCTGTTTCCCGGTTTAGTCAGACCATCATAGATACAAGACAATCCACACCGAGAAGCCCTTGTTCAATTATCAACGCCAGTTCAGCTCGCGCCAAAAAGCAAGTATTATTGTCTTGCAGTACCAGACACCACATATCGAGCCTTTCGCGAAACGGGAAGTTTTTCCCTTTATTTTCAAGTTACTTAGCGCATTTTATCGCTAATTGTTTGCAAGCTGGCTTTTAGACCAAACAGCCTCGAACAAAAGACAAATTGCTTTCATTCATCCAATTACTAGAATTATTGCTTTTCTTGCACACCTAAGGAAAGCGAAATGCAAAACAACAACCTTCCTGCTCAGCATCAACTTTTGCCGCTGGAAAACCCGCTCCCTGCCTGGAACTCTCAAACTCCCAAGGCTGGCAAAAAGCTGATGATCACCAGAGAAGCAAATGTCTTTATGCGCAGCCTGAATCTGTATGAGAAAACCCAGGTATACAAAGAGGCTCTCAAACTAACCAGCGACGGCGGCTATGGCTGGAACAGCAGAGGTTTTCAAAAAGCGCCCATGTTTATGCGTCATAAGATCTGCTCAGGCGGAATCAGTTTTATGTACAGCGTGAATCCCGAGATGATTGTTATTAATCGGATGAAACTGGAGCGGGAAATTACACAGGTTGAAACACCGGAGAACATGCAGCAGATGGGGTTGTTTGAGGTTAGGCGGGAGTCTGATATTCGGTGGCGAGAAGAAATAACTGAAAGGGAAATTCCCAGACTTGAGTTGGCCTGGGGAAAACCAAAACCCGTCCCTAAGATAAGAACAGAACATGTTGCAATCAATGGTATGTCGAATGATTTGAAAAAAGCCTCCTGGCTGATGGGCGTCCACACGGATACCGCCTACTGGGACGACTACGCCAAAGCCTACACGCTCTTCTACAACCCGACTCGTGGAAAAATCGACTTCTTCGAATGCATCGCAGATAAAATATCCACTACCGAGTTAGCGAAATTTCTAGCGGTTATGTTGATCGAAAATCAGCAAAAAGGCTTGCATCGCAAATGGACGGCGCATAGTCAGGGCGGAATTATCCTGACGCGGGCCGTAGAGCTGGTGAATCAAAGAGGCGTGCGCCTGGAAGGACAAAGAGTCTCGATTCATGCAGGAGGAAATGAGAAGACTCGCGCAGAGAAAGCCTTCAAGCAGGCAGGTATAACCATTGATGAAATCAAGCGAGATCACCCAAACGACCTCGTGCCAAACCTGGCTGGCTTCAACGACCTATCCCCCGGCTCTTTCTTGCGCAGCATGAACAGCATGTTTCTGGTATTCCGCGATAAGCGTCCTGTGCAAGCCAGCCCCCATACGTTACCCTTCCTCAGCGCCGAATGCGCCATCAGGCATTTGCAAATGAACGGCTATCAAAGAAAAGCGGAAAGGCTGGCGAAACATACAATGAAAGAGTTAGGCCTATTATGATCAATCAACTACTCAAGTCGATCTTAACAGGCAAAGGGCCGGATTTTTCAAAACTGACCGCGAAGGAATGCCGGATTGGCGACTATCTCTTGGCCTTCAGGTTGCCGGGCAATGTTCAGAGGTTAGCCAAACACAAAGACCCTGACCTGACACAGGTTATTCTCACTCCGAACGTTTTCATGGCGAGCGTAGAGAAAGAGTTCAATCGGGAGTATGTACATGCCTGTTTCGAATGGTGGGGGTACAGAGGCCTGTTCATAAAAGGCTATTCCGGTAAGCTCGGTGATATGAGCCTCACGATTGACGTAAACCGCGCAGAATCCCACACCCCAGTTGCCGAGGGAGACCTCGTTAGCCTGGAGACATACCTGAGAAGGGATCTATGGGACTACTACGAAACTGAGAAAAATAAAGACGGAAAACCTGGAGCCAACTGGGAGGCGCGGCACGCATTTGAGCACCCAGAGGAAATGAGCGCCCAAGGTTACATTCCACTCGGGAAACTCGTGTTAGTCACCCATCTGCCGGAAGTCTACTACAGACAAGAAATCAACGGCATCGACTGGCTGCACTACGGCATTCGCGGCGAAGGCGTCGGCCGAGGTCTGAACTACTACTGGGCTTATCCATTGGGCGCTGGTTACTACCTAACATTCAATTTTCATTTGACCTCCGAAGTGGGCGACAAAGAGCTGAGATACCAACGCATGTACGAAGACGCCAAGCGCATTATGTCGATGGTCGCGCTTCGAAAAGTCTGATAGTTAAGAAATTATTGGGCTTACTATGATCAAGCAGCTGTTGAAGCGACTTTTAACGGGCAAAGGGCCTGCTTTTTCAAGGCTTACTGCAAAGGAATGCAGCATCGGAGACTATCGGCTGAAGTATCAACTGCCAGGGAACGCCATTGATATTGGCATACCTAGGAAGCCCAATCCTTCGCACTTGAATCTAAATAATGACCTGTTCGCGACATATGAGTGCGACAAAGAGTTCAACCGCACCTTTGTGCAAATGGGGTTTGAGTGGTGGGCATATCGCGGGTTTTTCCTACAAGGCAGTTTTGGTCAACTAGGAAGAATGTCTTTGCATGTGGATGTTAATCGCGCCATGCCCCACTCGCCTATCAAAGAAGGCGACCTCGATAGTTTAGAGTCCTATCTGAAACAAGAGTATTGGACATACTACGAAACGGAAGAAACAGACGGCGGCATAAACCTGAGAGCCAGACAGCACTACGAAAATAACGAGGTTTTGATGTGCGATACGCCTGTCTCAGGCTTTCTGGTGAAACTACCTGATCCCTACACCAAAGAACGCATCCATGGCGCCGACTGGCTCTCCTACCACATCAACTCGGAAGGCATGGCCGGACACCACCACACCTACTACTGGGCCTATCCCCTAAACAAGGATTTCTACCTGACCGTCAGTTTCTGGATGCAGCTCGAAATAGGAAATCGCTCTATGCGGTCCGAACGCATGCGCGATGACGCAAGGCGCATCATGTCCATGATGGAGCTTCGTAAGGGCTGATAATGATCAACCAATTACTCAAACCTGCCTTAACAGGCAAAGGGCCGAGTTTTGCTGAGCTTACCGCAAAGGAATGCAGGATCGGCGACTATCTCTTGGTCTTCAGGTTGCCGGGCAATGTTCAGAGGTTAGCCAAACACAAAGACCCTGACCTGACACAGGTTCTTCTCACTCCGAACGCTTTTATGTCGAGCGTAGAGAAAGAGTTCAATCGGGAGTATGTACATGCCTGTTTTGAATGGTGGGGGTACAGAGGCCTGTTCATACAAGGCTATTCCGGTAAGCTCGGTGATATGAGCCTCACGATTGACGTAAACCGCGCAGAATCCCACACCCCAGTTGCCGAGGGAGACCTCGATAGCCTGGAGACATACCTGAGAAGGGATCTATGGGACTACTACGAAACTGAGAAAAATAAAGACGGAAAACCTGGAGCCAACTGGGAGGCGCGGTACGCATTTGAACACCCAGAGGAAATGAGCGCCCAAGGTTACATTCCACTCGGAAAACTGGCGTTAGTAACCCATCTGCCGGAAGTCTACTACAGACAAGAAATCAACGGCGTCGACTGGCTGCACTACGGCATTCGCGGCGAAGGCGTCGGCCGAGGTCTGAACTACTACTGGGCTTATCCATTGGGCGCTGGTTACTACCTGACATTCAATTTTCATTTGACCTCCGAAGTGGGCGACAAAGAGCTTAGGTACCAGCGTATGTACGCAGACGCTAAGCGCATAATGTCGATGGTCGCGCTTCGAGCAGTCTGATAGTTAAGAAATTATTGGGCTTACTATGATCATGCAACTGCCGAAGCAACTTTTAACAGGCAAAGGGTTAGATTTTTCTGATCTTACCGTGAAGGAATACAGGATGGTGCGCTATGACTTGCACTACAAGCTACCCGGAAAAGCCAATTTTGCCTATTGCGAGTATGCATACATATTATAACGCTTCAAAAGAAAACTATAGAAAGGACGATACTAAGAAAAATGAAGTTAATAATTTTTGACTGTGATGGAACACTCGTCGACAGTGAACATTTATGCAATTTAGCTCTACACGAGGAGTTAGCTCTACTAGGCTTAGAAAGCAACCCGACAACGCTCTTAAACAACTATCGTGGAATGAAATTAGCGAGGATCATCGAATCCATAGAACAACAGTACAGAACAACACTTCCAAAAGAATTTGAAGTCAACTATCGACACAGGATGAATCAGCTAATATCAACAAATTTAAAGCCTAACAATGGGATATTAGAGCTATTAGAAGCGCTCGACATTCCCTTTTGTGTGGCATCTTCAGCTCCAATGGAGAAAATCCTACTCTCGCTGAGAGTAACTGGATTGCTGGACTATTTTAGAGACAATATTTTCAGCTCATATGAAATAAACTCTTGGAAACCTGAACCAAGTATTTTTTTACATGCAGCAAAAATTATGAATAAAGCCCCAGCAGATTGCCTCGTTGTAGAAGACAGTTATGTTGGCATCGAGGCGGCATTCAATGCCAAGATGAAGTCCGCGTACTACAGCCCGACATCTGTCGACAAACCCAAGTTCAATGAAATTATTATCAACAACATTGTCGAAGTTATAGATGTCATTAAAAATGAAAGATCGTCTATCTCAGGCTTATTTTAATAGGGTACGATACGATTACAGATTTACAAGTAACGTCAAGCGCAGGCACGCAAAATCACTAGGCAGTTTCTGTAGTGAACTTTTGGGTTCAGGAGCAAATACCCAATATGTGGCGCCTACGCCTAAAAATAGCACCGCCAAACCAAATAAATTGCAATTATATGTTACGAGAGAGGAGTTATTTGAAATTACCATAGATATGATAAAGAAAAATTGTCAAACTGAAAAACTGCACATATAAACAGAGTTGTTTGAAATGAGTAAGAGAATTCGAGTTTTTGAAGCGCCAGGTGGAGAAGCAGCTACGCTGCCTATAAAACCATCTATGTGGCATAGTGAGCGAAGTGCGTATATCCCCCTTGATCATTGGTTATTAATTTTGGAGTTTGTACGGGAAATTATGCCAGGCAAGGCGGATTTCTTGGAGAATATGACTTTCGGATCATACAAATATAATTATTACTTGAATCTATCTAAAAGTGAGCAGACAAGCATTATTGATCTTTTGTATTCTGTTCAAGATAAACTAAGGAATAGTCCCTCGATTTTATCTCTGAAAGATAGAGTTGATGATTTTTACGACGAATTTGAAAATGAAGAATATTGCAAAATGATCGAAGCCGTTATTGCGGTTTATGAGGAAGCGAGGAGATTACAAAGTCCTGTCTGTGTGTATAACGATTAAGCTGTTCCAGACAGTGGTGATGAGCCAGGCAAATCGCACTATGTGGTTGAATAGTAGACAGTAAATCCATAGAGTACGCCCATTTTTCTCCCCTAATAAGGACTGTTATGGGTTCTTCTTTAATTGACGGCGTTAAACACCATTTCTCCAGCCTTTCTGATCCTCGTCGAGTTTCTGATCCTCGTCGAG
>NZ_JAHMIN010000075.1 GCF_018986435.1 Hahella sp. HN01 | reverse complement strand
AATAACCTTGGTCGCGGACCAAGGAAACGGCCTCTTCTTTAAACTCTTTTGTATACTGTTTATACGACTTTTTCTGACTCATGCTGACACCTTAATCGTTGACGGGTATTGTCTCTTATTAATGTGTCCGGGACTATTAGACCACTACAGATATATATCCGTGATTACAGTTCGCGATGGGATGATTGAACGCTATGTTGATTACTGGAATCCTCTTGTGGCGCTCGACGCATTGGGAAACCTCGCACCTCTGCAAGGCGAAGTGGAGAACAAGCTATGAGGACAGTGCTTTTAACTGGAGGTACGGGAAAGACCGGTAGACGCATTGCTTCCAGACTGGCCTCCGCCGATGTCAGAGTTAGATTGGCGGCGCGTTCTATAAACGTTGTAGAGTCTTGCGATAGCATATTATTTGATTGGAGCGACGCCAGTACTTTTGAGGCGGCGCTTTCCCAAGTCGATGCAGTCTACCTGCTCGCCCCCTCAAACGTCAGTGAGCCTTTGGAAGCGATGCGCCCCTTTATCGACCTTGCGATTAAGAACGGCGTGCGTCGTTTCGTGTTAGTCAGCGCATCGTCATTGCCTAGGGGGGGCCCAATGCTTGGCGCCGTTCATCAATATCTGGCGGAAAACGCACCGGAATGGGCAGTATTACGTCCTTCCTGGTTTATGCAGAACTTTTCCGAGCAACAACATCTACTGACAATCAGGGACGAAGGGGCGATATATTCAGCAACAGGAAACGGCCGTATACCTTTTATAGATGCGGGAGATATCGCAGCAGTAGCCGCTGCAGCGCTAACTCAACGGGAGCCGATGAATAGAGACTTAATTCTGACGGGACCTCAGCTCATGACCTACACTGATGCAGCGAGAATAATTTCCACAGCTATTGGTCGTCCTGTCAAACATGTGATGTTGACGGAGCGGCAGTTGAAGGAAAGATATGAACGCATAGGGATGACGCCTGAATACGCCAGTCTTCTATCCTCACTGGATACCGCTATAGCGGGAGGCGCTGAAGAACGCCTTACTTGCGAAGTTGAAGACGTTACTGATCGCCCGCCAAGAACATTTAGTGATTTTGCAGTAGAAAGTAAGTTGAGCTGGGAGAGGGCGGATTGATTATCATCAACAAACTTAATATCGCCCCACTGGCATTGTGACTTGGCGGCATTGTCTCCCGCTTAAATTTTTGCACATGACCGTCGAAATAGGATGTCGCTGAACGACTACTCTGTGATTGCAACAAAGGGTTTTCGCCCAACAAATAAGGAGAGCAGAGATGACCAACCTCATTACCTGTCTGTGGTTTGACCACGGTGAAGCCAGCAAGGCGGCTGAGTTCTATGCCGCCACTTTTCCCGACAGTCATGTCGGCCGAGTCAACATGGCCCCTGGTGATTTTCCCGGCGGTCGGGAAGGGACAGAGTTAACCGTCGAGTTCACGGTGCTCGGGCGACAGTTTGTTGGTCTCAACGGCGGTCCGGTGTTCACTCCCAATGAATCCGTCAGCTTCATGGTCGTGACGGAGAGTCAGGAAGAAACGGTTCGCTATTGGAACGCCATTATCGAAAATGGCGGCGCGGAAAGCGCCTGCGGCTGGTGCAAAGATCGTTGGGGGTATTCGTGGCAGATTACGCCGAGACGACTGCTTGATCTGACCACAAGTTCCAACCCGATCGAGGCGAAGCGCGCGTTCGAAGCGATGATGACCATGAAGAAGATCGATATCGCCACACTCGACGCGGCAGTGGCGGATATCTCCTGAGCGCCCGAAAGGCTCCGCCAACCTGATGGAAAGGCAGGGCGGAGTCTCGGCAACGCAGACACAAATAAAAGAGAAGGAATGGGAAATAAAGGAGTAGGGGGGATCAAGCTTTCCCCCGTATCCCCTTGTATTCACCCAGACACCAGTTCGTTAACGTCTTTAGATACTCTTCTCCCGCATCTTCAGATGAAAAGTGGGAGGCGTTTTCAAAGATGACGAGTTTGCTCAAGGGGATGTGCGATGCAAGATAGTCGGCGTTGCTGACGTCAACGAACGGGTCGAGTTTTCCCCAGGTAACCAAAGTAGGAACCGAAATGCTCCGCAGGCGTTCCTGAATCCAGGGAAGATCCTGAGCGTAGGCGCCAAAGAAGCTCATGGCGCAACGATGACTCTGCAGGTCATGGGTTATCTGGTAATACTCTCGAATTGCATTTTTTGTTGGCCGGTAGCGCTTGTAACCTTCTTTCACTGCGACCATAAAGTTAGTCTTCATAACCGCCTTTCTATTTAGCCCTTTCGCAAGCCATCTGACGAAACCTGATTTGATGACCGCCGTCAAAATGGGGGACATCTTGGGCGGATAACTGCCAGGGCCGTCAAAAATATTAATACTCTCGAAACGCTCAGGATGACCAATAACGGCCGCAAGCGTAGTGGGTACACCCACATCGGGGCCAATCAGGTGCGCTTTCTGAATGCCAAAGTGGTCCATTATGTCGATGACGGCTTGACCCAGTTTTCTCGGCGACATATCGCTTTCATCCGCTTTCGTAAGCCCGAATCCAGGAATGTCGAAGGCAAGCAGATCAAAGTCATGGGATAGCCTTTCCCAAAAACTCTCCCAGATGCGGATGCTTTGAGGTAAACCGTTAAGCAGCACCAACGTTGGGGCATTCTCTTTAACGTGACGTACATACCGAACGTTAAACTTGCCGACAGCTACGTATTTGGGGGTAAAAAAATCGATTCCAGATTCTGCGCGGCGTGTTGCATATTCATTTAGCGCCAGGTTAAGTAGAGATTGAGTCATAAAATTGTCTTCATGTAGGTTACTAATGTGTACTAACATACAGAAAAGAATTTTGGACAACAATTAGGCACTAAAATCTGCCCTAGTTACCTTTTGATAACCTGTGAGTGAAGAGCAATGAGCACCAAGACCAAAAACGGCAAGCGAGTTTTTCTGCAAAATGAAGACTGTCCGATTCGAAATGTGGTCAGTCAGGTAGGGGATAAATGGTCGATGCTGATCTTATTCAGCCTCGTTGAAGGGCCAGATCGCTTCAATTCGCTGAAAACCAGAATCGAAGGTATTTCTCAACGCATGCTGACGCAGACCTTGAGAGACCTGGAACGGGATGGATACGTTAACCGCACGGTTTATCCAGAAGTCCCAGTAAAGGTGGAGTATGAACTGACCCCCCTGGGAGAAGGCCTGGCCAAGTCACTCTGGAAACTGGTTTCATGGGCCAACACACACCATGATGAAATACGCAGCGCTCGGCGTGAGTATGATCGGGATAATGGTTAGATTTTGCAGCCGCGCTCCACATAAATCAGAAATCACAGGTCCGTCGAATTCTGGGTCAGATGTTCAAACAGAAAATCCACCGCCAGTTTAACTTTGGGTATCTGATATCTGGCATGTAAGTACATCAGGTAGAGGCTTGCCTCAGTTCCACGACGCACCGATATGGGCCGATTCAGATCGATAGGAATGAGCTCGCCTCGATTGACGTACCTCTCAAGTCCCCATTCAGGCAGCAATACAAGACCTCGATGCTGGCAGGCCATCGCCACCAGCGTGGCGCCATCGTTACTGATCATGAGTGGTGAAATCGGTAGTTCATACCAGCCGTCAGCGTCCTCGCCGTACCATTTCAGAACTGAACTTGGTCCACGGTAGAGCAGGGCCGGGTGATCCTGCAGATCCTCCAGTGTGCGAGGCGTTCCATTTCTTTTTAAATACTCTGGAGACGCGGCAAGAAGATAATTGTGACTATGGATTTTGCGAGCGACCACCCGCTCTTGAGTTAAAAGGCTGCTACGAATGGCGATATCAATACTATCGCGCCCCATTTCCACCACGGCGTCACTGAAATGCAGGTCCAGAATAATATCTGAATAACGTTCATTGAAAGCGATGACGGCAGGCAGCAGCAACTGGCTAAAGCTTGGCATGGCGCTAATGCGTAATGTACCGCTTGGCGTTCTGCTGTGCAGACTGACCATTTCCTCGGCGTCATCAAGCTGGGCCACTCCCGTGCGCACTTTTTCAACATAAATCAAGCCAATCTCCGTCAGCCGCACAGTACGGGTTGTACGGTGGAGCAATTCCACTCCCAGGTCCGCTTCCAGATCAGCGATGCGGCGGGAGATGGAAGAAGCCGGTACGCCGAATGACTTCGCCGCCCGTGAAAAACTCAGGGTATCCGCTACCTTGAGCAGGTACTGCATGGCTCTTAGCTTGTCCATCGCGTGTTCTCATACTGTGATTATTGTCATTAAGACAAAAGTCATTTCAGCATTCAACCTGTTCTGCGGCAGATGGGTTTGACCTAGGATGGTTAGAAACCATCATGAACTCAAACAGAGAGATAATTATGAAAATTTTATTAGTGTTGACCTCACATGATCAGCTTGGAGAGACAGGCCACAAGACGGGATTCTGGCTGGAGGAGTTCGCGGCTCCTTATTATGCGTTTAAGGATGCTGGCGCTACGATAACTCTGGCGTCTCCGGCCGGCGGTCAACCGCCCATCGATCCCAAAAGCGATGAGCCAGGCGCCCAAACCGCTGCGACGGAACGCTTTCATCAAGACCAGGAAGCCCAGCAACTGCTGGCGGCGACCGTCCCTCTGGCGTCTGTCGACAGCGCAGACTTTGACGCTGTTTTCTATCCGGGCGGACATGGTCCTCTTTGGGATCTGGCTAATGATGCAAACTCCATTTCTCTCATCGAAACATTTGCTCAAGCTGGCAAGCCAGTCGGGCTGGTTTGTCATGCCCCTGGCGCACTGATCAAAGTACGCGACGAGAAAGGAAATCCTTTGATCGCCGGCCGTAAAGTCACAGGTTTCTCTAACAGTGAAGAGGACGCCGTAGGATTAACCTCTGTCGTACCGTTCTTGATTGAAGACGAGTTCCAACGCCTGGGAGGCCATTATGAGAAAGGCGCTGACTGGCAGTCTCACGTTGTCACCGACGGCCTCCTGGTCACCGGACAAAACCCCGCCAGCTCCGAAGGTACAGCCAAGGCTTTAATGGCTTTATTGAAGTGACGCAGTGAAGTAGTGGAAGGATGAAGGAAGGAATGGATAAAAAGCGCCAGATCGGGTGAGGGCGCTTCATAGCCAGGTATCAAGCAGGTAAAACCAAGATGAAAGTAGGCGTAATTGGCGCAACAGGCATGCTAGGTCACCATACGGCCGCCGCGTTGCTCGCCAGAGGACATGAAGTCGTTGTCATTCACCGCAAAGACTCAGATCTCAGCAAGATCGAAGATCTGCATTTTGAGGCAAGAATCGGCGATCTTCGCGATGAAGAAACCCTGGCTGGCGCCATGCGCGGGCTCGATGTGGTGATCAATTGCGCCGGCTATTATCCTACAACGCCAAATCCCTGGCGGCGGGATGTGGAATTGGCCTTAGCTCAGGAAAAGGTGTTTTATCAGGCCTGCAAAGTTTCCAAGGTGAAAAGGATCGTTTATGTGGGAGGCTCCATCGCCTTGCCAAAAAATCCCACAGGCGAACCTGCTGGCGAAGACCAGAGTTACTCTGGCCAACCGCAAAATAAAAACGCCTATGTACAGGCGAAATGGGCAATGGATGATTTGGCGCTAAAAATGGCGGCGGAAGGACTGCCGGTCTGTATCGCCATTCCGTCAATGACCTTCGGCGAGTATGACTATGGACCCAGCACTGGACAGTTTCTGCTCGGGATTGTCAATCAGACGCTGCCTGCCTATGTGGAGGGAAATCGCAATTGCATCTACGCGGGCGATGCAGGCTTGGGCATCGCCCTGGTGTGCGAAAAAGGCAGGGTCGGGGAGCGGTATCTATTGACCAATGAAAACATCGCCATGTCGAATCTGGCTTCGAAAGTCGTGGAGATCGGTAATTCATTGTTCTTCAGCGTAAACCCGCAAGACGGGAAAATTACCAGACCTAAAATCATCCCGTTAACGGTGGTGAAGGCTTTGGCGAAGATTCAAAGGATTAGATACCGATACTTTAACGGGTCCACGCCAAAAATTACGGATACCGCAATCGCAGTCATGTCATCCGGACAATTTTTATCGGGAGACAAGGCGAAGAGAGAACTCGGCTTTGAAGCATCCGTTTCACTGGATGACGCCGTGAAGCGGACGCTCTTATGGTTTAAGTCGGTGGGTTATATCAACGCCTCTCGTGGTGAACGCGGGTCTAAATAGAAAACGATTTAGGGAGCAACTCTCACAACAGTCCAAGGCCACCAACTTAAATGTTACGAATTTAAGGGGGCGGCTGAGATTCCGCCAGATATAATGAGTAAAAAGGTTATAAGTGACTCTGAGCGGAAGTGATACATGAAATACGATGGGCTAAAAGCCGGAATATTCATCGACAATGACAATTTGATCTATGGACAGGATCGCGAGGGGCTGGACTACAACGCCATCATAAAGTTTGTGGAAGACCTGGGGATGCTTGTCATTCGAGCCAATACCTACATGGCGGTTGATGAAGACAGGGAACAGAAAGACGCCAAATACCGGCAGGAGCAACGAAAACACCGCAGTGATATCCGTAATGCTGGATTCAGGGTGTTTGAGAAACCCTTGAAAAAGTACCAGCAAGAAGACGGAACCGTATACGCAAAAGGCAATGTAGACCTGGAGCTGGCCGTAGACGCCTTGCTCCAGACCGACAATCTTGACTATGTGCTACTGGGAAGTGGAGACGGCGATTTCTGCCGCGTGGTGTCTGCATTACAGCACAAGGGCAAAAAGGTGGAGGCCTTTGCTTTCGACAATATTTCCACTGAACTGAGTCAAGGCGTGGATACCTTTTACCGCCCGGATGGCGAACATGGCCATAAGATCCACGGTTTTCTGAAAAAAAATCAAGCCGCCCTCAAACAACCAACCAAGGCGGAAAAGAAAGAGAAGGTCGCAACGCCTGTTCGTGAGATCGCCACCATCAAGGCGGGCTCCTGGAGAGAAGACAAAGGGTTTGGTTTCTTAACGGTTAAAGATGAATCCGGAAAAACGAGCGATCTCTTTTTCCATGTATCACATGTCCGGTTTTCAGGAGGAACTCGCCCCACAAACTCTGAGATGACAACTATTGCAAAAAGCGGGTGTCAGCTGGAGTTTGAACGCGGAACAAGTGAAAAAGGCAACAAAACCTGCGCCGTAAAGATCATTCCGGTCTCAGCGGAAGGAGAATTCATTGAATATCTTTCTTTGCGGGATATAAGCTCCAGAGTGCTTGCATAGTCGCAAAAAACGAACAAGGCGGCATAGGATCGCCGCCTATTTATAAGCGTTTGTGGATAAGAAAGGGCGAATAACTCTCTGTCGAATACCAGAAAAAACAGTGCGCTGGCTCATACCCAGGGCAAGAGCAATAGAGGCGCTCGACCACGCCTCGCCATCGGCTAGCAGAGCGAGTAAGTTGGCGTGTTTGTCCTCAACGGGTTGCGCCAATACCGCCACATCACTCATATCGTTAGGTTCTATCAT
>NZ_JAHMIN010000074.1 GCF_018986435.1 Hahella sp. HN01 | reverse complement strand
CGTTGAACTAGCGCCAGGGCTTCCGCCTTGTACTCGTCGGAATAACGTTGGCGAGATTTGGAGTTTGATGTTTTCTGTTTGGTCATAGTTCACCTCTGTAGCGTAGTGTACTCGCTTAACAGGGTGTCTATCATTGGTGGGTAGGATCACATCTATGCGGCTTTCTCCAAGGTCTACTTTTTTGTAGTTCTGACGTACTACTTGATGCATCCGTATCTGGCTTAAGCAAGTAATATTAGTTTTCTTGTAAAGCTCTTTCATCCTTAGTGCTTGAGACCACTCTATTAAGTCCAGCTCTCTAAATAAGTAGCTCAGCGAAGCACACCCTTCAATTATCAGCTCAGGATAGTTGATGTACCTTATTACATCCAAAGCCGCTTGACCAAGCGCACTTAAACTAGATCCACCACCATTAAATATTAATTTTTCAATAACGCCTTCGGCTTCATCTCGCTTAATACGACCTTCAATTATGGCATCTAGAATATTTGAAATATCAATATCTTCATCATTCATTTGTGGCATTGACAACTTTACAGTGAGCAAACCAGACTTGGATTTCTTCGGTAACAGTCATTTCCTTGCCGTGCGCTCGTGATCAAAGTAGTAACGGGAGGCCTTCTCGCCCTGGATGTATGCTAGCAGCCTATATCGGCTATTACACACATTACTCCGGCATTTCATCCATACCTGTCGTTTTCCAAAAACTCCTTCGGCATATATTCTTCAGGCAACTGAGAGTCTGGATCTAAGTAGCCTTGCCAACCCCATTTTACCAGGAAGGAAAATAAGTCATGATATTGTTCTTGAATTATCTTCTTTTCCTCTTCATCTCCACTTATATTGGCGCTACGCCAGCAGCGAGCCAAGTATGATAGTGATAGCTCTATCCTTTCTGACAGTTCATCTTCAATCATCTTTGCATTCCCATCCAGTTTGGACAGTGTATTTTTTAAACACCAAAAGAGTTCAATGTAATCGAGTGATTCTCTTCAATAAAACTCGACACATCCTCTAAAGAAGAAAATGATGCTGTGGACTCAGAAATTACTTCATCTGAGTCATAGCCAAGCGACAGATCCATCAACATGACATCAACCATGTAAATATTATTCTTTTTTGAAATTATTATGACTTTTGAAATTGGTGGTGATGATGGCGAATAATGCATCCTTTCCGAGTAGGCCACGCTTCTTTTATTTTTTAGGTGACGTGCTATTTTTTTGAATTTTTTCGTATGCATTTCTGATTTATGCCAGGCTGACTAGAACAACATTGCCTTTAAAATTGATGCGATATTAAAGAGGTAGGAGAGCATTTCTGAACTGTCCTTTTCGATTCAACCGATTTAACTATGAGTTATTCAGAGGTTCCCTAGTAAAAAATGGATATGCAAAAATAAGGCTTTCCTTTTCTAGGAGATAACTCCTCCAAAGATATACCTGACTTTTCTTTTATGAATAACAGTGCATCACTTAAGCTTGAGAATATCTTACACTCAAAAATCCTATAATTATCTCCGCCGCCATCGTCAAAAAAGCTTTTCTCTGGAAGGTACTCAAGCTCACTCAAAAATGCTTTATACGATCCTGCATGCTTCTGTATGGCAGCCGTGACAATAAGTTCACTTTTGTTTTCATTATAAAACTTTTGAACTCCAATCTGCTTCCCATTCTCGACATACCGTATTGCATCCTCATTATTCATATCTTTACTAATTTAAACATCACCATATTTTTCATTTAAACTTGAGTCCGTTACATATTTTAATACAAGCTTTTTTTGTTCGCCGACCTTGCTCCCAACTGGCAATATTTTATCGCTGTAACTATACCCACTTAACACGGTACAAGTAGGCGTCGCTCTCAATTTGCTCTTCTAATATAGGTCTAATTGATTCTGGCAAAATTGAAGATTTTAACCAAACTTTACCATTGACTTTGATACCACTTAGACTCGACCCAGTAAAGTTTGTCCGCATTAAATCACCATTTTCAATAGTCAAACCCTTAATCCTTGAGTTAACAAATGAAGTCCCATTTAGAGATGTATTTCTAAATGTGCAATCTTCCACAAAGGAATCATCGCAAATTGCACTTATGAAACGGCAGCTTGTGAACTCTGACTTTTTAAAAAAAGCCTCTCTCAAGTTACTACAGTCAAACTCACCACCTATTATCCTAACATTGTTAAACTGGCTAAACTCCAGATCACAGTACGAAAGGTCTGCACCATTAATCTCAACGTTAGAAAAGGCGACTCCTCTTAAGTCAATATAGTCCTCATTAAACCCAAAGAAGCTTCTGGCAAGCTCCCTTAGCTTATCTTCACTTTTACAATTTTGTAAAATAAGATTTAAGTATAAAATCCCTTTTTCAGTCTCCCACCGACTAACAAACTCACCTGCACTATATGTCATAATTCATCCAGATCTTCTTTTGTAAATTTCTCACCTGAAAGCGCCCAAGGTAAACTGAAGAATTACATCCATTCTGAGTTGATAGAAACGGCGGCAGATTTAATGTTTTAAATTTATTTTTTCTCTAGAGATGCCGCAGTGCCAATTTCCACATTTAGGACACCCGATATGTTTTATCTAAAAATATCTTATACCTAGCCTGATTGGTCCATTCTTAATTCAAACGACTGCGCAAGTGACTCCTCAAGATATTTAATATGGTTACGATCATCTGACCCGATGAGAACCCATGTTTTATGTGTTGATTGAGAAGGAGGAGTCCCCAGCAATACGGCTGTATTTCTTTTAGTCACGCAGACATTCTTTTTGTCTGAAAAAATTTCTACATAAAGGTTTTCAGAGTTAGCCCAGCTTATTAACATCTCTTGTTTAATAGCCATCTGTGATATTAATGCCGATCTAAATTTTTTACTGCCTACCTCAAACCGAGCAAAAACTTTGTGGTACAAAAAATTTCCTAATGAGCATGCGTGCGGAATTATTCCAGGAGGCTCGCCCAGTATTATAGATCCGGGGCTTTTATTTCTATCTATCAAAAGCATCTCCGTTGGAGGGGGGCCAAGGCCAATAACAAAATAATCTGAAAATAGATCTTCGTCCCCAGGCTCGATGGGTTGCTCGTAAAAGTCGATAATATCCTCTAGGTTTGTTGTTCCATTATAGATTAAGTCCAAATTATAGCTGTCATCACCTAGCAGATTAAGAAAGTCTTTGTATTCACCGGGAAGCTCACAACCGAGAAGTCTCTCAAGGTGAAGGATACGACTTGATGACACCCCTTTGATGTGTTCCCTAAAAGCAGAATCAAAGCGAGTTATATATGTCAGCCAATCGGTAATCATGAGCCCTTTCCTGTATTACCTTTAATGATTTTTGTCCTATTAATAGGGACATCACAACTGTTGAAAGCCTCAACACATTTACCTAGCCGAGTATTTCTTGCTTTATGTTTTCAGGTTTTTGTGTTTCTGTCTTGAACCTAGGAAACCGCTGGGTAACTCCAAGAGTCAGTCATAATACGGCAGCCTAACTCAGCAGGAAGACTTTCCGTGGAAAAGATGACTTTCTCCGAAACCGAGTACCAGAGTAAAAGGCGCAATGCTAGTTGGAAAGTATTTTTTGGAGAGACAGCTATTTTACAACCTCAGCGATTCTACTGTGGCTATTTTAGGCATATAATTTTTGTCGACTACAAAGGCAAAACTGCCACTTTCTAGCTCGTGCCCCCTTCCTGAAGGGATAAAGCCACATTCGTCCCTCATTTCTCTTGACATTACATCCAGCCAATACATTTTATTAGAAGTAGTCACATTATCATGACTCAAAGCCTGCTCTTCGATGTCAGAAATTGTTCGAAAGGCGTTCAACCCCTCATGGAGGGCGACTATGGTTTTCACAACAAACGAAATCTCATTGTTTTGTGTATAAATATTTTCTGAAAATGACACTTGCACACATCTCAAAAATGTTTCTTTTGGTTCTTTTAGGTAGGAGACATCTATGCTCCCGTTCTTATATCTAAGACCTACACATCCAAGCTGAGGCCAAGTGTTAAATCTATCTATAATATTATCAATACTTATGGCGCTTTCAATATAAAAACCTTCCTCCATTTCGGGATCGTATAAAAATAAAGTGCTTTTTTCATCTATTCTTACACCCAACCTATCCAATATATCTTGCGCCTTCATTATAGTGCCGACAAAATATTCACCATTAAAAATATAAATGTTGGAGTTTAAATCTCTATCCATATGCAAGATATTAGCCTTTAAATGTAAGAATTCCGACTTCACCCTCTCATTCCTAAATGTGTATTATTATAAATTTGTTTTTAATGGCTGCCACATGATTTATGACCATTTGATTAATTGTGAGGAGTCTTCATAGAGTTACGCCTTTAGCAATTTCGCTAATATTTTTTTGTGCGCCAAGTAGATTGCCACCTATTTATAATGGCCAAAAACTCACATACTTCCCAAAAATTGAAATCATGGATTTAATATCTCATCTAAATTTTCTTCGCAATAAACAAAGTCATAAAGATCATCCACTACCACTATCCATCGCTGCATGCTCTCTCTTGCCACTTTTACTGCAAGCTGCATACCTCCTTCGCCTTTACCTATTGTTAGTTCAAAAAATGAGCATGCATTTTTACCTAAGTAATTCGACCAAGTTTCAAGCTCTTCCTCGTCACTCTCTTCAAGCACTGACGCTCCTAAGAATTTAACCCAGATACTAGCGTCTCCCTCAGCAATCAAACCACTAACCCTTTCTTTATCAATATTGACAGCATTCAAGTCTGCTAAAAAAGCCAGTGCATCTTCGGGGTAAATTTTATCGCTACTAACCAAATAAATCGAGGTGGACATCATGGTCCTCCATTTTTTGCTAAATACTCTAATAGTTCATCAATAGAATGAACCACCGCAGATGCCCCTGCATCAATTGTGTTTTGGATCTTCGTATTATTTTTTAATCTAGGAGCGATAACGACTATTGGCTTATTTTGAGGGTTAACGATTGAGTTAGTTAACCTCGTTCCAACCTGATCAGCTTTGCTCGCCCTGCCCATAGTAGCTTCAATAATGAAGTTCGGTGTTTCGATATCAATTTCGCCAATATTACGCGCTTCAGTAGGGTGTGGAACTTCTCGCCTAAACGATACCAAGTGATCGCGTAGTGCTTGAGCTACTTCTGCCTCAAATTTGACATCCCTCGCCTCGTGCTTGGGTAACAGCGTTCCTTTACTATTTTTCCCCTGGAGACCTAATGCAATAACATCGTCAAATTGCCCCACTGCTATGTTTGAAGCAGCAATAGCCTTAGCTTGCCGAGCCGGATCTTCCTTCTTCGCCGTCAACCCAAACGGGTCAACCCATCCCACCGGATTCGGCGCATATTGGTATGCATTGGCGCCGCCCAGGAGGCCGACGGGGTCTTGGTTGATGAAGCGGCCGCTCTGGGGATCATAGTACCGGTGGCGGTTGTAATGGAAGCCGGTTTCTTCGTCGTAGTATTGCCCTTGGAAGCGTAGCGGGTTGTGGACGCTTTCTACGTCTTGCAGGGCCAGGGCTCCATAGGCTTTGTAGCGGGCGGACCAGACCAGGGTTCCTTCGGCGTCGGTCATTTCCTGGGGCGTGCCCAGGTGGTCCAGGTGGTAGTGGTAGACTTTTTCGTCCTGAATGAACGCCAGCGGGCGGAATGAGTCAGGTTCGTAGACGTAGACTTTGCGCAGGTGCTGGCGTTGTTCGGACAACAGCACGTCGCCGTTCCACAGGAATTCCGTCTGGCCGAAGGCGTCCTGTTTTGAGATGCGGCGCCCCAGGGCGTCGTAACGATATTCGATGCGCTGGCCGTCTTTCTCCACCGCAATCAGCTGGTTCTGCTTGTTGTAGACGTAGCGGGTTTCCAGTTTGCCGCCTTTGCCGCGACGTTCGCGGATCAGGTTGCCGGCGTCGTCATAGTCAAAGTGGCGGTCGCCATGGAATTGCAGGCGGTTGCCTTTTTTCACCGCGCTATCGCTTTCTCCGCTCAGGATATTGCCCGCCGGGTCGAAGTCGAACTGCTCGTTGCAGTAGCTCTCCACCTGCTTGAGACGGTCCAGGGCGTCGTAATGGTAGCGGGTCGCGCCTTTTTGCAGATCATCGATCAGCGCCAGATTGCCATGGTGGTCGTATTGATAACGACGGTCGATCAGTTGCGTCTTGTTGGCTTCATGGCCGACGCGATGGCGGCTCAGGCGGCCCATCAGGTCGTATTCATACTGGGATTGCAGCGCGCCTTGTTGGCGGGCGACTTCACGGCCCTGCGCGTCGCGGGTGATCTGCGTCAGCAGATTGTCGTTGTAGCGGGCTTCGCAGAACAGGCCATGCTGATCGTAGGCGAAGTTAAGCCGGGTTCCGTCCGCTAACTGGGTTTGCGTGCGCAGTCCCAGAGGATCGTAATCATGTCGCAGGACATGCTGGTCCTGACGCTCTTCCGTTAGCTGCCCCAAGGCGTTGTAGGCAAAGCGCAATTGTCGATGAGGGTTGCTGGCCTCTGTGAGCCGTCCCGCCGCATCGTAGTGGAACTGGCTGACTTCGCCGTCCGGACTGTGTTTTTCCCGCAGTCGGCCCAAGGGATCGCGGCTGAAGCGGGTGGTGTTGGCCTGTTCCGACGGCAGGTCGATGTGGACGCCTTCCAGATGAGAGACCAAATGACCCGCGCGGTTGTACTGGTACTCCTGAATGCGCCCGTCGAAGCCGATCTCCCGGATCAGGCGTTCATTGCGGTCGTAGCCCAGTTTATAGCGCTCGCCCTTCTCGTTAACCAGGCCGATCAGGTTGCGTTCTTTATCGTACAGGTATTCAAACACCTGTCCGTTGGGATCGATCTTTTTACGCACCTGGGACAGGCCGTCGTACACGTATTCCGTGCAGCGGCCTGCGGCGTCGATAAAGTGGGTCAGCTGACTGTTGGCGTTGTAGCGCAACTGCACGGCGGAGCCGTCCGGATGCTGTACGCGGGTGACGTTGCCGAGCAAGTCGTATTCGTATTCTGTCGTGCGCTGGTCCGCGTCCACAACCGCGCCGATATCGCCGTCTTCGTTCAGCAAGTACTCGGTGCGGCGACCGTTGACGCTCTCGCTGACTAATTGCGCCAGCGCATTCCAGACGAAGGTTTTTTCATTGCCGGCGGCGTCGGTAATGGTCTGCGGCAGGCCGCGTTCGTTGTAGGCGTAACGGGTCTGGTTGCCGAGAGGATCGGTGACGCAGGTCAGCAGCCCTTGGCCGTTGTACTCGCGACGCCAGCTGTGGCCCAGGGGATTGATCATCTCCACCGGCTGGCCGCGGTGGTTGTAGCGGATTTTATAGGTCGAGCCAGTGGCGTCAGTCAGTTGCGTCAGTAATCCCTGCTCGTCGTAAGCGTAACGGGTGACGCCGCCTTCCGGGTCGATATGTTCGATCAGCTGGCCTTGTTTGTTGTAGGCCATACGCGTGACCCCGCCTTCGGGATCGATTTCCTTGATGATCTTGCCGCGGTGGTCGTAGTAGTAAGTGGTTTTGCCGCCGTTGCTGTCGAAGGCGTGGGAGACTTTATTGGCGATATCCCATTCAAAACGGTAATCG
>NZ_JAHMIN010000073.1 GCF_018986435.1 Hahella sp. HN01 | reverse complement strand
AAAGAAAGGGGATCTCAAAAAGAAAGTTCGATCCCATATGTGTATGTTGCAAAAGAAGCCTTCGAGGGTGAAAAAATACTTTAACCACCCAAGCATCAAATATGCGGCATAGAATGCCTATATCGATGCCGGATTAATAGATAAACTTGACGTCGTGCTTAAGACTTTCCTTCTGCATGCATCAGCAGAAATATCAGAAGGCCATCCCCATCTATCTGGCCAGCTAACCGTAAAAGCGCACAAAGGACAAAAGGGAAAACTCATTTATACTTGTGAAGTAACAAGTTATTATTGCAAGCAACTGGAAAAATCATCCACGGCGTCTCATTTTGCTCTGCTGCAGTCGTTCTATTTTTAATCGAACCCGGGATTTATATGAACAGACAGGATATATATGAAGGACTCAGGTTGATTGTAAAAACCTATATCGCAGAATCTAAACAACATGAGCTTCTATCAATACTGGATAAACGAGAAGCGGAAGGAGGCTTTCCTCCAGGAAAAGGAATTCTGGCTTGTGTAGATTCAGACTCCAATGGAGTAGCTTTAAAGCCTGAGCACAAGGACCTTTGGAACGATATTTGTTATCACTGCATTTAAAATATCGGACATGCTCCCCCTTATAAGGTTGAAGCAACCCACTATGTATTCCGGATTATTTTAAAATCGTTAGTTTTAAATTCCTTTCAAAAGAGAAAAATCCAAAAAATCACGACAAACATATTATAAAACATAGGAAAAACTCTAGAATGCGAAGCAAGTATATGGCGCAATTAATTTACATATTATTCATATTTAGTTATATATACTTTCTGTACGCAGCCAAGACTTATTATGACCCAGAAGCAGAGGTCAACTACTTCCTCGAAGTAGCGTATGCTACGACAGCTACAATAATCCTGTCGCTTCTCCCAGCTCTCGTTATCTGGCTATTTAAGAGACACTCATTTATGAAGTTCTTCTACAGGTCAGCAATAGTTTTTTTCTCCGTAGGTATAGTCGCAGATCTTCTTGCCGTTTATTTAATGTTTTGGTCATCGAACCAATAATAAAAATTTTCTGTAAAAAAGCGAAACCATGGACAGCAAGCATTTCAATAAATTAGTTGAACCCTCGAAAAGAGTTCCTGCAGACCAAAGGTTATAAATTAAGAATGCGCATGAGTGAAAGATGAATTCCATTACTGATATTGAATGGCACGACCTTCCGATAGTAGATTTTTCTATTTCAGAACATAGGATTCTGCTGGTAGTTACACCCTTTGAAGACTCTATTGGACAGTACAGATGCTTTTCACTCAAGCTTTTCGACTTTGAAGATGTATCTATTAAGATGGATAGCGAGATCACTCTCTCTACGCTTTCGGAGATGGAAGTGCACAGTTTTGAATTCCATCAATCCAGTAAAAATATTTCTGGAAAGCTTATAGTTCTCACGGGATTGACAGGAATTTTTAGTATTGAATTCACGAATGCGAAGTGGTCTTTTGAACCTTCTATCTAACCAATTATAGCGCCGAATACTAAGACAAGTAATTATCGTACATGAAAATGAGAATACAAGAGTACAACAACGGTGAGTTAGATGAATTCATTATGGACAGCTGCGAAGTCTTTCTAGAAAAGACTGGGATATCAAAATATAAGCTCTCTGTATCCGATCCCGACACACTTAATATTGTTCAAATATGGACCACTAAAAAAGGAGAAATGACCGTTCATACTGAAGGTGAAGCTCCGGACTGGGTGTCTCTTGAGTTTGAAGATGGGCAGCTAAATATATTAAGATCATGTCATTGTGTTGTGCACTTGGAGAGTTGCGGTAGAGACTCATATAGTTTGCGTCTTTCAAAGCTGGACGATAGTTTTATTGTCGACATATCAAGCAAGGGCTATATAAAGGCTAAAATAATTGATGAAAGCGGCCCGATATCTGTTTAAAAGTAAAAATTGCCCCCCCATCACTAGAGACGTATTATAAAGGAGCTTTGGCTGGGTAATCGCTTTCGAATATGGAGCAACAAACTGCGTCAGCCAGTGCCCCTCCATCTGTATTTACGCTAGCGTCTCCTTATTCATTATTTAAAGCGATAAATGACTACTCATAGCTACAGCAAAAAATGCACAATGATTTTTTATAAAATTTAGCGTTTTTTTGGTCGCAGCTGCACGCTTTTGTCAACCAGCCTACAACTTCTTGCTATCGTCAATGATATATTTAGGACCTGCACCTAGGTAATTAACTCGCAATGCTGCCGCCATATGGAACTCAGCGCCCATACCTGACCCTCCCATACATTTTCTTGCCGCAATCTCTTCCTCTATATATCTAACCCTCAAAGCATCTGAAGCAGATAGAATTTCTTTCAGACTATATTCAAGAATAATTCCATCGAGTTTAGCTTTTATCTCTTCAGGTAGTCCGTCTGTAGCGACCATTTTTATCGAAAAAATCTGATCCAATTCTTCTTCTATGCTCATGAGACTTATCTTCTCTAAATATTAGCGCGGTATATTCCAGTCGAACGAAGCGAAGCCCTGCACACGTAATCCAGGTCTTGCTAGGTGTTTGACCCATAATGCTCCTGAATACTTTTGTAGCACTCTTCACAAATAATCGAAAAGGCGCAGAATTTACGAAAGCGCTCCGTTTTATCTTCTTCTTGCAAGAACATATGCTCACAGGCATAACACCAACCTTGGAGGTTGCCTGTTTCCGAGCTATTCTCGATAAAGAGCAAAGGAGCACCGTTATTTAACCAAATGACAGTAGACAGTAGCTGCGATACCCTCACCATACTTCTCACAATCTATATTCAACTCTTCGATTTTCTCTCTTTGATACTTAGCGTCCGTTTAATTTGTGCTGTTTTATGTCAATTGAACCGATTGTTAAGTATTTGCCTCTCGATCTAAGATTTCAGAGACCTTGCACTCAAGTTCATCCACTAACTCTTGGTCCATATACTTGTATTCGTCAGGGATATCCAATACGAACAATGGTTTGTGATCCATCATGCGGGCGAACTCCGCTAAGAGCCTATTTTTGCTTCTTTTCCATGACAAATATATAGTCAGCCCACCGGATATCCGCTGGGCCAACAGTTTTCTTAGCATTAGGGCTAGTTCCCGCAGAGCGAGAATTGAAACCTGAACGCTTTTTCCAGATTTCCTCGCCCGTAGGGCTCCTCCACTGATTACGACTACAGATAAATAGTAAATTTAAGCTATTACTCATCAGATGGTAATTCCTGATCTAAAAGTTGACCACTACACTCATGAAAAACGCCGAGCATAAGGCTTCCTTGGCGTAATTTTGGCGTAGTGCTACGACAAAAAGGGTTGTAAGGGGGGTAATTAGTAAATCTCCGGAAACACCAAAAACCGCCGAAAAGCCGCGATTCTGAAGGGTTTGGGAGGGTTAAGTATTATTTGTATAGTTTGGAATTAGCGCCCGGGGCCGGCAACGATACCATTTCTAAATCAATAACTTATACGCGTTTGGCGTAATTTTGGCGTAACCAAAAAATTTATTCCCCACGCCCAGACCAGCCAAGGATTAATGTTAATCCCGCCCGTTACGACCTTTGACAATTCTACCAGTCCACACATCCTTTAAAAAAGCACCCGTCCATAACTGATCTACAATCAATCCAAAGTAACCACCCGAAGCATCAGATTATGTGTGGAAGATTCAACGTAACCGACGCCCCCATGGTTATCGCCCTAATGGATTCGCTTGGCTTTGATACGTCAGGACTTAAACCGCATTTCTATCAAGATGACTTATTCAATATTGCCCCGACTGATCATGCAATGGTTGCCGTTCAGGAGGAGCTAACCAAGTTCTTCAGAGAAATGAGGTGGTGGCTAACCCCAAGCTGGGCGCCAGAGGTAACCAGCAAATACAGCATGTTTAACGCTAAGGCCGAAACTATAGAAACAAGCCGCGCATTCAAAGGTCCCTTTCAACATAGACGAGCAATCATACCTGCCAGCGGCTTCATTGAGTGGAAGACAGAGAACGGAGTTAAACAGCCCTACTACATCAAACCTGAAAGCGGCCTCTGCTTTTTCGGGGGAGTGTGGGACGTATGGGAGAAGGACGGCAATCATCTTGAGTCATTTGCCATTATCACAACTGAAGCATCTCCAAGCTTCCAGCACTTACATAGCAGAATGCCAGTACTCCTTAACCCCGAACAGTTTGACCAGTGGCTAAGTTCTAACACCCCTTTGACAGATATCAGGCCGATGCTCACACCTCGCGAACTATCCAACTGGGAATATCTGCCCCTAAACACCGCGGTCAACAATTCGAGAAATAAGAGTAAGCAAGCGGCAGAACCAATTGGCAAAGCCAATAAATTTGATACCCCCTCCTAGTAATCAGTATTTGTGCGAAATTTCGCACATACGATTAAAATTTGTTCTATTCCCCCGATATTCCATGACGGCAAAACTGCCCGGCCAAATTTTCATAAAGGTAGCAGCCTTTCATGTCCGGATCACAATCGGAGCTAAGCCTCAGGGAAATCGCAGCAGTTCTCTATACCGAAAATCAGATCACTGAATACGCCTACGAATGGCTTATGGAGCATTGCGATAAGCAGTTTATTAAGCGCGAACTTAAAAATGTGAAGCCACTGATATATTCCTTTGACCAATCCATTCTTATCTTAATTCAGACCCAGCTTTGGTTTTCCACAATGTGTGAAAGGCTTCTATATCTTTTTACTGAGTTAACTCGTTTATTTTATTGAACTCAGCATCAAAAACTGTAACGGACTCAACTTCTCCAAAAGAAGAGCAGCAAAATAAAGTCAGCGATAGAAGTAGTATATTCTTAATTGACTTGTTAAACCTACTCGACAGCATAAGGAAACGTGGCGCCTTCATTAAACTTCCTATGAATCTCATACAATCTTCGATTTCGCTCACTATAGGAAATCTCACCGTCCTCTTTATGCAACCCCTGGCTAATAACAGCCGCGCCAAATTCAAGCATTGTAGTAAGATTAATATAACTATACCACGCCCCTGATTCTGTGAAATAGAACACTATCGGGCTTGCAAGCTTAGGTGTATCTGTGCATTCAAAAAAATACCACTCATCCTGAAACTCGAATATTGGAAACCAATCTGAATTCCAATCAGGCATATCGTAATTTCGCAGCTCTTTATTCTTTGATATTGAGTCTTCGGCCGACATCAATTTATGATACCAAATAAAACTGTCATCACTACCGGTCATCGAAGTACCATTGATAATCGACCATATCCGGTATATCTCTTCTGGAGGCTCACACGAAAATTCAGAAAATAACTTCCTTACCTCTTCTTTGGCGATAGGCGGATTGAGAGTTCTTGATACTAGAGTATTCTGAGATTTATGGTAATTCAGAATTTGAATCGTCAACTCCTCAACCCTTGATAGATCCGAGGCGGTTATGGCTATTTTCCTATGGTCATCTGTTAGTTCTACAATTTGCGGTTGGTACACCTCCTCGGATAACTCATCCTTCTTGGAACACCCAAAAACAACTAAAAGAACGAGAAATACAGAGAGCTTCCGCATTAGAACACCTATTGGTTTAACGCCCCGCTCACATTACGGAGTCCGGTGGAGCTGCTGGTTAGGTTAATTTATTTTGTGTATGCCTTAAGCAATTTAGAGACTTCTTCGTTTTTAAATCTTATTGCTTGCTCTAAAGCCGTCCGACCTGTTAGGTCTTTATAATTAACATCAGCGCCATTGCGTATAAGGCTTTCTATAATTGCGGGACTTTTATTTATTTCTGCCGCTATTATCAACGGCGTTTTATCATTACTACCAACCACTTTATTTATATCTGCACCTAAACCTACAAGCGCATCTATTATTGCTGGGTTAGTAGCATAGCCAGCTGCTGCACTCAATGGTGTTCCTGAGAATACACCAGAGTCCGCTTCATTTACATTAGCACCACGTTCAACCAGCGCAGTAATTACTTTTGGGTTGTTTGAGCTAGTTGCTGCCCACATTAGTACTGGCCCATTTTTATTACCTGGGAGCAAGGCCTCATCAGGTATTGAATACACATCTTCAACTGTAGCCGTTTCCCAATATGCTTGGCGGCTATATTTTTTATATGGATTACTTAGTTGTAAATAGGCAATAAATGCGATTACAACTAAAAAAACCATTATCAATTTAGGATTGACAGCTTGCACTTTTTTTTCCTTATCATGGACCTAACGCCGTGCTCAGCAGCCGGAGGTCGGTTGCAGCGTCTTGTTATACGCCTTTTTGATACTTTTCATTTTCCAATCTGTAGCGTTCACGATGTTTAACGCAAACTGCCTCTAGCCAATCAAATTGATCTTGAATGTTATCAAATGAATTATCACGAATAAATTTTACAAAGTTAAATCTTGACTTCCCTTCTAATTCACTCGCTGGTGTTTCTAAAACTTGATTTAGCAAAATATCATATTGGTTTTGGTTTATCGTAAATGGATTCCAAGATGCCCCCGGACTCATTCCTCCATCACCTCCACCGCTAGAAAATGTTTGATTAGCAATATGTAAAGGTGGAAATACGCCACAGGCCCCAAAATAAGGAATGTCATAGACTAAGGTCAGAAGATCTCCATTCACATCTTCAGGTGGATGATAGAATTCATGCCTAGTGTAATTGATAGACGTCATATCTTTGAGTAATGGTGCATCCATTTTAGAATCACTACATCCTGCGATGATCATTAATAGTACGACGGTGAATTTTTTCATAGCGTATAACGTCAAGTGGTGGGGCTGCGCACTTTTTGCGCCGTCCCAGCCGAAGGCGACAACCACGCATGGTTATGAATTTTTGCTTTCATACTCGCTACTACCAAAATGAGCAACAAATCGATTTCGAATTTCTCGGAACCATTTTTTCTCATACTCTGGATTAAGCCCTTCACTAGAAATAACATCCTTCGCAAATTCGTCCGCCCTCCAAACGCCAAGAGATGCGATACGATCTTGCTCTATAGGCGGTAAACAGAACCCCAAGTCTACGCACAGTTTTCCTAATAAATTTTTGATTTCTTTATCCAATTCGATTACCTATAACGCCAGCAACAGCCGAGAGCGTAGCGAATCGGCTGCTTGCGTTTGTTAAGTGTCGTTGTTTGTGTATACATTTTTCTCATACCAAGATTCCGAATGAACTTCATCAGATGCAGATTCGATTGCCTTTTGTACAACTGAAATAGGTATCTGCACCACGTAATCGTTCACTACAATTTCAAACCAAAGCGACTCATCCTCATCATCGGCGGTAATAGTAACTGGGTCATAGGAAACCCCTTCGATTTCGGAAGTAATAAGTAGCTTCTTTCCATCATCCACTGTTCCTAACCACAAGATCTCTGTTTTTGGTCTAATAATTTTCATCGTTACGCCTGACACTTAACTTAACGCCTCGAACAGGTGGCGCGTAAGCGCGTCCCGATCCGAAGGACCCTTGCTGGTTTGACTTGTTAGATGTATTCATGGCCACTCACTCTCAGGACCTCTAAATATCTTCACGAGATTCAAAAACTCATCCAGTGAAACTTCATTAGTAAAAATATACTCACCAGCGGGTATTCCTTCTACTTGAATATCGTAACTGCTCTTTAGGTCACCACCCAATGTAGAGATAGAAAACGTAGCTTTGACATCGGAAATCGCGAATCCAACTCCGTGTCTCTCTTCTTTGGATGATCCAAAGTAATGAATTTCTCCAAACTCTTTCCTTACAGCATCAATCAATTTTTGAATCTGTTGGCTATGCATACTGATTAACACCTAACGCTTCGGCCGTCCTGCGCACGTGGCGATAGCCACCGGAGTGTACTTCACCAACTTATTATGTATTGTTTTTAGCACGAACTTTATTTACAGCCTGAGTTAGTTGGCTAATTAGTAACTCAGCATTTTCAAGGCTAAGTTCGATTTCTGTATTAGAGGTTACCGCACCTTCAGGAAGAGATTCATCACCTAGATCAAGTGACGTAATATCAACTTCGGGGTGTATATTCCATACTTCTAGATTTACACATTCATCATGAATACCCGCTAGAACTTCGATATAGCCTTTTCGATATTCGATAGAGTTGCACTTAATAAGATTTCTATCCATGTGATCCTGCCCACAAAGATTAGACACGTCATTAAGCGACTTTCGATACTTCATAACTCTCTGGGCTGAGATATCCATTTGCGCTGTGAAGACGGGTTCGATTGTAATCCACTTCGATATACTCAAACACGGCTTCACGCATTTCTTGTCTTTCTTGTC
>NZ_JAHMIN010000072.1 GCF_018986435.1 Hahella sp. HN01 | reverse complement strand
CTTATACGAGACCATGGTGACGGGGCAGGGCGCACGCCGGCAGCCGCTGACGTTTATCATCACCACCGCCGGCAACAACATCGAAGGCCCTTGCTACGACAAGCAGACCGAGGCGCAAGAGATGCTGGACGGCGTCGCGCCGAATGACGAGTTGTTTGCGTTGATGTATGGGGTAGACGACCCGGAGCGCTGGGCGGACCCGGACGTATTGGCGATGGCCAACCCTAATCTGGGCGTTAGCGTTTATAAAAAGTATTTGGAAAGTCAGCAGCAAAAAGCGATTCGCAGCGCTCGCTTTCAGAACATATTCAAGATCAAACATTTAAACATCTGGGTTACGGCGCGCTCGGCGTTCTTCAACATGGAGCAGTGGCAACGCTGCTACGACCCCAGCCTGAGCGTGGAAGACTTCGAAGGCCAGGAGTGTATCGGCGGCCTGGACTTGGCCGGCAAACTCGACCTTAACGCTTTCATCAAGCTGTTCTACCGCGACCTGATGGACGAGGACGGAAGAACCCGCCGGCATTACTACTGCCTCTCGCCCGTATTCTGGGCGCCCGAGGATACGGTCAACAATCCAGATAACCGCAAGCTATCCAGTCGTTATCAGAAGTGGGTCAACCTGGGGGCGCTCACCGCTACCGACGGCGCGGAGGTGGACTATCTGGAAGTGCTGGCGGAAGTCACCGACACCAACCAACGCCACCCCATTGCGGAGATCGGCATCGATCCGCACGGCGCGCTGAACCTGTCGCACCGCCTGGACGACGAGAACCTGAACCCGGTGCAGATCACGCAGAACTATTCCGGTATGTCCGCCGGCATGAAAGAGCTGGAAGCGGCCATCGCCGCCGGGCGTTTTCATCATGACGGCCACCCCATTTTAACCTGGTGTATGGGCAACGTGGTGGGCCGCTACATGGGCGGCGCCGATGACGACATCGTTCGCCCCACCAAAGAACACAAAGACAAAAAAATCGACGGCGCGGTTGCGCTCATCATGGCCGTGGGCCGCGCCATGTTGGCGGCGGAAACCACCGGCCCCAGCATAAGGTTTGCCTGATGTTTAATTTATTCAGACGTAAAAGCGCGCCGGTGATTGATAGCTCCGCCAAGCTCGCGGAGTTGCTGGGCGCATGGTATGACGCCGACGCTGGCGTACAGATTACTCCCGGCAACGCCCCGGAGATCAGCGCCGTGTTTTCCTGCATCAAAGTGCTGACGGAATCTATCGGCATGCTGCCGCTGAACCTCTTCAAAGAGCTGCCCGGCGGCGGATCGGAAAAGGCCAGCGGCCATCCGCTACAGGCGCTGTTAAAGCACGGTCCGAACGACTACCTGACCGACCAAGAATATAAAGAACTGATCGTCGCGCACCTGTGCTTACGCGGTAGCCATTACAGCTACATCAACCGCACGGCGTCAGGCCGGGTGCTGGAGCTGCTGCCCATGGCGCCCGATGCGGTGACGCCGAAACTCTCCGACAACTACGAACTGACTTATGACGTGCAGTTCAAAAGCGGCCCTGTACGCACGCTGCCGGCGGAGGAGGTGCTGCATATTCGGCTATGGAGTCTGGACGGCCTGACGGGGCTGAACCCAATTCAGTACAACCGCCACTGTTTGGGCCTTGCGAAAGCAACCGAGAAACATGGATCAACCTTGTTTGCGCATGGCGCGAAACCCTCCGGCGTGCTCTCCACCGATCACGCGCTGACAGATAAACAATACGAGCGCCTGAAACAGGAGATGGAGCTGCACCGCGGCGTCGCCAACCAGAATCGCGAGATGATCCTCGATGGCGGCCTTAAGTGGCTGCAAGTCTCCATGACGGCGGAAGACAGCCAGTTTTTAGAAACGAGAAAGTTTCAGCGCTCCGAGATCGCCGGCTTTTTCCGGGTGCCGCCGCACATGATCGGCGACCTGGAGCGGGCGACGTTCAGCAACATTGAACACCAAGACCTCGCCTTTGCGCGACATTCATTAATCCCGTACTGCACGCGCATCGAGAAGCGCATTAACAAGTCGCTGCTGTCCGACAAAGAGCGTGCCAGCCATTTCGCCAAGTTCAACATCAACGCCCTGATGCGCGGCGACATGAAGACCCGCAGCGAATACTACACGGCCATGATTCAAAACGGCGTCATGAGTCCGAACGAGGTCCGCATCCTGGAGGACATGAACCCCAGGGAGGGCGGCGACACCTACCTGACGCCATTGAACATGGCCGTTAACGGTCAACCCACTGGAGAGGCTGAGAGTGCTGAATAAGCAGAAGTTAGATTTTCCACTAAAGATTAAGTCCCTGTCTGACTCCGGCGAGTTTGAGGGGTACGGCTCCGTATTCGGGGTTAAAGACTCGTACAGCGACATTGTGGTCAAGGGCGCGTTTAACGCCTCTCTGGCGCGCTGGAAACAGCAAGGCCGCCTGCCTGCGCTGTTATGGCAACACCGCATGGACGAACCCATTGGCGTCTACACCGCCATGGAGGAAGATGAGCACGGCCTTAAGCTGTCCGGGCGTCTGCTGGTTGACGATGACCCACTGGCCAAACGCGCCTACGGGCACCTTAAAGCCGGCTCTATTTCCGGCCTCTCTATTGGCTATTCCGTCCCGTCCAACGGCATGGAATACGACAGCGCCAAAGAAGCGTTCTTAATCAAAGAAATCGACCTGTGGGAAGTGTCTCTGGTGACTTTTCCCGCCAATGACGAGGCGCGCATTGCGCAGGTCAAACACCGCCAACGAAACGCCGAGCACGCACAAGCCTTGGCTGCTATTTCATCCTTAAAAAATTTATTCACCACAAGGAACTAACCCTGATGCCAGTCGAATTAAAAGACATCCAAGACGTAGCGGAAGAACTGTCTAGCCGCTTTACGGAATTTAAATCAGCCAATGACTCCTCTATGGAGGCCACCCGCGCAGAGGTAATCAAACTCACCGAAAAAACCGACAAGCTCAACGCCCAGCTGAGCGAACTGGAGGCCCTGAAGAAGGAGCTGGACGGCCTTTATAAAAAGCAGAACCGCCCCGGAACAGTGGAGGGCGATGCGGAATACCGCAAACACTTTGTTGACCAGTGGATGCGCAAGAACAACGCCGCCGGCATCGAGGCCAAGGCCGTCAACCTAGGCGCGAATCAGGACGGCGGCTTTGGCGTACCGGAGGAGCTGGATCGCCAGATCCTGGAGCTGGAGCGCGAGCTGTCGCCGATGCGGGCGCTGTGCCGAAATATCCAGGTATCCACGGACGGCTATAAACGTTTGGTTAACCTGGGCGGCGCCGGTTCCGGCTGGGTCGGCGAGACCGACGCCCGCCCGGAAACCAACACACCCAAGCTGGCGCAGATTGAGGCGTACATGGGTGAGATTTACGCCAACCCCGCCACGACCCAAAAGGCGCTGGACGATGTGTATTTCAACGTYGAGCAGTGGATYGCCGACGAAGTGGCGCAAGAGTTCGTCGACCGCGAAGCCGACGCCTTTCTAAATGGCGATGGCGTGGGCAAACCGAAAGGCATCCTGTCTTACGCCATGGACGCCGCCCCGGACGCCTCCCGCGAGTTCGGCAAGCTGCAACGAGTGATCAGCGGCAAGGCGGGGGACTTCACCGCGGATAACCTGCTAAGCGTGATCTACCGCCTGAAGAAAGCGTTTCGCCGTAACGCCAGCTGGATGATGACCGGAACCACGGTGGAGAAGGTGCGCAAGTTTAAGGACGCGGACGGCAACTACATGTGGCGTCCAGGCATTGAGGCGGGCCAGCCTTCGTTGCTGTTGGGCTACGGCATCGAGGAAAACGAAGACATGCCGGAAGTGGCGGCGGATGCGAACGCTATCTTGTTCGGCGACTTCATGCGCGGCTATTCGATTGTGGACCGTATTGGCGCGCGCATGCTGCGTGACCCCTACACCCATAAACCCTTCGTCCACTTCTACACCACCAAGCGGGTGGGCGGCATGTTGGTGGATTCCAACGCCATCAAGGTGCTGACATTGAGTAAGGGGGCGTAATGGCCCCTATCTCACTGGAAGAAGCCAAGCAGCATTTGCGGGTGGAGCACGACGACGAAGACGCCTACATCGAAACCCTGATCGCCGTGGCGCGGAATCTGGCGGAGGAGTATTCCGGGCTGCCCCTGGCGGAGGGCGAGAGCATTCCCGAGCTGGCCAAGCACGCCATAAAAATGATCATCGCTACCCTGTACGAGCAACGGGAGGACCAGACGGCGGCGACGGTCTCGCAAGTCCCGCTGTGCTCCAAAGCGCTGCTGGACCTGCTGCGGATTCGGCGACTATGAGGGCGGGACGACTACGGCGGCGCGTGACGATTCAAGCCAACGTCGCCACCCAAGATGAGTACGGCGAAACCGTGCAGGGCTGGCGAGATGTCGCCACGCGCTGGGCGGGCGTGGAGCCGCTATCCGGTCGGGAATATCTGGCCACCAGTGGCCCCCGCGCCGAGCTGACCACCCGTATCGTGCTGCGCTGGGAGCAGGCGCTGGCCGGACTCACGTCGCAGGATTACCGAGCGATCTATCAGGGGCGCGTTTATGACATTCATTCCGCCATCAACACCAACGAGGCGAATAAAGAATGGGTGCTGATGTGCGCGGATACGGGGGGCTCATCATGAGTAGCGGCGTTAAGATCAGCGGTTTGCGCGAGCTGCACCAAGCCCTACAGCAACTCGGCAAACAGGCGGCCAACAAGGCGGCGCGGGAGGGGCTGACCGAAGCCGCCAAAACCTTCCGTAAGGAAATACGCCAAGGCGCGCCAGTTAAAAGCGGCCACCTGCGTAAGCACATCCGCTACAAGCTGCGCAGGGATCGCAGCGGGCGCGGCTTCACCGGTCGCGTGGGGGTGCATCCCAAAGCCTACTACGCCCGCTTTATCGAATTCGGAGCCGCGCCGCACGCCATTCCCAACCCGACTACCGGACGAGGCCGCAACAAGCGCAAAAACAAAAAGCGTCTGCGCATCGGCTCGCAGGTGGTGTCCGGCGTTAACCATCCTGGCGTTGCCCCGCGTCCTTTTCTGCGTCCGGCGTTTTTGCGCGCCAAGGATGCGGCGGTCAAAGCCGCCGGCAAACGCATGTGGCATTCCATTATTCAAGCGAGGGCGCGCCGATGATTATTCCGCGATTGCTGAAGCGACTGCGTAAGGCGGATCAGGTTAGGGCGCTGATTCCGCCGTCGGCGATTCACGGACGCTTTTTACCGCCCCACGCATCAATGCCCGCGCTGTCCCTGCTGTATGTCGGAGACGATCCCGTCAACGACCTGGGCGGAGAGGACAACAGCCGACGCGAGCGGGCGCAGATCGACGCCTGGGCCCCGACGCTCAAGCAGGCGGACCAGTTGGTGGAGGCGGTGATCAAAGCCCTGGCTCTGCGCGGAAATGACTTCACCGCCGTGCGCAACGGCAAAACCTACGAGTACGACGAGGCGGCCCAGCTCCACCGGCTGATGCTGGATTATTCATTCACATTTTACGAGGACTGACCATGGCGAAAATGCCCGCCGACGGTACAAAGATTGAAATCGACGGTACGACCGCCGGCACGCCTGACATCGAGGTGACCGGAGTTAAATCTTTTTCCGGTTTTGATGGCGAACGCCCCGAAATCGACAACACGGATTTAAGCAGCGAGACGTCCGAGTTCTTTCTCGGCAAGCGCGATTGGGGGAGCTTTAGCCTGGACTGGTTTATCAACTACGCCGACCCCGGCCAAAACGAAGTCCGCGCCGCTGAGCTGTCCGGAGCGCTGAAGACCGTCAAGATTACTTTTCCAGATTTAACCACCGCCACATTCAAGGCTTACGTGAAGAACGCCACCAGTTTAAGTGGAGGCATCAGCGGCATGCTGGAAGGCTCCGCCGCACTGCGCATCACTGGTAAACCCACTTTCGCGAAACCCTAAACGAGGCTTCTTAGATGAGTTATTTAAGTAAACAGCAAATTCTTTCCGCGCAGGATATCGAGTCTGTCGATGTGGACGTGCCGGAGTGGGGCGGAACCGTTCGGGTCGCCCTGATGAGTGGCGCCGCCCGTGACGATTACGAAGGCTCGCTGGTGAAACTGTCTCCCGATGGCAGCGCGCAACGCGACCTGACCAACATCCGCGCCAAGCTGGTGGCGGTCTGCTTGGTGGATGACAAAGGCGAGCGCCTATTTAACGAGAGCGACGTCAAAGCCCTGGGCGCGAAATCCTGCGCGGCCCTGGATCGCGTCTACCATGTCGCCGCCCGACTCAATCGCTTAACCCAAGGCGAAGTGGAGAACGCTGCAAAAAACTCCTGAGCCGGCCCGAGCGCCGGTTTTACTTCTACCTCGCCGCCAAGTTGGGCAAGACGGTTAAGGCTCTGCTGCAGGAGATCGACTCCGCCGAGCTGGCGGAATGGATGGCTTACGAATCCCTGGACGCCTACGCCGAGCAATTCGAACGTGAGCGTCAGAGTAGCGCGGAGCGTGCGGACGCCCTGAAAAATCTGTTATTCGGCGATGCTTGGCGCGACGCCTAACCCTTCTATTTCGTAATTCCTACAGGTTGCTTATGAGCCAGGAAATGATTGGCGCGCTGTCCATTGATCTGCGCCTCGCAACAGCCAAGGTCGAAGACGGCTTGCGTAACGTCAACAAGCATCTGGAGCGCACGGCGTCAGCGGCCAACAATGCCGGCAAGATGTTTTCCGTGCTGACCACCATCGCCACGGCGGGCGTGTTTGGCGGCGTTATCAAAGGCAGTCTGGACGCGGCCAATCACCTGGGCGACTTAAGCGTGCGCCTGGGCGTGAGCGTGGAAGGGTTGAGCCGTCTCGCCTACGCGGCGGAATTGTCGGGCGTATCCGCCGGCACGCTGGAAACCGGCCTGCAGCGCATGACCCGACGCATCGCCGAGGCGGCCGCCGGCAGTGGCGAAGCCATTGGCGCGATCAAAGCGCTGGGCTTATCCGCGCAGAAGCTCCAGCAACTGCGTCCCGAACAGCAGTTCGAAGTGCTCGCGGACGCTCTGGCGGAGGTGCCGGCGAAGTCGGACCGGGTGCGCCTCGCCATGAAACTGTTGGACTCTGAAGGCGTCGCTCTGCTGCAAACCATGGAAGGCGGCAGCGCCGCCATTCGGGCCATGGGCGAAGAGTCCGACCGCACCGGCAACACCATCAGCACAAGCTTTGCGACCCAGGCCACCGCCGCCAATGCCGCCATTATCAAGATGAATGCGGCGCTGACGGGCATGACCAATAACATGGCCGTGGCGTTGGGGCCGACCATCGAGCGCGTCGCGCACTTCATGGGGGATGTGCTGCCCGAGGCGGCCAAGCTGGGCGGGCAGGCGGTGCGCTTGCTCGCCGCCGGCGCGCTGGAGGTCAGCGCCAGCGTGATTGAGTTTATCCGGGTTGGAACCTACTACCTGGGCAAGCTCTCCGATGACGTGGCGAAAGTGGACGCCGAGCTGTACGCCATGCAGGAGAACCTGCGCGGCGCCACCGGCGACATTTTCGCTCAGATGGAGGGGGCGAACAGGGAGACGGAAAAGTTCAAGGTGACGCTGGGCGAAAGCGTCGTCACCTTGCAGGACTACCAGGGCGTGACCGCCACCGTGGCGGACAACCTGCAACGGGTGAAGGCGGCGCAGGAGGAAGCCAACGCCGCATTGCAGCGTCAGAACGAAATCCGGGGGAACGTCGAAAGCATCCGCGAATCCCTGCTGACCGAAGAGGAGGCGGAACGGGAATCGTACGAGCGCCGGCGGGACATGCTGCAGGAGGCGCTGGACGAAAAACTGTTAACCCAAACGCAGCATATGGAGTTGTTGGGCGAGCTGTCCGCGCAGCATCAAGCCACGCTGACGGAGATCGAGGAGCGGGAGAAGGGCAAGCGCAAGGCTTTGGCGGAGGCGGAGCATCAAGAGCGGGTGTCGGTCATGACTGGCATGTTAGGCAATCTCTCAACGCTCATGGACACGAAGTCCAAGAAGCTATTCGAGATTGGCAAAAAGGCCGCCATCGCCAACGCCCTGGTGGCGGGGTATGAAGCCGCCGTGCATTCCTACAACAAGGGTGCGCAAATTGGTGGCCCGATTGTGGGCGCGGCGTTCGCCGCCACGTCCGTGGTGGCCACCGCTGTCCAGATCCAGAAGCTCAAATCGCAGAAGTTTGGAGGAGGCGGAACGGTCAGCGCCGGCGGAGGCGGAGCGCCGCCGAATACCTACCAGCCGCCGCAACCCACGATCCCCAGCGGACCCGCCGGCGGCAAAGGCGAGGGCGCGCAGATCATTTTTCAGTTTAACGGATCGGTCAACGGCGACCCCTACCACCT
>NZ_JAHMIN010000071.1 GCF_018986435.1 Hahella sp. HN01 | reverse complement strand
GCGTGTATTCCAGACGCTCCAGAGCCGGTTTCGCGGGCCCTGCGACCTTTTCCATAAGTCGTCCCAGATGCGGTTCCTCCACGGCCTCCAGGCGGCCTGAACGATCCTTGGCGGGGTATCCCCAGGGATTGAGGGTGTGACAGACGAACGCGCGATAGCCGGCGCCGTCGTCTGACTTCAGTTCGGCCAAGGTGACGACCTCGTCGACAATGCCTGGCAGTTCCAGCCCTGTTTTTGAGCCGTCGATCTGTAGGGAAAATACGCGGCGGTTGTAATCATCGAGGCGTTCGTCGAGGATGCCGACGAACCAGACGTTTTTGTCCCGCGTGTGCTGCAGATGGGTGAGCCAGGCGATCATCTCCTGGCCCATCAATCCGTATGCGCCGCGTGCGTCTGGCTTGCCGGTTCTCTCCGAATGCGCCTGCGGCTGCCCCTTGCACCACTGCATACACAGTCGGCCCGCCACGGTAATGGAGTCGACAAACAGGGTGTCGTACTTGTCCAAAATGGACGGGTCGCCAAAGCGCTCGCATACCGCCTGAAAATGAGCTTGGCTGAACGGCTGATCCTCACGAAGCGCCGGATTGGGACCGCCAATGAACACAGCGAAGTCTCGGCACTCCGGCCAGGTGCGTGGACGGATGGAATCGCCTTTCCATCCCTCAACAGCGAGATCGCCAGCCTCCAGATCGAAAAACAATGTGCGCTGGGCGTCGAGCGTCCACAGTTGAGACGTCTTGCCGATGCCGCTTTTTCCAATCAATACGCCTTTGACACCGCGCTTTTCAGCTAACCTTTGATCGGCGGTGATGATGGGAAGGCTCATGAGCGCGCCTCCCTGAGAGACAATCGAATCGACGGCTTGCCGGGTTTATGAATGCGCGCCTGCTCGAAAGAGCGCCGTAAACTCTGCGGCCAAGCGTTGTACTTGTCCTCGCTGACGCAGTAAGTGATATCCAGAAAGTCAGCGGGATCGCAACCCGCCTCAGCGATGCGTCGCGCAATCTTAGTCAGGGCGTCCTGGCGCCATTCCACACGCTCGGTTACGCTGGCGTGAACGTCCACCGCGCCGTCCTCAAAACTCACGGAATCAGCTTCTTTCCACCGACGTAACGCCTTAGCGCGCCGGCCGTATTTGGCCTCCAACGCATAATCAAGGTGGGACACCAACACTTTGGCGGCGGCGAGCATGATTGACGCTTCCGTTCTGAGGCGGTAGAGCGTTTCGCCTGAATACTCCGCCAGTTCTTTGGCGGGCGTCCCGATCAGTTCCTCCATGGCATATCGGCTCATGCGACGTCTCCCTTATCAAACCGTTCGGAAGTGCTCTTACGCAGGCTCTCCACCTCGAAGACCTCCACGTCTTCAATGCGGTAAAGCACGCGCCCATGCAGTTTGAGATAGACGGGACCGCAGCCGAGGGTGCGCCAACGCTCCAGACAGGCTTCAGAAACGCCCCAGCGAAGAGCCAACTCACGTTGACTGAAGTGTTTTATTTCCACGATTAGCTCCTTTGGGTTATTGCGGAATCGTGGAGCTATCTTGCAAAACAGGTAGTGGGAAAATTGGGAGGGTTACACAGGGGAAAAGCAGTGGGATTTTCAATATCTGGTTGAGTTATGACTGCGTGCTTTGCAAGACGATGTAGGCAGGCAAATCAAAGTCTAGCTTCCATCGTACCAAGTAAAATCAGCATCTGGATGCAGCAAGCACACCGAGGTGAGTCTCCTGCTACAACCGGTGTTAAGCCCATATGCTTCAAACCGCCCCGAAACACAATAAAAACACACAATCCCCGCCCAAAAAACAAGTTGCCCATGAAATGTGAAAGAAATTAGCAAATCAAAAAACATGCGAAGGGTTCGCCCTCACGTTTTCGCTACTTGAGCATCGCAAACAAAAGGAGATTATTGATCATGCCAATCCAAGCTAATAACTTTGTTTTTCAAGGGGCCAATGACATACCGCAATTGCCTCAACTGAATAATCGACAAGCTATGAGGAGATTCCAGGCTAGCACGCAAACGATAGTAAATAACGGCATATATGTGCCACAACAAGGTTATGTCATCGTCAGTAGGACTGACAGAGCTATCGCGGCTAATAGAAGGTATCTATATACGAACAGTGTTAACCCATGTGTTGCTGTATATGTTTTGGTCAAATACAACGGGGACAATGACCTCGTGGCTCTTGCACACTTTGACTCGGATGCAATTGAGGTGCAAAACTGCTTGGTAGGAAGAGTCTTTCCGGCGCTTGTGGAGAAGATGCATATCATGCTTAAACGCCGCTTTGCGGCAGTGGGCAACACATACGTTCAGACTTTGTTTGGGATAAACCCAAATAATACGAGCCGACAAATTAGGGACAGCATCAGAAATACTTGCCAGCAAAACAATTACGTTATTTCTCCCAACCCTGTATTTAACGGTCCTAACAATGGGTTGCGCGCTTTTCAGTCGACGGCTATGGCTTGTGACTTGAGAAATGGTACCCACCGCATAATGAGTGAGAACGCAATCAATATACAGGATGACGTAGAAGAGCAAAGAAATCAGGCATATGCCCAGCAAGGAATATTAATTGCGGGTAGGCTAACCACTTCGCTAGCTTAAGGAACGTAAGTCCCCTGTAGAAATAATTCTACAGGGGTATTTTTCGCTAATTTTGTGCAGGTAAATACGAGATTAGTAAGCCTATCAATACCCATTGAGGAATAATATCCACCCCCTTCTTTTTTAATGAGACTATTCCAAAGTGGATGTATTACACATTTCCCGTCAACCTTATTCCGCATAACAGGATGTAACACTTCATTTGTCTCGGCCGCCGCACGCAGTAGATCTTTGTAAGCACGTCCGCCTTCACGATATAGGGCTCTCATAGCTAGAGATTCAGTAGACGCCAATGCTGCCTACGTAGGATTTAGGCACGGTAAGCAAGCCTGGATGGGCTAAGAGCAATATGCCCATATGCTTACCCAAAAAAACTGTTTTCCCTTCAAAAAAATGCTGCCCATGAAATGTGAAAAAAAAACAAATCATGCAAAGGATTAGTCCTCACATTATCGCTTCATGTGTAGAGCAGACAAAAGGAGATTATTGATCATGCCAATCCAAGTTAATAACTTTGTTTTCCAAGGGCCCCATAACATTCCCCCATGGCCTCAACTTCGTGGTCCGCGAGATATGAGGATATTCACGACTGCCACGCAAACGATAGTCAATAATGGCATATATGTTCCGCAGCAAGGGTATGTCATTGTCAGTAGAACTGATAGAGCTATTGCGGCTAATCGAAGATATATATTTACAAATAGCGTTAACCCATGCGTTTCCGCATATATATTGGTCAAATACAATGGGGACAATGATCTTGTGGCTCTTGCACACTTTGACTCGGATGCAGTTGATGTGCAGGACTGTTTAGTAGGAAACGTCTTTCCTGCACTTGTTAGCAAGATGCATATGATGCTTAGACGCCGCTTTGCAGCAGTAGGTAACACATACGTCCAGACTTTATTAGGGAAAAGCCCAAGTAATACGACCCGGATAATTAGGGATAGCATCAGAAATACTTGCATTCAAAACAACTACACTGTTTCTCTTAATCCTGTTTTTGACCTTCCTGGAAATAAATTGCGCCCATTCGGATCAACTGCTATGGCATGTGACCTGACGAATGGAACTCATCATATAATGAGTGAAAATGCAATCAATGTACGAAGCGATGTAGAAGCGCAGAGAAATCAGACATATGCCCAGCAAGGAATACTGGTTGCAGGTAGACTAACATCGTCACTAGCTTAAAAAATGTAATCCCCCCGTGAAAATATTTCCACAGGGGGATTTGTTGCTATATTTATACAGCTAAATAAGTTGGCGATTGGAACGGAAAAGAGAATGAACGCTGTGGAGTTGAGGTTAATAAGCTTGTCAATTTCCATCAAAAAAATAGTACCCATTCCCTTCCTTTTTAATGAGAGTATTCCAAAGGGGATGCAATATCCATTTCCCGTCAACCTTATTCCGCATAACGCGATGCAACTCTTCATTTGTCTCAGCTGCCGCACGCAGTAGATCTTTGTGAGCACGTCCGCCCTCTCGATACAAGGCTTCCATCACCGCAGACTGCTTCTTGGTAAGCGTGTACCACTGTCCATCCCAGCGAACGCGCCGAAAGTCAGTAGAAAATCGAAGTCCGATACCGCCTTCACTTTCAGACGCCTCGGAGTAGCCTTGTAGAATTGAAAGGACGGAGAGTTCGTCCAGCACACAGCAATCGCCAGTTCGACTCAGAAGCCTATCAAGAGAGACTAACGCTATATCTTGCGGCATATCTATGCCTGTTGGGAGTTTGCTTGAGGTGCTGACCACAATCGCTGGCGCTCTGGCCGACTCTTTCCTGAGTTCCTTCATGACAGACAACAGGCGCTCTGTCGTATCCAGGCTACGCACAAAATACAGGTTTACACGATAGCCGCGAATGCGAGCCGCTCCCAAGTGCCACAGCCAGTCATCCAAAAGAGGCGTCACTCGATGATGAGCGCCGATCGAAAAGAAGCTCTGCAGCCAGAGTAGCAATCTATCCACATCAACCGTATATCGATGTATCTCCTCGGCAGAAACGCTGACCCAACCAGCGCTGGAAGAGAAGTAGCGATGCCGCCTCGTCTCCGAACACCAAGTCAAATCAGCAAATCCCTGATGCCCATGAGTTAGATAGCCCAAGCAACCTGTTGGCGTTAAGAAAAGCCGATTCACAAGCTCGTATGCGACACTGGGAAATTCTTCAAACAGCAAGCTGCCAGCGATAGTGGGCGCAGGGCTATTCAGTAGCCGCAAAATGAGCGTCAATGCTTCCAGAGTAATTGAGTCAGTCGTCATCCGTGAATATCGTTCAATAGCCCCCAACGTTTTAGATATTTCTCACCAACAAGCTTCTCTTTGCTTGTTCGTGTAAGCAGGTCGCACCCATTGGGGAGCGTGATATTGATTGGCAGAACATTACTTCGACTGCCTTTCTTGTCTGGGTGAAAGCGAATAATGATCTTCGCTTGCGTGGGAATAAACGCACCTGATGCCAGAGGACAGTGGCCTCCGAAGTATTCGCGCGAATATTCATGCAGACCAAGTACGCTCTGCGCGGGAGATTCCACCTGGATACGCCCGTATCCAGCAAGGTCCTTTAGTTTGAGCATGACCACGTTCACTGACTCAATACCATCTTCGGCATCCCAAGTCAGAGGCGCTCCCGTCATTAGCGGAGTTAGGTCATAGCGTTTCTGTGGCGGTAATTGATTTTYAATGGCAGGCATAAATACAGCAACCTTCACTGGTTAATGTTCAATAGACCCCTTTACCGTTTACTACGGAATAGGTGATCTATCATCTGCTCAGGCATTTGCTTTTTTGTTATAGGCACCCAGCCCTCCTTGGGGGTGTTGGACGGATTCGTTCGGTAGGCTGAACGGATTATTCCTAATGGGCTATTTTCTGTCAAGAACAAGAAGATGCGCGTGTAGTTGGCATAGTGATATGATTTATAAATAAAAAAGTAATAAATATAACAAAGGAACGTCTTGTGCCATCAACGCTAGGCCGCAAACTTCGTAAGTTGCGTGAACAACAAAAGCTCAGTCTTGAACAGCTGGCAATGCTGTCCGGTTCCAGTAAAAGCTATCTGTGGAATCTGGAGAATTTCGAATCAAGTAACCCTTCAGTGGAGAAGGTAGACAAGATCGCTACAGCGCTTAAAGTCACCTCGGAATTTTTACTGAATGGCTCCGCCACTACGCCAGATCAAGGCGTTATCGATGAGGCCTTCTTCCGCAAATACAAATCCCTGCGAGAAGCAGATAAAAAGCGAGTCCGGCAAATCGTCGACGCTTGGACGGAAGACAACACAGCTACAGATAACTAGCCTTCAGGCTTGTCTTTTATCCAAATAATGCGAGTCCTTCAACGATAAATTTTTTCGTCGTTTCCGCCATCGCCCCAAGCCACCTGAAGTCGTTCGCAGTAGCCCGCAACTCCCTCATGGCCAGGCTGGTTACTTGAGCCGATAATTGCCCCTCCATCAAGCAGTTTGACAGTCAGGACCGCCCAGCAATGTCATCAAGCCATTCCTCGTACAACCCTTGCAGAGCCATCCCTCCCGAGCACATGAGTGCGGAACAACGTAGACAGGAAGTCGTACTCATTCTCGCTCACGGGCTTGTTCGCCTTCGCGAGAAGAATTTTCAAAAAGAGAGCAAGGTGGGACTTGCCTTCCAGGGGCGTCAGAGCGTTCATCCAACTCCGTTAAAAACAGAGAGAACGGAGATCGAATGAGCCAAACAGAATTGATATCCATGCCTTCCATCGCAGCCCGAGTGGCTGCTTTACCCACGCTGCCCATGCCCCAACTCCGGGGGCTCTGGCGAAAGCTGTTCGAGACCGACGCCCCGACGCACGTGCGCACATACTTAGAGCGCCGCATTGCCTATCGGTTACAGGAGGAAGAGTTTCGTAAGACAAATCCAGAGCTGTTGGAGAGCAACCAACGCCGCATCGCTGAGCTGGTGGAGGCCACCGATCCAGACAAGCCTGTCCGTGATAACCGGCCGCCAGCTGGCACGGTGCTGACACGTGAATATCACGAAGTTGAGCACCATGTGACGGTGCTCGCGGATGGGCAATATGACTATCAGGGCCGCCTATATCCATCCCTGTCCATGATCGCTCGGGAAATCACGGGCACGCGTTGGTCTGGCCCGGCGTTTTTTGGGCTGAAGTCAGCCTCGAAACCCAAAGGCGCGCGCAAGGGAGGCAAACGATGAACGACGTCGTGAAACGTCGGCTGCGTTGTGCGGTCTACACGCGAAAATCCCATGAGGAGGGACTGGACCAGGAGTACAACTCGATCGACGCCCAGCGCGATGCTGGGCATGCGTACATCGCAAGCCAACGAGCGGAGGGGTGGGTTTCTGTAGAGGATGATTATGACGATCCCGCTTATTCCGGCGGCACCATGGATCGCCCAGCGCTAACGCGACTGCTTAGGGATATTGAGGCGGGGAAAATCGATGTGGTTGTTCTGTACAAGCTTGATCGACTAACACGCAGCCTGACAGATTTTTCCCGGATGGTGGAAGTCTTTGATCGCCATAACGCCTCCTTTGTTTCCGTCACGCAGCAGTTCAATACGACCACGTCCATGGGGCGTCTGATGCTGAACATCTTACTCTCGTTCGCCCAATTTGAGCGTGAGGTAACGGGGGAACGTATCCGCGACAAAATTGCTGCAAGTAAGCGAAAAGGAATGTGGATGGGCGGTATTCCTCCGCTGGGGTATGACGTCAAGGACAGGCGTCTGGTCCCCAATGAGCGCGAAGCCAAACTGGTCCATCATATCTTTCGACGATTTGCCGAGCTGGGTTCCAGCACGACGCTGGTGAAAGAGTTACGTTTAGATGGCGCTACGTCCAAATCCTGGACCACACAGGACGGCCGGTTTCGTAAAGGCAAACCCATCGACAAGAGCTTGATCTATAAGCTGCTGAACAATCGCACCTACTTGGGTGAGCTACGCCACAAGGATCAATGGCATCAAGCAGAACACCCTCCCATTATCGACCAGGAGCTGTGGGAGCATGTCCAGACGATCCTATCGAAAAACGGTCGTGTGCGCGCCGCCAGCACCCGCGCGAAGGTATCTTATCTGCTGAAAGGCATCGTATTTGGTTATGACGGTCGGGCGTTGTCACCCTGGCACACCACCAAGAAAAACGGCAAACGATATCGCTACTACATACCGCAGCGGGACGCTAAAGAAGGCGCTGGCGCGTCCGGCCTACCGCGCCTTCCTGCGGCGGAGCTTGAGGCGGCGGTACTGGAACAGTTACGAGGAATACTGCGCTCGCCCACGTTGTTACGAGAGATGACGCCAGTCGCTGCAGGGATTGATCCTGAGCTGGACGAGGCGAAGGTCGCCGTCGCGATGTTACGGTTGGATGAGATCTGGGACCAGTTGTTTCCGGTGGAGCAGTCACGCATTGTCAGACTGCTGGTGGAAAAAGTAGTGGTTTCGCCCAATGACCTGGAGGTGCGGCTGCGCATGAATGGCATTGAACGAATGGCGCTGGAGTTACAACCCTCCATCAATTCATCTCACGAGGGAGCTGCCGCATGAGTGGAACGCGTATCCAGAGTACAGGGAGGACCAGCCTGATCACGGATAGTCATGGCGCCGTGACGCTAACCACCCCGATCCGTTTCAAGCGGCGTAGTGGGCGCAAGCTGGTGACGCTTCCTGAGGAGAGGAAAGATCCAAGGCCTTGGGATAAGGCGATTACGCCGCTGCAGGTGGCGCTCGCCAGGGCGCATCGGTGGTGGGCGCTCTTAGCTTCAGGAGAAGCGGAAACGCTACGTGACATCGCCGCCAAGGAAGGGGTGGATAACAGTTACGTCAGCCGCATCCTCAATCTGACATTGTTGCCGCCGGATATCGTGGCGGCCATCCTGGACGACGCATTACCCAACCACATCACGCTGTTTGATCTGGCGGTTGATCCACCGTTGCTATGGGAAGAGCAGAGAGAAAGAGTTCAAACAAGTATGTCGAAGAATTGCTGTACGGCAGGAGATCAAAGTGAGCGCTCACCTTTCTAATAACGCACTGATTAAGTTGCAATCCATTGATGATTGAGCGTTCATAGGCTACCTCTAATCGCCGGCGCTGAGTGCGGCAACACCCAACGCCGACTAACCAAAACCAACTTACGAGGAGTTGATCATGGCTGACGTCGAGTCTACTACGGCCACGCTTCATTTGAACAGGCGCACCGGGGAATTTACCCTGTCCGTGCCCTTGGATTCGGACATTGTTTTAAAGGCCGCCAAACGCGCGCTGGCGCAACGGTTTAAACGTCATTCCTGCAATATGGATGACCCGGGTAAAGTGAAAGAATATCTGATGATGCATCTGGCGCCGGAGCCACGCGAAACGTTCGTGGGACTTTTCCTGGATACTCAGAACCGATTGATCGCCTACGAAGTGCTATTCCGTGGCGCGATCGACGAGGCCCATATTTATCCTCGCGAAGTGGTGAAAGCGGCCTTACGCCATAACGCTGCAAAAGTCATCGTCGCCCACAACCATC
>NZ_JAHMIN010000008.1 GCF_018986435.1 Hahella sp. HN01 | reverse complement strand
ACCCGGGAACACATGAAGCAGGATGTCGCAGCCTACATGAGATATTACAACCTCGAAAGACTGCATACGGCGAACAATGATATGTCGCCGGTTAATTATGAAAACTCTCTAAAGAAAGTGTCCGGTGGGATTTGACCAGAACACAACATGCCGTGGCTTTATAGTGGAAAAGAGTTTTTAGGCTGTGCAAATCATGTTGCGATCAGACATACACTCTTCATAAAACCACAGAAAGTTGCATTAATATTTCACTCTCAGGAAGGCTACCAGAGTGCTCTTTTTTCCCTTAATTTGAGCAGAGTTATCCACTGTCAATAACTTCGACGCACTGTGGATAACTTTATGGGTCATATGTCAACTCATTCGAAGAGCATTTTTTTTGTCTTTATAAAACAAAGGCTTGTTAGTTGATAATTTTAGTCGGGCAATGGTTTTGCTTGTGGATAACTTTATTAATAACTTGTCTAAAATATTTTTGCTAACTCTCTGAAAAGGCTAGGCTATTTTTTAATCTGTGTGACAAAGCCAAGTCGTAAAGCTCCCGAGACAAGATGTTTTGAGCGTTTTTTAAACATTTTTTATATAGCGCTCTTATTTTTGCCCTGTCCACATAGTAAAATACGCGGTTCGTTTCAGGTCCGTTACCGATGAGGGTGTAAAAGTCTATGGACTTTCCAAAAAGTTTTGACGTCATAGTGATAGGCGGTGGGCATGCCGGAACCGAGGCTGCATTAGCGGCGGCGCGCATGGGGCGCCAGACTCTGCTGTTGACTCATAACATTGAAACCCTTGGACAGATGTCCTGTAACCCCGCGATTGGAGGCATCGGTAAAAGCCATTTGGTGAAAGAAGTGGATGCGCTTGGCGGCGCCATGGCGTTAGCAACGGATCAGGCGGGGATTCAATTTCGGGTGCTTAACTCCAGAAAAGGCCCGGCGGTGCGCGCAACTCGCGCTCAGGCGGATAGAGCGCTGTATAAAGCGGCGATCCGTGAGATTTTGGAAAATCAGCCTAACCTCACCATTTTTCAGCAGGCTGCCGACGACCTGATCATGCAGGGCGACCGCGTCGCTGGCGTCGTGACCCAAATGGGACTCCGTTTTCATAGTAAGACGGTCGTACTGACGACCGGTACATTCCTTGGCGGCGTTATCCATATTGGATTGGAAAACCATTCCGGCGGCCGTGCGGGAGATCCTCCTTCCATCGCTTTGGCGAAACGGCTGCGGGAAATGCCCTTCCGTGTTGGACGTTTGAAAACGGGAACGCCGCCGCGAATTGATGCGCGTTCTGTGGATTTTTCGGTGATGGAGGCGCAGCCTGGCGATACGCCAATTCCCGTCATGTCATTTATGGGCTCGGCGGACCTGCATCCACGTCAGGTGAACTGCTTTATCACTCGCACCAATGAACGTACTCACGAGATCATTCGTGGAGGGATGGATCGCTCTCCTATGTATACGGGAGTGATTGAGGGGGTTGGACCTCGATATTGTCCTTCTATTGAAGACAAGGTGAATCGTTTTTCTGACAAGGATTCACATCAGATATTTATTGAACCTGAGGGACTGAGTACTCACGAGCTGTACCCCAATGGTATTTCCACCAGCCTGCCTTTTGATGTGCAGCTGGAATTGGTGCATTCCATCCAGGGCATGGAAAACGCGCATATCACCAGACCCGGCTACGCCATTGAGTATGATTTCTTTAATCCCCAGGACTTGAAGCACTCTCTGGAAACCAAGTTTGTCGATAGCCTGTTTTTCGCTGGCCAGATTAACGGCACAACAGGCTATGAAGAAGCAGCGGCGCAAGGCCTGTTGGCGGGTATGAACGCAGCTCTGCGCGCGCAGGATAAAGAAGCGTGGAGTCCACGCCGTGATGAAGCTTATATCGGCGTTTTAGTGGACGACCTGATCACCATGGGCACGCGAGAGCCGTATCGTATGTTCACCAGTCGCGCTGAGTACAGGCTGCTTCTGCGAGAAGACAATGCGGATTTGCGGTTGACCGAAAAGGGCCGCGAGCTTGGCATGATTGACGATGAACGCTGGCGTGTTTTTTGTGAGAAACGGGAAGCTATCGCTCGCGAGCAGCAACGTTTGAAGTCTATCTGGATTCAGCCGGCGACGGAAAAAGCCCGGAAAGCGGCGGAGCTGTTAGAGACGGAACTAACGCGAGAGTATTCATTGCATGATCTGCTGAAGCGTCCGGAAATGACTTGGGAAAAGCTGTCTTTGCTGGATGCGGAAGTGGCGACGACGCCGTTCGAAGTGGCTGAGCAGTTGGAGATTCAAGTTAAATACGCTGGATATATTGACCGTCAGCAGGAAGAAATTGAGCGCTTGCGGCGCAATGAAAATATGGCTTTGCCTGCGGATCTCGACTATAGCGGAATTCAGGGTTTGTCCAACGAGATCAAGCAAAAGCTGACTGAAGTTAGGCCGGAAACCCTGGCTCAGGCCTCCCGGATTCCGGGGGTTACTCCGGCGGCGGTTTCTCTGTTGCTGGTTCATTTGAAGAAGCGTGGCTCCATTCAGCGGAAGAGCGCTTGAGTATGGCGTTGATTTTGAATCAAACGGAGCAGCTGGCGTCTGGCTTAAAGGCGATGGGAGTGAGTCTGACGGAGGCGCAGCGAACTAAAATTCTGCGTTATCTGGAACTGCTGCACAAATGGAACAAGGCGTACAACCTCACTGCTGTGCGCGATCCCGCATTACACGTGAGCCGTCATATACTTGATTCTCTGGCCGCGCTTCCTTATTTAAAAGGCGCCCAGTTTCTGGATGTGGGCGCTGGCGCAGGATTACCGGGTATCCCTCTTTCCATTGCGCAGCCGGACTCCCACTGGACATTGTTGGATAGCAACGGCAAAAAAACCCGGTTCATGGATCAGTGCCGGATGGATATGGGGCTGACGAATCTTCAGATCGAACATACCCGGATCGAAGCGTTTATGCCCGAAGCCAGGTTTGACGGAATAATATCCAGAGCTTTCGCGACGATTGGCGATATGATTGCTGGATGCCGTGATCTAATTCTTCCCGAAACCCGCATTTATGCGTTGAAAGGCCTTTATCCCCATGACGAGATTGAAGCCATGCCGGCGGACTTTGAAGTTGTGGAATGGCATAAGCTGGAGGTTCCCGGTTGTGATGGGGAACGTCATTTGCTTATTATTGCGCGTAGTGGAAATACCGGAGGCTCATAAATGGCGCGAATATTGGCTGTAACCAACCAAAAAGGCGGTGTCGGCAAAACCACGACCTGCGTCAATCTGGCAGCCTCTCTAGCCGCTACCCGGCGCAAAGTATTGCTGGTGGATATTGATCCACAGGGCAATGCGACGATGGGAAGCGGTATCGATAAAAACACGATTGAACACACCGTATACGATGTACTCACTAAAAAGGCGGACGCCGCCCAGGTAGTAAAGACGTCTGAAGCGGCAGGTTACGATGTAATGCCCGCCAATGGCGATGTCACGGCGGCGGAAGTCGAGCTGATGAACGAGATCGGTCGGGAGTACCGTTTACGCAACGCTATTAAGGAAGTGGCGGCGAACTATGACTATGTGCTGCTTGACTGCCCTCCTGCGTTGAACTTATTGACAGTGAATGCATTGGTGGCGGCCAATGGCGTCTTGATTCCCATGCAGTGTGAGTATTACGCGCTTGAGGGATTGGCGGCGTTGATGAACACCATCGAACAAATTCGCGAGACGGTTAATCCTAGTCTGGAAATAGAAGGTCTGTTGCGCACCATGTACGATCCCCGCAACAGCCTGACATTAGATGTATCGCGGCAAATTACGGATTACTTTGGCGATAAAGTGTATCGCTCAATTATTCCGCGTAACGTAAGGCTGGCGGAAGCGCCTTCCTATGGCGTGCCAGCGCTGAAATACGATAAAAGCTCAAGAGGCGCCATTGCTTACCTGGCATTGGCGGGAGAAATTATTCGCAAAGACAGGAAGGCGGCGAAAGAAGCCGTCCCAGCCTGAATGGGCGATTTTGGGGAACTACCTGAATAATGAAAAAACGAGGTCTAGGCGATCGCGGACTGAACGCACTGTTGGCCGGGTCGCGCACACGCACCAATGAGGAAGAAGAAAACGTCAAACAGGATGGCGTTTTAAAAGAGCTTCCAGTCGAACTGATCCAGCGTGGGCAATATCAACCTCGTCGGGACATGGACCCCGAGTCGCTGGAGGAGCTGGCGCAATCTATTCGTCAACAGGGCGTCATGCAGCCTATCGTGGTGCGGGAGATTGCCCCGAACCGCTATGAAATTATCGCGGGCGAGCGTCGTTGGCGCGCGACTCAGATCGCTGGCAAAGACAAAATTCCCGTTATCATTCGCGATGTTCCCGATGAAGCCGCCATCGCAATGGCGTTGATTGAGAATATACAAAGGGAAAACCTTAATCCTATAGAAGAGGCCATGGCGCTACAGCGCTTGCAGGATGAATTTGGTTTGAACCAGTCCCAGGTGGCGGAAGCGGTTGGAAAATCCCGCCCAGCTATAGCCAATTTACTACGCCTCCTCGCCCTTCATGCTGACGTGAAAACTATGTTGGAGCGCGGCGATATGGAAATGGGACATGCCAGAGCTTTGCTGCCTTTGGATGAGCCAACGCAATTGGCTGCGGCGAACGCCATCGTCGAGAAAGGTTTGTCGGTTAGACAAACTGAAGCTCTGGTGAGAAAGCTGTTGCAGGAAAAGGAAAATCCGAAGGAAAAAATCAAGAAAGCCCTGGATGCGGATGTCCGCAAATTGCAGGAAAGTCTGGGGGAAAGGCTGGGTTCGCCAGTCACTATCGATTACAACAGCAAAGGCAAAGGCAAGCTTGTCATCAAATACAACTCTCTGGACGAGTTGGACGGTATTCTCGCTCATATTAAATAAGGCCTCTTTCTGTCTTTTCGCCAATCCGTCCGCATGAAGAACAGGTTGGCGTTTTTCCTCCCGGTTTTGTTTCTTTTTTAGGCCTGGATCACTAAAACTGCATGCCATCCATGCTGCGTATAAAATTAGCTCAAACACAACATTTGGTGTCTGGATTTTCAATACAGCATATTTAGTACCAAATGTTGATTTGCTTAAAATTTGTTAACGCACCCATGTGTATGGAAATTATACAGTTTTGTTTTCATGGCGGTTGAATGCGTTACATCGACACAATATAATCACCTGCGCCTAAAGCTACGGGTCTCTGTAGTGCGAGGGCGGGGGGTAACAAGAACTAGGCAGAAACGTGATTTGAATAGTGCAGCTCGCTCGCTTATTAAGCGGCCGCCAGTCTTTAGGATTGTGGGATTACAATTAATAGCCACGGTCCTCATATCTTTAATCGCGTGGAGATGGAGCAGCGTGCATGCGTACTCGGCTTTGGTCGGGGGACTGATTTGCGCTGTTCCAAACATGTATTTCGCCCACCGCGCCTTTCTCTATCAAGGGGCTCAAGCAGCCAGGCAAATCGTACAATCTATTTATAAAGCAGAGGCGGTTAAGCTAGGATTAACGGCCATTTTTTTTKGCCTGGCTTTTAAGTTTATCCAGCCTTTGGAGCCGGCAAGTTTATTTCTGGCTTTTCTAGGTGTGCAGTCAGTGCATTGGTTCGCGCCGCTGATTGTCGGAAGGCGGCAGCGTAAATAACAATTGCAACAATCGATTAAGAGTGAAACATGGCAGGCGAAAATCCTACAGCGTCGGAGTACATTCAGCACCATCTTCAAAACCTGACCTTTGGTAACCACCCAGAGCATGGCTGGAGTTTTGCGCACACTGCGCAGGAAGCCAAAGAAATGGGGTTCTGGGCCGTCCATGTTGACAGTCTGGGCTGGTCAATCGCCTTGGGCGCTTTGTTTGTCTGGTTGTTCCGCAAAGCAGCGGTGAAAGCGACCAGTGGCGTACCAAGCGGACTGCAGAACTTTGTTGAAATTATGGTCGACTTCGTCGACAAGAGCGTAAAGGAAACTTTCCACGGCAAAAACGCGGTCATCGCTCCCTTGGCGTTGACTATTTTCTGCTGGATTTTCCTGATGAACCTGATGGACTTGGTCCCTGTGGACTTCCTGCCAAGACTGTTCCAAGTCGTAACCGGCAATGAACATGCTTACTTTAAAGTCGTTCCCACCACTGACGTCAATGTGACTCTGGGAATGTCGTTGTCCGTTTTCTTCCTGATCATTTATTACAGTATTAAAGTCAAAGGCGTGGGCGGTTTCCTCGGCGAACTGACCCTGCAGCCATTCGGTAAGTGGATGCTGCCATTCAACCTGCTCCTGGAAGGCGTGGGCTTGATCGCCAAACCTATTTCTCTTGCTTTGCGTCTGTTCGGTAACCTGTACGCAGGCGAGCTGCTCTTCATCCTGATAGCGTTGATGCCGTTGTGGGTGCAATGGGTGCTATCGGTGCCCTGGGCGATTTTCCACATTTTGGTTATTGTGCTGCAGGCGTTCATATTCATGATGCTGACCATCGTGTATCTGAGCATGGCGCATGAAGATCATTAAGAAGTAGAAATTTCCATCAAAACTAAAAAACTTTCTATCCACTAACTAACTGATAAATTTAGGAGAGACAATGGAAACTGTAGTTGGTATGACCGCGATTGCTGTAGCTCTTTTGATCGGCATGGGCGCGTTAGGTACTGCGATTGGTTTCGGCTTGCTGGGCGGTAAATTCCTGGAAGGCGCTGCGCGTCAACCTGAAATGGTGCCCATGCTGCAGGTTAAAATGTTCATCGTGGCCGGTCTGCTTGACGCCGTAACCATGATCGGCGTTGGTATCGCTCTGTTCTTCACTTTCGCTAACCCGTTCATTGCTTTGGTTCAGTAATTACACCTTTTAGGCAAACGAGTCATTTTATTCGACTGATAAGCGAGGGGTGTCAACGTGAACATCAACCTGACAATGATAGGGCAAGCGATTGCTTTCTTTATCTTTGTCGTATTCTGCATGAAGTATGTATGGCCGCCGGTCATACAGGCTCTGCGGGAACGCGAGAAAAAGATTGCCGATGGTTTGCAGGCTGCTGAGCACGCGCAAAAGGATCTTGAGCTAGCCCAAGAAAAAGTTGCCAAGCAGTTGCGTGAAGCCAAACAGCAAGCGGCTGAAATTATCGAACAGGCCAACAAGCGCGCCAATCAGATGCTGGAAGAAGCAAAAGACCAGGCGCGTACTGAAGGCGAACGTTTGATCACTGCAGCCAAAGCTGAAATCGACCAGGAAAAGAACCGTGCTAAGGAATCGCTGCGTGCTGAAGTCGCTGCGCTGGCGTTGGCGGGTGCTGAGAAGATCCTGGAAACCTCTGTGGACGCAGGTGCGCACAGCAACATGCTAGATAAACTAGCTGCGGAACTATAAGAGGTTTGCATTATGGCGGAAAGCACTACACTCGCCCGGCCATATGCTAAAGCGGCCTTTGAATTAGCTCGGGACGCGGGTCAATTGTCGGAATGGTCAGCGTTATTAGCGCTGACCGCCGCTGTTGCTGAAGACAGCAACATGCATAAGGTGTTAAATCACCCTGCATTGACCAGCGCTCAGAAAGGCCAGACGTTCCTTGACGTTTGCGAAGGCAAACTCAATGAAGCGGGAGCTAACTTTGTTAGAGTTCTCGCTGAAAACAACCGTCTGGTCCTGCTGCCGGAAATCGCGGCACTGTTCGAGCAGTTAAAGGCGCAGCAAGAAGCCACAATCGAAGTCACTATTGAGAGCGCATTCGAAATGAATGGCGAGCAGGAAAACAAGCTTGCTCAAGCTCTGCAAAAGAAACTATCTCGCAACGTCAATTTGCGCTCCCAGCTTAATAAAGAGCTGATCGGGGGCATTGTCGTGCGTGCAGGTGACTTGGTGATTGACGCGTCCGTACGCGGTCGCTTGGCTAAGCTGGCTGAGGCAGTGAATTCCTGAACTGGCGCCTGCGGCTGAATTTCCGCAGAAAGGTAACTGAAGGGTTTTTGAGGATAAAGGCATGCAGCAACTGAATCCATCTGAGATCAGTGAAATCATCAAGAAGCGCATTGAGAAGCTGGATATTTCTTCTGAAGCAAAAACAGAAGGCACTATCGTAAGCGTTTCTGATGGTATCGTACTGATCCATGGTCTTGCCGACGTAATGTACGGTGAGATGATTGAATTTGAAGGCGGCGTATACGGTCTGGCTCTTAACTTAGAGCGTGATTCCGTCGGCGCCGTTGTACTGGGCGACTACAAAGATTTAGCGGAAGGTCAAAAGGTAAGAGTAACCGGCCGTATCTTGGAAGTACCCGTAGGCGAGCAACTGCTTGGTCGCGTCGTTGACGGACTGGGTAATCCGATTGACGGTAAAGGCGCTCTGGAAACGACTCTGACTGAGCCTGTTGAAAAAGTGGCGCCGGGCGTTATCGCCCGTAAATCCGTTGGTCAGCCGATGCAGACCGGTTATAAGTCCGTAGACACCATGGTGCCTATCGGTCGCGGTCAGCGTGAGTTGGTTATCGGCGACCGTCAGACTGGTAAGACTGCTCTGGCGATCGATGCGATCATTAACCAGAAAGGCACTGGCATTAAGTGTATCTATGTAGCGATTGGTCAGAAGCAATCTTCTATCGCTAACGTAGTGCGCAAGCTGGAAGAGCACGGCGCGATGGATCACACCATCGTTGTAGCCGCCGGCGCTGCGGATCCTGCTTCCATGCAGTTCCTGGCTCCATACTCCGGTTGCACCATGGGCGAATACTTCCGCGATCGCGGCGAAGACGCACTGATCATTTATGACGACTTGACCAAGCAAGCCTGGGCGTATCGTCAGATCTCCCTGTTGCTGCGTCGTCCGCCCGGACGTGAAGCTTACCCCGGTGACGTATTCTACCTGCACTCCCGTTTGTTGGAGCGTGCGTCCCGTGTTAACGAGGAATACGTTGAGAAGTACACCAACGGCGAAGTGAAAGGCAAAACCGGTTCTTTGACCGCTCTGCCTATCATCGAAACCCAAGCCGGTGACGTATCTGCGTTCGTTCCTACTAACGTAATTTCTATTACTGACGGCCAGATCTTCCTTGAGACAAGCCTGTTCAACGCGGGTATCCGTCCTGCGATGAACGCCGGTATCTCTGTATCCCGGGTAGGTGGCGCCGCACAGACCAAGATCATGAAAAAGCTGGGTGGCGGTATCCGTCTGGCCCTGGCTCAGTATCGTGAACTGGCTGCGTTCGCACAGTTCGCTTCCGACCTTGACGAAGCGACTCGTAAGCAGCTGGAGCACGGTCAGCGTGTTACCGAACTGATGAAGCAAAAGCAGTTCGCGCCGATGACCGTTGCTGAAATGGGCTTGGTTCTGTTCGCTGCAAACGAAGGTTTCCTGGACGATGTCGACGCCAAGAAAGTAGTTCCCTTCGAAGCGGCTCTGCTTTCTTACGCCAAGAGCGAATTCGGCGATCTTCTGGCGAAGATCAACGAAGCAGGCGATTACAACGACGAAATCGCCGCCGGCCTGAAATCTTGTATCGAGAAGTTCAAATCCACTCAAACCTGGTAATGAACTCCTAACCGTCGCCGCTTCTGCGGCGACTGGTTGTTCAACAGGTTCAGGATTAACGAAAGGCAGGTAAATATGGCCGTCGGAAAAGAGATTAAAACCCAAATCGCAAGTATTAAGAGCACGCAGAAAATTACTAGCGCGATGCAGCTCGTCGCCGCCAGTAAAATGCGTAAAGCTCAACAGCGAATGGCGGCGGGTCGGCCTTATGCTGATCGCATACGCAGCGTCATAAGCCATATCGCTACTGCGAATCCAGAATATCGACATCTGTATCTGCAAGAACGCGAAGCTAAAAGAGTTGGCTATATCGTGGTCTCTACTGACCGCGGACTCTGTGGCGGTTTGAACGTTAACGCTTTCCGCGAAATGATGCGCTCCATGAAAGAATGGCGCGATAAAGGCGCGGAAGTCGATTTGTGCGCTGTAGGGCAAAAAGCGATCAGCTTTTTCCGTAACTATGGCGGTAACGTCGTCGCTGCATTGAGCCACTTGGGGGATGAACCATCCCTTACCAAGATCGTGGGCTCCGTAAAGGTCATGCTGGACGCTTATGCGGAAGGCAAGATCGACCGTTTGTACCTGGTCCATAACCGCTTCGTAAACACCATGACGCAGAAGCCTACCGTGGCGCAGCTGTTGCCTCTTCCCCCTGCGGAAGATGATGAAATGATACGTCGCCACTGGGACTACATTTACGAGCCTGACGCTAAAGGCTTGTTGGATGGGTTACTGACCCGCTTTATTGAGTCCCAGGTATATCAAGCTGTCGTGGAAAATAACGCCTGTGAGCAGGCCGCGCGGATGATCGCAATGAAGAGCGCGACCGACAACGCCGGCGGAATTATCAACGAGCTGGAGTTGGCTTACAACAAAGCTCGTCAGGCGGCGATCACTCAAGAGATCTCTGAGATCGTGAGCGGCGCAGCGGCGGTATAGGTTTCTTGGTATTTGGACGCGCCGCCTGAAAGGCGGCGGAGTCAGGCAGAACAGATTTAAGATTCAGTGAGGAACTGACAATGAGTAGCGGACAAATAGTGCAGATTATCGGGGCGGTTATCGACGTCGAATTTCCGCGCGATACAGTGCCCAAAGTCTATGATGCTTTAAAAGTTGAAGGCGGAGCCACAACACTGGAAGTTCAGCAGCAGCTGGGCGACGGTATCGTGCGCACAATCGCCATGGGAAGCACCGAAGGTCTACGCCGCGGTCTTCAAGTGGAAAACACCAACGCTCCTATCTCAGTACCAGTCGGAACCCAGACTTTGGGCCGTATTATGGACGTACTGGGTAACCCGATCGACGAAAAAGGTCCAATCGGCGAAGAAGAGCGTATGCCGATTCACCGTAACGCTCCTGGTTACGCAGATCAGTCTTCTTCTCGCGACCTGCTGGAAACCGGCATCAAGGTTATCGACTTGGTATGTCCTTTCGCTAAGGGCGGTAAAGTCGGCCTGTTCGGTGGCGCGGGCGTAGGTAAGACTGTAAACATGATGGAGCTGATCAACAACATCGCGAAAGAGCACTCTGGTCTTTCTGTATTCGCGGGTGTTGGTGAGCGGACTCGTGAAGGTAACGACTTCTACTACGAGATGGAAGAGTCCAACGTACTGGACAAAGTAGCGATGGTTTACGGGCAGATGAATGAGCCCCCAGGAAACCGTCTGCGTGTTGCTTTGACTGGTCTGACCATGGCGGAGAAGTTCCGTGACGAAGGTCGTGACGTTCTGTTGTTCGTTGACAATATCTATCGTTATACCCTGGCGGGAACAGAAGTATCGGCTCTGCTGGGTCGTATGCCTTCCGCGGTAGGTTATCAGCCGACTCTGGCTGAGGAAATGGGCGTTCTGCAGGAGCGTATCACTTCCACTAAAGTTGGCTCCATCACTTCCGTTCAGGCCGTATACGTACCTGCGGATGACTTGACTGACCCCTCTCCAGCAACCACGTTCTCCCACTTGGATGCGACTGTTGTATTGAGCCGGGATATCGCCGCAAAAGGTATCTACCCTGCGATCGACCCGCTGGACTCCACCAGCCGTCAGCTGGACCCGCTGGTTATCGGTCAGGAGCATTACGACGTGGCGCGTGGCGTACAGACCGTACTGCAGCGTTACAAAGAGCTGAAAGACATTATTGCGATTCTGGGTATGGACGAGCTGTCTGAAGAAGATAAGCAGATCGTATCCCGTGCGCGTAAAATTGAGCGTTTCTTGTCCCAGCCTTTCCACGTTGCGGAAGTATTTACTGGTTCTCCGGGCAAATACGTGTCTCTGAAAGACACTATCCGCGGCTTTAAAGGTATTCTTGATGGCGAATTCGACCACCTTCCAGAACAGGCGTTCTACATGGTAGGCGGTATCGAAGAGGCGGTTGAGAAAGCCAAGAAGACTAAATAATATCCGAATAGGATAGAGGCCTAACCAAATGGGTATAAGTGTGCATTGCGATATCGTTAGTGCGGAACAGGAGATCTTCTCTGGCTTGGTGGAGATGGTTATCGCCGCCGGCAGCGAAGGCGACCTAGGCATCACGCCGGGTCACACCCCCCTGCTAACTGCGCTAAACCCCGGTCCGGTTAGGATCATCAAGCAAGGCGGTGAAGAGGAAGTATTTTTCGTTACTGGCGGATTCCTCGAAGTACAGCCGAACATGGTGACCATCCTATCGGATAGCGCGCAACGTGCGGGCGATATGGACGAAGCCGCTGCTCTGGAAGCGAAGAAAGAAGCCGAGAAGGCCCTGGCCAATCGCGGCGGAGACTTCGAGTACTCCAGAGCTGCATCGCAGTTGGCCGAAGCCGCTGCAAGGCTCCGCACCATTCAGCAAATGCGTAATAAGTTGAAGCGCTAACAGCAAAGATTGCAAGATCGAACAAGGGGAAGCACAGTCTTCCCCTTTTTTGTATTTGAATGCCTAGGTAAGGGCCAAAACTTGGCGCCCGCGCGCGACTTTACTAGTCTATCTGGACGGCAGGAAATTTTTTTCCTAATCCCTTAAAGTGTCGATTAATACAACTTCAATTAACAGCCAAGCTGTTACCGGTTTAACTACTTTATCCATTCTTCGGAGACCGATATGAGTCTGCACATCATCATTCTCGCAGCCGGCCAAGGTACGCGAATGAAATCCGAGTTGCCGAAAGTGATGCATTGCGTCGCCGGCAAACCCCTGGTTCAGCACGTCATCGACACTGCACGTCGTTTGGAGCCGGAAAACATTACTGTCGTATATGGTCACAAAGGCGACGTTGTTCAGGCAGGGGTAACTGGCCCTGGTCTGTTGTGGGCGCACCAGGCGGAACAGTTAGGCACGGGACATGCGGTAGCTCAGGGGCTGCAGAATTTATCTGATGATGGCCAGGCATTAATTTTATATGGCGATGTGCCGCTCACTTCCGCCGCTACACTGAAGAACTTTCTCGCCGTTAGCCACGGTAAATTGGGCGTTTTGACTGTGACATTGGACAACCCCGCTGGTTATGGCCGTATTGTCCGCAATGACGCCGGGTCAGTGGTCGCCATCGTTGAGCAGAAAGATGCGACGGAAGAACAGAAAGCCATCAATGAAATTAACACTGGCATCATGGCTGTGCCGGCCAGTCGATTGAAAGAATGGTTACCCAAGCTTTCCAATAGTAACGCTCAAGGCGAATATTATCTGACGGATATCGTCGCCCTGGCTGTTGAAAGCGGCATAGACATTGTCACTGCGCAGCCAAGCTTCCTTCATGAAGTAGAAGGCGTTAATAACAGGATTCAGTTGGCCGCACTGGAGCGAGCATATCAACAACAGGTTGCCGAAGAGTTGATGCTGGCCGGCGCGACCCTGCGCGATCCCGCCCGTGTTGATGTTCGCGGCGTGCTTAATGTCGGCCGTGACGTGGAAATTGACGTGAATGCCGTCTTCGAAGGCGACGTCACTCTGGGAGACAGAGTTAAAATCGGACCAAATTGCGTGATACGAAATGCGGTCATCGCTAATGACGTAACGATCGAAGCCAGCAGTATCATAGAAGACGCTCGTGTTGACGCTTTCGCCACAGTGGGGCCGTTTGCGCGACTGCGTCCAGGCGCTCATTTGTTTGAGAAAGCCAAAGTCGGAAACTTTGTAGAGATCAAGAAAGCCGATATCGGTCCTGGCAGCAAGGTGAATCACCTCAGCTATGTCGGTGACGCCATAGTAGGCTCTAACGTCAATATTGGCGCAGGGACCATCACCTGTAACTATGACGGCGCCAATAAGTTTAAGACGCTTATAGAGGACGATGTTTTCGTTGGCTCCAATACGGCTCTGGTGGCTCCAGTGACTTTGGGTAAAGGGGCGACGATTGGAGCTGGTTCTACCGTGACCAAGGACGTATCCGACAAGCAGCTCGCCGTTGCGCGCGCGCAGCAACGCAACATAGATGGCTGGACGCGGCCGGTGAAGAAGTAGCCCGAGCACAAATAACGTTAAGCGAGGCTTTGCTGCCTCGTTTTCTAAAAAAGCATAAAACGTACTAAGATTCGTTTATTGAGTTAATCCAATCCGAAACAAGGAAAACATATGTGTGGCATAGTTGGGGCGATAGCCCAGCGGGATGTCTCCGCCATCCTGCTAGAAGGCCTGAAACGTCTTGAATACCGCGGATATGATTCCGCAGGCATGGCCGTTGTTGAAGCGGCGAATAAAATTCAGCGTCAGCGTGAAGTGGGCAAAGTCGCCGCGCTGGAAGAAGCTATCACCAAATATCCTCTGCCTGGGCGCACGGGTATTGCTCATACCCGTTGGGCGACCCACGGTAAGCCTAGCGTCACCAACGCTCACCCACACATGTCAGGCGAAAATCTCGCTATCGTGCATAACGGCATTATTGAGAACTATGAAGCTCTGCGTCAGGATCTCCGTGACAAAGGCTACGAGTTCACCTCCGAGACGGATACGGAAGTCGTCGCCCACTTGATCGACAGCATGTATCAGGAAACTGGCGATATGATGCAGGCGTTCAGGAAGACCATTGCGCAGCTGCACGGCGCTTATGCGTTGGCGGTAGTGCACTCTTCAGAGCCTAACCGTATCCTGGCTGCTCGCGAAGGCAGTCCTTTGGTGGTTGGCGTGGGTATCGGCGAGAACTTCCTGGCTTCCGACGCCTTGGCGTTGTTGCAGGTGACAGACCGCTTTATCTATCTCGAAGAAGGCGATATCACCGAAGTGACTCTGGAAAAGATCACCGTTTGGGACGGCTCCGGCGCCAAAGTAGAGCGCCCGGTTGTTCGCTTTGAACACGGTGGACTCGACAGTGTGRAAAAAGGCGAATACCGCCACTACATGATGAAGGAAATCTACGAGCAGCCTAAGGTCATTAAGGCGACTCTGGAAGGCCGCATCAGCGGAGACCACATTCTTGAGCAGGTATTGGGCGCAGACGCTGCTAATGTCTTCGACGGCGTAGGCTCTGTACAGATCGTTGCATGCGGCACCAGCTATCACTCAGGCCTTGTCGCCAGATACTGGATCGAAGAGCTTGTCGGCATTCCCTGCCAAGTGGAAGTCGCCAGTGAGTATCGCTACCGCAAACATGTCGTGCAGTCGGACATGCTGTTTGTCACCATCTCCCAGTCTGGTGAAACTGCTGACACGCTGGCTGCGTTGCGTCAGGCTAAAAAGGCTGGCTTCAAATCTGCGCTGGCGATTTGTAACGTGCCTGGCAGCTCCCTGGTGCGCGAATCCGATCTGACCGTAATGACCCAGGCTGGCCCTGAAATTGGCGTCGCTTCAACGAAGGCGTTCACCACGCAGTTGGTCGCTCTGTTGATTCTTACGATCGCGCTGGGAAGACGTCATGGTCTGACCAAAGAGAAAGAAGCGGAATTGGTGGAAGGACTTAAAGCCCTGCCAGATCTGATTCAGAAAGTGCTGGATCTGGATGACGTCATCAACAAAACTTCAGAAGCTTTCGCAGAGAAACACCACTCGTTGTTCCTGGGGCGCGGTTCAATGTACCCCGTTGCGATGGAAGGGGCTCTGAAGCTGAAGGAGATCTCTTACATCCACGCCGAAGCCTACCCTGCGGGTGAGTTGAAGCACGGCCCTCTGGCGCTTGTGGACAAGGATATGCCGGTTATCACCGTCGCACCGAACAACGAGTTGCTGGAGAAATTGAAATCCAACCTGCAGGAAGTTCGCGCCCGTGGCGGTGAGCTTTACGTATTCGCGGATGCGGACGTGGCGCTGGAAGAAGAGCCTGGCGTACATGTCATCCCGATCCCAGCTGTACACGACATCCTGGCGCCTATCGTCTACACCGTGCCACTGCAGTTGCTGTCCTACCACGTCGCTGTACTTAAAGGCACCGACGTAGACCAGCCGCGAAATCTGGCGAAGAGCGTCACTGTGGAGTAATCCTGTAAGTAAGCCCACGAATGGGCTTGTCGATCAAAGGCCGTAGCATTTGCTGACGGCCTTTTTCTTTGGAGTGGCGGGTAAAATGGATATTCTGCTGAAGTATAAGTTGAGGTCGGAAGATCAATGGCGCAGCAAGCGTTTCTCTCCATATGAGTACTTTGATTTAGAGGAGGGAGAGGCGCCTGAAATAGACTCTGTTCCCCACAATATGCACGCAGCGGAATATTTAGATTTTCCCGGCGAAGAGGTTGAACATACGCTTTTGCAATTGGTGGACAAAGACGAAACAGAACTCCTGGAGATAAAGGAAACGTTCTGGAATGCTGGTGAAAACCGGATCATCGAAGTGCTCAGAACATCAGGGAATGAGGTTCTACACAATGAACTGATCATTCAAACCATAAAGCCCAACCCTGCTAACGGAGAAGACGTGGAGACAATCCGCTTCAACAGGGAAAAGCACTGTAATACCTTGAATTTCCACTCAATTGACTGCATTTAGCCGCAGTTTCTCCGCCATTTTACAAAACTTTACACATAAAGCTGACGGCGCTTTGATCAGGTCGGCGCTTACCTGTTTCGTCGGGTAGATCGCCCGTTAGTTTTAACTTTCATCGGAAATGGACGTTCCGGCTTTTTGTTTATCTGATGAGAGAGTCCTAATGTCCTTTACTTCCTGGAAGACCATTTCCGCACTTAAAGAGTTTCGTGTTGCTAAATTCAAACAGCGTCGTCAAATTATGACGCGCCCGCTTTTGCAGCAGATGAAGAATATTCAAATTGGCGGTTGCACTGGCTTATCGTTCGCTTGGATACAGCGCCATCAACGGCAGCGCGGTGAAACTCCCGCTAATCGTATTGCCTATCTGAACACGGATATCGCCTGGAAAAATACGGATTACTTCGCTAGTTACTTCAATAACACCAAGCATCACTCCTACGCCGACCGTATTGCTGCTGTAGCGCCGACTTCCTTGGGAATGCGCCATGGTGGGGTCGTTATCGAAAAGAACTACGATACCTTCGGCTCGGCGCTTCAGCATCTGAGCAATAACCCTGGTCATCACATTGTCATGATGGTTTTGAGCGGCAAGGGTATTTCCACCAACCACGTTTGCGGGCTCTACGTGGATGCTGACGGCATGAAGTTCTTCGATCCCAACTCAGGCGAGTATCGTTGCACGACAGGCAAGCGTCTCGACTTCTTCAAGCAGTTGACGGCTCAGTATCACACCTATGTGTCCGCCTCTGGCGTCGCTACAGATATTAAGTTCAGAGAAGTTCAGTTTCACCACGTGGGTTGAAAGAAGCGGCGTGATTTCGCCGCTTAATTTACCCGATATTGAATTTCTTCCGTGATGACAGGTTGGGCTCCGTCCGTAAAGGCGATTTCCGCTCTGGTGGAAAAATCGCCCTTGGACAGCTTCCAGTTGTAGGTGGGCTTGTCAGTGGTGGCGATCAGCTGGCCATTGATAAACCACTTCACGCTTGCGATGTTGTCGGCTTCGGTCAGGGCGAATTCGAAATATTCGGATTCATCCGGAATTCGAGGGTCCATCGCCATCAGCAAGCCCTTGCTGGGTTTGCGAATCCTCACTTCACTGGTATCTTTATTGATGTCTCCCGGTGTGGTTCCAGGTAGAAACCACTCGTCCCGGGACTCACAGCCGTTGTCGGCCAACTCCCCGGTGCTGATGCAGACAGATAGCTTTTGCAGATTGTTGCTGAGATAAAGCGGCTTCACTTCCCGGTTTTTATTCAACTCATTAAATACTGAACGCAGTACATACGCTGGCCCCATGGAGCCGGTGACTTTGTTCATCTCCGAGTAGTCCAGGTTGCCCATCCATACGCCTACGGTGTACTTGTCGTTGAAGCCCACCGACCAGGCGTCCCGATAATCGCTGGAGGTGCCGGTTTTGACGGCGGTTTGATGAGGGAAGTTCAACACGGAATCCCAGCCAAACTCTTTCTCTCTCGCCGCCGGGTCGGACATGATATCGGCCACCAGGCTGGAGATATCCTCGGACAGCACGCGATGCCCCTGGTAACCCCGGCCGCCCTCTGCGAAGGACAGAGGCCTGAAGTCGCCCATGCGAGCCAGAACGGAATACGCCTGCACCAATTCGAAAAGCGTCATCTCGCCGTTGCCCAGGGCCAGGCCATCGCCATAGACGTTGGGGTGTCCGGACAGGCTGTCTACGCCGAGATCGTGCAGGAAGTTCAGAAACTCGCCCGGTCCTACGTACTGGATGGCCAGGACGGCGGGGATATTGAGAGAGTTGCCCAGGGCTTCCCGCAGTGAAATGCGGCCGTAATAACCTCGGCTGTAGTTGTGATAGGTGTGCATGCCCAGCCCGACGCTCTCCTGCAACGGCGAATCGTCCAGCATGGTGGCGGCGGTCCAGCCTTTACGGATGGCGTTGGCGTACAGCAGAGGCTTTAGGGTTGAGCCGGGTTGGCGAGGCGTAGTAATCGCATCGATGCGATTGAAGGGCTTGTCGTCGCGACCGGCGTAGCCCACCACCCAGGACAATATCTCGTTGCTCTCATGATCAATCACCAGGACGGCGCCGTTCTGAACACGGTAAGAAGCAAGATTATCCAAACGGTTGTCCAGGGTTTGCTGGATCTTGGTCTGCAGTTCCGTATCGATGGTGGTGTAGACGGCGCCGTTTTCCAGGTTTTGCGCGTTCAGCCGGTTCTCTGCGAAGCGAATGAAGTGAGACAAATCATAGTGGATGTCCGACTTCTGCAATTCCAAAGTTTGCGCTGCAATGGCGGCGCGTTCATCGTCATCAAGCTCAAGCCGGTCCAACAGGTTGTCGATGGCCCGGTTCAGGTTGCGGAGCTGACGTTGCGGGTCCAGCCAGCGCGGCGACCGCACTAATACCGCCAGCGCCAGCATTTCCTTGTAATTCAGCGTTGAGAGATCGCGGCCGAAGTAATACTGCGCCGCCTGTATGACGCCACGGCGGCGAGCGGAATAGGGGACCTGGTTCAGATAGAACTCAAGGATTTCGACCTTGGAGAATTGCGCCTCCAGATTGGCGGCTTCAAACCCTTCGATCCAGCGCGACCAGGGCGTGCGCGGCCGCGGATGCAGCATCCGCACGACCTGTTCGCTGATGGTGCTGGCGCCGCGCACCACGCCGCCGGACATGACGTTCTGGCGCGCAGCGTTGAGTCGCGCCAGCCAGTCCACGCCGCCATGGGAGAAGAAACGCTTGTCCTCCGACAGGACAAACGCCCGCCGCAGGAATTCGGGAATATTATGGAAATCGTTGACGTCGTAGATATTCCACTCGTTCTCGTAGGTGATGTTCAAGCGCTTGCCGCGCCGGTCCAGATAGGTGTTCTTACTGGCGCTGGCGATCACTGCGGAGAGATCGTCCGGCAACGGCGTGATGGCGAAGTAAGTGGCCCCGGCCAGGGCGGCGCAGGACAGGGTGACTGTCACTGCGACGCCGGCCGCCAGCTTTTTCCTGGCGCGCATCAGTTTTTTCAACATAAGCGCCAACTACTCCCCCACATTCAACGTGGCTGGCAACCCTTTGCCGTAGACGTCGGGGTCGTACATCTCCTCGGCGTGCACGGGCATGACGCTGAATTCGCCTTCCGCGATGGCTTGGGCCGTGTAGGAGAGGAAGTAGTTGCCCGCCGGCAGATAGTCTGCGTAGAAGCGGGCTGAGTCATGGCGCAGCTCTTTATGATAGAAGCTCCAGAAATAACGTCCGTAGTAGGACCAGTCCGAGAAAGTGTAAAACCAGGAGCCATCCGCGGCCTTGAACTCGCCTTTATCCGCATCCACCTGTGACGCGGTGGCCAGATCGGCGTTCACCGGCTCCAGACCTCCGGGAATAGGGTCGTTCACCACCACAAAATGGCGGGCGGTAGGAATGGATACGAACAGATCCACTTTCACCAACTCGCCCCGGCGGATCTGCATGGGGCTCTTCAGCAGCTCAAACTTGCCGTTGCGCTCGACGGAATATTCCCGACGAATTTCAATGCCGGAGTTGATGCGCGCGGCGTTGTCTTCCTTCAGGTCGTAAGCGATACGGGCGGAGTAGTACAGCCTGCCTTCCCCTTCTTTTTCAATCGTGAGGGTGGCGGCTTTGCCCGGATCGGCAGCGGTCAGAGGACGACTGACAGTCTTCATGGGGTCTGATTTCTTGTTAAAGGATGCAGATCCCAGGTCCTTGCCGTCAAAGTTGACGGAGACTTTCATGGCGGGGTCTTCCTTCTCATAAATCGACGCGTAATTGACCAGCGCGTTCAGACAGAACACGTTCTCCTGCGTGTTTTCCCAGTGATCTCTGGAGCCGCGACTCTGCGTGATGCTTCTGACCAGTTTGAAGGGGATGTCGCCGATGGTTGATCCCATGCCCGCTTCCGTTTGCGCTCCCAGCAGGCTGCTCAGGACTGCGCAATTGGAGCGCAGCGGCGTCGCCAGAATATAGCTGTAGCTGTCGTCCCAGGGCTCATTGAACTGGAACTTGCCGCCGCTCTGGCTGGCGTGACTCAAAATATCATCCATGGATTTGCTTACGACACTTTGCGGAACATGCTCAGTGCGCACCGCCGCCTGCAGGAAGTGGGCTTTGCCGAATAGGTCCATTTCCGGCGTGTGGCGCTCGTAGCGACTGACGTCGCTCTGGTCTATTTTGCCGGCTTCCGCCAACGCCGCCAGGGCCACTGCCCGCACAGATGAGGACATGCCTTTGCTGTAGAAGGTGGGGAAGCTGTCCTGACGCAGCAAGGTCAACAGATATTCATGCAGTCGTTGCTCCACGCCGACGGGAACCTCATGACCGCTGGCGCGCATCCAGTTGAACGCCATGGCGGTGTAGGCGGACAGATAAGGACTGACGTAAGCGTTGGACGCCACCCAGTAAGCCATGCCGCCATTCGGGGCCTGGAAGTTGGCGGCGGCGTTCATCGCGCTGTCGATATCTTTCTGCGCCTCCGGCCATTGCGTGTCCTCGGCCAGATATTCTTTCAGCTCCAGATAGGAACGCGCCATCGCGGCCTTGGTCAGGCGCTGTTCCCAGCACATATAGGGGTAGTCTCTGATATAGGCGAATGCGCCGTCCAGATTGCCGATGACGGAAGGCGACAAGACGGCGCCGATATAGCCCACGTCTTCAAATATGCCTTCCGGAACCTGGACGTTTTCACTGACGCTGGCCGCCGTGGTGGTCCCATAGGTCGCCGCCGTTTCCAGTGACCGCCGCTTGTTCACGATGGTTTTGTGCTCCAGCGCGTCTGTATCCAGCTGATCGCCACCTTTAGCGGTGAAAATCAGCTCACCACCGCCTTTGGTGTCGATCGGCAGCCAGATATTTTCCCGTTTATACGGGCCGATTTTCAGCTCGCGGGTGAATGCGTGTTCAGCGCCTTCCGCCAGAGGACCTTTGACGCGAACATCCATCTTGATGGTGCGTTCTTTGTCGGTCCGGTTCATCACGTTGAAGCCGGCTTTGAAGCGGTCGCCTTCGATGACCTGATTAGGCATGACCGGGCGGATCTCCGTCGGACGATTCACTTTGAAGGTGACGTCGCCCAGTCCCATACGATCCTCCTTCGTCACCGCAAAGGCGAAGATGCGCCAGCCGGTGAGGTTATCGGGCACTTTGAACTCGATTTCCGCTTCGCCGTTGTCATCGGGCTCGATGGCCGGATTCCAGTAACTCACGAACTTGAATTCGTTACGTAGTTGCGCGGAAGCCGCGCCACCGCCGCCAGGGTTGGCGCCTTTTTTCTCGAACTTTTGACGGCCCACCAGTCGGCTGATCAGGTTGTAGTTGTACACATCAGGCTGATCAAGACGGTTAAATCCGGCGTAGGGATCGTAATAGTTGTCGCCGCTGCGGTTGAGCGCCAGAACGGATTCGTCGATAACCGCCACCGCAATTTCGTAGCCCTCGACGGGATCGGTTTTCTTGCGGTTGATGCGGATTTTCGCCTTCACCTGCTCGCGAGGCTTATATACCTCTTTGTCGGTAGCGACGCTGATATCCAGCTCTTTCAACGGGTCTACTACTTTGGCGGCGACGTAGCCCATGCGATAGCTGGGTTTGCCCAGATCCACATGGCCCGGGCCCAGCGGTTTCTCCACCCGTGGCGACACCACGACGACGGACAGGTAGAAACCAGGCAGATAGTCCGCTTTCACCGGCACTTCGATGACCGGCGTGCTGGAATCCAGAGTTTGCACCCAGCTATCGAGAATGCCGTAACGCTCTATTGATATGAGCGCTTTGGCGCCGGGGAAGGGGTTTTTGATCAGGTAACGGGCGGTATCGCCGATTTTGAACTTGGTCTGCTCGGGAACGATCTGCAAGGTAGCGTCGTTGCTCTGATCCCACACGACGGAGCCGCTGCCGGTCACCCAGCCGTATAAAGTAGTGCTGTGTTCCCGGTTTTCAGTGTCATTGACGGTGGCGACGAACTGATAATAACCCGGCTTCTGCGGCTTGAATTCGCAGGTGGCGGCGGTTGTATCGCTCTTCAGCTCGCATTGGGTTTCTTCCACCCACTCCATGATGTTCTGCGTCAGATAGGCGTTACCGGGACCTTTCACCCGTGACGCCTTGTACTCGCGGTGATTAATGGCGATGCGCACAGGCGCGCCGGCGACTGGTGCGCCGCTTTGATCCACCACTAAGGTCTCCAGACGCGCAGGCTCGTCTTTTTTATACAACCACTGAGTATTGCGCAGACCGACATAGCGGGTTCTGCCGGCGTAATCCGCGGTGGTGGAGGACGCCACAAACTTGCCGCGCTCATCCTTCACCGCCGCTTCCACCATCAGGCGGCCGTAGAATACGCCGCTGTCCGGCAGGGTAAAGGATTCCACGTACTGACCGGCGTCGTCCAATTGACGACGAATATCGAGCAAGTTGCTCTCGCCGCCGGCGTTATTGTCGCCGCCAAATGTAAAGCCTTTGGCGACCGGATTGCTGCTGGAAAACTCTTTTGGGGTCAGCTTGGCGGTCAGGCGTACTTCCGCTTCCGTATAGGGGCCGCCAGAGTGCAGCGTGGCCAGAGAGGTGACTTGCACCGAATCGTTGGCGCGGAACAGATTCCCGTTCAGTTCGGTCTTCACTTTGAATGGCGAAGGCGTAAAGTCGCTGACCAATACGGTCACTGGCGTCCAGGACGTTTCCTGCACTTCACTGCCGGAAGGCGCGTTCAGGGTGAGCTGGAACTGGTGCCAGCCGACCGCGCCCTGTTCCGGCAAGGTGAACTCACCGTCGAAGGCGCCAAACTTGTTCAGGCCGATGTTGTTGCGTTCATAGACGACCTTGTTCTGCGGGTCGAATACTTTCAGAGAGTAGTTTGACTCGTAGGGCTCTACCCAGTGCTTGTTGCTTTGCTCGCGCACATAGATTTTGAACTGCACTTTGTCGCCCAGTTTGTAAACGCCCTGGGCCGTGGTTCCCCAGGCGTGGGCGTGACCGCCCTTGCGCTGCAGGCTGGGATACAGATCCCGATCCCAAACGGAAAAGTTGCTGTTCAGAGGCACGATGGCGATATCGCCGGCTTGCTCCACTTTCACGAAGAAGCCTTCCCGGTCTGCGCTTCTGCCGCCGTAGATGCTCTCCAGTTGCGGGTCAATCTCCTCCAAACCAGGCATTGACGCCATACCGTTGGCGTCGGTTTTGGCGGTGATGTTCAGGTTGCGCAGGCCGGGCAGGTTTTCGTACGAGCCGAACCACAGAGAGACGTTGGCGTTAGCCACGGGCTCGCCGCTGCTGAACGAGGTCACCCAGGCCATGGAGTTGAAGTGACCGAGTTTGAAGTGCACCTGATAAGGCGTGACTTCCGCAAAGATCTTGGGATCGTAGTACCAGTCCGGTGGCGTCGGGCTGGGTGTGAGCGAGCCGAACAGCACGCCGCTGGCGTCGCCCAGAAGATCCCTGACGCCCATGGGAGTGGCGTAGGAAATGTCTTCCGCCGGGGCGACGGGAATTACTTTTCTCTGATTGCGCCCGGATTGGTTAGCGCCCAGGGAGTTGTAGGCGATATCGATTTTGTTCAGGTTGGTGACGTACAAAGGCACGTCGCTTTCCACGCCTTTTTCCAATACCGCCACGTCATGGGCCACTTCCAGTCTGGGCTCCCGGTGACCGGTGAAAAAGTTGAAGCTGACTTTGTTGTTCAGTTTGCGGCCGAACTCGTCGGTCAGGTCGTTGATATTCAAATTAATGGCGTACTTTTGATCCGCCTTTAGTAGTTCCGGCAACCAGACCTGGTAAAAACGTCCGTTACGATGGGGAGAGGTCAGGTGAGTCCAGTCCTGGGTATTTTCCCAAGGATCATAATCTTTACGGCCCCCGTTCAGAGGCGGCTCGAAAGTCACTTGGTCCCGCACCATGGAATTGGTCACTGGCGAGGTGAACAGCAGCGCCACTGAGCGCAGTGGGGCGCACTGGATAAACTCCTCATAGCCTTCGCGCATGGTGAGCAATAGATCCAGTTCTATGTCCATTGCTTCGTTCGCGCCAGTGGGGGTGCAGCGAATGCCGACGAAACGGAAGTCTGGATAGGTGTCGAACCGTTCCAGTATCCGGTTTTCCGCACCCGGCTCAGAACCTTCGCTGGAAATCAGGCCAGGCTTGATCTGCAAAGTGATGTTCTGATCCAGCGGCAATTCTTTTTTCGGCTCGATGACCCAGACGGAGCGGGCTTCGTCGCCATCTAACTGAGTCAGTTGGTCGTTGACCTTGGGCTGCTCTTCGTCGTTGGCGATCGCCATCCACCAGGGTTGTTGGCGGGGAAGGTTGTCTGGATAGGCGATGACGTTAACTGGCGGCAGGCCGGTGCTTTCTGCGCTCATGGTTAAGGTTTTTTCCACGGACGACTTGGTGACCGGCTGGTTGAACGTTATCTGAATCATCGGCGCGCCAGGCGACAGCCAGTTGACGAACCGCTCGTAGGTGACTTTGGGACGAGCGGTGGTGAAGCTGTGCTCCACAGGCTGTTTCAGCTGCGCGCCGGTAACGGTTTTGATGCCGGGGCGCATGGTGATTTCGTAATAGGTCGCCTGCTGCATTTTGTCTTCATTGCGCAGTTGGCAGGCCAGCGCGCTGGTATTGAGCCAACGCCATTCGCACTTGAGCGCAGGGGTGATGGTGACAGGAATATCTTTGCTGTCCCGTTCCATGCGACCGATGGGAACCACGGGACGGTCGAACTGAAACACCACTTGCTGGGCGGCGGGGACATCCGCGCCGCTGGGAGTAATGCGCATGATGCGAAGTTCGCCGTCAGCAGGCTGGCTGGAGGAGTCAAAGGCCAGCATCGCTGACAATTCCGCATTGCGCTGACGATAGCGGCCAAGCAGGCAGGACTCGCCGGCGTCGCCGTTCAGGTCGCAATCCCGGTTGCGGTTTCTTAACCACTCCCTTTGTTCGGACTTCAGTTTGTCTTTGGCGCTTCCGTCCAGGCTTTTCATGACATTGCCATACAGCTTGGCGAGTTTGGCGTCTTGGGCGGCCAGGGCCTCCGAGTCGCAGATGATGTGCTCCACCTGCTGCGACGCTTTGGCGCAGTCGAAGCTGGGGCGCCCGGCCCAGGTGAGGCCGCTGGCGCTAATAGCGAGTAGAAATAGGAAACCGGATCTTGCGCTTGTCATGTCCTTGTAAAACCCCCGGAAGACGCGTGAGCGACAATGTTAGGTGTGTGCCGAGCCTCCCAGCCCTTCAGTCGTATGAGGCGTAGACGATGTGAAAGCGTACTACGGATGAAGCGCGGGAATATTTGCTGCAGGCGTTAAATGACCCTATGAACTATTAACCAGGCGGACAAACAGCTTCCTTACTATTTGTCCGCAACGACAGGTCCTGCCTATGTCCGGGCCTGTCTCCCGCGGCTAGCCGCCGCGCAGGCGCATCCGTGCGCCCGATTATTAACGGGCCAATATCATTGCCATGTTAATAATGAGTATAACCTGCATTTCAAAATGAAAGGGGGCGCATTATGGCAGAAAAATGGCGAATTATGGCGCGGAAATTTGTTGTTTTTTTGCTTCAAATCCAAATGCTTATCTCTAATCCAGGGTCGCCGGATCATACCAGCCGCAGTGCTCGAAACCCGCGTCGCAGCAGGCTTCTGCGCAGGCCAGTATGCGTCCGTCCGCAAAATAGAATATGCCGCTGTAGTCGAAGCTGAAGGGAGTGGAAACGCCATCGAGTTTGATGGCGCCCGTTATGGAGCAGCCGGAGATAGAGTACTCGTCGTGTATTTGGCGATGAGTGACGAACTCGCCGGTTTGCAGTATGTGCTGTAAATCCTCGGGATTAACGGGGCCGCACCGCAAGCCATTGAGGTCGGTGATCTTCGGCTGTAGGCGCAGGTCGGAAAAAGTCGGATTCTTTTGGGGGCGGGTAAGCGCAGGGTCGGCGGCGCAGGCTGCGAGCCCCAGCAACATGGGCGATAACACAGAAAGCAGGCGTGGAGACATGAGGTCGCTCCTAAAAGTCCGCAGGGTATACGAACAGGCTGATATGAATGATATTCACCAGGAAGTGCAGCAGCACCGACAGCCAGAAATTTTGCGTTTTGTAGTAAACCCAGGCGTAGCAGTAGCCCGCCAGGGTAATCAGCGCCATACGAAGCGCTGCGCCCGGGCCCGTATGGAAATGGGCCAGCCCAAACAGCGTTCCCGCCACCCACACGCCCCACAGTCCCACTTTGTTCAAATTGGCAAAGCAGGAAACAAAACTGCGTTGCACTAACAGCCTGAAAAAAGTCTCTTCGGCGATGCAGGTCACCAAAAGATTAAAGAATGCGAAGACCAGGATATAACTTCCGGTCTTGGGGTCCAGATCGACCCCCAGTAGCGCGCCAGTCCCGAAAATAACTCCCAGGGAAGCAGCGAGCAGAGGCCAATGGCGACGCAGGTCAGCGCCGGTTTGTCGTAGTGTGGGGAGATAGGGAAGAAAAAGGGCGACCAGCAGCAGTCCCGCCAGGGCTTTATCCAGTTTGGCGCTCAGCGCGAACGGCAAAGTGGCGGCGCCGAGATGAAGAGTGGGTATCACCGTCTGATGCGTGAATCCTGGCGTCAGATGCAGCGCTAACGCCAAGGACAGCACTGCCGTCGCCAACCAGGCCAGCGCCTTTCTCCAGCGGGACAGCTTCAGCATAGCCAGCCCGGCGGCCCATAACGTCGCCAAGGGCAGTAATGCGATCCAGGTTGCGAGACCGAAATAAAACGCGACCCCCAGTGACGCAGCGGCGGGAAGCGTCCAGGCATAAGCGGGAAGCCGGCTGGAGCGCGTCGCCATCAAACTGGCCAGTGACAGGGCATAGAGGCTGAAGACCCAGATGACTGCTGGCGTCAGGGTGAACGAAACCATGTCAGAGTTGATCTCCATAGTAGAGCGGGGCGCGAGAAACGCAGGTTAACGGTTGCCTGAGTTTGATGCTATTTTTAATTCTGTAGACAACACTGATTCACCTATAAGTTGAGTAGTCCCCATGTCGCTACACGCCAGTATGAACATCACCGATCAGTTGATGTCCAGGTACTCCCCATTAAGTCAGTTATCCAAGAAATACCTGAACCAAGTGATCAAGCGCAGCAAAGTCATGACCTTTGGCGGTGGAGAGGTCGTTTTCGATAAATCCGCCAAGCGTACCGATACTTACTATCTGCTCAAGGGCGCGTTGAAAATAAAGAAGAATATTATTTCCTCCACCACCATCGACAGCGCTGATCCGGATTGTCTGTTTCCCTTGAATGGCAAGATGCCTGAGGGCGTGACGGTGACCGCGCAGGAGCCGGGCCACATGCTGGCGGTGGACGGCGTATTCCTGGATCGCGCCTTGGCATGGACGGAAGCGGAAGCCAAGCAGGATCAAGAGGAAAAGGCCGCGAAGGCGGAGAAAGTCCAGCAGCAGCCGCTGCAAGTGGAACAAGAGGAAGACGTGGCGGAAGTCGTTGAAGAGGCCGGAGCGGATTTTGACGAAGCCTACTTTGACTGGATGGCCAGCCTGCTGGAATTCCCTCTGTTCTTTAATCTGCCTCCCGCCAATGTGGAGAAAGTGTTCGCCCGCTTCGAAAGGATAGAAGTCAATAAAGGTCAGGTCATTATCAAAGAGGGGGACGAGGGCGATTATTTCTACCTGCTGATCGAAGGCGGCGCGCGGGTGCTGATCGGTGGCGATGAAAGCAAACCCATACGCGTCAGCAAAGGCTCGTATTTCGGAGAGGAAGCCCTGGTGTCTGATACCGTGCGTTCCGCCACAATCATCATGAGTGAGGATGGCGTACTGGCGCGCCTGGATAAGAAGTCTTTCCAAAGCCTGCTGCATGACCCGCTGGTGAATTATGTGTCTCTGGCTGAATTTCGCAAACGGGCGGCGGAAGATTCCAAGTCCACTCTGCTGGATATCCGCTCCACCGCGGAGTTTGAGCATTCCCCTTTGCCCAAGTGCCTGCATGTGCCTCTGGCGGACCTTCGCGACAAAATAGCCGGCCTGGACAAGTCCGCCACCTATTATCTGTCGCAGGAAGGCGGACGTCGCAACGACGTCGCCGCGCATATTCTCTATCAAAACGGAATCCAGGCTTTCGTCATCAGGGACGAGTAACACAAACAAGCTGGTTTCCCTCACTGCGCTGGGGTAGATTGCCGGTTCCTTGAACCAACGCAGTCTATCCCATGAAAGTTGTTCTCTCCCTGCTGCTGGGCGTGTTCTTCTACGCCGGCTCCGCCTTTGGCGCGACTCCCGACTTTGCAGATTTTGAAAAGGAAGTAACGCGTCTTTATCAGAAAGAGGTGGCGCCTTTATCCAGTCTTGATACTTCTACGTTTAAGCGCGCAGAGGACTTGATTGCGCTTTGCCAGTTCATAGAAAACGCGACCTACCTTGAAGACCTCTACATTGAGCCCGCGGAGGAAGATTACTCCAAGTGCCTGGATGAACTATCGTCCCGATACTCTTCGGAGCCCGTCACTCAGTTGTATCTATTGGAAAGCGAGTATGGCGAATCTCTATTGGATAAGGCTGTGGAGCTAAACAGAATTGCGCTTGAAGATTGGGATGCTACGGATATCGCCAAGCTGTATGAGCAACTAGCGTACTCCCTTCGTTATGACAAGGAATATAAGGCTCAATCAGTTGTTTATGCTGTGTCCGCCTTTCAAAAAAAGCCCAGTGTGCGGCTGGCGGAGGTGATCGTTGATTATTATGCAAAGAACAATGAAGTAGAGCATGCAAAGCTTTTTGCGGAAAAAATCATACCGATGAGCTTTTCTGAAGAAGAAAGAACATTGGCGATTAAAATTTTCGTTAAAGCCGGCTTGCTCGAAGAAGCCGCGAAAATATTCTCTATTCTTGATGAAGAAAAGCGAGGAAATCTACACACCTTATCGCACGCCAGATTGTTGGCGCACCTCAAGGAAAGTGCCGCGTTACGTGAGTTGATGCAAGAGAAGCTCGATAGCGCCTACCACAGTAAGAGTCCCGAACTTAGCGCTATTTGGCTCGATTATGAGGTTGAATCCGGCGATGAAGAGAATGCTGTCAAAGCCTATCGCGCCTTTGCGGTCGGTCATTACTCGAGAGACCCCTTTTTGCTGTATTGGTTCGACCTGGCGACAAAGTATCCTGGGGCGGCCGCACAACTATTCGTCGAAAACCCTCAAGTACTTTTATATAGCCTTTGTCGTTATTTGGCTCTGGCTCTAGCGCCGTTGTGCATATTTTTACCAGTGCACTACATAGGGCTATGGCGGATGCGCAGGAACAAGTTCCTAAACTCACCGAATGAGCCAATATTTAGTGGGTGGGGCTTGGCTCAGGCGTGGCTTTTACTGGGACTGGTATTAGTGGTTTCCAGCGTTTTATATGAGTACTTCTATCCCGGAGCGACCAGCCAAAAGAATGTGATGCAGGCGCCCAGCGGCAATGGTCCAAATTATATGGTGATCTTCGTTCTGGTTATGTTTGTCAGCGTCATTTGTGTGACGGGGAGAACTTTACGCAGAGGAATATTCCATAGCTATCGCCACGTTTTACTTGGAATTGTGACGCCCTTAGCGTTAGCGGTAGGGCTGTTGTTTATGACGCCAATACTGTGTCTTCCTGATCTGAAATTAATCGTGATCGCAGATGTCGACGACTATATCAAGTCCACTTATGAGGCCTATGGATTAGCCGTCAGCCTGCTGCTGTTCGGCGTCATGGTTCCAATATATGAAGAAATTCTATGTCGGGGAGTGATCCTCAACGCTACCCAGCGTTATGTCGGCTTTTGGTTCGCCAACATAATCCAGGCCGCGATTTTTATGTCGATGCATAGTAACCAAAGCCTCTACCCGTATTACTTTGTTTTAGGGTTTATCGCTGCGATCTTGTATCGCTATATTGGAGGTCTCTATGCGCCAATCCTGATGCATATGGCTGTTAATTTTATTGCAGTGACAACATTGGTTTTCGGTGTAGTTGCTGATAACGGCGTCAAATCTCAGGCGCTGCTGGAATGTGAACAAGGCGTGCAGAATGCGCAGCATGAAAAGGCGTTTTTAAGCTGTTTACCTGCCGCGCTGCAAGGTGACGCCGAAGCGCAAGGTTACGTTGCGGACTTATATCTCACGAAAAAATTTGTTGTTAGAAATCTTCAAGAGTCCTATTCGTGGTATGAACGCGCTCTGGAAGGAGGGGATGAGCGTATTCGAAATAATTTTGCGTGGCTGCTGGCGACGTCGAGTAATTCATCCATCCGCGATGGAAAGCGGGCGATCGCCATAGCGGAAGGTATTCCAAGTGAAATGCGAAATAGTTCGGTGCTTGATACGTTAGCCGCAGCCTATGCCAGTGATGGACGCTATGAATCGGCGGTATCTTTGCAGAAATCGGCTATAGAAAAGCTTAAGGAAGACAATTCCGATGCGAAAGATGTCCTCGAAAATATGGAAAAGCAGTTACAGCTTTATCGTGAAGGAAAACCAATCGTTCACGAGGTAACGCTCTAGCCCCCACGCCGCTCCCGCCAGTCCCCCTTGTGCTTTAACAGGCAGCTTTTTAAATCTTGCGCGCCGGTGGTTTTCCACCGGACTTGCGATAGAGCGGCGTCTGCAACTGCTCGGACAACTTCTTTATTTTCACGTGCAATGCGGGCTGAGAGATGTGTAGGCGTTCGGCTGCGTGAGTGAAGTTCATGCACTCACTAAACACTAAAAAAGACTCAATCCAGTCGCTTTTCATAGTTCCATTTTATTCAGGGCGCTGCTCGTTAATGTGGCTGGCGTTAGGGTTTGGAATAAATGGCCAACTATAACTTATTTATATAGTCGCTACATAAACAATAGTTCTTGTCTAGAGTCTGCGCCGATATGATTTCCACATGAATACGAGAATAGAACATATACACAAATTAGGGGTCGATATCGGCCGAGTAATTATCTCTCCAGTGAAAGATGGGAAGTCCGACACGGCGTTTTTATCGGGAGGCATTGAACAGGCGCTGCAGACGCCGCCGGCGGAAGGGGCGATTGAAAGACTGACTCGCCTGGTCGAGGTGTTTGAAGGGCGGGTTTGGCTGGTGTCCAAAGCGGGTAAGAACACTCAGCACAAAACGCGGCTGTGGCTGGCGCATCATCGGTTCTTTGAGCGGACCGGCATGTCAGCTCATCACTTGCGGTTTTGCTTTAAAAGGCACGAAAAAGCAGGGCATTGCGTTGAGTTGGGTCTGACCCATTTTGTCGATGATCGGCTGGATGTCTTGCGACATCTGCAAGGGCTGGCGCCGCACCTGTACTTGTTCGGCGAGCAGCTTAAATCACAATCGGCGCCCGATTGGGTTGAGCCTACGTTGAACTGGGACGAAACATTTACCGCGATCTGTCGGTCACTGGATTGAAATAGCAAGAGCAAGAATAAGAGGAGTCATCACATGTTTACCGCATTGAATACTCCCGCGTTTCAGCGGGACTACGCACAGCTGGCAAAGGTAACGCTTAACCCGGAAAGGCATACGGCGGAGAATGCATTGACCCACTGTGAAATGGTGGCGTCCCGGGCGCTGCAACTGGCGGATCTGAATGGGTGTCCGGAGCAAGAGAAGCGAACTCTGGAGGCGCTGGCTAAAGTACATGACATCGGCAAGATCAACGGCTCCGCCAATCCGGAGGAGTCGCTTAAAAATTTATCGTTATACGGCGAGTTTGAGGAAAGCTTTGTTAATCTGGTGAAGTACCACGACATTAATTTGCCTTGGTATATTTCCAAAACCAAAGGACAGCCGCCCAGCGACAAAGCCTGGCGCAAGATGGCGTCAAAAGTGGACGTACAATTATTGTGTCTGTTCATGATCGCCGACCGCGTCGATTGCCCCGGCGGCTGGACGGCTAACAAGGCGTTGACGTGGTTTTTAGAGGAGGCCGCGGAGCGGGGATATTATGCGCCAGTGCTGACGCAGTAAGGCGGCGTCCGCCGCCAGTAATTCTCGCCCTGGTTCAGTCGCCGCTCCATTGTCACAATGCTCAACGCGTTGTTGTCTAATAACAAACACAATTTTGGAGCGCCAGGGAGTTGGCCTGATATGAAACATTCCCGCATCACCGTCTTTGCTGAGCTGGCCTACGCCGCTGTTTGCTATCTGGCCGCCGTGGGGGCGATGTTTTATTTCATCGCCTTCATTAATGGGCTGCCGGTTCCGAAGGCCATCAACGATGGGCCTGCATTAGATATGACGACGGCGCTTTGCCTCGACTTGGGCTTGATTGCATTGTTTGGGGTTCAACACAGTCTGATGGCGCGCCAGTCTTTCAAACGCTGGCTGACGCGGCGTATTTCTCCCACGATTGAGCGTGCGACCTACTGTCTGGCCACGACATTGGTTTTTGCGGTGATCTTCTATTTCTGGGCGCCGCTGTCCACGGTGGTCTGGTCGATAGACGGAGAGTCGGCCAGAGTCTTTTTTCTGACTCTGGCCTTCGCTGGATGGGGCGTGATGTTCCTCGCCACCTTCATGCTCGATCACTTTGAACTGTTTGGTCTGCGCCAGCCTTGGCGTAAATTTCGGGGACAATCGGCGCCGGCGTCTGAATTTCGCGTCACCCAGTTCTATCGCGTCGTGCGTCACCCCATTCAAAGCGGCATTCTGGTGGGCATGTGGTCCACCTCGATCGCCACGGTGGGGCACTGTGTTTTCGCCGGCGGCATGACGCTCTATATCCTGATCGGGCTGTATTTTGAAGAACGGGATCTGGTCCGCGAGTTTGGGCGGACCTATCTGGATTACAGGCGGCGCGTCGGTATGTTGTTCCCCTTGCCGAAGCGGGAGAAAACCGACGCGCGCCGATAGAGGGCGTGTTCGCCAGCGGACTGTTAAGCCTGAAGTTCGGCGAACGCCTCGCGGGTCAGGTTGCGGCTGCGTCCTTCCTGCACCACCACATTGTCTTCGATGCGAATGCCGCCGTAAGGTTTTAAGGTGGCGATCAGGTCTAAATCACAACCATGTCCGGCGATATTGTTCACCATGTTATCGAGCAACATGGGAATGAAGTACAGCCCCGGCTCAATGGTGATCACCATGTCTTTTTCCAACGTTCGGGTCAGACGCAGGAAGGGCGCTGATTCGTCCGGTTTACGCAGGGTTCCGTTTTTATCCTGTTGATGGCCGCCTACGTCATGCACCTGCAGACCCAGTAAGTGACCCAGACCATGCGGGAAAAATACCTGCGGGATGCGCTTGTCCAGCTGCGCTTCCACGCCATGTGAGCAAATACCGGTGTCATGCAGAATACTGGCGACGCCCGCCAGGGTGGCCTGATGCAATTCGCTGAAGGCTCTGCCATGCACGGCTTGAGCTGCGATGGACAATTGCAGTGTGTTGACCCGCTCGATCAGCTCTGCAAACAGGCCCTGGCCCGCCGTATAAGTGCGGGTGATGTCGCTGGCGTATCCTCCAAAAGCGGCTCCGGCGTCAATCAACAGCGTGCGCACGGCCTCCGGTTGCAGTGGGTTTTTCTTTTCATAATGCAGTACTGCCGCATTTTCATTCAGCGCCACAATGCCGGGATAGGGCTCCTGGTTGGATAGCTGGCCGCTGGCGGCGAGAAAGTCCCGGTAAACGTCGCATTCGCTTTTACCCGCCAGGAATGCAGCCTGGGCGGCTTTATGCCCTGCGGCGCCAGCCTGGTTGGCGCGCCACAAACAATCAATTTCGAACTCGGTTTTATAGGCGCGTTGATAATTCAGTCTATGCAGCAGCGCTTCCGGGTTGACGCTCAGATTCGGGTTAAGCCCCGGCGCCTCGTTATATTCCGGGCCGATCCAGGCGGTTTTCCCGCTGATCTGCGGCAGCCATTCCTGCAGGGAACTCACAGGCTCTATGCGCCACTGATCGCTCCAACCGCCCTCTGGAACAGCGTGCACCACGTGCCAGAAATCCTGTTTCGCCGGCCATAACAGGCGCGGCGTTTCGCCATGCTGAAGGTGGATAAACACATCCGGCATCAGATCGAAAGGCGCCCACTGTTGCGCCATGGCGTAGGGATGAAAGGGGTGAGAGTGGTCGTCGCCAAAATAATAGGTCAAGCGGCCTGACGCCAGGATGACGCCGTCGAAATCCGTCTCAAGCAGAGCCTGATCAAAGCGCTTACGCAGGATAGATAAATGGTTTTGATATGCCGAATCACTCATTGAAAAAGCCTCTGCCTGATCCCGAAAAGGAACAAGTCTACTCTTGTTGGCGCCGTGCGTGAAAGTGGGGCGTTCAACTCGCAAAGATGCGCTTTTGCTTTTGGTTTACGGAAGCCTGTCACAGTAATAGTTAGAAGATTTTTTGCGCAACGCATACAATGCGGGGCGCAATCACAGATTGCCATGCAAAAGCACACCCTCTTTTCGATTTTTAGTATCCCGCCGTTTGTGCTGTTCGCCGGGAATGAAGCAGGCACGCTTAATTTTTATGTCTAAATTTTCTGTACCTATAAAACGTATACGCCAAATTGAGCCGCACCCGAATGCGGACGCCATTGAGTTCGCCGTAATCGACGGCTATCGCTCCATCGTCAAGAAAGGCGAGTTCCAAGCCGGGGACCTGATCGCTTACATCCCAGAGGCTTCGCTGTTGCCGCAGTGGCTATTGAAAAAACTGAATTTCTGGAACGCCGAGAAGGGCGTTGGACGTCTGAACGGCAAAGACGGCAATCGTATTACTGCGATCAAACTGCGCGGTGAGCTGAGCCAAGGTGTTTGCTATCCCGTGCGTATGGACGGCGACACCGCCGTGATTGAACACAGCGACGGGGATTCTGAGTTGATGCGCTTGAGCCCGGTGGAAGAGGGCCAGTGCGTTGCAGAGCTGTTGGGCGTGCAAAAATATGAGCCGCCGATTCCTACTTCCATGGCGGGTGACATTTTCAACGCCGGACAGCGCTTAACGGTCCATTTTGATGTGGAAAACTGGAAGTCCTATCCAGATATTCTGCAGGACGGTGAAGAAGTGGTTTTCACCGAAAAACTGCACGGCACATTCACTGGCGTCGCCATTCTGCCGGAAAAAGACGCTCGCCAAGAGGCGTTCGGCGTTAAGCGCAACGTGTTGATCTTTTCCAAAGGTCTGGGCGCCAAAGGCCTGGTGCTCGCCAATACCGATGGCAACAGCGCCAATGTCTACGTACGCGCCACTACCGGCATGGTGGCGGTGATCGACGCCTTGCTGGCGAGCGGTGAATTGCAGGTGGAAGATGAGCCCTTGTTCATCCTGGGTGAGACATTTGGTCCGGGCGTTCAGGATCTGGCGTATGGCAAGGAACTCGGCTTCCGCCTGTTCGCCCTCGCCAGCGGCTACCGCGGCGCTCAACGCTACCACGACTTCGACGAATTGCAGGCGATGGCGGAGCAACTCGGCGTACAAACCGCCCCTGTTCTCTATCGCGGCCCGTTCTCACAGGAAGTCATGCAAGCATTCACCGATGGCGCCACCGAACTCGACGCCGATCACATCCGCGAAGGCATCGTCATCACTCCGACCAAAGAAAGACGCGACCCGGAACTCGGCCGCGTGTGTCTGAAATCCGTGAGCGCGGCGTATTTGTGCCGGAAGGGTGGGACGGAGTTTAGTTGATGTATTGAATATGGTGCGAATTGAGCGCCGTACAGGCGGTGAGGCAGATCGGGAGACTGCCGCCTCCGCTCTGTTAAGCTTGAAAGTAAACGGAGTTAGGGAATGTACGTTGACATTAAAGGATGTTTCCCTACCGCCCAACCTAAAAATTGTATCGTCTCTGAATCTGTCTTTTGCAGGCGCTGACCGTTCACAGCTAACTGAAGACCAGTCATTACGGGAGCAAACCGCACCCTGAACTCAGGCGCTTGTTCCGACAAATGCGATTGCATCCAGGATACGTGGTCATGATGCTCTTCAGGTGGCAGCTGTGTTAGGAAAAAAATCATTTGTCGCCACGCATAAGCGCTTTTTTTCATTATGTTCAGTCCAGCATGGTTACTATCCATTTTTAACTGCTGGCGTCTACATACCCACTTAAAGCAGTCTTTCACCATAAGTGAGAGATTTTCTCCCAACTTAGTCTTTAGCCCCAATGCCTGAAACAGTACCGCCAGGTTTTGCGTGGTTAAGATCTGTTGTTGCTCGATAATGACGGCGTTGCTGGCTACACTCCAACCCTTCCCAGGAGCGCCAGCGCGTTTTGAACATAGGTTGGAAAAGTTTTTAGCAGTCATGCTTCTGCCGCCAAACAACGTATTCTTAAGAAAAGATGAGTAGTCCACGTTGTAGTACCTTGCATATAGTGTGTCCTGAAGCAGCTCGGCGGCGTATTCACAGGCATTCGCATACTTCTGAGTGAACTCGCCCATGAAAATATCGGCGGCTATTTCATCGACAATAGGAACTTTGAGCTTTGCCTGGTCAGCCAAGCTTCTAATTTCCTGAAGCAACTTATTTGGAAGAATAGAATAAGGAAAGTTTACAAGGGCCAAGATCACTATATCCGACAGAATAGTTATCGCTAACTCTTGGTTTCTTGGTTTGGTATTACGGTACTTCTCTACATTTGAAATCCACGGAAGCTCAGTCAGCTGAACTTGGTTTTGTAAGTTAATGAGCAGCAAAGAGCGGCGTTGCCGAAAAGCCTGATAAATACTTGAGTAAATATTCTTCAGCCCAGAATCGTCAAAGCAGGAAGCTCTTATATTTGCAGACAATTGCGGTAATACGTTAGCGATAGTATCCGCAGAGGTGATATAGCCTTGCTGTATAAGCTGGTAGATAGTGGCGATTTGGGTGCGTTCCACTTTCTTGGCTAAATATCGGGGGATCAATGATCCAGCAGGAGCGTTGTGCGTCGATTCATCTGAAGCGATGGGGGCAATGGCGCGCCTGACACATTCAAGTCCTTTATCCTGGGGAAGAGGTAGTAATCGCTGTACCAGGATTTTTGCAATTTCATGGTATTTTTCTGGTCTACACTGCTGAGACTGCCTGAGTCGTGACACAAGTTGCTTTTCCTCTCCAGGCGCGCCTCGTTTGGCGATATAGCGCGCCAGGTGTAAACGAACATATCCGCGATCCCGTTCATGCAGTGTTGTTGGGCTATCAATACATTGTCTAAGAAAAGCCAACATTCGCGCATGGGCTGAACCGGCTTTCAATCTTCGACTGCCTAAAATATGTTGCGAAGCCATTTGTTCATGGCGCCCGGATAATGATGTGGCGCGTTCAGTCCAGCCCGCAGGAAATGTCTTACCAGGAAACCCACCTTTTAGGTCATAGTGGCCGAGGTGGTCTCGTACTGGCTTTCCTGCATCATCCACCCTGACTGAAGGCAATTCACTTTCCACGGTTTCAATGAGCAGTCCGACGAGTTGGTCATATAAAGGAATCCAAATTCGGATTGCTTCTTCTTGTGCGGTGATGCGCTTATTCGCTTCGACTTTATTAAGCTTTTCTATGGCTGATCTGACAGGTTGTAGAAATACAAATCCATTACTTGCAGTAAACTGACCGGAAAGATTGGGATAGAACTTTAGTTCGGAGAAAAAAGGAAGTATTTCTGCAAGAATCGATTTAGCGCCAGACACATCTCCGTGTTCAAGCAGCCAAGCAACAATTGCCAAGGCTCCTTCCTCTGGAACGCTGATGGAAAACCGGCCCTCAGAGATATGTTGATTTAGGAGATTTACGCCCTCTTCGCTTAAAAAGTAACTGTTCAGGGCGGCCCGTGTTTCTGTATTTATTGGAAGCGATAGCTTTTTCGCAAAGGCAATCTCGTTCTCCGTTAACGGCGCTCCGGCTAAGAAATTCCCAGTCGCAAATCCGCCAGTCGCGACTTCCAATGTCACCCATGCAGGCGTATTGGAGACGGGAGTGCGAGAACCTATATTCAACTCGCCAGAATACATGCTCGCGAGAATTTTCTCCCATCGCGCCACTTTCTGCCCTGAGCTTTGGGACGGATTGCTAAGATTATTTTGCAGAGCCTTTGATAGCTGAAATTCAGGGTAAGCAGCATCAATGGTTATTGTGTCTTTTTCAGGCTTTTTGTTACTTGGCATATCCAGTCTTATGGATGGGTCCGGGGGCTGGATTTGCACCAGCGCCCTCTCGGAAATCAGCCGAGCGCTCTACATACTGAGCTACCCCGGAACAGTTCTTCATTGCGTCCGTGTCATTGATGCTAGAGTATAACGATTACTTCTATTCATTTTATAGCGCGTAATTAACTCATTACCAATCTGGTAAAGGTAGAGCCCCAGCATTGAGAGAATTGGCTTGCAGCCGTAGGGCTTGCACTTAGAGTTTCGGTAAGCAATAACCCGCCTTACATTTGCCTCCATCCTTGGTTAATCTGATTTGTCTCTGGCTTTACGCCGCACTTTCCGGGCGCCATGCTTGCGCCGATCGCTCTTTGTTCTTCGCTGCTTTGCACACTGATAACCCTGTTGTTTGATCCGATGGATGTGGATTGTTTCTATGCTGAGTTTGTTTGAAAAGTTTATTAAGCCCTTTCCCCCTGAGGAACCGGAGCAGCCGCCCGCCGGCTTGTTCGCGTTTTGCCGTTATTACACGCGGGGAATGGAGGTTCCGTTATTCCTGATGTCTCTGACCTCGGCGTTTCTGGCGTTTTTGGAGGTGTCCCTGTTTGGGTTTATGGGGCAGCTGGTGGATTGGCTGGTGGACGAGAATCCTGAGACGTTGTTTGAGGAGGAGGGCGGCCGTTTACTGATCATGACATTGGTGGTTCTGGTGGGCCTGCCTATTGGGGTCTTATTCCGGGCGTTGTTGATTCATCAGACATTGCTGGCGAATTATCCCATGCAGATTCGCTGGAAGGCGCACCGCTATTTGCTAAAGCAGAGCGTGTCTTTCTATCAGAATGATTTCGCCGGCCGCATCGCCACCAAGGTGCTGCAAACCTCCCTGGCGGTGCGGGAAACCGTGATGAAGCTGCTGGACATCATGGTGTATGTACTGGTGTATTTCAGCACCATGCTGGTGATGATCGGCAATGCGGATAAGCGCTTGTTGATTCCCATGATGGTTTGGCTGGGCGCTTATATCTGCCTGCAGCTTTACTTTGTCCCCAAGCTCAAGCGTAACTCCATGAAAAACGCGGACGCGCGCGCTGCGATGACGGGCCGTATCGTCGATAGTTACACCAACATCACTACCGTAAAACTGTTTTCCCACACCCAGCGGGAGGCGGATTACGCACAGGAAAGCATGCAGGGGTTTCTTACTACTGTGCGCAGGCAGATGCGTCTGGTAACAGGCGTCAACGTTAGTGTGCATACCCTGAACTATCTGCTGACGTTCGTCATAACGGGACTGGCGATCTGGTTGTGGACTCAGAGCGCTATCACGGTAGGCGCGATAGCTATCGCCGTGAGTCTGACTTTGCGCCTGAACGGCATGGCGCAGTGGATCATGTGGGAAGTCAGCGCCTTGTTTGAAAATATAGGCACTGTGGCGGATGGTATTAATACCTTGTCCAAACCGCAGGAAGTGACGGATCGACCCGATGCCGCGACGCTACAGGCGGCCAAGGGGCATATCAAGTTCGACAAAATCGGCTTTCACTATGGCAAAGGCGAGGGCGTCATCGAACAACTTACCCTGGATATCAAGCCCGGCGAGAAAGTCGGCCTGGTGGGGCGCTCCGGCGCGGGTAAATCCACTCTGGTGAATCTACTGCTGCGTTTCTACGATCTGGAGCAGGGACGTATTCTCATTGATGGCCAGGATATCAGCGAAGTCAGCCAGGAGAGTCTGCGTGAGCATATCGGTATGGTGACCCAGGATACTTCGCTACTGCACAGGTCTGTACGGGATAACATTCTCTATGGTCGCCCCGACGCCACGGAAGAAGAGATGATCGCCGCCGCTAGAAAAGCCGAGGCCCACGACTTTATTCTTTCCTTGTCGGACCCTCAGGGAAGGAGAGGCTACGATGCTCAAGTCGGCGAGCGCGGTGTGAAACTCTCAGGCGGACAGCGGCAACGTATCGCCATCGCCCGCGTCCTGTTGAAAGATGCGCCGATCCTGATTCTGGATGAAGCCACTTCCGCCCTGGATTCCGAGGCGGAAGCAGCGATTCAGCGCAGTCTGTATGAACTGATGGAAGGTAAAACCGTTATCGCCATCGCGCATCGTCTTTCCACAATAGCCGCTATGGATCGCCTGATTGTGCTCGATGACGGTGAGATCATCGAACAGGGCTCACACCAGGACTTGATCAATAGCGGCGGTATCTACGCCCAGTTATGGGCGCATCAGACCGGCGGGTTTTTGGGGATTGAAGAGGGGGAGCTCGTTACCTGAGCTCATGGGTCTGACTCAATGCATCCAGCGATAAACGGGATGCATTGGTTGGACTTATTTGGCCGCCATCAATCCACCACCACGTACTCCACCCAATGCGCTTCGCTTGGCAATGGGATTTCCCAGCGATATAACAGGCGGTCGATCACTTTGTCGGTGACCGTGCTATCCCGTTTGCGATTGCGGGCGCGCAGGGTTTTCTCTCCAGCCTCCAGATAGACGATGTGGATTTTTGCGTGGTAGGCGTACAACAGGTCCAGAGCATTACTGCGCATTTCCTGGGACAGGTGCGTGGCGTTCCACACAAAGGGCTGCTTGCGCCGTAAATGCTCTTTGGCCATATCAATGGCGTGATGAGCCACCTTACCTTCATTCTGGCCGTATTTGAGGCCCATCTCCTCACGGGCGTCGTCGTAGGAGACGGTGGGCCAGTCAGGTCGATGCCGGCTCGCCCAGGTATTCTTACCTGAGGCGGGAAGTCCGCATAACAACACCACCTCGGAGCCTTCCGGTTGCTGGTATCCATAATCCGCCGCTGTGGCGCCGTCGGAGCGAAAGTATTGCTGACGCACTACTTCGTCGGGAAAGACGCGGGGTTGCTCCCAGCAGGACTCTTGCAGCGCCAGCTCACGGAACAGTGCGATATCAGCGATGCTGTCCGCTTTTTTCTCATAGGTTCTGCCGCCCATATCCGCCAGCGCCACCGCATAAAGCTCCTGCAGGCTCACCTCCCAGGACATGCGATGCGCCAGAAACTCGGGGCGTCGCTGCGTCCGGTCGTCGAAGATGAAAAACGGAACCTGATGCTGAGCGATAATGCGACAAATACGTTCCCGCAAGGCAAAAGGAACGCCGGCGCGCCACAACAGTATCCGGGCGTCCACCGCGCCGCGTCGGGAGTGTCGGGGACTGCCGACGCCGCCGTCCGGGCGCACAATAGTGGTGGCCGGTTTGGCGATGTCATGCAACAGGGCGGCGTAGAACAGCACAAAGCGCTGTTCCGCATCCGCCTGCTGATAGGTTTCCCCCGCCAACAGCTCATTCACTACCATTTTGGTGTGCGTCCACACGTCCCCTTCCGCATGGTAATACGGGTCCTGGGGCGTGCTCGCCAAGGGCTGCAAATCAGGCAGGCCTTCCCACAGTGCGCGCCAGTCCGGCTCGGCGCCATCGGCGGGCATCCCGTTCTGGAGTTGCTGATAGCTGATCATGAGCATGTTTCCTCTGTGGCGCCCGGCTCCTGAGAATCCGGCTCAGAATGGCCGAGATCCTCCCATTTCAAGGTTAGCTGCGGGGCGTACATATCCACGCCCTGCGCCAACTGATTGGGGAAAATAGGCCGGTTCAGGTGGTGGCTGCCGCTGTCCAGAATGGCCTGAATGAAATCATGGCGCACCCACTTCAAGCGGCCGACTGTACGACCGTTTTCTTCGATCTTGATATACAGGCCTTCAGACAAATCCGAGTCATCGGTCTGCCGTTTAACCAGATCAAAATCCAGCGCTTCCTGATGGGCGACCTGCTCCAGGCTGTTGCGCCATCGGGTGGTTTTCGCCAGTGATGGGCGCACCAGTTTTTGCAGTTCCGCCAAGCGCTTGGGCGCCAGTCCGGCATATAAAACCGGTACGGAAAGCACGGGTGAATCCTTCAACATGCGTCGACGCGCCGATGTGGAGAGAAATTCGCCCGTCTTGGTGTCGAGAATATCGAATTCAGCGAATAGATGCGGCAAGCGGTCATAAAACACCGTGTGCTTCGACGCCATCCACTCCCCGTACAGGGTGTAACGGGTTCCCAGAATTTCGAACAAACGCTCCTGATGCACCGTGGCCCAGGACTTAAACTGCGCGAACTGCGACTCGCGTCCGCCGCCGGTTAGCACATGCCCGCGACTTTGCAGACGCAGTGCGCCGGATGCGTCGAAACTGACGCCGGCGTTGGCTCCGTCGAGTTTTTCTTCGATGACTAGATAACGCCCGGCCAGTTGCGAATAGGGAACCTGATCCGATGCGCTGTCCCCCGGTTGCAGCCGTGACCCTTGCAGGTGGGGCGTACGGGGATATTTGCGGATAAACATACCGCCTCCTCAAAAACAAAATCCGTATTGATTCCTCCACAAGAAAACGTCCTGCGAAGATTCAAAAGAGTCAGCTTGCTATGCGCTGAAGAAGAGACGAAGCAATACTGTCGTCAGTTAAGACGCCGTAGCAAAAGCTGATATTGAGGGTGCGATCGCCATTACATGACCGTATCCGATGTGAACTGGGTAAACCTGATGTGGAAAACGCAAAAGTTTAGCGGCGTTGGGACAACGATTCCAGTAGGGATTGACGCATGCGTCCAGCCTTAAGCCGGAAGCAATGCGTTTTCCAAAAGTACCTGGCTGATAAAGGTTGTGACTTCCTGTTCGCTGCTGCGGATGAAAAAGTGGTCCCCGGGGAACGTGCGCAATTGGAATCGACCGCTGGTGTAATCTTCCCACTCGTGCATGCGCGCGGATGCGTCGATGGGGTCGTCCTGTCCGCTTAGAGCAGTGATGGGAACCCGTAATGTCTGCGATTTGTCGCCGCTCCAACACTCGGAAAGCTTGAAGTCCGCACGCAACATGGGCTCTAACAGCGCCATCAGCTGCTGGTCCTGTAGCGCCGCCTCGGGGGCTCCGTTCATTTGACGGATTCTTTCGATCAGTCCTTCCATTGGCAGCTGATGTATGAACGGCTGGCGACTGCTCAGATGAGGGCAGCGACAGCCGGAAATAAACACATGCTCCGGCAATGGCCCGCCATAGGATTGCAGGCGTTGGGTCAATTCGAAGACAACGCGGCCGCCGAGGCTGTGGCCGAAGAAAGCGAAAGGCTGGTTCAGATAGGGAACAATCGCTTGTAATACGGCTTCCACCAATGGCGGCCATTCGCTGAAAGGCGCTTCGCTGATACGGTTTTCTCGGCCGGGCAGACGCACCACCACGACATCAATATCGTCTGGAAAACGCTTCACCCAGCTTCGAAAAGCATTGGGACTTCCGCCAGCGTAAGGAAAGCAGAATAGTCTGATCGATTTGCCCGCCTGGGGCGTGGGCATGAACCAGCTATCCTGCATGGGATGTGGCATTCTAAACTCCTTGTCTAGATGTCGGACGTTATGCCTGCGGTTCTTTCGCTGGCTGCACTGCGTGCAACTGCTCCGCCATGGCGGCGATGTCGTCGCGCATGTGCAACTTGTCCAGCCAGTCCTGGCGAATACCGCTGACGCCGTAATAGGCGCCGGCGAACTGGCCGACGATGGCGGCGGTGGTGTCGGCGTCGTCGCCAAGATTGGCCGCTTTCAGCACTGCGTCCTGAAAGTTGTCCGTATGGGCGAAACACCACAGGGCGGCTTCGAGCGCGTCAATCACGTAGCCGGTTCCGCGCACTTCGCTTTCGCTTTTATTCAGGTAATCCCCCATGGAGATCTGCGCCACCTTGTCGGTGTAGGGCACGTACATGGGATCTTCCAGCACATCCTCTTTGGCGTCGCCGGTCAACAGCTGATGCAGGATGACCCCCATCAAACGGCAGGCGTCGACGCACTCATCGGCGCCGTGAGTGGTGCGTGAGCTTTCGCCGCAGTATTGCACGACCTGCTCGATGCGAGGGCTGTAATACATGGCGACCGGCGCCAGACGCATAATGGAGCCGTTGCCGGCGCTATGCGCGTCCAGCGAGCCGGAGTAGGGTTCGCCGCTGTCCAGAAAGCGCTGGAGAGCGCCGCGCACCGTATTGCCGATATCAAAGCAGTTTCCGGTGCTGCTGAAATAGCCCCACTGCCACCAGTTGCAATAGCGGGTCATTTGATCCGCGGCGTCAAAACCCTGTTTGGTCAGCAGAGATTCCGCCAGGCATAACGCCATGGAGGTGTCGTCAGTCCATTGTCCCGGTTGTAATCCAAAAGGGCCGCCGCCCACAATGTCGTCGATAGGCTCGAAAGAGCCGCGCGGGCGAAACTCCAATGTCGTGCCCACGGCGTCGCCCACCGCAAGGCCCAGCAGGCAGCCTTGGTATTTGTCGAGGTTGTCAGCGCTCATGACTCTGCTCGTTGGTAAGTGGCGATGACTTCAATGTCGCCAATAATATGATCGTTGAACTCTTCCATTTGCTCCGCTGGAATCCAGTATTCCGCGTGTTCTTTACCGGCGACGACTTTGACGTCGAACTGGCTCAGGTATTCCGCATCCACGTCGAAACGAGTGACGTAACCCACGCCTGAGTCTTTGACGTTCCAGTCCCGGGCGATTTGACGGGCGTAGTCTTCGTTGCAGACCGGGTAGAAAATGGGTTGCTCCGGTAAACGCGGCGGCCAGCGTTTAAAACCGCTTTCTTCCACCAACGCCAGCTCATTCGGACCTGTGGGTCTAAATAAAGTGACCGTTTTCATATTTGCTCTTACCTTGTCGAATTGCGTCGCGCACTTCCATCAGAATTTTACCCAGCATATTCAGGCCGCTACCGTCGCCGCCATCCGCCCAGTAACGGTCATTGGCGGTGTGCTCGACCAACTCGGCGTCGCCGGTTTCCAACAGTATAGAAGTAAGTTTTTCATGCTGAACGAATTTGGCCATGACCGCTGCGCGCATGATGTCGTCTTTGACTTCCTCCCAATCCGGCCGCAAGGGACGTGTGCGTTCGCGCCCCATATTGGCGGCCTCCATGGGCTTTGACGCCATGCGCACGGCTTCTTCGTGTTCAGTGCCTGCGAATTTCTGCGCCTGAAAATAATGTTCGGACGTAGGCCAGCGCTTGTCTTTCAGATATACCGGGTCGCGGGAGAAATTGGAAAAGCATCCGTATTCGCCGTTGGCCAGGTAAAAGTGAATGGTTTTCTTCTCAGTCATTACATCTCTCCGACATTAACTGCGCGGTCCTTCGATGGTTCTGGGGAAGAAATGATTCTCCACGCCGCGCTTGAGTCGATACAGTTTTGCAGGTCGGTTGCTGCCGGTGCGCATGGCGCCGCTTTCCTCCAGAATATCCGCATCCAGGATGCGGCGACGGAAGGACTTTTTCTCCACCTCGTTGCCCAGAATCACTTCGAATACTTTCTGCAGCTCCGTCAGCGTAAATTCCTCAGGCAGCAAGTGAATCGGCAGCGCCGTGTATTGCACCTTGCTGGTCAGCCGTTCGCGACACAGGCGCAGAATCTCGTTGTGATCAAACGCCAATTTATAGTCGCTTAAGGCTTCGCTTACGGGAACCCAGCGCGTTTCTTCTTTGGCGCCTTTGGGGTCGACATCGATCTCCTCATGGGCGACCAAAGCGAAGTACACCACTGTCACCGACCAGCCGCGAGGGTCCCTTTGCTTGCCGCCGAAGGTGGCGACCTGCTCCAAGTAGGGGCTTTTTACCCCGGTTTTTTCCACTAACTTCCGATGGGCGGTGTCTTCAAGGACATTGTCTTTCTTCAGGTCGATAAATCCGCCCGGCAGCGCCCATGTATCTTTGGCCGGGTGTTGCGAGCGCTTCACCAGCAACACTTCGAGTTGCTGCTCCCTGAGCTTGAATATCGCCATGTCAACGGAGGTGAGAGGCACTTCGTAGTCATGAATGTTGTAAGCGGCGAGAAAGTCTTTTTCTGAGGCGTGATCTTGCATAACCTGAAAAACATACTAATATTAGTGGCATTAGGCCACTAATATTAGCGGCACTGAACGATGGTGTCAAAACAGACGCAATCGCTGTAACAATAAAAGCATATCCAAACTCCAGAGTAATACCATGGACATACAATCCTTTTTGGTCGGCTTCTTCGGCGGCTCCGCGATAGAAATTATCGCATCCCTGGCGGGCTTCACCTGCGTGTTCCTGATCATTCGGCGCAATATCTGGTGCTGGCCCATCGGGCTGGTGCAGGTGGCGCTGTATATGATTGTGTTTTATGACGCCAAACTTTACTCCGACTTCATTCTCCATGGCATTTATGTGGTGATGCAGTTTTATGGCTGGTGGTATTGGCTGCAGGGCAGGGGACAGGATGATGATCTGGTGGTGTTGCCTACAGCCCTGCCGATTACGTTGCTGTGGGTGGCGGTCGCCATTCTCGGCAGCTTTGGCCTGGGCTACGTCATGTCTACCTATACCGACGCGTCGCTGCCATACCCTGACGCCTTCACGACAGTCGCCAGTCTGGTGGCGCAATGGTTGTTGTCCAGACGCCAGCTGATCAACTGGGGATTCTGGATTGCCGTAGATATAGTCGCCATCGGCGTGTATTGGCAGAAAGGTCTGTATCCGACGACGGTTCTTTACGCGACCTTCCTTGTTATGGCGAGCGCTGGCCTTATGGTCTGGTTGCGTCGCTATCAAACTCAAATGCTGGAGATGAAAGCGGAATATGCGAAAGCCTGAGTTCGATGCGGAGCGCAGGGTTGGCCTGACGTTAGGGAAGTTCGCGCCGCTGCACAAAGGGCATCAGTATCTGATAGAACAGGCGTTGGAGCAGGTGGGTCACCTGCTGGTGATGATTTACGGCTGTCCTGATGTGATTGATGTTCCGCTGGAACGGCGAGCGTCCTGGATTAAAACTCTGTACCCGCAAGTAGAAGTCATTCTGGCGCCGGATGGACCTCAGGAAGTGGGCGATACGCCGGAGATATGTCGGAAGCAGGAGGACTACATCGGGCAGTGCCTGGCTGGCAGAAGGGTGACTCATTTTTTCTGCAGTGAATTCTACGGCGATCATGTCAGCCGTTATCTCAACGCGCAGGACTGTCGAGTGGATGAAGCCAGAAAGATCGTACCCATTTCCGCGACTCAGGTGCGTAATAACCCCTTCGCCGCCCGAGACTGGCTGCATCCGCTGGTGTACCGGGACCTGGTGAAGAAAGTAGTGTTTCTGGGGGCTCCGTCTACCGGTAAAACCACGTTAGCGCAGGCGGTGGCGGCGCGCTTTAATACGCAATGGATGCCGGAGTACGGGCGGGAGTATTGGGAGGAAAATCAGATTGAGAGACGTCTGACCCCCAAGCAACTGGTGGAGATCGCAGAAGGTCATCTGCAGCGGGAAGAGAACCTGCTGCTGGATAGCGATAGTTATTTGTTTGTAGACACCAATGCCCTGACGACGCGTCATTTCGCTCATTATTATCATGGGTTCGCATTGCCCGAGCTCGAACGCTTGGCGGATGCGGCGGCGCAAAGATACGACCGCGTATTTTTGTGCGCTGACGATATCCCCTACGAAGATACCTGGGATCGTTCAGGGGAAGTGAATCGCGGAGATTTTCAGCGGGAAATCATTGCGGAGCTGGAGCGCAGAAAGATTGATTTTGTGCTGTTGGAAGGCGATGTGGAAGCGAGAATCCGGCAGGTCACGGAAGTTCTGAAAGAGGATAAAAAAAGCGCTTGACCACTTAGTGGCATTATGACACTATATATCCATCGACAGGGTTCATGGGACTCATGAATCCACGGAGAAAAAGATTTAAGCGGACCTGGAAAGACCGGGTTCCCGTCAACGACAGCAAGGAGATTGCTGATATGCAAAATTTCGAATACGACTTTTTAGTATTTATCGGACGTTTCCAACCCTTTCATCGCGGCCACCTTGCGGTGATTGAACAGGGACTGCGTAAAGCGCGTCAAATGATCGTCTTATGCGGATCGGCGCATCAGCCCCGCTCCACACGCAACCCCTGGAGCGTCAGCGAACGCGAAGACATGGTGCGCAGCGCCCTCAGCAAAGAAGATAGCCAACGCGTACATATCGCGCCGCTGATGGACATTGTCTACAACGATGAGATCTGGGTCAGAAACGTACAGTCCACGGTTCAGGGACTGGTCACCGCTCATCACGGCATGCCGCACAAATCCGCCAAGGTGGGATTGATTGGCCACAGCAAGGACCACAGCTCTTTCTACCTGAAGTTGTTCCCTCAATGGGGGAATGTTGAAGTAGAAAACGTGGATGGCATCAGCGCCACGCCGGTGAGAGAAGCGATTTTCGGCGTTAACCAGACGGATCGTCGCGGTGGTTTGAATTATCTGGATAGCGACGAAGCCGCGCAGGTGTTGCCGACAGCGGTGCGGGAGAAACTGGCGAAATTCTGTCTCAGCGAAGACTATGAGGAAATCAAATACGAACATGATTTCATCGCCAAGTACAAACGCGCCTGGAGCGCCGCGCCCTATGCACCCACTTTTGTAACGGTCGATGCGGTTATCGTACAAAGCGGACATGTGCTGCTGGTGGAGCGCAAAGCGCGTCCCGGTAAAGGGTTGTTAGCGTTGCCGGGAGGCTTCGTAGATCAGAATGAAAAATTACTGGATGCATGCCTGAGAGAGTTGCGGGAAGAAACCCGACTGAAAGTGCCGGCGCCGGTGTTGAGGGGCTCAATCAAAGCGCAGCAAGTGTTCGATGATCCTCATCGTTCAGCCAGAGGACGCACTATCACTCATGCATTTCACATTGAGCTGGAGCCAAGCAGCGAGCTGCCGAAAGTGAAAGGCGGCGATGACGCCAGACAGGCCATGTGGGTGCCGCTGGCGGAACTGGACCCAGGCAAATTATATGAAGATCACTACTTCATCATTCAGGAAATGACCGGTATCTAACCGGAAAATTATTAAGACAAACGAGGGACGCGGATAGACCGCAACACCCTTTACCCAAACATTGACCGGAGGATTTCCGTCATGAAAAACAGCATTATCTTAAACGTAGATTCTTATAAAACCTCTCACTACCTGCAGTACCCAGCTGGCGCCACGCAGGTTTCCAGCTACATCGAATCACGGGGCGGCGCGTTTGAAAAGGCGGTGTTCTTCGGCTTGCAGATGTTCATCAAAGAGTATCTGACCAAGCCGATTAACGCGGACGATATCGAAGAAGCCAAGCTGGTGTACCAAGCCCACGGCGTTCCCTTCAATGAAGAAGGCTGGCGCTATATTCTGGATAAACACGAGGGTTATCTGCCGATAGAAATCCAGGCTGCGCCGGAAGGGACTGTCATGGATGTGAAAAACGTGATGGTGCAGGTGATCAACACGGACCGCAATTGCGCCTGGTTGACCAGCTATGTGGAAACGGCTTTGTTGAGAGCGGTCTGGTATCCGACTACGGTCGCCACCGTATCCTGGAGCTGCCGCAACATCATCAAGCGTTACCTGGAAGAAACGGCGGACACTATCGAAGGATTGCCATTCAAACTGCACGACTTTGGCGCTCGCGGCGCGAGTTCTGAAGAAACCGCTGCGATTGGCGGGGCCGCTCACTTGGTGAACTTTATGGGCACTGACACCGTTAGCGGCATCATGGCGGCGAGACGCTACTACGGCGCTGATATGGCGGGCTTCTCAATCCCTGCGGCGGAGCACAGCACTATTACCAGCTGGGGCAAAGAAGCGGAAGTGGACGCCTACGCCAACATGCTGGAGCAGTTCGCCGAGCCTGGCAAACTGGTGGCGGTGGTCAGCGACTCTTATGACTTGTGGAACGCTATCGACAACCTCTGGGGCGAAGCGTTGAAAACCAAGATTGAGCGCAGTGGCGGCACCTTGGTAGTGCGTCCTGACAGTGGCGATCCTGTCGCGATTGTGACCGAAACCATTGAACGACTGATGCGGAAATTCGGCTTCACCGTCAACAGCAAAGGATACCGGGTATTGCCTGCGTGCATCCGGGTGATTCAAGGCGACGGCATCTCTTTGCACACGATCGAAGCCATTCTGGCGGCGATGAAAGCGCGCAAGCAAAGCGCTGAAAATATTGCTTTCGGCATGGGTGGAGAGCTGCTGCAGAAGGTGAACCGGGATACTTTGAAATTCGCGATGAAAGCCTCTGCAATATGCGTGAAAGGCATCTGGAGAGATGTTTACAAAGACCCTATCACCGATCAGGGCAAGCGTTCTAAGAAAGGACTTCTGGCGCTGGTTAAAGGCCTGGATGGCGGCTTTCAGACAGTGCGCCGGCAGGATCTGGGCAATCGGGAGGATCAACTGGTCACAGTCTTCCGTAATGGCGACCTGATGAAGGAATGGACCTTCGACGAAGTCAGGGCCAACGCAGCGCAATAAGCCCGTTGCTACAGCGGAGTCGGTTTTCCGGCTCCGCTTTTTGCGTTTCTGGACGTTGTCATTTTCTCGATAAAAGCGGATTGAATACTAAACAAAGGCTTGTTAATATCCGCGCCCACTAAACGAATTTATCTGAAGAGCAAGGTTATGACATTCACCACTACCAGCATCAGCGGCCGTGTCGGAGCGATCACCATCGTTCGCGACAGCGCGTGCATTTTGGTATTGAAGTCATAGCCTTCGCTATAGCTGGCGGAGGCGTATAGGCCTCCGGTTGCAGTGTGAAAAAACCCCGGTAGGCCTCCGCCTCCCGGGGTTTTTTCGTTTTCGGTTCCGAAAAATTTCGGACGCTTATTCAACATCGCCAAGCAATGGTTTCGTTATGAGAACTTACGACAAGTACATCGCAGCAATAGTCCCAGCCCAAGGGCCGGAGTTCTCGCGCCTATCCCTTGGTGCTTCCACTTTTTCCACGCTTGTTCGTCCTGTTTTTGTAATGGGTAAGCGCGGAACGCCAAAAGACCGGGAAACAACTTAACGCTCCCATGACGCCTCTTGCGCCCTGGGAGTAAAACCTTCCGGGCGTATTCAGAAAAACCTGTCCGGAAGAGAGATTTCAGGTTTTCAGAGGTTTGTTATGAAACTTCAAAAGTTAAGAAATATCGGCATCATCGCTCACGTTGACGCAGGCAAAACCACCTTGACCGAAAGGTTGCTGCACTTTACTGGCGCTCTGCACAGCATGGGCGAAGTGCATCATGGCGGAACCGTCACCGATCACATGGTTCAGGAACGCCAACGAGGCATCACTATCGCCAGCGCGGCGGTTACAGTGGGCTGGCGGGATCATCGCATCAATATTATTGATACGCCTGGTCACATCGATTTCAACATCGAAGTGAATCGCTCGTTGCGCGTGCTGGACGGCGCAGTCGTGGTTTTCGACTCCGTAGCCGGCGTTGAGCCGCAGTCGGAAACCAACTGGCGATTGGCGGATCAGTACGGCGTGCCGCGCATATGTCTGGTCAATAAAATGGACCGCATCGGCGCTGATTATTTACGCGTGGTGAATATGATTCGCGAACGGCTTGGCGCCAGGCCGCTGGTGGTTCACTTGCCGGTCTTCGTCGAAGAAATCTATGTCGGTTTGATCGATTTGACGACCATGACCCTGCATCGCTGGAACACGGATGATGGCTGGAAATATTCGTCCGAAGACATTACGCCTGAGTATCAGGAACAGGCTGCGCATTATCGGGCGCAACTGGAAGAAACCCTGGTTGAGCTGGATGATGAGCTCCTGGAAGGCTGGCTCAATGGAGCCGCCTTGCAGACTGATGATCTGCGACGACTGATTCGTCAGGGCGTTGTCAGTGGCGCATTCGTTCCTGTGTTGTGCGCGTCTGCATTCAAGAACAAAGGCGTGCAGATGGTGCTGGACGCGGTGGTTGATTACCTGCCTTCGCCGCAGGATGTGAAAGGCGTGGAAACCGTCGATGGCGCTCAGGTTGTGGAAGCGGACATCGAAGGCGCCTTCGCTGCATTGGCCTTTAAAGTGGTGAACGATAAACACGGCGCTTTGACGTATGCACGGGTTTATCGGGGTTCGCTTGCAGCAGGCTCGCGGGTGTTGAACGCCAATGTTGGTCAATATGAACGCATTGGCCGCATATACGAAATGCACGCGGACCGTAAGGTGGCGCGTGATCGTATCGGCGCCGGCGACATTGTATCGCTGGTCGGCATGAAGCACACGCAGACCGGCGATACATTGTGCGCCCCGGAAGCGCCTTTGGTGCTGGAGCGCATCAATGCGCCGGAACCGGTTATGGATATCGTGATCGAGCCTAAATCCAGACAAGATCAGGATCGTCTGGGTGAAGCATTGCGTGCGATTGTTGGCGAAGATCCCAGTTTGCGCCTCAGCACGGGCGCAGCAGGAGAAACGCTGGTGTCAGGCATGGGCGAACTACACTTGGAAATTGTGGTGGACCGACTGCAAACGGATTACGACATCGCCGTGGCGATTGGTCGACCACAGGTGGCGTATCGGGAGACGATCACGCAACTGGCTGCTGTGGACTATGTCTACAAGAAGCAAAAAGGCGGACCCGGTCAGTTTGCGGAAGTGCGCATGCACTTTGAACCCATCGCCGGTGACGGCATCGAGTTTGAAAGCCAAATCGTCGGCGCGGCCATCCCGCGGGAATATGTTCCCGCAGTGGAAGACGGCGTCAGACAGGCTGCGCGCTCTGGCATATTGGGCGGTTATCCCAGCGGCGGCTTCAAGGCGGTGTTGCTGGACGGCTCCTACCATGCGCAGGATTCGTCGCAGCTGGCGTTCAGCGTTGCCGGACGGGAAGCCTTCAAGGAAGCCATGTCGCAGGCGGCGCCCAGACTGTTGGAGCCCGTGATGGCGGTTGAGATTGTGACGCCTCGCGACCACGTCGGCGACTGTATTGGCGACCTCATGCGACGTCGTGGTTCGATCCTCGTCCAGGCGGACCGAGGCGACGCCTGCGTCATCAACGCGGAAGCGCCGCTGGCGGAAATGTTTGGCTATATCGGCGACCTGCGCACTATGACGGCAGGACGAGCCAGCTTCTCCATGACGTTCTCGCACTACGCGGAAACGCCACAGGGAGTCGCCGACTCGGTACTTAACGCCGATTGATCTTAATCACCCAGTGCGAACTGTGTTCCACACTCAAAAGGGGCCCGGAGTTATTCCGGACTCCTTTTTTCTTTCATTTTTCAATAGATAAATCGAGATAGCGATTCAAGCTGCCCGTCATCTTTTCCATCGCGTTTTCAAGCGCGCAACTTTGCCCTGCAAGATGTTTCTTACTGGTTATTAGTCCGCATGTGTTTCCAATCATGTGCGTCGTAGATGGACCTACCGTGGGAGAAGAAAACAAGAAAGTCGCCATGACAGCCGCTAAGACTGTCGCCCGTATTTCTTGATCTTCATATTCATTCAACCTGCAGGATCACTACTATGTCTACCCGGGAAACCGTCAACGCGTTACTGTCAGATCTCGCCAGTCAGTTGAATCTGTCGTTTCTGAAACTGAATGAAAACGGAATATGCGCTTTTGAAAACCCTGAAGGCGTCAAATTTCTGATTGAAGCGCCTGAGCACAGCGCTCTGGTGTTTATCGCCAGTCCAATGCAGTTTATGCCGAAACTGAATGATCAGCGTCGGGAATTGCAGCAGCATCTGCTGGAAGGGAACTTCTATTTTCATAACAATCTCGGCGCCGTATTTAGTCTGGATACCCGGGAGGACCGAATATATCTGCAGTACAGTTTTCCCGTCGCATTTCTAGACAAAGACCTGTTCGGCAATATCCTGAATAATTTCATTACCTACGCTACCCACAGCTATAAGGAACTGCAGGATAACTTTTTTGCGGAAACGGCTGCGCCAGAGCATAAGCCACCCATGTTTTACCAACGTTTTTAAGCGTTCTGGAGGCATAAAGCTATGCAAGTCAGTCATTCAACGCAATCTGTTCAGACCCAAACCGGGGCGACCCCGGAAGTAGTAACGCATGAGACTACTAAGGCCTCACACCCTTATGCCGGTTTGAGCGCCTCGCCACCCAGCGCCAACACGGCTCCGGATAATGCAGGCTCAATGAGTCAAACCGCGCTGAATAACCTTTTACCCACTCTGCGCCGTTCAGACTCTATGGAACTGAGTCATTTGGAAAAATCTCATTCCCAGGGCGTGGGAATAACGTCGCAAGGCAGAGTCAGCGTCATTAGAAGTGGCGCGGAACTGCAGAAGTCGGTTGCCCATACGCAAGTCATGGAGAAGATTTCTGAACGGGGGCAGACCAAAACTAAAATGTGGGATGCTGGCGGTTCGTCGGATAGTCCGGCCAAGACTTACACCAAAGATCAGGTTAAGGATAATACGGCGCTCACTAAAGAGGATGCCTGGGGAACGGGACGAGGAGATATTCATAAAGGGAATAATTCCCGCAACACTCCGTCATTTGAAGCTAATGTCTCCAAACAAGACGCTGAGGCGTTGATGTTGTCGCAGATGCAAGACTTGGTGAAGAGCAAGATTATTGGCAGCGGCAATTTACAAAAGGGAGATGTTGTTCGCTTGGAGTTTCATGGCAACGAGGGGCCCTGTGATGGTTGTAAAGGTCGCCTGGAAGCGTTCACTGTCTCTCTGAAAGCTCACTTGGAGACAAAGGGCGTCAAAATCGAGTCAGATATATTTTATAACCAGGACGCAGTGGCGACGCAGCGCGCCGGTTCCGATACCTCATATGGCTGGCTGGGGGCGATAGGCGACATCAAAGAAAGCTACTTAGCGGAAACATCCAGGCTTTCTTCATATTCAGGCAATCAGACGGAAATATTGTCTGACTCTAAATACGGCTCAACGGGCAAAGAGAAGACCTTGCATGGCGCCAGACTTCACTTTGCAGAACCGCCCAAGCCGTCGACAGTAGACGTTGCAGTACAGACGGATCAGCAAGACCAAAAAGTTTAACTGATAGGATTTACCGCCAGGGACTGGCAATGACTCAACCTGGGACCTAGCATAAGTTAAGCGCCCGGCACTGCGTACATCCGCGCATTGTCTGGGCTGGATGCGGCGCCTATATTTTTCGGCCCGGCACATTAACCTGACATTGCTGAGTCCATGAAGTTACAGAAGTCCGAACTCCCTGCATTGCTTGAGCGTATTTATTCTGAGGTGACGCCTTTGTATGGCGTAGGTAAGACGGCGGATTACATTCCTCCTCTGTCGAGGGTGAATCCGCGCCAGTTCGGCATGGCGATTCGCTTTGTCGATGGTGATGAATTTACGGTGGGCCAAGCCTCGACGCCTTTTTCCATTCAGAGTATCTCCAAACTGTTCGCCCTTATGCTGGCCTTGGACATCGTGGGCGACGACTTATGGAAGCGGGTGGGACGCGAACCTTCCGGTATGCGCTTCAACTCATTGTTGCAGTTGGAGAATGAAAACGGCATTCCGCGTAATCCTTTTATCAACGCCGGCGCTATTGTGGTGACCGACACCATCGTTAATCACAGTGCGTCTCCGGTGAAACGTCTGGAGCAGTTCATGGCGTCGCTGTCCGGTAATGTATTCAACCGGTACGACCCGGAAGTTTATGTTGCTGAAGCGCGTACGGGATATCGCAACGCCGCCATCGCTAACTTGCTTAAGGCGCTGGGTAATCTGGAAGGTGAAGTGGATGTAGTGCTCGACAGTTATTACAAGCAGTGCTCCATGACCATGAGCTGTCTGGATCTGGCGCGCGCCACCGAGAGTCTGGCCAATAAAGGTAAATCCAGTTTCCGCACACAGTTTCATGGCGAACGCATGGACAAACGGGTCAATGCCTTGATGCTGACTTGCGGGCTGTACGACGCCGCCGGTAATTTTGCGTATCAGGTGGGGTTGCCTGCCAAGAGCGGCGTGGGAGGAGGCATTGTGGCGGTGTTGCCCGGCTATTTCTCCGTTGCGGTGTGGTCGCCGGAACTCGATAACTACGGCAACTCAGTGCTGGGCCAGAAGGCGCTGGAGTTACTCACTCATTACACCAGCAGTTCTATCTTCTGACGTCACTCATCCTGAGAGTCTGTATGGGTAGGAAGGGGCGTCAGCGGGGCGCTCCAGGTATTTAGTCTTTCACCCCGCCTATCCAGGTTTCCTCGACCTCTAATTGGTCATTCAACAATACCAAATCAGCGCGATATCCCGGCGCAATACGGCCGTACTCGTCATCAATCCCCAGGAATTGCGCGGGATACAGCGACGCCATACGCAGCGCTTCCTCTACGTCGAGGCCAATAGCGCTGACGGTATTACGCACTGCGGTGGCCATATCCAGGTCTGATCCCGCCAGCACGCCTAGCTCCGTCGCCAGTCGACCGTTACAGCGCACCAGTTTCTCGCCCAGCAACTCGAACTCTTCACCCGGCATGCCGACAGAATGCATGGCGTCGGTGACCAGCATGATTTTTCCCTGAGCCTTGGCGCGCAGGGCGATACGCATAGTAGCTGGATGCACATGATGATTGTCCGCGATCAGGCCACACCAGCTGTCGGCGTCATCCAGCGCGGCGCCGACGACGCCAGGATCGCGATTGCGCAGCGGCGTCATGGCGTTGAACAGGTGAGTAAAACCTGTCGCCCCTTCCGCCAGCGCCTGATGAACCTGCTCATAACTGGCGGCGGTATGTCCCAGGCAGACGTGAACGCCACGCTCCCGCAGTTTGCGTACAAAGCCTTCCGGCACTTTTTCCGGCGCCAGGGTGACGATAGTGACGCCAATGTCGCCGAGGCTGCTGAGCAACTGCAGGGCGTCGGCTTCTGGTTCACGAATAACCGATTCCCGATGAACGCCTTTGCGGGCCACGTTCAGATAAGGTCCTTCCAAATGAATGCCGAGCACCCCCGGCGCGCCTTCGCGTAATGCGGCTTCCACCGCGCGCACCGCAGCTTCCATTTTGTCGCGGGTGTCGGTGATCAGCGTCGGCATGAAAGCGGTGGTGCCGTAGCGCCGATGGGCGGCGCCCATTTCCCGCAGCACCGCTGGACTGGGGTTGTCGTTGAACAAAGCGCCGCCGCCGCCGTTGACCTGAACATCGATATATCCTGGGGCCAACAACATTCCATTCAGAGAGAGACGGACCGCATCTGCGGGAATTTGATGCTCGGGCGTGATGCTGTGAATGCGTCCGCCTTCGATGATTAACGCTTGTTGCGAGAGTAGGGTCTCGCCGGTAAAAATCCGGCCATCAGTTAAGGCTGTTAGCATTCGCTTATCTCGGACTTCTGTTTGATCAGTAAGATGGCGCCGTCCAGCGCGTCCCCCAAAGGAGAGGTCAGGTAAGGCGTAATATCCCGCGGCAACCAGGGGACAATGGCTTCGCTCAGGCCCCCCATGATGCAGACGGCGGGCGCGCCTAGATTAATCAGGCCGCGAATCATCAACGCCGCTTCATCGGCGGTTTTCGCCAATAACTGCGTAGCGACGGGGTCATCCAGGCGGGCGTGCTCGAACACCAGTGGAACGAAAGCGGCGTAATCTCTGGGTTTGGCCTGATCCATCCAGGCCACGACGTTTTCCTGGTTGTTGTCGAAGCGCTGCATGACGGCGTCGGTCAGCGCCGAGGCCGGCTGCAGTCTTTCGAACGCCAGCAGGGAGTGACGCAGCGTGTTCAGGCCGAGCCAGGCGCCGCTGCCGCAATCCGATACCGGGAAACCCCAGCCGCCCAGTAAGTGAAATTCATGATCTATCGTGGCTACGGCGCAGGAGCCGGTGCCCATGATTAATATGCCGCCGTTGGCGCCATTGAAGGCTCCCAGACAGGCGGTATGTGCGTCGGTAAGCAAGGCCAGATCCGCGAACGGGTGAGGGTGGTTCAATACCAGTTCCCGTTCTTTCTTCTGCGCGACCCCCGCCAGACCAAAGCCCGCGTGAATATAAGGCAGCGCCTCGTCATCCAGATTCGCCGCCGTCAGCGCCTGACGGGTGGCCAGCATAATATTGGCGTAGGCGAAGTCAAGGCCCAGGCGCGGATTGGCGCCCCCTGCGAAGCCTTCGCCGAGGAGGCGGCCATCGGCGGCGCAGAGGCGGGCGCGACAGGAGGTGCCGCCGCCGTCGACGCCGAGATACATAGGTTGCTGCGTCACAAATAGGCCCCCTGTACGCGTAAAGTTTCGCTCTGCACCCAACGATAATAGTCGATCAACTCCAGTTTGGAGGCGGCTTCCGTGTCCACGATCACCAGCGCGGACGGATGCATCTGCAAGGCGGAAGCTGGGTGCATGGCGCTGATTGGCCCTTCCACCATGGCTTTGACCGCATCCGCTTTGGCGGCGCCCGCCGCCAGCAGCATGACTTTGCGCGCATCGAGGATCGTACCAATGCCCATGGTGATGGCCAGATGCGGCTGCTCTTCGTCAGCGGAAAAAAAGCGGCTGTTATCGCGAATGGTTTCCTGGGTCAGGGTTTTCGCGCGGGTGCGAGAGCTCAGGCTGGAAGTGGGCTCATTAAAACCGATATGACCATTACGGCCAAGCCCCAGTATCTGCAGATCAATGCCGCCGGCGCTATGGATTTTATCTTCATAGGCGCGGGACTCCGCCATGGGATCGCCCATGCCGCTAGGGATATGAGTGTTCTCGGGAAGAATATCAATGTGGTCGAATAACTGCTTCTGCATGAAGCTACGGTAGCTCTGCGGATGTTGCGGGGCAATACCAATGTACTCGTCCAGATTAAAGGTGCGTACCTGACGGAAGCTCACCTCTCCCTGCTGGCGCCGCTGAATCAAGTGTGCATACAATGCAATGGGCGTGCTGCCTGTGGCGAGACCCAAGACCGCAGCCGGTTTGTCCTGTAATAAACGAATGCACTGTTCGGCGCCCATCCGGGCCACTGCTTCCGGGGAATCTGCGATGATGACGCGCATAAGATCTCCTGCTGATTCAACGCCCTCTGAAGCAAGCATCCGGGACGTTCGATCGAAGACAATACCTTTTTAATACCATTAATATAATAAGCGCACATGCGGACGAATAACAGCCCCAAATTTAGATAAAGGCGCCATTTTTGGACAAAGGTATTAAATTTCAGCGCTAGGAAGGCTTGATTACCACTTTGCAATGGGTTTATATTGGTATTGTCAAATAAAAATACCAATTATTCTCCGGTATTGAGTACGAGCTGTTGAATCACTAACAACCTCTATGGGAGAAACAAGCGATGAGCTTTTTAACAATAAAGGGTGCGTTTCGCCATGCGGCGAAGATCGGGTTGGGCGTTTTCGCCCTGACGACATTAACTGCAGAAGCCGGCGACAAGCTGGTCATCGAAAGCTGGCGCAACGACGACGCCAAAGTCTGGAACGACGTTATCATTCCCGCCTTCAACAAAAGTCACCCCGATATCAAAGTCACTTTTACCCCTACACCTCCCGCAGATTACAACTCGGCTCTACAGGCTAAGCTTCAGGCGGGCACGGCTGGCGATCTGATAACCTGCCGTCCGTTTGACGTGTCCCTGGCTCTTTATCAGAAGGGCAATCTGGAGAAGTTGAACGATCTTGAAGGCATGAATAACTTCCCTGAAGTCGCCAAAACCGCATGGTCCACTGACGACGGTAAAGATGTATTCTGTCTGCCAATGGCCTCGGTCATTCACGGTTATATCTACAATAAGGAAATTTTCAAAGAACTTGGTTTGTCCGTACCCAAGACGGAGTCCGATTTCTTCAAGGTGCTGGAGAAGATCAAGGATGAATCCCGCTATACACCGCTGGTAATGGGCACTGCTGACCAGTGGGAAGCCGCCACCATGGGCTTCCAGAATGTCGGTCCCAACTACTGGAAAGGGGAAGAAGGACGCAAGGCCCTGATCGACGGCAAAGAGAAGCTGACCGACCCTGAGTACGTGAAAGTCTGGGAGCATCTGGCGAAATGGAAACCTTTCCTGGGCCGGGGCTATCAGGCGCAGAAATATGCGGATTCGCAGAACCTGTTCACTCTGGGGCGCGGCGCAATCTATCCCGCCGGCTCCTGGGATATCACCACCTTCAACGAGCAGGCCGACTTTGAATTCGGCGCCTTTCCTCCGCCAACTCCAGATGGCCAGAAAACCTGCTACATCAGCGATCACACTGATATCGGCATGGGCCTGAACGCAGGATCCGCCAACAAGAAGGAAGCCCGTATTTTCCTATCCTGGATGGCGGGTCCGGAGTTCGCAGAGCTTTATGCTAACCAGCTGCCAGGTTTCTTCCCGCTGGGCAACCACAAGATTTCCATCAAAGATCCTGTGGCGAGCGAATTCCTGAGCTGGCGCGGACAGTGCGAACAGACCATTCGCAACTCTTACCAGATTCTGTCTCGCGGCACGCCCAATATGGAAAACCAGCTTTGGAACGTGACCGTGCAAGTGCTGAACGGCTCCATGGCGCCCAAAGCGGCGGCGGAAGAAGTCGAAAAAGGCCTGAAAACCTGGTATCAGCCGCACATGTAATCTTCCGTTAGTGAAGATCCCGCCCCGGCGCTCCGTATATAAGGAGCGCCGGGCGCATAATAAACACAGCCGCAGACGCATTATCGCCTGTGCAAAGGCAAACCGGGGCGGGCTTTCCGTCTCTCACCGGCTTGGTGTAGCTATTATGACTCACTCTGATATACGCAAACCTTTTCCATGGCACATCCTGGTCTTTCTGGGACCCGGACTGCTGATTTATCTGACTGTCAGCGTATACCCGTTGCTGGATACGCTAAGACTGGGCTTTTTTAGTGAAGACGAAAGCGGCGCCACCTTTTTTGTCGGTATGCAGAATTACGCCAACCTCCTGTTTAGCGAGGTCTGGTCGGAGCCTTTCTGGAACGCCCTGAAAAACAATTTAATGTTCTTCGTTATCCACATGCTGCTGCAGAACCCTATTGGTCTGCTGCTGGCTCTGCTATTGAGCTCGCCGCGGCTGCGCCTGAGTGGAACCTATCGCACTCTGCTGTTCATGCCGACCATGTTGTCGGTGGTGATTGTCGGCTTCGTGTGGCAGTTATTGCTGAGCCCGCTTTGGGGGATTTCCGAAGACTTCATGTACAACATCGGGCTGGGCGATTATTTCGACGCCTGGCTTGGGAAAGAAGGCACGGCGTTAGTGACGCTGTCGTTAATTTCCGTGTGGCAGTTCGTCGGCATTCCCATGATGCTGATTTACGCCGCACTGCTGAATATTCCTGAGGATCTCAATGACGCCGGCGTGGTGGACGGCGCCAATAGCTGGCAAATCTTCTGGAATATCAAACTGCCTTTGTTGCTGCCCACCATCAGCATGGTGTCGATCCTGACCTTCGTCGCCAACTTCAACGCCTTTGAACTGATCTACGCAGTGAAAGGCGCGCTGGCGGGCCCCAATTTCTCCACGGACATCATGGGCACCTTGTTCTACCGCACCTTCTTCGGCTTCCAGCTGCAGCAGGGTAGCCCCACCATGGGCGCGGCGGTGGCGACGCTGATGTTCCTGATCATCCTTATCGGCGTGGCGATTTACCTGTTCTTCGTACAACGGCGCATCCAGCGCTTCCAACTGTAACGGGGAGGCGAACTATGCTAAACAAGATGACGCTGACTATGCCTTGGAGCGGTATGAATAAACTGACGTTAAAGCCGGATCTCGGTAAAAAGTTGATGGTGCACGCAGTGTTGCTGACCTACACCGTCATCGCTTTGTTCCCGATTCTGGTGATTCTGATCAACTCATTCAAAACCCGTAAGGCGATCTTTAACGACCCGCTCGGGTTGCCGGACGCGAGTAGCTTCACGCTGGTCGGTTTTGAGGAAGTGCTGGCGCGCTCCTCGTTCGATGTGTTTTTCTTCAACAGCCTGATCGTGACAGTGTTGTCGCTGTTCTTCGTGTTGTTGTTCGGCGCCATGGCGGCCTGGGCGTTGACGGAGTACCGTTTTCGCGGCGCGCTGTTTATCGCGGCGCTATTCGCCATGGGCATCATGATTCCAATTCGTCTGGGCACGGTGAGCATCCTGCAGCTGATGGTGGACTTGGATCTGGTGAACACCCGCACCTCCCTTGTCTTGGTGTACATCGCGCAAGGGCTGCCGCTGGCGGTGTATATCCTGTCGGAATTCATACGCACCATTCCGAAAGAACTGAAAGAGGCGGCCCGCTGCGATAATGTCAGCGAATACAAAATCTTCTTCCAGATCGTGCTGCCCTTGATTCGTCCGGCGATGGCGACAGTGGCGGTGTTCACCATGATTCCTATCTGGAACGATTTGTGGTTCCCGCTGATACTGGCTCCCGGCGAAAGCACGCAGACCATTACATTGGGTGTGCAGCAGTTTATCGGTCAGTTCGTGACGGACTGGAATGCGGTGTTGTCCTCTCTGACGCTGGCGATTGCGCCGGTACTGGTGCTGTATCTGGTTTTTTCACGCCAATTGATTCGCGGCCTGACGGCGGGAGCGGTGAAATGAGCGGCGTAATCTATATTCGTGGCCTGCGTTCCGGCGCACCGGCGGGGCTATGTCGGACAAGAGGTGAGTAATGGCTGACGTACAACTTAAACAGATTAAGAAGAGTTACGGCCAGGTCAATGTCCTGCACGGCATAGATCTGGACATCAAGCACGGCGAGTTCGTGGTGTTGGTAGGCGCGTCCGGATGCGGTAAATCCACATTGCTGCGCCTGATCGCCGGTTTAGAGGACATTAGCGGCGGCGAACTGCTGATCGACAACAAAGTGGTGAATCATCAGCCGCCCGCCAAGCGCGGCATCGCCATGGTGTTCCAGTCCTACGCTCTGTACCCGCACATGTCGGTGTTCAAGAACATGGCTTTTGGCCTGAAAATCTCCGGCAAGGACAAGAACTTCGTGCGGGAAAAAGTGGAGCACGCCGCCAAGATACTGCAGATCGATCATCTGCTGGAGCGTTTGCCCCGGGAATTGTCTGGCGGTCAACGTCAGCGGGTGGCGATAGGGCGCGCTATCGTGCGCGATCCTAATGTGTTTCTGTTCGACGAGCCGTTGTCCAACCTGGACGCCGCCTTGCGGGTGCAAACCCGGGTGGAGATCGGCAAGCTGCACAAAGACCTGGACGCAACCATCATCTACGTCACCCATGATCAGGTCGAGGCCATGACCCTGGGCGATAAGATCGTGGTGATGAACAAGGGCAGGGTGGAGCAATGCGGTTCGCCTCTGGAGCTGTATCGTCATCCTCGCACGCAGTTTGTCGCCGGCTTCATCGGCTCGCCGAAAATGAACTTCATGAAAGGGAAAGTCTCTGTAAAAACAGAGGGCTCCATTTATGTGAAACTGGCTGACGGCGTTGAAGTGGAAGCCCGCGTGGAAAGCGGCGCCATTGCTGTTGGCGAAGAAGTGACGGTCGGCGTGAGACCTGAACATTTGCAGGAAAGCCTTCACGGCGAAGGCCGGTTAAAAGGAAAAATTAACCTGGTCGAGCATTTGGGTGAAGTCAGTTATATATACATGACATTGACGGATGGATCTGAAGTTGTCGTGCGTGGAGACGGCGAAACGGAAGTGAAAGTGGGCGAAGAGATATACGCTGACTATCAACCGCAGAATGTTCATGTATTCAATGCGCAGGGACTGGCTTTCAAACGATTAACGGCAGCGGAAGCCGATGCGCCGGCGGCTGCCATGATTAGGCAGGCAGCCGGTGGAAATACCTGACTTTATTCAAGTTTCTGCTATGCTAGCGTCTTCTCGCAGCTCAAAAAGCAAATCTACTGCTAAGAACCTACGTCAAGACGCTATGAGCAAACCAGACAGTCTGATTACGAAAATCTTCGGAATACCGGAGCAAATCTCGCGGCACTCCGCGCCGTTGTATCTGCAATTGCAGACCAAGATCCGCGAGGCGGTGGACGCTGGCGTACTCCGCGCCGGCGATGTGGTGCCCGCGGAGCGCGAAATCGCCGCCGCCATGAAAGTTTCCCGCGTCACGGTGAGGCGCGCCATCGACGATCTGGTGGAAGAAGGCCTGCTGACCCAGCGCCAGGGTGCGGGCACATTTGTGACCGAGCGCGTGGAACAGCCGCTGAACTATCTCAAGAGCTTCTCTGAGATCATGCAGGAGCGCGGCAAAAAGCCGGGCTCTCGCTGGCTGGACCGTTCCGTTGGCGTGCCCCACGAAGATGAACGCGTGGCGCTGAAACTGGCGGTGGATAGTGAAGTGGTGCGTTTCCATCGTCTGCGTTTGGCGGATGATAAACCCATGGGGCTGGAAGTGGCGACGATACCGCGACAGTTTCTGGACAATCCGTTTGAAGTCACCGGGTCGCTGTATGAAGCGCTGGCGGAAAAGGGATTGCGTCCGGTTAAAGCGTTGCAGCGTCTGCGCGCTATCTCCATTGATGAAACCCGCGCCAAGCTGCTGGACATTCCTGTGGACAGCGCCGTTCTCTATATCGAGCGTTTAGGCTTGCTGGAAGATGGCGTACCCATCGAGTTCACGCGTTCCTATTTCCCTGGCGACGCTTATGACTTCGTCGCGGAGATTCGCAACGTATCTCACTATGCGCCAATGGGCTTTCACAAGTCGGATGGCGTTGAGGAATACGACGAGGACTGAGCGCGCTGAGTCGGGTCGTATTTAATTTAGACAGAATGGAAGTAAGGTGGACGGCGATAGCCGGCTCCACCTTATTTTTTATCACGCCAAATCAATTCAACTGAAACCGAATCGGCACCGCCATTTTCCAATGGGTGCGCTCAAGCTCATCTGGAATAGGCTCGAACTGGGCCAAGGTGACCAGCGCTTTGACGGCGGCTTCGTCCAGACGGGAAATACCGGAGCTGTCCCGCAAACGCACTTCCGCAATATCGCCGCTTTTTGTAATGGTGAACTCCACCGTGCTGGTGCCTTCCTGGCGGCGGCGCTTGGCGCTCAGCGGGTATCTCTTGTTCTTCTCCAGGGCCAGTTGCAACGCATTGATATAGGCCTGTTCAATACTGACGATCTGCGCTGAGCTTAGCTGCAGCTGCTCCGCAATGGCTGGAGCCGTGGAGATATCCGTATGCGGGTCTGGTGAAGGAACGGGGTTTTCCGCCACTTCCTTGTTGGGTTCAGGGTCGACTTTGGCGACTTCCTCTTTTTTGGTGGGCTGAGACGTCTTTACCTTTTCGACGACTTTTTTCGGCTCAGGCTTTTTCTTAACCGGCTTCTTGGGTTCTGCCGGCTTTTCCACCTTGGCCACCTCCGGCTTGGGCTCGGGAGGCGTCTCTACCGGTTTAGGCGTTTCCTCTACGATTTCAGGCTCGGGCTCTTCAATGACCGGCTGTTCGGTTTCCACCACCTCTTCCACTTCTGGCGCTGGCTCCGCTTCCGGTTGCTTCGCCTCTACCTGTTGCTCGACGATGCGCATTTGCGACAGCACCAGGGACACTGGCGCGGCGGCGATGGGAGCCGGCGCTGGCGATGAGACGCCGGAAATCAGCCAGGCTGCGAGCGATACGTGCAGACATAGAGCGACGGTGATTCCGATGATATGGCGTTTCATTGGTTACGACTGGCGAGTACGGAGAAATTGGTCAGTGAATATTTCTGCAGCAGGTCGGCGACCGCTACAAAGCTTTTGAAATCCGCCTGACTGTCGACCTTGAGAGTGATCGGGCTGGATTTCCCCAGCGCTTTCAGGTGACTTTCCATTTGTTCCAGAGACGCGGCTTCATCCTGGTAGTAGTAAAGATTTTCCTTGTCGATAACGATATTCACCGCGTGTTCCGGCGCGGACTTGTTGGAAACGTTTTCCGCACTGGGCAGTTCAATGGGGATTTTACCCTGCACCACGAAGGTGGCGGTGGTCAGCACGATGGCCAGGAGCACCAGCATGATGTCGATAAACGGAATGACGTTGATCTGATCAAACTTTTTCATCGTGGGCCTAGCTCCCCTGGCGGGTATCTCTGTCGGCGCGCCATAGCGCCTGTGTGACTTCCACTTTGCGGGTCAGCGCGTTGTAAATCATCAGGGTGGGGATCGCCACCAGCAGGCCCAGGGCGGTGGCTTTCAATGCCAGCGCCAAACCGCTCATGATGGCGCCCACTTCCACATTGCCGTTTTGGCCGATCTGATAAAAGGTCAGCAGAATGCCGGCGACGGTGCCCAACAGGCCAACATAAGGGGCGTTGGCGCCGATGCTGGAAATAGTGGTGAGGTGCTTGGTCAGGTCGACGGTGAGTCGATCGAAATTCTGGTAATCCGGCAGCGACAGGGCGCGCATGAACAGCCAGCGTTCGATGGACAGCCAGACGACGGTGAAGCTCATCAGGCCCAGGATGCCGAAAATGGTGAGATCAAGGTATTCAGAAAGAAGTTCCACTACGCCTCCCTTTGCGTCCGGCGCTGAAACGCTGTTGCGATGGAGTGGATCGCCGGGCTGCAAGACTAATTTGGGGATCAAAGACGAAAAACAATAATCATACACAAATGAAAATGATTATCAATAAGTAGCTGAGGCGACGATAGCGTGGAAAAGTCCTTTTGGGGGGGGCCAACCAGGTCCGACGCGGGAATGGGATTTATCGACTACTATTTAATTAAATCATCAAGGCTTTATTTGGGGAATTATGGGCGCACCACCTCGTTTTCACCGCTATAGCCGTACGCCTCGTCGCCTTGCCGGTCTGGCGTTAGCGCTGTTGTTGTCCGCCACCTCAGCCTCCGCCGCTTCCGTGGGAGTGTGCGATACGCTGAATGTGACCGGCAATCCCGAGTATCCGCCATTCTTATGGCGGGATCGCGATAACCCGGATCAGCTTATTGGAGTAGCCGTAAGGTTGCTGGAGATCGCGCTGGAGCCGGAAAACATCACAGTCGAATCACGTTATGTCGGCCCCTGGTCCCGGGCCCAGGTGGAGGCGCAACTGGGACGGGTGGATATGCTTACCGGCGCCTTTATCACCGAAGAGCGGCAGACTTATATGGACTATATCAAGCCGCCCATGATGATTATGCCCAACGTCATTTTTGTAAAAAAAGGCAAAGCCTTTCCAATGAACAGCTGGCTGGACCTCAAAGATCGCCATGGCGATACTCTGATCAACAACAGCTTTGGCCAAGAATTTGATGAATTTGCTGAGCGCCAATTGAACATTGAAGAAGTCCGTTCAATTGAGTTTGCGTTTGAGCGCCTGTTGCTGGGGCGCACTGACTATGTGATCTATGAGCTGTATCAGGGGTACGCTATCGGCGAGGTCAGGGGGTTCAAAGGTGAGATCGAGCATTTGCCGACCCCTATCAGCTCGGAAGGGCTTTACTACACCGTGTCGAAAAAATCTCCTTGTCACAATCCGGAACTGATTGATTTCCTTAACAAGAGACTGCGTGAGCTGGTGGATAAGAAAGCGCCGGAGAGTCTGGTGGAGCGCTATATGACGCTATGGCGCAAACAGGCCACAGCCATCGATATCTCAGAAATTTCCTCCCTTAGAACGAAAAAAAGCCGCTTCTCAAAGTGAGAAGCGGCAAACTCCCAGGATATTGAAACGCTGAGGGCAGGTTTCAATTACTTGCGTGCGTCCTCCCAGGACTTGATCAGAGCGTCATAGCTGACGGTCTCGCCTTTAGGTTTCTCGTTAGCCAGTTTGGCTTTCGGAGAACCAGGCTGATTCAGCCAATAGCTCGGGTCCTTCTTCTCGTTCAGCTTGGGACCGCACTCGCCCTGTACATTGGCGCGTTCAAGGCGCTGTAGTACTCGGTCTTGTGCTTCCGCCAAACCGTCCAAGGCTTGCTGCGGAGTCTTCTCGCCGTTGGCGGCCTCCGCGATGAACTGCCACCACAACTGGGCCAGTTTCGGATAGTCAGGCACGTTGGTGCCGGTAGGCGTCCACTGAGTACGGGCCGGGCTGCGATAGAACTCGATCAGACCGCCCAGTTTCGGCGCCACAGTGGTCATGTCTTCAGACAGGATGTCGGACTCGCGGATAGGAGTCAGACCCACCAGCGTTTTCTTCAGAGAAACGGTTTTGGCTACGGTGAACTGCGCGTACAACCATGCCGCCAGACGACGATCATCCGGAGTGGACTTCAAGAAAGTCCAGGAACCGGTGTCCTGATAGCCCAGCTTCATGCCGTCTTCCCAGTAAGGTCCTCTGGGAGATGGCGCCATCCGCCACTTCGGCGTGCCGTCTGCGTTAACTACTGGCAGACCAGGCTTGGTCATGTCCGCGGTAAATGCGGTGTACCAGAAGATCTGCTGAGCGACGTTGCCTTGCGCAGGAACCGGACCGGCTTCAGAGAAGGTCATGCCCTGTGCTTCAGGCGGCGCGTATTTACGCAGCCAGTCTACGTATTTAGTGGTGGCGTAAACCGCCGCCGGGCCATTGGTGGCGCCGCCGCGTTCTACGCTGGAGCCCACTGGACGGCAACCGTCGACGCGAATGCCCCATTCGTCAACGGGAAGTCCGTTAGGCAGTCCTTTGTCGCCCGCGCCCGCCATGGAGAACCAGGCGTCAGTGAAACGCCAGCCCAGGGAGGGGTCTTTCTTGCCGTAATCCATGTGGCCGTAAACGCGCTGACCGTCGATGTTTTTGACCTTGTCGGTAAAGAACTCAGCGATGTCCTCATAGGCCGACCAGTTCTTGGGAACCCCCAGCTCATAGCCGTAGATTTCCTTGAACTTTTTCTTGAGGTCGTCGCGCTGGAACCAGTCATAGCGGAACCAGTACAAGTTGGCGAACTGCTGGTCTGGTAGCTGATAGATTTTACCGTCTGGGCCAGTGGTGAAGGACAGGCCGATGAAGTCCTGCAGGTCCAGGGTCGGCAGAGTCAGGTCTTTGCCGTCGCCTTCCATCATGTCGGAGATAGGGACAACTTTTCCGTAGCGGAAGTGGGTGCCGATCAAGTCGGAATCGTTGATGTAACCATCATAGATGTTGCGGCCGGACTGCATCTGAGTCTGCAGTTTTTCGACCACGTCGCCTTCCTGAATCAGGTCGTGGTTAATCTTGATGCCGGTGATTTCATAAAATGCTTTCGCAAGTACTTTGGATTCGTACTCGTGAGTGGTGATGGTTTCGGAAGCAACGTTGATTTCCATACCGCGGAAACGCTTCGCCGCCTCGGTGAACCACGCCATTTCTTTCATCTGTTCTTCTTTCGACAGCGTTGAAGCGGTGAACTCGCTATCCACCCATTTCTTCGCTGCGTCACTATACTGGTCCGCCCAGCTCGCACTACTTGAGACCATCGCCACTGCCGCAGCTAAGCTGGCCAGCTGTAGCTTCATTGGTCCGGTGGGCAGTTTAACCTTATTATTTTTTTTCATGTCTACCTCTCTAATTGTTAGTTGGTTGGCTTCCATGCAAAGTCCATTTGAATCCCTATGACGCAGGGGGCGGTTTACCCCCACCTCATTACAATTCCCATCCAAAGAAGGGAAATGATCGTCGCTATCCACACCGCCATGCTGGTGAAGCCCACAAATGCCAGGTGGATATAGGCGCTGCCGAGCAACCCGATAAAGAGACGGTCGCCACGGGTGGTCAAAAGCGGCAGAAAACCTCTACGTTCAATACTTGGTGACTTCAGCTCCCAAACCGTCATCGCAATCAGAATGAGCACGATGGTGGTGAAGAAGCTAGCCGTTGGTACAGTCCACGCCATCCAGTTCATACAAAACCCCCTTACACACGACCCAAAGCAAAGCCTTTGGCGACATGGTTACGGACGAACCAGATCACCAATACGCCAGGAACTATAGTGAGGACGCCTGCGGCTGCGAGCACACCCCAATCGATGCCTGATGCGGAGACGGTCCGCGTCATGACGGCTGCGATGGGTTTGGCGTCCACAGAGGTCAGCGTCCGCGCCAGAAGCAGCTCCACCCATGAGAACATGAAGCAGAAGAATGCTGTGACGCCAATGCCGGAACGGATCATGGGGATGAAGATTTTGATGAAGAATTTCGGAAAACTGTACCCATCAATATAGGCGGTTTCGTCGATTTCGCGAGGCACTCCGCTCATGAAGCCTTCCAGAATCCACACAGCCAGCGGCACGTTGAACAAACAGTGCGCCAACGCGACGGCGAGATGGGTGTCGAAAAGGCCGACAGAGGAATACAACTGGAAGAAAGGCAGCAGGAATACCGCCGGCGGCGCCATCCGGTTGGAAAGCAGCCAGAAGAACATGTGCTTGTCGCCGATGAACTTGTAGCGGCTGAAGGCGTAGGCCGCCGGCAGCGCGATCAACAGGCTCATGATCATGTTCAGAGACACATAGTAAATGGAGTTTACATACCCCATGTACCAGCTGGGATCAGTGAAGATCTTGATGTAGTTGTCAAAAGTGATGTCCTGTGGAAACAGGCTCAAACCGCCCAGAATCTCCGCATTGGTCTTCAGAGACATATTGAGTAGCCAGTAGATCGGTAGCAGCACGAAGGCGATGTAGGCCACCAATCCGAATTTGCTGCGACTGAACATAGACATTACCCCTCTGGTTGCTTTGGCGGAGTCCCTGGCGCCTGTTTCGGCGGCCACGTTGGCCGCCAGATTTACGTTTTGTTGACTCATTACCTACTCCTCATTAGCGGCCGTCGCGGCTGATGTGCATGATGGTGGTGTAGAACAACCAGCAAACCAGCAGGATGATGAGGAAGTAGATCAGGGAGAACGCTGCCGCGGGACCCAGGTCAAACTGTCCAACCGCCATCTTGGTCAACGACTGACTCAGGAAGGTGGTGGAGTTGCCGGGACCGCCGCCGGTCAATACGAACGGCTCGGTGTAGATCATGAAAGAGTCCATGAACCGCAACAGCACGCCGATGATCAGTACGTTGGTGAGCTTCGGCAGCTGGATGAAGCGGAACACCGCCCAGCGTGAGGCGCGGTCGATGCGCGCAGCCTGGTAATACACTTCAGGAATGGCGCGCAGACCGGAGTAGCACAACAGCGCCACCAGCGGAGTCCAGTGCCAGACGTCCATCAACAATACGGTCAGCCATGCGTCCACCGGGTCGCCAGCGTAGTTATAGTCAATGCCCATGGCGTTGATGCCCCAGCCAAAGAGGCCGATGTCGGCGCGACCGAAAATCTGCCAGATGGTGCCGACCACGTTCCAGGGAATCAGCAGGGGCAGGGCGATGAGAATCAGGCTCAGGGAAGCGGCCTTGCCTTTGGTCGGCATCAGCAGCGCCACGCCGACGCCCAAAGGAATCTCAATCAGCAGTACGGCGAAGGAAAACAGGAATTGACGCACCAAGGCGTCATGCAAACGGGCGTCGTTCAGCATTTGCTTGAACCACTCAACGCCGACGAAGTAAGCGGTGTTCTGGTCAAAAATGTCTTGCACGGAATAGTTGACCACCGTCATCAACGGAATGATGGCGGAGAAAGCTACAATCAGGAATACCGGTAATACCAGAAACCAGGCCTTATTGTTTTCTACCTTGTTCATTGGTCGCCCTCCAGCAGGAATTCATCCACATAGACCTTGAGCCATTGATCCGGGAAGCTGATGAAAGCGACGCCTTGCGGCACTTTCTGGTCTTCCTGCAGGCGCGCTTTCATTTCCACGCCGCCGAGGTAGAAGGTCATGATTTTGTAGGTGCCCAGATCTTCCACAAACCTGACGTTAACCTGCATGGCTTCGTCGTTGGCTTCATCCCAGACATGGACGAATTCGGGGCGGATGCCGATTTTGATGTTGTTGCTGCGGATCTGTTTCAGACGCTCCATCACCTTTGGCCGCATGGGCAGTTCGACGCCGCCGAAGGTGACGCCATTCTCCGTCAGCTCCACGCTGACCAGGTTCATGCCCGGGCTGCCGATAAAAAAGCCGACAAAGGTGTGATTCGGCGCTTCAAACAGGTCGCGGGGCGTGCCGAACTGCACGATCTGGCCTTCATACATCACCGCGATTTTGTCGGCGAAAGTGGAGGCTTCCAACTGGTCGTGGGTGACGTACACCATGGTGATGTTGAACTGCTCGTGGATCTGCTTCAGCTTGCGGCGCAGTTTCCACTTCAAGTGCGGGTCAATTACCGTCAGGGGCTCGTCGAACAGAATGGCGGATACATCATCCCGCACCAGGCCGCGTCCCATGGAGACTTTCTGCTTCTCGTCCGCGGTCAGGCCCTTGGCTTTCTTATCCAGCAATGGAGTCAGATCCAGAATGGACGCGATCTCATGAACTTTGCTTTTGACCTTGTGTTCCGGCGTTTTCACGTTACGCAGGGGAAACGCCAGGTTATCGAACACGGTCATGGTGTCGTAAATCACCGGGAACTGGAAAACCTGGGCGATGTTACGGGCTTCCGGCGGCAACGTATTAACGCGTTTACCGTCGAACAGCACGTCGCCATCGGAAGGCGCCAGCAGTCCGGAAATAATGTTCAACAGGGTGCTCTTGCCGCAGCCGGAAGGGCCTAGCAGCGCGAAAGCGCCCCCTTGCTCCCAGACGTGGTCCATCTTGCGGATGGCGTAGTCGTCGTCGCTTTGGGGGACGGGCGCATAGGAGTGCGCCAACTGAGATAGTCTGATTTCTGCCATGGCTTAAACTCCAACGCGTCTTACCGGCGCTTGCACCAGATGTCCGCTCATATCGAACGCATACAATTTATGAGTGGGGAAATAGATATTGATGCTCTCATCCACGTCGTAAGCGTGTACGCCGGACAGGTGCATCACCAGGCTCATATGATCGTTGCGAACGTGCAGGAAGGTTTCAGAACCACTGATTTCAGCCAGATCGACATTGACGGATAGCTCCAGGTCATCGTCGTTCTGCGGCACCAGCCCGATATGGGAGGCTCTGACGCCGAACTTGTAGCGCCCTGGCTTCAGGGTGCGCAAATCCTGATTCAGCGGGAAATGAACAGTTTCGTCGAAGGTGACTTCTTCGTCGGTCACCAGGCCTTCAACTACATTGATAGGCGGCTCGCTGAACATTTCCGCAGTGAGAATATCCTGCGGACGGTGGTAAACTTCTGCGGTCGGACCGTGTTGGAGAACACGCCCTTCATGAATAACTGTCGTCGTGCCGCCCAGAGCCAGGGCTTCGTTGGGCTCAGTGGTGGCGTAGACAGCGATGGTGTTGCGTTCTTTGAACAGCTCCCGTAATTCCTGGCGCAGCTCTTCGCGCAGCTTGTAGTCCAGGTTCACCAGCGGCTCGTCAAACAGAACCATGTTGGCGTCCTTGACCAGGGCGCGGGCCATCGCCGTGCGCTGCTGCTGACCGCCGGAAAGCGCCAGAGGCAGCCGGTCCAGGTAGGGTTCAATGTGCAGCATCGACGCCGTCTCACGCACCCGCTCCTTGATCTTGGCTTCGCTCATATTGGCGAGGCGCAAAGGAGACGCGATGTTTTCGTAGACGGTCAGGTTGGGGTAGTTGATGAACTGCTGGTAGACCATGGAGATATTGCGGTCTTTTACCGGCACTCCGGTAACGTCTACGCCGTTCATGAAGATTTTGCCGCTGCTGGGTTTATCCAACCCCGCCATCAAACGCATGAGGGTGGTTTTACCGGCGAGGGTGCGGCCTAGGAGTACGTTGAAGGAGCCGGGTTTCAATGTGAGGTTCACATCGTTAATCCAAGTCTCGCCGTCAACAATACGACTGACATTTCTAAGCTCAAGGGACATCTTGCTAATCCCACCTTTGTTCTTGTTTGAATATGTTCGTAAATGTTCTTTTGAACAATTTGTTTTTTTCGAGTAGGTATATATACAAACATCGGGCCAACTTTTTTGCAAATCCGTCGTTTGTCACCGCTTGAACAAATTAGATAGGTATAACAATGATTTGCAGAGGCGAACGCTGCCGCTGAGAAAGAAAGGTAACGCTTGGACAACAATTTTCCATTTCGAAAAGTGTTGACAACTGTTCACACTTAACAACAATGATTGAACAGGTTGACTGTTTTGTGAACAGTTGAACACTGTCCTGAACACCGAATTGAACACTCATGCGAGCTCACCATTCAGAAAGACGAGGGTCCTATGGACTCAGATGAAAATAAAAACGCATCAGTCTTCGCCGCTGAGGGGACGGCGCGAACTCATAGGGAGTTGATCGAGGATTCCTGGCGTCGCTGTAAAGAATACGGGCTGACTCATAACAGCGTGCCGCAATACGGCGCTTTGAGAAGAGGCGACGTGTCAGCGCTGTTGGAAGAGCATCAGTTATTGGTGAACACCACGCAGAAAGAGGTGTTGCCTTATTACGACCATATTTTGTCCAACTCCAACTGCCTGATCGTATTGGCGGATCGGCGCGGGCATGTGCTGAACACCTGGGGCGAACAGCGCTTTACGCCGTTGGAATGCGCGCATGGCCTGGTAGTGGGCAACCGCTGGACGGAGGTGGGGGCGGGCACTAACGCCATTGGCACTGCAATCGCCACGGGCGCAGCGGTGCAGGTGGGCAGGGATGAACATTTCCTGCGCGCCAATCGTTTCATGGTCGGCTCCGCGGCGCCGATATTCAATACGCAGAAAGAGATGGTGGGCGTGCTGGACATTTCCTCCGACGCTTATCTGCCCCAGGATCATACCCTGGGAATGGTCAAGCTGATGACCCTGAGTGTGGAGAACCGGTTGATTCACAACGCCTTCCAGCGTGAACACCTGTTGATCACCTTCAACACGAATATCGCTGCGTTGGAAAGCCCGTGGTCAGGTTTGGTTGTGATTGATGAGGAAGGGCGCATCATTTCCGCCAACCGTCGCGCGGAAGTGATGCTGGCCCATGATCTGGCTTTGGCGAACATCGAAGACATCTTCAATTGCAAGCTGAGGGAACTGCGGCATCATCCAGAGGGAATGCCGATGGAGGTCTCCGCGTTGGGCAAATACCGCATGCACCTGATGATTAAACGTCCTCCTCAGGCGGCGATTATCGCTCCGGATTATCGTAAAAAGGAAAAGCCTGCGCCGGTAATAGTGGAGGAAGAACTGCCGGACGACGTCATTCCCTTTCACGAACTGGAGCATGGCGATGAACGGGTGGCGCGGATGGCGAAACAGGCCAACCGCATCATGGAAAAAGACATTCCCATTCTGATCCATGGCGAGACCGGTAGCGGCAAAGAAATTTTCGTACGTTCACTGCATTACCACAGCTCCCGCAAAGCGTTTCCGCTGGTGGCGGTGAACTGCGCGGCCATTCCAGCGGAACTGGTGGAGTCTGAATTATTCGGATATGAAAAAGGCGCGTTTACCGGCGCCAGCAACAAAGGCTCCATCGGACTGATCCGCAAGGCGCACCGGGGCACATTATTTTTGGATGAGATCGGCGAAATGCCCCTCAAAGTGCAAGCCCGTCTGTTGCGGGTGCTTCAGGAGCGCTGCGTAACGCCATTGGGTTCCACGGAAACCTTCCCTGTGGATATCAAATTGATCTCCGCCACTAACCGGGTGTTGAAAGAGGAAGTCAAACGGGGCGCATTTAGAGAAGACCTGTATTACCGTATTTCCGGCCTCAATCTGGAGTTGCCGCCATTACGGGAGCGTGCGGATAAAGCCAGACTGATCGAATATGTGCATGGCAGACTGACTCGCAGCGCCGGGGAAACCTATCATCCATTGAGCGCTGACGTGCTCGCCATGCTGACGGACCACCCCTGGCCGGGCAATGTGCGCCAGTTGATAAGCATTCTAAGCGTGGCGCTGGCCATGGCGGATGGCGACCCGATCGAAGACTGGCACATTCCTGATGATTTTTATGACGACCTCAATGGCCTTGGTCTGGCGGAGCCGGACGGAGATAGCCTGAACGAAGACGTCGATGGTTTCGGTGATGGACCGGCGATACGCAATCCGAAAGAAGAATTGGAAGCGAAGATCGTGAGGTTATACAGAGAATACGGTGGCAATGTAAGCCAGACCGCCAAGGCGGCGGGCGTCAGTCGCAACACTGTGTATAAATATATCCGCTAGGCTTGCGTCCAGCGGATGACGAGGGTCTGCTGGCGGAAACGTCAGCAGACCCTGTTGAAGGAATTATTTCTTGTGGGCGGCCTTGGCCATATTGCGCACGCCTTCCACGGAGTTGAGCCAGCCTTTGTAAAGGCGGTCGGCAACGGCTTCTTCCATGCTTGGCGGGAATGTCTTTTCGCATTGCCAAAGTTCCTGCACCTCTTCCAGTGACGAGTAAACGCCAGCTTTCAGACCTGCCAGAAACGCTGCGCCCAAAGCGGTTGTCTCAGTGACAAAGGGACGATCCACGCGCACGTCCAGAATATCCGCGAGGAATTGCATGGCCCAGTCGTTCACCACCATGCCGCCGTCCACGCGTAATGCCGCCAAATTTTCCACGCCATCCGACTTCATCGCTTCAAGCAGGTCGCGAGTCTGATAAGCCACAGACTGCAGGCCCGCCGTGACAATCTCGGCGATGCCGGTGTCCCGGGTCAGACCGACGATGGCGCCGCGAGCGTTGGGCTCCCAATAGGGCGCGCCCAGGCCGGTAAAAGCGGGAACCAGATATACGGAATGGTCCGGTCCGACTTGTTCCGCATGCCCTATACTTTCACCGGCGCTTTTTAACAGACTGATGCCATCGCGCAGCCATTGCATGGTGGCGCCGGCCATAAAGATACTGCCTTCAATGGCGTAAGTGGGTTTTCCATTAAGCCGGTAACCAACAGTGGTGAGCAGCTTATTGTTGGATTCCAGTGGCGCATCGCCGGTGTTCATGATCATGAAACAACCGGTGCCGTAGGTGCTCTTGCACATTCCTGGCGCGAAGCAGGCCTGGCCAAACAAAGCCGCCTGTTGATCGCCGGCGACGCCAGTGATGGGGACTTCCGACCCCAGAAACTGATGCTCCGTCATACCGAAATCGTCGGAGCTGTCTTTCACCACCGGCAGCATATTGCTGGGCACATTGAGCATATCGAGCAGCTCATCATCCCATTGCTGGCTGTGGATATTGAAAAGAAGCGTGCGGGAAGCATTGGTGGCGTCAGTGGCGTGCACAGAGCCGCCGGTCATCTTCCAGATAAGAAAGGTATCGACGGTGCCGAACAGGAGGTCGCCGCGTTCCGCTTTTTCCCGTGCGCCTTCCACATTGTCGAGAATCCAGCGGATCTTGGTGCCGGAAAAATAAGGATCGAGCAACAGTCCGGTTTTCTCGCGGACCATGGACTCGCGACCGTTTTCATACAACTCGGCGCAGAAAGCGGAGGTGCGGCGGTCTTGCCATACGATAGCGTTATAAATGGGTTCGCCGGTGTGACGATCCCACACCACAGTGGTTTCCCGTTGGTTAGTGATGCCGATGCAGGTGATGTCGCGGCCGGAGATCCCGGCCTCTTTCATAACGGCGCTGCAAACGCGCTTGACGGTATCCCACAAATCATGCGGGTTGTGCTCCACCCAACCGTCATTCGGAAAATGCTGGGCGAATTCTTGTTGCACGCTGTATGCGGGCAGGCCTTCACGGGTAAACAGAATGGCGCGGCTGCTGGTCGTGCCTTGATCGATTGCTAATATGTACTTGCTCACAGTCGTCGTTCTCATGTTTGGCCACGGCGACGCAAGCCAGTCTGGAAATTAACACCCGGCCGCCGCGGTCTGCTTATTATTGTTCAATACCCTTTCGGTCGCTTGCGTTACTTTCCGTCAGTTCCGTTTATCCGCTCTGTTTTGTCCTCCCGCTCATGCGCTCGCTTGCATGGGCTGGTAAGGCTCAGCGGCCCGGGGGCGCTTACCCGCGAGGTATTCCGCCAGGGCGGCCTGTTGATCTTCATTCAGGAACAGACCCATCTTCGTGCGGCGCCACAGGATATCGTCAGCGTTCATCGCAAACTCATACTCTAGCAGATAGTCCACCTCTTTTTGGAAAAAGCCTTCTCCGAACTTCTGACCCATATCGGCTTCTGATTGCGCGTCTTTCAAGAACATCTCGCAGCGGCTGCCATAAGTCGTGGCGAAGCGTTTTGCGGTGCGTGCGGTCAGGAACGGATAGCGATTCTGCAGCCCCTGGCTGTAGTTGGCGACTGTGCCGGGCAGGTCGCCGCCTGGCAATACGCTGTCAGCAGTCCATGGCGCGCCCATTTGTGGGTAGAACGGCTTGAGAGTTTTCAGAGCTGACTCCGCCAGTTTGCGATACGTGGTCAGCTTGCCGCCAAAAATGGAGAGCAGCGGTAGTTCGCCTTCAGTCTCCAGCTCGACGGTGTAATCGCGGGTGATCGCCTGGGCGGAGTCGGATTCATCGTCGCACAGAGGGCGTACGCCAGCATAGGTCCACACTACGTCAGCCGGTGAAATCTGCTTCTTGAAGTGAGCGTTCACTATGTCGCAAAGGTAATCTATTTCTTCATTGGAAATGGCGACGGTTTCCGGCGCGTCTTTGTGCTCCACATCCGTGGTGCCGACGATGGAGAACTCATCCAGATAAGGAATCACGAACACAATGCGCCCATCTTCGTTTTGCAGAATAAAGGCTTCATCTTCGTTATGTAGTTTTGGAACCACCATGTGGCTGCCTTTGATCAGGCGAATGCCACGCGGGCTACTGCGGTGCATTTCTTTCGTCAGCAGCGTTTTAACCCAGGGGCCGGCGGCGTTTACCAGTCCTTTGGCTTTCATGGTGTGTTCTTCGCCGGTGACTTCATTGCGCAATTGTACATGCCACAGGCCTTTTTCCTGGGATACGCCCACGCATTTGGTCTGTACGAAAACATCTCCGCCCAGTGAACGGAATTGCATTGCGTTCAGCACCACCAGACGCGCGTCATCCACCCAGCAGTCTGAGTATTCGAAGCCTTTGGTGATCTCTGGTTTCAACGCTGCGGCAGGCTGATTGAAACGAATGAATTTGCTGCCTGGAAGAATGTCGCGTTTGCCCAGCATGTCATACAGGAAAAGTCCGATGCGAATCATCCAGGCGGGACGCAGGTGAGGGCGATGAGGCAGGCGGAACCGCATGGGTTTTACGATATGGGGCGCCTTGCGGTAGACCGTTTCGCGCTCGTTCAGCGCTTCTTTCACCAAGCGGAACTCGTAATGTTCCAGGTAGCGCAGGCCGCCATGAATCAATTTGCTGCTTGCGGAAGAGGTGGCCCATGCGAGATCGCGCATTTCCACCAAGGCGGTTTGCAATCCGCGGCCCTGGGCGTCTACGGCGACGCCGACGCCATTGATGCCTCCGCCGATTACGAGAAGATCGTAAATTTTCTCACTCATTATTCGGAACCTTTCCATGCGGTTAAAAATTGACTAAAGTTTAAACGAAAGAAAAAAGAAAATAAAAGGAAAATTTACGAATTATTTTGTGACAGTTTCTAAATATTTTCCACTTTTTAGAGCGCATGATGAAGTAAAATGAAAATAAATTATTAAATTCAGCAAGTTAGCGATGGCCTTAAAAACTGACTACGAATTGCTTCGAGGAAGAAAAAACAAAACGTCAGGTCGATAGTCGGAAGTGGATTACTTACCCTGTGGCGGCGGAATAGACGCGATGCGGAGAGAAAAGAAAAAAAACGAAGATAGGTCTGTGAGCAGTCAAAGCAGTAATGGCGAGCGGGCGTTCCCTGGCCCGTTCCCGGGTGACGCTGTTAAGGCGTACAGATATGCAGGCGTACGTCGTGATTCTTCATCATGGTTTCTATTTCTTCACTGGGACGCTGATCGGTGAAGAACATGTTGGCCTGGGTGATGCTGCCTAGACGCACCATGGCTCTGCGACCGAACTTGGAATGGTCCGCCGCCAGAAACACATGCCGGCTCTGTTGGATGATCGCCTGGGCGACGCGCACTTCGCGATAATCGTAGTCCAGCAGGGCTCCGTCTTCGTCAATAGCGCTGATGCCGATGATGCCGAAGTCCAGGCGAAACTGTTGTACGAAGTCCATGGTGGCTTCACCTACAATGCCGCCGTCTCGCGCGCGAACCTCGCCGGAGGTGACGATCACGCGAAAGTCTTCCTTTTGGCTCATCATACTGGCGACGTGCAGATTGTTGGTCACTACCTGCAAACCTTTGTGGTTCATCAACGCTTTGGCGATGGTTTCGGTGGTGGTGCCGATATTGATGAACATACTGCTGTGATCAGGAACATGCAGCGCAATTTCCCGGGCGATGGCTTCCTTTTCCTCCAGGTTGCGGATTTGTCGGTCCTGATAGGACAGGTTCTCCGTCGATGTAATGGAGGTGGCGCCGCCGTGAAAGCGTTGGATCAGGTTGTAATCCGCCAGCAGGTTAAGATCCCGTCGCAGTGTTTGGGGAGTGACGTCGAAGGCCTCCACCAGTTCGTCTATAGTGGCGACGCCGTTCTTTTCGATGAGCTTGAGAATCGCGGTTTGCCGCGCATTTAAAGGCTTGTCAGCGGACATGTTCGTTTTATTTTCGTGCGCAAATGATAAAACGAAATGTTAGTAGAAAATTACCCAGGGCGAAACCAGTAATAGTACTTCCCTCGAAAAGGCGGGAATTCTTATCCGGACAACAGGTTAAGAACGAATCTCGCCTGCGCGTTGGCTTGGGCGCGGATGGCTATCTGGGCTTGCGTAAGTATTTTTTGGGTCGCCAGATTGGCGCTTTCAGCGGCGATATCGGTATCCGCGATGCGGCTGCGCGCCTCGGTCGCATTAAGATGCGCGGTTTCCAGTTCGCGTATGCCAGCCTCGAAACGGTTCGACAAGGCCCCGAATTGCGCCGCCCGATCAACCGTCGCTTGCAGGCTGTCGTCAATGACGGATACGGCGCTGATGGCGCCCTGTTGGCTGGAGATATCCAGGCTTTCCAAACCGAAGTTGCTCAACTCCTGCACCAGATTACGGCCTTCCAGAACGATCTGTTCTCCACCTTCTGCGCCAGCCTGGAAACGGTGTTCATCACTGGAATCGAACAGATTGACGCCATTGAAGTTGGACTGCTTCAACAACTGACGCGTACTTTCCAAAATCTGTGCGGCTTCCTGCTGCAAGGCGGCGCGGTCACTGTCGTTGTATACGCCGTTGCTGGCTTGCAGGGCGAGTTGGCGGATACGCTGTAAATTGTCGGTAACTTGGCCCAATGAGCCTTGAGCTGTCTGAGAGAGGGAAATGCCGTCGCCGGCGTTGCGAATAGCGGTGGAGAAACCGCTGATACGGCTGCTGATACGGGTGGCGATGGACAGACCGGCGGGGTCGTCAGCCGCGCTGTTAATACGCGAACCTGAACTGATGCGGGCGAAGCTCCGCTGAATTTGCGCGTCGTTCGGCGAAGGTAGCGCCGGGCCGTTAATCGTGATCGCCATGAAGTACCTCTATAATCCATAGCCTCAGGCCATTTTAGATCAATAAATAATCAATTGCGACTACCTTATATCGTTACGAGCCCCGTCCTTATGCGCACGCAGCTTTCTTTTCCGTTTCTGAGCGGCATCGCTTAGACTCTGTGTTTTAACGTTTTACTGAAGAGAAATAATCATGCGTATATGGGTAGACGCCGATGCATGCCCGAACGTCATCAAAGAGATTCTGTTTCGGGCGGCGGAAAGGGTGAAGCTTCCCTTGATTCTAGTGGCCAATCAGCCGCTTAAGACGCCGCCGTCGCAATATATCCGCAGTTTGCAGGTGGCGCCGGGATTTGACGTGGCGGATAACCATATCGTGCAGCATGTCGAACAGGGCGAGCTGGTGATCACCGCCGACATTCCCCTGGCGGCGGAAGTGATAGACAAAGGCGCTCATGCGTTGAATCCCAGGGGTGAGTTTTACAGCAAGGAAAACATTCGTCAGCGCCTGATGATGCGAGACTTCATGGAAACCATGCGCAGCAGCGGCGAACACACTGGCGGCCCCGCGGCGTTCAACCACGGCGACCGCATGGAGTTCGCCAATCAACTGGACCGTTTTCTGGCGAAAGCGAGTAAGCCTTGATCGGCGCGACGGCTTACGCCGTCGCCTCCATTCCGCCCGCCGCCTCACATAGCTCCGCCATGCGCTCCGCGGCGGCGTCACTGCCTAGTTTTCCTTGCCATTCTATATAGCGGGAACACACCGCAGCTACCTCCACACGTCCTCGCAACTGGCGCAAATCCTCTGCGCTGCGCACGCCGAAACCGACGGCGAGAGGAAGGTCCGTGTAGCGCTTGAGGCGCGCGATATAGTTATCGAACTCGGCGTCCCAGCGGGTTTGCGAGCCAGTGACGCCGGTGCGCGCCACGACGTACACCATGCCCCGGGCGGCGGCGCTGATTCGTTGCAGGCGCTCGGGAGGCGTCACGGGGGTCACCATCATGATTGGCGCCAAATTAAGCTTATCCAGCAGTGGCAAGTGCGGCTCCAGGGCTTCTACGGGCAGGTCGGGGATAATCAACCCTTTTACGCCGGCTTCGGCCGCATCGATGAATAAACGGTCAAGGCCATAGCGGTAGAGAGGGTTGAGGTAGCTCATCAATAGAAAGCTCACCTGTGGGTGACGTCGTGAGACTTGCTCCGCCAGCGCCAGCGCTTGTTTGACGCCGCCGCCGTTCTTGAGGGCGACATGGCAGGCGTGAGCCAGTGTCGGGCCGTCCGCTACCGGGTCGCTGAATGGAATTTGCAGCTCGATCATTTTCACGCCAGCGGCGACCAATCCGTCAATCGCAGGCAGGTTGGCTTCAAGAGAGGGATAGCCCACCACCGCATGGGACATGACTAGCAGTTCTTGTGGTTTTTTCTCAGGCAACATCGGCGGCGTTCTCCCCTTGCGTTGTGAAATCAGGTTGGCGAGCCAGCTCGCGTTGCAGGAAGGCGGACCAATCCGGATGCGGGAAAGCGCGCGCCACATTGAAAATGTCTTTATCGCCGCGTCCGCTCAAATTAATCACCACATGTTCGCTGGGCGACATCTGGGCCGCGCGGCGGAACCCGCCCGCCAATGCATGGGAGGATTCCAGCGCAGGGATGATGCCTTCGTGGCGCAGTAATGTCTCAAACGCCGTCAGGGCTTCCTCGTCGGTTGCGGAATCTGGCGTTAATCGCCCGCGTTGAGCGAGGTCCGCCAGAATTGGCGATACGCCGACGTAGTCCAGTCCCGCCGCTACGCTGTGCGTGTGTCCAAGTTGTCCGTCGGAGTCCTGTAAGAAAAGTGTTTTGAAGCCCTGGGCGATGCCGTCTTCGCCGGTTCCTTCCTGAAGCCGGATAGAGTGCTGGCCTTCTTCGCGGCTGCGTCCGCCAGCTTCTACGCCTATCAACTCGACGTCACCTTGATCGATATACGGCGCGAACGCGCCAAGGGCGTTACTGCCGCCGCCGACGCAGGCTACGACGCTGTCAGGATTGCGACCGATTTGGGACAGAGCCTGTTGCTGTAGCTCTCTGCCGATAATACTCTGGAAATAAGCCACCAGCTCCGGGAAAGGCGCAGGTCCGCAGGCGGTGCCGAGCACGTAATGGGTGTCTTCGAAACTGGCGGCCCAGTCGCGCAGCGCTTCGTCCATGGCTTCTTTCAAGGTGCGAGCGCCGGTGGCGACCGGAATAACTTCTGCGCCCAGGCGCCGCATCCAGAATACATTGCCGTACTGACGCTCAATGTCGTCCGCTCCCATATAAATGCGGCACTCCAGACCCAGGCGAGCGGCCATGATCGCCGTGGCCAACCCATGCTGTCCTGCGCCGGTTTCTGCGATTACCCGGCGCTTGCCCATACGCCGCACCAGAAGGCCTTGGCCCAGTACGTTATTCACTTTGTGGGCGCCGGAATGGTTGAGGTCTTCCCGTTTTAACCAGATTTGCGCGCCGCCAATCGCCTTAGACAGGCGTTCGCAGGGCGTGAGAGGCGTGGGCCTGCCGCTGAATTGCTGCGCCAGGGTCTGATATTCTCGCCAAAAGTCAGGATCGTCGCGCAAACTGAAAAATAGGCGTTCCAGCTCCATCAGAGCGGGCGTCAGTATTTCCGGGGTGTAACGGCCGCCGAAGCTGCCGAACATACCGTTGTTGCTGCGGATCATGGCGATTTTCTCCTGTATTATTCGGGCCCATAAGGCATAATGGAAACAGTTCAAATTAAACTAAACTGTTTAGTTAAAATAAAGTGAAATTCTGAGCATGGCAAGAGCATCGAAGCGAGATTTTATTGTTGAGACGGCGACAGGGATTTTTCTGGAGCAGGGCTTCAAGGGCACATCGATCGATATGGTGGTCAATGCCTGCAAAGTATCCAAACCCACGGTATACAACCATTTTCCCGACAAATCCCAGCTCATTGACGCCGTCATCGATGACTGGCTCAGGGCGCAAAACCCGGTTATGCCGGAGTGTGAGGATGAGTCCGTTCTGTGGCGCGTGTTAAGCGAAAACTGGTGGTGTGATGAAGCTATCGCCATGTATCGATTGGTTATTGGCGAAGGCTGGCGCTTCGATGAGGCCGCGCAGCGGTTCTGGCGCGAATATGACGCAAAATGGCGTGATTATGTAGGAAAATACGGGAAAAGTAAGAGTTTTACTGCGGACGCAGTCGACGTATTGCAAGCCAAAGTCAGCCATGAATTGTGGACGCGGCTCAGCGACGGAGGAAAGCGGCCATGAAAATTCTTTTAACTGGCGCAGGCGGGTTTATCGCCAGTGTCGTTCTGGAGAAACTTCTGGAGCAGGGATGTCAGGTGGTGGCGGTGGCGCGGCGGCGTGCGAACATTCCCGCATCTGAAGCAGTCAGTTTTATCCAGGCGGATTTGCAGAACCTGACCCGAATGGAAGACTGGTCCCCGATGCTGCGCGGCGTGGACGCCGTCATTAACTGTGCGGGCATCCTGCGGGAGACGCGCAAGGGCGACTTCGAGCTGGTGCACTTTGATGCGCCGAAAGCGTTGGCGGAAGCCTGCATACAGAACGGCGTAGAGCGATTTGTGCAAATCTCGGCCCTGGGAACGGAGCTGGACGGCGCTTTTATCACCTCCAAGCACAAGTTTGATGATTACCTGATGCGGGCGCTGCCCACGGCGGTGGTGTTGCGGCCATCCGTGGTGTTGTCAGAGAGAGGCTCATATGGCGGCACCTCTCTGTTGCGGGCGTTAGCGGCTTTACCTGGTGCGCTATTCGTTCCTGGTGATGGCGATCAGAAGATTCAGCCGATCCTGCTGGAGGATCTGGCGTGCGTGGTTGCACAGGCGGCGACCGGCGCCAGCGATGCGCAGAGTCTGGAGCAAGCCAGTGGCGTGGCGTATACCGTCGGACCGGAAATCGTTACGCTGAAAGAGTATCTTACCTTGGTGAGGCGCTGGTTGAAGTTTCCCGATGCGCGGATAGTTTCGGTTCCGCTTTCATTGGTGGGGGCGGCGGTATGGATTGGGCGTCGACTAGGGGCCGGTCCGCTAAATGATACGGTATGGGGCATGTTGCAGCGAGGTAACTATGCCGAGTCGGGCGCTTATGAACGTTCCTGTGAAAAATTCGACTATGCGCCGCGTTCCGTAAAGGGATATCTACAAACGTCCGCCAGCTTTGTGCAGGACCGCTGGCACGCCAGACTGTACCTGTTGCGGGAGCCCATATGGTTGACGCTGGTTGTGGTGTGGCTGCTGTCCGGCGTCGCGGGGTTCGTCGCTCAACCCGAGACATTCTCGCCTATATTAAAGGCGATGGGCCTACCCGAATTCCTATGGCGTCCTATGGTCTGGTTCACAAGCGCAGTGGACCTCGCGCTGGGGGCGTTTTTGCTGAGCCGCCGTCATATGGCGTTGGCGGGACAATTGATGTTGGCGTGCACGTTGGGATATACGCTGGCGCTGGGTCTGCTGGCGCCGGCTGTATGGCTGGAGCCTCTGGGCGGGTTGTTGAAGAATTTACCGCTGCTGTGCCTGCTGAGTGTATTTCTGGTGGTGGAAAAGCTGCGTTGAAAGAGGCGTTGTCGTATGGAGTGGTATCCCCTGGTCAAACTGATTCATATTCTTTCCTCCACCTTGCTGTTTGGTACGGGATTGGGGACGGCGTTCTACATGTGGCGGGCGGACTGTAGCGGCGATGTGCGGGTTATCGCCGTAGTGGCTCGCAACGTGGTGCTGGCGGACTGGCTGTTCACCACTCCGGCGGTGATCATCCAGCCGTTGACCGGTTTTCTGATGCTGCATTGGTTGAATATTCCATATAGCACGCCCTGGATAGGGATAAGTCTGGCGCTGTTTGTCCTGGTGGGATTGTGTTGGCTGCCAGTGGTCTGGCTGCAGATAAAGGTCGCCCGCGGAGCGGAAGCGGCGGTGCGGGAGGGGACAGGATTCAATTATCCCCACCGCGCTTATATGCGTATCTGGTATGCGCTGGGTTGGCCGGCCTTTATCGCCGTTATGGGTATTTTCTATCTGATGGTGACCAAACAGGGCTGGTGACAAGGCGTTGGCGCGCTGACGAGTGAAAAGGCGAGGGATTGCGGTTAATGCTTGGGTAAAAAATACGGAGTCTCCGTATATCGGTCTGATCTTTGCTAAGCTTTTGAAAAGAGTGGAATTATCATTTTACCCCGTTACAATTGCGATGAGGCTGGGGACATCTTCCAATCGTTGAGGATGGCGCGAAGGAACAGTCCCAGCAGTCAGCTTCTTGTTAATAGTGAGGCGCATGGATGCGCCTGCGCGGCGCTTTGCCGCGGGAGACAGGACCAGCATGTGCAGGCCCTGTCGTTGCAGACAAACAGAAGGAGGCTATTTGTCTGCCTGGTTAATGAAACATGATGTCGGTCAGATGGGGACGCGAACGGCGACGGCCCGGAGACCGGGGAGGAAGGAAATCTCTCCCTGTGGGATGCGTACGTAATATTGTGACCGCCCACTGAGCAGTGACGAATGAGTTGTTAACGTAGTAATGGATGCGACGACCCGGTCCAGGTTAGAAGTTCGCAGTCTGCGGTTTACGTTCCCTTTGTAGACGGTTGGATATCTCCGACGCGTCTTACCGATGATGTCATATCACAACAAGAAGGGAATGATTTATGAACATGGATCAGGAAAAGTCAGGCGAACGTCTGGCTTTGAGGAAAGTTGTCGGCGCTTTTTTTATCACCGCCATGATATCCGCCCCGGCCCTCGCCGCAGACCTCGTCTGCGCTTATGGCGACGGCCAGACTTTTCTCAAATGGAATGAAATCAACGATCCCAGCGTCCGCTATCAGATATATCGGGGAACGCAGCCTTTTCAGGTGGATCAAGCTTCACAGACTGTATTAGTGGGAGACGCCGAGCTGCTCGGCGATGCCGCATTCGCTTCAGGGTTGAATAAGCGAAGGTCGGGACGACCATTCCTCACGCCGTTCTTTCCGATGACCAAAGGCGAAGGCCTGTATGTGCACACGATCAGGCAGGATACCGCCACCGCTTATTACGCCGTATTTCCCAATCGCGGCGGTCAGCGCCTGGAGTCTGTAGAGGACGTCTCCTTCGGTTGCGCGGTCAGTAATGAAAGCGTCGCGAAAACCGTGCCTTTTCTGCAGGAAAACGTAGGGGGCGTACGATACTTTACTCATTGGGGCGCGCACTATGACACCGCCGTGCAGAAAGCCTTCTCCAACACGCCCAGCTCTCCATTCACCTTTGGCATTGAAGGCGATCTCAGCAAGACCGGCCAGCCTTTGTTTGTCGGCTTCCACCCGCGCCGGGCGGACCCGACCAAGACCCCTGAATTTGAAGTGAAGCCAGGCTCTTTTGATAATCCCGCCGAGGATGAGATTGTCTACTATCCGGAAGACTTCAACACTAACCTGCTCGACGCCTGTGGCGGAGACGACACTCAACCTTCCTGTGAAAGAGGACCGGTAGAGTTCGTGAATGACTTCTGGTACGGCTATCCTGATCGCCTCGGCATCCGTAATTGCAGCGCGCAGGAACTGCCTCGTAATAGCAACGGACAAGTGATTATCCGCGATTACAGTCGCCAGCGGGTGCTGCATATTATTGGCTGGCTGAAGGGGTTATTGGTCAAGAACGACGGCGAACTGAAGTCAGTCATTGATCCTGACAGAGTGTACGCCGGCGGCTATTCCATGGGCGGTATCGGCGCTCTGTTCACGGCGGTGGCGTCGCCGGACGTCTTTGCGGCGGTCATGGCCAGTGCGCCCAAATTCAATTTCTCCGCTTCCTACAGCGAGCAGTCCGACCAATGGGATATTGGAGAAACCGAGCGCTGCTACGGCGATCATTTATGGGGGGATATGCCTTCCAGTACGGTATTTGTCGACCCGGATGGATTATGGATTTACGACCGTCTGAACCTGAATTATCTGGTGGATCATGCCCGCGTAGACTTACCGATTATGTATGTCATCAATGGTAAGAACGACAACGTCGTCAGTTGGGATGAAAAACCGGAGTTCTACCAGACGATGGAAGCCAATAAGCAGTTGGGCTATTTCTTTTGGGACCAGCGCGTCAAAAACGGTAAGACCCATACACCCGTGGGCGGCGAGTGGGACCCCATGATCGACTTCTCCACAATTTACGCCTATCGCAAGAACCAGAGTTACCCGGTGTTCACCCATGTACAGGGCGCGGATAATCCTGGCTCCGGTTCGCCGATGGACGGTGACGCAGTGGGCGTGCTCAATGGGTATTTGACGTGGGAGACGCATACGATTGTCGATACGCCTGTGCGTTTTCGCATGACGCTGAAGCTGCGCAGCCTGCGTAAGTGCGTTCGCTTTAACCCGGAGCGGGAGTGCCTGCAGATGGGCAGGGCGAACGCCCCTTCCAGCATTGTGACGGCGGATGTCAGCTTACGTGGTCTGCAGAGTTTCGAGGCGGAACCGAAAGGCGTTTATCTGTATAAAGCGACCAATCCGGACAACCCCTCTGAAATCTATCAGAGCGGGTTGGCCAAAGCGGATCCAAATGGTTTGATCACCATTGAAGGGCTGCAGATCCGCGACGCCGGCGTCACCTTGTTTCTTGGCAAGGCCGAAGATTCTGGCTCACGGCCTTAGATCTTAACTTCCTCTCTTTAACGTCGCCGTATTGCGGCGGCGTTAACTCTGACGCTCTCTACTTTCAGTTGCGCCTGGTCTAGGGACTTTGTAAGGTCTGCGCTACTATCCTGCTTCGCGACCTAGGGAATCTCTGAAAAACTACCTGCGTTGCCATTGCTGCGTCAAAAGTCGGCTCAAGATGCTCATTTATTTACGATAAACAGCGCTTTTTCGCCGACTTTTTCCTTGCACTGGCGGCCTCGCCAACGTTTTTCAGAGGTTCCCTGGCTATCGCCAGTGAAGCCGCCTAAATGTAACCGGGAACGACTTGTGAAAAAGAAACGCGCGCTGTTAATTCTGTTGGGAATATTCATTGTCTGGATGGCGGCGCCGGAGTCTCCGACCATACCGGTGCAGGGAGCGACCAGTAAAGACTGGCATCCCAATGCCTTCTGGTACGAGCCCTGGGGTAAATCAGGCGTGCATAAGGGGATTGATATTTTTGCTGACGCGGGAACGCCGGTAGTGTCGCCCACCTATGGTGTGGTGGTGTTCCGCGGCGAACTCGGTTTGGGCGGGAAAGTCGTGGCGGTGTTGGGGCCAAAATGGCGAATACACTACTTCGCTCACCTTAAAGATCAGTCAGTTTATCCCGGTTATCTGGTGCGCACGGGAACGAAGGTAGGATCTGTGGGAGATACCGGCAACGCAAAAGGCAAGCCGCCGCATTTGCACTACTCGGCTGTGACATTGCTTCCTTACCCATGGCGAGCGGACGACGCCATGCAGGGCTGGAAGAAAATGTTCTTCCTTGATCCCAATGAAGTATTGGACGTGAAGTAAGGCTGCAGTCCAAGAGAGCGAAAAGAGAGAAAGAGGTAAAGCGCCTGTGAGACAGGCGCTTTGAAGGAAGGGATTACAATACCCAGTTCAACTGTACGGAGTACAGGTTGGCGTCACCTTCGGAGGAGCCGTTGAACTCACCTAAAGTGGACTCTTCAGACAGGTAAACCTTGTCGCCGTTCAGATGGGTATAACCTGCGTCTACGCTAAGATTAGCATTAACTCTGTAGGTCGCTCCGATGCTGTACCACATACGGTCTGCATCAGGGATGCTCAGGCTGCGATTCTCTTCCGCCACAGGCGTTTCGTCGAGGGCCAGACCTGCTCTCAAAGTCAGGTTGCTATCGACATCATAAGTTGCGCCGAGGGCATAGCGGATGGAATCGTCCCAGTTTTCTTCTTTCAGTACCTTGTCAACACCGCTGTTCAGTTTAACTTCCAGGTTATCGAAGTTCTCCCAGCCCATGTAAGTGACGCTGGCGTGAACGGCGAACTGGTCGTTTATACGTTGGAACAGAGACAGCTCAGTAATGTCGGGCAAATCTACAGTTAACGAACCGCTGTCGTTAAATGCGAGGATTGTGTCGGACTTAATGTCACCTTCCAGTTTGATGGACAACTTGGAGCGATACGCCAGGCCCAAGCGGGTATTCTGGCTGAGGTTCCAAAGTACGCCTGCATTCCAGCCCCAAGCATCGCCGTCGCCGGAAAGGTCTACGTTTTTGGCTCGAGCCAATCCAGGAACCCCATCAGGAACAGTAGATAAAAGCTCCGCCTCGGCTTTTACGTAGTTAATACCAAAGCCCAGGCTGAATTGGTCGCTCAGCTTGTAAGCGATGCTGGGATTGATATTGACGGTAGTGATGCTGGTTTTGTTGGCGATATCGCTAGCGCCAAAACCGTCGCCGTAATCAGTCTCCAATCCGAAGTTTGAGAATGCGCCGATACCAACAGTTACTTGATCATTCAGCGGGTGAACGAAATAAACTGCTGGGACTAAAGCGCTAGGCGCCGCACTGTCTTTGCCTGCATCGCGAGAGGGTAGAGGGAGTCCTGTGAAACTTCTTTCACCATCAACCTCAACGTTAGGATCGATATAACTCAATGCGCCGCTGAATGTGGTTTTTTCAATCAGCGACATTGCCGCCGGGTTGGCCGCCAGTACACTGGCGTCATCGGCGATTGCTGCTTCGCCGGCGTATGCCCGGCCCATACCTGACGCGCTGTGCTCCACAAGTTGGAAACCTGCCGCCAGGGCGGAATTACTCAGCGCCAGCGCTGCGCCAGTCACTAGAGATCTAACTACTTTATCTTGAAAGTGCTTCATCAATTTCCACGCTTTTTTTAGATTTTTTACGATGTCGTGTAACGGGCGATTTACCCGTCTCTTGAAAAGAGAGGATACAGGGTAGGCGTGAGGCCCGCTTCCGCCAATTGGCGTAAATTACCGTGGCTGTTTGTTTTTTAGGCGTGCTGCCCGAGAGGGCGCGTGGTTGCTGGGTTTTGCTAAAACATTAATTTTGTTAATTTTTATTAACTACGCCTTTTGAACTACCTAAAACGTGGCGATGCAGGGGCGAACGGCTGCACTCTTCCCGCAAACTTGCGTATCGGAACAGGGCGCTAACATGAGAGATGGAGGAGAAAAGGCGGCGCTTGGGCGCCGCCTTAGAGAGATTATTGAGAGGTCCACTCCAGGGTGACGCCGCTGAAATCGGTGTAACCGCGCAGGCTCATGAACCATTCGCCGGCTGAAGGGTTAGGAATGTCGCAGGACTCGTTGTTGCCGTCTTTATAGGGACGACACTGGAAACGACTGCCGCTGGGCTGTCTGCCCTTGCGCACGTACAAGTCTGCATCGCCACTGCCGCCGGAAATCTTAACGGTCAGTGTGGATACGCCTTCTGGAATGACGTCGCTGAAATGCAGCCATTCGCCAGAACCGCCGCTCAGACCACTTTCAACGCCATTGCCTTCGCTGCCGTCTCCGTTGTCTCCGCCGTCATCACCGCCGCCGCTGTATGAACCGGTCAGGCTCAGTCCGCTGTAGGCGCTGTAGCCCTGCAGCATGACGTAGTATTTGCCGGGCTTAACAGGCAGATCGGAGCAGGTTTCATCATTGCCGTTTTTGTAGGGACGGCAGTCATAGCTGGAGGAAGTCGGCTTCTCGCCCGCCTTCACGTAGAGGTCGGCGTCGCCTGAGCCGCCTGCAATCTTGAAGGAAATGTCGCTGGCGCCAGCAGGCACATCCAGCACATAGTATTTCGAGCTGCCGGCGGAACCGCTCAGATCCGTCAGGGCTTTGCCGTTGCTCAGGCTGGTGGCGTCGCCGTTATCTCCGCCATCATCGCCGCCGTCGTCTCCACCGTCATCCCCGCCGGTATGAGTGTTGATCCAGCTGGCGAAGCTGGGCACCGCCGTATAGACGCCATACTTGTTCGGCCGCGCACAGCCATCGCCCCAGCTGACGACGCCCAATTGCCGGAATTCGCCCGCCTGGTTGATGAACAATGGACCGCCGGAGTCGCCCTGACAGGAATCTTTGCCGCCCTGTTTGAGGCCTGCGCAGACGTTATGGTCATGGATATTGCTGCTGCCGTAGGCGCTGCGACACTCATCCAGAGACACGACCGGCACATCTACTTTCTGCAGAGCGTTGGGAGAATTGCCGCCTTCGGACGTATCTCCCCAGCCGATGACTGTGGTCATGAGGCCGTCATAGATATCGTTGGGCGCGCCCAATGTGATGCGGGTGTATTTCTCGTCGATTTTTTGCGCGACTTTCAACAACGCAATATCGTTTTGCATGGTGTTGGAGTTATAGCCCGGGTGATTGATGACTTCCGTCACCTGAATGACCTGGGCGTCGCTCATGTCGTTCTGACGATGCAGACCAACAACCGCCTTGAAGCTGCTGGCGGAGCGTCCGGATGTACAGTGGGCGGCGGTGAGGACATAGTAGTCGCTGACTACGGATGCGCCGCACCATTGTCCGCCGTTGTATTGCAGATACACCATGAACGGGAATTCGCCTTCAGACGCTTCTTCTCCGCCCACGATTTTCGCGGTAATGCTACGGTAGGATTCAATATTGTCGGGACCGCTGGCGTAGACATTGGCGGCGAACGTCAGTCCGGTCATCATCCCTACAAGCAGGGGTTTTTTGCACAGTTTCATTGTCGATTCCATTGCATGAGATTGTTTTAATTAAAGAGAGCTTTTTCTTAGTTGTACTGATTGCTCCCCGTCGGCTGTGCACCAAGGCGAGAGGGGACTGCGCTCCCGCGGCTCCTTTATATTTATTGGTGTTCAGATAATAAACCATACATCCACCTCTGAATGCCTTCAATTCGGTCGAATGTCTTAGGTTCAGGGGTCTATGTCAGGGTCTTATCGGCTTGGCCTGCAAATCAATATAGCGGTGAATTTGAGACTATGTATCACCTGTATAGCCTAGGCGCCGCTGACTCAGGTCTCGTAGTTTTGTCGTGAGGCCCGAAAGCGCACGCGCAGCTTGCCGCGACGCACCTCGACGTTCTTCACCAGAGCGCGCGCCAGTCGGTGGCGAAGGCTGTCCACGCGGAATTGGAAAACCGGAGCGCCGGCGACATAACGGGATAGCGCAATACGCACGGCGGCGCGGGCTGGCTTGAGGTAGCGGCCGGGGATGGGATGTAGCTGTAGGTCGGTGATTTGCGGGTCGAAGAGATAAAACGCGCCTTCCTGCGGCGAGTAGGAGAGAACGCCCTCCATCTCCACGACGCCAGTGGAGATAAAGCCGCCGGGAAGTTGCAGTTCCACCTTCGCTCCCACGGCGATGCGATTGCGGGCGTCGTCCAGGCGCACCCAGGGATCATGCAGCCTGACTCCCAACAGGTATTTTCTGGTTTCAATAGGGAAGTGCGCGGTGAGATAGCGCTGCAAATCCAGCTCGGTCAGGGCCAGCCTGTAAGCCAGCGCTCTGACGATGCTGCGACTGATTTTATAAGTCCACGCGAGCCTTAAATTTTGCATACCGCTGCTGATTATGTTGTTTTAAGCGCCATGTTCAATCCCCGGCGGAGACGTTTGATCATGGTAACCAGTAATGAGTCTGAACTGATAATAAGAACTTTCCAGTTGAAAAATGAGGACGAGGTCGTCGTTTTATGGGAAAAATGCGACTTGGTGCGCCCCTGGAACGATCCGCGCAAGGATATTCATCGCAAACTTAAAGTCGATCCTGATTTATTTCTGGTGGGAGAGTGGCGTGGACATCCGGCGGCGACGGTAATGGGCGGCTACGAGGGGCATCGCGGCTGGGTGAATTACCTGGCGGTGGACCCTCAACATCAGGGTTCGGGCTGGGGGCGCGCATTGATGGATGAGCTGCAGAGGCGTTTGCTGGCGCTGGGGTGTCCGAAAATAAACTTACAGATTCGTAAGGATAATCTGGCCGCCATCGGGTTTTATACTGCCCTGGGCTATTTGGAGGATCAGTCCATCAGCATGGGCAAGCGGTTGATCCCGGACTGATTCATCGCCCTGCGGATGACGCGGATATACGCTATTGCTCCCCGCGTCGGCATATTGCAGGATGGACGACAAAGAACTCTGGAAATAATCCACATGAAAAAACTGTTTTTACCGATATTGGTTTTGATGTCTCTGTTGAGTGGTTGTGCGGCGTTATCGCCTTTCAGCATCAGCGAGGCCACACTGGAGAGTTACATGCAGGAGCAGGTGAGTCGCTACGACCGCCAGCAACTAGAATCCGGATCGCCACTGTCATTGGCGCTGGATAAAGTGGATGTCACCCTGGGGCCGGAAGACCGTGATGTAGCGGTGTTGGAGCTGAACGGAGAAGTCGCGGTCAACGCGCTGATGGCGAAACTGCCGGTGGGCGTTTTCCTGAAAGTAGAGGGCGCGCCCTATTACAACAGCCAGGAGAAGGCGGTGTATATCCGTCGCCTGCGCTTGCTGGACAGCCGTATTGACTCCCCTTACTTCAAGGGCGATTTCAAGCCCGTGACGGACAACGCCATGCGCTTCCTGGCGCAAATGCTGGAGACCATGCCAGTGTACCGCCTGGATGACGCTAACTTGGCGGGACAGTTTATGTCTCTGACCAATATGGATTTGAAAGTGGCGCCGGGCAAACTGGTGTTCGTACCTTCCGACAAGTAATTTCCGTCGGACTGGCCGCCTCGGGCGGTCAGTCCATGATGGCTGCTTCCCCTTCCGCCTCGACATCATTCCATTGATGTAAATGACACACCTGCGGACAACAGCTTGGCAGGTATTTAAGCCACTCGGCGATAGTGAAAAACTTGATCTTCTCTCTCAGCCACAGCACCCCGGGATCACGATCATGGCGGGCGTGCCAGATCATGGACACGGGGGTGGGGCGTATCTCCAGAGGCGGCTTGGTGACATGCAGCGATCCGCATTTGGCGCCTTTGGCGATCACCATATTGGGAACGACGGAAATCAGGTCGCTGCCTTCCAACAGCGCCGGCACAGAGGCGAAATGATTCACCGTCATCGCCACGCGACGACTCAACCCCTGCTGGCTGAGCGTAATATCGACGAAACCGGTGGCTTCTCCTGTTAAAGACACCAGCAAATGATCCGCCTTCAGATATTTCTCCAGGGTCAGCGGTTCTGCCGCCAATGGATGGTCTTTGCGCATGGCGCATACATAATCGCTTTCAAACAGAAAATCGTTGCGGAATGAAGTGCGGAACTCCTGCATCACGCCCACGATAATATCCACTTCACCGTTGGTCAGGATACTTTCCGAGTTATTGCCGTTGGCGGGAACCGCATGCAGGTCAATGTTAGGCGCTTCCGTTTCCACCATTCTGCGCATGGGCAGCCAGATAAGATCCGTCGTGATGTCGCTCATGCCCACGCGGAAGCGTCTGCGAGTTGACGATGGGTCGAAATCCTGCGGGTTGACGGCGTCCTTCAGTTGAATCAATGGGCCGCTCACCTGGTGCCATAGACTGAGCGCGTGGGTGGTGGGCTGGATGCCGCGCCCGTTTTTCACGAACAAGGGGTCGTTCCAGACCTGACGCATACGCGCCACCGCATTGGACACCGCCGGCTGGGTCATGGAAAGCCGCTCCGCCGCGCCGCTAATGGAGTTCTCGGTCATGATGGCGTCGAAAATAACGAGCAAATTCAAATCTATATTACGCATATCGAGCCTTCATATAAAAATTAATGATGTATCGAATATCAAATATAAATTAGACGATATCAATGATTGCGAACAGAATGCAAGCATCGCAAAAAACCTGAGGCGCTAACGGAGCTACTGACAGCAGGTTGTCAGTAGAGGCCGGTTATTGTGCGCCTGTCAGTCAAAGGAGCTTGTCATGAAATTTTCCAGATCTCTCATTCTATACGGAGCGGTAGTGTCGGCGGCAGTCCTGTTGAGCGCCTGCCAGCCCGCTGAACCTCCACAACAGCAAGGCCACGCTATGGCGCCGCCAATGGTGGACGTCGCCACCGTGCTGAACGAGCCCGTTACGGAATGGGACGAATTCACCGGTCGCCTGGAGGCGACGCAAACAGTTGAGTTGCGCCCGCGGGTGTCAGGTTACATCGATAAGGTAACCTTCGAAGAAGGCGCGCAAGTCAACAAAGGCGATCTGCTGTTTGAAATCGATCCTCGCTCTTTTCAGGCGGAAGTGAATCGCTTGAACGCTGACCTGGCCAGCGCCGAGGCGCGCCTGGAACTTGCCGATCGCGATATGAAGCGGGCGCAAAGCCTGAAAAAGCAGAACGCGATTTCCGTAGAGCAGGTGGACAGCCGCGAGAGCCAGTTGAGTCAGGCTCGCGCCCAGGTGCAGTCTACTCGGGCTGCGCTTGAATCGGCCAAGTTGAATCTGAGCTTCACCAAAGTGACGGCGCCGATTGCCGGTCGCGTCTCCCGCGCTGTGATTACTGAAGGCAACTATGTGCAGGCTGGTCAGAGCCTGCTCACCACGCTGGTGTCCACGGATAAGGTTTACGCCTATTTCGACGCTGATGAGCGCACGTATCTGAAATACCGCGATCAGGTCGCCCGGGGCGATCGTCCCAGCGCCCGCGACGGCGATAACCCTGCGCTGATGAGTCTGGCGAACGAGCAGGACTATTCTCATACCGGCTACATCGACTTCCTGGATAACCGGGTAAATCCCGAGACTGGAACTATTCGTGGACGGGCTGTGTTCGATAACCAGAACGATGAATTCACGCCGGGTCTGTTCGCTCGCGTCAGAATTATCGCCAGTGGCCGTCATGAAGGCATTCTGATCAACGATCGCGCCATCAATACGGACCTGAGCAACAAATTCGTGCTGGTGCTCGGCGAAGATAACAAGGTGACCTACCGTCCAGTGGAGCTGGGTCCGAAAGTGGATGGCCTGCGTCTGATCCGCAAGGGGCTGCAACCTGGCGAGAAAATCGTGGTGAATGGTCTGCAACGGGTGCGTCCCGGCGCTGAAGTGACGCCGCAGGAAACCGCCATGGCGGAGCCCGCTGCGCTGGAGCGCTTCTACGCGCAACAACAGATCGTGGAAAAATATTTGACGGAGCAGGCCCGTCTGGAAGCGGCGCAAGCGGCCGCCCCGGCGAAAGCCTCTCCCAACGCCGCACTGGAACAGCCTCGCGGCTAAAGGTAAGCAGTTATGAATCTGTCGCAATATTTCATCCATCGGCCCATATTGGCCGGCGTGCTGTCGATAATGATATTTATCGCAGGCGCACTGGCGGTGTTCGAGCTGCCTATTACGGAATATCCCGAGGTGGTTCCACCCACGGTGGTGGTGAACGCCACCTATCCCGGCGCCAACCCCAAGGTTATCGCTGAAACTGTCGCCTCGCCGTTGGAGCAAGAGATCAACGGCGTGGAGAACATGCTCTATATGTCTTCCCAGGCCTCTTCCGACGGCCGTATGGCGTTGACGGTGACCTTCGCCTTGGGTACAGACCTGGACGAAGCGCAGGTGGACGTGCAGAACCGCGTCAGTCGCGCATTGCCGCGTCTGCCCAATGAAGTGCAGCGTCTAGGCGTGACGACGGAGAAATCCTCGCCGGACCTGACCATGGTTGTGCACATGGTGTCGCCGGATAACCGTTACGACACGCTCTATCTGGCGAACTACGCCACCTTGAACGTGAAAGACGCGCTGTCGCGAATTGAAGGCGTGGGCGCAGTACGTGTGTTCGGCGCCGGAGATTACTCTCTGCGCATCTGGCTGGACCCGGAAAAAGTGGCTGCGTTGAATCTGACCACCAGCGACGTGCTGCAAGCCATTCGTGAACAGAACCGCGCGGTGGCGGCGGGCACCCTGGCGGCTCCGCCATCTCCCAGCGCCAGTGATTTCCAGTTGCTGATCAACGTGAAAGGCCGCCTGGAATCCACGGAAGAGTTTGAAAACATCATTGTCCGCGTCGGTCCGAATGGGGAAATGACCCGTCTGAAAGACGTCGGCCGCGTGGAGCTGGGCTCCAGCACTTATGCATTGCGCTCTTTGCTGAACAACAAGCCTGCTGCGGCGTTGCCGATATTCCAGCGTCCTGGCTCCAACGCCATTGAAATTTCCGACAACGTGCGCGCCACCATGGCGGAATTGAAGAAGTCGTTTCCGGAAGGCGTGGACTACTCCATCGTTTACGATCCTACGGTTTTCGTAAAAGGCTCTATCAAAGCGGTGGTGCAAACCCTGCTGGAAGCCATTCTGCTGGTGGTTATCGTTGTGGTGCTGTTCCTGCAGACCTGGCGCGCCTCGATTATTCCATTGGTGGCGGTGCCGGTATCCCTGGTGGGCACCTTCGCAGTGATGTATCTGTTCGGTTTCTCTCTGAACGCGCTGTCCTTGTTTGGACTGGTGTTGGCCATCGGTATCGTGGTGGATGACGCCATCGTGGTGGTGGAAAACGTCGAGCGTAATATCGAGCTGGGCATGACGCCGGTGGACGCCACCAAGCAGGCCATGAAAGAAGTGACCGGTCCGATTATCGCGACCTCTCTGGTGTTGAGCGCGGTGTTTATTCCTACTGCGTTTATTTCCGGGCTGACCGGGCAGTTTTATAAACAGTTCGCGTTGACCATTGCTATCTCCACGATCATTTCAACCATCAACTCCCTGACCTTGAGTCCGGCGTTGTCCGCAGTGTTGCTGAAGCCGCACGGCGCCAAGAAAGATCTGCTGAGCCGCATGATCGACGGCCTGCTGGGACGCTGGTTGTTCGCGCCTTTCAACAAGTTCTTTGCGAAGGCCTCCAATGCCTATACCTGGGGCGTGAAGCGCATCATTCGCGGCGGTCTGGTGATCCTGGTGGTGTACGGCGGTCTGATCGGCCTGACCTATCATCAGTTCCAGACCACGCCCGTGGGCTTCGTGCCGCAGCAGGACAAGCAGTATCTGGTGTCCTTCGCGCAGTTGCCGGACGCGGCCTCGCTGGATCGTACTGAAGACGTGATTCGGGAAATGTCCGCCATCGCGCTGAAGCATCCCGGCGTGGAATCCGCTGTCGCATTCCCTGGTTTGTCTGTGAACGGTTTTGTGAACGCCCCTAACAGCGGCATCGTATTCGTGACGCTGAAGCCCTTCGAGGAACGTAAGGACCCCTCTCTGTCCGCTGGCGCTATCGCAGGACAGTTGAACGGCGAATACAGCGCTATCAAGGAAGCCTTTGTGGCGATATTCCCACCGCCTCCGGTCATGGGGCTGGGCACCATCGGCGGTTTCCGCCTGCAGGTCGAAGATCGCGCCAGCATGGGCTACAACGAGCTGTATGCGCAAACCCAGAATATCGTGCAGAAAGCCTGGGCGACCCCTGGACTGACTGGCCTGTTCAGCAGCTTCCAGGTCAACGTGCCGCAGATCGATGTGGATGTGGATCGCGAGAAGGCCAAGTCTCACAACGTGTCTCTGAACGATGTGTTTGAAACCATGCAGGTCTACATGGGCTCGCTGTATGTGAACGACTACAACCAGTTCGGCCGCACCTATCAGGTGAATGTGCAGGCGGAGGATGACTTCCGTCAGGAAGCGGATCAGATCAGCCGCTTGAAAGTGCGCAACGGCCAGGGTGACATGATTCCTATCGGTTCCTTTGTGAACGTCACTCATACGGCGGGTCCGGATCGGGTTATGCACTACAACGGTTACCCCACCGCGGAAATCAATGGGGCGCCGGCGCCGGGCTACAGCTCAGGTCAGGCCCAGGCGGCGATCGAAAAGCTGCTTAAAGACGAGTTGCCCAACGGCATGACCTTTGAGTGGACCGAGCTGACCTATCAGCAGATTCTGGCGGGCAACACGGCAATATTCGTCTTCCCGCTGGTTGTTCTGCTGGTCTTCCTGGTGCTGGCGGCGCAGTACGAAAGCTGGTCGTTGCCATTGGCGATTATTCTGATCGTACCGATGACGTTGTTGTCAGCCATGACCGGGGTGATTCTGTCCGGCGGAGATAACAATATCTTCACCCAGATTGGACTGATCGTACTGGTGGGACTGGCGACCAAAAACGCGATTTTGATCGTGGAGTTCGCCAAGGAGCGTCAGGATGCGGGTCTCAGTCTGATGGACGCCATTCTGGAAGCCTGTCGCCTGCGTTTGCGTCCGATTCTGATGACGTCTCTGGCGTTCATCATGGGCGTGGCGCCATTGGTGTACTCCAGTGGCGCCGGCGCGGAAATGCGTCACGCCATGGGCGTTGCGGTGTTCTCCGGCATGATCGGGGTAACGATCTTTGGATTGTTGCTGACGCCGTTGTTCTATCATCTGATTCGTCGCTGGGTGAAAAAGCGCGATCCACAGGACGTAGCGCAAGGGGAGGCGGCTCATGCGTAAGGCGAAGTTTTTCCTGGTCTCCGCGCTGACTCTGGCTATGGCGGGATGCATGACAGTGGGGCCTGATTATCAGGCTCCGGAACAGCCTGCGGCGCAATTGCAGACGTTTAATCAGCAGCAGTTCGACTTCCAGCGTATGGAGGAAAACTGGTGGGGACAATTCAACGATCCCCGTATTGAGAAACTGGTGGATCTCGCCCTTGCTGACAACCATGACATCGCCAAGGCGCGGGCCAATGTGAAGGCGGCTTACGCCGCCTTTGACGACAGTCGCGACGACCGCTTTCCGAAAGGCGGCGTGGGCGCCGATTACAGCGCCTCGCGCGCCAAGTCGGCGCCGACTTTCTCTGACGCGGCCAAGGTGGAGCAGTATTCCGCTGGAGGCAACCTGAGCTGGAATCTGGACTTCTTCGGCCGCGTGACGCGGCTGATCGAAGCGGCGGAGGCGGAAGCGCTGTCCAGTGACGCGGCGTTACGCAATGTGCAGGTGGAGATCATCGCCGAAGTCGTCCGCGTCTACGCGGACTTGCGCGGCGCCCAGGCGCAGATTCAAGTGGCGCAGCGCAATCTGGAGAATCTGAAATCCGTCGTGGATCTGACGGAAGCCAAGTACAAGACGGGCGTCGGCGCAGAGCTGGATGTGGTGCGCAGTAAGGCGCAGTATGCCGGTGCTCAAGCCACTCTGGCTCCGTTACAGGCGCGTATCGCCCGTGATGAATATCGGCTGGCGGTGCTGACTGGTTCCGAGCCCGGCAAGCTGGCGATGGACTTGAGTTATCAGCCCATTCCCCAGGTGGCCACGGCGCTGGCTATTGGCGACCCCGCGACCTTGTTGCGTCGCCGTCCTGACGTGCGCGTCGCTGAACGGCGTTTGGCGTCGGCCACCGCCCGAGTTGGCGTGGCGACGGCGGACCTGTTTCCCAAGGTGGAGATGACGGGTTTCCTGGGCTTTATTTCCGGCTCCGGCAGTGAACTGCTGAAATCCTCCTCCGGCGCCTGGTCCGTGGCGCCCAGCCTGAACTGGGCGGTGCTGGATTGGGCTTCTCTGAAGGCGCGGGTGCGAGTGGCCGAGGCGCAGAACGAGGCGGCCCTGGAAGACTATCAACAGACGGTTCTGCGGGCTTTGGAAGACGCACAGCTCAGCTTTGTTAATTATCATCAGAGCCAACAGCGTTATCTGCACTTGCAGGCGCAGGTGGAGAGCAGCGCGCGGGCTCAGGAAATCGCCCAGGCGCAATACAAGGAAGGCTTTATCGACCTGCTGGTGTTGCTGGACACGGAGCGCACCCGTCTGGCGGCGGAAGACGCAGCCATGCAGGCGGAGACGGATATCATGAAAGGCGTTGTGGAAATTTACCGCTCTTTGGGCGGCGGCTGGGAAGCGCCGGCGGATAATGTCGCCGCGACCGGCTCGGAGGCGTTCACACGAGGCTAGCCCCCTGTTTTCTGCGGCCATCTGACGTCGTCGCGCGCTTTGCGGTCCTTTTTGCGATCTCATGACAAGCGCAAGGGGCACGACACTGACGGCGGATGGTCGCAGATCCTTTTTCTAATTCTGGAAGACCTCTGTCAGTTTTTTTTCATGTGGAACACCTCCACACGATTCCTGCCTTGATCTTTGGCCTGCTGCAAGGCCACTTCCGCTTGTTTGAAAAGCTGCTCGAACGGCGTATCGCACTCTCCGATACACAGCCCGATAGACGCGGTGACGCGTACTTCCGGATCGCCATCCTCGGGCCCGGTGAAAACCATGTCGGCTATGGATTCGATGAGACGTCCCGCGATCTGCATGCCGACCTTATCATTGGCCTGACTGAGGAAAATGGCGAATTCTTCGCCGGCGATACGTCCAAACACATCGTATTCACGCAACGCGTCCCGGGTCATTTCCGCGATGCGGCGCAATATTGCGTCTCCCACCGGATAGCCATAGTTGTCGTTGACCTTTTTGAAATGGTCCATGTCCAGCAGCATCAGCGTCATGGGCGCGCCGGTGCGCCAGCAGCGATTCGCCTCCGCTTCCGCCGCTTCGAAAAAGCCGCGATAGTTGGAGACATGCGTGAGTTCATCCGTCATAGCCATATGGCGTAACTTCTGGTTGGCGTGATTGATGCGGCCTTCCAGTTGCTTCTGCGCGGTGAGGTCGCGGGCGCGCACCAGCATGCGGCCTTGTTTGTCGATCTGTTCCGAGAATAAGAACCAGCGACCGCCGCTGATCTCCACCTCATAGCTGCGAAACTGGCGCGTGCGACGTAATTCCTGTGCGTATCGCAACCACCCCTCAAGATCGTCGGACTCAATGTGAATCCCTTGCCGGGTGTCGTAGCAACGTTCCGCCAGACGACGAAAGCTGAAACCGGCGAGAAAGTCGCATTCAGCATTGAAAAGCCGGGCGAAAGCGACGTTGCAGTACTCAAGAAGATCCTGGTCGTTGAAGAGGGCGTAAGCTTCGTCGCTGCTTTCTATAAAAGCGAACAGCGTATGCTCCAGATCGTTGACTTCGCTGGACATGAATAAAGGCTCCACAGCGGGTGCAAAAAATAAGTTGGAATAAGGCGTTGCGCGTTTTCCGCCGTTGATGCCGACGCGACGCAATGCGGCGCATCAAAAATAACGCCTATTAATTAAGTAGCATACTTTTCAGGATTATTCCGCCGCAGGACGCGGCGGAGCAGGTTCAGCCCAGCTTGTATTCGATCTCGGCGGAGACGCTGGGGGCGTTGGAGCGGCTGCCCAGGGTCACCATGGTGCGATTATCGAAAGCGTGGGTCCACAAGGATAAGTCATTGGGCACGTAGACGGGGCGGGTGAACTTAAAGGACGCCTGGCGAATCTCACGTTCATTCTGATTGCTCAGGTAGCCCATGATTTTGCCGACGGAATACATGCCATGCACTATCGGTTTCTTCATGCCGCACAGACGCGCGGTCCACTGGTACAGATGGATCGGATTGAAGTCGCCGGACAGCCTCGCATAACGGCGAATATCGGCGCTGCCGAAATAGAAGGTCGTCTGCGGAGCCGCGTCGGAAAACGGCGTGCGCGGTCCGTTACGGGCGGGGCGATGATTGCCCGGGCGTTTGCTCAGGTAATGATTGACCATTTCCACCGCCACCTGACCGCGGGTCCAGATTTCCGTCGTCACCGTGAAGCTTTGCCCATGTGCGCATTCTTCCTGACCGGATAAATACGCGCGTACAGTCAATCGGTCTTGGGCGCATACTGGAAAGCGCTGGATAAACTTGACGCCCAGGTGCACCAGACCCAGCAGTTTGAGAGGGAATTCCGGCCGGGTTAGCAGGGTCAGCTGGGGTTTTTGGGTAAAAACATACAGAAACGGCAGGGGCGCGCGTTCAGTTTGTCGGTATTGCGGACTAAACTCAAAGAAGTGCAGATATTTTTCCAGATGGCTGCGGCAAAGAGTGATATCGAAAACCTCAACGCATAATTCAGGCAGGCGAGTGTAGGTCAGCTCCCGCTTTAGCAAGGTCTTTGCGTAAAGCGTCAGTAAATCAGGGAGTTGGGGTTCGGTGTAGCTTACTACGTGCATAACTGTTCTCTTCTCGCCGCCGGCCGGTGGTCGAATGCGCTCATTCGTGACATCCCGGTTGTCTGTTATAAAGTTGTCTGTTGTAAATATGTAACCGTTTGTAAAGTTGCTATATAAATAGATTAAAAAAGAATCAGCTACAATAGGCTTTTGGGTTGGTATGGTCGGCCGAAAGGATGATAAGGCGCTATTATCATTGCGGAGAAAAGGCCAAATGAGACTGTCAGTATGGGTGTTTAGTGGGCTGCTCGCGCTACTGATGCAGCCGTCAGCGGCGGAAGTGTCGCTGGTGCTGGCTTCACAGGAGGACTTCAAGCCATATGAATGGCGCGATGGCGATCAGGTCAAAGGCCTGGACGTGGATATCGTCGAAGAAATGGCGCGTCGTCTGGGCTGGAAGGTCGATATCAAGCTCTATCCCTGGAAAAGAGTGCTGCATGAAGTGGCGGCGGGGTCCATTGATGGCGGCTTTTCCGCTTTTCGTACGCCGGAGCGGGAGGAGTATGCGATTTTTCTCGATCCGCCAATTCATCTGAGCACCTATTGTGTGTTTGTTAACCCGGAGCGGCCTATCGTTTTTTACAGCCTGGAGGATTTGGACGGCAAGGTACTGGGCAAGAATCTGGGCTTTTCCATCAATCCTGAGTTTGATCATGCGCAAAAACGGGGACGTTTTGAGGTGATCGAGAAGAGCATGAGCCATAATCTGCGTCTGCTTGCCGCGCAGCGCATCGACGCTGTGATTGGCAATGCCCTGGAAGTCGACTACATGGCGCGGGAACTGGGCCTGGAGGATAAGATAGAAGGGCTGCCGACAAAAGTCGCATCGGATACCCCCGCCCATTTGATTATCTCCAGAAAATCGCCGCTGGCCAAAGATCCGGAATTGCTCAAGCTGATGGAAGAAACCCTGCGGCATATGCTGGAAGACGGCACTTACGCCGCCTTGCTGAAGAAGTATCAATAATCCTGACGACGTTTCGTCTGGTGCTTATTCCGGTTTGCTGATTTGCTTTTTGCCGGTGACCATGGCGGCGATAAGATTTTCTTTGCCAAAGCGTGAATACAGGCTCACCGCAGCGATGTGAATAAGCATGAGCGCCATTAATGCGTTGGCCAAGCCCTCGTGAATTTCCTCCAGCCAGTCTTCGCCCCAAAAGGCGTCGAGGCTCATCATCCAGCCGCTGACCGCCAGCGCAGCCACCAGGAACATGAGCGCCAGAATCATCAGGCCGCCCATCGGATTGTGGCCTACCGTTTCGGTGGGCTTGCCGGACAGGAGTGCGCCTACATAGTTTTTAAGCCGTGTCGGCGTAGGAAAAAAAGACCGAAAGCGCGCGTAGGGCGTCCCTATAAAACCCCATAAGACTCTGATCGCAATCGCGCCTCCGGCGTAATAACCGACCCATTCGTGCCAGGAACTTCCGTCCTCCAGTACCCACAGATTCAGAATGCACGCTGTGGCTAACGTCCAGTGAAATAAGCGGACCAGAGGGTCCCAGACACGAACGGTTTGCATGGGAAACTCCTTAATCTATTTCAGTTTTGACAGCTTCGCCGTTAACCGGGTTGAAGTAGATCTCCACTTTCTGACCCTGGTTGTTCCAGCCGTAGATTTCATAGCAGCCGGTGTCTGTCTCTTTGAACTTCTTGATCTTGTAACCCTGGTCCAGCAGCGACTGTTTGAAAACGTCCTGATCCTGCCAGGCGGACTTGGGCTCTGTGGTGCAGGTAGGGTCTGCAAACGCGGTGGCTGCGGTCAGACTCAGAGCGGCGGCGAATAAGGCGATTGAGGTTGGTTTCATAAATCTGTTCCTTGTGTGAATGTCTTGTTTAACGACAAGGAGCAGATTAAGGGGCGAAGCTTAAGGGAGGCTTAAGTCAATGCGCGATAAAGAAAATATTTTCTGTTGGGCTTATTGAGGCTGAGGCAGCGACAGGCCCATCAGCGTCACGCTGTAGAGCGCGCCGTCCATTTCGGCGACATTGGGTAATTCTCCCCAACATTGAAAGCCGTGCTTGCGAAACAAGGCGAGACTGGGCGCATTGTGGGAGAAAATCACTCCGACGAGCGCCGTCACGCCAAGTTGCGGCGCCAATGCTATCGCGTGACTCAGAAGGCGGGCGCCCATGCCTTTGCCGCGCTGCTTCGGCGCCAGATAGATGCTCAATTCCGCCGTGTGTCGATATGCAGGACGAGAATGATAGGGCTCGAAGCTGATCCAGCCCAGAATTTGGCCCGCTCGTTCCGCCACCAGCAAGGGACGTTCTTCGGTATGTCGCAAAAACCAGTCCCGGCGACTCGCTGCGGAAACCTCTTCAGTGTCCGCCGTGACTTGTCTGGAAGCGACTGTGGAATTATAGATTTCGACAACGGCTTGCAGGTCCGCCTCTTGTGCGGGACGTAACTGGAAATCCTCAAAGACGGCGTTAAGCATGTGAGGTCCTTAACCATGAGAGTTGTGAAACGCCCAGCCGTTATAGCGCAAAACGTTATTTTCGAAAAGCTCGCTGGCAAACCCTGTCAGCGCGGGTGTAAAACGCTATATTATTCAACCCGATGCGTTAGACGCCAGCCGGCGCGACGTTTTACCCACAGTCCGTGCAGTCAGGGATATTTCGACTATGTACATGCCCGCTTCATTCAAGGTGGAGGACCGTTCCGCCATGCTGGATTTTATTGACCGTTGGAGTTTCGGTGTTTTGATGACGCTGAAAGCCGGGGTGCTGGAGGTCAATCAAGTCCCCTTTATACTGGACCGCCAGAATAACCGCTTGTATGGCCATCTGGCCCGCCAGAACGATCAATGGAAGGAGCTGGACGGCGCCGATGAAACACGGGTGCTGTTTCAGGGACCGCATGCGTACGTGTCGCCGGACTGGTATGAAAGCACGGGCATGGTGCCTACCTGGAACTTCATGAGCGTGGAGGCGCGGGGGCGTTCGGAATTATTGCCCCCTGAACGTCTGCCCTGGCTGCTGGAGCAGTTGAGCGACAAACACGAAGCGGCGTTCGCTAACCCCTGGAAAATGAACAAAGTGCCGCCCGCCAGGCTGGAGGCGATGATGAAAGCCATTGTCGGTTTCAGCGTTGATATCGAAACCTTGAACGGCAAGTTCAAACTCAGCCAGAATCGTAACCCGCAGGATCGGGCCGGCGTCATCGCCGGACTGTCGACGCAGCCGGACGAAAACTCCCGGGTGATCGCGCAGCAGATGCAGTTGCTGCAGGATAGCTGACTTTATCAGAGGCGATGATATGGACTACGCAGCGGCCAGACAGGCGCTTTTAAGTAAACCCGAAGCCATTGAGGATTTTCCGTTTGGACCCGAGGTGGCGGTGTTCAAGATCAGAGGCAAAATGTTCGCGACCCTTGGCATGGAAGACGGCGAGGGACGCATGAACCTGAAGTGCGATCCGGTGGAAGCGTTGGCGTTGCGGGATATTTTCCCCTCCGTCACGCCGGGCTATCACATGAATAAAAAACACTGGAATACGCTGGCGCTGGATGGCGGAGTACCGCCCGGAGAGATCGGGCGGATGATAGATAATTCCTACGCGCTGGTGGTTAAAGGTCTCACCAAGGCGGAGCGTCAGGCGCTGGAGCTGCGTTACGGCAGGGAAACCCTGTTCCCCGCCTAAGCGTTTTTGGTGTTCAGAACCGGCAGTTGGAGGGCAGGTAAGCCGGATCAATATCCGTCTTGTTGGCTCCCACAGCTTCCATACCCTCGACTGCGGGGCTATGTCCGCACAACCAGGTCATTGGGCTGGCGGGGCTGCCGGTCACGATAGCGGGGCGAATGGTGAGATATTTGTCCTGCAGACTTTTGTTCACCTTGTTGCCCAACTGAACATGAAAGGCGCCGTTCTCCAGAGTGATGTTCTTCACAAAATTCCCCAATAACTTGTTGGGCGCAGGCATGCCTGCGGCGGCGTTATCGGTCGGAAAATCGCCTTTGTATTTGTAATACTCTTTCACCTGATCACGCAGTTCGCCCACGATGGTGACCGCCTCGGTGACCTGCGCCCGCGTGACGTAAACCTGATAGCTGGGCAAGGCGACGGACGCCAGAATGCCGATGATGGCGACCACGATCATTAATTCGATGAGGGTGAAGCCGTTTTGCGCTGTGGTAGTCATAATTCTGCCTTTGATGAATAACGGTTAAATAGCGGATCCTAAGCCGAATATCGGGAGGTAGACGGCGATGATGGCCGCTCCTACCAGAATGGCGATGAGGGTGCTGACGCCTGCGACGAATTTGGTTTTGAAGGACGCCAGCGCTGCGGCGTACGCGACGTTGAGTCGCTCGAACTGATACGCCAACTCCTGTTCCAGCGCGTCAGTTTTCAGGGCGATCATCAGATCCAGGTATTCTGGTTGTGAGAGTGTTTCTTCCAGGCTGGCGCTGGAACAGAGCTGCAGCGCTTCACGTAAGGACGTTTCCGCATCCAGACCGGAGCGGTTAAGCAGATAGGCGTTGGCGAGCCAGAGATAACGTAGATGGGCTTTGGCGATGGAGGACAAGCCTGGGAGGCGTTGTATGAAATCCGGCATGGGCCGCAATCGTCGAATACAACCGACTGTCTTGAATCCAATCCAAAATAGCGGAATCAAACCGATCAATACGAAGATCCAAACCGACTGAAACGACTCTAAGCCGGATATCAGCGCCAGCGTAAATGCTGGCAGCTCCATGTCCATTTCACGATAGAAAGCCTGAAATCCAGGCAACACCTTGATGAGCAGGACGCCGAAAACAAAGATGGCGATCATTAACAGGGCGAATACGTAGCCAAGCAGACTTTGCAGTCCGTCCCAAACGCCTCGCCAGGAGACTTCCATGGCGTGAGAGTGAGTGATATAGCGTTCCAGAAAACCGGGTAACGAGCCGCCTTTGGCGCGCACAATGGCGGCGAGGCGACTTATGTCGTAGAAGGGGCTGTCCTGATAAGGCGTCGCATGTAAGCTGACGTCGCCTTGCAATACCTTTTTCAGTTGCTCAATCTGAGGCTGTGCGTGAGCCGGCAGGAGAGGTTCCAGTCTGGCCAGCGCCTGCTCCAGAGAAAGCCCCTGTTGGACCTGATGGTTCAAATGTCGCAACAATTGGCTCAGATTTGAGTTTGGCGAAGAAATAAGGATCACGGTTTAACCTCTACAGATATAAGGGAGTTGCTCAGGAGGCAGCGAGCTTTTGTCGTCGCCGTAGATTTTGCGTGGACCCGAGTGCGCTGACGCGCATGTCCATCCCAGGGTGCGCAATGCGCCATCGGGATTGCTGACGACCGGTCGAAAGCTGATGGTCCTTGGCGCTTCTCCCGCTCGAGGGGAAAGGGTGAAGTGCAAGGCGCCGCTTGAATCGAGCTCCGTTGATTGGAAGTAGATCGCCTCGACGTTACTCAGCGCATGTAGTTCTTCTCGCTCCGGCCAGACCCCGGAGAAGGCGTATTTTTCCGCCATGTCCACTCTGATTCCTTCCAATAAACCAAAGGCTTCGGTCAGGCGGGCTTTAATAATAGCGTGACGCCCGGCGTCTAGTGCGAAAGTTAAAGCGACGCAAATCACGGCGATACAGGTAAGGATCTCCAACCAACGAAAGCTACCGACAGCTTGAAAAGACGGTTTTAAAGCGAGGGAAGCGCCGCCCGGTTGCTGCGGCGAGTTGACGTTGAGCGCAGAGACGTCGGCGCTCGACTGGGCTGGAACAGCTATGAACTGCTGATTGATCCACCGCGCCCGCCAGTTCAAATAGGTCAGGAAGAAGAAGGAGGGCAGGATAAACAAAGGATTCAATGCTTGTGCGAGCGTAGTGGCGGCTATCGCCACCGCAAGATAGAGCGCGCTGGTCCATGGACCAAGCGAAGGATCAGAGCGGCCCGCCAAGGAGGAGCTGCGCGCGAGATTACTAACCAGAGAAGGAATAAAAAAATAAAAAAACAGCCCGCGCAGCGGCGGCCAGATAGGATCTCCCGATATAAGCCGATACTTGCGCCAATTCATGTAATGCCAGAATAGTTCGTACACGCCGAGCGTTAACACATACAAAAGACAGTGCAACCACATGGGCGGCGCAAAATAGGGCGTCAGTGTTTCTTTGAAAAAACGGCGGCGTTCAGGCAAAGCCAGTCCTTAATGCGAAGAAGAAAATTATTAGCAGTTTAGCTGATTTGCATCCTGAACTACTTTTGATTCAGGTAATTACCCGTTTATTTTCTGGGGATGACAATGAGGTTGGGTAAACTTCGCCTGCAGGCAGCCATGGAAATTGTGAATGTGTAAAGGTGGCCGTTAGGGATGTCGGTGCGGTTTCGCTGTATTGACTGCGTCGGTTTACTGTTTAGAATGGCCGCCTTTTAGGAATTCTCATGGATTTGAATCTAATCATTGGCGTTTTGATCCAGAGCGCTTGCCTGTTCGCTGCCGCTAAGCTGCTGAAAGTCTCGCTTGGATTGATAGAAGCGTTTTTGGTTGTGCTCGTCGCCACCCTGATTTTGGGCTTTGTTCAAGGGCTGCCCGGTTTTCTTGCTGCGCTTGGGTTCTATCTGATTGCGTTGAAAGTGATTACTAAAGCGGATGCGTATGCAGAAATTTTTATTCTTACCATCATCGGCATAGGCGTCCAAGCGCTTTTGAAAAAGTTCTTAATCGCCGCCATTCTCGCTTGATTTTTCTGAATATCCGCGTCGCTTTGTCATTTCGCTTAGCCTCTACATCTAGTATTTACTTTTAATAGTCAAAACAATATATTGTGTCTCAGCTATGGTTCACGCCTGTTCAAAGGTTGTGCTAAGAGGGAATCCGGTGAGAGTCCGGTACTGACGCGCAGCGGTGTGGGGGAACGAAAGCGACGCGGGTGGAAACGCCCACGCACTGTCCTGAAAGAGGATGGGAAGCGGTCGCCGTAGGTTCGCAAAAACGTGTAAACGCCCCCGAGTCCGAAGACCTGCCATGCTGAAGTTATTCATGCCTTCGCGACTCAGGGTAATGATAAAGCGCCGCTAAACGCGAGGCGATTTTCGGCCTGTCTGCGCGTCGCTTTATGTCCCTAATCGTGAAGGTTCGGCCAGAACACGCGATAGAGGACAATTCCATGACCGGTAGTTTTTCGTCCCCCAGCGAGGCGCGCGCCTCCAGCTCCCCATCTGTTTCATCCGAGTCACACACTCATAACGCCCTGCTGCAGGTGATCAAACGCACCGGTCAGGCTGCGCCGTTTGACGACCGCAAAATCGCTATGGCGGTGACCAAGGCGTTTTTGGCGGTGGAAGGACATTCCGCGTCCGGCTCGCCCCGTGTGCGGGATTCCGTAGAAAAACTGGTTAAAGATATCGTGGCGCGTCTGCGTCGCCGCAGCCCCGAAGGCGGTTCGGTGCATATCGAAGAAATTCAGGATCTGGTGGAATTGGGCCTGATGCGCGGCGGCTTTCATAAAGTGGCTCGCGCCTATGTGTTGTATCGTGAAGAACATGCCCGTCAGCGTGCGCCGGCGCCAAGCGAGCAGGCGGGGGAGACGCATCCTGATATCAATGTGAAATTCGCCGACGGCACGGAAGCGCCGCTGAATATGGGGCGTTTGCGCACAGTGATCGGCGATGCATGCGCGGATCTGGACGGCGTCAGCGAGGAAAAAGTCCTGCAAGGAGCGTTGAAAAACCTGTACAACGGCGTCAAACACAAAGACGTCAATGCCGCGCTGGTCATGGCGGCGCGTCCGCTGATCGAAGAAGAGCCCAACTATTCCTATGTGTGCGCCCGTTTGTTATTGGACGGTTTGCGTGAAGAGTCGCTGAGCTATCTCAATATCGCAGCGTCCGCCACGGAAACTGAAATGGCGGAACTGTATCCGACTGCGTTCCGCGCCATTATCGAACGCTGCGTGGAACATGAACTGCTGTCGCCAAGTCTGCTCGAATTCGATCTGGAACGACTGGGCGCTGCGCTGAAGCCTGAGCTTGACCGCCAATTCACCTACCTGGGATTACAGACCCTTTACGATCGTTACTTCATCCACTGGCGCGAGACCCGCCTGGAATTGCCGCAGGCTTTTTTCATGCGCGTCGCCATGGGATTGTCGGTGCAGGAAGATGATCCCAACGCCCGCGCAATTGAGTTCTACAACCTGTTGTCCTCTTTTGATTACATGTGCTCTACGCCGACGCTGTTCAACGCGGGGACCAACCGTCCGCAGTTGTCTTCCTGCTACCTGACGACGGTGCCGGATGACCTGGAGGGAATTTACGGCGCGATCAAGGACAATGCCCTGCTGTCCAAATGGGCGGGCGGTCTGGGTAATGACTGGACTCCGGTGCGTTCTCTGGGCTCTCACATCAAAGGCACCAATGGTAAGTCCCAGGGCGTGGTGCCGTTCCTGAAAGTCGTCAACGACACGGCGGTGGCGGTGAATCAGGGCGGCAAACGTAAAGGCGCGGTGTGCGCTTATCTGGAGTCCTGGCACCTGGATATCGAAGAGTTCCTGGAACTGCGCAAAAACACTGGCGATGAACGCCGCCGCACCCATGACATGAACTCCGCCAACTGGATTCCGGATCTGTTCATGAAGCGCGTATTCGAGGACAAAGAGTGGACGCTGTTCTCACCCAGCGATGCGCCGGATCTGCATGATTTGTACGGTTCCGCTTTTGAAGCGCGCTACACCCACTATGAATCTCTGGTGGAAAGCGGCGCTATTACCCTGTTCAAGAAAGTTTCTGCGCAGAACTTGTGGCGCAAGATGCTCTCTATGTTGTTCGAAACAGGCCATCCCTGGGTGACCTTCAAGGACCCCTGTAATCTGCGTTCGCCGCAGCAACACGTTGGTGTGGTGCACTCCTCGAACCTGTGTACGGAGATCACTCTTAACACCAGTCAGGACGAAATTGCGGTATGTAACCTGGGCTCTATCAACCTGGTCAACCACATACGCAATGGCGAAATCGATCATGACCGTTTGCGCAATACTGTGTATACCGCAGTGCGCATGCTGGATAACGTCATCGACATCAACTATTACGCGGTTCCCCAGGCGCGTAACGCCAACCTGCGTCATCGTCCTGTGGGCATGGGCCTGATGGGCTTTCAGGATGCGTTGTACAAGCTTGGCCTGCCCTATAGCAGCGTCGAAGCGGTGCGCTTCGCCGATCAATCCATGGAGCTGATCAGTTATTTTGCGATCACCGCTTCCTCCAATCTGGCGAAAGAACGCGGCCGCTACGAAACCTATGAAGGCTCCTTGTGGGATCAAGGCGTTCTGCCGATCGATTCTCTGGACCATCTGGAGCAAGAGCGCGGCGCGGAATACTGTACGCTAGATCGTGGTCATAGCCTTGACTGGGCTCCAGTGCGCGAACTGGTGAAAAAGCAGGGCATGCGTAACTCCAATGTCATGGCGATCGCGCCTACAGCGACAATTTCCAATATTGTCGGCGTTTCCCAGTCCATCGAACCGACGTATCAGAACCTGTTCGTCAAATCCAACCTGTCCGGCGAATTCACCGTGATCAACCCCTGGTTGGTGCAGGAGTTGAAGGCGCGGGATTTGTGGGATTCCGTCATGGTCAACGACCTCAAGTATTTCGATGGCTCCGTCGCGCAGATCGACCGCATTCCGGAAGACGTCAAACAGCTGTTCCTGACCGCGTTTGAAATTGATCCTCGCTGGTTGGTGGAAGCGGCCTCCCGTCGCCAGAAATGGATTGATCAGGGGCAGAGTCTCAACCTGTACATGGCTGAACCCTCCGGTAAAAAACTGGACAACTTGTACAAGCTGGCCTGGTCCCGCGGCCTGAAAACGACATATTACCTGCGCTCTCTCGGTGCCACGCAAATGGAGAAAATCTCTTCCGGCGCTTCCCAGAGCGATAGCGCCAAACCTGATGTTGACGACACTGAGAGTCAGGAGCCGCAACCGAAGTTCTGCTCGATTCTCGATCCGGACTGTGAAGCCTGTCAGTAAGCGACGATAACAACCAGGAGCTATGACCATGAATACCGAACTGATGAAGCAGACTGCGACCTTGTCGGACTGGGACGATCCTCTGGCGGTGGCGATTCCTGCTGTGTCCACATCCTCTGCTGTTTCTGCGCAGTCACCCGTTTCCACCTCTCCCGCCGCGGCCCCCGCCGCCGGGGGAGCCCCTGACAACGAGCCGGAGCCCGCGGCCCTGGCGGAGGAGGCGATGGAAGAACAGGTTTTACAAAAGCTGGACCCGGTCAATCCTGACGACAAGCGGGTGGTGAACGGGATGACCGACATCAACCAGCTGGCGCCGTTCAAGTATCCCTGGGCGTGGGAGTTTTTCCTCAACGCCAACAAGAACCACTGGACGCCTCTGGACATCAACATGTCCCAGGATGTGTACGATTATCATCACAAGCTGACGCTGGAAGAAAAGCATGTGTATGAGAACGTACTGGCTTATCTGACCACGTCCGACATCCTGGCCATGCGTAATATCGGTCTGGCGGTGATGGAGAAAATGAGCGCGCCGGAGCTGCAGATCTATCAGGCGCGTCAGGTGTACGAGGAATCCCTGCATACCTGGACCTATCAACACTGTATCGAAACCATTGGTCTGGATCAGAGCGAGATTTATAACCGTTACCGCGTCACGCCAGCGATCTATCGCAAGATCAAGATGGGCAACGAGCGTATCAGCGCGCTACTGCGCCCAGATATCAATCTGCGTAATCGGGATGACCTGGAAACCTTCGTGATGGCGTATATTTTCTTCGCCGGTATTTTCGAGGGCTGTTGGTTTTATAACGGCTTCAGCCCTATCTTCGCCTTGCAGCGCCGCGGATTGATGAAAGGCACCGGCGAGCAGCTGCAATACATTATGCGGGACGAAGTCATGCACTGCGCTTTCGGTATCCGTGTGGTGAAACAGATCATCAAGGAAGAAGGCGTCACCCTCGATCCCAAAGCCATCAAGACGCTGTGGGAAGAAGCGGAAGCAGCGGAGACCGGCTACGCCCATTTCCTGCTGAAAGAACCGATCCTGGGCTATACCGCGGAAGACCACATCGAACAATTCCGCTTCATCGCCAACCGCCGCGCCAAGCAGCTGAAACTGGACGAACCATTCCCCGGCGCCGGCAACGCACTGCCCTGGCTGGACGAACAGGCCAGCATGCGCAAGGAGAAAAACTTCTTTGAAACCCGCGTGACGGAGTATCAGACCGGGGCGTCGTTGCAGTGGTAATTTTATCTGCAAGCATACGGCGACAGATAATCTTTTAATCTCCGTTGAGATTGTTGATTAAATGATAGCCTCGCCAGTTTGGCGGGGCTAAAACTCATTATTTTTGCTGTTTAGATACTTAATGAGTCTAGAAGAGAACTGGAGGGAAGATCAGGATTTTGTTAATACGAAGCTACTTTTGCCCGTAACCTATGTGTATTGCATGAATAATGGCGGCTGCTTTTTAGCACAACAAGTGGCTGACCCTCTCTTGGCGCACTTCAATTACTCAGACTAGGTGCAAAAGTCCAGTTGCACCAATTACGGGGCAGAGGATGCATCGATTTGTAGCTTGGTTGACACAGAGTTTTAACGCTTTCCTAGTTTTTGTCTCTGAAAGACTCTGCTATAGCCTCTAATTCAGCCATGAGATTGTTATCTTCATCAGTATTTTCTTTTTCATTCGGCTTTTTAGGGTCGAAGTGTTTGATAATATCAATCAGCAAATATTTGTTTCTATCTATAAATCCATAGCAGTAGACAAGAACAAAGCCACTTCTTCTATAAAATTGGAGGGTTCTATTGGGCCATGCTTTATTATCTCTTCTTATATGGAGATGCATGAGCTCCAGATATCGCCTATTAAAGGTCCTTGTATAGGGTGCATCTCTCCCAAAATCACCTGGGACATATCCATCTTCTTCCTTGTACCTTCTGAACTCGCTTTCTAGCTTTTCTTGCTGCTGTATGGTCAGCCTGTTTTGCAGGAGCTCATGCATGAAAACTTCAGCCATTCCAGCCCCCATTTTTATTTCTGGGCTTATTGGCGATTTCACTCAGCTCTGATTCCGTTAAAAAGTCACTGACAGCGCTTTTCTTATTAGGACTCTTGTTTTTATATATCTTTTCTACCTGCTTAGTCTTCTTATTCAAAATGAACTTTATTTCCATTTATCTATACGCCCTTTTTTCTTTAGATTTTCTATATCTTTCTTCGCGTTTTCTGATATGTTTACCAAATCTTCTTCGGTAATGCCGAGGCTGCTTTCTTCGGGTGAAATAAGCTTCGTGCTGCCTCTCTGGCTATATTCTATATACTCCATCATTTCTTCAAATAAATATGGCGAAACGGCATAAAATAGAACGTCATTTTTGTCATCAACAACAGCAACAGGCTCCGCATCTGCTTCTTCTAAAAGCTTTGCGAACTTTTCTTTGAACTCCTCTAACGGAGAGGTAAATGTTGATAATATTTCTTTGCTCATACAGTTTTACCTTATCTCTTTAAAACTCTTACATAACACATTGAGCTTTATTTCAGGGGGGGGCTATAAAAGCCATTATACCACCAGCTCGCATATCGCCTATCGGCCTTTATCCCTAAGAGTGCTCAGGGTGGGGGCCCCGAAATCACTATATTTATTTAATACTGTGAGCGTAGCCACTAAGTTTTTTGGTTTCAGTTCAACCGCATATTCTTGAGTCAAACTGTAGTGTTCCCAGAGGCTTAAAAGTCTGTGATGTGGAAAGGGGCGCCACGCTCAATTCGCATAGTAAGGCTCAGCGCCTTTTGCGCTAACTTCGTGAATCGTACGTCTCATATCACTTGGTATTTTTCGACAAGAATGGAGTATTGTGCAAAGAGTTAAGAGGATCTTGCTAACCCTTTGAACGCCGTAACCTGCATTCTGATATTCAGTTTCTACAGTTGAATAGATTTTGGAGGTTGCACATGTCCGATGGAAAAAACAAAACCTGGTTTATTACTGGCGCCTCTCGCGGCATGGGATATCAGATCGCTGTCGCGGCCTTGGCGGCGGGAGATAATGTGGTGGCGACCGGGCGTAGCCTGGATGCGCTGCGTAAGGTCTATGAGTCTGACGATCGCCTGTTATTGCTGGCGCTGGATGTATGTAGTCAATCTCAGGCGGAGGATTGCGCAAAGCAGGCGGCGGCGTGCTTTGGCGGCGTCGATGTGCTGGTGAATAATGCAGGATATGGTCAGTTGGGCGTCTTTGAAGAAGTGGCGTCCGAGAGAATTTCCGCGCAGTTTGAGACCAATGTATTTGGAATGATGGGGGTAACCCGGGCAATATTGCCTTATATGCGACAACAACGTCAGGGCCGGATTTTTAACCTGTCCTCCATCGGTGGGGTAATCGGCTTTGAGGGCGCATCGGCCTATTGCGCCGCCAAGTTCGCCGTTGAAGGCTTTTCTGAAAGCCTGGCCGCAGAGGTGGGGCAGTTCGGCATTGGCGTCACCATCGTTCAGCCCGGCTTCTTCCGCACCGACTTTCTGGATGACAGTTCAGTCCAGTACGGCGAACAGCGAATCGGCGATTACGAGCGGTATTCCACCGCCGTTGCGGAAGCCTACCGCAGCCGCAATCATCAACAGGCTGGCGACCCGGCCAAGTTGGGCGAAGCTTTGGTGAAGCTGTCCCGTGAGGAAAACAGCCCGCTCAGATTCGCTGCAGGTTCCGACGCGGTGCAGTACCTCACTCAGGCGTACAACGTTCGCCTGAGTGAGCTGGATAAGTGGGCGTCGTTATCCGTCTCGACGGATATTGTGGAATAAGTCGCCGCGCGGACGCGCGAGTTCAACGGGATGCTGGGTATGTCGGAAATATTCGATCGAATTAAAGAATTAGCCGGTCTGATTCAAAAGCACTGTCCTCAAGATGGCGTGCATGAAAGCGACATCCCCAGACTCTCGTTTATTCGCTCGTCATCTCCTACAGAGCCGGTGCTCGCCGTTCATCAGCCAGCGGTCTGCGTCGTGGCGCAAGGCGCAAAGAAAGTCATCTCAGGGGAACAGCTATTCAAGTACGACGCCGCCCACTATCTGGTGGTGTCGGTGGACCTGCCCATCGCTGGCCAGGTGATGCAGGCGTCGCCGGAGCAACCTTATTTGTGCATGCGGCTGGATCTGGATCTCGCCATCCTGGGCGACCTGATGCTGGACGCCAAGTCCGCAGGCGCGGACGCGCCTCAGCAAAGCGTCGGCGTCAGTCTGGTGACGCCACGACTGCTGGATGCATTGATCAGGCTGGTTGCGTTGCTGAACGACGAGCCCAAAGACATCTCCGTTCTGTCTCCGTTGGCGGAAAAGGAGATCCTGTATTGGCTGGCGAATGGCGATCAGGGCGTCATTCTACGTGAAATCACTAACGGAGACAGTCGCTTACGACAGATAAGCAAAGCCGTTCAGCATATAAAATCCACCTTTAATCAGCCTTTCGACATGGAAGAGCTGCTACACCTTACCTGCATGAGCGCGTCCTCGTTTTTCCAGCATTTCAGGGCCGCCACCAACATGACGCCGCTGCAGTATCAGAAACAACTGCGGCTGTTGGAGGCGCGACGGCAACTGCTGTTAGGCGACCAGGACATCGCCAACATCGGGTACGGCGTTGGCTACGACAGCCCCTCACAGTTCAGCCGCGAATACGCCCGCCTGTTCGGCCTTCCACCCTCCAAAGACCTGACGCGCATAAAGAACGCTGGGGCTTCTGAGTACTGGCTGCCGTAGTTGGTTAGTTTGATTTATATGAAGAAGCCGACCATCCAAAGACAGTCGGCTTTTGGGCGTCTCAGGCCTGTTGCGTCAGGCGACTGAGAGGGGGCAGGGGTTTAGCGGGTCACTCCAGTTCGCCGACTAGGTCAACCCCTGAGTAATCGCGGTAGGCGCGGATGCTGATGTACCAGTCGCCGGCGGCGGGGTTGTTGAGGGTGCAGACTTCGTTGTTGCCGTTGGTGTAGGGACGGCAGTTGTACTGGGAGGTGGTGGGCTGGGCGCCTTGGCGGACGTATAGGTCAGCGTCGCCAGAGCCGCCGGAGATGGTGGCGGTGAGTTTGCTCATTCCGGAGGGGACGGACAGCTTGAAGTGCTTCCAGTCGCCGGTGTTGTCGGAGAGATTCTTTTCCTCGATTCTGGGTGTGTCGCCAACAGTGACGGTTTGCGTTGTACTGGCGGAGTTGCCATCGTTATCCGTTACGCTGAGGCTGACGCTATATCCTCCTGCGCTGGTGTAGGCGTGGGTTGGATTACGCGAGATGGAGGAATTGCCGTCGCCGAAATCCCATTGCCAGCTGACGATTTCGCCATCGCTGTCGGAGCTTTCGTCGCTGAAACGCACTTCCAGTTTATCCACTGAGAAAGAGAAGTCTGCGACAGGGTCGCCATTGGGCGTTTCATTATCGCCGGCGGGAATCTGATTGTTGAAGTAGCTGGCTACTTGCGGCCAGATCTTATGAATCAGCACGCCCTGGTTGGGACAGCCGCCAAAGTGATGCAGTGCGATGACGCGGTTGGTTTGTCCTGCGAGGACGGGCGATCCGGAACTGCCGCCGATGGTGTCGCAGTTATAGCCCATATCGGTGCCGGTTCCGCGGCCGTTGACGGAAGGCTGGTCCACCCGACACAAACCGCCGCTGTTCTGGTCGCTCTCAATGGAAAGCTCTTTGGGATTGCCGCTGCCGTGCTGAGGTATGTAGATGCGCTCCTGATTGGTGGCGGGACGCACATCCAGACCGAAGTAGCCGAAAGACTGGATGGAAGAGAAGTTGTTGACGGTAAACAGGGTGTAGTCCAGCTCATAGTTGGTGGCCAGCATGTTGGCGCCGGTGACCACTTTTGTTCCCGCAAGCGAGCCGCTGCCGCAGCTGGTGCGCTGATAGTTGAACCAGACTTCCGTGTTGGCCACGCCGGACTGGGACGAGACGCAATGGTTATTGGTGAAAATCCGGTTGTCAGGACCTACGCGCCAAGCTGTACACAGGCTGGAGCCGTTGACCAGTATGCGCGCCACCGGGCGTGTGCGTTCATACTCTTCCGGGTGGCTGTCCGCCCAGCACTGCACGTCGCGTCTTTCATTGACGCCACAGGTGGAGAACCTGCTTGTTTGCTGGCTCATGAGTTCGTCGATCTCTTCCTGGGGAAAGCCTTCCATGACGGAGTCGACTTCAATACTGTAAGACGCCTGGCCGCTGACGCCGGGGAAGTACTCCACGATCGCGGTTGACCCAATGACGGAAAGCGCGGCGAAAGAGCTGGCTCCATCATCGCCTTCGCGCAGCGTATGCAGTGATGGATTGTCGCCGCCGTAGCGATGCGCGATGTCTCCCTGGGCGTTACGCACCACGACGTAGCTTCCCTCAGGTATGTCGAAACGGGAGAAATGTACTTTGATGAAGCTGGCGTTTTCTTTGTGGATTTTTATACGGCGATCACTGACCGCCTGATAGGCGGCGACGCTTTCCCTCCTTAGCTGGCTCTCATCCGTCAGTAGCCCTTTGAAAGGCGTTTCTGAAGCGATGGTTATGGGTGGTTGGGGAGCTGCGATGGCGTCATCTGACGCCGCCTGCAAGTTGGCGGATAGTGTTAAGGACAAAGCAAGCCCGGCGACCCAAGCTATTTTTGTTTTCATAAGGTCCTCTCACATTAGATAGTTAATTCCATTTTCCTAGCCTTAGCGGCGGTTTTAACCCTACCTCTTACGTGAATGGATATACTCAAACGGAATATTTATAGTTATTGGTATTCTAATGGTACAGGATAGCCAACTTATTCGAGCAGTTAGAAAAGAAGTGATACTTTCTACAATTTAGTCTAAAGGGCGGGGCGTTTATGCTCGAAAGGAATGAACGGCGGCTTGAACGACCTGTCGAATGCGACATGGCGTGGAGGCTGGTTTCAGGCTTCCGCCGGCCTGCTGACACTAACGCTGAATACAAAAACGCCGGCCGCTCATACAAGCGGCCGGCGTTTTAAGTTAAGACGTGAAACGCGCTTTTGTCAGTGGATATGACGAGCGTGTGAGGTCTTAGCCTTGCTTCAGCCAGTGACGGAAATCTTCCCGTTCCAATAAGGGGCCGAAGCGGCCGTCTTCACGCAAAGCAGCTTCATCAAATTCGTAGCTGAAGCGCTCCTTCAAGACTTTCAGGGTTTCCCAGGCGATATCGAGCCGGTCAGTCTTGATGAGGGCGAAGGTCAGCGTGGAATAACTCGGTTCATAGTAAGAATCGCTGCGAATGGCTTCGTAGGAAAGACGAATCGCCTCGTCGTACTTTTCGTTGAGCAGTTTGACTCGCGCCAGCTCGTCCAGAATGCCTGCGTCCTTCAGCCCCGTCTGTTCAATCTGCGCCTGCAAGTGCTCCGCCGCCGCCTGATAATTTTCCTGGTTCAGGCTGCGGTAATAAAGCAGCCACTGATAGTTGGGGGAGGTTCCCAGACGTTCATTCAGTACGGCGCTCTGCTCTATAAATCCCGCGTAATCGCTGGCGTTGAGAAGCGCCTCTGCATAGAGCAACTGGAGGTAGTCATCGTTGCGGCGCTCGTCTGCGAGGCCTTCAAAGACGCGATGAATCTCTGCGACATCGTCGGACTTGGAGACTTTGCCAAGCTGCAGGAGTAATGCCTGTTTGGTGGGATTGCTCTGCAGATTGATGCGATAGCTCAAGGACAGCCCTTGCGCGATGCGATAGCTCAGGTCGTACACCGACAGCCAGTTGTGGAAATCGGTAATCCGATATTCCCCTGATGCGTCTCTGCGATAGTAAACCGTCAAATACCCCAAGGCTTCGTCGTCCAACCGATAGGTAATTTGAGACTGCTCAGGATTAATACTGGCGATGTCGTAGTAACCGTTCTCCGACGGCATATCGAGAAGACTGCCGGCGACGATGGCGCGATAGTTGGATAGTTGCGTATCAATGAGCCGACTCTTGGCGCTGGGACGAAACGCGACGGGCAGATCAGAGCGATCGACGGCTTTGCCCAGCAGATCCCGCATGTCCACCATCTCGACGATCTTGTCGGCGTTGCGCAGGTTCAGAAGATCCCGCAATTGCTTGGCGAACTCATTGATGGGACGGGAAGGATACTCCCCGGGCGTTTCCTCCGCAGCGGCGGCGCCATCCGTAGATGCGGACTGCGTGGCGCAACCAACGATGAAGAGGGAAAACGTCAGAACGGCGAGTGTCGCGCAGTGTTTAACGAGCCATTTTGCGGAGCGGATCATTGCGGCGTCTCCAAACCATAAACCATTGATTGAATGGACGAGATGAAATCCGCAAAGCGTGACTTATCTGTCTCTTCGCTGCGCGTCACCTGATAGTAGTGCTCGCCGGAATCGTTGATCTGCTTCTTCAGGTCCAGGAATGACTGAGTTTCCGCCGCAGGCATGGCGGCGCGTTTGAATTCCAGCTCATGATGCAGGTTCAGCGTGCGGCCCAGATAGTCTTCCTGATAGAAGTAATTGAAGTAGTCGTTGCTCAGGCTGACCTTGGCGGCCTGATCGGTAAATTTGAGACTGTAGGGATATTCCAGGGAAATATCATGCACCACCCTGATTGGTCCCGGCAGCGTCAGCGGCCCTGAACGCCGCGTCACCGCGGGACTTTTTACGTATTCAAACAGCGAATAGGCGTAGAAGCGGGTCGCCTGCACGTCGTCCACGGGTGCATAAAATTCATTGATGCGGTAGTGCTCATCAATAACAAAGCGATTGTTATCGTTGTCGTCGGTGATTTGAACCGGCTCCAGCTGTTCCGCGCCGGGATACAGCTTCTGCATGTAATTCAGCATATCCTGGCTGAACTCGCGTATGGACTTATTGGCCAGACGCTGGCGCATACGATCCGCCTCAATGCCGGTGTATTCCGTGGTGATGAAGTGTTCCACAGGCGCGCTGTAATCAATCACCTTGAAGCGCTCGCGGGTGATCATGCTGGGAGTCGCCGCCACTTCCGGCAGACCGACTTTGACCAGCTCCCGTTCGCTGGGATGGCCGATGATCAGCGCTTTGCCGTAATCGTAGTATCCCAGGGTGCTCAACGAGCCTTTCTGGTAGCGACGGGTAGGGTCCAGCCAGTAACGCTGTCCATCCAGCTCCACCAGGGTGATGACATGGTCGAAACCGCCGGGCGAAGGCGCAATCTTATCGACGCCGGAGGCGATCTCCCAGGACACCAGGGCGGGGTAGGCGTCGATGCCGATGCTTCTGAGCAGGGACACCAGCAGCAGGGTTTTGTCTTTGCAGTCGCCGTAGCGGTTTTCGATGACTGTATCCGGCGCCCGGGGCAGATGAGAGTTCTGACCCAGCTCAATGCCCAGATAACGGATTTGTTCCTGTGCGAACTGCAGCGCGGCGATTACCGCCTGCTCTTTGGGCATGCTTTTCAGCTCATCCCGCAGGTCGCGCAGTTCTTTGGATTTGATGGGACGCGCCGCGTACAGAGGCTCCGCCCAGCGAATCACGCCATCCCAGTCCGGGAAATCCGTCAGACTGATAAAACTGCCCGGTTCATAATCCAGAGGGTAATCGCCTTCGTTGTAGTAGGCGGCGACATTGGCGTCATCCCACACATAGGCTTTGGATTTACCGTAGGCGCTGATGCTGGGCTGGGTGTCGTATTTCACAGCGGACATGCGCAGTTCGCGATTGGGCGGCGCAATAACGCGGGTATAAAGGCGATGCACCGGCACCTGCCAGGACATGGAAATGCCCTGGAAGTAATGGTCGCCGAAGACGGGGTTACGACCGACGATGGAATAGCTGAAGTCTACAGCGTCGCCCACGCGAGTGCCTTTGACGAACACCACGCTGGTGACGTAACCGCTGAACATTTCCTGGTTCAGCTCAGTTTCTTCTCTGATTAAAGTGATGCTTTGCGGGTCCAGACGATCAATGACTTTGCCATCGCGAATAACGTTCAGCTTGTGCCAGACCAACTGCTGAAAGTCTGGATTGAAGGTGACCTTGAGGTGGGAGATTTCCTCCAGGCCGTCCAGATTGTTGGCGCGTTCGACAAAGTGATAGAAGTATTGAGGCGAGCGCGTGGCGGCGCTGGTCTGGCGGTCCACCAGTAAGTACTCCACCGCTCCGTTGTCGTGTTCAGGAGCGGCAGGCGCCTGCACAGACTCCACCCACTTCGGAGCGGCGGAGATGTCGTAGGCGTAACCATTGGATTTAAATGTTTGGCCGTTGGCCTGGCAGGCGAGCATAACGCCCAGGGTGGCGAGAAGGCCATAAAGTCTGCCGGAGAAGCGATTCATTCGTCTTCCTTGTGAGTACATCAATCAAAAAAAGGGTAGGCGGCGCAGTTTACCACGTACCCGGCGGCATGTGAGTGGTCAAATTGTAAACAAATTAAGAATGTCGAGCGTTATTCCGCGGCGTAAACTTCTTCTCCTCGTAGCCAGGTCATCATGACCCGGGCCTGACGAATGACTTGGGGGGCGGCATCGAGAATATTTCTATCCAGCACGACAAAATCCGCAGACTTGCCAGCGCGGATGGAGCCGGTGATCGCCTCCAGTCCCAGGGCGGTCGCCGCGTTGATGGTGTAGGCGTCGAGCGCGGCGCGGACGTTGGGCAAGCCACGTTCCTTAAGCTGCACGGCATTGGCGATAGCGGCCATCGGATTGATCGGGTTCACGTTCCAATCGCTGCTGAGCGTGACATTGGCGCCGCTGGCGTATACCTCGCCCAGCGGAATGAGACGATGCGCCCGCTGCTTCCCAATAAGCGGCTCGGCCCAGCTATGATCCGCCGCGCCGATATAGTCAGATCCAACCTGAAAATCCGCATCCACCTGCAGCGCCTTGAAGCGGTCCAGATCACTCGCGTCCACCAGCTCCAGATGCGTCATGTTGTAGCGGCGCTGTGAGCCGGCCTGACGGGCGGCGGCGATCGCGTTGAGGCTTTCGCGCACTCCGCCGTCGCCAATGGCGTGGATATGCGCGCCATAGCCGAGGCGGTCCAGCTTGACCAGCCAGTCCTGCATGACCGCCTGGGGCAGGTAGTTAAGGCCATAAGGCGACTGCGGAAAGTAGGTGAAATCATAAGGCTGCAGAGTCTTCGCCGTGCCATTGACGAGAATGCCGTCGCTGTACATTTTCACTTGGTTGACGATTAACAGCCCGTTGGGGTCTGGATTGTAAATCGAACTCAGAAAGTCCAACTGCTCCTGTTGCGGCACATGAGGGTAAATCCAGGGTCGCAGCGAGACGCGGGCCGTCAGCTCGCCATCCGCCGCCACGGCGCGCCACACGTCATACCAGCCGCGCTTCCAGTACAGGCGACCGTCGCCGATGGTGGTGACGCCATAACGCGCGGCCTCCGCCAGACCACTTAACAGGCCGTCGTAGCTGACCTCAAACTTGTTGCGCAAACTGTTCCAGGCCTGCTCCATGACGATATCGCCGGCGTTGTCCACAATGACGCCATTCAGTTCGCCGGTTTCCGGGTTTTTCCTGATCCTGCCCCCTTGTGGATCAGGCGTATCCGCATTGATGCCGGCGAGGCGCAGGGCGACGGAGTTAACCCACATGGAGTGTGAAGTCTGCTCCATGATCACCACGGGGCGATCCGGGAACACGCTGTCGATCACTTGCAGGGGCGTGGGGCCTTCTCCGTCCAAGGTGGCGTCAATGGTATGGCCCCAGCCGATCACCCACTGGTCCGGCTGCGAGGCTTCACGACACTGGCGTAAGTAAGGCAGCTGTTCGCTGGGCGTCAGGTCCGGGGCGAGTTCGCAATCGCCGCCAGCAGAGGAAGCGGCCTCGAAGACATGGTTATGGTTGTCGATAAAGCCAGGTAACAGCAATCTGCCTTTTATATCAATAACCTGTGTATTCTCATCCATTAACGATTCAATCTCCGCCGTGTCTCCCACTGCGAGAATGACGCCGTTGCGCGTCGCCACCGCCTGCGCCATGGGTTTCTGCGCGTCGGCGGTATAAACCACAGCGTTAATAAAGGCCAGATCGGCTGCGCCGTCGTTGGCAGTCGCCGCCTCAGTGGTTGCCGCGCATAAGGAAAGCGCCAGCGCAATCGGGGCGCATTTATGGATTGGATTCATTGAGTCGGCTCCTTGGGCCAGCATAGGGTGAAGCATGCGCCGCCTTGTCGGCTGTCGGTCACGCTTACGGTTCCGCCATGCAACGTGGAAATACTTTTTACAATCGCCAGACCCAGTCCGGCGCCGCCGGAATCCCGTGAGCGGCTGGGGTCGAGACGAGTGAATGGCTCGAAGACGCGTTGGCGTTTGCCGGGCGGCACGCCGGGGCCGTCGTCGTCCACTTGAATCTCGAAGTGAGTATCGGTCAGGCGCCAGCTGATTCTGACGCTGTGGTCGGCGAAACGGGCGGCGTTTCGGATCAGGTTCACCAATGCGCGGGAGAATAAGCGTCGATCCGCCCACACCTGAATTTCCTGTGTGGTCGGCTCCGCTGGCGTAACGAACTCCACCTGAGGATGCATTTTGCGTTGTTTGGACAGAATCTCCTCCACTACATCCAATACGGCGACTGGCTCACATTGCAGGTCGCCGCGGCCATGCTCCAGTCGGGAGTAGCTGAGCACTTCTTTCACCAGGCCGCTCAGTTCATCCAACGCGCCGCTGATCTCCTGATGCAGTGTGCGGATATTTTCCGCATCCGGGGCGGTTTTCGTGGTTTCGTCATCCGCCAGATCCAGCGCGAAGCTGATGCGCGCCATCGGGCTGCGGAACTCATGAGCGACGCCATGCAGCAGGTCGCGCAGATCGTCATAGTGACGGGCGCGGCTTTCTTTTTCCCGGGCGATATGACGCTCTACGGTTGACGCCTGCTTCAGCAATTCCGCTGGCGCATCGGCGGACTGAATGGGACCGGTGGGGCCATTGAAGAGACCGTTGATGCGACGCAGTGCGGCGCTGACCTGGGAGATTGATTCCCGTAATGGCCGCTTCACGCTGGCGAGGAGCAGGTACAGGACTACCGCCAACAGACTCAGATAAAGGACAACGTAGCCCGCCAGCCAGCTATAGAAAGAACCGCCGTCGCCTTGCTCTTTGAATACCGCCTCCAACGTCATATTTTTGTCAGGGATGGCGGTTTGCACGCTCCATGAGTCCGGGGAGCTGCGCTCCGTCACCAGATATTCGCCCGCCATCAGGCGACGACGCTGATCAAGGGTCAGACTCATGTCCTTGTTCTCCAGAATGGAGTATTCGATCAGCTCATAAGAGGGCTGCAGCGCTATGTCCGCGCTTTCCAGCAGGTCCGAGGCGGCGGCCAGCAAGCGGTCGCCAGCGGCAGTGGCTTCCTGCTCGGACAGCTCCGCGGCGACTTCCCTCAGGCCTTCTCCTGAATGACGACGGGATTCCTCGGCGGAAAGCGCGCTCTCCCACCACAACAGGGGATACGCCCAGTCGTAAGCGATAAAGCATACGCAAAACAACAACGCCAGGGCGGCGTAAAAACGCAGAAACATGCTCAACTCTCCCTTGTATCGGCGTCGTCGACAAACAGATAGCCTTCTCCGCGGACGGTTTTGATCATGCGTGGGTGTTTGGGATCGTCGCCAAGACGTTTGCGAATACGCGAGACGCGCAAGTCGATGGAGCGATCAAGTCCGTCATATTCCAGGTTGAATATTTCCCGATACACCAGGTCGCGTGAGATCACTGAGCCCGCTTGTCGGGCGAGGTAATAAAGCAGGTTGAACTCCGCCGTGGTGAAGTCGATGGCGTTTCCGGCTTTGACTACCGTTCTGGCGTTAGGATTGATGACCAGATCTCCGATATGAACGGCCGCGCTTTCCTGTGACGCAGCGGCGTCCGAATCCTGTGCGGAGTAGGTTTCGACGCGACGCAACTGAGCGCGGATATGCGCCAGCAGCACCCTGGATTTGACCGGTTTGGCCAGATAGTCATCGGCGCCGACCTCCAGTCCGGCGACTTCGTCGATGTCGTCATCCAGGGAGGTCAGCATGATGATTGGGCCTTTATAGTGCGTTCTGACTTCCCGGCACACTGATAAACCATCCATGCCCGGCAGCATGACATCCAAAATAATGAGTTGCGGCTGATTGCGCTCCAGCCAGGCCACGGCGGACTCTCCGTCGTGAATCACATGGACGGAAAAGCCGTTCTGCTCCAGAAACTGGCGAACCAGCCGGGTCAGGCTTTTGTCGTCATCCACCAGTAGCAGTCGCTCAGTTACTTTCATGCTTCGTTTTCTCCATTCTATTTCCGCTGACATCAGGCCAGCGCCCGGTCTATGCGTCGTCACCGGGCGCGCGTTCGCATCAGGGCCCGGAGTGGATAACCAAAGGGTTATTGATATACAGGCTTTCCCACTCCTGTAGCTCCGGGTCGGTCAAGGGTAAGGAAAAGGTCGCCCAGTGGGCTTTTTTGCGGCATAAATCCGGCTTCAAGCGCACTACTGTCAGATCTGGACCTTCCCAGAAAAGCCGGAAATCATCCCGCCGCGTGCATCCCGTGCTTTTAACGCTGAAGACCAACTGATCCAGTTGAATCGACACGGACTGCAGCACGGCGGGTCGGCTCAGAGGAACGCCGGCTTGCGGCGTCTCTGTATCTTCGGCGTATCCTGACGTCGCCGCCATAGATAACGTCAGTCCCAGGGCTAATATTATTCTGCGGTGCGCTTTCGCTCTTTGGTAAGAATAGCAATCGCTCATTGCGGCGACCTCCTGCATTTGGATTAACGATGGCTGCTCAGGCTGCGGCGCGCCAGCCATAGCAGGGCGAGAGCCGGCAACAGAAAGCCCATGGCTCCGCCACCGCCTTTTTTACCTTGGCTATCAGAAGCGTTCAGGGCGATGGCGCGAATATGGGCGCGTTTGTTTTCGCTCGAGGTCTGTTCGGTGACGTCCTGGAACGACCAGGACACCGTATGCTGGCCATCGTTCAGGGTGTGACTGATTCGCTTATATTCGCCTTCCGCTTTGGCGTCAAATATGCGCTGGCCATCGATGTATAAATTGAGGTCCTCGGCGGCGCCATTATCGATTTTCCATTCGAAGCTGAAAACGCCTTTGCCGCTAAAGTGGGTTAGCAGCAACGACTCACTTTTATCCTCACTCAACTCTGCGGTCAGCGCCTGCTTGCCGTCTTCTGCGCGCGGAGTCCAGTCGCCTTCCTGGCTCTGTCCCCAAACGAAGGTGGCGTTTTGTCCCAGCTTGAAGTCGGCGTTGTGGATGGACTGCGCCGAGAAGACGTAGGTCCAGTTCGGATGCGCGCTGTCCGTGCTATTGATTGTCAGCGTCGTGGTTTTACGCCCGGTTTCCGCGAACTGGAGCGTCAGGACCAGATTACAGACGGCGCCGGGTTTCAGCATCGCATTGTCACAGGCGGCGGCGTCGATCTGATAGCCACCGTCTCCGGTTAAGCTGAGCCCCTGTAATACCATGTCTTTTTGGCTGTTGTTGGTGAGCGTCAGCGTCTTCTGCAGCTTGTAACCGGCGCTGATCTGTCTGAAGTCCGTCTGGCTGATCGCAAGACCGTCCGCCTGCGCCATTTGCTCTTTGATCCACGTATTAAAGGTGGCGACCCGGGCGTAAACACCGGGAAAACCAGCTTTGGCGCAGCCTTCGCCAAAACTGACTACGCCAACCTGAGTCAGGACGCCATGGTTGTCCCATAGCATGGGGCCGCCACTGTCGCCGTCGCAGGTATCTTTTCCCCCCTTTGGGTAGCCGGCGCACACCATGGTGTTGTCTATCTTTCCTCCTATTGCGCTATAGGCGGTTGCGCACCCGGCCTGATCGTAGAGAGGAACCTCTGTCTGGCGCAGCTTGTCAGGATAGTCGGCGCCGTCAGCGGACATATTGCCCCAACCCATGACTTTAAACGTCGCATCAGGGGCTAACGAGGCCATCGTTGCTTCGTCCGCCAGGGGAATGACCGGATGTTTGACCGCTTCTTTCAGCTCCAGCAGCATCAGGTCGCCATAAGGGTCGCCCAGGGCATGCACGAAGCGTTTTACGCCGACGCGCTGTTGTCCTTTGTCCTGCGATTTGAGATCAAAATCGCCAGCGACGACGAACACCGAGTCAGCTGGCTCGTCGCCAATACAGTGCGCGGCGGACAACGCCCAACGCTCCGCGATCAGGCTGCCGCCGCAAAAATGATCGCCCAGGGTCGAATTCTGGATAGACAGCATCCAGGGATAGCCGCCGGCTGATTGATCGCCGCCGATGATTCTGGCCGTAACGGGTTCCTTCGCAAGCGCGACGTGAGACAGGGCGACCATGCCAAGCATTGCGCTCAAGGACAGAACTTTATGAGGACTCATTCCAAACTCCACTTCAAAAACAGATTTACGCTTTTCCCGGCGTAAGCTAATTTGTTGGTGCGGCAGCGCCCACCGACGGCGCTATTTAAGTGGCTGGCCATGTAGAGCTCTATCTCGGTTTTGTATCAGAACGTACAGGAACGAGGGAGGCGGTGGGGCGACGCTTGTCAGGAATGAATTCAGTAACGCTGATTTAAGGTGGACAGGATAGTGACGACGTTAGAGCATGATCGGACTTTGGGCATCGCAGACATTGCGCAAGCCAAACGCAGAATACACGGGTATACCCTGGAAACGCCGTTAGTCAGCTCGTCTTTGCTGAACCAGTGGCTGGGGCATGAGGTTTATTTCAAAGCTGAATGCCTGCAGAAAGTCGGCGCGTTCAAGGCACGCGGCGGGTGCAACACAGTGCGCTGGCTGCTGGAGAACGGTCGCAGACCTGAGCGCATCATCGCCAACAGCTCAGGCAATCATGCGCAGGCGGTGGCCTGGGCGTCGAGTTTGTTTGGCATCCCTTCAACGATATTCATGCCGGAGAATGTCTCCCGGGTTAAAGCCCGCGCCACGGAGTCCTATGGCGCCGAAGTCGCCTTGTGCGCGACCCGCGCGGAAGTGGACGAACGAGTGCTGGAAGCGGCCAAGGACCCCGGCGTATATTGGATTCCCCCCTACAATCACGAGCAGGTCATCTGCGGTCAGGGCACTGCGGCTTATGAGGCGCTGCATGAACTGGGGGAAGTGGACGCGGTGTTTGCGCCCTGCGGCGGCGGCGGACTGGTTTCCGGCACACTGATTGCGACGCGGGCGCTTGCCCCGAAAGCGGAGATGATCGCGGCGGAGCCCTTACAGGCCAATGATGCGGCGATTTCTCTGCGGGAAAACAAGATTCATCGCCTGAGCGCCACTCCGGACACCTTGGCCGACGGCGCCAGAACTCTGGCGGTGGGCGACATCACTTTTGAATATATTCGACAACTGGACGCTCTGTATGAAGTAGAAGAGCAGCGCATTGCGTTTTGGACGCAATGGTTGACGCACTTGCTCAAGCTGCATATCGAGCCCACCAGCGCCATGACCATGGACGCCGTGCGCCAGTGGCTGAAAGGCCGCAGCGGCAAAAAGCGCCTGCTGGTGATCCTGACCGGCGGCAACGTCGATCAGGGAATGATGTCGGCGCTGTGGCGGGACAATTATCTCAATGAGTTCGAGCTTTAACGCCGAACGCGTCGCTTAGGCCTTTAGCCCAGGCGACGAGTGGACTCTCTGATCACCAGCTCCACATTCAAATTGACGGACTCCGCGCCTTCGCCGCGAATCAGGCGCAGCAGCCGCTTCGCCGCGGTTTGCCCGACTTCATATACCGGTTGCCGGATCGTAGTGAGGGGAGGGGTGGTGTAGGACGACATGGGCAGATCGTCGAAGCCGATTAGGGACATGTCCTCAGGCACGCGGATGCCGCGGCGGTACAGGGCCAGACGGGCGCCGTAGGCGGTCTGATCGTTGGCGCAGAAGACGGCGCTGAAAGAAACGCCTTTGTCGAGCAGCCGGTTCATCGCCATCAGGCCGCCGGGCTCGATAAAGTCGCCTTGCGCCAGCAAGTCTTCATCAAAGGCGATGCCTGCTTCTTCCAGCGCCATTTTGTAGCCATGCAGCCGGTTACTGGCGTCGTGCTGTTCCTGGGGGCCCTGAATATGCGCGATTCTGCGATGACCCAGAGAAATCAAATGCTTGGTCGCCAGATAACCGCCCATGCGGCTGTCTATAAAGATAGAGGCGGCGTTATCCGAGTGGGCGGTATGCCCGACGGCGACGATGGGAGTCTGTGAGGCCAGATCCAGAATCTGTTCGTTGTTGAGATTGCCGGTCAGCAGAATAATGCCGTCCACCCGTCGTGCGATCAGCAGACGGATGCGTTCTATTTCACTCTGGCTGTTCCAGTGGCCGCTGGCCATCAGTGAGGCGTAGCCTGATCCCTGCAGACCTTCCTCAATGCCTTTGAGCAGCTCGTTGAAGAAGGGGCTTTCCACCGCTTGAGTGATAACGCCAATCGTCATGGACTGGCCGCTTTTGAGGCTTTGCGCCAGCACATTGGGCTTGAAGTTCAGGTCCTCAATCGCCCGCTCCACGGATCTGCGTTTGTCATCGGAAACCCGGGCGGTGCCGTTGAGAATACGGGAAACGGTGCTGACGGAAACACCCGCCCGCTTCGCCACTTCGGTGACGGTGGAGGCCGCCGGCTGTGCGCCGAGTCGCTTCTTCTTTACTGTATTTTTTCTGATTGTCTGTTCCAAGCTAAACTCCCATAGCCCGTCGAAATCCTGTCATTCCCTGGAAGATATGCGCATACGTCACTCTTCACTTCGCATGCGGCCGCTGAATCGTATAAGAATGGATTCGTGCCCGGCGTGTGCTCGTACGGTTCTGATAATAAATGAAATTTCCGGATATTTTCATTTTTTTATTGACAAGCGTATTTGCACGACGTTATAAAATTGCTGTGTTTGAAAACGTTTTCATTACGTTTTTGTCAAAATAACACAGTGCATTGATGAATAGAATAAGCACAAAAACCAACCTCGATGTAAGGGCTCCGGCCCAGGAGAATAATAAGATGAAGATCATGCATGCTCTTCTGTTGAGCGCGGCCATGTCGGGAAGCGTCGCCGCGCAAACAGTGACTCTGGAAGTGGCTTCATTTCCAGATCTGGACAGAGGCATTAAAGCCGCCATACCGTTATATCAGGAAGCGCATCCTGACGTGGAGATCAAGCTGGTCAGTCTGGCTTTTGGCGATCACCACAATGCGATGACCACCTCTCTCGCTACCGGCTCCAACCTGCCTGACGTCATGGCGGTGGAAGTCGGATTTATCGGCAAATTCGCCGCGTCCGGCGGCATTGAAGATTTATCCAAGCCTCCCTACAACGCTATGCAATATCAGGATCAATTCGCCAGGTTCACCCTTCCGCAGGCGACCGGCGGAGAAGGCAATCTGGCGGCGATTCCGGTGGATATCGGTCCGGGCGCTTTGTTTTACCGCCAGGACCTGTTACAAAAGGCGGGAGTGGATGAAAGCGCTTTCTCAAATAATTGGGACGCTTTTATTGAGGCGGGGAAAAAAGTGAAGGAAAAAACCGGCGCGTACATGGTGGCGCACGCCGGCGATCTGAAGGACATCATCATCCGTTCGGATCTGGAAGACGGTGAAGGCATCTTTTTTGACAAGGAAAACAACTCCCTGGTGACCAGTCCCCGCTTCGAAAAAGCGTTCAAAGTGGCGAAAGCGGCCCGTGACGCAGGCATCGACGCCAAGGTCAAAGCCTGGACCAGCGAGTGGACGGAAGGGTTGCGACGGGGGCAGATCGCCACCCAAATGATGGGCTCCTGGGTGGCGGGGCATCTCGCCAACTGGATAGCGCCGGAGTCCGCCGGACTGTGGCGCAGCAAGCAACTGCCCGACAATGTCTACGCCAGCTGGGGCGGCTCTTTTTACGCTATTCCCGCCAAGGCGCAGCACAAACATGAGGCGTGGGAATTTATCCGCTTTCTGGCGTTGAACAAAAGCATGCAGCTGGAGGCGTTTCATAAGCTGGATGCGTTTCCCGCCCTGGTTACGGCGCAGAACGATCAGTTTCTGCAACAGCCCATCGAATTTCTGGGGGGGCAAAAGGCCCGCGTTCAGTGGAAAGAAGCGGCGGATCGCATACCCGCCATTACTGTGAACAAGTACGACACCATCGCCGATGAGATCGTCAACGCCGAGCTGGATAAAGTGCTGCTGCACGATAAAGATATCAAGGAAGCGCTGGCGGATGCGCATAAGCTCATCAAACGCAGGGTCCGCTACTGAGCGGGCCTGAGATGCGCGAACAACCAAAGTCCATGTCAGACTTAGTGGAGGCCCGGTAATGTCGGCGGTTATGGAGCGGCGGGAGACGCCAGCGGCGGCGCCAGTAAAAAGCAGACGCAGATGGCTGACCCGAAAAACGGCGCCCTACGTGTTTATCAGCCCGTTTTTCATCCTGTTCGCAGTATTCGGGCTGTTTCCGTTGCTGTTCACGATTTATCTGTCTTTTCATTATTGGGACCCGTCCACGGGTTTGGGCGGCATGAAATGGGTCGGTTTTGAGAACTTCACGTTCGTGCTCACGGACGACTGGTTTCATAAGTCGCTCTACAACACGTTCTGGATCGCGCTGGTGAGTGGGGTTCCCCAACACCTCGCGGCGATACCGCTGGCGTTTTTCCTGCACACCCGGTTGTCGCGCTGGCGCAATGCGGTGGTGGGGTTGTATTTCCTGCCGTTTATCACCTCCACGGTGGCGATTTCCCTGGTGTTCACCTCGTTATTCTCCCGCGACTACGGGCTGATCAATGTGCTGCTGACGCAAATGGGACAGTGGGAAGTCGCCGGTCTCAGGCCTCTGGGCTGGGTGTTTCCAACAGAGAACATTGACTGGAACGATCCCGGTTACACCAAGTGGGTGATTTCATTCGTTGTCTGGTGGCGTTACGTGGGCTGGAACACGGTGTTGTACCTGTCCGCGCTGCAGACTATTCCCAAGGATTTGTATGAAGCCGCGAGCATCGACGGCGCCAGCCGCCGCCAGCAATTCTGGCATATCACCGTGCCGTTGCTGCGGCCCATGATGTTCCTGGCGATCACGCTTAGCATCATCGGCAACCTGCAGCTTTTTGAGGAGCCTTTTATTCTCACCGGCGGACTGGGACCGGGCGGCACCAGTATCGGCGGGCCGGATCAGGCGGGTAAAACGGCGGCGATGCACATGTACGCCACCGCTTATATCGAGAGTGATTTCGGCACGGCGTCCGCAGTCGCATGGCTGTTGTTCCTGATCATCGCGATGATGACCTGGGCCAACAACAAAGCCTTCAAAGAAAAATCCTAGGCGGGAGCAGGCAATGGAAAGACGTATCATCCTGGATCCCGGTCAGTGGATCGCATTCATGGTCGTCGCGGTTGGCGCGATGATCATGTTGGGGCCTTTTTACTTCATGTTCGTTTTCGCGACTCACAGCAACACGGATATTCTTTCCGTGCCGCCGCCGGTGTGGTTTGGCGGTCAGTTTGTGGCGAACGTGCAGGTGCTGCTGGAGAAACTGCCTTACTTCTGGAATAACCTGGGTGTGAGCTTTTATGTGGCCATCATCACCACGGCGTTGAATTTGTTCTTCTGTTCCCTGGCGGGCTACGCCTTCGCCACCTATGAGTTCCGCTTCAAGAATCTGTTGTTCATGATTGTCATGAGCACGCTCCTCATCCCGCCGTTTCTCGGCATGATACCCACCACCCTGATCATGACGCTGTTCGGGTGGATGAATGAGCCGCGGGCGCTGTATCTGCCCATGGCTTGCAGCGCCTTAGGCGTATTTTTGATGCGTCAGTACATCAGCTCGGCGATTCCCCGGGAGTTGCTGGAAGCGGCGCGCATGGACGGCTGCGGCGAATTCGCCACCTTCCGTCATATCGTGCTGCCGCTGACGGGGCCCGCCATGGGCACCCTTGGGCTGATCACCTTTATCACATCCTGGAACAACTTCATGACCCCTCTGGTGGTCATGCGGGACATGGAAATGTACACGGTTCCGTTGGCGCTGCGCGCGCTACAGGGCTCCGGGCAAGTGCCCTGGGGCGCCATTTGCGCAGGCTCCTCCATCGCCGTGGCGCCGCTTCTCGTCATATTCATATTGGCGTCGCGGAGGCTGATCGAAGGTATGACAGCCGGCGCGCTGAAGGGATAGAAGCGGCGATTTAGAAAGCAATAAGAGGCTTGTATTTTATGAATCAGAAATTTGCAAAGGATTTTACCTGGGGCGTGGCGACCAGCGCGTACCAGATTGAGGGGGCCGCCAATGAAGGCGGAAGAGGGCCTTCCATCTGGGACACCTTCTCTCATACGCCGGGCAAGACGGTGAATGGAGAGACCGGCGACGTCGCCTGCGATCACTATCATCGCTACCAGGAAGATGTGGATCTTATTGCTGGATTGGGTGTGGACGCCTACCGTTTTTCCATCGCCTGGCCGCGGGTGCAACCGGACGGCAAAGGCGCCTGGAATGAAGCCGGCTTCGACTTTTACAGTCGCTTGATCGACGCGCTGCTGGTCAAAGGCTTGCAGCCCTACGTCACTTTGTATCATTGGGATCTGCCGCAGGCGTTGGAAGACCTGGGCGGCTGGCGCAATCGCGATACCTGTTATCGATTCGCCGACTATGCGGCGGAGTTCATGCGGCGTTACGGCGATAGCGTGAAAACGATTTCCACTCATAACGAACCCTGGTGCACCGCCACCCTGGGACACGCTACCGGCCAGTTCGCGCCGGGTTATCAGGACGAGGCGATGGCCTATCAGGTGTCTCATCATCTGTTGTTGTCGCACGGTTTGGCGCTGCAGAGCATGCGTGCGGTGAACAGCGAGACGCCAGTGGGCATCGTGCTCAACCATACCCCCACTTATCCGGCTAATCCGGATTCGGAAGCTGACCGCCAACTGGCGCGTCTGGATGACGGAACCAACATTCGCTGGTACATGGACCCGATTTTCCGCGGCGCTTATCCTCAGGATGTGCTGGCGTATCTGGGGGACAAAGCGCCCAAGGTCACGGACGGCGATATGGACATTATCAGGCAGCCGCTGGATTTCCTGGGCGTGAATTACTACACCCGCGGTTACTTCAGCCAGGCTAACCCACAAACCCCGGCGCCGGCGGCCATGGGGCTGACCGACATGGGATGGGAAGTCTATCCGCAAGGTCTGGCGCAGCATTTGGTGAGAATCACCCGCGACTACCTGCCGCCGCCGATTTACATCACCGAGAACGGCGCCGCTTTCCCCGATCGCATGGAGAATGGCGAAGTGCAGGACCCGGCGCGGATTCATTATCTGGAGACTCACCTGCAGGCGCTGCGTCAGGCCATGGAGTTGGGCGCGGACATCCGCGGTTATTTTTACTGGAGCCTGGCGGACAACTACGAATGGAACTGGGGTTACAGCAAGCGCTTCGGGCTGACCTACGTGGATTACGCCACCCAGCAGCGCACGCTGAAAGCCAGCGGTCACTGGTATCGGGATTTTATTGCCCGTCAGCGCGCTTAGCTGCGGCGGGCGCAAGCGAGTGAAACACTAACCCGGGACGAGGGGAGAACAGTATGGCGTCCTTACAATTGCTTGGCGTTGAAAAGAGCTACAAAGGCGGCGCCAGCATCATCAAAAAGCTGGATCTGTTTGTGGAAGACGGCGAGTTTGTGGTGTTGGTTGGCCCCTCTGGCTGCGGTAAATCCACTCTGCTGCGCATGATTGCGGGGCTGGAGGAGGTTACCGCGGGTCATATCCTGATCGGCGACAAGCGCACGGAAGGGCTGCCTCCGTCCGAACGCGGCGTGGCCATGGTGTTCCAGAGTTACGCCCTGTATCCCCATATGACCGTGGCGGAAAACATGGGGTTCTCTCTCAAGATGGCCGGTTTGCCGAAACCCCAGGTGGCGCAGGCGGTGGAGCGGGCGGCGGAAGTGCTGCAGATCACCCACCTGCTGCAGCGTAAACCCAAAGCGCTGTCTGGCGGTCAACGCCAGCGGGTGGCCATCGGCCGGGCGATTGTGCGCCAGCCCAGCATCTTCCTGTTTGATGAACCCCTTTCAAACCTGGACGCTGCGCTGCGCGCCCAGATGCGGTTGGAGCTGGCCAAGCTCCACAAGCAACTGGGAACCACCATGGTCTACGTGACTCATGATCAGACTGAAGCCATGACACTGGGGGACCGCATCGTCGTGCTTAACGGCGGCCATATTGAACAGACCGGCCGTCCCATGGAGCTATATGAGCGGCCCGGCAATCAATTTGTGGCGGGCTTTATCGGCTCGCCGAAGATGAATTTTCTCCCTTGTCGCGTGCAGGCCAGCAGTGAACGGGGCGCGACGGTGCAGATAGGCTCATCGCCGCGTCCCTTGCAGATTCCCGCGCCCTCCGGTCGTGTGGCTGGCGAACCGGTGTGTCTGGGCGTGCGGCCCGAGCATGTGCGTCTGACGACGCCGGATCAGGGTATTCCTGCGCGCGTGGACATTATTGAAGAAATGGGCGATGTCGCGGTGGCTTATCTGCATGTGGCGGGGCTGGAAAGACATCTGGTGGTGAAGACGCCTTCCTCCGCCATGGGTTTTTATGAAGGCGGTCAGGTCGGCGTTGCGGCCGAGCTGGAGTGCTGCCATCTGTTCAATCAACAAGGGGTTAACCTGTCTTTGGGCTGAGCCTGTTTCCGACGCGATTGCGGGGCCAGGGAACAGCCCGAAGTACGCAGAGAGCTTTGGGGGCGATTTGCGTATCGACGCGGCCAGAATAGGCCCGTCTTGGCGATGGTTGTCAATTTGGGAACAAATTGGGAATCGTCGCCTTTCTTGTTTTCAGTCGCGGTATAAACGCTCTTTTCCATCTAAAAATATTAAATATTTCAATAAGATGAATGATTGTTGCGGGCTTCTGGCGTAAGCGGGGTTTTACCTCGGGGTGACAGGCTGTCGCGTTATAACGCCCTGGTTAAGCCGCTGCAGCCTTGACCCTAATACCCCCCTGCAACATGATTTTGGGGACGTTCCCAACTGTAGAAGCCTGTCATGCCAACAATTATCGATGTATCGGAGCTGGCCCATGTGTCGAAGTCCACGGTCAGCCGGGTGGTGTCAAACAAAGGGTCTGTTTCTCCCGCCGCGCGTAAGCGGGTGGAGGACGCCATTCGCAAGCTGGGCTACCGTCCCAATCATTTCGCGCGGGGCCTGAAAAGTAATAAGTCCGACATCATCGGCGTGGTGGTGGTGAACCTCGCCAGCCCCTTCTATGCGCAGATGCTGAGCGGCGTACAGGATTACATCTCCGGTTCCGACAAACATCTGGTGGTCACCAGCGGCTATGGCGATCTGGACCGGGAAGTCGCCGTGATCAACTCATTGCTGGATCGCCGCTGCGACGGACTGTTGCTATACGTGGAGAACGAAGTGCCGTTGGAGCGTCTGGCCGGCGTACATCCCGGCAACTACCCCATTGTGACCATGGGGCGCATGCTGCCGGGGATTTCCAAATGGTCGGCGCGGGTGGACAACCTGCATGGCGGCTATTTGGCGGCGCGTTATTTATTGGAGAGAGGACACCGGCGCATCGCGCATCTGATGGGGCCGGAGAGCTACCTGGACGCTCGTCTGCGCCGGGACGGCTTCCTGCGCGCCATGGCGGAGCACGGCCTGACCGAGCGCGACTATTTGATTCTGTCCGGTCCCTACGAGGAGACGTTCGGCTATCAGGCGACCCTGCGGCTGCTGGATGGCGGCGCCCGATTCACGGCTATTTGCGCCGGCGATGACGATATGGCGGCCGGGGTCTATCAAGCCCTGCGCGAGCGGGGCGTCAGCGTACCGGAGCAGATCTCGGTGGTGGGGTATGACGATAATTTCCACGCCAAACTAATGTGTCCCGCGCTGACCACTGTCAGGCAGGACGTAATGGAGATGGGCGAGGCGGCGGTAAAACTGCTCATTGAACGCTTGGAGAATCCGACCATGGCGGAGAAGCACGTTGTGTTGGAGCCCAAGCTGATCGAACGGGATTCAGTGAGGGATCTGAACTGAATCGTCAGGGGTTCAACTTAAACAGGAAATGGGAAGACGAATGAAAGCGACGACAAAAATAAAAACGCGGTCTTTAATCGCTTGTTTGGCGCTGACGGCTTCGGTGCAGGCGGCGGAGGCGGATCAAAACAGGATTCACGGCGGCGAGCTGGTGCTGGCCCCGACTCAGACCAACGCCCATGTGCGTAACTTCAACCCCTATAATTTTTCCGTCGGCGCTTTTTACGCCCAGGACTTCATCTACGAACCCCTGTGGATATACAACATCGCCCATCCCGGCCAGGACTTCCCCCGTCTCGCCGTCTCCTTCGAGACCGCTGACGACCTGCGCTCCATCACTTACCATCTGCGCCCAGGCGTAAAGTGGTCAGATGGTCAGCCCTTCAGCGCGGACGATGTCGTCTTTACGTTCGAATTGGCGAAATCCCACCCGGCTTTTCCAGTCGGTCTGGACATCCAGTCCGACAGCAACCCCAACGGGCTGATCGTCAGCATGGAAAAGATCGACGACCTCACTTTTGTGGCGCGTCTGAGCAAGCCCAGCGCACTGGCGCACGAACATATCGGCGTGATGTATCCCTTGCCGCGCCATATCTGGAAAGACGTGCAGGACCCAACGACCTTCGCCAATCCGGAGCCGGTGGCCACCGGGCCGTTTACTGAAGTGCGTTCTTTCAGCATGTCCCAGTTCAAGGTATGCCGGAACGAGAAATACTGGGACGCCGGCAAACCCTACATCGACTGTCTGAAGTTCCCTCAGTATTCCGGCAATGACCAGACCATGCTGGCGGCGAGGGCCGGCAAAATCGACTGGCTGGGAGACGGCATGTCGGACCCGGAAAAAACCTACGTCAACGGCGACAAGCATAACAAATACTGGTTTCCCGCCGGCGCCAACGCCAATTTGCATTTGAACACCCGTAAAGCGCCGTTCAACAGTCTGCCGTTCCGCCAGGCGTTCAGTATGGCGCTCAACCGCCGCTTTATTCTGGATGTAGCCACCTTCGGTCTGACCACGGAAACCCAGTTTCCTATCGGCACCGGCGAACTGTACAAGGACTGGTACGATGCGCAGGCCCTGCAACCCTATCGCTATCTGATGGAGTACAACCCCAAGCGGGCCAAGGCCCTGTTGGATGATAACGGATTTGTTGATCGCGATGGCGACGGCTGGCGCGACAATCCGGACGGCTCCTCCATTGAGTTCAAACTGGCGGTGCCCTCCGGCTGGTCGGATTGGGTCAACACCATGATGACGGTGTCGGAAAACCTGCGCGACATTGGCGTCAACGCCCATCTCAGCACCCAGGACGAAAGCACCTGGTTTGCGGGAACCACCCAGGGCGATTTCGACGTTTACATCATGTGGACCAAACCTTCCGCGACGCCCCATGGAACCTACAGTCTGATGTTCGCCACGGATGGGCTGGCGGAAGGGCGGCGGCTGGAGCAGAACATGCACGGCATGGTTATCCCGGAGATCAATCAGGCGTTGGACAAATTTGCGCAAACCCAGGATCGGACCGAACAGAAAAAATGGCTGACGCAGGTGCACAAACAGGTGGCGGAGAAACTGCCGGTCATCACCCTGTTCGCCAACCCGGACTGGTATCAGTACAACGACTCCCGCTTTCAGGGCTGGGTAACCCAGGACAATCCCTATGTGCGGCCGATGCTGCATCTGGGGGTGCCGGAGCGGGGCGTGCATGTGTTGAACCTGTCTCTGCGTAAAGAAGCGGCGGCGCAAGTGGCGCGACAATAGCGTCCGCCAGGGAGATGTGCTGATGCGCTTTATTCTGCGCCGTCTTGGGTTTTACTGCGCCGCCTTTGCGGTGGCGTTGACCCTCAACTTTTTTATTCCCCGTCTGATGCCGGGCGATCCGGCGGCGACGCTGTTTGTCAGCCTGCGCGGACGTATGTCGCAGCAAAGCCTGGACGCCATGCGCGCCGCCTATGGGTTTGACGGCAGTCTGTGGGATCAGTTTGTCGCCTATGTTATCCGGCTATTGCATGGCGATCTGGGCGTTTCCACGGTTAACTTTCCGCAGCCTGCTTCAGAGATGCTGTTATACGCCGCTGGCTGGACCTTGTTTCTGGTGGGCGTTGCTACGCTGCTGAGCTTTGTCGTGGGCATTTTATTTGGAATGCTGGCGGCCTGGCGGCGCGGCTCCTTCTTCGACACGCTGTTTACGCCAGTGAATGTCATGCTCAACGCCTTCACCCCGGCGGTGGTGGCGTTGCTCCTGTTATACGGTTTCGCCCTGCAACTGGAATGGTTTCCCTTGGGACGGGCCTACAACATTGATCTGGAGCCGGGATGGAATATGGCCTTCATGGGCAGTGTCCTGTATCACAGTGTGCTGCCGCTGGCGTCTTTGGTGATCATCGCCATTGGCGGGTGGCACCTGAGCATGCGCAACACCATGATCAATCTGCTCAACGAAGATTACATCACCCTGGCGCGGGCCAAAGGGCTCAGCGGTCGCCGTATTCTGTTCCGCTACGCCGCCCGCAACGCCATGCTGCCGCAGATCACGTCACTGGCCCTGACCTTCGGCTTTGTGCTGGGAGGGGCGTTGATCACGGAGGTGGTGTTCAACTATCCCGGACTGGGCAAGTTCACCCTCGCGGCGATTGAGAAAAGAGATTACGCCTTCATTCAGGGACAGCTGTTGCTGCTGACATTCACCGTGTTGTTGGCGAACCTGATTGCGGATCTGCTGAATCTGCTGCTGGACCCCCGGTTGCGCGACAGGAGCGAATTAGCGTGAAACTGCATGATCTACAGGTCGAACTGGGCCTGGACAACCTACAAACGGATGGGCTGCTTCATCGGGCGCCGGCGCCTCTAAGGGTGTTTCTGGCGGATAAGCGCGGCGTCGCGGGTCTGCTGATTCTACTGTTGTTGACGGTGGCGGCTTTGGGCGCGCCCTGGTTGACGGAGTTTCCCCCGGATCGCATGAGCGCCATGCCGCACTTGCCGCCGGACGGCGACCATTGGCTGGGAACTACGCGCATGGGCAAGGACGTCTTTGCGCAATTGCTGTATGGCGCTCAAGCCAGTTTGACAGTGGGGTTGCTGGCCGGGGCGCTGGCGACGCTGATCGGCGTATTCGTGGGCATGTGCGCGGGTTATTTTGGCGGCCGTCTGGATGACGTCATCAGCTTCATCGTTAATGTGGCGCTGGTGATTCCCGCGCTGCCGCTGATTATCGTGATCGCCAGCTTTGTCGACAGCGCCAGTCCCATGGTGATCGGACTGGTGCTGGCCGCCACCGGCTGGGGCTGGACCGCCCGCATTATCCGGGCGCAGACCCTGCAAATCCGTCATAAAGACTTCATCCTAGCCGCCCAACTGCTGAATGAGCCCTGGTGGCGTATTCTGGCGGCGCATATCCTGCCGAACATGCTGTCTCTGGTGGTGAGCGGCTTTGTGCTGACCACTATCTACGCCATTCTGGCGGAGGCGGGTCTGGAGTTCATCGGTCTGGGCGATCCCAGCGCGGTGACCTGGGGAACCATTCTGTTTTGGGGGCAGCAGAATTCGGCGCTGCAAGTCGGCGCCTGGTGGGAAATTCTGCCCGCCTGCTTCGCCATCATGCTTACCGGCGCGGCGCTGGTATTGATCAACTTCACGGTGGATGAAATCGCCAACCCGCTGCTGCGCAAGCGGCGCGGGGAAAAAGCGGTCATCGCCTACCTGCGCAAGAAGGGATTGCCTGTCAATGACTGACGTTTTACTGAGCATTCGCAATCTGTGTGTGGATTACCTGACGGACGCCGGCGTCGCCCGCGCTGTGGACGATATCAGCTTCGATATCCGTGCGGGGGAAGTATTCGGTCTGGCGGGGGAATCCGGTTGCGGCAAGAGCACCACTGCTTTCGCTATCGCCAGATTGATTCGCATGCCGGGCTTCGTCTCTGATGGTGAAGTGCTGTTCGAGGGGGAGGACGTGTTGCGCATGGACGCAAAACGGCTGCGGGCGTTTCGCTGGGCGCAGACCAGCGTTGTTCTGCAGAGCGCCATGAACGCCTTGAATCCGGTGATTCGGGTGTCGGAACAGGTCTGCGACGCCATTCGCGCCCACCAGCGTGTGAATGAGGATCAGGCGCGCTCCCGAACCAGGGAGCTGTTTGCCCTGGTGGGCATTGATCCCGGCAGACTGGACGATTATCCCCATCAATTCAGCGGCGGCATGCGGCAGCGTATCTGCATCGCCATGGCGCTGGCGTTGCGGCCCCGGCTGATTATCATGGATGAGCCGACCACGGCGTTGGATGTGGTGGTGCAGCGCGACATTATTGGCAAGATTTCCGCATTGCAGCGGGAGTTTGGCTTCTCTGTGCTGTTTATCTCCCACGATCTGGGATTGATGCTGGAGTTTTGCGACCGCATCGGGGTCATGTACGCCGGTCGACTGGTGGAAGCAGGAACGGCGCGGCAGGTCGGAGAGCAACCGGCGCATCCTTATACGCAAGCGCTGCTGCGCTCCTTTCCGTCATTGTGCGGCCCTCGCAGACGCCTGCAGGGCATCCCCGGCGCGCCGCCGCGTCTGACGGAATCGATCGCGGGTTGCGCTTTTGCGCCCCGTTGCGAGAAGGCGGAGTCGACCTGTCTCACCCAGACGCAAGCGTTGGCCTCTTTAACGGAAGGACGCGTTGTCGCTTGCGCCAGAGTTTCCCGTCCGCTCGTAGCGACGACGCAAACCGCGGAGGTCTCATGACGTCAGAATCTGCATTGCTGCGTATGGAAAATGTGTCCCTGGATTTTAAAACCGGGACATGGGGGCGCCGATCCGTCTTGCGCGCCTTGCGTGATGTCAGCCTGTCTCTGCGGCTGGGCAAGGCCCTGGCGTTAGTAGGCGAGTCGGGCAGCGGCAAGAGCACCTGCGCGCGTCTGTTGAGCGGGCTGCACCAGCCGACGGCAGGCGATATCTATTGGCGCGGCGCGGGTCTGGGGCAGCGTAAATCCAAAGAGACCGCCGCTTATCGTCGTAGCGTGCAGATGATCTTTCAAGACCCATTCAGCTCTCTTAATCCGGCGTTATCTATCGGTTATCAGATTGAGCGGCCCCTGCTGGCCAACGGCGTTGTCGACAACGCGGCCGACGCCGCCCGACAAGCCCGCATCTTGCTGGAGCGGGTCGGCCTGCATCCCGCCGATGAGACCGCCGCGAAACGCCCTCATGAGCTGAGCGGCGGTCAGCGTCAACGAGTCGCCATCGCCAGAGCGCTGGCGGTTAAACCGGAAGTGATTCTGGCGGACGAACCCACTTCCATGCTGGATGTGTCGGTGCGCATCGGCATTCTGAATCTGCTGTTGGATCTAAAGCAGGAGCAGGGCATTGCGTTTCTGTTCATCACTCATGATCTGGCTTCGGCGCGCTATTTCGCTGACGACATCGCTGTCCTTTACGGCGGCTCATTGGTGGAGCAGGGCGATAGCGAGGCCATTACACAGAATCCGCAGCACCCCTATACCCGGTTGCTGCTGAACTCCATTCCCGGCGCGGGGGACAATCCCTCGACCGCCCCGGCGCAGACGGACGCGCCTATGCGTCAGCCGGACGCCAAAGGTTGTCCTTTCGTCCATCGCTGTCCGCAAGCCCTCGCCGAATGCAGGGAAGTCATGCCTGCGTTGCGCCAGCTGGCGGATAACCACGCCATTCGTTGTCATCTTTATTGAACTCATTTTCGGAACGCTTTTATGTCGACCAGCTTGCTCGTGAACCATCTTGGTTATTCCTGTGACGCCGTCAAACGGTGCATCGTCCAAAGCCGGGAGCGATTAACCGGTTCGATGGCGCAACTGATCTGTGAGGACGGCGAGATCGTGGCCAGATTCGCTTTGGGAGATCCTATGCGCGCCGCGGGCTGGCATACCGGCGACTGTTATGTTTTGGACTTCAGTCAGGTTACGGAAGCGGGCCGCTATCGCTTTGAAATGGATGGCTGTGAGGCGGACGGCGGTCGCGTGCGCTCGCACTGGTTTGACATAGACCCGAGTATCGGACAGCGTCTGACGCCGCTGATGACGGAGTATTTCCGGCTGGTGCGGTGTCAGGGGCGATATGACGACTATGACCGCAACCTACCGTTCTTTGGCCAGCGTAAATCCGGGCGCGTCGATGTCAGCGGCGGCTGGTACGACGCTTCTGGAGATGTCAGCAAATATTTGAGTCATCTTTCTTACGCCAACTACATGGCGCCGCAACAGACGCCGTTGGTGGTATGGAGCCTGCTGTCGGCGGCGCCGCGTCTGCCCAAGGCTGTTCAGGCTCAGGCGGGGGAAGAGGCGTTATATGGCGCGGACTTTCTATGCCGGATGTTCGACGAGGACGAGGGATATTTTTATCAGATTGTATTTGACCGCTGGAGCAAAGACCCCGAGCAGCGCAATATCTGCAACTACGCCACGCAGAAAGGCTACAAGAGCGAGCGCTGGGAGGCCAGCCTGCGTCAGGGCGGCGGCATGGCCATCGCCGCATTGGCCGCTGCGGCGCAGTATAGCGTGGCGCTTGGCGTGTATGACAAACCCTACCGGCGTATCGCTGAGCGCGCCTTCGCGCATCTGCAGGAAAACAATCTCGCCTATCTGGATAACGGCAAGGAAAACATCATCGACGACTATTGCGCCTTGCTGGCGGCGGTGGAGTTATATCAGCTAACCGGACAGGAGCGATACAGCCAGTACGCCACGGCGCGCATTCGCAATCTGGTCAATAAACAGAGTTGCGGTCATGGCTACGAAGGCTGGTGGCGGGTGGAGGAAGACAATGACCGGCCTTTCTTCCACGCCTCCGATGAAGGGCTACCCATCATCGCCTTGCTGAGAGCGCAGGAGGTGATGGATAGCGACATTCCCCTGCAGTTCTTTGTGCGCCGTGGGCTGGAGTTTTATCTCTCTATCAGCCGGGATGTGGACAACCCTTTCGGCTATCCCCGGCAGTTGGTGAAGCCCCTTAAACAACGTCCGCGGGCGCAGTTTTTCTTCCCTCACAGCAATGAATCCGGCTATTGGTGGCAGGGAGAGAATGCACGACTCGGCTCGCTGGCGGCGGCGTCCCGCTGGTATCGACGGCAGAATGATGTTCCCGAACGCCTGCGGGCGGAGCTGCGTGGATTCGAACAGAATTTGCAGAACTGGTTATTGGGACTTAATCCGTTCAATTGCTGCATGGTAGAGGGCGTGGGCCATGACAACCCGCAATACAGCGAACTCTATCCCGCCTCCAAAGGCGGGGTTTGTAACGGCATTACCTCAAGCCTGCATGATGAAATGGACGTCGCCATGATGGAGACGGACGACCCCCTGCACAGCTGGCGCTGGAGCGAGCAATGGCTGCCCCACGCCGCCTGGTGGTTATTGGCCTTCTCCATGGAGGATCAGGGCGTTTCGTAGCGATAATGCCCGGTGATGGGATAGTCGAACAGCATGTCCTCCAGTTTGGGACCGCGTCCGATGTTGTGCACGATCATCGGGCGGCTGCTGAGCCAGTGTTTCTTATCCACGACGATGCCGATGTGAGGCAGATTGCCCGGCAGCATCCAGGTCACCAGATCGCCAGGCTGATAATCCTCCGCCTTGTCGGTGACGGGCAGCGATTGGCCGTGACGGGAAAAGTAGGTCTGTAAATTGGGAACGCGGCGGTGATCGATGTTGGCGTCCGGTTTCTGCAGTCCCCAGATTTTCGGATACAGCGAGAAATACTGACTCATGTCCTCATGCACTTCTTTTTGCAGATCCACGCCTAATTGACGGTAGGCGCGTATCACCACATCAGTGCAGACGCCGGTGTTCGCAGGCACGTCGCCGTTGGGGTAGGGAATTGAGCGGTAGCGGCCGTCATACACGACCTGATGGTTGGTTCGCTCAAGCGCCGCGGTGGACAGGCGTTGAGAAAAATCGCCATCGGCCTGCGTCAACGCAGAGCAGAACGTCATGGCGGCGAACAGGAAAAGGCGCGCTTTGCAATGGACAATACAACGCATATGGATAACATCTGCTTCTTAATTCATTCAGACGTCAGCATGGCGGAAAGTGCAATGGAAAACCATTCGACTTCAGCGAATAATTCGACGCTTGCCGCAGCCTGTCGGACAGTCTCTTTTCTATGACGCTTCTAGATCCCTCAATATTGGCTTTTCTCGCAGCCGTGGCGATATTCACTGGCTTCGTCAAAGCGGGCGTACCGGCGTTGGGCGGTCTGATTTCCGCCGCCATGGCGTTGGTGTTTCCTCCCAAAGACGCCCTGGGAATCACCTTGCTGTATCTGCTGGCGGGAGATGTGGTGGCTGTCAGCCTATATTGGCGACAGGCGCATTGGAGTGAGCTGGGCAAGATGCTGCCGTCCATCTTTATCGGCATTGGGCTTGGCGCTCTGGCGTTGCATTTTCTGGACAACGAGAGCCTGGGGCCTGTCATCGGCGCCTTGATTCTGATTCTGGTGGCGATGGAGCCCCTGAGGCCTTATATCACCGCCTGGGCGATGCGGCGGCTGAACGCCGTGCGCTATTCCTCGGGGATCATGGCGGGTGTCGCCACGACCATCGGCAATGCCGCCGGTCCCATACTCACCCTGTATTTTTTACTGCTGAAAATCGATAAGAACGGTTTTATCGGTACGGCGGCGGTGTTCTTTTTAACGGTCAATCTGACCAAGGTTCCGGTCTACGCCTATCTGGGCGTGCTCAAGGATTATTACCTGCTGAGCTATCTGGCGACAGTTCCGCTGGTGTTGCTCGGCGCCTACGCCGGACGCCGTTTTCTGGTCTGGATTCCACAACAATGGTTTAACCGCATCGCCCTGATTATGACCGGCGTAGCGGGATTATGGCTACTGCTGCGGGCGCTCTGAGTCAGCGTCCACCGGGCCCACATAGGCGAAACGTTTTACTTTGACCCCGTCTTTCTCGATGGTTTCATTAAACATCGCTAACGGCCGCACCCACACGCCATAGTCGCCGTACAACGCGCGATACACCACAAACCACTCCTCCGTCTCCGAATGCCGCGCCACCTCCAATAACTGATAGCGGGGTCCTTTGTAATGCTGGTAGATGCCTTTGGGTAAGTGCATGGATAGCCTCTATTTAGTCGATATAACTGGAATCATCATAGTGTGTCGCCTTGATGATTTTGAAAAGGGGGCAAGTATTATGCATTTAATAGTTAATACGTCATGAAACTATTGTTATGAGATTTAATGTTGTATTTAAAAAGGAGGACAATTTGTAGAATTTACAAAACCGGCAAGTATTCATGCATAAGTTATAAGCCATTTGATTTTACATGGTTTTTTTGATTATGGATGTTGCTTTTTATTAATTTTGTGATTTATAAAGGCAAACACAAGTTTGCTAACGGCTCATTTTCGAGAGCTATTTTTTTTATGAACTTTCACACAGGGGGTGTAAAAGTGAAGACTTCTAATAATTCCTTACTATTTTCTTCCATTGTACTTGTGGCGTGCGCTTCAACCTCGCAAGCGGCCTTAATCGAGTGGAATGGGGCTGAGGGGAGCGACTTTAACAATGCCGCAAATTGGTCTGGCGGCGTGACGCCCGGCGTCACAGATACGGCGCAGTTTACAACGGACGGCAGCCATGCTGAGCTCTCTGATAATGCGAGCGTTGGTGAATTGTCGGCCGATGTGGGGCGGGCCACAGTAGATCTGGATGGAAACAATCTGGATGCTGAACGAGGCGTCACCGTAAAAAGCCAGCTCACAATCAAAAATGGTAAGTTCAATGAGACGGTGGGAGATAGCGGACCTCCTAAAATAATCGCAGTAGGCAACGACAATATATCAGATAGCTCGTTAGTCTTTGACAACGTCAGCTTTGGCGACAACTTTACGAATCAAGGCTCCTTACAGTATGAGATAGGAACTAGTGGCGCTGGCGCGCTCAGGCTGGAAAATGGCACATCCGCTGTGGGTCAGTCTGCAATGATTGGCAAGAATGGCGAACTGTCTTTGTCTGGCGGCTCAAGTCTGTCGTTGGCGAATGAGTTATATGGAAACGGCGGTCGAATCACCATCAAAGAAGGGTCAAGAGTGACTGCGACGGGCGCATCTGTTGCAAATACAAAAGTCCTCGTGGACGGAGAAGGCTCCTCCTTTGAAATGGGTCCTAATGGCTCTCTGGGTACGGCGAAATTTCAAAACGGCGGCAAGGGTCAGGGATGGGGCGTTAGTCTGGGGGATGTGACTATTGATGGCGCTGGGAGTTCATTCACCTCTGAGGGGGTAAGCGATGTCGGCAAACTGGAGGTTAGAAATCACGGTGAATTGATCGCTGACAATTTGAACTTATCCCGTGAAAGTCGCATCACCTTGGGAGAAGGTAAAATCACTACTGCCTCACTTGACCTGAACGGAGGCGAACTAAGTGGGTCTGGTGAGATTAAGGGCAGCCTTAATAATACTCGCGGTGGCGTTGTCTCGACGGGCGAGTTTGGCGGCTCTATGCGAGTGGAAGGCGATTATACTCAAGATGAGTCAAGCAAGCTGGAAATTACCTTGGGAGACTGGAGTACGCTTGGCGGCTACGAGCTGAATATAGACGGCGTGGCGAACTTGGATGGGGTACTTCAAATCAATTTGTGGGATGAGTTTAAACCAAGCATCCATGATTTCTTCACTCTGATCAATGCTGACAAAATAAACGGTATGTTCAGTGATTTTGTGCTGCCCGATTTAGGGTTCGGCATGCATTGGGATTGGGGATATCGCCGCTCCTACTCCGGTGTGAACTCCTTTGGCTTAAGAATCGTTTCCAACGCATCAGGCAAGCCTGTTCCTGAGCCATACGTATTGGTGTTGATGACGTTAAGTCTGGCTGGAATGGCTGGCGTCAGACGCTTTCGCAAATAACTCTTAAACAGCTCCTTCCTGAACTGGAAATTGTCCCCTGGTTAAAGGCTGGGGGAGAGTTTTCCCATTCGTTTACCGCGCTTTTTATTCCTCTGGTGAATAGCTCATATTCACGGGCGGTCGCTTGCATGCACCTAATTTGAAACAGATATCGAAGTTGTTTCTCAGAGGCTCCTTAGACCTATTTCTTTAGAAATAAGACTTTTTTGGGGCCAAGGTTATTGGGGTAGTTTTCTTGTAACTCATTGATTTTATTGAGTCAGCTATTTTTACATAAAATCAATGAGTTAACTAATTTTAACAATATAACTTTATGATTTTAATAACTAATTTCATATCTGGTCCCCTACTTGCCAATTAGAGGCTCGTTATGTAAATAAACTGTGGCACAAGGGGTGTAATAGTGAAGACTACTCAAGGTCTGCGTATTTTTTCTTCATTAGTGTTTGTTACCTGCGCTTCTCTATCCCAAGCGGCGGTAATTAACTGGAACAATGTAGGCGGCGGAAACTATAGCGATGGCGCTAACTGGTCTGGTGGGGTCGCGCCAGGAAATACTGACGAAGCATTGTTTGATTCAAGCGCTTCTAGCTCCTATACCACTACATTTACAGAGGACGCCGACGCCCAGAGCCTATCTGTGAATAACGATAACGTTACTATAGAGCTTAATGGCCACAATCTGGAAACCACCTCTGGAATCTCAGTTGGCGGGGCAGAGGGCGGACGCCTGACCCTGCGTGGCGGCAAGTATAATCAGAAAGCTGACGATAGTGGCGATTTGATCAAGGTGCTTGTAGGCAGCGAAGCTGGCTCAAAAGGCGATTTGGTGCTTGATGGCGTTGAATTTGGTAATCCTGAAATCTACGGCAGGATGCAATATTACATTGGCCAGTCTCAGTCTGGATTTGGTGGCGGAGAGGGGACGCTGGAGCTCAAGAATGGCTCTCAGGCTCTGGGGCAAACTGCCTTTATCGGAGATAAAGGTAAAGTACTAATCTCGGGCGGCTCCGGTTTAAGCTTGGCGAACGAGTTGATCATGGAGAGTGGTGGAAATCTGAAAATTTCTGAAGGCACCGGCGTTAGCTCATCTGGCGCAAGTCTGGCGGGAAAAGTTCTGGTAGATGGAGAACACTCCAGCCTCAATGTCGGCGAATATGGTCACATGGATGGGGACATCACTTATCAGAACGGCGCAACCGGTAGCGGGGGAAATATAGCTGTAGGCAACCGCATGACCATTGACGGCGCAGGCTCTGACTTCTCCGCCATGGGGAATGTGGATGTCAATGGCAGGCTTACTGTTAGCCACGGAGCAAGTTTGAGTTCAGATTACGCTATTTCTGCGCTTCCCAGTGGCGTGCTGTCCTTGAATGACGGGAAAGTAAGCGCAGAAGCCGTATTAACAGAAGGCGGCAAGATTGAAGGCTCCGGAGAAATAAAGGGCAACGTAAGCAATACTAACCGTGGAACGGTGGCGACGGGCGAGAATGGCGACGCGTTAACTATTACTGGTAACTATTCGCAAGACAGCTCAAGCACCCTGGCGTTGACTCTGGGCGGTTGGGATGCGATTGGCGACTATAAGCTGAATATTTCTGGCGACGCAAATCTGGACGGCATTCTAAAGATCGATCTTTGGGACACCTTCAAGCCTGAGCTGAATGACGTATTCACGCTGATCAAAGCGGAAAACATCAATGGGATGTTCAGCGACTTCGTATTGCCGAGTCTGGCTTCTGGTTTAGCCTGGGATTGGGGTAGCGTGATGGTTGCAGGCTTGGAGACTTTCAGTCTGAAAGTTGTGAAAAGCGTACCTGAGCCCTACACCATTGTGTTGATGACCATCGGTCTGGCTGGATTCGCTGGCGCGAGACGTTTTCGTAAAGCGGCGTAAGCCCATTCCTGTTTATTGAGATATTCCGCCCGTACTTTGTGATACCGCAAAGTACGGGACTTACCTTCCTGCTCCTGACAGTCTGTTATCATTTGCTGCACACCTCGCCCGCTAACTCCTGTCGATATTAATTGTCGTTTCTGACTTTACAATTCATAACCTCAACGTTTCATGGCCTCAGTGTGAGCCGCTGTGCATGGGGGCAAAATACAAGTTTTCTGAATAAGGAAGTATTCTTGTAAGTTGTTGATTTATATAGTCAAAATATTTTACATGAAACGTGACGAATTTTATGGAAATAATTTTAAGTACCTGAATTTAATGCAGAAAATATTTGTGGCTCATACCTTGCTAAAACGGCTCCGCCTAAAAACGAACTATTACACAAGGGGTGTAACAATGAAGACTACTCAAGGTCTAGGAATTTTAACTTCATTAGTATTTGTAAGCTGTGCTTCCGTCTCCCAGGCGGCGGTGATTGACTGGAGCAATGTCAGCGGCGGTGATTTTAACAATGGAGCAAACTGGACGGGAGGCTCAGCGCCGAGCACTGCAGATACAGCATCATTCAATACGGATGTTGCCGGTTCGTATACTGCATCCTTATCGCAGGATACTGATGTCGATAATGTGTCAGTAAAAAATGACGACGTCGTGATCGATTTGAATGGCCGGAATTTGGAAACGATGACAGGAATATCTGTCAGCGGCGACAAAGGCGCTACGTTAACGCTGAGGAATGGCTCCTTTAATCAGAACGGTGATGAATTCGGAGACCTGGTGGAAATCATGGTAGATAGCGCCTCCGCTTCCGAAAGCAGACTTGTGTTGGATGGCGTTGATTTCGGCGGGAGAGGAATGGGCTCAAGGATGCAGCTTTACGTAGGTTATCCTCCTGCATCGGGTGGGACCAGAGAAGGGGTGTTAGAGCTGAAGAATAAGTCAGGCGTCACCGGGCAGTCTGCTTATATCGGGGGCAAATTGATCCTTTCGGAAGGCTCTAGTATGGGCCTGGCTGGCGAGTTGGACCTTGATGGCGTTCTGGAGATTACAGGCGGTGCTGGGCTAGGGTCTTCCGGCGCTTATATATCCGGAAAAACGCTGGTGGATGGAAAAGGCTCAGATCTCAGTGTGGGCGAGTTCGGAGGTTTTAGTGGAGAGACCACCTTTCAAAATGGCGCTACGGGTTCGGGCGGCCGTATCTCTACGGGAGGGCGCTTTACTGTAGATGGCGCTGGAACTGAAATTAGGGCTATAGGCTCTATGGATTTGGGCGGTAATGTTGTCGTCAGTAATAGCGGGAGCCTTGTGTCCAGTGATCTGATTACGGTTACTGGCGTTATGAATTTAGACAACGCTCAAATTGAAGCCTCGTCTTTAATGACTGAATTCGCTGGCCGTATTCAGGGCGCTGGAGATATTACTGGTAATGTTAAGAACACGGATAAAGGAACCGTCGCGACGGGAGCAAACGGTTCTTCTTTGAATATTGATGGAAACTATACGCAGGAGCATGGCGGCACGTTGGAGCTGACCTTGGGCGACTGGGATGCGATTGGCGACTACAAGCTGAATATCAACGGTGACGCTGACCTGGACGGCATTCTAAAGATCGATCTTTGGGACACCTTCAAGCCTGAGCTGAATGACGTATTCACGCTGATCAAAGCGGAAAACATCAACGGTATGTTCAGCGATTTTGTGTTGCCGAAACTGTCTCCTGGCTTAGGTTGGGATTGGGGAAGCGACATGGTGGCGGGGTTGGATACTTTCAGCCTGAAGGTCGTCAAAGGCGTGCCAGAGCCTTACACCATCGTATTGATGACCATTGGCCTGGCGGGATTCGCTGGCGCGAGACGTTTTCGTAAAGCGGCGTAAGCCCAGTTCTGTCTATTGATATGTTTGGCCCGTACTTTGTTAAATTGCAAAGTGCGGGCTTTTACGTTCCCTTCTTTTAATCTGCCTTAATCTATACGTATCTGAACTTTATTTGTTTATTTATAAAACAAATTATCACCTAATTGTCTTTTCTTGTATATGGTAAGTCATCTTTATAAAAATGAGATTTGCTGTCACATATATATTGATAGTACAAGTATTATTAATAGTTAAGTGTTCTTGTAAGTTGTTGATTTATATGGTCAAAATATTTTATATGTTTGTCTTGTTGAAGATTTTATAAGTTATATATTGTTGATTTTAAATATGAAAATATTCTGGTCCGCACCTTGCTAACGAGTCTGCGCCATATAAATGAACTAATACACAAGGGGTGTAACAGTGAAGACAACTCAAGGTCTGGGAATTTTAACTTCATTCGTGTTTGTAAGCTGCGCGTCCGTTGCGCAGGCAACGGTCATTGACTGGAACAATACAGGCGGCGGTGATTTTAATAATGATGCAAATTGGGTGGGAGGGACGGCTCCCAGCGCATCGGACTCAGCTTCGTTCAATACGGGGGCAGACAGCGCTTATACCGCGTCACTGTCTGAGGACGTAAATGTTCAGGGCGTTTCAGTGAAGAGCGATGAGGTTGTTATTGACCTCGATGGTCATAACCTGGAAATGCAAGATGGTATTTCTGTAAACAGCCATTCAGGCGGACATTTAACACTGAAGAATGGTGTACTCAATCGGGATAGAGACGACACTGACGAAGAGATAAGAATACTGGTAGGAAGTGAGAGCGGTTCTAAAGGCAGCCTTGTTCTTGATGGCATGGAAACAGGAAGAAGCGCTTTTTTAGGGATGAAATATTATGTCGGCTTTTCAGACACGGATAGCGGAGGAGGCGAAGGGTTGCTGGAGCTGAAAAATAAGACGCATATTTCCGGATACTCTACTCATGTGGACGGCAGGTTAGCGCTTAACGACGAGGCCTTCATGGGGCTGAATGAAGATCTGTATTTAAGAGAAGGCGTGATCGAAGTTAATGGTGGTTCTTGGTTGTCTGCAGAGGAGGCGGAACTTAATGGAAAAGTGCTTATGGATGGGAATAACTCAAGCCTGAGCGCACAGTATATGAATCTGACGGAAGAAGGGACTATTAGTATAACTAACGGCGCCAGGGTCTCTGCGGAACTTGGCGGCTACTATGGAAAAGTAGTGATAGATGGAAAGAACTCTTCAATGGACATTTGGGATACAGCTTATTTTGGTGGAGACCTGATCATTCAAAATGGCGCAACCATGACGGGTAGCTATATCAAAATTGGTAAGAGTTTGACCATCGAAGCAGGTTCTAAGTTTGATGAAGGAAGTTATTTCTTCATTGATGGAACGACAACGGTTAAAAACGGAGCAAGTCTCTCAAGCAGAGAGTTAATTGTCAGATCTGGTGGCGCACTGGTGATGGAAGACAGCGATGTCGACGTGAATATTATGCAAACGGAAGGCGGCAAGGTCCAAGGCTCTGGAGTGATCAGAGCGGGAGACGTTCCTGGAGAATACTCTACAATTGTATGGAACAATGACGGCGGCGTTGTCGCTACGGGAGAAAACGGCGGAACTCTGACCATCAAAGGCGACTATTGGCAGGAGGAGAGCGCCACCTTGCAGTTGACGTTGGGGGATTGGGGCTCAATTGGCGACTTTATGGTCAATGTTGAAGGTGAGGCGAGACTGGACGGTATTCTTAAAATCGACCTCTGGGAAACTTTCAAACCGGAAGTGAATGACGAGTTCTCACTGTTTAGCGCGAGTAACATCAGTGGTATGTTCAGCCACTTTGAGCTGCCGGATATCGGTCCCTATCTGGAGTGGATCTCGAAAAGCCGGGAGGTTGACGGGATGGAAACTTATAGTATCAAAGTCATTAGAGCACCCGAACCCTACACCCTGGTTCTAATGACCATCGGCCTGGCTGGATTCGCTGGCGCGAGGCGCTTTCGTAAAGCGGTGTAATTAGGCTCAAGTCGCTTTTAAGTATGGCTCGCTCGTCAGATGTGGTTGATGAGTGGGCTATGCCCACAAAAATTTTTGGCGCTTTGGTTAGGGTGTGGCTTAGGATAAGTATGGATAGTGTTTGAACACTCATACAAGGAGGAAAGCATGAGTCTCATCTCAATGGCGGAAAACCTTTGGATCTACAACGGTGAAGCGGTGCCTTATCTGGGGTTGGCGTATACCACCCGTATGACGGTAGTGCGCTTGTCCAACGGCGATATTCTTGTTCACTCTCCCACGCGTTACGATGAAAATTTGGCTCGGGAAGTCGCCGAGTTGGGCCCGGTCAAATATCTGGTGACGCCGAATAAACTTCATCACTTGTTTTTGCCTCAGTGGATGGCGCACTTCCCCGACGCCGCCTGCTACGGCACTCCTGGCTTGCAGGAAAAACGTAAGGATATTTCTTTTGACGGTTTACTGGGCGAGAACCCGGAGCCAGAGTGGGAAAAGGATGTGGACCAGACTTTGTTTCGCGGCAGTTTCGCCATGAAAGAAGCGGTTTTCTTTCACCGCAGCAGCCGCACTCTGATCCTCGGGGATTTGATCGAAAACTTCCGTGTGGACCACTTCCATGGTTGGCGCCGCTGGGTCGCTCTGCTGACGGGGATTATCGCGCCTCATGGCAAGACGCCCATAGACTGGCGTCTCACTTTTATATTCGGCAGGTCTAAAGCCAGGGCCGCGCTGCGCAAAATGCAGGCGTGGCGACCCGACAACATTATCATTGCTCATGGCGAATGTGTGATTGGCCATGGCTCTGAATTTCTGGCGCGGTCTTTTTCCTGGCTTAAATAGCTGGTCGGCGCGGGGCCGTCTACATCAGGTCGACCCCGCACTTCAGGTCTTCGAACCAGGATAGGAACTGGCCGATTTTGTCTTTGCCGAAAAACGGCTTGCCGTGCTGCGGCAGCATCATTTCCACATCGAGCTTGCGCACTTGATTCACCCATGCCTGACAGGCTTTGTTGGAAGCCATATAGCGCTTATGGAAACCTTCCATTAATGGGATATGCTTGGCCATATCCTGCACGGGTTCATGATCCCAGCCTGGAGTCATGGCGGCGCCGACGTCCCCGGAGAACAGAATTTTGCTGATCGGGTCGTAGAAGTGGAAGTTACCCACCGAATGCAGAAAGTGCGCAGGCACCGCGCGGATCTGGGATTTGCCCAAAGTGATCTGAGCGCCATCGTCCGGCAACTCCACCATGCGGTGACTGAGAGACTTATTCATTTTTCCAGAGACGAACTCCGACACCAGATGCGGCAGGAAGCGCGCCCACAGGCGCGAGGTCACTACCTGACAGTCGGTGTGCATCAGCCAGCGCGGCAACGAAGTGATGATGTCCGGGTCCTGATGCGAGGCGAAGACATAACGCAGGGAGGACTTGATGGAAATGTGTTTGGACAGTTCGATGGAAAGCGGCGTGTAGGTCAGTTCGCCGCCAGGGTCAAAGAGCGCGGCTTCACCATGATCAACGATGACCAATTGATTGCTGGGAATCGCTTCCCCTTCGACCAGACCGGTCAGGAACAGGCAGACATGCCCGTTTTTATCATACAACTTCATTGCTTTTTGGCTCATATTCCCTCCATAGCCATTCGGCGCCGGCCGCCTCGGTTAAAAATAAGACAACCTGACAAGAAAGCGGCGTATTGTACGTGGCAAGTCCGATGCGGCTCTGATATAGGTCAAAATGGAGAGATTAGGAGGGCCTGAACCACAAAGATATCAAGGAAAATAGGGGGCTCAGGCCTGTTCGAGTAGCTGTTCGACCAGGGTGACGACACCCTGGGTGGCGGGTTCATTTACCACCACTGCGTCGTGCGCCTCTGGATTGGCGTTAGGATCAACGATATACATAGGGACGCCGCGCATGCGCTTCTCCACCAGATAGGCGGCGGGATACACCTCCAGAGACGTTCCCACCACCAGCATGATATCGGCGCTGTGGACGATTTTCTGCGCCTGGGAGAACAAAGGCACCGGCTCGCCAAACCAGACTACGTCTGGTCGTAACTGGCTGCCTTTTTCACATTTATCGCCAATGTTAATGTCCCGATCGCCATGCTGGTAAACCAGCTTAGGGTTCACGGAGCTGCGGCTTTTCATCAACTCGCCATGGATATGCAGCACCTGACTGGAGCCAGCGCGCTCATGCAGGTTATCCACATTCTGGGTGATGATGGACACCAGATAACACTCCTCCAGCCGGCTCAGGGCGTAGTGCGCGGCGTTGGGCTGAGCGGCGGCCATGATGCGGCGTTGCGCGTTCCAGTAGGTCAGCACTTTCTCGCGATCTTTGCGCCATCCTGTCAGCGAGGCGACCTCGTTATAGTCGGTCTCGCGCCACAGACCGTCCTCGCCGCGATAAGTTTGAATGCCGCTTTCGGCGCTGATTCCGGCGCCTGTAATTACCACGATATGCTTCATAAAAAACGTACTTCAATATTGGAGAAGGGCACTGAGCGTGCGAATCAGCATGCCAAACAATACGCTGTCCAGGCAACCTGGAATATCCCTGACGCGGAGTTACGCCAGCGTCAATCGTTCACAAGGAGAGGCAATGAGTTTCGACGCTTTTGTTGCGCGCCGCTTAAGGGACTCGCAGGGATCATTAGGCAGAATGCTCGCCAGTTGGATGAGTAACGCTCATGACGAGCTGAATCAGTTCATGAAACAGGCCATGTGTCTGGAACCTTCCGACCGCGTGCTGGAAATCGGCTTCGGCGCCGGCAAACTGATTCGCGAAATGGCGCATATCACCACCAACGGCGGGGTAGCGGGCGTTGATACGTCGACGGCCATGGTGTCCCGGGCGACACGTAATAATCATAAACTCATTTCCTCCGGCCGGGTGACGCTGGTGAACGCCTCCGTTGAAAGCATTCCCTTTGATGATGCGGCTTTCACCAAAGTGTGCAGCGCCAATACGCTGCATCTCTGGCCGGACCCGGAAGAGAATATTCGCGAGGTGTTTCGCGTACTGACCAATGGCGGAACTTTGGCGCTGGGGTTTTGTTCGGAGAATCCGCCCGACGGGCAGCCGCTCGCACGACATGGTTTTGCGCTTTGCTCTGAAGACAGTGTCATGGCGCTGTTGCGTCTGGCGGGCTTTTCCCGCATTGAAATATTGCAGGAAAAACGCCGGCAAACGACGCTCTACTGCGCGCTGGCGACCAGATAGTCACCGACTTTGAGATCATCCGGCGTGACGTAAAAGCTGGCCCCGATACGGCTTTTAACCGCGACGCCATCTTGTATCTTCGCCAGACATCCACTGACTTCTACGGCGCATTCCAGTTGATTGGGGCGCGCTATATCAATCATTATCAGATAGCGGTTTCCGGCAGCCGACATGAAAGTCGTTTCACTGTGGCTTCCGGCGCGCTGCAGCAGTTCTGCATAGGACGCGTGCCAAAGTTCTTTCATCGCAGCCTGCAGCGCCGCGATGGCGTCTTGATGTTCGTTATTACTCAGCAAAGGAATGATCTCATGGATAAAGACAATGCTCGGATTGCGTTAGTAACCGGAGGTAGTAAGGGTATCGGACTGGCCGTGGTGAAGAAACTGTTGCGTCAGGGGGATTGCGTGGTTACCTGCGGTAGAAACGACGCCAACTGGGAAGAGGCGAAGGCCGCGCATCCAGATCTGGATGCGGTGGATTTTTACGCCTGCGACCTGACGGATCGCCGCTCCCTGCGCCGCCTGTTCGGATACATCGAGAGTCGCTATGGCGCATTGGATATGGCGGTGAACAATGCCGCCTCGGGAACCGGCTCCACGAGCGCCATTACTGATATGTCGGAAGAGCAATTGCGCGGGCCGTTGGAAAACGAACTCTGGGCGCCGGCGCTATGTCTCAAGTATGAGCTTGAACTCATGTCGCGCGGCGGCGCCATCGTCAATGTCAGCTCCGCCAATCGCTTCCGCCTGCAACCGGACCCATTCAACGCCGCCGCTGGTCAGGGGCTGGAGAGTCTGACCCGTTCTCTGGCGCTGTCGTATATTACGCGGGGCGTGCGCATCAATTCGGTCGCTCCCGGCGCCACCCGCACCCCGCGCTGGACCTCGCGGTTGCAAGACGGCCATAATCCACAACAGGAGCAAGCTGCCTCATCGGCGCCTATTGGCCGCTTCGCCGATCCTGAAGAAGTGGCGGAGGCCATTGTCTGGCTGGCCTCTGAAAGTGCAAGTTATGTGGTCGGCCATACTTTGGTGGTGGACGGAGGCCTGTCGCTTACCTGAATGTTGCGTTGAACTGGAATACCAAGAGTGAGGACTGATGTCTTATTTTGCCCCGGCGGCGGCTGTGGAAACTGTCTCTGAAGTGAAAAAAAGCCGCTTCATCACTCGCGCTGGATATGCGGACAGCCGCGAGGCGGCGATGACGATGCTGGCCCAGGCGAAGCAGGACTACCCCGACGCCGGACATCATTGCTGGGCCTATCTGTTAGGCAACCCGAAATCCGCACAGAGCGCGGCGATGTCTGATGATGGCGAACCCAGCGGCACGGCGGGAAAGCCGATATTGAACGTGCTGCAACACAAGGGCGTCGGCGATGTCATGGTGATTGTTATTCGCTACTTTGGCGGCGTCAAGCTGGGAGCGGGCGGATTGGTGAGAGCCTATTCCGGCGCGGCCCAGCAGGCGATGGTGGAACTGCCGGTACAGCTTCGCGAAACTCTGGCCAGCATCAGCTTGAGCTGTGACTTCCGCCATGAGCAGGTATTGCGTTTATGGCTGGATCAACATGGCGCCCGCAATGTGGCTGCGGAATATGCCGAGCATGTCATGCTCAGCGCTGAGTTGTCGCAGGATAAGCTGACTGCTTTGCAGGAGTTCTCCGCCGGCTTGGGAGTGACGTTGACGGTTGCGGAATAAACAAAGTAACGGCTGTAACCTGACGGACGGCGCTAATAGGATGGTTGCCAGCGGCGTCCGCATAATTTCTAATGGTCGCGCTAGCGCCCGAATAGATAATCAGACTGAATGATTTAATCCGGACCTGCTTGTGGGCGGGTTCGTTCAACTATAGCTGAGGAAGCCTGAGAATGTTGCGAAAACATCTATTGCCTTTAGTCGCCGCCCCTATTTTGAGCCTGGGCCTGGTGTCCGGTTGCGCCAATAGCGGCGCCTACACCGACTCCGCATTGACGCTGGGCGCCGGTGTGCTGCAGGCCACCACCCTCACGGAAGATCAAGTGGTGTCCGTGTCCCAACAGGCGGCGGACAAAATGGATAAAGAAAATAAAGTGGCTCCGTCCAGTAGCAAATACGCCAAGCGTTTGGACGCCATTACCCGCAATCTGAAAAATGCGGACGGGCTGACGCTGAACTACAAGGTTTATTTGTCGGATCAGATCAACGCCTTCGCCATGGCGGACGGCACCGTACGAGTCTACTCCGGACTGATGGACGTGATGCCTGACGATCAGGTTCTGGCGGTCATGCAGCATGAGATTGGCCACGTCAAACTCAAACACAGCTACAAGCAGATGCGTGAGAAAATGCTGACGGACGCGGCATTTCAGGCGGTTGTTTCAGCCGGCGGCACAGTGGGCGAGCTGACCCAATCGCAATTGGGGCAAATCGCATACGCGGCAGTGAATGCGCGTTTTTCTCAGGCGGACGAACTGGAAGCCGACGCATATTCCGTGAAATCACTGCACAGACTGGGCAAAGATCCCTATGCAATGAAGCGCTCCATCGAAACGTTGCAGAAAAAAGTCGGCGGCGAGTCCAGCTTTCTGAGTTCGCATCCGTCCAATGAGAAGCGACTGGAAAAAATCCAAGAAGAGATCAAACGTCTGTAAAAGATAAGATTCGACCCAGAGCAGGGAAGACCCAGCCTGAGTCGACAAGCTGTGCGGCGGACGCCGGTTTGGCGCCGCCGCGAAGCGGGACTACGCTTAAGAAAGCTCAACCAGACGCAGGGAGTGTGTGATGGCCGCGACAACAATCAGCCCCGTAATCAGTAAAGCCGAACCGGATTCCGGCTATACCGAACCCAACTTTCTCCCCTTTCCTGAAGAAAACGCCTGGAGCAATCTGGCCAAGGTGGTGCGCGGCGCGTTGAACATGTTCCCGCCGTTCTATCTGCAGTCCATCTTTGGACCAATTTCAAGCTGGCCGCCGCCACACCGTGAGTTGTCGGAATACACCATACTCGACCTCTGGCGTTTAAAGCGTACGCTCGGATTTCTGGCGGACGCCAATATCCCCGCCTATTCCCATCTGCCCAACAAATGGGCGCGGACCTTTCTTCCGCCCTTCGTCAACCGGCTGTTCTGGCGGCCAAGCGGCTACTTCCAGCAGGCGGACCCCTTTGACTCCGTCACCTCATTCAGTCACGAACGCTGGTTTTTCCTCAACGGTATTCTAACCAACAAACCTATTGCAGAGCTTAACTCGCAGCTGATCAGCCAGATGTTTCAGCGCCCGGTGACGGTTATCCACAACCAGACCAGCTCGTTTCTCTTGGATTTGTTTCAGTGCGCAGTCGGAAAAAGCTTCAAGATCGATCCGGATCTGGAGATTCCGCAAACCATGACTGAACCAGACGTTAAGGCGACGATAGCGTTGCTGGAGGCGATGAAAAATCCGGCGCTGGAGCGGGTGGTGCTACTCTGCCATTCACAGGGAACCATCATCGCAGCCAATGTGTTACGCGCAATCAGTCGGGCTTTGAAAGCGTTGCAGAAACTGAAAGATAACCCGGAATGCAATGACTGGGCGAACCTGGAGTTTATTGACCGTTTGGCGCTGGCGCACCTTACGCCGGATCAGTTTGGCCTCATGGATAAGAGCGGCTTTAACGCCTACGCCATTAAATTGCTCAAGAAGCTTGAGGTATACACCTTCGCCAATTGCGCCAATACCATGACCTATATCGCCAAAGTAAACCTGCCCATTGAGATGGGCGGCGGCGTTACTGCGCTGCCTTATATCGAAAACTTCGCCAATCAGTATGATCTGGTCGCCCGCCTTGGCGTCATCTCGCCATTGCGGGAATCCGGTTCATCCATCATTGATATTGACGGACCCCTCTACCTGCGTACGGATATCGACGCCTGGGGACATCTGTTGAACCAGCACTATTTGTACGCCATCAGCGATTACCTCTCCGCACCCCAGGGGACCTCTCGCAATCCTTATCAATTAGAAGGCGATAATGCGGATAAAACGCCTAGACTCTACTGTTACTTCCGAGGCGATAGCCCGGAGCGGATAAAGTCGTTGGATGAAAATCTGCGCAGATTCCCTGTTGCATTGGACATGGTTTGATCTGTTTTTCGCTGCGCGCCATCGTCGCCAAGGCTTCCAATGAGGGAAAAATCGCGGCAGCTTCCCCATTTAACTGCTGATTTTGTGATCAGAATCGCAGGTTAAAAGGCGAGAGGAACTTGTTTTTAGTGCGCAAACTGCAAGTGTAAAAAATACTGACGATTATTGGGTCGTTATTCCCGCGAAATCTCATCAGAGAATAACTGTATGTTTAATCGGCGATAATCTCGGCCAAATTATGTGATGCATTGTTATCTTTGTGGGTTTTTTATCTGTTCTTAAAGGAATGATTGAATAAAAGCCTAAATATAGTTCCTAAAGAATAGTCTCAAAAGTCTATGCATGTTCTTCATGAAAATATCGGGACTATTTCTTAAGGTCTATATCTTTTTTGTGTTTATTTAAATGCGAAGTGAACGGCTGATCAAATTTTGTCAGGCCTATATCTAAAGGCCGTGTCCACTAACTTTACTGAGAAAATATACTTTTATATTGGTTAAAAATATAACGATATGTTTTTTATTATATTTTTAAACCAGGGAATACTTTGTGCCTTTCGGGTAACTCCAAAATCAAAATTATAAGGAGTAACCATGCACAAGGTTATTAATGCATTGTTTCTAGCAAGTAGTGCAGTGGCCTTTGTAGGGTCTGCTCAAGCCGCCATTGTAGACATTTACACGGATCAAGCTGCTTGGGCGTTAACAACAGGAGCCTATGAGGTCGAAAGTTTTGACCGGGACGCGTTAACCTCAGGACTAAGTATTTCTTCAGGATGGAGCCACTCCACGGTCAGCGGCGGGAAGTTCTATGACCGTGTTAGCGACACCTATGCGCCCACCGTTTTCACTTTTGAAGGCGGCGCCACCTCTTTTGGCGGCATTTGGGACTTGGCGGGCCCCGGAGGAGAGGGGACTGGCATCAAGATGGAAATTGAGCTGCTGGACGGCAGCAAGGTTGTCGAAGAAATGGCTCCGACGTTGAGCGGCACTTTCTGGGGCTTCGCCCTGGACCAAGGCTTCTCTTCGATCAAGTTCCTGGAAGGCTCATTCGCTGCGCTGTTTGAAACTTACAGTCTGGACGAACTCTTTTTCACAGGAGTCGCCGGTAAGGACAAAGACGCGGCTGAGACCAGCGAAGTTCCCGAGCCGGGAGTATTCGCACTGCTAGGTTTGGGCATGCTCGGTTTGTCGATGCGCAGGAGATCTTCTCAAGCGTAATCGATCTAACCGATGGAATAGGCCGGCGGAGACGTCGGCCTGAACCAGGAGTTAGCTCAAAAACTCCCTTTCCATTTTCGCGAGAGTGCGCTACTGCGTTAGCGCCCATGAAGTACTCGCTCCTTTTCCGACGTCTCGTTACATTGAACGCAAATGCGTCGGGATAATTCTTTCTTCCAGAATCTCTGGAACCATCAGGCAAAGCTCCCAGTAAACGCCGTCTTCTTTCTCTGAGCGGTGTGAGGCGAAGCTGTATCCCAGCCGGCTTAACACATTTTCAATTCGTTTTGTGGAGAATTCAGGGCCGACTTTGAAAACTCCATTAGAGCGCCCGATACACCTGGCTTCCCGCACCATGCGAAACAGCTGTCGCTCAAACTCCGGAGATGTTTTCTTGGTGGTCATGTTCACCGTACTTGGTCATGCTGAGTGTTGGTTTTGAGTAAAACTTCCCAGACTTAACAGGCGAGCTTAACTGTGATGCCGCCTCTCTCAGCGTTAGGGAATAGTGCTATGGTCATAAAGACGCGGTAAATAACACTTGTATGAATATGATATAAAAACATCAAGTTATCAATATTTTTTAAACTGGCTATTAAGTGTTCGAAAACACGGACATGGAGAGGCGAACGTTCAAGCAGGCCGCCGCGGCGTCGCCGTGCGGCCTGGATAATCTCTTAACGCGATTTGAACGTGGCTTGAGCTTCAGGACGTCGACTTCCTGGCCAGATCTCGCACCACATATTGCAGAATTCCCCCATGGCGGTAGTAATCCCACTCGGTTGGCGTATCAATGCGTACGTCCATGTCGAAAGTCTTCTTCGAACCTTCTTTATCTACGGCAGTGACAGTAATTGATTTGGGTGAATCTTCCAGAGAACCGAAAGAGTAAGTTTCCTCTCCATCGAGGTTCAATGTCTGCGCTGATTCGCCGGGCTTGAACTGGAGAGGTAAAACGCCGAAGCCAACCAAATTGGAACGGTGAATCCGTTCATAGCTTTCCGCCAGCACCGCTCGCACGCCAAGCAAACTGACCCCTTTGGCGGCCCAATCGCGACTTGAGCCGGAGCCATATTCTTTTCCAGCGATGACAATCAGCGGAGTCCCATTCTCCCGGTAGCGTGAGGCGGCGTCGAAGATACTGACGACTTCTCCGCTGGGCCAGTGTGTGGTCCAGCCGCCTTCGGTTCCCGGCGCCAGTTGGTTGCGTAATCTGACATTGGCGAAGGTGCCGCGCATCATCACTTCATGATTGCCGCGACGGCTGCCGAGACTGTTGAAATCCCGTTGCTCGACGCCGCATTCGAGTAAATATTTTCCTGCGGGGCTATCCGGGCCGATGGAGCCGGCAGGGGAAATATGGTCGGTGGTAATGGAGTCGCCAACTTTCACCAAGGTCCGCGCTTGTTCGATTTTCGTCAGAGCTGGCGGCGATAGGGTCATTCCGTCAAAGAACGGTGGTTTCTTGATGTAGCTGGAGTCGGGCCAATCGTAGGTTTTACCCTCTGGAACTGGCAGTGCGCGCCAGGCGTCAGTCCCAGTAAAAACATCCGCATATTGGCTGCGATAACGCTCTGAAGAAACAGTAGCGGCGATAAGGTCGGCGACCTCTTTTTGCGAAGGCCAAATATCCTTCAGGTAGACATTCTCGCCATTCTTGTCCTGGCCAAGAGGATCTTTGTAAATATCCATACGCATGGAGCCGGCCAGGGCATAGGCCACGACTAACGGCGGCGAAGCCAGATAATTGGCGCGCACTTCTGGATGTATGCGGCCTTCGAAGTTGCGGTTACCGGATAGCACGGACGTCACCATGAGCTTGTCTTTGCGGATGGCGCTTTGAATCGCTTCCGGTAGTGGCCCGGAATTACCGATACAGGTGGTGCAACCAAATCCAACCAGATTGAAGCCGAGGGCTTCCAGATCATCCATGAGATCCGCCGCTTTGAGATAAGCCGGTACGACCTGAGAACCGGGAGCGAGAGATGTTTTCACCCAGGGTTTGACGGTCAACCCGCGCTGCCGCGCATTTCTCGCCACGAGCCCGGCCGCCAGCATGACAGCCGGGTTCGACGTATTGGTGCAAGAGGTGATGGCGGCGATCACGACGTCTCCATGCTGGAGTTGATGAGAATCGCCGTTGCGCTCTTCTGTCGACTTGTTGTCGGAAGCGGAACTCAGGTCCAGATAATCCTGAAGAGTGTTTTCAAAAGAGGCTTTGGCGTCGGAGAGCGCGACGCGGTCCTGTGGACGTTTGGGACCGGCCAGACTGGGTGTGACTGAGCCCAGATCCAGTGTCAACGTATCACTGTATTGCGCTGGACTATCGCCTGTTTCCCGCCATAGGCCCTGGGCTTTGGCGTAGGTTTCCACCAGATTGATCAGGCTGTCCTCTCTGCCGGAAAGCTTGAGATAGGCTAGCGTTTCTTTATCCACAGGGAAGATGCCGCAGGTGGCGCCGTATTCCGGAGCCATATTGGCGATGGTGGCGCGGTCCGCTAAGGGCAGGTGGTCGAGACCATCGCCGTAAAACTCGACGAACTTTCCTACCACGCCTTTCTTGCGCAGCATTTGCGTGACAGTGAGAACAAGATCTGTGGCGGTCGCGCCTTCGGCGAGCTTGCCGGTGAATTTAAAGCCCACGACTTCCGGCGCCAGCATGCTGACCGGCTGCCCCAGCATGGCGGCTTCCGCTTCAATGCCGCCAACGCCCCAGCCCAATACGCCGAGACCATTAATCATGGTGGTGTGAGAGTCAGTGCCGACCAGGGTGTCAGGGTAGGCGAACCATTCACCATCGATTTCTTTTTGCATCACCACCTGTCCCAGATATTCCAGGTTCACTTGGTGCACGATGCCGGTGCCGGGAGGGACTACCCTGAAATTGGAAAACGCTTTTTGTCCCCAACGCAGAAACTTGTAACGTTCCTCATTGCGTTCGAATTCTATCTGAGTGTTGCGCGCCAGGGCGTCCTGGTCGCCGAAATAGTCGACCATCACAGAGTGGTCGATGACCAGATCAACGGGTTCGAGGGGATTGATCAACCTGGGGTCGCCGCCGAGACTCATCATCGCGTCGCGCATGGCGGCCAGATCCACCACCACTGGAACGCCAGTGAAATCCTGTAAAACAACCCGCGCCGGCGTGAACGCAACCTGCGCGCTGGGTTGGGCGCTGGCGTCCCATTGCGCGAGAGCGGCGATGTCATCTTTGGTGATGCTATAGCCGTCTTCTCGCCGCAACAGATTCTCCAGCAGAATCTTGATGGAGTAAGGCAGCCGTTCGACTTTGTATTCCGCCGGCATCGAACTTAGTAGATGGATGCGGTAGCTGCGGTCTCCGACGGATAAATCGGAGAGTGTGTTAAAACTGTTCATGGCGCCTCCTTGATCCGCCTGGTCGGGAAGGAAGGTTAACCGCTTGCGGCGCCGGCTCCATGTACTGCTGCATCGGGAGAGGAGGCGGGCTTGGATAACCGGCCGAACCGTTCCCAGGCCTTTTCATGAAAGAAATAGGCTACAGTGTTGCACAGTGGCTCCACTAATGCGATAGCGCCTCCGACGATGAGGTCGCCGGTTAACAGGTACCCTACAGTGAAGGCGACGCTGAAATGGATGATGGCGAAGGTAAACGTTTTAACCATGTTTGACTCCCCCGTACCACGGTAGCCGTTTGTTTGTTATGGCTAGATTAGAATGATTCTCATTATTTAAAAAGGTAATCATAACTATGCTTCCGATTGATTGGTTTAATCGGAAGCAGGAGCACGCGCGGGGTCGTAAGTGATGAGCGCCAGAATGAAAGATTGCTACAGAAAGCAGATGAGTATCAGAGCTGTTGATGGTACGCCTGATAACCAATCCATAGGACAGTGCCTAACAGGCCAAGATAACCCAACACCAAGCCAGTGATAGCCAGCCCCGCGCCGGTCAGTACGCCAGCGCTTTCCCGAATTTTATGGAGCGCGATATGTCCACAGATAATCGCTATCAGGGAGCCAAAGAAGAACAGGCCAATGAGGCTGAATATAAAGCTGGTCACCGCCAGGCCAGAAGTATGGGAAAACGTGGCCTTGCCTGATGCCGGGTTAGCGTTGACGCGTTCACTCGACTGCGGTTGCGACGTCGGGGAAGCGTGCGCGGTGGGGGAAGGCGTTGCTGCCTGAGCTGAAGCGTTTGGCGCAGGCGTTGGCTCTGGTGTGGCGGCCCGTTCCAGAAAATAGATTTCCGTCGCTAGCGTGCCCAGAGGAAGGAAGTCCACTTTGTCTCCCCGTCGCGGCGCTTCCTGACTTTTCCACTCCGCCAGGCTGAAGGCGTAACGGTTGCCTTGATGACATCTCAACACGCCTTCACGGTTGTTATGATTGATATCAAGTACTACTCCGTCCATATCTGTCACCTACGTCTGCTGGAACTCTATATGCGTCATTTGGAAAAGAAGGGGCCGGTTAGTGTAACGGACGCAAACAGTGGAAGTAGCCTGGGGCAAACCCTAGGGGCGTTAGGTCGTTTTATCGGAAAAATATCAAATAGAATCAGAGAGAAAGCGCTGTATAAGTCGGAACGTAACGGACTGCTTATGCAGCTGGAAAGGAGGCGGTAAGCGGAGGGCGGACGTGATCAATCCGCCCTTGCAAGGCATGCGGCGAATAAGTGCGTTGAAATCTATACAGCTCACTCCTTGGTGACGCGCCTTTCCATAATGGCGGGATCGTCCCAACGGTAGATACGGTTTTCCGTATAAGTGATTTCGGGAACACGCTCTCCCTCTGAGAGCTTTTTCAGATAGCGGTAACTGATCCGTCCCATCTCCTCGAAATCAATGGAAACAAAGGCATGGACGAGCTTCTCACTCAACTGATCCAGCTGTTCAGGCAGTGGCGTGCCTATGCCTATGACAACTATCTTGTTGAGCGAATCAAGATACTCAGCCTTCGCCGGCATCATGGCTTCCCGGTAAAGATTGAGGTCGATCTGAGGCCATGAGCCGACGGAGAGGAATACATTGATCTCCTTGTTATAGATCGCCTCCCGCATTTGCAGCAGGGCGCGATCGTATTTATCCCAGTTGTACCAAGGACAGCGAACAGGCTCATGCCATCCGTTTTCGCCAGTGAGTTTGCGGTCAGCGGGAAAGGCGTCATCTCCGCTAAGCACCTGCCGCACGCCCAGCAAGCGCGCGTTAAGGTTTGGGTTGTAAGGGCCGCCGCTCATCAGGCAAACAGCGCCGCCTTGCGGTCGCAGACGCATGGCCTGAGTGGCGAGATTGCGTCCAAAGCCCAGGTTGTCGGGTCCCACGTAAGCGCTACGCAAGTTGTCGTGAGGTTTTTCCAGATCGGAATCAAAGGTAATGATGGGAATGCCGCGTTCTGAAGCAGCTCGTAAAGAACTTGCAGCGAGGTATTCAGAATTGGTGACGGAAACGGCAATGCCGTCAATGCGTCGATCCATCGCCTCCAGCAACACACGGTCTTGAGTGCGAAAATGTGCGGGGCCGACTTCTCCAATGTGAATACAGGTGTCGTCATTGAGGCGGGCCTCTTCTTCACATCCCTTCCAGGCGTTGATGAAATTGATGTCCTCCACGCTCTTGCCGGCGATGCCGAAAATGCGTCCGGCGGCCTGCGTCGAAAATGCGGCCAGGGATAGCGACAGTGCGGTGATGAAGTGAATCCCAAAGAGCCAAGATCGACTGTCCATGTGCGTCTCCAAAACTCATTGAACCCAGTGTTGTCTCTAAGTATGGAGCAATTTCCGTGAAATTCACGGCTATAGTTATTGGTAGCGTCGTGACGTAGGAATAGATAGCTGAAGCACGAGGGCCGGAGCCCTCGGCTTGCATGTTGAAAACGTAAGTTAAAACGTCTTCAACCAAACTCCTCCATAAAATCCAGCGCGAACTGGTGGCGGATTTGTTTGCGGTGGTTGGCCCAGAGTTCGGCGATTTTTTCCTGGTTGCACTTTTGCCTGTCCACCAGAACGCGGGTTTGCAGCTCGCCAACCGGGCGGGTGGTGGGGCATTTGGTGAACACAAACTGGTTGCTGATCAGGTCCATGAAGGGGCCGGATTTGCTGGTGGGCATAATGAATACCAGCTGCAGGCCCAAAGTCTGGGTCAGATAGTTGATGACCTCGCGGGAGCGGGTTTCGTCCATTTTCGAGAAGGCTTCGTCCACCAGCACCATACGCAGATGACTGTCGCCTTCGTTGAAGCGGAATGCGGAGGTGATCGCCGCCGAGCGGATGATGTAGGCCGGGGTCTCCAACTGGCCGCCGCTGCCTGTGCCGTATTGCGACAACGGAATCGGTTGTTTGCCTTGCGGCTCCTTATAAATCTCGTAATTGCGGTAGTTGCGATAATCTGAGATGCGTTCAAGCTCCCGCATCGCTTTTTGCTCGTCGTCGGACAGCAACATCGCCATCATGCGGTCGCGCACTTGCGAGGCTTTCTTCGACAACTCCGCGTCAAACAGCGTTGCGCCTTCGCCGAGATTAGGCAGGGCGATGATTTCCTTGAAGAAATCCCAGTACTCCTTGAATTCTGGCACCCACGTCCAGTCGAAGCGGAAGGATTCACGATCGGCGCCGAAACGATGGTGCTCCAGCTCCCGGTTCATGTCTTCCAGAATCTTCTTGCCGTCATTGATGGCCTGATAGATGGCGTGACAGAGGTGGGTGACGAAGGTGTTGTTGAATGCCAGTTTCAACTGCGTCAGCTTCTCTTGTTTCTCCACCAGAATATTGTTTTTCAGGCGGTTGCGAATTTTGTCGATTTCCCGGCTGACTTCACAGATGCGGCTGAAGAATGCGCGGTTGTGCATCTGGTCATAGTCGGGCAGATAGGCGATCTGATCCAGTGGATTGCTCGACTGGTTGTGCTCAATCAGCTTGTTTTCGAACTGTCGCGCCAGGCTTTCAATGTTGGATTGAGTATCCTGCAACTCCAGATGCAACTGATCGGAACGGATGCTTTCCGCACATTGATCCGCTTCCTGCAGCCGCGCTTCGCTATCGAAATTCGGCCATAGGGACGCAATTGAGCGCAGAGACTCTTCTTTTTCGTCCTGTTTGGTTTCCGAGGCGTCTTTACGTTCGCTGAGCGCTTTACAGAGATCCGCCTTCTGCGCCAGCTCGGTTTGCAGACTGCCTTCCCGCTTAAGAAGAACCTCAATACGTTGCTTGAGTTCTTTGTCCTGTTGCTTGAGTTGCTCCAGCTCTTGTTCCAGTTGCTCGAAGTCAGCCAGGTCCAGGTGGGCCAGGCGATCTTCCGCTTCGCGCAGTTCCCGGTGAATATCGAGCATGGCTTTCAGGCGGTCGGCGTAGGACAGCGGCTTGATCTGATCCGCGGCGCGCAGCAGATTGGACAATTCCTGCCACTGCTCGCCGGCGCGTTGGTGCTCGATGCGGATTTGCTGCAGCTCTTCTCTCTTTGCGTCCAGAGCGCGTTCCCGCGCCTCCTGTCCAAATACCAGCTCACTGTCGGCCACGTCACAACGGAACATGCTGTAAGAGCCGGAGCCCAGGCCGTTGGCGGTGACGCCGCGACGGGTCATCCGCAACTCTTCCTCAGAGCGCACCCGCAGCACGTTGCCGTAGCTGGCGGTGATGTAGTAGCGCGCGGTGGCGTGGCTGAACTCCATGACATGGATAATGGAATCTTTGTCCAGGTTCATGCGCTCGCAATCGCGGCGGGCTTTTTCGCCCTGGATTACGCGCGCCTGTCCGCCGCCTTTCAAGGAGCGCAGGATGCGGGTGGCGCGGGCTTCGTATTCCGGCTCCACCAGAATCGAGAAGCGACCGCCGCCGACATAGCCTTCGATGGCGTTTTGCCATTTGGGGTCTTTGATTTCGACGTAATCGCAGAGCACTCGGGGGTCTGCCTCGGGGCACTCCCGGCGAATCGCCTCTAACGCTGTTTTGACGTGGTAAGGATAAGTGACCTGACGCGTCTCCAGGCTTTCGATTTCCGCCTGTTTCTGATGGCGTTGCTGCTCCAGCTTCTGATTCAGGCTCTCGCGCCGGTGCAGGGCGCGACTGACTTGGTCGCGCAGGCTGACGCCGTCTGCGCTGATTTCTCCATCGTGCCACTGGCGCTGCCACTGATTGGCTTTCTGTTGAATTAATAACGCCTGATCGAGGTGGCTTTCAAGGGGAGAGATATCCACCCAGTCGCGTCCCAGCAGGGCGGCGAAATCCACCTGACCGTGTTGTTTCAGTTGGCTGAACTCCAGGGCTCCCGCCCAGACATCCTTATGCCCCAGACGCGGTACGTCATCCAGGATATTCTGGTTCTTCATCAGGTTGATGATGTTATTGGTGGCCTGAAAGATGGCGTCCAGACGATGATTCTGCTCCAGCAGCCCCGGCGCTTGTTCGTGCAGGGCGCGGCCATTGGCGGCGATCAGCTTCTCCAGCTCGTCTTTCTGCTGCAGGGGTTGATGGCCCATACGTTTGGCGGTCAGCTCCAGCAGGCGGCCCTCGATCTGGTCATGTCGGGCTTCCAGCGTATCGCGCTCCTGCTGGTTGGAAACTTTCTCATCCTGCAAGGACTTCTGCTGCTTCTTAGCGGTGAGATAGGCTTCCTGATCCGTCAGATACTGGTGACGCGCGGCGACGTATTGCCAGACGTTCAAATCGATCCAGCGTTGAATATAGCTCTCGCCGTAGCCCGTGGCGTCGCTCAGAATGCGAATGGCGTTCTTGAGGCGGGACGCGTCGCTTTCCATACCGTGGATAGTTTTGAGCAGATCGGAAACGGAGCGGATCGCTTCGCCCAGGTCTTTCTTTTCCAGGATTTCATTGGCGACGAAATCATTGATGCTTTTCACTGGCTTATAGGCCATGAAACGGGAGAATGCGCGCGCGGCGTTCATCGCCTCACGCTCCGGCACCTCGTGAGATTTGCCGCGCAGAATGCCGTAAAGGCGTTTTAGATAGCCTTTCTTGGTATCGTACTTCTCCACTTCGAATTTTTTACGCAGGCGCGCCACGATCTTGTCCATGGGCATGACGAATTTGTCGCCGCTGGCCTCTTCACCCTGCAGGTCGGTCAGGCTGATTTCCGCCCCGGGTAATATCAGGAAGAACAGGTCGTCCTGGCGCGCCACCCGTTGCGAGCCAGCCTGATCGATGTGGGCGCGGCAACAGATAATGGCGGTGAAGGGCTCGGCGGACTCGCCTGTCGTTGGATGAAAACAGGCGGCGATATAGCCTTCGGTGGGCTCCAGACGGGCGAAGCTGCCGTCGTCGCAACCGAGTACATAGGAAGACAGCGTACGCACCTGCTTGCCGCCGCGACCCCGTTGCGTGGTTTCATCCTGGCCTGGGTTGTAGGTAAACAGGTAATCGTGGGCGGCGGTCATCACTGTCTGAATGGCGTCTGCCGACGTGGTTTTACCGGAACCGTTGCCCCCGGAAAGCAGGTTAATGGGGCCGAAATCGAATTCGCTGTTGGGGATGTTGCCCCAGTTAACGTAGATGCATTTCTTTAGAAACATGGTGCTCTCAAATCACTGATAGTGGACGCCGCCTTATTTATTCCGTCCTTGGGCCAGCTTCCGCCGGTTAGCTTTCTTCCGGGGACGCCGCTGCGTCTTCCTGCTGCGCCTCTTCTCCCCGCAACGCAGACAGCGCTTCATCGCTGACGAAGTTGACGATTTGCGGACGGATGCGGACCCAGCTTTCGCCGCTTTCCAACGTGTCTTCCTGGCTGAATTGCAACAGACGCAACTGACGTAGGCGCTTCAGCAGCTGGCGGCGTTCCGTCAGATTCTCCGGCAGGGTGCGTTGCAGCAGGTTCTTCATGGCGATGGACAGCGCCTCAAAGCTGAGCGTGACGCCGCCCTGATCGTCCACCTGACCCTCTCGTAGGGCTTTGTCGTACTGGCTGCGCAATACCAGAATCAAGGCGATTTCCTGCTGATTCAGGCGCGCGCGCAAACCGGTGTTGAACGGCTGATCCACCTCATCGTCGAGACCTGGCGCCTCCGCTCCCGGCGGATACGCACGGATATATTGGAACTGACGGTCATGCAGCAGACGCACGCCGAGAACGGACAGATAATCGTCCACCAGCTTGTCGATGCGCAGGTAACGATCATACAAAGATTGTTCGATCAGGCTTTCATCGCGGCAGATGATGCTGTAATCCAGCAGACGCAGCACCAGCTCGCTGAAGTCCGTTAACTGAAGTCCTTCAGAGGACAGTTCATTTTCAAGGCATTGACTCAGAATCATAAGGTGTCTTGCATCGCTTTTTTCGGTCGTACTTCGATGATGAAATCATCCGCCTGCAGTAAATATTCATTGCTGACCAGATCGCCCGTCGGCTCAACCACGAACTCGTATTCGCTGGAGAGTCCTGACACGGAGCCCAGTTCCACGGCATGCATCGCCGCCAACAGATCGGGAGCGGCGTTAATGGGCAGATGTTTGGTCTGGATGCGCTGGCCGCCCCGTAGCGCCTGAATCAGATACTGACGGGTACGGTCGTCATTGATGACGAAAGCCTGATCCAGCGCGTGTTGTATGAACAACTCTTTACGAGCGCCCTGATCCAGCGGCTCATCGTTGAGCACCCGGCTGTCCACGGTAATCTTACGGCGACCTTCGCGCAGGCTGATCTGTTTGGGGTCGATAAGGCCCACATTGAGATTGGCCATCAGGGCGCCTGCGCGCTCCAGACGCGCCTGTTGCTCCTCCGCCGGCAGCTCGGTCAGCTCCTGGCAAATCTGCACCATGTCATTATGGCGCTGGCTGGCCAGATAGCTCATTTGACGGATAATGATATCTGCGCGTCGGGTGAAGTTACGCAACGCGCTGCGCAGGGCAGGCAACATGATATCGCAGGCGTTGGTGAGTCGGATTTCTATATTATCCAACAGCAGCCAGAGCAGGGATTGCCCCTCCACCACGCGATCCGGCAGCAGACGGCGCAGTTCGCCTTCGGCGTGCGCCTTGGCTTCTTTGGGGAGCCTGCGAATCTGACGCACCTGGGACATGATCTCGTCCCGGTGTTTCTCCACGGAGTCCGCCGACAGACGCACTGACAAATCCGGCTGGAAGCGTTTGTCCATGAAGTCGAAGAATTCATCGCTGGCTCGTTTGATCAGCGCGGTGATCTCAATTTCTTTCACCAATTGGCGCTTGCGATCTTCCAGCTCAGTAATAATGTCAGTGAAGTCGCTGATGATACGTTCGGAGTATTCGTAAGCGTCCAGCAGGTCGTGGACTTCGCCGGCTTCAATAAACGCCCGAAGCGCATTACGGGTATTGCGGGTGTTGCGGTGACGGGTGCGCACCGATGCGCCGCTGAGCTCCACAAAGGGCTGGGTGAACAAACGCCCTTTACGGCTGAAGTGGTAGCTGGACTGTAGCGTAACCTCGTCGACCTGTACTTCCAGCCAGCCGTAATCAATCAGTGTATTGAGAATCCACAGAGCCTTGTCGCGATCCGTACGGAAACGCCCTTCGGTTTCGCTTTCTTCATCGGTTTCCAGCTCCGGCGCGCGAGTCAGGGCGGTTTGGAAGATCTCCACCATCTGCTCTCGCTTCAGAGCGTGGCCGTAGTCCGCCATGCTGCTGTAGAAACGTTGATACAGCAAACGCAGGCATTCCACGATCATTTCGCGGTATTTGCTGGTCAGCGGACGAAAGAATTGCGGGCAGTCTGTAGAAAAAAACTGCTGAAAACGGTCTGGATTCGACATCAGTAACGGCTGTGCAGGTTGTTCTGGGGCGACCGCCTATTATAGGGGCAAGGTGGAGGAAATCCCATGAGCAAAATGTAACAGGGGATGCCCCGACCGGTATCCTTACCGGAGCAGGAAAAAGGCTGACAGGGCGCCGAACACCACGGCGAAGCCGATGACGGTGTAAAGCAGATAGCCGCTTTTGGATTCCGCTTTGGCTGCGACTTCCTGAGCGGGAGCAGGTTTCTCTTGCGCCGGTTTTCTGGCGGCTTTGGGCGGCGCAGCAGGTCGCATTGGGCGTGGCGGCGGATTATTGGCGACGGTTTCTTCACCGGTTGGCGCGGGAGAGGGCGCTTGGGCAACGGCGTCTGGACGCACGATGGTGCGGTCGCCGTCATCTTCGGGCCCGGTCACGGTAAAGGTAACGACGTCAAAACGCAGACGATCGCCTCGTTTGGCGCGCCCCTGGGTAATGCGCTCGCCGTTCAGGTAAGTACCGTTGGTGGAACCTAAATCCTTGACCAACATATAATTTCCCGCCACAGTCAACTGGGCGTGCTGACGTGACAAATGGGACACCGGCACAGTGATATCGCACTGTTCGTCACGGCCGATGATGACGGTGTCTTCGATCGGGTAAAACGATTGCTTGGCCCAGCTGGCGTTGGTTTGCAGGCCCCATTCATTATGGGCGATGCTTTGCGGCGCTTCGTGTTTCGGTTTATGCTCGGCACCGGGATGCACCACTTTAAAGTGGGCTTTTCCCAGTTGGATGGTATCGTTTTCGTTGATTTTTACGGCTTTTTGCACCTTTTTGCCGTTAACGCCCACGACATAGTCGGGGCTGAGGTTCAGCAGATACAGCTGTTCCTCCTGCAAACGAATCTCGGCATGAAAGTCCTGGATGTCCGGCTGGTTGAGAATCAGGTTGTTGGAAGAATGCTTACCTATTTTCAGGCGCGGTTCTACCAGCCAGATGCTCTCCCGGCTTCCATCGGTGAATTGCAGTTTCAGCATGCTGCTAGGGGCCTCGTTAAGCTCACACTTGTGGAAATGACTACTGAATTAAGGTTCTGCCGGTCAGAAGGCGCTTTAACACTTTAGAGTATAGTCAAGGAAACTAAACTGAAAACCCATCTATACTAAAGAAATATACTTTTTTAATCCCCATGAATCAGGGACTTGGAAATCTTTTAATGCAAGTAGGTTTCGCAACTCATACCGGCCGGCGGCAGCAAAATCAGGATAATGGATTAGTAGACGAATCGACAAGTCTCTATGCCGTCGCCGACGGCGTTGGAGGGGGCGACAGTGGGGAAGTCGCCAGCGCGAGCGTGTGCCAGTCCATGCAAAGAGCGGTGCACGCCGGACATCCATTGGAGCAGGCTATTCTGCTCGCTCATCAATCCTTGTTAGGCGACGACATCAGTGGCGAGCGCGGCTACGCGGCGTCCACCGTTGCGGCGTTGCATGCGCATTCCGATGAAATGGAAGTCGCTTGGGTGGGTGACAGCCGCGTGTATCTGTTGCGGGACGACCTCGTCATGCAGATGACGGAAGATCATTCCGTCGCGCAACGCAGCACTGGACTATCTGAAGAAGAAGCGGCGCGCATTCGCCATGTGCTCACCCAGGCGGTGGGCGCTGCGGGTGAGGGTGGGCTGCATGTGGACGCCTATCGCGTGCCCCGTCAGGCGGGGGATGTCTGGTTGATGTGCAGTGATGGACTGCATGGCGTGGTGTCTGAGGAGCGGATTCAGGAAGTGTTGGCGCGTCGCGGTAACTCGCAGAGTAAAGCCGATGAGCTGGTGGAAATTGCTCTCACTAATGGCGCTGATGACAACGTTACCGTGCTGGTGGTGACTGATAAAGACGGCGCGCCCCATAGCAACGCCGCTCCCAAGCGCGATTTGTCCGGTGAAAAAACCCGACCCATGCCGCCTTTCGCCGAGTCGAACGCATCACAATCCGCATCGGGACGGCCTTGGCGTTACATGGCTTTAGGCGGCATACTGGCCGCAATACTGTTTTTGGCGCTGGCGTTCGCTCTTTAGCGCTTTGGAGAGATTCGGCGACGGACTAATGCATCTAATTCGGAAAAGATAACTACATGGCGTGGCAGGGATACAAAGTTCTCAGCAAGCTGGGCGAGGGCGGCATGGCGACTGTATACAAAGCCCTGCAGGAGTCGCTGCAACGTCCTGTCGCCATCAAAATACTGTCCGCCAACCTGAAAGATCACCCTGAGATTCTGGAACGCTTCGAAAAAGAATCTCTCATCATCGCGCAACTGAATCACCCCCACATCATTCATGTCATCGATAAGGGCGTTACCGGCAAGGGACGCCCTTATTTCGTCATGGAGTATGTGGAAGGCATGACCCTTGAGGACGCCATCAACCGCGGAAAGCTCGACTTTTCCCGCAAAATGGATGTGCTGGTGCAGTTATGCAAGGCGTTGGCGTACGCACATAAGAACGGCGTGATCCACCGCGACATCAAGCCGTCCAATATTCTCATTGACAATGATTGGCAGGCGCGGGTGCTGGATTTTGGCATCGCGCATTTCTACGACTCGTCCAGCAAACAAAAGACCCTGCATACTGAAACCAGCAACATTATGGGCACGTCCGCCTATATGGCGCCGGAACAGCACAAGTCGGCGGACGCCGCCTCAGTGCAGAGTGATATCTATGCGCTGGGCATCCTCATGTATGAGTTGTTCACAGGAGTCTGTCCGCAAGGAGAAATCCCTCCGCCGCGCAAATTTGAGCCGGAGATGGCGCCGGCCTTGAACTCGCTGATCATGCGCTGTCTGGAAAAAGACCCGGCGGAGCGGCCGGCCTCCGCAGACGAGGTGAAAAACGGGTTGCTGCATATTCTGCAAGGCGGCCATCTCAGCAAGGCCCAGAAGGAGCGGGCGCTATCCAACAGCGAGGCGATAGAGTCCAAGTTTTCCCTGTTGGACGTGCTGAAGGAAGATCGTCATAGCTCCGTCTATTTATATGAAGATCAGGGCAAACAGAAGCTGCTGATCATGAAGAAGTTGCCCGCCGACACGCCGGGGATCAAGGAGCACAAGCTGCTGGCGCGGCTCAGTCATCCCAATATCTGCAAGATCCTTGCAGTGTCGAAGGGGGATAAGGGTTACGTTATCGTGACGGAGTATCTCCCTGGCGGCTCTATGGCCGAACAAATGCTGGCCCCGCTGCCTGCGGTGAAAGTGGTGGAGTGGGCGGAGCAAATTGCGGAGGGGCTGGCGTTCGCCCATCGCAACCGGATTGTGCATGGCAATTTGCGTCCCAGTAACCTGTTGCTGGATGAAGAGGGCTCCATCAAACTCACGGATTTCGGCTTGCGCGCGCACTATACTGATTCAGACGAGCCGAACTGGTATGAAAATGCCGACGCCAAGGGCATTCTCGGCGACATGTTCGCGCTGGGCGCTATCTGCTATCACGCGCTGACCGGACAACCACCGGTGATTCGCGGACAACGTCTGGTGCGCAGTAAAAGATTTACCGAGCTTCATAACCGGCTGCAAGAGCTGATTACTCGGCTGTTGGAGACACGCCCGGATAAACGCTATCCCTCGCTGGAAGTGGCCATGGCGGATATTCGCGGGGTCTTGAAAAACCTGCGTGCGCAAACGGCGGCCAAGCAGACGGAAGCGATCAAAAAGCATGTGTCTCAGGTCGCCAAGAAAGAACGTCGCTATCGCCCGCCGATTCGCTGGGGACGGTTGATTTTCTTCATGCTGGTGATTGGCGTCGCGGCGGAAGAATACTTCTGGGGGCACGGGTATCGTTATCTCAAACCTTACATTGACCCCTATCTACAGCAGATGCAGGAATCCGACGCCTGGATCGAATGGTCGGAGAAAGCCAAGGAAGTCGGCCGCAAAACCAATCAGATTGATTGGTGACCCTCAATTGATTCCGTATTGTTGTGAGCTCTCGAAACGAAAGTAACCGCTGGCTTCTTCGGCGGCGATGATATCCGCTTCGTCGCCAAAATATTTCTGCTGCAGCGCCTGAATACGCGCGGCGTTCTGCGCGTCACCCTCTGTCAGCGCCTGCCGTTGCGCCATATAGGCGTCGCCGTTCGCTCTCCGTTCGTCCCGGGTTTTATCCAGATCCCCCCAACGGCTCAGCGCCGCCTCATCCATTCCCAGTTCTTCACGTAAATGGCGTAGCTGCGAATAGCGCTGTTCCGGGGGCATGGTCCGCAATTGTTCCTGCACAGAGGAGAGACTCAGAAAGCGATCGGTCAACTCCTGCTTCTTATTGTTGATGAGGTGTTCGGCTTTTTCGGGGAAGCTGGCCAGGATTTGTTGTTTATATTGCGCAATTTTCTCTTCCACAGGAGCGGAGGACTGTTCCAGGTCGGCCAGGCGATCTTGAAACTGTTCGGCCTGCCACTGATCTTTCCAGATCTCGTAGGCTTGTTCGCCAAACAGCGCCTCACGTTTTTGCCAGAGGCGAGTGCGCTTTTCCGCGTCGCTCAGGGACATCAGAGCATAGCGTTCCGTGTTCATCCACTCGGTATAGGTTTCCAGAGCGACGAAGGTCTGCATCAACGCGTCCTGCAGGTCAGGAAAGGCGGCGCCGATCAGAATGGCCAGTTGTTCTCGCCAGCTTTCCGGATAGCGGCTTTGTACGAAACGCATGAGCTTTTCCAGCACCTGGACCTGAACTTTCGGATGTTGGATATGCGCCCCGAAGGTGCGTTGTAAATATCCAATCAGTTCCTCTTCTTCCAGATTGCGTTGGGCGAGGGCGTCCTGGGACGGCGTTGCAGTCTGAACGGTGGACGTGGATTGCGACGCTGCCGTCAAAGCAGAGGTTGGCGCAGGCGATGTTTGCTGTGTCGCGGCGTCGCTGGAATGTCGATCATGCCAAAACACGACGGCGGATATCAGAGTTAAAGCGAGGCAGCCGCTTATCAGGAGTGCGCTTCGACGTGAAGTAGCGTTTGTTATTTTTGTCATGCCTGGGATTGTTATTGTTTAGTCAGAGCGAATGCAAGCCTGAAGGCGCCGCAACAATTGCGGGTTAAGTTTTAATGGGAAAAATTGTCGGCGCCATCACACATTCGGGGGATGGTACAACTGAACTGTGCTTCATATTATGATTTACTCTAATGTCGCTGAGCGGAGTTCCTCCACGTAACCTGCATCGGCGCCGGCGTAGAACAAAAATAAAAAACCGAATTACGATCAAAAGAGTCGTATTACCTCGTTACAACAAAAACAAAATGAGGACTGAAAACATGAAACCAATGCTCAAGGCCGTTCCGGCGGCGCTTGTTTGCGCTTCGTTGGTCTGCGCACCGGTCGCTCAGGCCCGGGACGCAGACAAAACCAAGTACCCCATCGTCTTCGCTCACGGCATGGCCGGGTTCAACAATATCCTGGGACTGGATTACTGGGGCGACGATTTCGGCACTTATGTGCTCGATCCCTGCGATAAATTCCTTGAAATCGCGTGCAACGGCGACATCAACGATAATCAACAAAGCTACGTTTCCGCCGTACAGCCTTTCCATAGCTCCGAAGTTCGCGGCAAGCAACTCGCGGATAACATCGAAAGCTACATGGCCACCACTGGTAATCGTTACGTCAATCTGGTGTCTCATTCCCAAGGTGGGGTAGACAGCCGTAAGGCGGCGCGCGTGCTATACGAACGTAAAGGCTATCGGGTAGTGAAGACGCACGTCAGCGTTTCCTCTCCACACAGGGGGTCTCCCGTCGCCAAATTTATACTCGACAATTTCCGCGACTCCATCGTAGAAGTGCTGGCCAATTTCTACGGCAATGTCGTTTACGCCGCAGGCAACGACGCGGTGGCGGGCGCCAAGCAGCTGGTGTATGACGATTATGAAGCCGACGGCGTCACCACTGGCATGAAGGCGTTCAACCAGAACTATCCCGCCAGCGGCGCCTATATCGAACATGCGGCGTCGGTGATGACGGCGCAAAGCGGACTGAACGTGAACCCGGCGTTATGGCTGGTGTCGGAAGGCCTGTTCAATATCGACGGCAACGGCTATTGCCTGGACGATTGTAATAACGACGGCGCCGCCGGGCAGGGTGATGGCGACGCCAATCAACGGGACGACGATGGCCTGGTCGGCATCAACTCCCAGCAACAAGGGGAGCGGTTGCAATATTACGAGCATTGGGGATCGCTTGATTCCATCTACGCGCAGCCGGCGTTTGGCTATGTCAGCGACCTGAACCGACCCAGCGAATTGCAATCCACGTCTCTCGCTTACGTGCTGAATCAGGATCATATCGACGTCATTGGCGTTGGTCCTGACACCTTCGATGAAATGGAGTTCTACGCGGCGATCACGGACTACATCGCCGATCGCGGGCATTAAGCTCATAAGGGAAGGAGCGGCGGGACGCCGCGGCGATGGGGGAGCGGGAAACTCCACCCATCGCCTGCCGGGACGGCTCAGGCGCAAGCCAATTCAGGTGGTGCGGCCTGAGTGGGTTGATTGAGCGCCTTTAGCGTTTTCACATCCAATAGCTTTTGCAATTGTCGCAGCAGCGTTTCCGGTGGACGCGAACCGGAAACGATCAGTTGCGCCTCGTAGACATCCGCCAGTCGCTGCAGTCGCAGGTCCTCCACTTGAAATCCGCGTACGCGCACCACTCGCATAACGCGTTCGAGAGCGCCAGGCTGACTGGATATTTGGCATTCAAAAATAGTTTGCGGATGTCGTGGGGAGGTCATGCGGCTCTTCCTTTTTGCTGATTGGCGATAGTGGTCGCCGGAGCGTTCTCCAGCATATTGGCGTTGGCTTCGCCGGGTTTAACGATCGGCCATACGTTGGTTTCTTCTTCAATGTGTACGTGCAGCAACATTGGTCCAGGGTAGGCGAGCAGCGTTTCGATACTGCGACGCATCTGGCAGCGCTTGCTGATAGTCATGGCGGGGATACCAAAGGCTTTGGCGATGGCGCTGAAGTCCGGGTTATCAGAGAGATCCACCTCGCTGTAGCGGCCGGCGTAGAACAGCTCCTGTTGCTGGCGCACCATGCCCAGGCGCTGGTTGTCCAGAATGATGAGCTTAATCGGCAGGCCATAACGCTGGATGGTGGCGAGCTCCTGCATATTCATCATGAAAGAGCCGTCGCCGGACACGTTGATAACCGGCGCGCCGGGTTTTGCGAATTGCGCTCCCATGGCGGCGGGAAGGCCGTATCCCATGGTCCCGAGTCCGCCGCTGGACAGATGCTGGCGCGGGTGATTGAAGTCGAAATACTGCGCCACCCACATCTGATGCTGCCCTACGTCGCAGCTTATGATGGCTTCAGGCGGCGTTACTTTGTCCATGGTGGCGATGAAGTCAGGACCCTGAATTGGCGCCGGATCATCCTCGTTTGAAGTGGAAGCGAACCCGTTACGGCTCTTGCTCGCCATACATTGCTCGCGCCACTCCGCGATTTCCAGAGGCTGGCGCAGCCCGCGCAGAATTTCCCGCATGTCGCCCAAGAGTACGCAGTCGGCGCGTTTGATTTTTCCTATTTCGCTGTGGTCGCAGTCAATGTGAATAATGCGCGCGTTGGGGGCGAAGGCGCTGGGTTTACCTGTCGCGCGGTCATCAAAGCGTGCGCCGATAACGATGAGCAAGTCGCATTGCTCCACCGCCTCGTTAGCGGCGCGGGAGCCATGCATGCCCAGCATGCCCAGATTAAGAGGATGGCGCTTGCCGGGGTTGCCGACGCCTTTCAAAGTCACCACTTGCGGAATACCGGTGGCGTCCGCGAAATGGCGGTAGCTGGTCACTGCTTTTGCGAGCATGACGCCGCCGCCGCTATAAATCAGCGGACGTTTTGCGGCCTTGATCATTTTACGGGCTTGTCCCAACGGATTGTCCCAATCCGTCAGGTCGCCTCCGCTGCTTTCTGTGGCCAGGGAGGCCGGTGCGGGCGTTGAGTCCAGCTCTTCCAGCAATACGTCTTTGGGGATATCCAGCCATACCGGGCCGGGGCGGCCGGACATGGCCAGCGCAACGGCCTCGTCCATGATGCGCGGCAGGTCGTTGGCGTCTTCCACCAGGTATGAGTGTTTTACTACGCCTAAGGTCATGCCCAGGATATCGCTTTCCTGGAAGGCGTCTGTGCCGATCAGGGCGCGTGGCACTTGTCCGGTGATAACCAGCATGGGAATGGAGTCCATGAAAGCGTTAGCCACGCCAGTGATCAGGTTGGTGGCGCCGGGACCGGAGGTGGCCAGACAAACACCGAGTCGGCCCGAGGCGCGGGCGTAGCCGTCGGCGGCGAGGGCGGCGGCTTGTTCGTGACGGCAGAGGACATGTTTGACATCGGCGTCGAGGAGCGCGTCATACAGGGGCATGATGCAGCCCCCTGGATACCCGAAAATGGTGTCAACGGAGTGCTTCGTCAACTTCTCGATAATACATTGTGCGCCGTTCATATCCTCTGTTCCCGTCAGTGGCCGCTTGCTGCGGGGGCCATAAAAAAACCCCCGGTTCTTGCGAAGCGGGGGTTTTTCGAAGTCTTACTTTGCTAGTTCCGACTCGTAAACGCCAACCCCCGCGAAGGTACGACGACCACCGCGACGATAATAAGGTTGACGACTAGAATCAGGGCTTGCTTCATGTGTTTGCTAAATTCGTACTTTAAATTCGACTGTTGTCAGAAATCTTGAATGCTTTTTGACCTGGAAATCAGGTCTGAAAAATATAGACGCTGCCTTTTCAGAAGGCAACCCCCTTTTTGCAAGTTATTTTTTTCATCCTCATTTCAACCCTTAACGAACCCAGTCAGTTGCTGGCGCGGCTTAGGTTTTTCGATACGTATTTTCTGTCGCGTTCACCTGTTTGGGGGATGGCATAGTGTTGCTTGTTTGTAAAATTTATTCAATATATCAATCATTTATGCGTTTGTAGGCTGTGTCCATAATCTGGTTAATTGAAGTTTGGTACACATCTGGGACACTTTTAGAGCCAGTGAAAAAATTGATTGGTCTGTTCTACTCCCCTGTCCTCAACTTTTCTGCTCATTACACAGGAGCTCTCTGCTTAATTGCATTTCCCTTATCCGCTATCGCCGTTATAGTAGTCTGCTTGAAACTAAATCCATACTTTCCTGATGAGTTATAAATACTTAGCCGGAAGATATCCCGGTGTAGAAACAGCCAAGATACTGAGAAAAGGAGGCCGGAAAAACGTGGCGGAAAACAAAGATAACCGGCCTACCTATATCCGCGAGATTGATATCCGGTACAAGAAAAAGCGGGTGAAGTCTTCTGCTCCCGTGAATGTGCCTTTGACGGACCCGACTTTAGTTTTTGAGCTGTTCTCTGACCTACAGAATGAGGCGAAAGAAAAGCTAATCACAGTCAGCCTTGATAGCAAGCTGAAAATACTGTGCTTTGAAGTCGTCGCTATCGGTTCAGTTGCTTCCGTATACGCGAGGCCAGTGGAAGCTCTCAGAAGCGCCATTCCATTGAATCCCTATGGCTTGATAATTGTTCATAACCACCCATCGGGCGATCCGACGCCCAGCCCAGGCGATGAGCAGTTCACATCAAATTTATTAATTAACACCACATCCCTAGGGATACAGCTTTACGACCACATCATTATTGGAGAAAGCAGATACTTCAGCTTTGCGGAAAGCGGATTGCTGGATAAATTGAAGCAGAAACTGCCAATTTAGTTCGTATAGCGAGAGGGCGAGATCAACTGGCTTTAGAATAGCTGAAGTGGGTTGCCGAGACAGATTATTCTTCCCACCCACCTTTAACCAATACCTGAACTCTATCTCTGGAACATCAGAAACAGGGTGTCTATCACACGTGTGACAAAATCACTTAAACGGAAAATACTACCCGGCATAAATCCCGAAACTGTGAGAGCCACGCAGACAAGCGAGAGGCGACACGCTGGGGAGTCTGGCAACTATAGAAGGGCAGTGACACCCAACGCGGTTATGGTTGGCAATGGCGTAAGTTTAGAGCGCGGCCACTGAGGTCGATCATATCTGGCCCAAGGTGGGTCAAACCATGATAGAAACTTGATGGGTATATGTCTTACCTGCCATCGAAGTAAAACGTGTAAATAATTGTAGTTTTAGGGCTTCGTTTGCTATTCTTGATTTTGATTAATTAAAGATCAAAGGCGCTAACATGGATGGCATATTTCTATTGGTAATAATAATTATCGCCCCATTTCTTATTCCTTTTTTGTTAGTGTTCATTAAGTATGGAGAGGGGGAGCGTTTATCAAGTAAGGTAATTTCTGTATTTGGGTTGAATGCTGAGAAAGGGTTAGCGCAACAGGGTATACTTTGGTTGTGCATCCTGGTGCCGCTATTATATTTTTTAGTACTAGGTTGCATTATTTGGAGCGAGTATTCTATTTCGGTGAATAAAGAAGGGTTCTTGAAGTTCGCTGAAATAAGTACATTTCCATTAGCAGTGCTATCTCTGTCACTACCGCTGTCCGTACTTGTTACTCGTTTGCACTCTACAATGCAAACAGCTGAACAGATTTCAATTTTAAAGAGGAAGCAAAACGCTGAAGAATTTTATGCACACAGAGATCAGCTTTTTCAATATTTTTCCCAGATTGATGAAGTTTTATATCATAAGCATTTAAAAGCTAAATTTAAAGTTAACCCTAAACTACATAAAAGGTTTTTTGTAGGTTCTCATGAGACTGGAATGCCATTAAGGAATGAAACGCGATTTCATGATGTTAATTGGCGGATTGTTAACCTTAAGCAAATGCTGGGCACCGTGATTCAGAATTCATACAAAAATGATGATGAGACGCTTAAGACATATTTGATAGCAAGTGCATCAATATTCGATTTGGCGGAAGACCTATTTCTTGTTGAGTTGCGGACATTCCTGCTCCAGAAGAGCATTAAGGTGGTGTTAGAGGTTGCCCCATCCTGTAATGAGCAATTTTTAACAGCAGGAACTGAGACAGTGCACGTTATTGTGGCATACAGGTATTTAAGGGCTTACTTTGAGTACCTATGTGAATATTCTGGTTATAGGCTACAGCAGTGGGATACGCTAGATTCAGGTTTTATGTATTCAGGTGAGCAATATCTTAATGTTAATCGATTTTTGGTCATTGAAAGTCTACATGCTACGAAAATTAAAAATATAAAAGTAAGAGATCAGGATGGTATATAGGGGTAGCTGATGTGTAGATTAGTTGAAATATTTGAATCTTCTTCGGATAAGGTAAAGCTAATGACGTGGTTTTTGTCAACGGTAACTGCATTACTAGTAGTGTGGATGGCTCATCTACTTGCCAGCCGGCGAGGACGGAAAGAAGCATTTTCCAAAAAGCTAGAGGAAATATATTTGATTTGCAATGAATATTGCGCCAGCTGTATAGATCTGATTAATGCTAAAGTTTCAGAGAAGCGAGGCGGAGCGGGACAGAAAAGTCATTTTTCAGAAGTGTTTCACAATTACCATAACTTGCATATAAAGATGAGTATGTATGCTTCTGTTTACAAGTTACAAGAGCTTGATAATTTGAGTGAGCTTGATCGATTGGTATTCCGTGAGCCAGTAGATGAGTTTGTGAATGATCCTGATAAGTATGAAAAGCTGCTTGAGTCTATCTACGAGCTCAGAGCTCAAATGCTAGATGGCCTAGCTGCTAAAACCAGAAAGCTAGTTTCATAGCGGTGCGGGGCAGGTCAAATTTCTGATATCTGAGCGACCAGCACCGCACCCCTAAGACTTTATATATTCCGCGAAATTAAAAAATTTAGCCTTGGAGTTATTGCTCTCATTTTGCGCAATTGTCAGTGTTGAAAAAAGCATGATTTGGTCCTGCCTACAACCATCATACACATCATTAAGCTGCTTTCAATGCTTCATAACTCTGACTAATAATCCAGAGGCTGAATAGATTTGCCCACATTGTGTCTACATCGATTGCCAAAGTGGGAATCTAACTAGGCTTTGGGAACAAAACCCGTGGGGAGATAATTTCTGTAATTAGTTGAGTCCACTCGGGTTCACATAGCGCCTACATAAGTGGCAGTGAAACCGAGCGAAGCGGAGTGTAAGCCATCTTGCTCTTTTGACTTGCTAGATGGCATTTTGCACAGCTCTACATTTGGGATATGCCGAACACCCCCAAAACTGCCTACCGGCATTTGCGCCCTGTTTAGCTTTGCGCAAGACCATGTTGCTGCCACATCTCGGACACTTTCGTTCTGCTAAGATGTTTGAACGAGCTTTTATCTGCTGGATGTGTTGGCGGTGAGTTTCTCGCGTGGGTTCAAGACGACCAGACGCAATTTGTTCCACTACACGCTGAACTTGCGTCTCGCTTAGAACTGGCGCCGAAAAAGACTTGATGTATGTAATGAAACCTCCGCCACTGGTAACATTTGGCGGCATCTGCGATTTGAACTTACTGTCTCCAGCAAAGACGACTACAGAATGAATCGTGTCAGGTGGCACATCGAGCACCGCCTCTAATGCTTTTACATGCTTGTAGTTTTGGCGAAGTGGGTTCTGAAATTTGAATGAATTCCTAAAGATCTTCTGTGTCCACTGAGGCTGATTTTCATTGCCGAATATCCAGCCTTTCATATTCTTTGTTTCCACAACAAAGATACCAAACTGGGAAACAAATATGTGGTCGATCTGCGTAGTACCATCTGGCGTTGGCAGAGTTACGTAATGGATACGATGGTAGGTATCTTTCGGCAACCGGAGCCGTGCTGAAAATTTAACCAGGATCTCCCCAAGAATGCCCTTCAACCATGGAGTCTTGAACACGGAGATGAAAAGGAAGATGGGAATGAGCCACCAAAGTTTGAAGGCCTGGTTAATCATTGGAGAATAATCCATTGCTGAGATTTCCTAATGCCTGCCGTCCTCAAAGTGGGCGGCAATGCTCGATTACTTTGTTAAATTTAGAGTGGTTCGCAGAGATGACAGATGCTGTCATGAAAGCTAATAGATTTTTCAATTTTACTACCAAGCTCAGTCTTATCAAAGTTATCTATGGAAGCTTTGGCTCGCACTTAACCTTGTTAAGGTTATATTGTTTATGAAGTCTTGGAACTCTTGCCGCATTTTAGGATTGTATCTTTACTTCCTCGCGCGCCTTCTTCATCGTTATTTCAACTCCATCATATTCGCTGGAGTCAAAGTCCGGTTACCCTGCGTGTTTTTTTGAATTATGTTTAAATATAAACCTTTAAAAACAGATAGTTATGAAATTGACCGATAACAAGAATTGATCAAAGAATGTCAATGTGTCCACAAAGAGTCCGCACAGTTAATAGCGGATCTACACTAAGAATGTTCATCCCATCTCTCCAGACTGCTAGCGCTGCCTACAAAATGTTGCTGGGGTCTTCAATTCATGAAAATTGAAACTTCCTGCGACTCCATGGGCTCAAAGCTTCCCCTCAGTTTCTCAATTTCATGGCGAAAAAGATTTCGCAAAACCCGCAGGCGTGGGGAGGAGTGAATATATAGCCTGCTGGTGCTACTGAGGATTGTGGTTGTGTAAGGGAAAGTTCTGTCAGATCAGGATGCACGCCTACAAGAAAGAACGACCGCCAGCAGCGGTCTTAAGATCATTGCTATTTAATAGAAGGATTAATCTTCATCAAGCAGCATGGCATTAACTGGCTTATACTTTGATCTTTTCACCGTTGAGCATGGCGCTTTACGGGGCACTTTGGGCGGAGGCGCTTGTTTCCATGTGTTTGGCGCTGTATCCGTTGCTTTCTTCAATAGTTTGCCGCCACAGTCATTAATTGGGAGCCAAGCTAATGCATAGAGAGTTGGAATGTTGGGTCTGGCTCCCTTGCGGGTTTCAATCAGCCAACCCCGTTCTTCCAACTCTTTGCGGGCTTTATGAAGCTGGTCACTGCTGGTCCATCCATAGGACTTCATTATGGTTAAACTGGCGCATAGATCGCCGTTATTGTGGCCTCTGAATTGGCTGGCTACATCCAGAAGTAAACTCTTCGCCCGGTATGATAATGAACGGAAGTTATCATGCGCCAACATATGAAGGGGGAGCTTAAGAAACGGCGCTGAATCGCGGCGATTTTTAGCGCGTTTCAATTTGTATGACATCTCATATTCCTCGACTGATCACGAGTTAGGCTGTTCAATTGAAGAGAGCGATTAGCTCTCCTCTCTGGCGCCAGTAACGGGTGATGCTCTTTCTTTCCCTCAAACCTTAATGATGTGTTTCTTTGCGATTGACCCATTGCTGGTAAGGTACTCCAGCCTTTAGGGAGGCTTGCCAATCATCAAGGGATGACTCAAACCAACCTACTGCTCTTTCTCCTAAATGCACCGGAGGCGGGAAGCTGCCGTTGGCAACGCGTTCATAAATAGTTGATCTAGACAAGCCTGTTAGCTTGGTGGTTTCTTTAATTCGGAAAATCATTTCTGCCATACTTCATTGGACTCCTACAGTATTAATCGTGACCACTCGTCACGCCTTGGAATACTATCAGTCAAATTCAGTAAAAACCAATATAAACAAAAGGTTATAGGTACTAGGAAGGGCTAAAAAGAGTGATTTTTGATCTATTTTTTGATTATTTGTCGCACAAATGGAAAATATAGGAAACTAAAAAGTACTCAATTTCCCGCAATGTCCTGAAATGTCACATACCAAAAAATTTTCATTACAATCTGGTAATGTGCGACTGAAAAACATTCAATTGGCGAATCTGAAAGAGTTTCATGGTGTGTTGTCGGACGACGCAGCTTCTTAAAGAGGGCTTCCGCTAGTCATCAATATCATCAATCACCCCTAACCTGATGGCGCATTCCCTGAAGCCTGTTCGACTGACGCCAAGCACGGGTTTGATTTTCTCAGTAATGAGATTGTTGATCCGCTTTTCGCTCAGGTTCAACTCGCTGGCGACTTCAGTCATATCGCTGCCTTGAGCGAACATTAGGAAAATCTGCTTTTCCCTGTCATCCAGTTTACGCAATGGGTCGCGCACGGCTTTCATACCGATGCTTTCCAAGACGCCGGGTGCGAAGTAATCGTCGCCTTGCGCAACGGTTTCTATCGCCTCTACTACCAGTTTCAGGCTGGCGCTCTTTTTTACATAGCCTTGCGCGCCCATGGTGTAGCACCCGGAGATGGTATGAATATTCTCTCGCATGGAAAAAATGACAACCCGAATGTGCTCATTCCGCTCTTTCAACCGTCTGATAAGAGAGATATCCCCTTTGGTCCCTTTGAAGCCAAGATCGACAACAAACACGTTTACATCCTCTCGGCTGGCGTTCTCCATTAGATCCGCCTCAGTTGAGGCGTGCCCAACGACGTCAATGTGAGGATATTGGCAAAGCATATCCCTTAATCCGCTGATGACGATATCGTGATCGTCAGCAAGAAAGACGTTTATCTTAGTCATGGCGTTAATATCGTCTGAGGGTCCATCATTTCAGGTAATTGTATGGGGAGGCGTACATGGATGGCGGCGCCTGTTTCAGGTTGTTGCTCAATCCAGAACTGGCCTCTTAGCGCTATCGCTCGCTCCTTCATGGAGGTTAAACCGTGCCCGCCGCTACCGCCTGCGGGAGGTACGCCAACGCCATTATCCCTGATGCATAGGCGAAGGCAATGTGGAGAAGCCGTTTTGTCCACGTCCAGGCTAACGCTAACTTCCGTCGCTTGGGAGTGCTTGGCGACGTTCACCAAGGCTTCTTCAACTATGCAAAATAGAGCGTGGCTGACGGCGTCGGGTAAATTTTCTGGAATGTCGATATACGCCTCATAGCGGCGTGTCGGTAGCTTTTCTCGCCATTCTTCAATGGTGCGCCTTATAGCTTCCTGTAAGCCAAGCGTATCGAGAATTTCAGGCCTGAGCCGTTCGATGATGTGGGTCGTGGTGGAGATTAACCCGTCCACTCGCTCCAGGATGGCAGTAAGCCTGTTAGCGTCGGATTGTGTGTCGGCACCGTCGGCGGCGATCTCTACGTCCCAACGTAAGCGCATTAACGAAGCGCCAAGCAGATCATGAATTTCATTAGCGATTTTGCGCTTTTCAGTGTCTTCAATATGTTTCTGCAGATGCAGCAGGTTACGCGCATCCCGGATATCTAGGATCTCCTTTACCGGCAACTTGCGCGGGTCGTTGCTCAGGTTAAAGGGATACGTGAGGGGCGCGATGATTTCTCTGCGAAATACACTGGCGATCATCGCGCGGGAGCAGATGGCGAATATCAGGAGCGCAATGAAAGTGATAACGACGAACAGATAGAAGCGCCAATCGAAATTGGGCTTTATTTCTATGGGAAGATTTACGGCGGACTCGACAATCAATCCAAATTCGCTGTCATAGCTTAGCGTATCAATGCCATCACACTGGTCGCACAGGGCGATGTTTGAGTTAATGCTCTTAATCTTATCAATGACATTATTGCGGTCTAAATACAGGGTGACGGTCGCTTCACATTGCCCAAAGGCAGGACTCAATACATAGCCTAGATAACAAATTTCCGTTGAGAGGTAATCGCTGGTCGCGGTCCCGAATGAAAAGATTTTTTCATCGCCTTGGTTCTTAATCAGAAAGCCGCTGATGTCGTCCCTGGGGATACGCGTCATCAACTCAATAAAACGCTTATTACGTTGACTTCGGGTGATCGGTCCAGAACGCACAAATTCAATAAACTCTGAAGAGCTGGCGATGATAGCCATGCGGTTAAGCAGGTTGTTGGTATAGATCTGAACAGAAGAGGTCAAATCCTCTTGGGCGTCATCTATCGCCGAGGCGCGGTATTCGAAATACAAAAAGGCATAGATGACGATGGAGATAACCGAAATCGACGCGCCAAACAGCAACACGGAAAGCGATAACTCATTTTCAACCGAGCTGAGCGTCCTCTCTCTTTTCAAAGCGTATGCCCCAACTGCAGTTTTATCATCAACCATTCTTCCTCTAGTTGGTTATATTGCTCTGTGGGATAACGCTGGAGCCAGGGCAGTGCATCAATGTGCTGTAAGAACTGCGTGTAGTCGTGCGCAAAGAGTTTGTCCTCAATATCGTCTGGCCTAACGCTCAGAAAGGGCGAGTAGTATTTGGTGGTTAACATCAACCCATTGAGAAAAGACTCGCTGGAGAGCGCTTTCGCCACGCACACAGCTACTTTGTCAGCGCTAAGTGCGGTAATCAAATCGCGGGAGATGTGCGATAACGAGGGATGTATAGTGAAGCGCAAATGAGGATTGTTGCGCAGCTTGCTCAGCGCCGCGCCGCTCCATGTGTAAGCGAAAGAGAAACTCGCATCGGAAAAGATTTTTCCAAGGCTGTTGGTAATAACGAACTGTGAGTCGCCCACCAGCGTTTCTATTCGCCGTAAGCCATTGGGACTGTGAGCCTTGGCGACGAGATTCGCCACTTCAATCGCATCGTCAATCACCACGATGCGTTTCCCTTTGGCGGCTTGAAATATATCTTCAATCTGTTGCGATTCATCAACACTGAAAGTGTTTCGGTTCCACAAAAAACCAGTTAAGGACAATTGGAACAGCGCAGTATTTTCGGTATATCCATCCCCAATGAAGCGCTGCTTGACAGCTGGGTGATAGCGATCGCTGATTTGGCTCAGGTTAACCCGTGGCGCTTGGGCGACGATATCTTTGGTGAAGTCGTAAACCACATCCGAGTGAATAATGATGTCATAGCGATCACCGTCCAGGCGTGATAGAAACTCTTGGTTGGTGTAGTAATCATCATAGGAAATCTCTGCGCCGCAGGCGCGCCCAATTTCATCCATCAAACTTGGCGCATTGAGATACCCCCACCACGTGAGAATATTCACGGGGCGGGCGTTGGCATGACCTATCAGTACGCCGAACAGCAGCGTGGAGGTCAGTACTTTTCGAATATGAAATCTATCCATCCCGGTTCAACTACGTTGTCTCTATTAAAATTCTCAACACGTTGTATGAGGGTGAGATTAAGCCCTTCCAGAAAGGGGAGCAGGTCTCGCTCGTCCTCGACGATTCTGACGGAGAGCGAGCATTCACGTGCGCCCTCGTCAACGGAATAAATGTCCGTCCAAATGCCTTGCTTTTCATTACGTCTGGACAAGTCAAACGCAGGAATATAATTCACCCACTGACCATTTAGTTCAAAGTCGCCTTCCACTGCCTCTCCCCAATAATCTGGATGATAGTAGTTTAGGGATGCGCGTCCTCCCGGCTCCAGGTGTTGATCGATCAGCCGGAACAATCCTCGCAAATCAACATCATTGGTGAATAGACAAAATGAATTGTAGGCGGCAAACAGGCGACTGAATCGCTTGGGGCTGCTGAAAGTCCTGACGTCGCAGACATGCTTCCTCGATGATGGCAGTTGTATTTGATCCGAGAAGAAGGGACTGATCTCTACCGTCTCAAGCTCCACGCCATGACTGGTTAAATGATTGCTGACTCGCCCGTATCCTGCGAATAACTCTAGGGTTGAATGCCCTTGGCAAAACTTCAGATAGAAATCCAGGTCATCAGTGAAATCGCCGGAATGAGATTGGTATAACTGCTGATCCGTAATATGAAAGAAATCCATATGTGTCCTTAAACTGTCTTCCTGAGTCGGTAATTCGTTGCTCTTGTTCGTAACTGGGTGATGAAGTTTACGTGTTGCTTTTCTCCTGTCGTAACAGGGAATTAGAAAATCTGGGTATTGATTCCCAATATTCGGGAGTATATTCTCGCGCAAAAGGAAAATGTTCCCAGCGTCCCGGATAGACCATCGCAATGATATCGATCTTTACCTCGGCTTTTTGTCCCTCATCGTCTACTTACCTCGTTGTAAGCCTGACTTATATGTTTCAGGTGAAGGGTTACGCTTGCCCCGTGTCCGCTTGCTGATGTTGCGCAACAAAGGACCGTTCATGTCACCGTCTTTACTCAATAAATTCTTGAATATCGAAGACCTTAAGTTTCAGTTGTCCCGCCTTGAAGCTCTGGCGGAAAAGCCGGAAACCGCCAATCTTGTTATTCGCTACCTAACGAGCGACCCACAGTTACAAATGCAACTAGGTTATGTTTTGCAAAAGGCCTATGACACTCGCGCCAAGGTGCGGGCTCGCCAACAAGAATTATGATTTTAGGAAGCAATAAGCCTAGGAGATTCTAATGGCTCGCCTTGCTTTGTTTCCTGCATTTCAAAAAACGCCTTTCTGAACAGCAGCGGCTTGGAAACGCCTGGAATTGGGGCTTTGGGATTGCCAGCGCCGGAAACGATAATACTGCCGTAATTTAGCAATCGGCCCAATATGCTTTGATGGACCTGGATGCTCTCGACCTTAATCACCGCCATCTCAATCGTATTGCGTCTGATGAAGCCAAACTTGGCGATAATTCTCTTGTTGGTGATTACCAACTCTGTCGTTAGATAGCTAATGGCGGCGGAAAGCCAGAACAACAATCCTAACCCAAAGACGCCAAGCAAAATTAAACCAATTACTATTCGAGGCCATAGCGACCAAACGCTGACCTTGCCCTCATAGATCACATACTCGCCATTGATAAGATTATTATTAACGTAGGAAGCCACTTACATTCTCCTTGTGGTGCATGACGATAGATGGCGAAACAACTTTCCGCCGGGCAGGCATATTATAAGAAATGCGTTGGTCTTGCCTAACAGAGATGAAAGGGTGGAAAGATGGTTAACTATCGCCATATATGCTGGCGACGCGAATAAACTTTTTTGGCTCCGTATTGTACGGTTCCACCGACTTAATTAAGGTTCCGCCTTCACTCCCACACTTTTGGACCGCCCTCGTGACAGACTCCAGACAGGACTTTATTTGCGACATGCTCAGAACCTTCGCCAACGAGCACGAGAAAGGCGGAATACGGGATCTCTTAATGATCACGCTGCGCGCGCTGGAACAGGTGACGGACAACGAAGAAGACATGCTGCAAGCGCTGATGGCGGTCATCTGCGCCACGGATTGCCTGGATGAGAGCGAGGTTATCGCCGACTTGGCGTTCGCCTCGCTTATGGCGGTGATGAATGCGGTGACAGATCGCTGTCCAAACCCCAACCGGTTGGCGGAAATTAGCATTTGGGTTGATGAGCAGCTATGGCTTGCGTTGGAAGCTGGCGTGGACACGATGAGGCTGCGAAGAATCATACAATGTGCCACCTACGCCAGACTCGAAATCAGAGAAGACGTGATATTTCGAATTAACGAGAAAGAAGTTGAAGACAGCCCGCCGTTCATTGGCGCTCCCACGACCGAATCGATGGCGAGAGCCATCCTGGAGCTGGTCGAGATTAATGGCTGTAAAACCGAGTGGGATTTGCTGCAAGTGTTGACCCATCTAGGAGCGCAAATGCCCGAAGGCGCAACGGCGCTTTATGTGCCAGCGCTGTTAAGCCTCGAAACGCCCTGGCGCGACTGCGCGGCGTTGCTGACCATGGACCCGATCAGGAAAAACCGACAGGGGGCCATTGAAGCTTGGTTATCGCCGGAGTGTCAGGCTCTCGCCAATGAAACGGACCTAGCCCGGTTAGTGGCTGCGCGTAAATGGCTGCCTGAGGAGGATAGAGAGCTTACCGACATGGTGGTGAAGGGATTGCAGCGCCTTCGTGTGGGCGGCGCTGTGACGCCTTCCAGCAAGGCGGAGATACTAGGGGTCTATGTCTCCCCATTTGATTCTCAGGGGGCGTTCTATGCCGTCCTGGCGCTACGTCATGAAGACGCCTGGAAGATCTGGAGCGCTCGCCTGCAACAGGGCGTTGGCGTCACTAAGGGCGGCGTGTTGGTATTCCCGGAATTAGAGTCGCTTGAACATCACATTGAGGGCGGCAAACACCATTTTCACCTTGGCGAACTCTCCCTTTTTACCCTGCAAAAAATCATTCGCCACTTCCTACTGAAAAATCGCGATTCGGGAACGCTACCGGCGCCGGAACTGCTTTGGTTGATCAGCCATGTTGAAGGGGAGTGGTCACTGCCAGACGCCATGAATATGGACGACCTCATTGAAACGCTGACGGATGCGGGAGAACTGCCTGCGGATCAATGGGACTTTGCGCAAGACATGCGTAGCCTGACGCAACCTTGGTTAAGGTCGGAATGGACAGGCCAGCACCCAACAAGTGAGGCGCTAATCCTTGAATGCCTGGAGCCGCAACGAGAAAGCTGGCTGGAGCGCTGCGTCCTCTTGGCTTGCTTCCTTCACGAGCGAAAAGGAAGTCGCAAGGAGATTGAGCTGCTGAGGCAGGCCGCCGCCAGCATCGCTTCCGGCAAACCGCTGATAAACGTTTCCCTTATACGAGAAATGGCGGAATCCGCGTTTCACTGGGAAGGAGCGCCGGTACAGTGGCTGGATATGCCGTCCGAGATAGCGAAGACGATTCGACAGCAAATTTATTAACACTAGGACTCAGTGATAAGGCATGATGGACGCCTACCCCACTCAAGCAGATGAAAAGTTTGTTCAGTCACTGAATAAACAAAATCACGGAATCATCGTTAACAAGGACAGGTAGATGCTTTACAGCTTTCTTTGCGCCACCCTATGGGCCTCGACAGGAATTTTCGTTAAGTTTATTGATGGTTTGAGCGTCCCGTACATTATCTGGGGGCGTTTTCTCATCGCCTTCTTATTCGGGCTTCTCTTTGTTCAAAGCAGAGCCAAGTTTCAATTTACGCCTCTCCAGCAACGCTCATACAGCGAGTATGCATTAGCCTTGATGATGACCGCCTATTATGTACTGGCGACCTATTCATTCTTTTACGCGCCAGTCGCCGTGGCGGCGCTGCTTATTGCGCTAGCTCCTTTATTCACGTTTTTACTACGACTGTTTATTAAAGGTGAATTTCATCGTAATGAGATACTGGGCTTTGTCATCGCCTTCATAGGACTCATGCTTTACTTCTACGGCAAGGACTATGCTGGAGAAGGGTACAGTACGGATGCGATTATAGTGGGTGGCGTCTGTGCGCTCAGCGCCGCTATTTTGAGGGCGGCCTTTTCGTTCATTGTTTGGGAGAGCGTTGGAAAAGGGCGCTCCGTAGATGCCGCCAATATTAATAACAATACACTGTTGTTAGGCGTCATTCTGTTGAGTCCCGCGCTTTTTCTCCAGAGCGCGTCTGGCGCCATCACCTCACCTAATATTTCTTATCTACTTGGACTTGGCGTTATCGCCACCTTTGTCCCAAATATGCTGAACAACCTATCATCTATGAAGTTGAACCCAACCCTTCACAACATAATAGGGATGTCCACGCCTATTTCTGCAAGTATTATGGCCTGGATATTTTTAGGTGAAGAGCAGGACGCGCTTGCTTTGGTCGCTATGCTGGTGACGGTTTCAGGAATATTTCTATCTATGAGGACGCCTGTAAAGAAGCCCGCGACGGCAACTGAACAGGCTTAATAATTTAGAGCAACGAGTCTCTTAATACTTGTTGCTCATACTCCCAAACCGCACTTGGCCATCGCATATATTTTGATATTCCCAGCGGTATATTGCTGAAATTAAGTGGGCTATACTCATTATTCAACTCGTAATAGATGAGCTTGATAGTTAACTTTAAACCGTTAGTTCACCGTATAAAAATTTGGGGAAAAAATGAAAAAAATAAATGCGTATGCGAATACTCTGGCTGAAATTGAAGCCCTCAAGAAGAAGCTTGAAGCGCTTGAAAATGATGAAGGCCTGAAGAAGAGTCTGGAGTTCAAGAAGAAGCTGGAAGACTTGATGGCCAAATATGAAGTCTCACCGGATGAAGTGGTCAATCTGCTTGGCGGTGGCGGGAAAGCGGCCTCTAAAGCGTCGGCGTCCGACAAACGTCGCGGCACTCGTCCGTTAAAAGTATATAAGAATCCCAAAACAGGGGAAACGGTTGAGACTCGCGGCGGAAACCACAAAGTGCTGAATGAGTGGAAAGAGAAATTCGGCAAAGAAAAAGTTGAAAGCTGGTTAGTCTCTTAATCTTTCCTGAAAGCTCCACACCAATTCTAGATATAACGCCTCTTTCAAAGGGGCGTTTTTCTTGCAGAACACATCAATATTTTACCCTGTTAAAAATATACAGAGCAGGTAAGCATGAGAAACTAGGCTACAGCCGAAAGGCAGCGATACTACGTATGGGAATGATCGGAAGGCAAATCTACAGTGGATTTGGCATTCGAGATAAGCAGCAAAATAATAGCTGGTATGGACTAGTGTACTGTCTTGTTCAATATGTAACAGAGTGTTAATCTTGACGGTCTAACCTGACTGTCGAGTTTTGACTCTAAAGGAAATATGCATCTCATTATTTCGCGGCAACGGAAGCGACACCTCTTGTCTTTTTTCGCCGTAAAGTGAATGAACGCTTATTGGTCCTGTTAACGTCCTGACGTCGTGCCCCATAAATAAGGATTTTTCATATGGCTGCCGCTTTGTTTTGCTTTATTCAAAAGTATACATCTAAAAATAGTCCCGCTTGGCTTGTTCTTATCGCATTAATTACATTACTTGGTGTTGGGCAAGCCTCTGCCGCGAGAAAAGTCACTTTCTACCATACAGACGCTCAAGGAACTGTTGTTGCGGCCTCGGATGAAGAAGGAAAGCTGCTTTGGCGTAAGAGCTATACGCCTTATGGAGTGCAGGTAAATGAAGAAGGGGTCCTAAAAGAAAAGCTCTCATATACTGGTAAACCATATGATCAGAGCTCTGGCCTTACATATATGGGGGCTCGCTACTTTGACTCTGAATTGAAGCGGTTTATATCTACGGACCCAGTTGAGTTCTCAGAAAGAAGCCTGATGAGCTTTAACCGCTATGCTTACGCAAATAACAATCCATACAAGTTTGTTGATCCAGATGGTAGGCACCCTTTAATTGTTGCCGCCATTGCTGCAATATCAATTCTGACCTTTAGTGAACATGCGAATGCTCCGGAGCCTGGAGGCGCGACATCGTCAACTTCATTGTTGGATAAAGTATTAAGTATAGGTTTAGGCCCAGGAGGAAAAGCCTCTGGGGGGTTACTCCGAGGCCTTACTGGAAAATCTGCATCAGAAGCGACAGAGGTAGCCGCTGAATCAGTTGCTAAGAGTAGCGATGACTTGATGTATCATTACACTAGAGCGGAAGAGTCCGCTTTCTCTAACGGGTTGTGGAGAGATACTTCTGTTACGGATAAACTCTATGATGATGCCATAGAAGCTGGTCAAAAACTTGGTATACCTACACCAAATAAAGTGATTCCAATAAAGAATAACGGTCAATTTATTCCAAATAAGCCCTCTACAGTGGGAGGCACAGAACGCTATATGGGAGGTGGGTCCGATTTTGTTAATCCAAAACGTGTACCAGCAGAAGACATTTTACCTGCTATGCCCATTGGAGGTGGCTGATGAATGAACAGCAGTTTGAGTGCTTACGTGAACACTTAAAAAGAGTTCTCCCCGAGATCGAAAAATTTTGTTCATTAAAAGGGTTTGAATTTATGGATGCTAGGGCTTTAGGTCGTTATCCTAGGATCAGAGTTAGACAGGAAGGTGAAATAGTTCGCTGGATTGATCTCTGGATGGAGCTTGATGAAAATGGAGATAGATTCGAAAAATTTTATGAGACAATACCCTATGAGCTCTCCGCAGGTGCGCAAGTAGATATCCCCGATGGAACAAAATATGGTCATAGATATCAAAAATCTTTCTCTATTTTTAAAAGTAAGCCTTTTAAAGATATACCTAATATAATATTTGATGAAATGCTTAAGGCCGATTCTGTCATAGCTGAATGGGATAAAAATTATCTGATCGAGAATGGAAAGAAAGTGATTCTTGGCTAGTTAAGTGTTGGCTTTACTATAATTTTGGAGTTTGTGCTATAAGTATGAATATCATCTATCTAGAAACAGTTAAGTAATATGTCAATACTAGCCTTCTAGTACAGAATTAGGCTGAGCTTAGATCCTATAACCAATACTATCGAGCGGCTAACGGCTTCGCTAACTAAAAACCAAAGAGCGGCCTTTCCTGAGTTCAACAATCTGGCGCAAAAGTAGTAGGTGGTGGCAAGCCAGGGTATCTTGGAGGTACACAGATTCCGCCAGCTCCAGTAGATATCATCAGGGGACCATAATAGGTAATAGTTATGACCATAAGCCAAACGATTGTAGTAGATGCGGTTTCAGTAGATAAAGATGCAGGAAAAGTCGTGCTGACGATATCCGACCATCTAGAATGGGAGGATGATGAACACCTATACCTATTGCAAGAGAAAATTAATAGTTATTTGGCTTTCATCGAGTCTGGAGAAATATATGAGAAATACCCAGGAGCTAAGGGGCGAGGTATAGTAATAAGCTTAATATGTAAATATAATCCTAGTTCTATTGGGGTTGGTTTTTTGAGTCAAGTTTCTGAAATCATTTTGGGGGCTGGTTTCGATTTCCGTTATGAAGTTTTTGATTCGCGGAAGGACTCGTAGAACAAATTTTTTGATGCGCAAGTGAAGATAAATAAAGCCTGTTTTGCATTTTATTGAAATTTAATAATGTATATAGATAAGCTGTTAAGCATTGCTGGAAATGAATTGTCCAACGCACTTGCTATCATCCCTGAATGCTTTAGAGATGGGCATGGGGTGGCCTTTGAACAGCTTGTGGCACTTTTGAACTGTAAAAATGGATTTTTCGCTTTTGAGTCTGCGCTAAGAATTTTTCCTGTTGATACAACGGAGTTATCAATAGGAATGGTCGACTGGAACTCAAAAGGGTTGTGGATAAATAGTTATTATGGGCTAGCTGATAACTGCATATTCTTTGCTGAAGATATATTTGGCGGGCAGTTTTGTATTAAAGATAATGCAGTATTCTCGTTTGACCCTGAAATAGGTGATTTAGCTTATGTGGCTGATGATATTGAAGGCTGGGCAGGCGAATTATTGGAAGAGTATGAAGTCATGACTGGCTATCCTTTGGCGCATGATTGGCAAAAGCGAAACGGCCCTTTACCTAATAGCGATAGACTTATGCCAAAAACACCTTTTGTATGTGGAGGTGAATTCAGTATTGATAACTTGTGCAAAGTTAATGCTATAAGTGGTATGAAAACCCGTGCCAATCTCGCTCGCCAAATTCATGACTTGGAAGATGGGGCCCAAATTGAATTCCGCATTATAGAGTAAAATCTATAACCTTATTTTCCAACATATAGCGTTGTATGATGTCGCTGTTATTTAGATTTTGCATCACTCCATGGATTATGTACGGCACTTATAAAGCATGGGATCAGTAATGACAGCCGAGAGCATTTACACAAACAGCGATAACTTTACGGCATTCGAGATAGGGCGTTACTGGATGGCTCTAGGAATGGCTCCAGATAACTGGAGTGTCAGTCTCAGGGGTAGCACCGAACGCACCATAGGACGCGCCACAGTGGCCTGGGTGCAATTGATCAAAAAACGATCAAATGTCGAAAATAGGAAGGGGTGGGGCGGGTCAAATTTCTGATACCTGAGCGACCAACACCGCACCCCTAAGTCTTTTTTTATACCCGCGAAATTAAAAATTTGCCCTAGTGGCATAGGTCTGTGTGCTTGGCGACAAATGCTGTCGCTTTCGTGTCTATGATGGAACTATGGCGTATCTTGAGGTTATATGAAGTTGCGTTGGCTTAAAAAGGGACGCGGAAAAAGTGGTTGTGTCCTAACGAGAAATTTAATATTCTTTAATGTAACAATATGTAATTAGTGGTTTTCATAGCCTATTCGGCTATACCCACCCTCTCTATATTCGCGCATCCAAATCAATGGGTTACAGGGAACGTACTCAACCCCTTCTCTGAGCCCAACTATCAGTTAGCTTTGTTCTTGTGTGCTTTGCCACTCAGGGCTAGGTGGGGTTGTAGTTTTTCAATTGGAGTGAACCGACATGGCGAATTTCTCATTCTCCCGAAAGGCGATTTTGGCGGCATTGTCCTGTATCAGCATCGTCGTTGCATACGTGTTGATAGGCAGTGGAGCGCCAGAACAGCCTTCCCCTTCTGAAACCAGAGATGACTCTCAGCATTCTCAAAATGCAGGGATCACTGTATCCAGCGAAGGCCCGATGCAGCCAAAGAACATAGCTCCTGACGCGCCAGAGACTAGCAATGAACAAATAGGATTGCTTGATATAGAGCGCTCTGATGACACCACATCAGCAGCTATTAGCTCTAGCGAAGATCCAGAGCATTACCAACAAAATCAGGGCTCAATAGCCCCAACGCTGAAGGAGCGCCGATTTTATCCCCATTCTCCCGATGTCTCGGGTGGGATGAGTGCGACTTCCGTGCAAAAAAATAATTCGTAGAAAATCGCCACATAGATATCTCGTTATTAAAAACAACTTCGTTCTAGATGCAAAGCTGCTAGACATGCGCCAGCTATTGCTACTTTGAAAAGGGAAACGTAAATGCGTAAGTGGTTAATGGGTTTAGGCTTAGCCAGCACGTTGGCGCAGCCTCTGCAAGCAGAAGAAATTAGGGATTATTACTCCGAACCTGGGCTAAACCCCTTTCAGAGTACGATAAACCAGAGCTTTAATGAGCACATCGACCCGTTCTCTGGCGGGCTGTCGCTAAAATATACGGATGTTTTTCTGCCTGGTAATGGCGGCATGGACGTACGGATAAACCGTATCTACAACAGTATTCAGACTAATGCTTATCCGATCCAGAGCCAGAGCGGCTTTGGGTGGACCATGCATTTCGGAAGAATTGTCGCCTCAAAGCAATACAAAGACAGGCTTTGTAATCAAGCTCTCTATAGCGTGACGACAAAAGACAACCCATCTCTTGAGTTTTCTGATGGTGGCAGGGAATTATTGCTACTGAGCGCGATTCATGGAAACGACAATACCCTGATCACTCGTAGTAACTGGAAGGCGACTTGCTTAAGTGATGGCAACGGCATGCTGGTAACCAGCCCGTCAGGCGTTCGCTACACGATGAATAAGTATGACTACTTCCAAGAGGAGCCAAGCTGGCTAACAACACGTATCGAGGATCTACATGGCAATTGGATTCGTATTGAGTATGAAACCAACCCTGTTGGCGTTAGCTTATTAAATAAGATCTACCGTAGTGAGGAAGGGGACGAGCAGCCTATCGTCACCTTCGAATACGCTGATCCAGATAATGAGCGTGCTCGAATTGTTGCAATTAATGCAAAAGATCAGCGATGGGAATATCAATATGAAGGTGTTCCTAGCGTTCCGCATGCAAACCAATTAACTCAGGTTATCCGTCCGGATCATAAAGCTTGGCAATACGCCTACAATGACCGGGTCGCAGACCCAAATCCTGATGATGATATCAATGAGGATGGTTTGGGAAGCTACTCCCTCAATCATGTCACATACCCAGAAGGGGGTGAAATAAGTTACACCTACCAGTACGTAAAATTTGATCCAGGAACGGAAGCGAAGACAACATCAATATTGACTAAAGAGGTATCTGGTATTGATGTGGAAAATGGAATCTGGACATATGCTTTCACCCCTCACAGCTATCCTTATACTGATGTCGAAGAAGATGGGGCCCAGCTGAGATTAGACGTAACGGAAATAACTACTCCTTCCAATAAGCAAGTTTTTCGTCATTATGGCAAAGATTATCATCGTCATCTGGGGTCTTATCACTACACCCGGCCGAGCTTTGTGGGCCTGTTGCACTCCCAACTAACTTATGATCTTAGTGGTAACTTGCTAGAGCGTCGCGCGAAGGCGTGGGGCGGACGTAGAGTATCTGATGAGAACTTCTTCCATGGAAGCCCGGATCGTTCCTGGTGGCAAGATCATGCTGAAGGTGAAGTTGGAGGGGCTTCATACGCTCCTATCCTCTTGGCGGAATACACCAGCCGAGACAGCTATGCCCAGGAAGAGGCGTTTATATTTGGGACATTATATGAAGACCATGATGACTTTGGTAACCCAGGAACAGTGATTGAGGGCGGCGCGTTTGCCGATCAACCAAACCGGGTGACAAAGTATCAGTATAAAAATGATACCACTAGATGGCTAATAGGCTTGCCTGTCTCTGAGAAAATTCTGGCTGGCGAAGAGCTAAAAGGCGAAGTTTCTAAAGTTTATAATGAACTGGGGCAACTAGAAGAAGAAAACAAATTTGGCGTTATCACTAAGTATGCCTACCATCCAGATGGAATGCTGAAATCTGTCGAAGACGCCCGCCATCATGTAACAACTTATCTTGACTATAAGCGCGGCTCTCCCCAACGCGAAGAAAAGCCGGAAAACATAGTTCTCTATAGAGAGATTAATGATGATGGAACCTTGGCGTGGGAAAAGGACGGCGAAGGAAATAAAGTATCTTATGACTACGATGAATTGAAGAGACTTAAGTCCATTGATTATCCAATTCATGATAGTGTCAGTGTTGTTTATGAAGATAACCTTCGTACTTTATCAAGGGGTAGCTATAAGCAAATAGATCAATTTGATGGGTTTGGACAGTTAATAAAATCCACTAGACAAGATACAACTACTGGCGAGTCAATAGAGACGACAACAAAATATGATGCGTTAGGCCAAAAGAAGTTTGAGTCGTACCCTAACAGCCCCTCTGGAAACTCGTATAAATATGATGCGCTAGGAAGGCTTGTTAAGAAAACTTTGCCTGACTCGAATTTTATTGAATATCAGTATGATGAGTTTTGGGTAACGTCTATTGATGAGCGAAAAAACTCCACTAAATCCACCTATCGAAAATACGGGGCATCGGGGCAGCCTGTTTTAATTTCTGTGGAACAGCCTGAGTCAATCAAGACTATTATTACTCGTAATCTGTTTGATCAAATAGTGGAAGTCACCCAAGGTGAAAGAAATTCCACTGGATCAGTACGTGGTGATAAACGCAAGTATATTTATGATGACAAGCACTTTCTGATCGAGAAAACCGACCCTGAGACTGGAACGGTTACCTATGAAAGAGATGGGTTGGGCAATGTCATTTCTGAAGCATATGAAGGCAAAGACCCCGTTAATTATAAATATGATGGTTTGAATAGGCTTTATTTTGTTGACTATCCTAATGGGACGCCAGATATCGAAAAACAGTTCGATAAAAATGGCAACCTGAAAAAGCTTGTTTCGGGCATGAGTGAATGGGCTTATGAATACGATGCGAATGGTAATTTAACCGATGAGACCCTTAATATATCCGGAATATTGCCTAAAACGTATCATTTGCACTATGACTACGACCCCCTTGATACATTAAACAAAATCGTCTATCCGAAAGGATTTGAAGTTGACTATTTGCCAAATGCTTTCGGCCGACCAACAAAAGTGGGTGCGTACGCTAGAGACTTGACCTTCCATCCTGGAGGGCAGTTAAAAAGTTATACTTTGTCAAATGGCGTGACGACAACCTTAACGCTTGATAACCGCTTTTTGCCCAGGAAGATTCAGTCTGGTGATTTGGTTAATCTGACTTATAGCTACGACAATAGCGGTAATGTGACTTCCATATTGGATGCTATTGATCCATCACAAAATATAAAAATGGATAATCCGAATAGCTATGACAAGTTACATAGACTGCGTAGCGCTAATGGACCATGGGGAACAATAGCCTATGAATATAGCGCTGACGGGGATATTTTAAAGAAGACGCAAAATGGAACCGTAACGGATTACTACTATAACGCTAATAAAATGATGGCGGTTAAGACATCCAGCATTGCTGAGACTGCCATTAAATACGATGCGTTCGGTAATATTACTCATAAAATTCAGCGTATTGATGATGGTAACGATGGTGGAGTCGTTTCTAGCAAGCAATACCGTTATGACGCTGCATCTCGTTTAATACACTCCGATGCGAAAAGCCAAAGTAAGCGTTATGCCTATGATGGCGCTGGCCAAAGGTTTTTTGAGCAGGCGGAGAACTCATATGATCTTGTTTACAGTACATATAGTAGTAGTGGCCAGCTGCTCTATGAAGAGTCTATTAAAGACTGTAGCGGAACTTATTACGTTCGCGTTGGCTCTGCGCTGATTGCTAAGGTTGAGGATGCCGATGATACGCCAGATAAAGACGCGGATGCTGACCTAATTAGAGACTGTCTGGAAGTTCAGTTGGGTCTGTCTCCAACTGATCAAAATGACGGACTATTTGGGGATAGCGATAGCGATGGAATCGTTAACAAAGATGAGATTTCATTGGGAACCGCGTTAACGGGATCTGGAGATACTGATGGCGATGGCGTTAAGGACGGAGATGAAGTTAGCGCTGGCACTAACCCAACTCTGACGGACTCAGACTGGGATGGCATTCCTGACGACCAAGAGCTTGCTAACCCAGCATTAAATCCACTGTTAGCCGATAGTGATCACGACGGCGTCAGCGATTATTGGGAGATAGTACTTAGGAGTAATCCAGCGGACGCAACGGATGCATACGCAGACTCAGACCTGGATGGCTTCAGCAACCGCCAGGAAAGCCTGACCGGATTTAACCCTAATAGTAAGTTGATAACGCCAGCTAGCGGCTCTTTGGCCTGGTCTTTTGAAGTCGGCGGACAGTTGGAAGGCGATGTCGCAATAGATGGTAATGGGGTGGTTTATGTTGGGTCTCGAGATGGATTCCTTTATGCAATTTATCCTGATGGAACGCTTAAATGGAAGGCCAAGCTAAAAAGTATTATAGGAACATCTGCGCCTCCTGCCATAGGCGTCGATGGGTCAGTATATATTGGTGACTATGACGGTTATTTGTATGCGTTCACTGAAAATGGGGAATTAAAAGAAGGATGGCCTAAGTCTGTTGGCTCTGTGGAGTCAGCTGCTGCATTCGACAGTAATGGAAATATATATATCGGCACTAGAGGTGGCTATATTTATGCTTTTTCTACTGATGGCGAGGAGCTTTGGCGGCAGTACATTGGCGCCGCCATGTATGCTTCGCCCATAATTACTGTGGATGATGTTCTGTATATTACTGCGGTTGATGGCCGTCTGTATGCGCTTAGCTTAGATGGAAAAATAAAGTGGGCCTACAAAGCTGCTGGTTATGTCACGTCGTCTCCTGCTATTGGTTATGATGGAACCATTTATTTTGGGTCTCGTGATCATAGCGTATATGCAATCTACCCAAGCGGAAGGCTCAAGTGGAAGTATGATACAGGCGAAGAAGTTCGCTCATCCCCGGTTGTAGGAAAAGACTACCTATATATTGGAACTTACACAGGCCGTTTGCTCGCGTTGGGACATCAAACGGGCGACGTTGTAGGTGAGTACAACACGAATGCCACCATTAGCGGCTCGCCAGCAATAGGTCGTGATGGGACTGTGTATGTGGCCAATGAGGCGGGTTACGTATACGGATTAAATTCCTCGCTAAGCTCTGATACCCCGCTAGAGTTTTATTATCCCACTTACAGCAATATTCACGCCTCCGTCATTCTTGATAAAGACGGAATGCTTTTTGTTACAAACTATGCGGGACGCGTTTTTGCTATTGCGGATAATAGCGAAGGACCGGCAGCCACGGCGTGGCCGCAGTTTCAGCATGATCACTACTCCTCAGGTAACCAATGCCGTTATGAGGGGGGAATTTATAGCAAGGATGGCGATAGCGATACGGATAAGATTCACGACTGCTATGAATTTGCTCATGGCTTGAATCCACATGATTCCAGCGACGCCGCCTTGGATGCTGATGGTGATGGTCTATCGAACCTAGAGGAGTATCAGCAAGGGACTTCAATGCAAAGCCAGGATAGCGATGGCGATGGTTTGGATGACTATTCTGAGATTTATACGCATATGACCAAGCCTATGTCTTGGGATACCGATGGCGATGGTCTTAGTGATAAAGCTGAAATAGATAATAAGCTCGATCCTAATGACTTTAGCGATGCATTTGCAGATTCCGATAAGGACGGTTTCAGCAATATTCAGGAAGGACTATCTGGCTCCGATCCGTTCAAAACAGAGGTTATACCGTCTCGCGGTTACGAACTGTGGAGCTATTATGGGAGTGATGTGCTAACTGATGTTGCTATTGCTGCTGATGGCGCTCTGTATTTTGGATCTAGTGCAGGAGAGCTTTTTGCGGTAAATCCCAGTGGCGAGGAAAAATGGCGGATTAACACAGGAGGGGGCATTTCCGCTGCACCTGTTATAGCCGCAGACGGTTCGATTGTGGTCTTGAATGGCAGCTTTCTGAGCATGTATCGTCCTGACAAGTCTCTAAAGTGGTCCGTGAGATATAAACCAGACTTTAGGAACTCTAGTGATCGCCCTGCTATTGCTCCAGATGGAACAATATTTGTTTTTGCGAGCCAGCCTTCTAAAGCGTTAGCGTTTAATCCTGAAGATGGCTCTGTAATTCCAGAGTGGGAGATTGCGTATGACGATGGGTTTATTACCCCGCTAATATTGTCAGCAGATGGCATTGCATATTATGGCGATGTAGCAGGTTTGAACGCGATATCTCTGGACAAGGGATTTCGTAGGCTATTTTCAACCTATGACTCCTCGTATAGCTCTACTGGCGGCTCTGTCAGGGCTGCTGCAATTAATGGCGATGGTTCGATTCTAATTGGGGCCAGTAACGGCTTTATATACTCATTAACCTCAGAAGGAACCGAATTATGGGCCTACGATGTTGGTGGAAGTGTAAAGGGGATTGTTACTAATTCTGAACGCCAAATTTATGTTGTTGCTGACAATGGAGTTGTTAACAAGCTGTCGCCAAACGGTGAACTATTAAGCTCGCGAAGTCTCGATTCCAGCGTGGAGGGATCTTTATCATTAGCATCAAATGGTGCGGTTTATGTTGTAACCAGTACGTATCTATACGCTTTAAGCTCTGCATTGAATATTGAGTGGCGTTTACCTATTACTAAGGGACGCACCCCAATTGTCTCCACTTTGGACGGCACTGTTTATTTGTCCACAAAGCTGGGACGGCTTAACGCCTATGTTGACAATGCGAGAGGCCCAGTAAAAGGGAGCTGGTTCACATCAGGGCACGATACATTTTGGTCAGGTAGTGAATGTCGCTTTGATGGCGGCTATTACGACCCTGTTAATGATGCGGATGGCGACTTCATCCCAGACTGTTATGAATCCGCTCGCGGTCTGGATCTAAACCGCATTGAAGACGGAGAGGAGGATTCAGACAATGATGGGCTGGTTAATACCGTTGAGTACGAACTTAGAACCAACTTTTATTCTTCTGATACGGACCAGGATGGACTCAACGATAAGCAAGAAGTTGAGCTGAATACCGACCCTCTCGATAGTGATACAGATAATGATGGTTTATCAGATGGCTACGAAGTCGCGCATTCTATGAACCCGAAACTCAACGCTGAAATCTGGCTGGATAGTGATTCAGATGGTTTTAGCAACCGTCAGGAGATGCTGGCCAAGACCAATGTGTTGGACCCTGAAAGTACGCCAACCAATGGATTAGAAATCAGTCCCATATCAGGAAGTTTCAGGGGGGATGTAGCAATCGATGAAAACGGCGTTCTTTACGTTGGACGAAAAGCAGACCTCAAGGTTGCGGCTTATGACCTGTATGGCATATTAAAATGGGAATCGGCTGCGTTAGAAGAGGATGTGCGAGGATTAGCTGTCGGTCCTAATGGCGAGGTTTACGCCACTACCGACACGTTGTTGTACTCAATTGAGCCTGATACAGGCGCCGTTAAGTGGAAGGCGGTTGTAGATGTAACGAGTTTCAGCGAAGCGACGGTAGGAATAGCGATTGCTTCGGACGGGACTGTCTATGTCTTAGCGGCCGGTGGCGTCTTCGCATTTGACCCGGAAAGTCCAGAACCCAAATGGAACTACCATATTCCTGAGGCGACGGCCTCTCAAAACTTAATCGCTGTCGGGAAAAGTGGCGATATTTACATTGGCGGGAATTTAACGGGACATAAAAAGGTCTATAAGCTTGATTCAGGAGGAGTTGCCGCTGACGTTCTATACGACCTATACGACAGCGAAGGTGGATTAACTGGATTGGCGATTGGCGCTGATGATGCGCTCTATGTTTCAACTACACAAGGGTTGCTTTGCTTTAGTGGTTCTGGAGAACTCAAGTGGAAGCGGCTTGAAGGGCGTCTAGTAACGCCTCCAGTCATTGGCGCTAATGACGTTGCTTATGTGGCGGAAGTTACTCCGTATAGTGGACCCAGTACCATTAATGGCTTCACTGCAAATGGGGAGACTATTTGGGCGGAAGGTTATACCTCCGGTGAATATGTTGATAGCTTGGCTGTTGCGAAAGACGGTACGGTGTATGCCTCTACGTTCGAAGCCACAGATTCCTGGAAGCGCGCTCTATTTGCTGTAACCCCTGAGGGCCAGCGGAAGTGGTGGAAGCGTACCGGATATAATCCTGACTCAGCGCCCTTGATTGATCAGGACGGCGTAATTTTCTTCCTCTCCGAGAACGGTAAGCTCTGGCGCATTCTTGATGGCACTGGCGGCCCTGCGGCCTCACTATGGCCTATGCTGGGAGGAAGCGCGACACGAGCCAACAGAGTTCCATTTGACGGCGATCAAAGACCTGTCTTACGCATTTTGAGTCCTGCCTCTTCATCCATATTTGGACTAGAGGATGAAATACATTTATCAGCTACGGCGACTGACAAAGAAGATGGCGATTTGGGCGAGAGCATTAGCTGGAGCTCGGATGTGGACGGTCTGCTGGAAACCGGTGGGAACATCACTGTAAAGCTTTCCGCTGGGGAGCGAGTCATATCCGCTTCTGTGGTCGATAGTGCAGGCAATCGTAGTCAAGACTCTGTCAGAATCCGTGTGAATCAGCCGCCAGTAATCAGTATCTTGCGCCCTAGTAAAGGAGAAGCGGTTACTGACGGTATAGGTATGACTCTTGTGGCGCAGGCGAATGACCCTGAAGATGGGCCACTGCTGGAGTCAATTGTCTGGCGGTCGGATTTAGATGGTGTGATAGCCTCAGTCAGTGATACGAGTGCTCTACTGAGCGTAGGCCAGCATTTAATAACTGCAGAAGTGGCGGATGCCGATGGCGCTTCGGCGATAGCTCAGGTGAATGTAATCGTTCATGCTGCCGATGCATATGTGGATTCTGATAGCGATGGTATTCCTGATTTCTGGGAGGTTGCTCATGGGTTAGACTCCACTAATGCATCAGATCGATATGGCGACGTGAATCTAGACGGCTTGAACAACTATCGGGACTACATACGCGACACACAAACGGGTGACGCGAATGGGAACGAAAATATTGGCTATCGTGTTGTATCCGCAGATTTAAGCGGGAAACCGATTGCCGCAGTGAGTTTGGAAAATGAGAACTCAATACGATTAGGACCTAACAGCATCAGCCTTGATAAGGGAGAGCTGGTCGTACTTCCGAATGCAGAGATATTGCCAGGAACCACCATCAAGGGAACCAAGCCCTTTAGTCTTGGTAGTGAAGAGCCATGGATGACGCTACCAACACCAGAGGCGTTCAAAGGGGTGCGCTTTGCGTATCCTCTGCATCGGGGACGGCATTATTTTCATATCAAAGCTGATAATGGCGCCACTTACGTAAGCGTCAAACACGGTTTGAAGTCTGAAACGTTAGTGGTTCGTGATGAAGGTGATTTCTCAATAGAGTTGGCGCAAGAGGCGACAGTCGTTGAGTTTAAGGCTGATGCGCCAATTTATGTGACCCATCTTGGAGAGAGCAATGCTGGCGGCAAGCAAGATGAGTCGCCACTGCTTCCAGCCGGTCTGGACCTGTGGGGAATAGGTGAAGGCGTCGTGATTGGCGGCTTGGAAGATGATACGCAAGTCCAGCTGCAAAGCTCGTCTGGCTACTCTAAAACTATATCAATTCACGCGGGAGAGTTTTATTCCGCTGTGGTTGATGGGGCCGCCGAGAGTCAACCTGCACTACACATAGCTTCTAGCAAGCCGTTAGTGGCTTATCAGGTGGCGAGCTCTTCAGCGTTGACCTATGAGCTTGTTGATGCGCCACAGGGGATGACCATTGATCCAGATACCGGACGGGTTCAATGGAGTCCAGGTGATACGGATGCGGGCGACCACTTGGTAACCATTCGGGCTCAAGATGGCGTTAAGAGCACGCAGCAGTCTTATACATTGAGCGTGCGAGCCGTTGAAAGTAATGCCGTGCCTATCCCGTTTGTAGTTGATAATGGCGATCCCGCAACTTTGACGGTGGGTAGCTGGCCGACATCAACTTATCAGTCCGGCTATTACGGAACAAATTACCAATCTAGGCCAGCAGGTAGTGGGTCTAATAAGTACATTTGGAATATTGGCGTAGGGCAAGAAGGTAATTATCGCGTTTATGCACAATGGACCGCTCAAAGTTCCCGCGCTTCCAATGCGGAATATGTGATTGCAACTTCGGCGGGCAATGAAACGGTCTACATGGATCAGCGAAGCCATGGTGGAACGTTGAATCTTCTCGGCGTTTTCCCGCTCAATGAAAATTCGTCCGTGACACTGACTGATAGCGGCAATGGCTATGTCATCGCGGACGCGATCAAAGTGGAGTGGGCTGCCACAAGCGCAGACTCATTTATTATCGATAATAGCGACAGCTCAACCAATGCGGTGGGCGGGTGGCCTCACTCTAGTTACCGTTCAGGGTACTATGGCAGTGACTATCAATATGAGACTGCAGGAAGCGGGTCGAAACACTTTAGTTGGCTACCCAACATTAGTCAGGCAGGAGATTACCAAGTCTTTGCGCGCTGGACTGCGGACGGCAGTCGGGCTAATAACGCTAAATACAAGGTGGTTACAACGACAGGAGAGCAAACTATCGTTGTGGATCAGCGTGTAAATGGGGATAGTTGGCAGCGTTTGGGGCTGTTCTCTTTGGGTTCAAACGCGCAGGTGACATTGTCGGATGACGCAAACGGTTCCGTTATTGCGGACGCCATAAAGTTTGAAGCTACCCACTCGTCGCCTACTACTGGAAATCAGGCTCCAGTATTCTCTACACCTGCGACCACATTTGCTAAAGCAGGCTTGAGCTATGAGTACACAGCCAGCGCTAATGACCCAGACGGCGATACTGTCACTTACGCAATTGAATATGGTCCCTTAGCAATGACGATAGACTCTGTGTCTGGCGATTTGCAATGGACGCCTTCTGTGGAAGACCTGGGAGAGCATCTCATTACTCTCGTTGCCTCAGATGGTGACACAGTGGGCAGGCAATCTTATACCTTATTGGTTGTGAGTGATGAAAGCGGAAGCATATCTCCTGTTCCGGTAGTGATAGACAATACTGACTCTCAAACGACTGCGACGGGGACTTGGGGAAGCTCATCTGCAATAACTGGTTTTTATGGAAGTAATTATCAGTATGCAAGCCCTCGCAGTAACAGTACGTTTACATGGCGCCCCAGTATCTCGGTAGCGGGAAGCTATCATGTTTACGCAAGATGGGCGGCGCAAAGTAACCGCACCTCAACGGCGACCTATCGTGTTAAAACCGCTACTGGCAATGAGGCTATAACGGTAAACCAGCGAATCAACGGCGGTTCTTGGCAGTTACTGGGGACGTATGAGCTAGATGGTTCGGCTGCAATTGCCTTAAGCGATGATGTAAATGGCGTTGTAATTGCTGACGCCATACAGATTGAGTGGGCGGGCGGAGAGACCCCTTCCGGTGGTGAAGGACCCTTTGTCATAAGTTCAGCTGTTCCTACTTCCGCTGAGCCTGGCGAGGTGTACGACTATCAAGTCGCAACCACTAATTCGGCAGCAGGGGTAATGGATGTTGCAACCTTCTTCGACAGAGTTTTCCTGGCCAAGCGCTATGCGATAGCGGATAAGAGCAGCCGTATCGACATCGTCTGTTCTGAGCCTAATACGGAAATTACTTTATACGATGGCGTCAGAACTCCGCGCTCCTTGTCTTGTGACGCAGGCGGAGACTTCCCTGGAATAGCCTCCTTTGAAGAACTGGAAGAGGGTGCAGGCATCGGTGCTGGCGCCTTGCTGGAGAGCAATCATCCGATTTATCTGAACTATAGAACTCTCGCCAATGGCGAAATTCGCAATGTTTTGGGTTACTGACAGGGAGGTTATGACTATGACTCAACAAATGACAACGGTTATCAGCGAAAGGGTGCCGGACATGACAACCATGGGCGATATCCAAAGAAAAAGGAACAGTGTAATGTCTAGTTGGCTGTATAGAATAAATCTAGCCATTTTGGCGTTACTGTTAAGTTTCGGGACAAGTTATGCCGCCCGAACTACCACCTTCTACCACACCGACGCCGCTGGCTCGGTGGTGGCGGCTTCGGACGAGTCTGGCAATCTCCTATGGCGTAAAAGCTATACGCCTTATGGTGTTCAAACAGGAGGGGAAGAAGGGAAGGCCGAATCTATTTCCTACACAGGCAAGCCGCATGATCTAGCCTCGGGGCTTACCTACATGGGGGCCCGTTATTATGACCCTGAGATAGGGCGTTTTCTCTCTACTGACCCTGTTGAGTTCACAGGAAGCAACTTAATGAGCTTCAACAGATATGCCTACGCTAATAACAATCCATATAAGTATGTTGACCCAGATGGAAGAAGTGCTGTAACTGCATTTGGCGGGGTGTTATATGAGACTGGCCAATTCTTGACTGGTAATGGTTTTGATGCGCAACGTGTGGCTGGGGCGCTAGTGGATGGCTACAATGGCGAAGGCAGTGGAGTAGGGGCGGCTATTTTTGAGGATGCTACAAGTTTCATTCCTGCGGGAGTGGTTTTAGGAACTCTTTCGAAAATATCTAGGCTGGTAAGCATTTCGAAAAGCGCAAAGGGTTTGATAGGTGTAGACTTTGAAAAGTACTTAGCTAAGACCTTAGGTGGAAAACCTGGTTTTCAAGTTGGAGGGAGAGACTTTGATGGCGCTATTGGAAACCGGTGGTTTGAAGCTAAATCGGGTAACTATTGGCAGGCGAAAGTGCAAGAAGGAACAAAAGGCTTTGAGAAATTTAAATCAGATATGGGAGCAAGAAAGCGTATAGCGCAGGAAAATGGTGCTACTTATGAACTGCACTCTAATACACCGATACCTTCTCATGTAACCGATTACCTGGATAAGAAAGGTATTCCTTACTTTGAACATTTGGATTAAACAATGGCAACTTCTGCAGATATTGATATTAAATGGAGTATGAAAGCTGGATCTATTTATAATAATATAGATCTGATTGAAGCTTTGTTAGAGTGTGGGTGGCGTTTTGACTACGGAGATAGCTATTTTTACCTTCCATTAGGTGATGAAGATTTTAATTGGGAGAGAACTAACATTTCTAAACAGGAATTGTTAGGGGTTTTTCGCAAAAAAGAGCAGCTTGGCGAAATAATTGGCGTTGCTATGGTATGGGGGGATTTGGGCATTGGGGGAGAGTTTCTCTTTCGAAATAACCATACTTTTTCTGTATGTTTGACTATTAACAGGAAAGTGGTTGAAAGAGGCGGGTATACTAATGTTGAGTGGTATCTCGATAAACTTATTCCTGTCCTTGTGAATGCACAATTAGATATAGTGTCAATTGATTTTTCTGAGCATATATAGTTTTAAGAATATTGGTTTGATAGCATAATAATTAGGTGGGTGTTTTTAATGTTAGAAAATATATCATAACCACCCAGGCAAATCGCACTATGTGGTTGAATAGTAGACAGTAAATCCATAGAGTACGCCCATTTTTCTCCCCTAATAAGGACTGTTATGGGYTCTTCTTTAATTGACGGCGTTAAACACCATTTCTCCAGCCTTTCTGATCCTCGTCGAGAGACGCTCAATATGCGGCATAATTTCTATGATGTTCTCACCATCGCACTCTGCGGGATCATCTGTGGCGCTGACGATTGGGTCACCATCACTCGGTTTGGCGACGCTAAAAAAGAGTGGTTTGAGTCTTTTCTGGAGCTGCCCAACGGCATTCCCTCCCACGACACCTTCAACAACATCTTTGCGAAGTTAGACCCGACCC
>NZ_JAHMIN010000070.1 GCF_018986435.1 Hahella sp. HN01 | reverse complement strand
ATCATAGAAATTATGCCGCATATTGAGCGTCTCTCGACGAGGATCAGAAAGGCTGGAGAAATGGTGTTTAACGCCGTCAATTAAAGAAGAACCCATAACAGTCCTTATTAGGGGAGAAAAATGGGCGTACTCTATGGATTTACTGTCTAGTATTCAACCATATAGTGCGATTTGCCTGAGGTAATGAGCGAGCGTCTTCTATAATCATATGGGCATTGCATCATATCTATATCGATGCCAGGTTAATAGTGAAGGCGGTCCAACACACAAAAACCAGCAAAGCTAGTATGTATCGGTGTGCAGCGGCTTGTTAGCCATAATTTTTTTAGTTACTGTTTTTTTTTAGGTATTCAGCTACAGCTTGATAGGCTGGCAGCGATGTTGGGTCAATCTTTGCGTTATTGGCTGAAGGAAAAGACGAGTACCTGACAATAACCATTTCAGCGGTCGGGTCTATGTAGATTGTTTGACCATGGACGCCGCGAGCCGCCACCGCCCCATGATCATTATGAAAAACCCACCACATGCTTTTGTAACTGCCACCGGGGAGCGTTTTATAACCAGCTTTGGCAAAAGCAACTTTATCACCGCCGGCCAAGATGCTTTCAACGGCCTTTTGGGGGAAAATTTGTTGTCCATTAATCTTGCCGCCGTTAAGCACTAACAGCCCAATCCGCCCAAGATCACGCAGGCTTGCACTAAGTCCACCACCTGCGAAAGGCATTCCCCTGGCATCAACAGTCATATATCCGTCCTGCTCTGCGCCCATTTTGCTCCAGATACGCTCCGACAATAGCTGTGAAACGTCTTTACCAGTGACTTTGGCAATAATCCATCCCAGTGCATCCGTATTAATTGTCTTGTAACCAAAAGCTTCTCCGTGTACACCGTTTTTTCTGACTGTCTGTAAATACTCAAGGTAGCCATTCGGGCCTTTGTACTCTTTAGGCTTGGGCAAAGGGCTTGCCGCCTTGGAGTAAAGCCAGATATCAGCATTGGGGTCGGAATAGTCCTCGCTATAATCCAAAGCTGTTGTCATGTCCATAACTTGTCGGACTGTCGCACTTCCAAATGCGCTATCCTTAAGTTGCGGGATGATTGAAGAGACTTTAGAGCTCTCATCAAGTCTTCCTTCAGCTATCAGCACTTCTGCCAAGAGCCCCGTAAGTGACTTAGTCATCGACATAGCTGCATGCTGCCCCATCTCGTTTAAACAACCGAAATATCTTTCATAAACAATTTTGCCCTTGTGCAGAATGAGAATACCGTCGGTATAATTTTCCGATAGTGATTGGGCCCATGTTACCTCCCGCTCACTGTTCATAGGTATGAACGTTAATGAATCAATATTTTTGTTATTGGCATAAACGAAAGAAGTTGGCACAGAGATTCCCCTACTTACTTGTTTGGTGGGCATCAACTCTCGAATGTGACAAGCAGTCCACCGCAATTTGGGAAAGCTAAAAAAATCAGATTCCGGCTGCATAATGAGTTTATCTTTCGGTGGTGGAAATCCAACCATCCAGCCCATTTTTGTCGGATCCGAGTCTTCAGCTGTTAAAAAATTTGATGATTGATTATTTGCATAGCTCAAACTGCTCAACACTAATGATAACAATATCATTGTGACTCTCATCATTATTTCCCCCCTATTCTTCATTAATGTGACCAGCTTGAATTTAGAGCTAACATTTATATATCGCGCATGCATATTATTCAATTTTCAACACTTTAAAGATAGATCCTCCAGCTCACTGATTCCAGTGTAAAAAGCCCGGATATTCGAACCACCTCGCTCACGAAAACCGTGCCACTTGATTCTCTAAAGCATGCGAGTTTCTTGACGCATCAATAGCTCCGCGGAGAGAATCAGCGCGCCGCCGTCATTACCGTGTTTATCCAGACCGGAAAATTCTCCAAAGGTGAACCATACTACTCCAATGCAGCAACCGGAAAGCTGCCTTTTCCTTCTGACGATACCCGCGATTTTATAGAGCTTGCCAGGGTGTTACTGGAGAGGATCGGGCGGGATGGCTACCGCTATTTGAAGGCCGGAGTATTGCTCTGTGACTTCTCCCCTCCTGGGGTTTGTCAGCGTCATCTATTTGAAGAGGACGAAGGGAGGCGCGGTAGTGTGGAGCTTATGGAGACATTGGATAAGCTGAACCGGGGAACTGGTGGCGTTGTTTGGTTTGCTGGACAGGGTATACAGCAGCCCTGGGGAATAAAACGAGGGAAGCTTTCTCCTGCTTATACTACTCAATGGTCCGATATTCCAAGGGCTATCTAGGGCCTATTGACGTTTTATATCGGCAGCCATAAATACCCGCAAGCCATGGCTACCATACTTTCATGGTTCCTCTTCAACTTGTCATACCTCGTCACGATGGCCCGGTACTGATTGAATCGGGCGAAGGCGTTCTCCACCATAAGATAGCCCCCCCCCTCATGAACAAAAAAGGGGCATCACTGAGTTAGGCAGTCTGAACTATAATATTGTTTTTGCTTGGCGGCCTTATACTTAAAGAGCCTCTGAAAAACGTCGGCGAGGCTGCCAGTGCAAGGAAAAAGTCGGCGAAAAAGCGCAGTTTATCGTGAATAAATGAGCATTTTGAGCCGGCTTTTGACGCCGCAGGTAGTTTTTCAGAGGTTCCTTAATATACGGATTAGAAAAGAGGGAGTCATGAAAGTACTAATTGTGGATGATTGCAAGGCTATCAGGTTATTAATTCATGAATATGTAACCTCATCAGGACACACTGGCATTATGGTCAATAATGGTCAGCAGGCTATAGCCGCTTTAATAGAGAGTAAGTTTGATCTAGTACTAATGGATGCGGAAATGCCTGGAATTAGCGGTTTTGAAACAACTAAGCGTATCAGAGAGATATTTCAAGATGACTGGTTCCCAATTGTATTTTTGAGCAGTAGTTGCGGGGATGAGAACATCAAAAAAGGTATAGAATCGGGGGCAGATGGCTATCTAAGCAAGCCGATAAGTGCTGTGGCGCTGACCGCCCAGATTAATGCTATGGCCAGGATAGCCACAATGCGAAAGGAGCTGCTTAGCGTCACATCAAAAATGAAAAGTATATTTGACAATGCAGTAGATGGAATAATTATTATTAACACTCAAGGTATTATTCAATCAATTAACTTCGCCGCCCAAAAATTATTTGGGTATAGTGATATTGAGATTGAAGGAAAAAACGTAAAGCATTTAATGGCAGAGCCCTTCCGCAGTCAACATGATAGTTATCTACAGCGCCACATTGAAACCAAAAAAAATACAATTATAGGTATAGGCCGCGAGGTAGAAGGTCTTCGTAAAGATGGTAGCACATTCCCTTTTGAGTTATCTATAAGCGAGCTAATCATTGATGATGAGCATTTATTTGTTGGTCTCACGCACGACATTAGTGAGCGAAAAAAGTTTGAAGATAAACTATATCAAGCATATAGCGAACTAAGAAGCGCAAATATTGAGCTGAAAAGAATATCTCTCACTGACCCTCTAACCCAGCTTGCAAATCGCCGCCATTTTGATCAAGTCCTTAATCAGGAACTCAAACGAGCACATCGGGGCAATATGGAAATTTCTCTTATTCTATGCGATATCGATCACTTCAAAAGGTTTAACGACAGCAAGGGTCATCAAGCGGGGGACGCATGTTTAAAAAGAGTAGGGAGCGCTATTTCCAGGAGCCTCCATCGCTCGACTGATGTTGCCGCCCGTTATGGCGGGGAAGAGTTTGCTATTATCTTGCCAGGAACGAATAAACAAGATGCTATTATTATTGCTGAAAACCTACGTAACGCCATTTGGGAAGAGCATATCCCCCATGAATCGTCAGAAGTGTGTGATCGAGTTACTCTAAGCCTAGGTGTGGCGACTAGCTCTCATAATGCGGAGCTTAGCAAGACAGCTTTAATAGAGCAGGCAGATCAAGCTTTATATCGAGCAAAAGAAAAAGGTAGAAACCAGTCGTCATTTTAAGCCCCTAAGTAAAATGGAGAGCGGCGAAGAATTTGTTTTTTCCTCCTTATTACCGCCCTAAAGAGCCCCCCCGGACAGGGGAATCGCGCTTCGTTTATTGCTTGAAACCTTATAAAGCGGCAGGAAATTGCTGAAAATACGACTTTAGGGAAATGCTCTGTAGCAGAGAATTCCCGGAAATCATGGCATAGTGAGTAAAGTAGCGAATTTGAGATATTGAGTGCCATTTTCACCTCTCATGGCGGAAAAGTGTGGTCAATTATTCACCATGCAGTGCGATTTGCCAGCCCCCCCCGGATGGATTACTCCATTCTGATACTGACTGAAACTGTGACCATGTTCGCCACGATCCTGCGCCAATTGTAAAGTTGTGACTCGTGCAGACAATTGCCTTACGGCAGCACTCACGCCGATACGTTGAGCTAGCGCCAGGGCTTCCACCTTGTACTCGTCGGAATAACGTTGGCGAGATTTGGATTTTGTTGTTTCCTTTTTGGTCATAATTCACCTCTGTAGCGTAGTTTACTCGCATAGCAAGGTGTCTATCATTGGTAGGTAAGATCACACTGTCACGTGTACTCAGTCATAATTAAAACCACTGTAAACTTATCACTGCTATCGTCATGTATTATGACATGGTGTTCATCCTTGTTCGCGAGGGGGAGAGTTCATGTCTAAAATAATACTAATTCTTACGTATCCATTATTGCAGCCAGAGGCAATACTATCGAACGGAAATAGCTCCTTAGTAACCCGATTACGTTACTCGCCTACATGCCGCGAGTCAGGTAACCGGTGAATAAGCCAATACCCAACACTCATCGCCAATACAACAGCGCCCAAAGCAAGAATATACATTGGGTCAGCTTGTTCCGTGTCCAATATTATCACTTTCCGCGCAATGGCCATCAAAGCTGTCGCAAGCACAATTTTGACATGAATGACATCTTCCCGAAGGTAAACAGTAATGTTTATAAAGATCTCAATCGCAATGAGTACCGCCATGAAGGCCCCGAAGGTCGCGAGCATATCCGATATAGTGAGTATGAAGCGAGGCGGCGCACCTAGCTTTTGGTATAGCGTCCAACCAACATCCACAACCCCCATGACAATCACAAACGCCATGAGGATTGCCAATACCCTGACAGACCAGTGAATAATATGCTGCAACGACGCAATCAGCCTGTCATTTTTGTCAATCTTCATACTCACCTCACCCACAAGACATTCAAAGCCGAGTCTTTAGGCTGCCTGTAATCTGTCAGCTTTTTCAGGGCTCTTGTTTTCCAGCTCTCCTTCTGGAATTTCATATACATGAAATGCTTCAGGCCCAAAGGGATCAAGCGCCGTATCTCTGTATATATAGCTCCTCGGGACAGGGTCTCCAGTTAACACCACAACAAATTCTGCCGTAATACAAGGCACTGAGACGGAAAGCGGCTCTTCTACCCAAATAAATACTGCTTTTTCCGTTAACAGGTATTCTGAACGAACAATGCGATAACCTTGGCGCAAATTCAGAGTGTTAATAGCTGCTCCACTTTGCAATCGATATTTATGAATCGTTTTCATCTCGGATTCTCCCATGTGTGTTCGACACTGGGAGTTTGCGACAACTCATCCTTAGATAAAATCAGATTATCCGGTATCGTTAATACGATTTTTCCGATCCATCTACACGCAAACGCCGCATAGAGCTTAGTCAAAAATGGTGCGGACTCGCGTTACTGGGTCGTCAGCGCTGATAGCGCTTACAGATTGCCTCAACAGCCAGGTTGCCAGAAAGCCGACTTCTGGTTATCGCAAATAGATGTTCCATAACCACATCAATGTTGCCGATCGATTCCACCTGATACTGTCGGCACACCTCATCCGCCACGATAGTGGGTGCAGCGAAAACCCCCAAACCATGGGCGCCAAAAACTTTTATTAGCGCGCTGTCATCTATCTCTGCACGCACAACGGGCTTGATTCCCTGATTACTTAACCATTGCATCAATTGATGAAAATATGGCGAGTCCAGGGTGGCAGCAAGGAAAGGCTGACCATGAAGGCTTTTAGGAAAGCGGGAACGCAGATCTTTTGCAAGGGAGGGAGCAGCAAACAAACTGATCGTCGACTCCTCAAGTTTATACCAATGGATAGAGCTACTTCGTTGTATCGTAGGCAGCCGATCAGCCAGGACAATATCAAACCGATGGTGATCCAGCTCCTGCACCAAGTAATCAACCTTCCCTGTCTGACAGCTAAAATCCACTTGACGCTCAAGTTTCATCGCCGGCTCTAGCATCCGGTAGGCGAACAATTTATGAATTGACGCGGAAATGCCGACAGAAACCTTGATGGTCTGCTGAGTGGTGATCATTGAGGTCACATGCTTCAATTCTTCAGCGACTCGGAACATCTCATCCGCATACTTCAGAGTTGTATGGCCGAGATGGGTCAGTACTAACTGTTTACCCTGACGCTTAAATAGAAGCCCTCCCAACTGGCTTTCCAGAGACGCGAGCTGACCGCTCAACGTTTGCGGCGCCAGATTCAGTTCCCGACTGGCTGCAACCAGCGACCCCTCTCTGGCAATCACCCAGAAGTAATATAAGTGTTTGAAATTGATCGAACTAGGCATAGCGCTCCTACAAGCTGAAAAATGCCTGAATCCCAGACAGAATATTCGTCACGGCCAACGCCGCCAGAATCATTCCCATCACCCGACTAATAATGCTCGTTCCCAGTGTGCCGACAAACTTGTGGATAAAGCTTGAAAGCAACATCAAAATGAGAGTGATTAACAGTACCAAGCACATGATCGCAGTCGTCAGAAACTGCTCCCATAGCTCAAATCGATTATTCTCTGTCAGCAATACTGCCGCCAAAATAGCTCCAGGGCTGGCGATTGACGGAATAGCCAGCGGAAAGGTCGCAGTCTCGGATTCTCTGTTAATCATTTTGATTTCTTCTTCGGGCTTGCTCTCGCCAAAGATCATGGTTAACGCAAAGAGAAACAAAATGATCCCCCCTGACACTTGAAAGGCGGACAAAGGAATGTCGATGCTGGTTAAGATCAGCTCTCCTGCAATGACGAAAAATACCAACACACCGGTTGCAATGGTGATGGACTTGGCCGCCACTCTCCGTTTGGCCGGTTCAGTCATCCCTGCGGTCACAGCCATATATACGGGAATGGTTCCTACCGGATCTATCACAGCAAAAAAGAATACAAACGTCGCAATGAACTCATGCATCTTATCAACCCTGGATTACTTAACGTCCCGGTGCAAAACCTGGGGCAGAGGCTTTATGCCGCGTGACAAGCCTTAAGGAAGTCTAGATGCCCCTGCTTCATTAGGCGCCACTCATATTGTCATACTACATTAACTTTGACCGGAAAATTCTCCAAAGGTGAACCATACTACTCCAATGCAGCAACCGGAAAGCTGCCGTTTCCTTCTGACGATACCCGCGATTTTATAGAGCTTGCCCGGGTGTTACTGGAGAGGATCTGGCGGGATGGTTACCGCTATTTGAAGGCATAATACGGTCTTGCCTATATCCGAAAGCGGTTATGAATAGGTCTTATCCAAAATATAATAGCCACGTGCTAATATGGAGTCCACACCTTTACCTCATGGAAAGATTATATTTATCAATACAGAGAGAGAATTGTGCTAAACGAAAGATGGTTAGATATTGATGGCGACAAGCTCTATTGTTTATCATCCAGCATTTCAAAAAAACAAGATACTTTAGTTCTTCTACATGGTTTGGGAGAGTCTCACTTATGTTTTGCTGATGCAATTGATTGGCTACCTAATCATAACATCGTTATGTTTGATATGTGTGGCTACGGTTATTCGCCTGCATCCTCTATATCCCATAGCACAGAGACTCAGGCAAAGCGCATATTAGCAGCGTTGAAGTTTATAAATATTGAAAAATGTTTTCTGCTGGGTCATTCCTGGGGCGGGGATGTTTCCACCCTGGTTTGCAAGAATGATGACAAAAGAGTTATACAAGGCTTTATCAACGCAGAAGGTGGGTTACACGAGGAAAACGTCATATTATCCAGAATAATTTCCGAGCAATATTCCAGCCTAAATGAAAAAGAGTTTAATCACTGGGTAAAGGGAAGCGGCTTTGCGACGTGCTTTCCACTTTCCTGGGGACATGGGGCGGGAATAAAGTATCTTGCATCCGTCAGACGCTGTGATCCTGTTGTATTAGGCGAGACCGCCAGCGAAATCTATTCCCAACACGCAACCCAGGACAGTCGCGGAGTTGTCAGTTGGGGACAGTTTTATGAGGCGCTGCCAATTCCTAAAGTCTACTTCTGGGGCACTCAGAGCTTAGAAGGATGTGAACGGGCTATGGAGTTCATCGAAACGCTAGACAATGTTCGCTTTGAAGGGGCAAATCACTGGGTACAAAATGAACCAGCCAAGTTTTATGCTGAAGTGGAAAAATTCATGTCCAGTGTAATATGAAGTAGCCTGGATGCAGTTTCAAGTATGACAATACAGCCCCTAAAATAGTGCCAGTTAAAAAAATAAAGACAGTTAGCCACCTCATAATAATCCACCATATTTATTAACACTTTACTTAGAGGCATTAAGTGCTGCATCCAGCCAAGCTATGCCGGATTTAACTAATATATCTGCTTTACGGCGATCAAGTTTCGGTATGCGACGTACAACATAAGACAAGTTTTCACCTGCCATGTAGTACAGCCTCACGACCTCCCCCATCTCCTCGTCCCTAGCCCGCAACTTAGAGACAGCCATATCCACCCTGGCCGCCTCTTGATCCGTAATTACCGGCGACCGCACCGAACTCCCAGCCATCCGCGCAAACGGCGTGGACGATGGATAGCCCACGCCTGAATCAGCTTTTGACCACCTCGCCCACTGTTCCAGTAACCACGCGGTTTCATCTACTGCTCGTCTCATCGTTTTACCTCAATCATTTCGTTTTCTATAAGTTGGATATGTGTCCAGGCAAGCCAATCCATGGTCAGCTGCTCGCGCTCCGCTTTGGTTAATGCTTTGCCTTGGTCGAACTCCATGTGACAAGGCACGCACAACGGGAACGTGGCGGCATCTGACGCCTTCAGCCCCCTGCCCTTGCCGTGTCTCAACAGGTTCGAATGGGCCGCTTGTGAACCGCCCTCAATGCCACAGGAGGCGCAAGGCAATTGCCGAATCGCGGCCAGTAGTTTTTGATTTCTGTAAATCACGCCCCGTACCTCATCCGCTCCGCCCGCTTGTTGGCCGACTTTGTCCGCCAGATTTCAACGGCCCATTCCGCTGTCCGTAACTCCCAATGCAAACGCGCCTCCTCTTCCGTCGCCTGCATCAGACCTTTCAACAGCTCCAAATATTCAGGGTGACGCCTCGCCCATGCCTCCTGCCGGTTCGCTGCCGTCAGGTCAGGGTCCGCGCTCTCGGCCTCCCTCATGAGAATGGCGATCTTGGATTTACGGAACTCCTCCAGGTAAACCCGGTTCGCTTTGGCCTTCGCAAACTCAGCCGCCTTGTTTCGGATGTTCTGCAACTTTTGCTCCAAGGTTTCGTCGCTCATGCCGCCCGCCTCCGTATCAGAGCCCTGGCCATCTCTGGCGTGATTACCGTCGGCGCCGCTTTCGGTTTGGCCTTCAGCGCAAAGTGGGTCCGCACATGCGCTTCAACCATCGCCCGGAACTGCGCAGGAACGGCGGCCAGCGCTCTAGCTCGCTCCTCCCTGCCCTGCATTTGTAGAATCTCGGCGGCGTACTCCCTTGGGCGCTTAGTCATGTTTAACCGCCCTCCAGGCCACTGCCTTACGTCCTGAAATCGAGCATTCCATAATTCCGACGCGCTCCACCAAGCCCGCCTTCTCTGCGTCTGGTAGGCGGCGTGCGACCATGTAGCGATCAAGCTTTGCGG
>NZ_JAHMIN010000069.1 GCF_018986435.1 Hahella sp. HN01 | reverse complement strand
CCGCAAAGCTTGATCGCTACATGGTCGCACGCCGCCTACCAGACGCAGAGAAGGCGGGCTTGGTGGAGCGCGTCGGAATTATGGAATGCTCGATTTCAGGACGTAAGGCAGTGGCCTGGAGGGCGGTTAAACATGACTAAGCGCCCAAGAGAATACGCCGCCGAGATTCTGCAAATGCAGGGCAGGGAGGAGCGAGCTAGAGCGCTGGCCGCTGTTCCTGATCAATTTCGGGCGATGGTCGAAGCGCATGTGCGGACCTATTTCGCGCTGAAGGCGAAACCCAAAGCGGCGCCGACTGTGATCACGCCAGAGATGGCCAGGGCAATGATACGGAGGCGGGCGGCATGAGCGACGAAACCTTAGAGCAGAAACTACAGAACATCCGCAACAAGGCCGCCGAGTTTGCGAGAGCCAAAGCGAATCGGGTTTATCTGGAGGAGTTCCGCAAATCAAAGATCGCCATTCTCATGAGGGAGGCCGAGAGCGCAGACCCGGACCTGACGGCGGCGAACCGTCAGGAGGCATGGGCAAGGCGGCACCCGGAATACCTGGAGCTGTTAAAGGGGCTGATGCAAGCGACGGAAGAGGAGGCCCGGCTGCATTGGGAGCTGCGGACGGCGGAGTGGGCGGTGGAAATCTGGCGGACCAAGTCAGCCAACAAGCGGGCGGAGCGGATGAGGTACGGGGCGTGATCTACAGAAACCAAAAGCTACTGACGGCCATACGGCAATTGCCTTGTGCGGCCTGCGGCATCGAGGGCGGCTCTCAGGCCGCGCACTCTAATCTACTGAGGCACGGAAAGGGTAGGGGATTGAAGGCGTCAGACGCCGCCACGTTCCCCCTATGCGTGCCTTGCCATATGGAGTTCGACCAAGGCAAAGCATTAACCAAAGCGGAGCGAGAGCAGCTGACCATGGATTGGCTTGCCTGGACGCACATTCAACTGATTGAAAACGAATTGTTGGGGGTGAGGTGAGCAAGTTGGAGGAAACCCTGGCGCTACATATTCGGGCGCTGAAACTGCCGGAGCCCGTCAGGGAATACCGATTTCATCCGGTGCGGCGCTGGCGCTTTGACTTCGCGTGGCCAGACTACCGGATCGCGGCGGAGGTGGAGGGGATCACCTGCTACGGCAGGAACAAAAACGGCACCCTGAAGCTGGGCCGACACCAAACGGCGAAAGGCGTCAGCGCGGACATGGAGAAATACGCGGAAGCCATGGCGCTGGGATGGAGCGTATTCCGCTGTGACGCCAAACTCATTAACAGCGGGCGAGCGGTGGAAGTGATTACGCAAATGATGAAGTTAAGAGAGGCTGCGTGAATAGAGCAATGAATGAAACGCCCTGGCTGCTGGAGCAATGGGCGAGGTGGTCAAAGATGGACGCGGGCGTGGGGTATCCCACATCGACGCCTTTCTCCCGTTTAGGCGGCAGCTCTGTCCGCTCGCCGGTGATTACGGATCAGGAAGCGGCGGCGGTGGATATGGCGGTGTCCAAACTGAGGGCGCGGGATGAGGAGATGGGCGAGGTTGTGCGGCTGTATTACATGGCGGGGGAGAACCTGTCTTATGTGGTTCGACGCATGCCGAAGCTGGACCGGCGCAAGGCGGACCTGTTGGTGAAGTCGGGCGTCGCCTGGATCGATGCGGCGCTTTGCTCGACTAATGAGCGCAGCGCCAGAAGCCAATAATTAATTGGGGGGAGTCTTGATCCGATGACGCCAAACCAAAGCTTAACTGAGTACCATTGATATTCACTGCAACCGAAGGCTACCGTATTTAGAATACTTCCCAGTCCTCATCCTCTTTACCCGGATTTTTGGGGAGGGCGCCAGATTGTTTAGTGGTTGAAGCTTTTCTAGGAGTAGCCTTTCTTATCTCCGGCGAGATTTTTCTAGTGTCTGCAGGCCTTTCGACTGTTTTGAAGAATGACATTAATTCAGACATTTGGTCTACATTTTCCAAGCAGGACTCTGAAGACGATGCAATTTCTTCCGCCAGTGCGGCGTTTTGTTGTGTGATCTCGTCTAACTCCATTATTGCTCTGTTAACCTGATCAATGCCGGAGCTTTGTTCTTCTGTTGCTGCGGCAATGTCGGAAATTAGATCTCCGACTTTCTTAACTTGTGAGTTTATCTCTTCTAGATTCTTGCCTGACTCATCCACCAAGGTTGACCCCATCTGTACTTTCTTGACACTGTCTTCTATTAAGTCTTTGATTTCTCTTGCCGATGTGGCGCTTCGTTGCGCCAAATTTCGTACTTCAGTTGCTACTACGGCAAACCCCCGTCCTTGATCCCCAGCACGGGCTGCTTCAACAGAAGCGTTTAATGCCAACAGATTGGTTTGAAAGGCTATGTCATCAATAACACCAATGATCTCCGCGATCTTACGGCTTGCTTCGTTAATTTCTCGCATGGATGCTACAGCCCTGCCTGTAACCTCACCTCCAGTTGCAGCTGCATTTCTGGCGAGACTGGCTAATTGGTCAGCTTGACGAGCATTATCCGCCGTGTTGCGTACGTTGCTAGTCAACTCTTCAATGCTTGAAGCGGTTTCTTCAAGGCTAGAGCTTTGCTTTTCCGTTCTTTCCGACAGCTGAGTATTGCCACTCGAAATTTCTTGGTTGGAAGCTTTCACGCTCTCACTACTTTGAGATAGCTGTACAATGATGTCATCTAGCCGTTCCATACTGCTGTTTACGGAGTTCGCAAGATTTGCATATTGCCCCTCATAACTTTCCTTCATGCGTCCATGTAACTCACCTTCCGTAAGCAGGCTCATCACTCGCCCTACATCTGACATGACTGAATCCATCACGGAAACAAGTTCATTTAGTCCCTGTGCGAGCGATTGGAAAAAGCCAGACTTTCCTTCTATTGATACCTGTACTTTCAAGTTGCCATTTCGAGCACTTTCAACTATGTGCTGAACTTCTCTCTCTGTTACAACTTGATTGGTTACGTCTAACCACTCGACGACAAATCCCAGTATCTGCTCATCCGAATTTCGGATTGTTCCAGCAGTTAAATCAAAGTGCGCGTTACCCAGCTGCAGCTTCGCGCCATAAGGCTTTCGCAGCCCCTTCAGTAAATCGCGTTGATGACTTGGATTCTTATGGAAAATATCTATGCATTGCCCATCCAGTTTATCCGCATCAAACTGAGGGAGCTGTTTTTTTATCTCTGATTCTGCGGCTTTAAGCGTTCGTCTTACAGCTGGGTTCATATAGATTATATTGAAGGACTCGTCCGCTACCATTAGTGCTGTTGAGGTAGTATCGATAGCTTGCTTTAATCGAGTGGTGACTATTAATTGCTCGCGGTCTCTCTGAATCTGTTCTTTTAACTGATCACGCATATTTTTGAGGGTCGCCATGACCCCCTTTACTTCTCCTAACTTTTGATCAAGATTACCATTGGCAATGCTGGTCGCAACCTCACCTAATTCTGAAGGCTCAGCGCCAAGACTATTCGTAATGTTATGGATTATTCTATATCCAACAATTATTGTGATTATTAGTACAAGTAACGCTCCACCAACAATTAAGTTTCTTGTCAACTCAGCTTCTGTTTTATTATCGTCAGATAGAAGTCTAATTTCCTCCATAATAGACTGCCATAAACTATATAATGACTCGATACTTCGAGTTGACTGCTGGAAGTATTCGACGGCAGCCCCTTCCTTTAACGGCCTTGCGTTATATATTACCCCACGATAGTCTCTTGATATTTCTAGCATACGCTCTATTTCTGTTGTAGCTGTATCTACTTTGCTCTGGAGTCGAGCCCTAATCGAGCTGTTGTTGGCTGTAACCTTTTCAAGGTAGTGTTCTAAAGAAATTTCACGAGATCTTATTGCTCCAATATATCCTGATATCCCTGCTAAGACTTCTCTATCAATATCATTTCCTAATGCGTATTTAGACATTAATGAAGAAAGTTGCCCCCTCATCTTTCCTGCTTCTTCTGCTATATTTGGAGTTAGAAGAAGTGAAGCTGTAGTGAGTTGCCTTATATCTTCAGACTTACTTAAACTAAGCTTTCCTTTTTCAGTAATTACTAAATAAACGCTAATTATTTTTTGAATGAGTTCGCTATGTGCATCAAAGCTGTCTTTCAGACTCTGTTGAGAATAGCCATTCTTTAATCTGACCCATTCCTCATTTAGCTGAATTATATCATTTGTCATGCCAATTGTTGCTTCCGTGCTTTTTGATAGTTCTAATAATTGGCTGAATAGCTTGTCCAGCTCCCTATCTTGAGACTGCAGTTTTGTTATGAGAGACGAATCTTCCTCCTTCCAGATAACAGTCGTCCCTCTATGTGTCGTTATATTTTGCTGAATTACAGTCAGATTTGTTACTAACCTTGTTGCCTCTGTCTGAGCTTTAGCATCGAACACCTCTTGTTGCTGGGCGTTTATAATGCTGACTAAAGAAATAACTAGTGGTACGGCGATAACCAAAGACGCAAGTGCTAACTGTTGCCATATTTTTAGACGGTTAAGCATGATCCCTCCTTACTCTATATTATAGTGTCTCAAAATATATGTGTATTGACTCGTTCTTTTAATGTTTAAGTTGCTAATTCTAATCCTGTTGCTATTAATATGAATTAAAACTTTTGAATGATATTTCCTTTTAGCTCCATTAATGGCCAGAGAGGCGGTGTTCCTGGCATTCTTCTAAAGTCATCCAATGATAGTTGGAGCTTATAATTTGTGCCCGACGGTCAGACTCAATCCCTTTTAGTTTGCTCTGTATTAAAGATGCCTCGAACGTTATCAGAGTATGGGTGGGGAGCAAGAGAAATCCGAGTGACGAAGAAGGACGCCTTCTCCCTATGTAGGAAGAAGCAAGAATGGTAACGCTAAGCCTCGCTAAGCAAGTGATTGGGAAAAAAAAAGGTCCATGACCATTTACCCCTCTTATCCTAGTGCGAGTGGTTAGAGCAAAGGTTCTGCAATCAAGATAACTGGTAGACGTAAGACAAAGTGCATTGATTGCCAGACTGGAACCAAGAGTTATTAAAGCTTAGCAAAGATTTTTAGAGTCAAAGCAAAATTATCAAAGGTTGGTATTGTTTGGGGGGTAGCTGTTGAAGTGAAAAAACGGAGGCGCTAGCCTCCTTTAACACCCGATAGCAGAGTAGAGTATTTTGCAAAGCTGAACGCTTGCTTCTATGGTCTCCTAATGATGATATCCTGGCAGATCAATGTATTGGAACTACAGTGAATGCCAATGAATGAGTCTAGACCAGTTTTATGACATAGCAAGCTCCCTGCTGATTCAGGCGCTTTCTAGTGGAGTGGTGGCTGGTGGTGTGATTTAATCAACTGTTCCAAATATGTCAACAATAATAGTTATTGTTGACATATTTGGAACAGTTATGTATCTTATAGTCACCATTATGTATATTTACGCCTAGAGCAATTTCAAGTCATACGCATTTAAAGACCCGGTATCCGAAAGGAGCCGGGTTTTTTGCTTTCTAGAGCCTCGCTTACGCGGGGCTTTTTCGTTTCTGGGTTATGCAAAACATGAGCTTCTACTTAGGAAAGCGCTCCAAGTCGCGCTTGGTTGGCCTGCATCCTGACCTTGTGAAAGTAGTGGAAAGGGCGATTCAGAAAACCCCGATAGACTTCACTGTGCTGGAAGGCCTGCGAACCATCGAGCGCCAAAAGGAACTGTATAAGGCAGGCAAATCCAAGACGATGCGCAGCCGCCATTTATCAGGGCATGCGGTGGACCTAGGTGTTTTGATTAACGGCTCGATCACTTGGGAAGCCCGCTATTACCAGATACTCGCCGACGCCGTGAAGCAAGCCGCCGAAAAGCTGGGCATTCCCATAGAGTGGGGCGGCGATTTCAACGGCTTTTTCGACGGACCTCATTATCAACTGCCGTGGAAAGAATACCCATGAGCGCCTGGGCTTCAATTCTGAACCTGTTTAAACCGGTCGCTGACCTGATCGACAACGTTCACACCAGTGACGAGGAGCGCCTGCAGGTACAAGCGCAACTATTCCAGATTCAGGCCGAGCTAACCCAACGGGTGATGGAGTATGAAACCAAGCTGCTGGAGGCGAAGGCCAGAACCATCCAGGCGGAGGCGCAAGGCCAAAGCATCCTACAACGCAACTGGCGCCCGTTAACTATGTTGTGCTTTCTGGCGCTGGTTGTGTGCGACTCCTTCGGCCTGCTGACGTTCAGGCTAAGCGTGGAAGCCTGGGACCTGCTGCAAATAGGACTGGGTGGATATGTCGCCGGCAGATCGCTGGAGAAGATCGCCCCCAAGGTAACCGACGTGATGAGTAAGAAATAATGGGAGAGAACCAAACCACCCGGAGGCACTGGCACTTGGACAAAACCATCAGTGTGGGCCATCTGATCAGCACGCTGGTAATCGCCATTTCCGTGATCACCTGGGCGGGCTCCATAGATCGCCGTGTGGAGCAAAACGCGTTGGCGGTTAAGTACCTGAATGAAGAGCAGGTGCAACAGCGTCAGCGTATCGACGCTGTGCGTAATGAGATTAAGACTGACCTGCGAGCCATCAACGACAAGTTAGACCGCCTGATCGAGCGGCAGAGTGACCGGTAATGCCCCAAGCTTCGTTAAGGCCCTGCAAAGATAAGGGCTGTCCCAATACGACCCGGCACAAGTCGCGATACTGTAAGAGCCACGCAGACAAGCGAGAGGCGACACGCTGGGGAGTCTGGCAACAACAGAAGGGCAGCGATACCCAACGCGGTTATGGTTGGCAATGGCGTAAGCTGAGGGTGCGGATACTGAGACGGGATAACTATTTGTGTCAGGTGTGCTTAAAGGCGGGGCGTACCAGTGCGGCCACTGAGGTGGATCATATACTGCCCAAGGCGGAAGGAGGGGATAATCGTGGCAGTAATCTTCAGGGTATTTGTAAGGCGTGTCACCGGATGAAAACAAATATTGACGTGAAAAAGCAAGCCGCTACCTGACGCTCAAGGTTGCCAATCCAGTTCATAGGTAGCGAACGCAATAAAGTTTAAGCATATGCAAACATGGGCGAATGTCTGAAAGTAATATCATACTCGGATTCAGACATTAGCTCTTTAATATCTGAAGCATCCTCAATTTTCACAATGAGCAGCCAGTCATTGCCATATGGATTGCTGGTGTCATGGGAAGGATGGTTGTTGGTGCTGACAATGTAGCCTGAAATTGGCATGTAAAAAGGCAGAGTCTCCCCCCTTAGGGTTTCAAGTGTCCCAATTTGTTCTCCTGAGACATAGAGCTTGGTGTAGTCAACGTTACAAGATAGCCTTATAGAGCCTTTAAGATCTGACACAAAATCTGTTACACCTACTATAGCGAAGCTGGCTAAGATGCGAACCCATTCGTGGCAGGAATAATATTTTAATGTGGATCGGGTCTCGTTCATGATGTCACCTAGACGGATACAGCATTCTGGAGGTATTTATTTGCAGGTGGGGAGTCCTGAGAGAGTTGCCGGTAGCGATACCTAGGCGCAAACGGTAGCAAGATGCTAGTGCAAGGTGCATCTCTTACCCTATTCCTAATGAAGGGAAAAAGACACCGTTTTCAAAAATATATTTTCATTAACAAATAAGTGCTCATGTAGGCAATATACCGGCGTATTTAACCCAACTCTACGCATACTTTTTGCTGAGTGGGGTACACAGCTGGACCAAACTGGTTGTAGATTGCGACATCTGCTGCGTCTCGACCATAGCCCAGAGCGACATAACCTCCTTTTTTGGAATGCTGTGTTGCGTCGAATGTGTACCATCGCCCAGCCACAAAGGCTTCAAACCAAGCGTGTAATTCCATTGGTTGTAGGGCATTTAAGTAACCTACCACCATGCGAGCAGGAATGCTCAAGCTGCGACAAAGAGCAACGCCAAGGTGGGAAAGATCTCTGCATACGCCAATTTGCCTTTGATTCACCTCGATAGCTGAAAGAGGTAATAGGCTGCTTCCAGGTTGAAACTGTATGGTTTTACGCAGCCAGCTTTCTATTTGAGCCACTTGGTCGTAACCGGGGTGTTGGTTGTGCGTAATTTGTCGCGCCATTTCATTAAAATAGTCAGATTCACAGTACCTACTGGGCAGCAAATATTTTAATACGCTGTCAGGCAAGTATTGAATATCTACAAAGTAGCCTCCTGGCTCCTCATCGATATAGTTGGATGTCATGATTCGGGCTGACGTATAGACTCTAAAATTCCCAGGAGGGGCAACCAGTCTCTGACAAAGGTTGCCGTAATCGTCAGTAAACTCGAAAACAGGAACACTCGGAAAAAGAAGATACTCCTCGGATGCAATCCACTGCTGCGCACCGCTTCTGGGGCGTAGCATCAATATGAACGGAGTGGGGTATTCGATTGTAAAAAGGAGTTCACAGCTTGTTTTTAGCCACATAGGCTACACCTCTTGATGGCGGGGCTTAAGTGATGTCACTTACCTCGACATTTACCTCCATGGATGAGCCGGGGACTCCGAAGAAGCTACCTGCTATTGGCGGTATTGACTCTGGTAATCTGGCTACTGCGACGGCTATATGTTCGGCTCCTGCTATTGACCCTCTGGTGGGGTCAAAGCCTTTCCAGCCTGCGCCGGGAATAAATACTTCCGCCCATGCATGTGTTGAGCCGGACTGGGCGGACATGCAATTGGTATGTATGTAACCACTGACGAACCTTGCGGCAAAGCCTAGTTTTCTGGCTGAGGCCATAAAAAGGTTTGCGGAATCTCGGCAAGACCCTGTATTGAGGAAGAGTGTGCTTTCTGCACTCTGGACGCCCTCTTCTTCGCGTCTATGGTAGGCGATTGTGTGAAAAATACGTTGGTTTAGTCGTAGCAAGAGGTTAATGGTTGGAATACGTTCACCATGCCGCCATAGCTCGCTAATCCAATTCATAAAATGAAAGCTATTTGTCTCATCCATTCCGCTATTGATATAGGGCGACAACAAGACCCTGTCTTCATCCAAGTAGTTGAATGGATAATCCACGGCGTAGTCTGCGACAAGAAAGTCATACGGAATCAAGTCGTATTTTTGAATTAGGATCTCGCTGTATATCCTCAGTCTTCTGGCTTGATCGGAAAAGCTGGCGATGGAGACCGAGTTTCCTTCGACATCGCGGTGCCAACGCTGAGTAGCTGACGGAAAGATTTCCAATTTAGATGACTCGATCCGCAATTCATGGCCCTCCCTTGGGCGCAGTCGCAGTGTGTGTGGGTGCAACTGTACCAATCCCGAGTAGGCGTAGGTTGTCTCATGAGTAATCCTATATCGCCTCATGCTGAGATGTGCGATCCCTTGTGATTAAGAGTGATTGTTGGAAAGGGAGGGCTGAATGCGGTCACCGTGTTGGGGCCGAATAATGAGAGCAGTTAATTGTGACTTGCTCTAAAGCTCTACGGAAAAGACGGATAGTTAATGAGTAAGGGGCGAAAGAGTATCCTCTGATATTCAGAGGACTAACGGAAGGATGGCTACCATAGTTGTGGGGCATATATTCGCCTCCTTAGCACAATAAAATTCCTTTGCTTAAAAATGATATGGAGGTGAAAGTGGGAGAATCAAGAGGAGGCAGATACATTGGACGACCAAAGACCAGGAAGCTGTGAGCTTTAATCAAGTGGTCAGCGCCCGTTTAAGCGTTGCAAAGCGCTAGATGCAGAGACAAAGCCAGATCTGATTCTGAAGATGCCGAAGGTGGGGGGCAGGTCAAATTTCTGATACCTGAGCGACCAACACCGCACCCCTAAGTCTTTTTTTATACCCGCGAAATTAAAAATTTCAGGCTAACGCAATGAGTGGAACCGCAACCAGAGCTGGAAGGGGGCGGAAGCCCAAGCCCGTTGCGCAAAAGCTCCTGGCCGGCAACCCCGGAAAGCGTCAACTTAACACCCACGAACCCCAGTTTTCACAGATCACTAACATCGATTGCCCGGGCTGGCTGGGCGACGACGCACGCCGCATGTGGGAGCTGATCGCCCCGGAGCTGTGCGCACAAAAGATCATCGCCATTACAGACGCGCACAACCTGGAGGCTTTCTGCGCCGCCTATGGTCGATGGCGTCAGGCGGAGCGCGAATTGGCGCAATATGGCATCACTATTATGGACGCAAACGGCGGCCTGAAGAAGAATCCAGCGGCCACCGTCGCCAACGAATCCTTAAAACAACTGGCGACCTTCGGGGCGCTCCTGGGCCTGGACCCATCCAGTCGTCAACGCCTGACCGGCGGCGGCAACCACGACACGTCAAACCCCTTCGATAAATTCTGATTTCGGTTATTCCATGGCGGCTAAATATCCTCACGTCGAGGCGGCGACGCGGTACGCCCGCGCCGTGCTGGACGGGTCTATCCCTGCGTATCGGTATACGCGCTTGGCGTGCCAGCGCTATCTGGATGACCTCGCCCAGGAGAGCGACCCGGACTATCCGTATTACTTCGACAAGGCGGAGGCCGAACGTGTCTGCGAATTCGTCCAGCTGCTGCCGCACACCAAGGGCGAGTGGGCGTTCAAGCGTCAGCTTATCAAGCTGGAGCCCTGGCAGGTGTTCGGCTTCGTCAACATCTTCGGATGGAAGAGCAAGGCCGACGACCTGCGACGCTTCCGCGAGGTGTATTGGTGCGTGCCAAGGAAGAACGGTAAAAGCATTATCGCCGCCGGCGTGGGGCTGTATATGTTCGCCTGCGACAACGAGTTTGGCGCGGAGGTCTACAGCGGAGCCACCAACGAGCGCCAAGCCTGGGAGGTATTCAGGCCGGCCAAGCTGATGGTCTCGCGCACGCCGTTATTGCAAAAGGCCAAGGGCATTGCCGTTAACGCCAAGAACCTGAACCGCCCGGCGGATGAAGCGCGCTTTGAGCCGGTTATCGGCAAGCCCGGCGATGGCGCAAGCCCCTCCTGCGCGCTCATCGATGAGTACCACGAACACGACGCCCCCGACTTATACGAGACCATGGTGACGGGGCAGGGCGCACGCCGGCAGCCGCTGACGTTTATCATCACCACCGCCGGCAACAACATCGAAGGCCCTTGCTACGACAAGCAGACCGAGGCGCAAGAGATGCTGGAC
>NZ_JAHMIN010000068.1 GCF_018986435.1 Hahella sp. HN01 | reverse complement strand
ACATATGGCGTTGAATTTATTGAAGAATGAGAAGACGGACAAAGGAGGTATAAAAACTAAGAGGCTACGAGCGGGCTGGGACCATGGTTACTTAAAAAAAGTGCTATCGGGTCTGGCTACTATGTAGCCACATAGTGCGATTTGCCTGAATGAGGAGCTCAAGATATTGGATCTATCAATGAATAAAATATCCGTTATTCCGGATGAAATTGGAAGTTTTGATGCTCTTGTAGGTCTTTCTTTATCGGGCAATAAAGTGAGGGATATACCTAGAGAAATTGGAATGATGACGAAATTAACCATGTTGGATCTGAGCGCGAATGAATTGAAAGAGTTGCCGGTGGAGATAGCTGCTTTACCTGAACTAAGAAGGTCTGTAGAAGGCCATCACGGATTTGTTAGAGCCTTTGTGAGCATTGGCTTTAATGAGGATGTTGAAGATATATACGGAAGTGATGCCGCGAAAGCTCACGATATCTATGATAAACCTGAAAAATTCTAAGGGGTGAATATTCTTTTTAACAAGATTGGAAGCCTTGATCCGAAATTTTGTAATGTGTTTTATATTAAAAAGGACTCGAACGTATATCTAAATTGTGATTGATGCTAGGCGTTAGTGTGTCTGAGTTTAGTGTTTCGGTAACTAAGACAATTCCCCCACCAAAAAGTCAAAAACGGTTCTCACTCTTAGATTCATTTTCAGTTCGCGATGAGAAACGAGCCAGCTTTCGCCTTTGAATGCTTCATAATGAGGAATGGCTCTTTCAACTGACGGCTCCATATCACCGATTTCAATTGGCATCGCGCCGATACCCAGGCCCTGTTTGGTCATTTCCCAGTGTGCCAGGTGGCCGTCAGTCTTCACAGGAAAGTTTTTGTCGCTAAGTTCAAATCCATGCTCTTTCAACGCTTTGATATAGCCGTCATTGTTGGTGCTGAACCCAAGGAAACGGGCGTTATTGAAGTCCTTTGGAGTTTTAGGTCGGCCTATTTTATCCAGGTAGCTTGGCGTAGCGTAAAGCGTGGCTTTTATATCGCTGAGCTTTCTTGCGATTAAATCCGGCTGAGTAGGGCGGAACGCGCGGATGGCGATATCTGCTTCCCGGCGTTTTAAATCGCTGGCTATATTGGATGCGATGATGTCGATGTGGAGGCCGGGATATAGTTCTCTCAGCTTTATGATGATGGACGGCAGGATGAAGGCGGCCGTGACCTCTGTGGCGGAAATAACTATTGTTCCCTCCACCGATCGGGCATGACCCGACGCCGCCATAGATAGACCTCCCGCCGCCTCACCCATAGCGCGGACATAGCCTAACAACGCCAACCCGTTAGGCGTTAACTCCAGTCCTTTTGACCCTCGTTCGAACAGTGCGACGCTAAGCTCTTTTTCGAGTGCGCTCACCTGCCTGCTCAGTGTCGGCTGGGAAATGCCCAGTGCGCGAGCGGCGGCGGAAAGAGATCCCTCTTCCGCTGTAACCAGAAATGCCCGTGCTTGGTTCCAATCAAAGTTTACTGGTCGCCATTCCATACAAATATGCATAACCTTCATTCATATTCAGCAATGTTAGCAATAACTACGTATAGGTAAAATCCTAATAGTTAATCGCCAAATACCAAGAGGATTCAGATGGACTTTTCAATTAAGTTCTGGGACAGAGCCGCCGAGCGTTACGCCAGAAGGCCGGTGGCCGATGTTGGCGCCTACGAGAAAAAACTCGCTGTTACACAGCAATTTCTAAGCGCTGACATGCGTGTACTGGAATTCGGCTGCGGGACTGGGTCAACGGCGCTAGTTCACGCGTCGCGGGTAGCTGAATACCTGGCGACGGATGCATCCTCAAAAATGATAGATATCGCCAGAGCGAAACTGCGCGATCAACCTGTCCCGGGATTAAGATTCGATGTGGCGACGTTGGATGACTATAGCGGGCAGTCAGAATCTTATGATGCGATTCTTGGGCTGAATATTTTGCACTTATTGCGCGATCCGGATCAGGCGATACACCAAGTGTACAGGCTGTTGAAACCGGGGGGCGTTTTCATTAGCAATACCGCATGTCTATCCGATACGCGGCCCTATCTGCGGCTTATCACTCCCGTGGGCAAGCTATTGCGACTCATGCCTTACGTGAAGTTTCTGTCCCGCAAAGGCCTTGAAGTGAGTATGGAAAGGGAAGGGTTTGAGATTGATTACAAGTGGATACCCGAGACGACGAAAGATGTGTATTTCCTCGTCGCGAGGAAAAGCCGTTAAGGGGTCAACAAACCGTCGCGCCAGAGTCTAAACAAAACCTGTTCTGCGTTCTGTTATTAATTCGGCGGAAAAATAGCCTCTAGCCTCTCTCTTGCGGCGCAGCTTATCCACAAACACAGAGCAGAAAAAATAGATCCACAGACCGATACCTGCCTGTTCCCGCCCTGATTACTTTGCCTTTATGGCACGCAGTTTTCTCGGCTGTGGAGCCATATCAGTCATTTTCTTTAAGGTCGATAAGGCGAGATATTTATTATGACTATTGGTGACGGCGGTGGCGTAGGGCCAATCGCCCCTCAAAATCATGTTCAGGCTGGCGGCGGCGTTGTTCATCAACCTGGCGCTCTTGCGTTGGCGCGTAACCCCAATCCTGTTGCCCATCAGGATCAGAATGGCCGTTCTATGTTCAGCGGCTTTTTTGAAGGCGTCGCCAATTTAAAGTCGGCGGTTTATAACCGTCTGCCGAATAATCCGCTGCGGGATATGTCCGTCAGGGAGCAGCACTACAGGGTTCCGCTCTCTCGTATGGAAGGCAATGCGGAGACGCTTTTTAACGATATGGATCGGGCCAATCACCATGAACGGCTCAAGGAACAGGCCTTGACCTCTTTTAGCGGGACGCATCACGCTACGGGCGACGCGGCGCTGGTGGCGGGGCAGTTTCAGGATTTTCTGGCGTTTGATGTTGATAATTTAAGCGCGGATGAAGTCCAGCAAGCTGAAGATAATGCGCGGCAACGGACTGACAATTGGTCTGATGGCGTACCTGGGACTGAGCATGATTTCAATATCAGGCTGCAGCAGGAGAAAGAAATCATCGCACTGCAAAAACKGGCGCAGTTCGATGATCTCCCGCCTCTGGATGAGTCCCAGGAGCGTAATCAGATGTGGGGAGAGCTGAGTGTGGGCGCGTCTCTGCAAAGAAACGTCACCATGCAGGAAACCCGCGATCAGCTGTCCTTTTTCGGCCGTCAGCTTTCGGTCTTTATGAAGAAAGAAGGATTGGGATTCGATGGTTTGATAGACAGGAAGGCGGCGCAGCTGGTGAGAGATCAGGAGTTGGACGCGAATACTCGATTCGATGACCTAAACAATGATCAGCAGATCGACGTTTATAAGGCGGTGTTGAAATCCGCGTCCACCGCTAACCCGAACCTTATGGATAAATTTCAGAAAACCATAAGCAACAACCTGCAAGCAGGCGCGACTAACTTTATGTCGTTGTTAAATCGCATCAATATTTTTTCCAGTTAAGGAGCGGTGATTGAGCGTCATCCTGGTTCGCTGGTGGTGAGACACATTGGCGAGACTTGATGGCGCTCGCTTCTTGTTTTTCCGCCATGTTGCACAAATACATCGGTAGGCTGATATGGCCAAACCGGCCGGACCTCTAATCTGAACTCAGTTTGAATCCGCAAGGCTGCCAGCCTGCACAGACCAGAGGAATAGAAGATGAGGCCGCTACTGTCATTAATCGTATTGTTATTGTGCCTGTCGAGTGTGGCGGTGCGCGCTGAGGGATGGCCTTGGGCCAAACTCAGCTATGGCCATTATGCGGAAAATGAGCCCATTCAAGAGCTATTGCAGCAGTTCGCCGCTGCGATCAATACGCCGGTTGTGGTCAGCGATAAAGTTCAGGGCGTGGTCAATGGCCGCTTCGAAAAAGCGCCAGCCCGAGACTTTATCGACAGACTGGCCAAGCTGCACAGCCTGTTGTGGTACTACGACGGCCAGGTGCTCTACGTCTACGGCGCCAGCGAAGTGGAGACAGATCTGATTCATCTGCAGGACGTCTCATCTCAACGCCTGATCAAAACCCTGACGAATCTGGGCGTGCTGGACCGACGCTATACTCTCAGGGCCATCCCGGGTGAAGGAATCGTGATGGTGTCCGGGCCGCCCCGTTATACCCAGCTGGTCAAGGAAGTAGCGGACATTCTGAGCTCTGGACAACAGGGCAAGCCCAAAACCGGCGACGCCTTTGTGGTGCAGGTGTTTGAACTCAAGCACGCCTGGGCGGATGATCGCTCCATGGTGATTGGCGGGCAAAGAATAGCGGTTCCCGGCGTGGCCTCTTCGTTGCAGGCGATTTTAGGTCGGCGCATCTCTGAACCGACCGTCAACGCGATTGCGCCGAGACCCCTTCCCAGACTGAAAGGACAAGGGCTGGCTCAGGGACGTTACGGGCCGACGGACATCACGCCCTCTCAGGAGGCCAACAGAGAGATCGTCTCCGTGCGAAGCGAGGAGGGCGGCGTCAACTCGGAAACGGCGGGATATATCATCGCCAACGAGCGTCTGAATGCGGTCATCGTGCATGATCGCCAGTCGAAAATGTCCCTCTATCAGGAACTCATCGACTCCCTGGACCAACCTAGAAGCCAGGTGGAGATTGAAGTCTCGATTATCGACGTGAGTACGGATCGTCTGAACGAAATGGGATTTGAGTGGCAGATTAACGGGCGCAACGGCAGTTTCACCAATGCGGATTTCTCTCAAGGCGCTTTGCCGCGCAGTCCTAACGAGCTGTCTTTTGTGGTGGGCGACGGCGCTAACTTCTCTACCTTGCTGACCAACACGCAAGACTTGTTTCTGTCTCGTATTCGCGCCTTATCGGAAGATGGCGACGCCAGCGTGCTGTCCCAGCCGACGATTCTGACCTTGGATAACATCGAAGCGGTGTTGGATCACAGCACCACCTTTTACGTGCGGCTGGTGGGCGATAGGGAAGTGGACCTGTTTCCGGTGTCCGTCGGCTCAGTGGTCAGAGTGACGCCGCACATCGTGAAAGGCGATCTCAGCGATAAAATTCATCTGAATATCAATATCGAAGATGGCCAGCAGACCGGACAGGCCGTGGATGACATACCCGCCGTCAGCAAAAGCATCATCACCACCGAAGCCCTGGTGAACGACAACGGCAGCCTGCTTGTCGGCGGTTATTACTTCAATCAGGACTCCTCCACTAGCAGCAAGATTCCCGTACTGGGCGATATCCCGCTATTAGGGCGCCTGTTCCGCACCGACGGCAGCCAGCTGCAGAAACGAGCCAGACTGTTTCTGATTTCACCCCGCATCGTCGGCTCCAACACGGCTGAAATTAAATACAACCGCCGGCTGGAATCCCTGATCAACAAGTATCTGAGCACGGCCCCGGAACTCTTTACGCCATAGAAGCCAATTAGGCCTGTGGATATATGGTTGCAGGCGCCTTTCTAAGACATTGTTAACACAAGCTACGGCACTGTTAACACAAGCGCGGCGACTTCCATACAGCTTCGCCGCAACCCAAATGCTTCACTCACAAACCGGACACAAGTACAGCAATGACTAGCGCACAATGGATGATCAAGTTGCTCTCCGGGCCTCACGCAGGCGCGGAAATGCGCCTCGAAAACCGCGCCTACCGGGTCGGTTCTGCAGACGATTGCGACATTGTGTTGCACGACAAACTGCTGCCCGAGCTGGCGTTTACGCTGGATGTTGGAGTGGACGGCGTGCGCCTGCTACGGGAAGCAGCAAATGAGACGGGCAATGAGACAAGCGTGGCGTTGCTGTGCGAATGGCGGGAGGTCGACGAGCTGGATGTAAAAGTCGACGCATTCTCGATTTATTCCCTGGGGATGCTGCATTTTTGTTTTGGCCCGACCAACCAGCGCTGGCCGGACATTTCACTGCCCACGCCTCACCACGCGGCGGAATCCAACGCGTCTAATCTTCCTGCCGCAGCAGAGTCGGAGCATGCGAAAGATCCCGTGGACAAGCGCCAGGACAACGTCCGCAGGGGACTGCCACGAAGCTCCAAACTCATGCTGCCGGTGTTTCTGTGTTTCATCGCCGGCGGCGTGATCTTCAACAGCCGCTTTCTCGATGCTGGCGTTATCCAGCCGAAAGCGTCCCTGGATCTCGCCGGTATTGTCGCTCAGGACTGGCGTTTCGAAGGACTCGCCGTCAATCCTCAGACCCTGAGTAACGGCGCGAACAAATGGCTGATCAGTGGTTACGTCGACACCGCTGCGCAAGCGGCGGACCTAAAGCGGCGTCTGCAGGCGCTGAATGCGCCGTTCGAGCTTGATATCCGCGTCATGGAGAGCGTCAAACGCTCAACGGAAACCCTGCTACAACAGTTTCATTTATCGCATCTGACGGTCAGTCTCGGAACTCAGCCCGGAGAGCTGGTGATCAGCGGTATTGAAACAAGTCTGGACAACTGGTTGCGACAAAAAGAGCTGCTGCTCGCCGACATTCCCGGCCTGACGCACATTCAGGACCGCGTAGAGAGGCCGGAAAGCCGACTGAATCAACTTAAACAGTGGTTGCAGGAGGAAGGGCTCGATAAAGAAGTGCTGGTCAATGCGCAAGATGGGCGTTTGTCCATCACCTCGGATATTCGTCTGGAGGACTCCGAGGCGTGGCGGCGGGTTCAACGCAAGTTTCAGGAGCGCTTCGGCGGGACGCTGGACTTGGCGGTCATCGCCGACGCTCGGCCCACGCTGGCGATTCGTAGCGTCAGCCTGGGCGCGGTTCCCCATCTTGTGCTGGCGAACGGACGCCGTTATGGCCTGGGAGCCCATGTCAGCGATGGCTATTTTCTGGAGCAGGTCGCCAAGGACGCTGTCGTCCTGCGGCGCGGCGAGGAATTGATCAAGTATCGCGTCGGTTCCGGCGCGGATGAATCTGACGAATATTAATCAGGCCAATATCACCGCCGTGTTAACAACAACGGAACCACAGGAGAAGCAAATGGGAGACAACTTTAGCGAACGTACGCCCCAGGAGTGGCTGCAACTGCTGGTGGATTATCAGCGGCAGTTACAAGCGCGCCTGAAGGTGGGATGTCAGCCGTCAGAGTATTACCTGCTGGCGGATCTGGATGCGGCGGTGGATCTGGTGATCCGCCGATTTAACCGCCCTCAATTTAATAGCGCGTTATTTAACGATGCTCGAATAAACAACACTGACGATGGAGGAAGACGATATGGCGTTCAATTTTGATGCAATCAACGATGCGATGGGTCGCCAGGCGACATTGAAGGAAGAGGAGTTGCGTTCTTTCGCCAACAGCATGGACCCCAATAACTCCTCGGACCTGATCAAATTTCAGCAGAAGGTCCAGGAGTGGGGACTGATCACCAACCTGCAGAGCACGACGATCAAGTCCCTCAAGGACACCATCGCCAGCATCGTGCAGAAAATGCAGTGAGCGCAGACATGGACGCCAGCATCGACGACCTGGTTCTACATAGAATAGTTCTGCGCAAACTGGCTCTGGAAGCCTTCGACATGCTGCTCGAAGGCGCTGTCGACGACGCACGCAAAGTGCTCACGACGGTGAACCGGATCAAACCAGGCAACCCCGCGTCGACCCTGGGGCTGGCGTTGGCGGAGCGGCTGCAGGAACCTGGGCGCGGCCGCGGACATAGCGTCGGAGGCGGCCACAACAGCGACCCGGTGTTGAGCTGTTTCCAGGGTTTGATCTGGTTGCAACAGGGGCGCGAAGAGGAGGCGAGGGCGTTGCTGGCCAAGACCTCCCAGTCGCCGGACGCCACCGCCGCCAAATTGGCCCAAGACATCATCCAGCATGAAATAGAAGGCAGGTAACCATGGACCCTATCAATATTCAATACAGCCTGAATTTTCTCAATTCAGATCAACTCGCCGCCCCGGAACTGACGGCGGACCCGGCGGCGTTGGAGCGTTTTCAGCAAAGTCTTCAGCCACAATCGGACGCGTCTGCGCACTTAACATCGGACGGGTCGCCCGTCACGTTGGGCGTAGAGGCGTCGGATAACACGCTGGGAGATAAAGTGCTGCAGGGCATGCAGAACGTGAAGTCCGGCTATGACCAGCAAATGGAGGCGATGCAGCTCACCTTGAACAGCGCCGACCCACTCAATATGAGCGATATGCTCAAGCTGCAGATGGACCTCGCTCAACTGACGCTGCAGGGCGAGCTGATCAGTAAAACCGTCAGCAAGAGCACGCAGAACCTGGATACGTTGCTCAAGAGTCAGTAGCCATGAAAAACACATCCACACCATACCGATTCTCCCGTCGAATGCGGTTTTTGCTGGGCTTTCTGCTTGTCTTCGCCCTGAGCGGCTGTAAAGAGACGCTGTACAGCGATCTGACCGAGAAAGAAGGCGCGGAAATGCTGTCGATTCTGCTGGAGGAAGGCCTGGAGGCGGAAAAAGTCCCGGGCCAGAAAGGGCAGACTGTCGCTCTCAGCGTCGAGCGTGCGCAGTTGTCTCAGGCGATTCGCCTGCTTAAAAGCAGGGGCTATCCTCGGGATGACTTCACCAGCGTTGGCGAGCTGTTCAAGAAAGACGGCCTGATCTCATCGCCCCTGGAAGAGCGGGCGCGTTACATATACGGCCTGTCTCAGGAGATCGCCGCGACCCTGTCGCAACTGGACGGCGTGATTACCGCCCGCGTGCATGTGGTGATGCCAGAGGTGGAGAACAAAAAAGCGCCGTTGAAAGTGTCCTCCGCCTCGGTGTTCATCAAGTATGAAAGCACCGTCAATCTGGATGATTTCGTGCCGCAGATTAAGTTGCTGGTGAACAACAGCATTGAAGGGCTCAGCTATGACAATATCGCCGTCGCGCTGTTTCCGACTCAGGCCGCGCCGGTCGCTGGCGGCGCTGCGATGGAGAGTGTGTTTTCCGTAAATGTCGCCGCCGGGTCGATCGATCGCCTTTACGGATTGCTCGCCATTGGCGGGTTGCTGTTGATCTGCGCTCTCGGCGGCAATCTGCTGCTGTATCGACGTATGAAACAACGCAGTGCTCACACACTGGCCTTAGAGCAGGCTTAATGTCCACGGTGACCCCAAGGTGAGTTCGTCAATGCGAGCAGAACTTCTTATTCAGGCGGCCCGTTTTAACGGCGCTCCGGGCATTTACGCCGACGCCAGCTGGTTCGCGCCCTGGCTGACGCCTACGAGTTTAGCCGCCATGCTAGGTCGGACTGACGCCACAAGAACCCTGAACCGCTTTTTACTGGAGCAGTCCGAGCCTTTAGAGCCGGTCGCCCCGGAGGCGTTTTCCGATCCGTTGCTGCAGTTGCTGACGCAAACCTCGATGAATGCCCCCCAATTCGCCATGTGGGCGGGGTTAGCGCTGCACTATCGCGACTTGAAGCGAATCATTTGCGGACGTCGTCAGCGCGAATTAAAAGTCGCGTTTGGGGAGGAGGGCTATTGTTTCGCTTTGGAGCGGGCGCAGTTTATGGTGGGCGCCGCTTGGGATCATGTCCCCGTGCTGGCCGACGAAGATACGCCGACTGTCTACAAAATGATCCAAAGTGCGGGAGTAACGTTGCTGGCGACGGCGTCAGCGAGTCTGCCGCCATCTGCGCAAAAACGCCTGCCGTTTTTCTTCCCCAAGCGACACTCCCTTTGCTTCGCGCATTGTTCTACGAATGATGAAATGCCCAACATGACGTTGTACGTTAATTACCCTGACGCCGTGGAAAAGGCGAGGGGGTTACTTTTTAAAATTGCTCTGGAGATCATGCCGTCATGGAAGCCAATTTCATTTTAATCAGAAACATACAAGAGAAAATTAAAGTTAGAAATAGCCTTGTTAAGGCGTCTGATTACCAGTCCTGGCATGATGCGGACAGGCTCCTCGACGCCGCTCGCGCCGAAGCGGATGTAATCCTGGCTGACGCGAAAAGACAGGCGCAGGCGGCGTTACAAAGCGGCTATCAGGATGGTCTGGCGAAGGCCAAAGAGGAAAGCGCCGAACGCTTGATCACCGCCAGTATGCGGGCTCATCAGATGCTGCAGATGGCGGAGTCGGATTTGATTGAGCTGGTGAAACTCAGCGTGGAGAAACTGTTTGGCGATATCGGCGATGAGGTGAAAGTCGCGAACCTGATTCAAACCGGTCTGGCGTCCTTGCGTGAGGACTATCGCGTCACAGTCCATGTTGCGCCCGAAATGGAAGCTCAAGTGAAAGCGGCGTTACCCGATGTCCTGTCTCATTTTCCGGGCATCGAATACTTCGACATCACAGCGGACCCACGACTTCCCCGCGACGCCTACGTATTGCAAGGGGACGCCGGCATTATCAAAGGCTCTATCTCCGACCGCTTCGCCAAGCTGAATACGCTGGTGGAGCAAGCCTTGTCCGCTCCCCAAAACTAAATACTTCCCTGGGAGCGCGGGCGGCCCGCCCGCACTCTTATCAAACTATTTGTCTGCCGTGGCTAAACGCTCCAGAAAGCGGACACTCTTGCACTTCCCGAACACTTACCCTACAGGGCATTTATCTGCAGGACTGCACCTACGGCATATGCCGAATGGTGGATTGGGACAGCGGCAGGCCAAACGTACAATGTAGCGCGCCCGGTCGCCAATGCGGCCAGATTTTGTCGCTTTTCCAATTATCATTTGTCCGTCTCCGCCCCAGTGGCCTTTAACAAGGGATGTTTCCTGATGCATTACCCCCGTCGCTTCCAAGTCAAACATCACTTGGATATCGTCGCCGATGAGCTGACGCGCATTGAGTCGCCCACCACCGCCATTGGCTATATCGAGAAATGTCTGAGCGACGGAGACGGGCGCGGCAAAGATTTCGACGCCTTTATCGCCTCGCTGCAGGGAAGTCATTTCCAGTCCACCTCCAACAAATTTCCCGGCCGCAGCGCGGCGGTGTTTAATAGCTGGCGCAATACCCTGATTCGTGAAGCGCGCCATGACAATGTGCTGCTGGTGGTGGATGCAAGCGAAAAGCCTTTCCATCCGTTGATCGTTGAGAAGAACAAGAAGTTGACGCCGGGGCAGTCTAATACTCATGCCGCCACCCAGTTGTTGAATCGCCTGAAGCCGGTGAAAACGCCCTCGCCGAAACGTCCGGCGGGGACTGCTGCGGGCGGCGCGGCCGCCTCCAATCCCATGGCGGAAAGCCATCCGTCGTTCAACGGCAATGTGGGCTGGGCCAGTGAAAAGAGCCCAAAAACCAGTTATGGAGCGCCGCCGCCTGCTTCGTCCTCGCCCAGCCCCGAAGAGACGTCCGTCAGCGACGCCAGCGGCCACAACGACAATGGCGAAACTCAAACCGCCAACGACGAAGCCTGCGTCAGCGGCGATCCTGTGAGCATGATCACCGGCGAGGAACTGCTGGATCTGGTGGATTTCACCTTGCCCGGTCCCATGCCTTTAGTGTGGAAGCGCACCTATAAAAGCTCCAACAATCATCAGCGCGGCCTGGGCGTGGGCTGGACGCACCTGTTGTGTCAAACCCTGGAAGAGGACAACGGCCGCATCACCTTCACCACCGATGAAGGCCGTTATATCGACTTCCCGCGTCCCCTGATCGAACAGTCCAGCCGCAACGCGGCGGAGCGCATGACCCTGCATCGGGTGGACGAGAACACCTACGCGCTGCAGCAGATGGGACAGCCGGATAAAGTCTTTGTCGGCGGCAACGGCGCCTACCGCCTGGAAGCTCTGGTGGACGCCTTGGGCAATCGCATCGACATCGCTTACTGGCAGGACGTGAAAGGTTATGCGCGTCCCATCACCATCCTGCAAGCCAACAGGGGACCGCGTCTGCATATCCTGCACAACGCCCAGGGCCTGATGTGCGAGATTCAGTCGATCCAGTCCAACGGCGCCGTCGCGACCTTGGCCACCTACGACTATGACGAGCAGCAGGACCTGATCCGCGCCGCAGACCGGGCCGGCGCCAGCGAAACCTACGCCTACCGCCATCACGTCATCACCCGCCGCACCCTGAAAACCGGCTTCAGCTTCTATTTCGAGTGGAGTCAGTACAGCCCGAGCGGCAAGTGTCTGCGCCAGTGGGGCGATCGCGGCATTTACGATTACCGTTTTGAATGGGATATCGCCAATAAAGTCTCCCACGCCTTCGACAGCAACGGCGGCAAAACCACTTACTACTACGACCACCGCGG
>NZ_JAHMIN010000067.1 GCF_018986435.1 Hahella sp. HN01 | reverse complement strand
CCCAACAGATCCAACGGACCCRACAGATCCAACGGACCCGACAGATCCAACGGACCCGACAGATCCAACGGACCCGACAGATCCAACTGATCCAACWGATCCAACAGATCCAACAGATCCAACAGATCCAACAGATCCAACGGACCCAACAGATCCAACGGATCCAACGGATCCAACGGATCCAACTGATCCAACTGATCCAATCGATCCGGACGATCCTGGATTTCCGACAGATCCAAATGATCCTAATGATCCTAACGAGCCAGGTGAACCAACCGATCCGACAGATCCAACGGACCCGACCGATCCTACAGATCCGACGGACCCAACTGATCCCACAGATCCTACTAATCCAGACGATTGCGAGCTGACCGAATCACAAAAAGCCCTGTTGGAAGCGCATAACCAGGCGCGTAGCGAGGGCCGTAACTGTGGTTCAGCCTACTTCCCGGCGGCAGAGCCATTGGTATGGAACTGTAAGCTGGGCGCCGCGGCGACCAAGCACACTGAAGATATGGTGAACAACAACTTCTTCAGCCATACCGGTTCCGATGGTTCGCAGGTCGGCGATCGCACTCGTGCGGAAGGCTATAACTCCTGGCGCGTAGGCGAGAACATCGCCGCGGGTTATGAGTCTACACAGCAGGTTATGGCTGGGTGGCTGAAGAGCCCGGGTCATTGTTCCAATATCATGGGAGCGGAGTACACCGAAATGGGCGCGAAGAAAGTGAGCACGTCCTCGGCCAGTTATCCGCATTACTGGACCTCCGTGTTCGGCGGAGAATAATCCAGCCTTCACACCGCGCCGTCCGGACCCTCCTGCGGCGCGGTCTTTTTCACTTGTCCCCACTCCTTTCCTGAATACTCGCCCTTTGCAGCAGTCTTTCCAACGATAAGCGCGCAATTGATATCGAAGTTTTGTAAGATTTGAGCCTCAATCGCGCAAACTTCATTGCCATCAACCCAAAATAATAAGCGCTGCGCCATGCCTGACAAGCTGTCCACCCACGAGTATTACGACCTGCTAAACCGCGGAGCCTGGTTTCGCGCTATTCCTGAAGACTTAAAGACAGACCTGCTGAATCTGGCGCAAATTAAAGTGCTTCGAACGGGGGAGTTTCTGTTTCGACGCGGTGACAAGCCTGCAGGTATTTACGCCGTGGTGAAAGGATCGTTGAGAGTCACTGGCGTTAACGAAAATGGGAAGGAGGCGATTCTTGCGTTTGTGGAGCCCCCTAACTGGTTCGGAGAAATCGCCTTGTTTGACAGACTGGACCGCACTCACAGCGCCCTGGCGGAAACCCCGACAACCTTGTTGCACTTGCCGCAAAAAGGTCTGGAAACGCTACTGGCGGCGAAGCCGCATTTCTGGCGGGACTTCGGTGTGCTGCTTTGTTTTAAACTGCGCTTGGCGTTTCGCGCGGTGGAAGACGCCACTCTGCTGCCTGCGCCTCTGCGATTGGCGCGCAGATTGGTGGTGATGGCGGAGGGCTATGGCGACTTCAGCGGACAGGCGCGACGGGCGATACATATACAGCAGGAGCAACTGGGCATGATGCTGGGGGTGTCCAGACAGACGGTTAACCAGATATTGAAAGAGCTGGAGCAGAAAGGGCTTATCGCCACGTCCTATGGTGAAATCCAGATCCTCGACATGGATGCGTTGAAGTCACAGGCAGGCATGCTGGAATAGCAATCACCACTCATAGCGATCGATGCGTTCGCCTTCGTAATGCACCACAGGGCAGTTCACCACGATGTCGGTGCGATGAATCTCCAGCTTTCCCTGGCTCTCCGCTACGAATACCTGCTCCTCGGATTTAAGCTCTACAGGCGAGACGCCGGCTTTCCAAACCACCTCATACATCAGCCACAAAGGACTGTATTGAATGTTGACGCTTTTCGAACCTGGCGGCTCTGGCGCGGAGGGAAATATGCTGGGCTGGTCGAAATTACGAACCCGGTAGACCCTTTCCAGCACAGTACGAACCTGTGGTGGCTTGGGATAATCTGGAATCGCATCTTTCAAGCGGGGCGCATAATTGGCCTGCATCATCGCCGCCATATCCCGATCGGAGACGTCTGTGGTGATGTAGTAGACGCGCTCGCCGTCGTACCAGGCGGGATGCACTGCTACATCCACTTGGGGGCCGTGTGCATTGGAGTATCCCTGTCCCGCACAGCCGGGCAGAGCGAGGGCGAAAACCCATATGGCGAGGCGCTGCATGTCCAACTCCCTTGTTCGCATTCCTTTCCAGTGTAGACAAGGATGCGCCCATACGCTTGCGCGAAAGGCGGGAGAAGAGCGTTGTGTCAGGGGCCTTCGTAGGAAATAGGTTTGACCTCAAACTCCACGGAAACCGCGCCGCCATCGGCAAGATTCAGGGTGACGTTGACATGGTCGCCGGGATTCAGCGGACGCTGACGCTGCATCAACATCAGATGCATACCGCCGGGAGCGAATGAGATGTGGCTTCCCGCCGTCACTGCAAGGCCTTCCCCCATGTGCTGCATACTCATTTGACCGCTGTCGTTGACGGTCTGATGCATCATGACATGCCCGAAGTCCGCGCTCTCGGCGCTGATAATGGTGATAGTCTCGGCGGACGAATTGTTGAGCGTGAAGTAGCCCGCCATGGGTATGGTTCCCGGCGTAAAACGAATCCAGGCGTTACTGGTTTCAACCGCCTGCGCGCCTTCATTCTGCGCATAGACAAGCACTGGCGAGGACATTAGGGTGGTGGCGATAAGGGCTTGGATCAGGCTTTTTTTCATCATCATTGAGAGATATCAGGTGCGGTTACGGGGCTAGGGCGATTATTAACTAGGGGATTCAATCAGGGCCCAAGCCTAACACAGGGCGCACACTGAGAAAATGTAGCGTTAACGCGGAGTTATGCGTCAAATTGTCGCTGGACAATTTCTGATCCGAAAGGCACACTGCGCGGCCATATCCTTCCCATCTTCAGCGCGAATGAGGTTTTGACGTTGCAGTTCAAGCGTTATTGGGTGAGGGGAGCAGTATTGCTCGCCCTGGTGTTGTTTCTGGCGTCGTTAGGTCTGGTGCGGCAATGGCTTCCCAGCTCAGGCGCTCTCGATATCGACCAATTCAAGAATATCCAGTATTTGAAAGTCACTGAATGCACGCCTGGACGAGGTCAGTGTAGCCTTCCGGTCGATGCAGGCAATGTAAGCTTTTCATTTGGCGATGAGCCGATTCATCCCGCGCGCGCATTTCCGATTCGTCTCCAACTACACGGCATAGAGGCGGAACGGGTCCGTGTCGACTTTGAGGGCGCCGATATGTACATGGGGCTTAACCAGACCAAACTAACGCGGATGGCGGACGGATCATATCAAGGGGAAGGATACCTGCCCGTATGCATTACCGGACGTATGCTGTGGAAGGCGACGATTTTCATCGGCAGAGAGAGCGACACGCTGGCGCTGGTGTCGGAGTTTGTCACGGAGTAAGTAAAACGTCCCTGTTCGGTTGTAGTCGGGAGGGGTGTAACAAGAGTGTAAAAAAACTCTACACTCTCCGCTGCGCCTTACACCTGTCACCCTGTTCTTATCGACTTATAGTACTAGTTTGCAAAAATCAGGCTTTTTTACGACGGGATAGGCTTAAGCTGACAAGCCCCAATCCCAACATCGCCAGTGTGCCTGGTTCTGGAACGCTCAATCCGCCTTCAATGATATCGTTAGCGCAAGTGGCGGACCAACGGAAGCCAAGTGAAGTAGGTGCGCTGAGGTCAAGACCCAAATCCGCCAGAGTCAGTGTGTACGAAATAACTCCTAGTGTGCCGACAGTGTTGCTGACGCCACTCAAGTCTACGCTTGAGGTTTCTCCGCCTACCAGGGTCGCCTTGGAGGTATTTACTAAGACTTCCTGATTTTTTCGAACGCTGCTGCTGGTTCCGGAGCTAACTAGCTGATCCATATAATCGACCATGGACAGGCTGTAGAGATCGCCCGTTGATGTGTCTAGAGCAAACTCCCACTTCTCGCCATTGGTGATATCGTCGTCTTTATAACGATCTGCTGCATTGCCGAATGGGTGCCAGCCGTCGACGCTGATGAACAAGTCCCCATATTTATGGCCTAGGCTATCAGCGCCTTCGAAGAAGTTTGTAAAGATCGACACATAGAGGTTGTCACTGTCGTGAGTCACTTCCATATGAGTAATTTGGTAGATGTCTGGGTTACCGTAAACGTCGCCGTTGTATGAAAGTCCTGCCCCGTTGTAACCATCGTTAATGGTGACTGCGTGTGCGCTGACTGCGGCTACGCTCAAAGACAGTGCTGTAAGGGCGTGCTTTATTCTTGAGGTCATAACCAACTCCTTTTCTTGTAATTTAGTAGGTAGGTCTGAGTACATCACCGCTTTCTCACGCATTGGTTGTGCCAAAACCCAATTAACCTTATTTTTCAATGTGACAGGCTGTCATAAACTAGTCCGTATTACCTAATCCGTAAAATTTACTGACAGTAGGAGGGGCGAGTCTGAGAAAACAGACATACGGACGCACTTAAGGAAAGTTGTTTATCTTATTGAAAATAAAGGGCTAAAGAGATATTTATAGAGGGCGTTAGTGCTTTTACATGTCAGTGTAACCGGACAGGAAAAACCAGTTTCTTAAATTTAACCTTGTAAATTTTCTGACGGTTGTGCGCTTTCCCGGACACTTGTTTAGGCGCGCCTGAAATGAAAAGCGGCGCATAGCGCCGCTTTATTAATCACCTGATCTTCGCTAAGGAAGACGAGTAAAGTTTTACAGGCTGGGCCAGGTTTGCACGCCGTCTACGAGAATGCTCGGTTTATCCAGGCCATAACAGAACTGGTCACCGCCAGACGCATAGTACTTGCGCGGCGCCACGGGCAGACTGAAGGACGCAACCTGGGCTGACGCCTTAGCGCTAAACGGCAACGCCCACATGGACAGGTAATCACGGAAATCCAAGCCTGTCGCGTAGGATACCGCCACTGTCATCCAGTCGTTACTGTTAATGCTTTTTGCTTCATCCAGACTGTATTGGGAGAAGCCCAAATTAGCTTTCGCCGCTGACCAGGCTTCCTCGCTGGCTAACGCCGCGTTGAAGTTGCGGTCGAGTATGTGCAGTCTGGGTAACAGGTTCCATCCGTCATTTAGTTTGCCTTCGCCCTGAGCGGTCATCATCATCTGGATGGTGATGCCGGCGCCGTTGGACCATCCGGTTAACTTCTGGCTCTGCACATAGGCTTGAGGATCGGATTCGCTGACGGAGTCGCGCAGCACATTGAACATGCTTTCAAAGGGCAACGACTGGCAGCTCGGGTTTTTACCGGTATCCAGATAGTAGTGCGACTTCGAATAGTAGGAGTATGGGTTGGTGCTTGCGTGTCCTTCCCAGCCGCTGAAGCGGAAACGACCGCGCTCCAGACCATGACCTAGCTCGTGAATGTCGCCGTGTCCAATCGGGCTGAACTCCCAATAGGCGTCATAAGGGTTGCCTGAGCAGCCATAACCACAGGTGGCCTGATCCGCATTCATGTGCTTCACGATATCGATATGCTCGATTTCCAGGCTGTGCGCCGCCGCGAAGTCATGTATCTCCGCCACTACGTCAATGCCAGGTCCTTTGAAGCCCGCCAGGATGTGCGGGAAGTTATGGATGTAGCGCATGGTTCCCGCCGCCAAAGCTGCGCCGGTTTTCCAGTTTTCGTCCTGCATGGACTTACGCATTTTATCCAGCTTTGAGTGTACTTCGAAGCCTGGCGTGACGAGCTCCGCCCAGTCGTAGTCGCCCTGAGCCAAGGCCTGTTCAAAGCTGGCGTTGTCTTCTTCGCCGTTCCAGAAGGGATGCTCACCCACATTCTCGAATCGGAAAGAAACGTTCTTGCCGTTGCTCCCAAACTCAATTTGCACCGGGCCTCCGTAGGTGGAGGTGAAGGTAATGCTCTCGCCGGATTTTATATTGAACTTCGGCGTCTGCAGGAATTTCGGACGGGTATAGCCGTTCTTCTCAAACTGATGGGTGGCGCCGGAACGCTGTGTGTTGACAAAGATGGATGTGGCCACGTCGGCGCTGTCCAGGCGAGTCACCTTTACCGTGTGGCCAGGCAGAGCGTAAACGCCAGCGGCGCGGAAATAGCGTTTGCTTTCCATGTCTATGGTCTTGGTGACGGTTGAGACATGATCGAAGTTGCTGCGGCTGAAATTGCCCATATCCTTTTGTGCGGGATTCAGCGCGCGGTAGTTGTAGACCGAGTAGTCCGCGTACAGCGATTTCAGGAACGCATTATCTTCCGTCGTAATCTTGTCCATAGGATAGGTGGCGCTGGCGCGGTAGTGGTCGCCCAATAACGCGAGCAACTTCTGATAGCGCTTACCTTCGTTGGCGAAAATATCCGTCTTACTCTTGTCCAGATTGGACATGATGCTGCGCACTTCGTCTGCGCCTTCGAAGAAACCGGCATTCAGGCCGCTGACGGCGGAGCAGTTCTCGCCATCACAGGCGGACCAGTCGAAAGCGTAGTCCTCGTTTTCAAAGTGAGTCAGCATGGTTTTAACTTGTGTGACGCTCTCCGGAATCTTGCCCATGTCGTCGATGGAGTCATAACCGCTTAGATAGAGCCTTTTCCAGTAGTTGTCTTCCTGGTAGGACACGTTAAACAGCGTGAAAAGATTACCTCCCAAGCTGGTCAAATTGCCGTCCCAGTGTAGATACAGCACTGGCGTTCCTTTCGCCATGGCGGCGGCTACCGTCGCAGTGACGGCGTCAACGTCCGCTTCCTCGCTTTTTTGGGAAATGATCAGTAAGTCCGGATTTGTATTGAGGCAGTCCGCCAGCTTGGAGCCATCGCAATCTCCCTGCGCGTTATAGCTGACGTTTTCGCCATAGCGCTGGTCCAGCCACTTGCGCACGCCGGTGGCGTCATGAAACCAGTAGCTTTCATCCATTTGCGCCATGACCAGCTTAAGCGGCTGTGCGTCGAAATTATTTCTACCAGTCAGCCAGACGATCGCGTTTTGCATAAATTGGTGCATTTGCTCATTGGCGCCGCCGCGTTCGCGCATAGGGTTGCCGCCGAGGACCATATAGCGCGCATCGTCTTCGCCGATAACGCCAAAGCCGCGGTTATAAACCGTTTTGCCTTCATTGGCCGCATTGGATATCAGAATGGCTTCGTTTTCGCCAAACATGGCGCTTATCTGCGCGGCGTCGTGAGTAGGGTCCCAATCAATGGCGGTGAGACTGTCGCCTTTGGCTGTTCCATCGGTATTCAGCTGGAACAGATCAATGCGGGCTTGATTGTAGCGGGTGCGGTTGGCTTCAATTGTGCGCAACGCGGCGGACGCCAGATCACGGCTGTTTTCGACGACCAGTGCGTCGCCGGTACGAATGGCCTGTTCCACGGGATTGAAGGCGACTTCCAGATCAAACTTCAAATCGGCGCTTTTTTCTCCGTCAGATACGCGGATGACAATGCCTTTCGCCATGCCCAGGTCATCTGCGCTGGGGGAGCCCGTAACTTTGCCGGTGTTAGCGTTGATGCTCATCCAGGATGGGCCGTTCACTAACTGAAATGTAAGGGTGTCGCCGTCTATATCGTTAACAGTGGGGGTGAAGCTGAAGGGCTCGCCTTCTTTGGCTAACGGGCTGGGCGTCCCGGAAATAGTGGGGGGCTGGTTGGTGTCGCTGCCTGAGCTATCGTCGTCAGATGCGTCGTCTCCATCGTCGGTATCGTCGCCGCCAGTGCTTCCATCAACAGAGTCTCCGCCGCTGGCGTCACCGCTGCTGTTGGAGTCGTCGCTATTAGTGTCGCCGTTTCCGGTATCGCTTCCGCCGGAGGTTGTTCCGTCGACAACTTCAGATCCGTTATCGCCGCCTTTATTCTTGTCGCCGGATTTGGCGTCGTCGTCTGACCCACAGCCGGTCAAAGCGATGGCGCTTGCCAGGAGTATTGATCCGGCTAAAGGATGAAACCGCAACATCTTAGTTCCTCACATTTCAACATTGGCGTTGGTTAAAAAACCCGCAATATTACGCTGAGGTAGAAACGCGGGCTATAAGCGGCGTGACAACAATTATAAAATGTGAAGTCCCGCCAATTTATATGTAATTGTTTGTATACTTATGTGTTATTGAATTACTGATTTTAAATCAAACTTAACAAACGAGCCGTAAACGAATGATATTGAGGCGATATTAAAAATATCGCATTTAAAAACAGATAATTAGAGAGATATAAATAGAGAGTTGAAGAGGATAAAACATATCCATTGGAGGATCATTCAGCCAAAAACATTAAATTAATTTAGTTCTTTTGGCCTAATTAAAATTGTATTTTGCCGAAAAACTATTTCGTTATGAATTTAATGTGACAGTGTTGGCGTAATGGGTGTTATCTATGCCCGAAATCCGTTGTCCAGTAGCTAGGATAGTCTGCGCCGGACGCGTCGATTCTGGCGGCGCCCATTTCCGTGTAGTTCTTGCTCATGATGTTGGCGCAGTGTCCGGGACTGTCCAGCCAGCCTTGCATGACTTGCGCGACTGAGCCGTAACCCGCCGCGATATTTTCTCCGACAACCTGATAGAAATAGCCTTGATACTTCACCCGCGCGCCGACGCCGAGGCCGTTGGAGCCGATGTGGTCGAAGAAGTTGTTGTCCGCCATGTCGCGGCTGTGAGCGTTGGCGGCTGCGGCGAGCTTGCAATTCCATGTCAGCGCGGGAGCATCGCCATACTCTTTATCGCCGCAGGTGCGCGTTTGTGAGCGGATCTGGTTGTGCGCTTTGAGCAACTGCTTGTCCAACTCCGTCATTTGGCAGTCAGCAGGGGAGGTGTCGTCGCCGCCGTTGTCCGTCACGTTATCGCCGCCAGCTCCTCCTGAGCCGCCGCAACCTGCAAGGAACAGGACGCCAGTCAGCAGCATCATGTGGACAATGTATTTTAATTGCATGTAAAACTCCTCTCGACATAATACGTTTGCTTCTACGGATGGAGAGACGGAAGTCCTTTGCTCTATGAATCAACAAAATAAAACATCTACTTAAAGCTATCATTAAGCCAAATAGGGTGTTTTATTAGTGCTTTGGGATGAGTTCTGTTTGGTATATAAAAGTTGATGATGGATTTGTTCTTTCTGGGCCACGCTTGACCTTACCCTTGGGGGAAGCTTCAAGCTGAGGGTGAGCATTCATTGACGGAGTGAGGAATAGCATGCTGACGATAGGGCAGATGGCCCGTCTATTCGATGTATCGACCAAAACCTTGCGCTATTACGAGAGCACTGGCGTGTTTCATCCAGCGGTATATGGTCGTGAAAATGGATACCGCTATTATGCGCCGTCGCAAATCGACGAACTGCAACGCATTTTATGGCTGCGCGATATGGGCGTGCCGTTGGAAAGCATTCGCAGTCTCAAGGAGCAGGGGGCGTTGAGCGATGAACATGTATTACGCAACAAGCTGTGTAGACACGCCACCGGGCTGGAGCGAGAAATCGAAGATAAACGCAAGCTTCTCAATGAATTGCTGATTTACCTGAAGCAACCCATTATGGAGAACAATAGTATGAATTCGACACAAGACGCTGCAGTAAAACCGCTAGTCAAAGAGCTTCCCGCATTCACCCTTATTGGTATGGAGTATCGCAGCAGCGATGTCCGGGACTCTATTCCCATGCTGTGGGGCCGATATCTCCCCCGAGAGGATGAAATCCGCGGCCGGGTTAATTACGAAGCGTCCTACGGTCTGTGCCTGCCGTTGGAAGATGGCGAGTTCCGCTATATCGCTGGCGTCGAAGTGGAGGCGGGGAGTCCGGTTCCACAAGGCATGGTGTCCGTTGAGGTGGCGGCGGCGCGTTACGCCGTTTTGACTCACACCGGACCGGTTGCGGGGCTCAACGCCACCTTTCGCAAAGCCTGCTCCCGAGACTTGCCGGAAAGCAATCTGGAAAGAATCGAAGGCCCTGACTTTGAACTTTACGACAGACGATTCACGGGCCCCGACAGCCCGGACTCGCAAGTGGATATCTATCTGACTATCGCGTAAATGACGTGATGTATTTCTAGCATTCCTGGCATCGGATCAGCTCAACAGGCGCTTAACGGCGAACCTGTTGAGCTGAGTGCATTATCAAATCGCCTTCAGAATAGCGTCGACGCTGGCTTTGGCGTCGCCGAACAACATAAAGGCGTTATCGCGGAAAAACAGCGGATTCTGAACGCCGGCGTAGCCTGCGTTCATACTGCGTTTGAATACGATGACGTTCTTCGCTTTCCATACTTCCAACACCGGCATGCCCGCCAGCGGACTTCCTGGATTTTCCGACGCGGCGGGGTTCACCGTGTCATTGGCGCCGATCACCAGGACGGTGTCCGTTTCCGGGAAATCCTGGTTGATTTCATCCATGCCCAGGACGATGTCATAAGGGACTTTCGCCTCCGCCAGCAGTACGTTCATATGTCCGGGAAGACGGCCCGCCACAGGATGAATGCCGAAACGCACTTCCACGCCATGCTCACGCAACTTTTGCGTGATTTCATAGATAGGATGCTGCGCCTGCGCCACCGCCATACCGTATCCGGGAGTGATGATCACAGAGTGTGAGCCTTTCAGCATGTCCGCCACGCCTTCCGCATTAATCTCCTGAGGATCGCCATACTCCGCATCAGCGTCTTCAGGCGCGGGATCATTACCGAAACCGCCCGCGATGACGCTGATAAAGGAGCGGTTCATCGCCTTACACATGATGTAGGAGAGAATCGCCCCTGAAGAGCCCACCAGGGCCCCGGTGATGATCAACAGGTCGTTGGACAGCATGAAACCCGCCGCCGCAGCCGCCCATCCTGAATAGGAGTTGAGCATGGAGATGACGACAGGCATGTCCGCGCCGCCGATGGATGACACCAAGTGCCAGCCTATAAACAGGGCGATCAATGTCATCAGAAGCAGACTGAATCCGCTGCCGCCGGCTTTGACGAAATACAGCATGAGCAAGAAGGAAACGACGCCCGCGCCCAGGTTGAGCTTATGGCGATTGGGCAGCATGAGGGCTTTGGAGCTGATCGATCCGCGTAACTTGCCGAAAGCGACAATTGAGCCGGTAAAAGTGACTGCGCCGATAAAGACCCCGAGAAAGATCTCCGTCAGATGAATGCTCAACAGCGCGCCGCTCAGCGGACCATGTTCCAGGTAACTGTTATAGCCGACCAGCACGGCGGCGAGACCGACGAAACTGTGCAGGATCGCCACCAGCTCAGGCATCTGCGTCATTTCCACCTTTAAGGCGACTTTAACGCCAATTACTGCGCCGACAGCCATGGCGAGAATGATCAACCAGACGGTGGACACCTGTGGACTGGCGATAGTGGCCAGCAACGCCAGCGCCATACCAATGACGCCGTAGAGGTTGCCGGTTTTTGCGGTCTCCTGCTTGCTGAGACCCGCCAGACTGAGAATGAACAGCACGGCGGAAATGATATAGGAGGCGGTGATTACACTGTATGACATGAGTCGCTTCTCCTATTTCCGAAACATTTTCAGCATGCGTTGGGTGACGACAAATCCCCCGACGATATTGATAGTCGCAATCAGCGTTGCGGCGGCGGCCAAAAAGGTCACTAACAGGCTGTCGCTGCTGATCTGCAGTAACGCGCCGACGACGATGATGCCGCTGATGGCGTTAGTAACGCTCATCAATGGTGTGTGCAACGCATGAGTGACGCTCCAGACGACGTGGTAACCCACGATGCAGGCGAGAACGAAAACCGTAAAGTGAGACAGAAACTCCGATGGCGCCGCGCTGGCGAGCCACATCAACGCCAGGGCTCCGGCCGCCTGCAAACCATGTTTGAGGGAAGTCGACATCGGCTGCGACTTGGGCGGAGGCGGCGCGGAAGCCGTCTTCGGCTGTTGCGGTGCGGCGCTGACTTTGATCGGAGGCGGCGGCCAGGTTATCTCGCCGTCTTTCACGACGGTGACGCCGCGAATGACTTCGTCCTCAAAGTTGATGTCGACGGCGCCGTCTTTGTTTTTGCACAGCAGCTTCATCAAATTGACCAGATTGTTGCTGTACAACAGACTGGCCTGAGTGGGCAGTCGTGAGGGGAGGTCGACGTAGCCGACGATTTTGACTTCGTGAATCTCCGCCATCTCGCCAGGCTGGGTGAGTTCACAGTTGCCGCCGTTGGGCGCCGCTAAATCGACGATCACGCTGCCCGGGCGCATGGCTTTCACCATTTCCTCTGTGATCAGTTTGGGCGCCGGTTTACCGGGAATCATGGCGGTGGTGATAATGATATCTACATCCTTCGCCTGTTCCAGGAACAGCTTCATTTCCGCTTCGATAAAGGCCTTGCTCATCACTTTGGCGTAGCCATCGCCGCTGGAGCTTTCCTCTTCAATATCCACCTCAAGGAATTCAGCGCCCATGCTCTGGATTTGCTCTTTCACCTCGGGACGGGTATCAAAGGCGCGCACAATCGCGCCGAGGCTGCCCGCCGTGCCAATCGCCGCCAGCCCGGCGACGCCGGCTCCGATGACCAGAATTTTGGCCGGTTGCACCTTGCCTGCGGCAGTGATTTGTCCGGTGAAAAAACGACCGAAGTGGTGAGAGGCTTCGACCACCGCCCTGTATCCGGCGATGTTGGCCATTGAACTTAACGCGTCCATGGACTGGGCGCGGGAGATGCGGGGAACGGAATCCATCGCTAGGACAGTGACGTTCCGTTGCGCCAGTTTCTGCAGTAATTCCTCATGCTGGGAGGGCCAGATAAACCCGATCAGCGTCGCCCCGGATTTCAGCAGTTCGACTTCTTCGTCACTGGGTTCGTTTACCCTGAGAACGATATCCGCTCCCCAGGCTTCTTCTCTTGAAACGATCTTGGCGCCAACTTCTTCATACATCCCGTCGCCGAAACTGGACAGCCAGCCGGCGTCGGCCTCAACCGCCACCGAAAACCCCAGTTTGATCAACTCCTCAACTGATTTGGGCGTCGCCGCCACACGCTTTTCATGAGGTCTACTCTCTTTGGGTATGCCTATTTGCATCGTCTTCCTCACTTTGTTGTTATTTCAATCCTTAGGCTGGATAACTCACAAGTGGCTATGGGTTAACCATAAGTCGTTCATTGTATACCCTTATTTTGGGATTGATGAGCGAATCTTGGGCTACGTAAATTTCCCTGGAGCGCTGCAGCGGTCACAAGCTATTCACTAACCCAATCGGATTATATTTTGTGAAAAGTTAAAAAAAGTTTAATCAGAGACTATTTAAGTCGTTTTATATCCGTATAATCGCGCCGTCGCTCAGTTTGCCCCCTATGCAGGGCGTTGCGAACCGCCCCACGATCAGGATGTAATCAGGATAGTTAAATGACTAAGTATGTCGCCTCTTTTCTCTCGACCGTAATTCTCGGTCTGTTCAGCTTTCAGGTTTCCGCCAAAGACTTTGGACCCGCGCAGCGCTATAACGCTCTGGTGTTTGATGAGTTCCTGGCGTTGTCTTCTGACGTGGAGGGTCGCCTCGCTGCTGGCGGCAACATCTCCCTGAATAACTACAGCGTGGGTGATAAGCTGAATGCGCCTGAGGCAGGTGATGTTCTAATCGCCGGGGGCGATATCAAGTTTCCTAGTGGGCGCGTTTACTACGGCAATGTGATTGCCGGCGGCTCCGTCAAAGAGATTGGCGACGCCGTGCGGCATGGCATGGCCAAAGGCGCCAAGATCAAGGGCGGAGCGACGCCTTCGGTCGAATTTTCAAGTGCGCAGGCTTATTTAGAGCAGCTGTCGCAAGATCTATCCAAGTTGAAAGCCAATGGCAAGGTGGAGTCCAAGTGGGGCGGGCTTTATCTGACGGCGGCGTGCGACAGTAATCTGCAAGTCTTCCAGCTCTCCGGCGCACAAGTGTTTCCTGCGCATACCTTTGAAGTGGATCTTTCCTGCGCGCCAGCCGACGCCACTTATATCTTTAATATTGATGGCCAGCAAACCGGCATGTCCGGGATGAGCCTGCAGTCTTTGGCGAACGTCGCCGATAAAGTGGTTTTTAACTTCTATGAAGCCTATGTGGTGGAGTTGGAGTCTATTGGCGTGGAAGGCTCCGTACTAGCGCCGAAGGCGGAAGTGGTTAACCCCCAGGGCGTACTTCGCGGCCATCTGTTCGCCAAGGCCTGGTACGGAGAGATGCAGATCAACTGGGTTCCTTTTACAGGGCGTTTACCTGAGACCACTCCCCCCAAGCCAGAGCAGTGCCAGCTTTATCCCATCACGTTTGATTATGGCTCGCTGCCCTCAAGAGTTGGAGAAACGGCGATCCTGTATCCCGGTATGGATCAAGGGAATTTCATCTGGCTGTCCTGGACCGGCAGCGTCAAGCAGAGCGATCTGGTGAACTCTCTCACCTCCGCTAATGCCGATACCTATATCAACCCGCTGGATGGGCAGGATCGCGTCCTGAACCGCATGGACTGGATCAGCGCCGTGCCCGGCGTGAAGAACAGCAAGGCCGTACGCACCGCCATGGATGGATTGCTGAATAAAGAGATTATCGTACCGGTATGGGGCGACCTGCAGGGTGGCGGCGCTAACCGTATTTATCAGGCGGCGGCATTCGCCAAAATAGCGATCACGGGATACAAGCTCAACGGTAAAGGCTATCTCACGTTCAAGTATCTGGGCGAGGAGAACTGTGGTGAAGCGACGGTTGAGCCACCCGTTGCACAGGATCAGGACGTCAGCACGAAAGAAGATCAATCGATCGATTTTACGCTGAAGGCGACGGGAGAAATCTCCAGCGAAGCGGAGTTTGTTATCACTCAGGCCCCGCAACATGGCGCTGTCTCGCAGCAGGGTGGCGCGATTACCTATACCCCGAATGCTGATTTTCACGGACAGGACAGCTTGCGTTTCAAATTGGTCGACGGCGACGTTGAATCCAATGAAGCCACCGTCAGCATTTCTGTCGTTCCAGTAAATGATGCGCCTTCCGCCAACGATCAGGCGCTGACGGTTGCGGAAGATCAGACTCTGGCGAT
>NZ_JAHMIN010000066.1 GCF_018986435.1 Hahella sp. HN01 | reverse complement strand
GCGTAGGCCTATACGAACCTGTAAGCTATATTAAACTAGGGCCATATAGTAGTTTGCAGGAGGGGGCTGTTAGGCCCGCGTTTCCTACAAAGATTACAGCTAGATTCGTGATTGGGGAAGCAGAAGGTGTTCCAGACACTAATAACTTAGTTAACGTAGCAACTGAAGCTCATAGCGCGTCGAACTATGCCAAATTGAAAGCTCAATTGAGAGCTGATGAATTACAAAGTCATGGATTCTACAAGCAAGACGGTGGTAGGACGGAAGCAGATTTTATAAATGGGCACGCATTTAACCGTCATGGAAATAATTTAAATGTAACTTCAAATCAAAATAGGACACAATTCGATCCGAACATCGATGTGGAAAAATTGAGAATTGATACAATATTAAATTACGACAGGGCTTATTCTGATATTCAAACGAGAGCTACAGTTTACGAAAAAACATATGACTTCGATATAAGTGCAGTAATTGATGATATTAAAGTTGCACCGACATCCAACTCGTCAAATGTTCACAAGGTATTTATAAGTCCAGATCCTGAGCTTTCTACACAATTTCCATTGGCCCCACGTCACATCAAAGGAAAATAATGATGAATAGTTTTACTCTTTATCCTGAAGAGTATAGAAATGGCAATACTTTGACTAAAGACGGAATTTCTTTTTCCGAATCAGTGGTTGTTAAATTGTTAATTGATGGGGAGGATGTAGAAGAAATAGGCGGTTTTAGCGATGCGCTAGTTTATTTTGATGAGCTAAGAAGCAGTATTGATTCATCTGGTAAGTATTTGATATTTACCTGTGCGAATGGAATTGCCGAAGATGGTGGATGGGAAGGTGTATCTGTTGAATTTGGTGATGAAACTGTAAATTGGAAGTTCGAGTTCGGCGGCCGATTTTTTGACTACACATTCGATAGAAAAGAGTATGTTTCCGAAATTGACTCTTTGGCTACATATCTAGTAAATTGTGACTTACAGCTAGCCCCGAAGTCAGTTATCTTCCCTGAGGTATTTAGTCGTTAAGTTGTTCCAAATACATTTAATTATGCGGATGGGGTGGCGTTTAGATCTGATCTAAAGCATCATCTAGCCAAATTTGACGGTATGGAATCGAACGGGGTCAAAGGTGCTCATAACTTAAATGAGTTCTTAATCCTCGAAAAAAGCCACGGTATTAATGTTCTAAACAGAACAGAAGTTGGGAATGGTATCTATCAAATTGAGTACCAAATACCAAAATACTTTGGGAACAATAAAGATGCAGCGAAATTTGGTAAGAGTGTTAGAGATTTCTCACATTTCAAAACAGCGAAAGACCCTAAAACAGTGTGCGATCCTGCGGTTTGGACAGATGAAGCTTTCTTAGAGTTTGCACAGAAAGCAGCTTCACAAAGTTTTTCTGAAAATGTACAGAAGTTTATTGCAAATAATAAGGCAAGAGTTTACAACACTACCTATGAAGGAATGGATTTTTGTGTCTATTTGGATAAGGGTTATTACGGGAATGTGTTTGTAGATAATATTCATCCTCGTGGTAAGAAATAAGGAGGTCAAGAGTGGTTAGTGATTTCGTATTTGATCCAGAGGCGTTTTCGGACTCTGATGAACTTTGGATATTGAAGTATTGTTTGAACTTGATGGTTGACACTAGTAGGTTTCCGGAAAAGTTGTCTGATCTATTTCTTAATGGAGAAAGCGGCGGTGATATCGATTGGGGTATTCATCGCTGGGGTGAGCTTACTGCTATTGAGTATGAAGTGGATGAATTCGAAGGTTATCGCGCCTATATGGGGGCAGACGAGCACAGGCAGGGTGGTGAGGACGATATTGAGGTTTATATGGATGAAGAAACGCTCAAAAGGTACTTAGGTCTTGTATGCGATTGGCATGTCTCTAAATATCCAGCGACTTCAGGAGTAGTTTCTGAATTACGAGGGAAATTCGAGATTTAGTCAGTTGTTCCAAACAATATTGCTGGTAGCACAGGTAGAAATCCTTTATTAGATAATTCACTTCCCCGAAATGGTAACAGAACCTTACCTGCCGTTGCTCTGGAGTTGAGGGCATTGCGATTGGGAGTGACTCCATCGTGCTCTTAATACAGTTGCCTCACCCAGTGCCGAAAGGCAGTCTCTCCCACATTGAGTGAAGTACTGGCATGGGAAAAGGATGCCCTTGATCAAGCGCCAGTCTGGCGGCTTCCATGTCGAAGGAAGGGTTTGCCATAAGTCGTCTCTTTTTATATAGGATAGAGGCATAACACAAAATTCTGACCACTACCCTATGAGGATGTTTATTTCTTAAAACTCCCACCTAATCAGAATAAGCACTCAAATACTTGTCATAACTCCCGTCCGACATCATCTCTTTCAGCGCAGCGTCGAATTTGTCCCGTAGGCCGGCGAGGTCTTTCTTTTTTGAGAAGGCGATGTAGCTGGGGACGCTTTGGATGGAGGGGGTGAGTTCTTTGAACTGACCGGCGAAGCCGAGGTTTTTGAACATCGCCAGGGCGGTGTATTTGTTGCTGATGAGCAGGTCGATGCGTCCGGATTCGAGTTTTTTAACGCTCTGCTCCAGATTGGTGGTTTCGGAGATTTGTTTGAACATGCCGTTTTTGCGGGCTTCGTCGAAGGTGCTGCCGTAGCTGATGTCGCGCACCACGCCGATTTTTACGTTGGCGAGGGCGGTCAGGTCGCCATTGAAGCTGATGTTGCTGTCTTTTTTGGCGAACAGGACGATTTCCTGTGGCATTAATACCACGTTGGAGTAATACAGGAATTCTTCACGCTCGGGAGTTTTGTACGCAGTGAAAATGGCGTCGGCCTGTCCGCTTCTTACCATCTCCAATGAACGAGGCCAGGCGTTCAGGCGGATGCTGGTGTCCATGCCCACACGGCGAAAGGCCTCATTGACGATGTTAACCACCAAACCTTGTACTTCATCTTGTTCCTGATACTGATAAGGAGGGTATTGCAAGGTGACGAGTTCCACAGTCTCTGCTTTAGCTAAGCCTGACATCATCACGAGGCCGATTAACGCCAAATAAAGTTTTTTCATAGCCGGTCCATGTTGAAAAGTAGCGAGTTGTTTTCTTTGCTGTAAGTATAGAAATAGATAGCTCAAGGCGACGGGATTATCCAATGGCTGTTCAAATTCCGCGCTGGAGCGGTTAACTTTTTCGATATTGCCTGCTATTTGACCTGTTTTGCGGCTTTGGATATCCACACAACCTGTGGATATCTCTTTGGAAAACGCTGGCTTCCCTTTATTCCGTAGGGCTTCCGGGAATTTTTACAATTTATGATCAGTGTTATTTTTATACAGGCGCGCCACGTCTGACGCTTGTTATTGGGTTGTTGGGAAGGAATTGCTAAAGACACAACCGTATTTGTGTCAGGCGCTCATTTTTTGGGCTTCAATGGCGCTTTCAAGAGGGAGAAAGCATGCTCAATTTTTATAACCCTGAGTTTTTAACCACGCTGCCGTTACTTATTGTGCTGCTGGTGACTCCCGCTTCTTTGGCGAAATATAAAGAGCCTGCGCCATTGGTCTCGCGTCGGTTGTCGCTATTTTATAATCTGCTGGGAGCCGTCGGCGTAGCGATATATTTTGTGAGTGAGTTTATAGAGCCGTTTCAGGCGCCTTTTGCGCATATGGACGCGACCTCGTTCTTTGCCGGGCTATGGCTGATATCGTATGCGCGAGTGGGACGACGCATGAGAGTCGTCAGCCTTGACGATGTTTTGGAGGAACGTTAGCGGGACGAGACAATCCCTCTATCGCGTTGCCAGCAACCTATTTGCCCATGTATCAGAACCTTGCCATCATGGCTTTGAAATACGTTTCCACAGAGGAGAGAGAGAATGACGCTGAAAGAAAAAGCGACCCAGCATATTCTGGAAATCTACCGCGATAACTATGACGACGATAAGTCCGACGAGGAGATTCTGGCCTTTGATCCGAATGAATATGAAGTGGACCCGGAAAACTTCTATGAAGACGTGCTGTACTCTTTTTTCGGTATGGGAACGGATGTTGATATTCAGGGCGGCACGGTTCAGGAGTTGATCGATCAGGTGGCTGCGAAGTGGGACGGCTCCGATATTGATCGAGACTGGATGGAAAACGCCATGCCGGATGATTTTTAAGGCCAGGCTCGCAACAGGTCGCCCGATGCTTATCAGTGTGGGCGACTATTTTTTCAATTAAGCGGCGGCGCATCTCCAAGCTCATTGCCGCCTCTTCGCCGACCGTCTAAGCTTATCTTTAAAGACCAATGCTTCTCTGAATGAAGGAGTCTTATGGCGGTATTCCTAAGGTGGTTCAGGGGATTGGCGGTGGTTATCCTGCTATCGTTCGCGATGGGGGCGGGGGCGAAACCGCTTATCGTGGTAGGGACGCCTGAACTACGTTATCGAATGGAGATAAATGGCGTTTTCACGGGCATCGATGTTGAGATCGTCAGGGCTATTCTCAATGACTTGTCGATTGAGCATGAATTCCAACTGATAGAGTCCGGCGCCCGAATAATTCGCGAAGCCCATCAGGGCCGAGTGGATATGGTGATGAGCTTTTCTTTCAAAGAAGAGCGCGCCGAATATTTGAACTATCCTCAGGCAGCCTATAAAGACCTGAGCTGGCACTTTTTTGTTCTCAAGGACAATCAGCCCTATATCACTTTCAATACGCTGGAAGACCTTAAAAACCTGCGTATTGGCGCCGTGAACGAGTGGGCGTATACACCGGAATTCTGGAACTCTGATTTGAATATCGTCAAGGTGAGCCGCCATACCCTGCTGGTGGAGATGCTGTTGAACCGGCGCATAGAAGCTGCACCGATGAACACTCAGGAAGCGCTTTACGATTTGCGCCAGAGAGGTTTGGATAAACTTATTACCTATCTACCCAAGCCCCTGGTCAGCCGCCCTTACTACAACGTATTCGTGAAGGCTTCCGTGCATCCGGAGATGGCGAGGCTGCAAGCCGGTTATGACCAGTCGCTCAAGAAACTGGAGGCGTCAGGCTTTGTGGCGGATGTCTTCAAACGTTTCCTGGGACAATTCCCCCTGGAGTGACCTCGCTGCGCAAGCCTTTATCTTTGCGGAATGTCTTCCTGGGGCTCGTTGATGTTGAAATGCTTGTAGTAGTAAGTAGCCCACTTGCGGAACAGACTGTCCTCAGGATAGTCGTTCGACACCATCTGTCGCTCAATAAATTGCTGCATGGCGCTGATATCGGCGTTGTTCAGAGCCATGCCATACCAGCGATGTAGCTCAACTGCTTTTTTGGCGATGGACATTTGGTTATGTCTCCCCGCTGCTTCGATGATTTTTCCTGACATGATGTAAAGAGAAGCGCTAAGCCGAGAGCGTTCCTCTGAAGGGGTAAATGCGGCGAACTGTTCCGTGTTGGCGACCGTTACTTTAGAAATGAAATTTTTTATCAAAACGAAGGTTCCCCATAGAAAACGTCGGAGTTTCTGGGTAAATCCGTGTACGAGCAGAAAAAGGGTGTCTAAATAGAGTACGGCGGATAAGGGCGTAAGCGTATTCGTAAGGCTACCGAAAATGTGTGTTCATTCTAAGTAATATTACGTAACACTCTCGCTGACCATGTTCCCATTCACCAGCGGACTAAAGTTCTTCCTGTGCAATGTCGGCGTGATGCCGAATTCTTTGCGGAAGTGGTGGCGCATGGTGGTAGCGTTGTCAAAGCCGGAGAGGGCGGCGACTTTTTCGATGCTGTAGTTTTGATTTTCCAGAATCTCTTTGGCCAGATTCAGGCGTTGATGGGTCAGCCACTCCTTTGGCGTGATATTAAAGTCGGCGCGGAATTTCCGGTCGAAAGTGCGCCGGGACATGCTGGCTTTCTGGGCGAACAGATTGATGTCGATGGATTTATCCAGATTGCGTAGCGCCCAATCAATGGCGTTGTGGAACTGACTGTTATTTTCCGGCACGGGCGTTTCCGCGAACTGCGCCTGGCCGCCTTTGCGGTGGGCGGACAGCACCATGCCTCGCGCCATGCGGTTGGCGACCTTATAACCGTAATCGTCGCGAATCACTTCCAGACAGAGGTCTATCGCAGCGGAACTGCCCGCTGAGCAGCCAATCACGCCATCGTATACATACAGCACGTCATCCACGTAGTCGACGCCGGGATAGCGGCTTTTGAACTTGTCGCCGTAGCGCCAATGGGTGGTCGCCTGACGTCCTTCGAGCAGTCCTAGTTCCGCCAGCAGAAAAGCCCCAGAGCAGAGAGACAGCACACGTTTGCCCTGTTCGTAGAAACGCGTGACGGCGTTGGCGATGGGGGCGGGAATGTCAGTGAGCTGGGTAGGCCAACTGGGGATGACCAGGGTGCTGAAGGCATCAAGATTCTCCACCTGGCGGGCGCAGATCTGAAATCCGGAGGTAGTCGTCAGCGGTCCGGGAGTGAACGAGACGAGATCGCACTGGTACCAGTCTTCGATGCCCGAACGGGGCAGGGCGAACAGCTCCACCGCGCAGCCCAGCTCAAAAAACGCCACGTCTTCAAACGCCAGAATGGCCACGTTATGCATCGACTATCTCCTGTTCGTCTCTTTAATAGAGGTTGGCTTGATATTAACGAACAATGTCTTTCAAGCCAATGGCGGATTGACATTGGAAAACCAATAATGATCACGCACTAACCCAAAGGAGAATCTTATGTCATCTGTTGTATCCAGAATTCCCGCCGCAGACAGCCAAACCGCCTTGGCGCATTTTCAGGCGTTATTGCAGTTTGAAACCGACTGCTGGGACGTTCATCACGCCATCAGCAACAAGCGTCAGGACTTTGTTCTGTTGGACGTGAGAGGCGATGAAGCTTATCGCAAAGGCCATATCGCCGGCTCCATCAGCCTGCCGTATACGCGTCTGAACGAGCAGAATCTGGCGGCGTATCCAGCGGATACACTGTTTGTGGTGTACTGCGCTGGTCCGCACTGTAATGCTACGGAGAAGGCGGCGATCAAATTGGCGAGTCTGCAACGTCCGGTCAAAAAAATGATCGGCGGCGTGACAGGGTGGATTGATGAGGGCTTCACTTTGGAGACGGATGCGGATGCCTAGCGATAATCCCTGCGTCATCCGCCCGGCGCGTCTGGAGGACGGGCCGCGCCTGCTGAGCATGATGCGGCAACTGGCCGAGTTTGAAGGCTATGCTGAGGACTTCGCCGTCACGTTGAAGGAGTTGGAGCGACGTTTATTCGTCAATCGCGATTTCGGCGTTTATGTGGCGGAGTCTGATGGACTAGCGGTGGGCATGTTGGTGTATTACAGCTTGCCGTTCACCTATGACCTGACGCCCTGGATCTACGTCAAGGAGCTGTTTATCGAGCAACAGTATCGCTACCTGGGGCTTGGCGGAAAACTGATGACGGCGCTGGCGCGGGAGTGTCTGCGTAAAGGGGGGCGCAAGATTCGCTGGGATGTCCTGACCACGAACGAGCCGGCGGCGATGTTCTATCGCTCCCAGGGCGCGAAGTGCGAGGATAACTGGCGCATATTCAGCCTCAATGCGTCGGATATTTCCAAACTGGCCGGTTATGCATGAAGGTAGTTGCGTGGCGAGCATGTCGCCATATGAGTTCTCCGGCGCATGGATGCGCTTTAACTCTGACTCGGTCGCAATGCTTCTTCTGTAGTGGCTGTGGTTACTGTGGATGTAATAGCTGCATTAACTGAGTAACCGTGGCCGCGCCCGGTTAATCCTGCTCCAGACTCAATCCTTCCGCGCGCAGTATTTCCTCCAATTCCCGATAGCCCTCCAGCTCCATTAGTAACCGCGTCTTTTCTGACTTGGCGATTTCCATCCAGTGGCGGTCTTCCACGGCGCCGACCATGGCGTATAAAAAGTTAAGACTGGGTTTGGCGGCGCTGGCTTGCTTCAACTTCAGAAACGTTCTGACCGGACCGATTTCCCTGAGCTTTTCCGGCGTATCGACGCCGATGGCGATGAGGTCTTTTTCTGACTTGGGTCCAAGCCCTTTAAGGTCTCTGAGGCGCATAATAATGATGTCTCTGAACAATGAGGCGGGACGCCCGGCGGAGTCATACTATCACCTTTTCGCCCGAACCCAGGAATAGGGCTATATTTGAATCGTTGACTAAAGAAACGCTGCCGCAGCGCGGTTTATAAATGAGGCCAGTTCATGGAGATAGCCGTTCATCTGCCGGATGTAACGCTGCTTGATATGTTACGCGTACGCTCTATCTATCCCATCGCCGCGATTGGGCAAACAGTGCAAAAAGGGCAGGTGATCTGCAGATTGAATCTGGCGGGCGGCGAAATCGATCTGGTAAGCCCGGAAAGCGGGCGGCTGGAATATCTGGATGTCTACGCGCTGGAAAAGGTCAAACCTGAGCGTCCGCTGTTATTTCGCGTCGGCTCCATTCAACAGAACCGGGTGAACACGGAGGCCATCGCCAGAGATATCTGGCAGAGCCTGCTCAAACTGTTTGACCAGCGCACGCAAACCATCAAAGAGGATATCAAGCGGGACAAAACCGCGCGCTGGGCGCTGCCTTTGTGCTTTTTCGCGTTCTTTCTGGTGGCCTGGGCTCTGGCGGAATCCGTGCAGCATTTTTCCGGCGACACCGCCGCCTACAAAATCGCGTTGATCTTTCCTGCGGTTTCCTCGGTCGGTGTGCTCATTTCGTTGGTGGCCCCAATTTTTCTTCGCAAACAAATACGCGACAGCGAAGGGCGTCTGGCCCGGCTGATGCAGCTCGACATTATTCGCCGTTGCCGGGATACGATCGCCATTCTGCAATAGAGCGCGCGCAGTGGAAGTAAAAAGCGCTTTTCTTTTGTGCTGTATTTATATACAGTATTCTGCATGAGAAAGAGTAAACCCATCAGAGCTGAGCTGGAAGAGTGGCGCTGTAAGAAGTGCTGGCTGGGCGTATTGCGGGCCACTGACGATCACCCGGAGTTGCGGGACTATCTGACCCAGATGCCCGAGTCCATTTACCATGTGCGTTGGCCTCACGCCTGTTCCCATTGCGGTTATGTCTACGACTGGTCCGACAGTTGCCCGGTGATTTTATACGGCGGCGAACGCTGGGTGCTGGAGAAGGCGGTTAACAAGAAGCTGTTCGCCTTGCTGGAGCACCTGAAGCGCGCCAAGGACCTGGAGAATATGCCGAGTGGAAATCTGTGGTGACTTGTTGCGGCTGATCGTCTACTTTCCACCCCCTTGCGGCCCATACTGGGTCGTCTAAAGGAGGTTGCATTCCTTTCCTTATTTCCGCTCCCACCATGCGCGTTCCTATGGACGTTTCGCATACCGCTAATGCGTATCTGGCTTTCAAGGCGGTGCTGCAAGCGGTGCTTCGTCACAATCAAATGAACGCACCGGGCGGCCGTCAGATTCGCTCTCTCTTATGTCCCGGTCTGGGAACCGGCGAAGGACGCATGCCGGCCCATCGATGCGCGGCGCAAATGCGTAGAGCGTATGAGGTGTGCGTCAAAGGGCGATATGAAACTCAGGGCGGGCTTGCGGCGGCGGTGAAAGATCACATGGCGCTGTTGGAGTAGGCGCTTTACCGGACGCTCTGAAAATGACGGCGACATGATGAATTTTTAATGGCGGGTTTGATGGCGTCCAGGCGCTTGGGCTTGTATTGTGCAGTGAGCTTATATTCAGCCATATCAAGGAGTTGTAACGTGGATAACCGCAATACCCAGTTCATAAGCGATCCCATTGCGTTTCTGAACAACAATACGATCAATCATCGCTGGTTCGATGAGCATATCCAAAGGCGCAATAACAATCCCCAGGGCGTATCCATGGCTGAAAGGGCCGCAGTGGACCTGTTGCCGTACACAAAAATGGGAAGTTTCGATTTACAGCCCGCCGCGACGCCAGTGGGCGGCCGACGTCAATCCAGATTTGCGGTGATCCACGACCACCCTGCGAATAACAGCGCGTTGACCGGCTACTGGTGTCCCTATGTCAACGGTGCGGGACTGCCGGGATTTGTCGATGTGCCGAGGCATAATCCCCAGCATCGATTCGTGTTTACCGCAGCGATGAACGGTTGCGCCTTCTTCATTACCGAATCGCCTCATGGCGGCGCTTACTTTCGCGTTTATCACCACCAGCATCCCGGCAATGTCGGCGTCAATAACCTGATCAGCGCCGTGACGCCCAACGTCATTTCGGTCTTTGATTTCAGTCAGTATGGCAATGACAATCTGCCTGGCCTTAATCTTCCTGTGGCGTTTAACTTTCTGTACTACCGCAACAGCGGCTGGGTGGTCGTCAGCCACGCCACCGCCATGGACGCCCATACTGGCGTTGTGCGTTTTGATCCCGCTAAGCCGACGTTGGTGGCGGACACCTTCGTATAAATAAAGATAATCGTTCTCCCGTAGACGCCCGTTCTGCGGGAGGGCTTTAATGCTTTGATGGAAGTGGCATTTTTTCTTACTGGGACGTTATAAAAGATTGCGCTCAGCGCGGGATTTGATAGTGATTAATCGACTAAAAATCAGTTGATCTCCATCAAAATTCAACCTGCCTTCAGCACCCCAGAACACCTCGCAGCGTTACACTGTTTCTGAGTCGACGCCCGCATTTGACGGCGCGTCGGCGACGCATTTATCCATGGAAAGAAAAGCGAGGAGGTCGATATGAACCTGAAGAAATGGTCTCCCTGGAACTGGCTGCACCAGGAAGGTAAAACAGCGAGCGAAGTCCCCGTCAGTTCACGTCAATCCAGTAACTATCCCATGGCGAGGTTCCGCCAGGAAATGGATCGCCTTTTCGATGACATGCTGCACTCCTTTAAATATCCCGAACTGCCGGAATTCGGCCTGGGAAGGGAGTGGGCGGGCTTGCTGAAGCCCAATCTGGATATTTCCGAAGGCAAGGAGTCCTACAGCATCAGCGTCGAGCTGCCGGGCGTCTCCAAAGAGGACGTAAAAGTCAGTCTGGACGGCCAACGGCTGACAATCAGCGGCGAAAAGAAGCATGAGTCGGAAGAAAAAAGAGAGGATTATCACTGCGTGGAGCGTAGCTACGGCAGCTTTATGCGTATCCTCACTTTGCCGGACAACGCCGATGGCGAGCGTTTGTACGCCAACTTCAAGAACGGCGTATTAACATTGAAAGTGCCCAAGGCCGGCGAAGTCACGGTGAAAGGCAGGGAAGTGGAAATCAAAGGCGACTAACGCACCTCTGAACAACGTTGGCGAGGCCGGAGGTAGTTTTTCAGCGGTTCCCTGGCGAATTCTCGCCAGCGGTCCCACTCGGGGCGTTACGACGCCCCGGTTTGCAGGCATTCGTCTATCTGCGCCTTGTGCAGCGTCTCTGAGCGCTCCAGCAATGACACCAGTTTGTCCAGCCTTTCCCGGTGCGTGCGAATCAGCTCGGCGGCGATGGTTTCCGAGGACACCAGCAGCTCGCGCACGGCCTTGTCGATGATTTCCGCTGAGAACTCGCTGTGGTGGTGCGGCTGAGCCATTTCGCGACCGAGGAAAGGATGTTCTTCGCTGTCGCGCAGGTCCACTGGCCCCACCTCTTTCGACATGCCCCAACGACTGACCATGGCGCGGGCGAGCCCCGTCGCCTGATGAATATCGTCGTCAGCGCCAGTGCTGACGCTGCCCAGCAACTCACGCTCGGCGATGCGCCCCGCCAGCATCACGGCGAGCTTGTCGCGCAGATACTCTTCCGGGTAAGTATGCCGCTCCTGCAAGGGCATTTGATGGGTGCCGCCCAAACTGCGTCCGTGAGGGACAATGGAGACTTTGTACAGCGGGTCGGTATTGGGCAGATAATAGGCCACCAAGGTGTGCCCGGACTCATGTACGGCGAGACGGTGTTTCTCATCCGGCGGAATGATCAGAGTGCGCTCCGCGCCCATGATAATTTTATCCCGGGCGATATCGAAATCCAGACTGTGTACGTGATCCCGATTTTCCCGCGCCGCCTGAATGGCGGCTTCGTTGATCAGGTTTTTCAGGTCTGCGCCGGAGAACCCTGGCGTCCCCGCTGCGATCTGGGGGAGATTGACGTCGTCCGCCAGAGGAATGCGTTTGGCGTGAACCTTGAGAATCGCGACGCGGCCTTCCTGATCTGGCAAATCCAGGGTGACGTGACGGTCAAAGCGACCGGGGCGCATCAGCGCCGGGTCCAGTACGTCCGGGCGATTGGTGGCGGCCAATACGATGACGGCGTCGTGCCCGGCGAAACCGTCCATCTCCGCGAGAATCTGGTTCAGGGTTTGCTCCCTTTCATCATGGCCGCCGCCATAGCCTGCGCCCCGGGTGCGGCCGACGCTGTCGAGCTCATCAATGAAAATGATGCTGGGGGCGTTCTCTTTGGCGGTTTTGAATAACTGGCGCACCCGCGACGCGCCGACGCCGACGAAGACTTCAATAAATTCAGAGGCGGACATGGGATAGAAATTGACGCCGGCTTCTCCGGCCAGGGCTCTGGCCAGCAGCGTTTTACCGGTGCCGGGCGGGCCCATCAACAAGACGCCTCGTGGGGCCAAAGCGCCGACGCGGTGGAAGCGGTCAGGGTCGCGCAGGTATTCCACCAGTTCCTGTACTTCCCGTTTGGCGTTAGTTTGTCCGGCGACCTCATCGAACGTGGTGTCCGGCTTCTGGCAGATAAACTGGGTCTCCAGCCGCTTGTCGAAATCGAAGGCGCCGCCCCGGCCGGAGAAGTTGCGGAGCGTGCGTCGGGAGAGCCAGAACAGAATGATCATGAACATGATCCAGGGCAGGTAGGACAGCAAAATCACCTTGGAGCTGCTGGCGTCATGGCCCTCTTTCACCTCCAATGGAATATTCTGCTCCTCCAGCTCCGCCAATATGGCCTCATTGCCGAAATCCGGCAGTTGGGTCAGAAAGCGGGAGTATTGCCGCCGCTGCTCTGGAAACATGCGTGGGGTGATGAATTTGCCGTCAAGCTCACTGCCGCGGAGGGTGACGCTGCTGATTTGCCCCTCCCGCAACAGCATCTTGAATTCGCTGTAGGGAAGTTTAACGGCGGGCTCCGGACGGTCGCGCATGGAAGGCAGGTAATAAAGCATCAAGGCGACCGCCAGGGTCCACACAACCCAGTTCAAAGGCAGCTTCTGTGGTGGTTGAGGATCAGTATTGCTCATGTGCTGTCCATTAACTCACTGATTCAGTACTCATCATTATCGATAGAGGTTTGCGTCGCGTTGACGCAGCGCAGCTTGTCGCCACTCAGATCCGGCGCGACAGCCGCTGTTTGATCAGATTTCAGAAAACGCGACTGCCCCTCACTTTGAATATAGCAGTGCGGAGGAGTTTTCGGCGTTAGCGACGCGCATAAAGTTGAGGCCGGAAGAATGAGATGAATGAGTTGAGGTGGATGATGCGAGTCATTATGATCTGGCGGCTGAAAGATCATGTTGGCGTCCGATAGGGCGACGAGCGGAAGAGAGCGGTATGTCGAAGAAGTTCAAGTTTGTCATGGTGGGCGTATCGCTGGCGGCGACATTGGCCCTGACCTGTTTTTATAAGTTTGGGCGCTCGATCTGGGTTCCTCTGTACCTGGATTTGAAAGGAAGACGCACGCTGGATGACGTGGTGCGCAATATCGGCCCAGTGGTGGAGCCCGGCTTACAGGCCGCATTCGCCAAGGCGGGCGTGGCGTATCCGCCGCAACGCATAACCCTGCTGGCGTTTAAAGAGGAGAAGCGATTGGAGTTATGGGCGGAGCAGGATGGCGCCCAGGTTCTGGTCAGCGCCTATCCCATTCAGGCCGCCAGCGGAGTCGCCGGTCCCAAGTTACGCGAAGGCGACCGACAGGTGCCGGAGGGCTTTTATCGGATCGAAGGCTTCAATCCCAACAGCAGTTTCCACCTCTCCATGAAGCTGAACTATCCCAATCCGTTTGATCTTGAACACGCCAGGGCGGAAGGGCGTACGTCGCCGGGTGGGGATATTTTCATTCATGGCAAGGCGTCATCCGTGGGATGTCTGGCGATGGGCGACCCGGCGGTGGAGGATTTGTTTATCCTGGCTAATCGAGTGGGGGCGAGCAATATTGATGTGATCATTGCGCCACAGGACTTCCGGCTGCGTACTTTGGAGGCGCCGCCTCAGAACGCGCCGTCGTGGTTGCCTGGGCTGTACCAGGATATCCAGCAGGCGCTGCGACCTTTCGCCGTCAGCGACGTCAAATCCAGTTAAGCTAAGGTTCCGATGTTACATGGAGCGTCGCCAGACGCTTCAGTAAGGCGGGTCCGGCTCCGCGTAGGAAACGATGGTTTCGGGGCAGACCAGCCATAGAAACCACTCGGCCATATCCACTTTCTTGTCCACGAAAGAACCGAAACTCAGGCCCAGGCAACGAAACGCCTGTTCAAGTTCAAGAGGGGAAAAATCGCGGTCGACGACTATCTTGCGTTCGCATCTACCGTGAGCTTTGGCCTCCCTGACCATCTCCCAGATCATCCATGAGTTTTCGAAACTGTCGATTACCGCCTTGGCTTTGGCGGGTTTTAGTTTGCTTATCGCGTCCTTCATATTTGCGCACCTCTACACCCTTATCTCTAGTCTTGGTCAAATAGTGAGGTTTCGCCAGTTTTCCAGGGGAGTTTTTTGTTACATCAGATTGGCGACCAGGCGCTTTGTTATCGGCCTGTTGCGGTTTTGCGGTCAGGTGTTTCTTTGTGCAGAGGGAGCGACGATCAGGTAACCAGCGGGTAACGTTCAGAGCGTCGCGGAGGTCTCGCGCAAGGGGGCGGGCAGACCTCCGGACAGGATGGGGAAATCAGGAGTCCCGGGTCAGTTCCGGCCAGGCCGCCCTCAGATAAACGAACATGGACCAGAGCGTGAGCAGGGCGGCGATATAGAGCAACGCCAAGCCGGCCCAGGCTTCTTTCATCCCCGGCGGAAATGCGAGCAGGGCGGTGATGGCGAGCATCTGACAGCTGGTTTTGACTTTGCCGATGAAGTTCACGGCGATACTGGCGCGTTTGCCCATTTCCGCCATCCATTCCCGTAAGGCGGAAATGACGATTTCCCGTCCAATGATGACAATGGCGGGAGCGGTAAGGGCCAGGTTGTGATGAGCCTCCACCGGCCAGGTTGTGATGAGCCTCCACC
>NZ_JAHMIN010000065.1 GCF_018986435.1 Hahella sp. HN01 | reverse complement strand
CATGCAAGAGTAGGTCGTCGTCAGGCTCTTAATACGAAGAACCCGTCCTCGTGACGGGTTTTTTTTGCCTGAAATTTAACGTCGGGCCCTGCGCCACAACTTAGCCCCTCCCAAGTTCAGTGAAAGTCGCGCGAGGGCGACTCCAGGCCCTCCAGATGTGGCGTCATGTCTATCAACCGGTGGGCGATGACGTGAGCAACCCTCCCTTCGTCGTCCTTATCGATCTCTCCATATACCATCAGCAGTCGCGACTTGACGAGAGCGTCCATCTGCGCCATCGCGGTTTTTTTCCAGACAATGATATTGATTGAGCCAGTTTCATCTTCAAGCGTGAGAAAGGTGACTCCGGTCGAGGTTTTTGGGCGTTGTCTATTAATGACTACGCCTGCGACATGGGTCTTGAGGCCGGCTTTTTGGTTTAGCAGTTCAACCGCCGTTAAGCAGTGAGGGGGATATTGTATGTCTACTCTGTGAGCGTGGTGTGGGGTGTCTTCATGATTTAGTGGTTTTGGGCTAGTAGGAACTTTGTCATAATCGAAAGCTTCCCTTTTAATGGAAGTGGGCAAGGGCTTTGTGTATGAATGACAGATTGGTCGGAATTCTTTCTGACGGAGAATTTCATTCTGGTGTTGAGCTGGGTGAGCTTCTGGGTGTTACGCGAACTGCGGTGTGGAAGCATGTTTCGCAGTTGGCGACATATGGGTTAAAAGTCGAGACGGTTAAAGGTAAGGGGTATCGGCTTGAGCATCCTTTGCATCTGCTTGATGAGTCGCGACTGCGAGATGCTTTAGAGGGGCGTTGGAAAGATAAGCTACGTGAGTTTAACGTGGCGCATTCTGTGGGGTCCACTAACGTAGAACTTCTTGAAAGTAGTCGGGATTTGCCCTTAGGTTTATATGACATTCTCCTTGCTGAGAGGCAAACAGCTGGGAGGGGAAGACGGGGCAGGGTTTGGGTTAGCCCATTTGCTCAGAATATATATATGAGTGTAGCTGTCAGATTGCCTGGCGGATTTTCGGTTCTAAATGGTTTGAGCCTTGCGATTGGGGCTGCTGTTGCTGACGCTATAAATACTGTATGCGACATAGAAGTCTCTCTTAAGTGGCCAAATGATGTTTGGTATTCAGAGAGAAAGCTGGCGGGGCTGTTGTTGGAAGTGCAGGGTGAGCAGGAAGGGCCTGTGCATGTGGTCGTTGGCTTGGGGGTTAATGTACTTATGCAACCTGAGGCGGGTAGGGGKATCGATCAGCCTTGGACGGCATTGAATGATGCGTGTGAGGCAGGAGTGGACAGGAATCAGCTATGCGTAGCTCTGATTGATTCTGTCTTGCTTTGTCTTGAATCATATAAATCTGAGGGCTTTCTTGGCTTGAAAGGATTGTGGGATAAGTATGATTTGCTCAAAGGGCGAAAGGTAATGGTTTCGAGCGGAAATGAGTACTGGAGTGGAGAATACTTGGGTGTTTCCGAAGAGGGGTATGCGCTTGTTCGGGGTGAGGATGGGCGGCTTAGGTCCCTTGCTGGAGGAGAGATTACAGTTAGGCCTGTTTCATGAGGGAGCTCGATTTTGATGCGGGAAACTCGGGGCTAAAATGGCGTTTGGTTGAGTCCGGTCGAGTGCTGGCTCGTGGGAATGTCGACTACGGATCGACCGCGGGCAAATGGGGTATTCCTACTGAGGGGGTTGATAGGGCTCTGGTTAGTAGTGTTGCCTCGAAAGAGGTTAATGACTTTCTGCGAAAGGTTCTCAAAGATATTGCAAATGTTTTCTGGGCGAAAACGGCTCCGTCATATGGCCGATTAATTAATGCCTATAAGGATTATGCGACCTTAGGAGTTGATCGGTGGCTGGCTTTGATTGCAGCTTACAATAAGTACCCCGAGGATTTGTGTGTTATTGATTGTGGCACCGCGGTTACGGTGGACTATGTCGATAGATTTGGGGTGCATAAAGGGGGGTATATTGCTCCTGGGACTGCGCTAATGTTGAATGCTTTGAATGTGAGTACTGCGGCGCTTAAAGGGAGTTATGGAGTTGACTCTGAGATTGCTCCGGGCTGTTCCACCAGGGAATGTATTGAGAGGGGGGTGTTTTCAATGCAGAAGGCTTTTGTTCTAAGTGTGGCACGCAAGTTTGCCGAAAGCCGAGTTGTCTGCACTGGTGGAGGTGTAAGTGCTTTATTAGGGGATGACCGGGCTTATGTCTACATAGAAGAGCTGGTTTTGGATGGGTTGCGAATTGTCGGTAATGGCGTTCCTGTAAACTGATTGGGGTTGAACCTGTGCGCTGGATCTTTATTTCTCTGCTTATGTTGAATGGGCTTGTTTTCGCTGTTCAATGGCTCGAGCTGCAAAAACGAGAAGGATTGGAAGAAGTTCGTAATAGGGCGGCTTTATCTGAAACTGGCGCTAACCGCTTAACTTTACTTAGTGAAGTGGATGTGAGGGAAGAAAAGGTAGTTGTTGAGCCTGGCGTAGAAAAGGCGCCCGAAACTCCTGTCTCGAAAGGCGAGAAGCTTTGCCTTTTGATGGGGCCTTTTGAGGAGGATGCTCTTGCTCAGGGCTTGAGAATGGCTTTGGCAAAAAGGAGTGTGGAGTCGGTTGCATTTCCAAAGGGCATCAGTCTAGCGCCTGAGTATTGGGTCTATTTGGAGCCAATGGAAAGTCGTAAGACGGCGATAATAAAGCTGCGGGAACTTCAGGTGAGGAAGATTGATAGCTACCTGATTAGTCAGGGGGAGTTGCGAAATGGTATTTCTTTGGGCTTGTTCAAAAATGTAGACTCGGCGAATCGCTTGCTTAAGCAAAGAATTAGCGAAGGTTATGACGCTAAGATTAAAGAAGTTCCAAAGGGGAGGCTCGAGTATTGGGTGGCCACAAAGGATGAGGTTAACCTTCAAAATATGGCGAGAGTAGATAAAGTTTTAGATGAAAAAAATGTAAAGACAAATAAAAGGCAAATTTTTTGTAAAAGTGTTGCATCGGGTGTGGAACTTCCCTAATATAGCGGCCTCGCGAAACAGGCGAGATGTAGAGCTGGTGTAGCTCAGTTGGTAGAGCAGCTGACTTGTAATCAGCAGGTCGGGGGTTCGATTCCGTCCACCAGCTCCATTTTTTAGGGTTTCACCTTGTGGTGGGTGAGCCTGTTCTGGGAGGGGTTCCCGAGTGGCCAAAGGGATCAGACTGTAAATCTGACGCGCAAGCTTCGCTGGTTCGAATCCAGCCCCCTCCACCACTTATTCAAGTGCGGGCATCGTATAGTGGCTATTACCTCAGCCTTCCAAGCTGATGACGCGGGTTCGATTCCCGCTGCCCGCTCCACGTAAACGTAGGCACCATTGGTCACGTTGACCACGGTAAGACTACTTTGACAGCGGCCTTGACCCGCGTGTGTTCTGAAGTTTGGGGTGGTCAGGCGGTAGCGTTTGACGGTATCGATAATGCTCCAGAAGAAAAGGCGCGTGGTATCACAATCGCGACTTCTCACGTTGAGTACGAATCCCCCATTCGTCACTATGCGCACGTTGACTGCCCTGGGCACGCTGACTATGTAAAAAACATGATCACTGGTGCGGCTCAGATGGATGGCGCTATTCTGGTATGTTCCGCAGCTGACGGCCCTATGCCTCAGACTCGTGAGCACATCCTGCTGGCGCGTCAGGTTGGCGTTCCATACATCGTTGTGTTCCTGAACAAAGCGGACATGGTTGACGACGAAGAGTTGTTGGAACTGGTTGAGATGGAAGTTCGTGACCTGTTGAGTCAGTATGAATTCCCAGGTGACGACACTCCAATTATCGTTGGTTCTGCGCTGTTGGCGCTGGAAGGTAAAGATGATAACGGTATGGGCACCAGCGCTGTTAAGAAGCTGGTTGAAACTCTGGATGCGTACATCCCAGAGCCTGAGCGTGCAATTGACAAGCCGTTCCTGATGCCTATTGAAGACGTATTCTCTATCTCTGGTCGCGGCACAGTTGTGACTGGTCGTGTAGAGCGCGGCATTGTCAGAGTTGGTGAGGAAGTCGAGATTGTTGGTATCAAAGATACTACCAAGACTACCTGTACTGGCGTTGAGATGTTCCGTAAGCTGCTGGACGAAGGTCGTGCAGGTGAGAACGTTGGTGTGTTGTTGCGTGGTACTAAGCGTGATGACGTAGAGCGCGGTCAAGTATTGGCTAAGCCAGGAACTATTACTCCGCACACCGTATTTGAGTCGGAAGTATACGTGCTGAGCAAAGACGAAGGTGGACGTCATACTCCTTTCTTCAAAGGCTACCGTCCTCAGTTCTACTTCCGTACAACGGATGTGACTGGTGCGTGTGAATTGCCGGAAGGCGTAGAGATGGTTATGCCTGGCGACAACGTAAAAATGAAAGTCAGCCTGATCGCTCCAATCGCGATGGAAGAAGGTTTGCGCTTCGCGATTCGTGAAGGCGGCCGTACAGTTGGCGCTGGCGTTGTTGCTAAAATTTTCGAGTAACCTTTTTTAAGGTAGGCCAGTAGCTCAATTGGCAGAGCGGCGGTCTCCAAAACCGCAGGTTGGGGGTTCGATTCCCTCCTGGCCTGCCACCTTAAATTTTGGGTTTGGGTGGTTATGTCTTCAAACGTAGAGAAAAGTTCTGGAGCTTTCGATAAGCTGAAGTGGCTGCTTGTTGTTGCTTTGGTTGCCGTAGGGGTTGTTGGTAACTCCTTTTACGCTGATCAGTCGCTTCTTTATCGTGTGCTTGCTCTGGTTGCTTTGGCTCTGGTCGCGGGTTTCGTGGCTGTGCAAACCGAGAAAGGGAAATCTTTTTTGGTTTTGCTCAAAGAGGCGCGGATGGAGATAAGGAAGGTGGTTTGGCCAACCAGACCTGAGTTGACTCAGACAACCCTGATAGTAGTTGTTTTTGTCCTTGTAGTGGCATTGTTGCTATGGGTCATTGATTCCCTGATCAGCTGGCTCGTGTCAGGCTTAATAGGGTAGGAGAAGGCCTTTGTCTAAGCGATGGTTTGTTGTTCAAGCCTATTCCGGCTTCGAGAAGCATGTCATGCGCTCCCTTAAGGAGCGCATAGTGCTTAAAGGGATGGAAGATCAGTTTGGTGAGATCTTGGTCCCTACAGAAGAAGTTGTGGAGATGAGAGAGGGGAAGAAGCGTAAAAGTGAGCGCAAATTCTACCCGGGCTATGTGCTTGTCCAAATGGAAATGAATGACGACACTTGGCACTTGGTTAAGTCTACGTCTCGCGTGTTGGGCTTTATAGGTGGCACTCCTGATAAGCCTGCCCCAATAAGTGATAAAGAGGCTGAGGCGATTCTTCGTCGAGTTGAAAGTGGCGCTGATAAGCCCAAACCGAAGACATTGTTCGAAGCCGGTGAAGTTGTTCGTGTTATTGATGGTCCTTTTGCAGACTTTAATGGTGTGGTTGAAGAAGTCGACTATGAGAAGAGTCGGGTGAAAGTGGCAGTTCTTATTTTTGGGCGCTCAACGCCAGTCGACTTGGAGTTTAGTCAGGTCGAAAAAGATTAATGTCTACATGACGACTGCTCGCTTCGCCTTAGGTGGGGCGAGCTTTTTGTGTCTGTTCGGGGAGCACTAAGTGCGCTAAACCCATTAGGAGGAAAAATGGCTAAGAAAGTTAATGCCTATATTAAGTTGCAAGTAAAAGCCGGTCAGGCTAACCCAAGCCCACCTGTTGGTCCTGCATTGGGTCAGCACGGTGTAAACATCATGGAATTCTGTAAAGCATTCAACGCCAAGACGCAAAATCTTGAGCCTGGCTTGCCGACTCCGGTTGTAATTACTGTATACAGTGACCGTAGCTTCACGTTTATTACAAAAACTCCACCTGCTTCAGTGCTGCTTAAGAAAGCTGCTGGTATTAAGAGCGGCTCTGGCCGTCCGAATACAGAAAAGGTAGGTACAGTGAATCGTGCGCAATTAGAAGAAATTGCGAATGTTAAAATGCCTGACTTGTCTGCGGGTAGCCTCGACGCTGCTGTTCGAACTATCGCTGGCACAGCTAGAAGCATGGGTCTGAACGTAGAGGAGTAAAACGTGGCTAAGTTGACTAAGCGCCAAAAGGCGATTCGTGAAAAAGTACAAGCTGGAAAGGCATATAGTGTAGAAGAGGCCGTAACCCTCTTGGCTGAGCTGTCCGGTTCTGTGAAATTTAAAGAATCTATTGATGTTTCTGTGAACCTTGGCGTAGATGCTCGTAAATCAGACCAAGTGGTTCGTAGCTCTACTGTATTGCCAAACGGGACGGGAAAAACTGTTCGCGTTGCGGTGTTCACTCAGGGAGCAAACGCCGATAAAGCAAAAGCGGCTGGCGCTGACATCGTAGGTATGGACGACTTGGCTGAAGAAGTTAAGAAAGGCAACCTGGATTTCGATGTTGTTATCGCGACTCCGGACGCTATGCGTGTTGTTGGTCAGTTGGGTCAGATTTTAGGCCCTCGCGGTCTTATGCCTAACCCTAAAGTGGGCACCGTAACTGCCGATGTTGAGTCGGCCGTTAAGAATGCTAAAGCAGGCCAGATTCGTTACAGAACTGACAAAAATGGCATCATTCACGCTCCCCTGGGCAATGTTGAGTTCTCTGCAGAGCACATTAAACAGAATTTGGAAGCTTTGATTGCTGATCTGAAGAAGATTAAGCCTTCTTCAGCGAAAGGTGTTTACCTCAAGAAGGTCACTATTTCATCAACAATGGGTCCAGGCCTGTTGATTGATCAAAACAGCTTGGCAGTATGAATATGAAGATTTTGGTAGTCTTTCGGCATAAGCCGTAGGCTGTCCAAGACCGCAGGCTTTTCCCGGCGTAAGTCGGGAAAATTAAAAGTTCCTGCGCAGACGGCTGATAGTAGTTTTCCTGCTTAAAAGCCGTAAACGTCTCATTGAGACATAGTACGACTAACCGGCTTGGCCGGTACACATAGGAGAAATCCGGTGGCAATTAGACTCGAAGACAAGAAAGCGATTGTCGCTGAAGTCAATGAGACTGCCAGTAAGGCCTTGTCATTGGTGATTGCCGACTATAGAGGCGTAACCTCAAATAAAATGTCTGAACTGCGCGCTAAAGCTCGTGCAGAAAGCGTTTCTCTGAGGGTTGTGCGTAACACTCTGGCTCGCCGTGCTGTTGAAGGCACTGAGTATGAGTGCGCGCGTGAAGCCTTTGTTGGCCCCACAATCTTGGCGTTTTCAATGGAAGATCCAGGAGCGGCAGCTCGTCTGCTCAAGGATTATGCAAAAGAAAACGACAAGTTTGAAGTCAAGGCTCTTGCTGTTGGTGGTGAGATGCTTGGCGCTGATCAAATCGATCGTCTGGCTAAACTCCCGACAAGGGATCAGGCTCTGGCGATGTTGATGAGCGTAATGCAGGCTCCTGTCACCAAGCTCGCACGTACACTAAACGAAATTCCTTCGAAAGTGACTCGTGCGGTTGCGGCAGTTCGCGACAAGAAGCAAGAAGCGGCATAACGGTTTTTTATTTTTGGCTTTTAGGAGATTTTAGAAATGGCTCTGTCAAAAGACGATATCCTTAATGCAATCGCAGAAATGAGCGTAATGGACGTAGTTGCGCTTGTTGAAGCAATGGAAGAAAAATTCGGCGTTTCCGCTGCGGCAGCAATTGCAGTAGCTCCTGCTGCTGCTGGTGAAGTAGCAGCGGTTGAAGAAAAAACCGAATTTGACGTAATTCTGCAGTCTGCAGGCGAGAAGAAAGTGAACGTGATCAAAGTAGTTCGCGGCATCACTGGTCTGGGCCTGAAAGAAGCTAAAGATCTGGTTGACGGCGCGCCTTCAACTGTTAAAGAAGCTCTTTCCAAAGACGACGCAGAAAAAGCTAAGAAAGAACTTGAAGAAGCCGGCGCTACGGTTGAACTCAAGTAAAACTTTGCTAGCTTTAGGCTATTAAAGAAGAATTCGGCTGGCGTTTATTCAACGTCAGCCGTTTTCCGTTGTGCAAGCTATAACTTTGCGACCTAAATTTCGCACGAACCGTAATAAGCATTTGCGGTTGTCGAACTCCTTCGAGCACACCAGAGTCAGTTTGAAGAAAGCTGGGGAATATCGATGACATACTCCTATACCGAGAAAAAACGAATTCGTAAAGACTTCGGAAAGCTTCCAGCAGTAATGGACGTTCCGTACCTCCTGTCCATACAGCTAGACTCCTATCATGATTTTTTACAGCAAAGCGTAGCAATTGAAGACCGGCAGGAAGTCGGCTTACATGCTGCGTTCAAGTCGGTATTTCCAATTGTCAGCTTTTCGGGAAATGCGGCCCTAGAATATGTAAGTTACCGGCTGGGCCAGCCCGTATTTGATGTAGCTGAATGTCAGCTGCGAGGCGTAACCTATGCGGCGCCATTAAGAGTTAAAGTTCGCTTGATTATCTATGATAAAGAGTCGTCCACCAAGGCGATTAAGGATATCAAGGAACAAGAAGTGTATATGGGAGAAGTTCCGTTAATGACTGAAAACGGGACTTTTGTTATCAATGGAACTGAGCGTGTCATCGTATCTCAGCTTCATAGATCTCCAGGCGTATTTTTCGACCACGATAAAGGTAAGACTCACTCTTCAGGCAAGTTGCTCTACTCCGCGCGCATCATTCCTTATCGCGGCTCATGGCTTGACTTTGAGTTTGATCCTAAGGACTGCGTGTTCGTTCGTATTGACCGTCGTAGAAAGTTGCCAGCGACAATACTTTTACGCGCTCTGGGATATGCTGCTGACGAAATGCTCGAAATGTTCTTCGAGAACAGCCTGTTTGAAGTAGAAGGCGGCGAATACTTTTTGGATTTGGTTCCTAGCCGTTTGCGCGGCGATATCGCTATCTTTGAAATAAAAGATGACGAAGGCAACCTCATTGTAGAAGAAGGACGTCGGGTTACGGCCAGACATATTCGGCAAATGGAAAAGGCGGGCCTGAAGCGTCTGCGCGTTCCAAGCTCCTATTTATTAGGCAAAGTTACCGCAACTAATATTGCTGACCCATCAACTGGGGAAGTTATTGTTGAGTGTAATACTGAAATTACTGACGACGTTATCGAGAAGTTCGAAAAAGCAGGCATTAAAAGAATCGAGACGCTTTATACCAACGACTTGGATTGCGGACCCTTCGTTTCTGATACTTTGAGAATCGATGCAACGCGCTCTCAGTTGGAGGCTTTGGTCGAAATTTATCGAATGATGCGTCCGGGTGAGCCACCGACGAAAGAGTCGGCGGAAAACCTATTCAACAACCTGTTCTTTTCCGAAGAGCGCTACGACCTCTCCGCTGTTGGACGCATGAAGTTCAATCGCCGACTGGGGCGCGAGGAAACAGAGGGGCTGGGCGTACTGAGTCATTCAGATATCATTGATGTTTTGAGGACGTTGATAGATATCCGTAATGGTAGGGGAGTGGTGGATGATATTGACCACCTTGGTAACCGTCGTGTTCGTTCCGTCGGCGAGATGGCTGAGAATCAGTTCCGTGTAGGATTGGTTCGCGTTGAACGTGCTGTGAAAGAGCGTCTGAGCATGGCTGAGTCTGAAGGACTTATGCCTCAAGACTTGATCAACGCCAAGCCGGTTGCTGCAGCTGTAAAAGAGTTCTTTGGATCCAGCCAGCTGTCCCAGTTTATGGATCAGAATAACCCTCTGTCTGAAGTGACGCATAAGCGCCGGGTTTCTGCTTTAGGGCCGGGCGGTTTGACTCGTGAGCGCGCAGGTTTTGAAGTGCGCGACGTACATCCGACTCACTACGGGCGTGTTTGTCCTATCGAGACACCTGAAGGTCCAAACATCGGTTTGATCAACTCTTTGGCGACCTATGCCCGCACAAACACTTACGGTTTCTTGGAAAGCCCTTATCGTAAAGTTGTTGACGGCTTGGTAACTGACGACATTGAGTACCTGTCGGCTATAGAAGAAAGCGACTATGTCATTGCCCAGGCAAGCGCTGCAGTTGACGAAAACGGACGTTTGATTGATGAGTTGGTAACAGTTCGTCATAAGAATGAATTTACCGTAATGCCGCCGGAAAAAGTGACTCTGATGGATGTATCTCCCCGTCAGGTTGTATCTGTAGCGGCGTCTTTGATCCCGTTCTTGGAGCACGATGATGCTAACCGAGCTTTGATGGGATCGAACATGCAACGGCAGGCAGTGCCTACACTGAAGGCGGAAAAGCCTTTGGTTGGTACAGGTATGGAGCGTTACGTGGCTCAGGACTCTGGCGTGTGCGTGGTTGCACGGCGCGGTGGGGTTGTTGTTAGCGTTGACGCTGCTCGTATCGTAGTTCGCGTGAGTGATGATGAAACTGAGGCTGGAGATGCTGGGGTTGATATCTACAACCTTACCAAATACCAGCGCTCCAACCAGAATACCTGTATCAATCAGCGTTCCCTGGTGATGGAAGGTGATGAAGTTGCACGTGGCGACGTACTTGCCGATGGCCCCTCTGTTGATTTGGGTGAGCTGGCTCTGGGTCAAAACATGCGTATCGCATTTATGCCGTGGAATGGTTACAACTTCGAGGACTCCATCCTTGTTTCTGAGCGAGTTGTACAGGAAGACCGGTTCACCACAATCCACATTCAGGAATTAACCTGCGTTGCAAGGGATACCAAGCTGGGGCCAGAAGAGGTCACTGCTGACATTCCCAATGTAGGTGAAAGTGCATTGGCGAAGTTGGACGACTCCGGAATTATCTACATCGGTGCTGAGGTTGAACCAGGCGATATCCTGGTTGGTAAGGTAACGCCAAAAGGCGAGACGCAGTTAACTCCAGAAGAGAAACTGTTGCGCGCTATCTTTGGTGAGAAAGCGTCTGATGTGAAGGATACTTCCCTGCGCGTATCGACGGGTATGCGTGGAACCGTTATCGATGTGCAAGTCTTCACTCGTGATGGCGTTGAGAAAGATCAGCGTGCGAAGGAAATCGAGCAGACCGAACTGAATAAATTCCGTAAAGATCTTAACGATGAATATAAAATCGTTGAGGGCGCGACGTTTGAACGCTTGCGGTCTGCGCTGCTGGGACAGTCCGTAATTGGTGGTCCTGGCTTGAAGAAAGGGGACGCGCTGACAGAAGTTCACTTCAACGCATTCGAGAAAGAGGAATGGTTCAAGCTGAACATGGCGGACGAGCAGCTAAATGAACTGCTTGAGAAGGCGGAAGGTCAGTTGCAAGAGCGTCGCAAGAGTATCGAAGACCGTTACGAAGATAAGAAGCGCAAGCTGCAGTCAGGCGATGACTTGGCTCCAGGCGTTTTGAAAATTGTTAAGGTCTATGTTGCTGTGAAGCGTCGTATTCAGCCTGGTGACAAAATGGCGGGAAGACACGGGAACAAAGGTGTTATCTCTGCGATCAAGCCAGTTGAAGATATGCCTTACGATGAGCAGGGCAACCCGGTCGATATCGTATTGAACCCGTTGGGCGTACCGTCCCGTATGAACGTGGGACAGGTTCTTGAAACTCACTTGGGCGCTGCGGCGAAAGGACTTGGAGATAAGATCAACAGGATGTTGGCGGAGCAGAAGCAAGCTGCGGAAATTCGCAAGTTCCTGCACGAGATTTATAACGGGATCGGCGGACGCAACGAAGATTTAGACTCATTGTCCGACTCTGAAGTTCTGGTATTGGCGGCCAACTTGAAGAAGGGCGTGCCTATGGCTACACCTGTTTTCGATGGCGCCAAAGAGAAAGAAATCAAAGAGATGCTGCGTCTTGCGGACATGGATGATAGCGGGCAGGTTTGGCTGTATGACGGTCGTACCGGCGAGCGCTTCGAACGTCAAGTCACTGTAGGCTATATGTACATGCTGAAGTTGAACCACTTGGTCGACGACAAAATGCATGCTCGTTCTACTGGCTCTTACAGTTTGGTTACGCAGCAGCCGTTGGGCGGTAAAGCTCAATTCGGTGGACAAAGGTTCGGGGAAATGGAGGTCTGGGCGCTGGAAGCATATGGCGCAGCGTATACGTTGCAGGAAATGCTTACGGTTAAATCCGATGACGTTAATGGCCGTACGAAGATGTACAAAAACATCGTAGACGGCGATCACCGCATGGAGCCAGGTATGCCAGAGTCCTTTAACGTATTGGTTAAAGAGATCCGCTCTTTGGGTATCGATATCGAGCTCGAGGCCAACTAAGACGCGGCATGAACCTTCACAAACACCCGCAACCGGAGAGAGGGGCGGGTGTTTGCTGCGAACCGAATTAACTAAGGGGCGAGAAGATCGCTTCTATTGATCAGTCAGAGGCCTTAGCCAATGAAAGATTTGCTGAACTTACTTAAAAATCAGAACTACGCTCACGAATTTGACTCGATTCGTATCTCCTTGGCGTCGCCTGATATGATCCGTTCATGGTCATTTGGTGAAGTCAAAAAGCCCGAAACTATTAATTATCGAACTTTCAAGCCAGAAAGGGATGGTCTTTTCTGCGCCAAAATTTTCGGCCCAATCAAAGATTATGAATGTCTTTGTGGGAAGTATAAGCGTCTCAAGCATAGAGGCGTTATTTGTGAGAAGTGCGGCGTAGAAGTTGCTCCAGCCAATGTTCGTCGTGAGCGCATGGGGCATATTGAATTGGCCTCGCCAGTTGCGCATATCTGGTTTTTGAAATCTTTGCCTTCGCGTATCGGTTTGCTGCTGGATATGACCCTGCGGGATATCGAGCGCGTTTTGTATTTCGAATCATTTATCGTCATTGATCCAGGCATGACTACCCTTGAGAAAGGGCAGCTGCTTTCGGATGAGCAATATTACGAAGCGTTGGAAGAGTTCGGAGATGAATTTGACGCACGTATGGGCGCCGAAGCAATCCAAGGGCTGCTGGCTGATTTGGAGTTAGAGGACGAAATTGAACGTCTTCGCGAAGAAATTCCTAATACTAACTCCGAGACTAAGATCAAAAAGCTATCCAAGCGTTTGAAGCTTATGGAGGCTTTTGCAGAGTCTGGAAACCATCCAGAATGGATGATCCTTACTGTGTTGCCGGTTTTGCCACCGGATTTGCGTCCGTTGGTGCCTCTTGACGGTGGTCGATTCGCTACAAGCGATCTGAATGACCTGTATCGTCGCGTCATCAACCGAAATAATCGTCTGAAGCGCCTATTGGAGCTGAATGCTCCCGACATCATCGTGCGTAACGAGAAGCGGATGTTGCAGGAGTCTGTGGACGCGCTATTGGATAACGGTCGTCGTGGTCGTGCGATAACTGGTTCTAATAAGCGTCCGTTGAAGTCTTTGGCTGATATGATCAAAGGTAAGCAGGGTCGTTTCCGTCAGAACCTTCTTGGTAAGCGGGTTGACTACTCTGGTCGTTCCGTAATCGTTGTGGGGCCGACGTTGCGTCTGCATCAGTGCGGTTTGCCGAAGAAAATGGCGCTTGAGCTATTTAAGCCATTTATCTTCTCCAAGCTTGAGCATCGTGGTCTGGCTACAACGATTAAAGCAGCCAAGAAGATGGTTGAGCGTGAAGAGGCTGTGGTTTGGGATATTCTGGACGAAGTTATCCGGGAGCACCCTGTTATGTTGAACCGCGCGCCAACTCTTCACCGGTTGGGTATTCAGGCTTTCGAACCTGTTCTGATCGAAGGTAAGGCGATACAGCTGCATCCGTTAGTGTGTACAGCATATAACGCTGACTTTGACGGCGACCAGATGGCTGTTCACGTACCTCTGACGCTGGAAGCTCAGTTGGAAGCGCGAGCGTTGATGATGTCTACAAACAACATCCTTTCGCCAGCTAACGGGGATCCTATTATTGTTCCTTCGCAGGACGTTGTTCTTGGTCTCTACTTTATGACCAGGGAGCGAGTTAATGCGAAAGGCGAGGGAATGGTTTTCTCCGATATCAAGGAAGTTCAGCGCGCCTACGGAGCTAAGAAAGTTGATCTTCAGGCGAAGGTCAAGGTGCGGATTCGCGACGTCGTAATTGACGAAGATCGCAATAAGACAGTCACTGTGTCTGTGCTGGATACGACTGTTGGTCGAGCGATACTGTTTGATATTTTCCCTGAAGGCCTCGCGTTCTCGTTGGTTAACCAGAACATGACCAAAAAGGCGATTTCACGTCTTATTAACGCTTGCTACCGTCGAGTTGGTCTAAAGGAAACGGTCATTTTTGCTGACCAGATCATGTATACCGGCTTTTATTACGCGACTCTCTCCGGTGCATCGATTGGTGTGAACGACTTCGTTATTCCTGATGAAAAGGCGAAGATTATTGACGCTGCGGAAAATGAAGTTAAAGAGATCGAATCGCAGTTCGCTTCCGGTCTGCTAACTCAGGGTGAGAAATACAACAAGGTTATTGATATTTGGTCGCGGGCTAACGATAAAGTTTCCAAAGCGATGATGGATCGTCTTGGAAAAGAAAAGGTCATTAATAAAGACGGTAAAGAAGTCGATCAGGACTCCTTTAACTCTGTTTATATCATGGCTGACTCTGGTGCGCGGGGTTCTGCGGCTCAGATTCGTCAGTTGGCTGGTATGCGTGGTCTGATGGCGAAGCCCGATGGATCCATCATCGAGACGCCAATTACGGCTAACTTCCGGGAAGGTCTGAACGTTCTCCAGTACTTTATTTCTACGCACGGTGCGCGGAAGGGTCTGGCGGATACGGCATTGAAAACTGCTAACTCTGGATACTTGACTCGTCGTTTGGTTGACGTCGCCCAAGACTTGGTTGTAACTGATTTGGATTGCGGTACTTCCGAAGGCCTGCTGGTTACTCCTCATATTGAGGGGGGCGACGTTGTTGTTCCTTTGGGTGATCGAGTGCTGGGGCGTGTCACGGCAAGTGATGTTTACTCTGCATCCGACAACCAAAATGTTGTTGTGCCTGCGGGAACATTGCTTGATGAGACTACTGTAGAAACGCTTGAAAAGGCTGGTGTTGACGAGATTCTGGTTCGCTCTCCTATTACTTGCGAAACCAAATATGGCGTTTGTGCAAGCTGTTATGGTCGTGATCTGGCGCGTGGTCACTTGGTTAACGTCGGTGAAGCTATTGGGGTAATCGCTGCTCAGTCTATCGGTGAGCCTGGAACCCAGCTGACGATGCGTACCTTCCACATTGGTGGTGCGGCATCGAGAGCTTCTGCAGTCGATAACATTCAAGTTAAGCATGGCGGAACCGTCCGCTTGCATAACCTTAAGCACATCGAGAGAAAGAATGGCAATCTGGTTGTTGTCTCTCGATCATCCGCTTTGGCGATTGCGGACGAAGCTGGCCGTGAAAGAGAGTGGTATAAGCTTCCATACGGCGTTGAGCTGAGCGTGAAGCAAGGTCAGCAGGTTGCGGCAGGCGAAATCGTCGCTAAATGGGACCCGCATACGCACCCGATTATCACAGAGGTTGGCGGTAAAGCGATCTTTGTTGGCGTTGAAGAGGGTATTACTGTTAAGACCCAGACAGATGAAATTACAGGTCTGTCTAACATTGAGGTAATGGATCCGAAAGATCGCCCTGCTTCTGGAAAAGATATTCGTCCGATGCTGCAATTGCTGGATGCTAATGGCAAGGAGATGAAATTCCCAGGCACCGATACGCCGGTACAGTACTTCCTGCCTCCAAACTCACTTTTCAGCTTGAAGAATGGGGATGTTATTGAAGTTGGTGATGTAATTGCGCGGATTCCGCAAGAGTCATCTAAGACACGCGATATTACAGGTGGTCTGCCACGAGTTGCTGACTTGTTCGAGGCCCGTAAGCCTAAAGAACCGTCAATTCTCGCTGAAATTTCAGGGATCGTTTCATTTGGTAAAGAAACCAAAGGCAAGAAGCGTCTTGTTATTACGCCAACCGATAATACTGATCCGTTTGAGATTTTGATTCCTAAATGGCGTCAGCTGAACGTATTTGAAGGTGAGAGCGTAGAGAGAGGGGAAGTTATCTCTGATGGCCCATCTAATCCGCACGACATCTTAAGACTGTTGGGCGTAGGTGAGCTGGCCAAGTACATCATTAACGAAATTCAAGACGTATACCGTCTCCAGGGCGTTGTTATAAACGATAAGCATATTGAAGTTATCGTGCGCCAAATGATTCGTAAGGTTGATGTATTGAGCTCTGGAGATACCACTCTCATTAAAGGCGATCAGGTTGAACTGGTAAAACTTCTGGAAGAAAACGAGAAAGCAGAAGAAGAAACGAAGATGCCAGCGCGCTACGAGCGAGTATTGCTGGGTATAACTAAAGCATCTTTGGCGACAGAAAGCTTCATTTCTGCTGCATCGTTCCAGGAGACTACCCGAGTTCTTACTGAGGCAGCTGTAACTGGTAAGCAGGATCACCTGCGTGGTTTGAAAGAGAACGTGGTTGTAGGTCGACTTATTCCTGCTGGAACTGGGTCTGCTTACCATCAAGAAAGAAGACGCAAGCGTATGCAGAAGGAAGGCGGCGTTAGCGCGGCGGATGTTGTTCAGGCGTTGAGCGCAGAACTGAATAAATAATCTGCAATGTCGAAGGCGACTGGTGGTTTTTTAGCCTCAGTCGCCTTGACTCGTTGAATGGGCGTCAGTACACTTGGCGCCCTTATTATAGTTGGGCACTAAATATCTATCTGTTGTTAACGGAGTAAGCTTGAATGGCAACCATTAACCAATTGGTACGCAAGCCTAGAAGCCGCAAAGTCGCGAAAAGCGATGTTCCTGCGCTTCAAGGTTGTCCGCAGCGTCGCGGAGTATGTACCCGTGTGTATACGACTACCCCGAAAAAGCCGAACTCAGCTTTGCGGAAAGTTTGTCGTGTTCGTTTAACCAATGGCTATGAAGTAACTTCCTACATTGGTGGTGAAGGTCATAACCTGCAAGAACACAGCGTAGTGCTGATTCGTGGCGGCCGGGTAAAAGACTTGCCAGGCGTACGCTATCACACTGTACGTGGAACTTTGGATACTGCTGGCGTAAACGATCGTAGACAGGGTCGTTCTAAGTACGGCGCCAAGCGTCCGAAGTCTTGATCATAGTTGTTGGATAAGAGTAAGGCTGGCTGGCTTGGAGTCATGTCAGATTTACCTGAAGACCTTTTTTATTTTTGAGGGCTTATCATGCCAAGAAGAAGAGTCGCTGCGAAGCGTGAAATCCTGCCGGATCCTAAGTTCGGAAGTAAGAAGCTGGCTAAGTTTATTAACCACGTAATGGAAAGTGGTAAAAAGTCAGTGGCGGAGCGTATTGTTTATGGTGCTCTGGATATTGTGTCCAACAAAGCCAAAAAAGAGCCAATTGAAACATTTGAGCTTGCTCTGGAAAACATTCAGCCTCTGGTTGAAGTTAAATCCCGTCGTGTAGGTGGCGCCACCTATCAGGTGCCAGTAGAAGTTCGTCCATCTCGTCAAATGGCGCTATCCATGCGCTGGTTGGTTGAGTACTCCCGTAAGCGTGGTGAGAAGTCCATGGCTGCACGTCTGGCGGCTGAGATGCTGGAGGCTGCTGAAGGTCGTGGAGCTGCTGTCAAGAAGCGTGAAGACGTCCATCGTATGGCGGAAGCTAACAAGGCTTTCTCCCATTACCGTTTTTAATATTTGGAGTAATTAATCGTGGCACGTAAAACTCCCATAGAGCGCTACCGTAATATCGGTATTTGTGCTCACGTTGACGCAGGTAAAACTACGACAACGGAGCGTGTTCTGTTTTATACCGGTCTTTCTCATAAGATTGGTGAGGTGCACGACGGCGCAGCAACAATGGACTGGATGGAGCAGGAGCAAGAGCGCGGTATTACTATTACTTCCGCGGCGACGACTTGTTTCTGGGCTGGTATGCAACAGCAGTTTGATCAGCATCGCGTCAATATTATCGATACCCCAGGGCACGTTGACTTTACAATTGAAGTTGAGCGCTCGCTGCGAGTTCTTGATGGCGCAGTAGTTGTGCTATGTGGCTCTTCTGGTGTACAGCCTCAGACAGAAACTGTATGGCGTCAGGCCAACAAGTACGAAGTTCCACGCATGGTGTTCGTGAATAAAATGGACCGTGCGGGCGCTAACTTTTTGCGTGTTGTTAAGCAGCTGAAAGATCGTTTAGGCGCCACTCCAGTTCCCCTTCAGATGACCATTGGCGCTGAAGATGAGTTTAAGGGGGTGGTTGACCTGGTTAAGATGAAGTCGATCATCTGGAACGAAGCTGATCAAGGTATGACTTTTGAGTATCAGGACATTCCGGCTGATCTTCAAGAGACGTGTGACAAGCTTCGTGAGCAATTAGTTGAAGCTGCTGCTGAAGCTAATGACGACTACATGAATAAGTACCTGGAAGAAGGCGAGTTAACTGAGGAAGAAATCAAGGCTGGCATTCGTGCTCGCACCTTGGCTAACGAGATTGTTCCTGTATTGGGTGGTTCTGCATTTAAGAATAAAGGCGTTCAGGCGGTGCTTGATGCTGTTATTGAATATCTGCCTTCGCCAACAGAAGTTAAGGCGATTGAGGGTATTCTTGATGACGGAGAGACTGTCGCAGTTCGCAAGTCTGACGATAATGAGCCGTTTTCAGCACTGGCGTTTAAGATTGCAACGGACCCATTTGTTGGAACATTGACTTTTATTCGCGTTTACTCAGGTGTTCTGGAATCGGGTACGGGTGTCTATAACCCTGTTAAGAGCAAGAAAGAGCGGATTGGTCGGATGGTGCAAATGCACTCGAACAACCGTGAAGAGATCAAAGAGGTTCGCGCTGGTGACATTGCTGCGATGATTGGTCTTAAAGATGTTACAACTGGTGATACTTTATGTGATCCAGATAACATCATTACTCTAGAGCGCATGGAATTCCCGGATCCAGTTATCTCTGTTGCAGTAGAGCCTAAGTCTAAGGCGGATCAAGAGAAAATGGGTATTGCTCTGGGCAAGTTGGCTCAGGAGGATCCATCTTTCCGTGTTAAGACTGACGAAGAGACTGGTCAAACTATTATCTCGGGAATGGGCGAGTTGCACCTTGATATTATCGTTGACCGTATGCGTCGCGAGTTCAAGGTTGAGGCGAATATTGGTAAGCCTCAAGTCGCGTACCGTGAGGCTATTCGCAATACCTGCGAAATCGAAGGTAAATTTGTTCGTCAGTCAGGTGGTCGTGGTCAGTATGGTCACGTCTGGATCAAGTTTGAGCCGCGCGCAGAAGGCGAGGGGCTGGAATTTGTGAATGAGATTGTGGGTGGTGTGGTTCCGAAGGAATATATTCCTGCAATTCAAAAGGGTATCGAAGAGCAGATGCAAAACGGTATTCTGGCTGGCTATCCTTTGTTGGCTTTGAAAGCGACTGTTTTTGATGGATCCTACCACGACGTTGACTCTAACGAGATGGCGTTTAAAATTGCCGCCAGCATGGCTACCAAGCAGCTTGCGGGCAAGGGTGGTGCCGTACTGCTTGAGCCTATTATGAAGGTTGAGGTGGTCACTCCTGAAGAAAATATGGGTGACGTAGTAGGTGATTTGAACCGGCGTCGCGGCTTGATTCAGGGTATGGATGAAAGCGTGTCTGGTAAGGTTGTGAATGCAGAGGTGCCTTTGGCTGAAATGTTTGGCTACGCCACTGATCTGCGCTCAGCGACTCAGGGTCGTGCGACATATACTATGGAGTTTGCTCAGTATGCAGAGGCTCCAAACAATGTTGCTGAAGCTATTATTAGTGCACGTAGCAAATAGTTTAATCATTCGTAGTTGAAACTTTTTAGAATAGTGATTTAGAGAGGAACTGACTGTGGCAAAAGAAAAGTTTGARCGYAGYAAGCCKCACGTAAACGTAGGCACCATTGGTCACGTTGACCACGGTAAGACTACTTTGACAGCGGCCTTGACCCGCGTGTGTTCTGAAGTTTGGGGTGGTCAGGCGGTAGCGTTTGACGGTATCGATAATGCTCCAGAAGAAAAGGCGCGTGGTAT
>NZ_JAHMIN010000064.1 GCF_018986435.1 Hahella sp. HN01 | reverse complement strand
GCTATTTCCTGATAGCTATACCCCTGCTTGCGCAGTCGCACGGCCTGTTTTCTTTTTTCTTCCTGCGCTGCGGCAGGTAATGAGCGAGCGTCTTCTATAATCATATGGGTAGTGTATCATACCTATATCGATGCCAGGTTAATAATAAAAGGGATGTACAGCCTATCTTGAAAGAAGCCTTTGCGCATATCCAATAAGAAGTTTCCTGTCAGTTTCTCTCCTGCCTGCTCTAGAGGCTTTAGCCTCTCATATGGATATTCATATCTATCAAGAATTAGCTCGCCAGACTCTGTAAGCGTAAAGCAGGAAATATAACCGCACGCCAATGCGCTGCTAATGCCTGGGGAGGCGCGAGAGGGACTTGACTGAAAGCTGTAAGAAGAGAAAGGGCTGCCAGTGTGCTCAGATCTTGCGATAATCCTATAGAGGTGCAGATCTCCCAGTTCGATGCTATTGTGCATGTTTTCTATTTTATCTGGTATTTGCGCTGTCATGCTTTAAATCCTGATTCATACTTAAAGGCTCGCTTTATGCTCACATAGAGTACTAGTTTGAGATAGTGTTTATAGCTAATTCACGGTATATAAGGAAGCGAAATGAAGGGCGGTGTAAGAGTTGAGCTTATCAGATTTAAAACTACTGATTTAAGAACATAGTTGATGTTATTTGATATTCAAGATGAAGGGTGTGAGTAATGGATGCTGATTTATATAAGACTCCGGTGAGTGATTGCGATCTAGAGACGTATGAGGCGAAGAAAAGAGGCTTTAATGTTATATGGATATTTGGGGCAAGTTTTTTTGTGTATTTGTTTCTTGCCTATTTTTTAGTCCTTGTTCTATGGAATGTTACTATATCAGTATATTTATTCGAGGTAACTTCGGTTGGCTCATCACTAGGGATTCTTCTGTGGTTGAGGTTTGCGCTCATGGTTAGGCAGGCCAAGTTCCAGCGGCCCTCTTTGATTCATGACTTATTAGATTGTTCCTGTGTAGCGATAATGATAGTTGCATTTTTGTTCCAGGAATGGAAAGTCGCCTTCATAATCTTCTGCGCCTCTGGGGGCTACGTAACACTCGGACTAGCAACGGTATTATACAGTGAGTATGTACGAGGAATTCAGATCCGTACAACTGGTCGTGCTTACTATTTTTTGCGTAAGTAGTGATGAAAAATATATGGTGAAATCAGTATGAGCTGGAGAAAATAGCTCCTACCTCTGACGAGGCATCCTTTCCAGCTCTAGCCTCACGATAATCCTGGACTTTAACGCTTCCATCATCTGTTTTACTCAGTGAATCCCCTTGTCTCTCCATCGATGTAGTCTGTCCCGATTACATAGCTCGGCGCCTTCTCTATTCCGCTGTCTTTTCCGGCGTAAACATCTTCCGGTTGCATGTAGGGCATCTCATATTTGGTAGGGACGCCGATGTTTTCGAACACTTCTCCTTGAGGGGAGGCGTAGACTTCGTTGGATAGTTGGGACTAATCGCTGAAGCGCTTCACAAAATACAGCTCCTTAATGTCTTCCACTTGCTTGAGTTCACTAAGAATGGCCGCTGGCGCGCTGTTGACTAATACCAATGGCGAGTTTTGTGAGAAACTGTTTTACATTACTAATCTGCAACAACATCAAACAAGCCATAGAGTTGATTAGGAGACCCGTAGTGAAAGACATCATCGAAGGCTTTCTGAAGTTCCAGCGCGAAGCATTTCCTGAGCGTAAGGAGTTGTTCAAAGACCTCGCCACTCAGCAGCAGCCGCGTACTCTGTTTATTTCCTGTTCCGACAGCCGTCTGGTTCCGGAACTGGTCACCCAGAGAGAGCCAGGGGATCTCTTCGTCATCCGTAATGCGGGCAACATTGTGCCTCCCTATGGGCCGGAGCCCGGCGGGGTGTCGGCGTCGGTGGAATACGCCGTGGCGGCGTTGCGGGTGGCGGACATTGTCGTGTGTGGGCATTCCAACTGCGGCGCCATGACGGCGGTCGCTACCTGCCAATGCATCGATCACATGCCTGCAGTCGCTCACTGGTTGCGCTATGCGGACTCCGCCAAAGTGGTGAATCAGGCGCGTAAGCACGCCGATGAGCGGGCGAAGATCGAAGATATGGTGCGAGAGAATGTCATCGCCCAGCTGGCGAACTTGCAGACACATCCGTCTGTACGTCTGGCGCTGCAGGAAGGCCGCCTCACCATGCACGGCTGGTTCTACGACATTGAATCCGGCGGCATCGAGGCATACGACGGTTCCAGACATGCCTTCGTGCCGCTGGCGGAACATCCTGAAGCGCGGGCGATTCCTGGGAAGTTGTCGCACGCGGTCTGACTTGATCGCATAATTCTCATGCGGCGTCATCGTAGCTCAGATCCTGGGCTTCGAGACGCCGTATTTTTTAGGTGGAGATTGCCGCTTATGAAGCTCCGCTTGCCTCGGCGTTTTTAAGCTGGATACTAATTCCGGCGAGCTTCCATCCCAGTCCTTCATACACGTAATGCAGCGCAAAGGTAACTCTCGTCGGTTGCGTGGGATAATAACCTTCGATGACCATAAACCCGTTCTCTTTTATCTCAGCTTCGCCATTGAAAATGGGCGAAGACTTGGAGAGGGCCGTCAGCTTGAGATCCAGATTAAAAAACTCTTCGAAGATGTTGTTCATTTCCTCAACAGAAGACTGGCTTTGCCATAGATTGGACGAGCTGCTGTACAACTTCTCCATCGATTTGTCTTCCACCCCTTGGGCGAAAGTAAGTATGGCGGTATTTACCAGTTTGATCTGGTCTTCTTCACTCGGTATATGAGGCGCGGAGCCCTTTTGAAAACCCGCACTGGGAATATACAAAGAGAGTATTTTCCACTCATCTTCCGTCTTGATAAGGGTTAGGTTGACGGAAAGCGCCTGACCGCCTTCTCGCTCAATCTCTCCTTCCAGAAACCCGCGTTTACCGCTAATCCGGCGGGAACTCCAAGTGGCGTCCACGTATTTATCGAAGCCGTTCTGGATGAGGTAGTTTTCGAGATCGGCGCGGCTAGTGTCGGATTTAAAGTCTTCGGAAAGGTAGCTGTAGGCTTGGTCAAAGTTCTTGTTTTTTGTGGCCAAGAAAAATTCGTCAGCAACAGTGACGATATCGCCGGTGAGATAGAATATAGCTGCGAATAACAGAGCGACGAGGCCAATGACGGCGGAAATAATAATCGTCAGCTTGCCCATGTATCCTCCTTTGATTGGGTATGTATAGAATTATGACGCTCGTTGAAAGCGGCAAGCGGGATTATAAAGACCTTTAGTAAATACAGACACGGCATACCGGCCGATTGGCGGTATCCTTGTGTAGAAGGCGGGTGGTTAGCCCTTTTGGCGTGTGACGACTATACGAACTGATGAGGCGGTCTGTAGGGGGCCTTGAATAAGACGGGAAGGCGTCGCCCTGAATAGAGAGACGGCTTCCTGGTCTTGGTGCGGACCCAAAAAGTTAAATCCCCAAGTAATTCCCCACCTCAAACATATCCGGCTGGCCTTCTTCAAAGCCGAAATAACAGACGTCTTCTTGTTCGCCTGTCTTCTCGTCGATGATGCCGATGACGAACTCGCATTTGAGGCGCTTGGCGATTTTATAAAGACCGTCGAGGGGCTCTTTAAGTTGCTTTTTATTGCGGATGCTCAGATTGACGCCGATGCGCCAGTCAGAAGGATCGTCCAAGTCAACGTCTTCGGCGGCTTCCGGTTCGATCTGACGGTTATCGACAAACGTGAGGTCCAGAGCGGATTCTTTTACCCAACTTTCGATTGCTGAAGAAACATCTCCGGCAATGTCTTCCAAGTCTGTTCCATCGACGTAGATGTATAGCAACATGCTTGCTCGCCTCTGATTTCACTGATGCTTTATCTGTAAGAAATAAGATAGCCGAATACGCCCGGCGCGAAATGAAAATGGCGCGCTATCAGGCGTGAAAAAGTTCGGCTATTGATATGGCCGCACATTGTAAGCGTCTGCGGCCTAACTTTCTAACATTCCATGGCTTTCAGGCTTAATGAAGAGGAGTGGAGGAGTTAGAGGCGATTTAATCGCCGGTAATCGCCCAGATTCCATACAACTTATCGCGCTATGTCGCTTACGCATCATTTTTGTTGCGGGTTTTGTGGCGCGACGCCGCATACCACTTTGCCTTTGTATCCTGGCTTTGGGATCACTACAATGCGGCGCGCGACAATAAATGCCGTTTCGAAGCTTATAAGAGCGGCCTTTCCAGTAGCTCTGCGCAAAGCGGACAAGTCAGGGCTAGTGACGAACATCGAACTAATTAAGCTGTGTGGAGAACAATAAAATGAAGATCGGGGTAGTGGGATTCAGCAAGCGCTGGTTTGACCAGCAAGCGGCCAGCGAAATCCTGGAGCGCTCTATCAAGACCTGGGTCGACGGAAAGGATAAGGGTGAGGTGGAAATTGTCAGCGGACTGACTAACGCCGGCGTGCCCAAGCTGGCCTATGAACTGGCGGTGCGCATGGGGCTCACAACGGTGGGGATATCCGCGAGAAGGGCGTTGAAAGTGCGTAGCGGTATATTTCCATGCGATAAGCAGATTCTGGTTGGCCAGGACTTTGGCGATGAATCCGAAGCGTTTATCGATTATATCGATTGCCTGATCAGAGTTGGCGGCGGTCCTCAGAGTCGCAAAGAGGTCGAGCTTTTCAAAGAGCGCAAAGGCTTCACTGCGGAGGAGGCCGGGTCTTATCTGTATGAAGAAGAAGTGGCGTGGTTCGGCAAAGACTGACCTGCGTACGCTAGGTCGAGCCTACGCGCAACTTAACGAATTTTGCAGCCACTCACAAAATACGGCGCGATTGTTATACAGTCGCGCTTATTTTTGGAGTAATATTGAAAACGTTTTCACTGTGTGAAGCTGTCGCAGCCTAGTTGCTGCGTTCCGCATAAAACGACGCTGAGGCCATTGTACCTATTGCGTCGGGCGAACCTGAGGGAGTGAAGGGCGCACTGGCGCAAGGCCTTGTAACTCAATTATGACAATAAGGATATCGCTATGCGTAAAAAGAGGTTTTTCACGTCGTCATTCGCCGCCTTGTGTCTGCTCAGCGCGGCTGTACAAGGGCAACCCCTGTCAGCCCATGAGGAGTATCTGCAATTCGCCCAAAACGAGAATGGAGAAATCCATCTCGATGACGGGCGCACCTTGTTTTACACCGTCAAGTCGCGCTCTAAGGTCAATGGAGTCGAGGTCATTCGCGCACAGGTGGATGATCCTGCTCTGGCGGAATTCATGGACTACAGCAGTTTTATCGTCACGTTGGATCACGACAAGCAGGAAATGTCGGGCTATTTGGAAACGGGTTCTGGTCAATTTCGTCTGCAGTCGTCTTCAGACGGAAATGAAAACGTTTTCTGGCGAAAAATTAAGCCGCCGAAAATGGACGATCGTATTCTGAAGAATCCAGATACGAGCTTTATGGGGCGATTCAATCAAGAGGCGGCAGGAGAGAAAGACGCCTCGGGACGTTATGTCATTGACGTATTCATCGGATTCTCCGAGCAGGCGGCGCAGGACGTCGGCAATATCAACACCGAAGCGCAAATATACGTGGAGTCGGTGAATGAAGCGCTCAATAACAGCCAGATAGAAGGGGTATACCTGCGCCTGGTGGGAGTCGGCGTGTCGCCGCAAAACCCCGGTGTGGTGACTTCCGTGCTACGGGACGGCAAAGAGTGGTTCAAGGACGATATTGAGCGTTACGCGCCGGATCTTATTGGTTTGGTGCAACGGCCGACGGATGCGCCTGGAAGCGCAGGAGGTTGGGGTAATGTGCCGGGAGACATTGTGGTGATTGGCGCACCCTGGCCTGGCGCCTACCGTCATGAAGTGGGCCACAATGTCGGTGGGATGCACTGCAAATCCGAGGGTGACACGGGTTATAACTACGGTTTTAGCGTCAGACAGGGAAGAGGGACGGCGCAATGCGGCAATGACCTGAGCTATTACTCATCTCCGTTGATTATGGATGACGAAGGCAACGTGCTTGGGACGACGCACTCACAGGATATGGCGCGCTTGTGGCGCGAACGTTCCGCAGCGATGTCCGCCAATCGAATCCATAAAGTACCGTTCCCGGGCGAGACCGGTGGCCGCTATCGAATGCAGAACTATTGGCGCGCCGATCAGTTTTTGCATATGGAAAACGGCGGACTGGAAAGTGGCGCTATTGAACAAGGCTGGTGGAGCGCCCAATGGGATATCAAAGCGGTTGGCCAGGACGATTATGTGCGAATCTGTAACCGCTGGCGCGCGCAGGCCTGCATGAATGTTGAAGATGGCGGCTTGCAGGCGGGCGCCATTGAGAGCGGCTGGCATAGCGCGCAATGGAAGCTGGAGCCGGTGGAAGGGCAGCCTGACCTGGTGCGCATCCGCAACCGCTGGAAACCGGACCAGTATCTGCATATTGAAAACGGAACGCCCGAGGCGGGGCCGGTTCAACCTGGCTGGTTCAGCGCGCGCTGGAAACTGACCTCTACTGATTAATTTATACAACGCCGTTCGCTTCGGTGGACGGCGTTTTTACTTGGCCCCTCATTGCGCGGAAGCGTCGCTTGCGTTAATTTGCTTCGTCTCGCGAGCCATCTTCGCCAAAAATCTGTAACGGAAAATGAGTTGTCCGCTGTCGCGGTCATCCGTCAGACTGCGTTTATGGAGATGATTGTGAGCGCCGCAAAATAATTGACGACGGGCCTGTACAAACGTGGAAGTGATTAAGTTTTATAGCGTAAACGATGAATTTGGAGAGTTTTCCAATTTCGCCCAATATCCGATCAAGCTCAAAGGAAAAGTGTGGCCCAGCAGCGAGCATTATTTTCAGGCCATGAAATTCGAGGAAGAAAAGGACCGCAGCGATATTCGCAAAGCCAAGTCTCCGCTGGAAGCCGCGCGTAAAGGTCGTGATCGCAAAAGAAAGCTGCGCAACGATTGGGAAACCGTCAAACTCAATATCATGCGTGAGGCCATTCTCGCCAAATTCACCCAACACGAAGCCCTGCGCGAACGCCTGCTCAGCACCGGTTCCGCCAAAATCGTCGAACACACGGACAACGACGACTACTGGGGCGACGGCGGCGACGGCAGCGGCCAGAACATGCTGGGCCGCATCCTGGAAGAGGTGAGAGCGCAGCTCAGCGAAGATTGAGTTGCTCTTTTCGTAAGTCTTAATGACGGCTTACTCTGATCGTCATGAATTAATGGACTCTCGCTCTTACGTTTTCACCTTTGCAGTCAAGGAAATGAGATGAAGCAGACACAGCAGTCTCCAGATAGTGCGACGCCTTTTTTGGTGATGGCGGCGTTGTCGGCGGTGTTTATGGGGACGATTGGCGTTATCGCCAAATACGCGCAATTGGGCGCGGAAACCGTGACTTTTTATCGTTTGTTTTTTGGCGCGGCGATGATGCTGGGGTATCTGCTGGTTATCCGTAAGGCGAATCTGCTGTGGTGCTGGCCTTCCTGGCGGGTGCTGATCAACGGCGGTTTTCTGGCGGGATTTATAGTGTTTTATATCCAGGCCATGGAGCACACCAGCATGGCCAATGCGATTATGACCATCTATCTGGCGCCAGTGGTCGCTTCTGTTTTCGCGCATCTGTTCTTGTCGGAGAAACTCAGCGCCAGCGCGATAGGTCTGATCCTTACCGCGCTTTTCGGCTTTGCGATGATGATGGAGTTTCGTCTTGAGTTCGGCGGTTCCCAGGACGCTTTGGGCATGTCCTACGCCGGGCTGGCCATGCTGTGCTATGCGGGCTTTATTATTATCAACCGCGCCACGCCTGCGCATGTGCATGTTTACGCAAGAAGCTGGTATCAAATGCTGATCGGCGCGCTGTGTATGGCTCCATTGATGCTGCAGCAACAGGAAGTGATTGCGCCAGCGCAGTGGGGCTGGTTGCTGGCGGCGGGCCTTGTGCCTGGCTTTCTCGCTATCCTGTTTGCAGTGATCGCACTGCGTGAGCTGCCTTCCGCCACCTTCGGCACGCTGGCCTATTTAGAGCCCATCGCTGTAGTGACATTCGGCTGGGCATTGTTTGATCAGGCGTTGAGCCCTTTGCAGATGGCCGGCTGTGGTCTGATCATGTGCTCCGGCGTCGCGCAGGCGGTTCTGACGCAACGACGGAGCGCGGCTACATCGGGGCAAGCCTGTTCCGTCGCTCAGAACTGATGGGACTAACGGTTTTTAGCGTATTCCGTTAATTGATCTAAAAACGTTGTTTCATCTCTAATGCCGACCCGGTTACCGTCCGGGTCCTGGATATTGATGACTGACCCCCAGGCGTATCGCTCAATCTCCGCCGTTATGCCAAAGGCGCGTACTTCTTCCAACGCTTGTTCCAGATTGCTCACATTGAACCTTAGTTTAGTGGAGCGCTGGTGTATCAGGTTTTCCGGGGTTCCGGCGTAAGCGCTGCCCCCGGTCTCCACTAATAAGTAAGCGCCGCCGTAGCGAAAACAGGTCATTTGGAAGTCGCCGCGTTGTTCTTGAAATTGGATTTCGAGGTTAAACAGATCCCGATAGAAAACCACGCAGGCGTCGTAGTTTTCCGTGTTCAAAATGATTCCTGTTCTGGCTATATCCATAATGATTGGGCTCCAATAGCAGTTTGGTAAAACATGTGTCGTTTTAAATGCTAGGTTGCCGATTCTACAAGACGGCTCGACCAGGAACATTAACATGCTCACTACGCTCTCCATCAATAACTACCGTTCCATACTGCAGCTGACGATGCCATTGGGGTCGCTGAATGTGATTACCGGGCCTAACGGCAGCGGCAAGTCTAACTTGTATCGGGCGTTGCGATTGCTGGCGGAGACGGCGCAAGGCGGGGTGGTTAATTCTTTGGCCGGAGAGGGCGGACTGGGCTCCACGTTCTGGGCTGGGCCGGAGAAAATCACTCGTCGTATGCGGACTGGCGAGATACCGGTGCAGGGCGGCCCACGTCGCGATGCGGTGCGCTTGCGGCTCGGCTTTTCCAGTGAGGATTTCGGCTACGCTATATCGCTCGGGTTGCCCAAACCCTCTCCGTCAGCATTCGCCTTGGACCCGGAGATCAAACGAGAGTGCATTTGGGCAGGGCCGTTTTATCGTCCCGCCGGGCTGCTGGTGGACCGGGACGGGCCGATGGTGAGAGTCCGCGACGGGCGCAGTTGGAACGTGGCGGCGCAGAATCTCAGCCTTTTCACCAGTATGTTCGATCAGCTGGCCGACCCTGGCGCTGCGCCGGAGGTTTTCCGGGTGCGTGAGACAATTCGCAACTGGCGCTTCTATGATCACTTCCGTACTGACCGCGATGCGCCTGCTCGTAAACCTCAGTTGGGCACACGCACGCCGGTGTTGCATCATGATGGGCGCGATCTGGCGGCGGCGGTGCAGACCATTCGTGAAATCGGCGACAGCGAAGCGCTTGATGAGGCCATCAGCGACGCCTTTCCCGGCGCCAGACTGGATGTAAGACTACACGAAGACGGCCGCTTCTCGTTGATGTTTTATCAGGAAGGACTACTCAGGCCTCTGACCGGCGCCGAGCTATCCGACGGAACCTTACGCTATATCCTATGGGTGGCTGCGCTATTGACCCCGCGTCCACCATCACTGATGGTGCTGAACGAACCGGAAACCAGCCTGCATCCTGACTTATTGCCAGCATTGGCGCGTTTGATTTTACGCGCCTCTGAGCATTCCCAGGTCTGGGTGGTGTCTCACGCCTCCCGTCTCGTCGCCGCTCTTAATGAACACCCGGAATGCAATGCAGTACAACTGGAAAAGCCCCTGGGCCAGACAGAAATCATCGGACAAGGTATTCTGGACACCCCGGCCTGGCATTGGGCGGATAAGTAGAGACGGTCTTGTCAGGAGGGGGGGCGTGTCGATAGCATAAAAGCCGCTGTGAAGCGGCTCAGGCTTATTTCCTCACATTTGAAATGTGACTTTTTCCACTGTGCTTTTTCTTCGGCGGCGTTAATTTGGAAATAACGACGGAGTTTCCTGTCGCACCAATAACAAGCGCTCACAATGAAACGGTGGAGAGTCATCATGGGACAACCCTGGGAAGATCGATTATTACAGGTGGATATGCGGCGTGTGGATTATCCCAGCGCACTGTGGTCGCCGGCGGCGAATTTCAGAATACCGCCGGGGCGGCGCAATATTCGCTACGTCATTATTCATATCACTGGCGGGCCTGCTTTGACGGAGCGCAACGCCTTGAACACCTTTCGGGCGGGCCCCGCCAGCGCCCACTATGTTGTCAATCGGGAAGGGCGTGTGGTGCAGACCGTGAGAGAGGCGCACATCGCCAACCATGTCGATAATATCCATTCCCAAACCAATCGCGAGAGTATTGGCATTGAGCATGTGAATCCCTGGGACCCGAATCCAAGGACTTATCCCACGGATGCGCAATACATGGCGTCCGCGCGACTGGTGGCTTGGTTATGTCATCGCTATGGCATTCCCGTGCGTCATGAAACCGCGCCGCACACCGCTGGTATTCGAGGTCATATCGAGGAAGCGCCCCATTCCGGTCATCGTACCTGTCCTAATCCTGCTTGGAATTGGGATTTGTATATCGATCTGGTGCGCAGTATTCGTGTAGAAACCTTCGACGAAATGATTGGTGCTTTGGCGCGCTAAACGCTCAGATATTCACTTCATTGCAAGCCTTTCCCCAAAGCGCTTGGCGTCGCCTTTACGTTTATAGGCCGACGTCGGGCGCCTTGGCGGTTGTTAAACCCGCCATAAGCCGTCAGTATAAATATTCGACCCACTTGCAGAGTATTTCCGACTCTATTCTTCCAATGGACGAGGAGGTCGCCGATGTCTCTTTCCTATAAGGCGTTGTTTCTTGATCTCAGCGGTGTGATTTATGAGGGAAGTCAGGCCATACCAGGAGCCGTCTCCGCCGTAGAGAGGGCAAGGGATAAAGGCCTGACGCTGAGGTTTGTCACCAACACCGCCAGCCAGTCGTCTCGCGATTTGCTGCAACGTCTGAGAAGCATGGGCCTCAGCTTGCAGGACTCAGAGTTATTCACCGCGCCCCTGGCCGCCAAAGCGTATATCCTCGAACACAAACTGCGGCCACTGTGCATTATCAACGACGCGGTGAAAGAAGATCTGGCGGATCTGGATCGCCATGACCCCAATTGCGTGTTGCTGGGGGATGCTCGCGACGGCTTGAACTACCCTAATCTGAATCGCGCATTTCGTCTGTGTCGGGCGGGCGCGCCTTTGATCGGCATTGGCATGAATAAATATTTTAAAGATGATGAAGGCCTGATGCTGGATGCGGGGCCTTTTATCCGCGCACTGGAGTGGGCGGCGGACACCACGGCAGTAATCATGGGCAAACCCAGCCGGGAATTTTTTGATCAGGTGCGCGCCACAACCGGTTTCTCTCCAGAGCAGTGCCTGATGGTGGGGGACGATGTTGGCGGCGATGTAGAGGGGGCAATGAACGCTGGCCTGCAAGCCTGTCTGGTGCGCACCGGCAAATACCTCCCTGAAGATGAGCGGCGCTTGCCTGCCGGCGCTCAGGTGGCGGACAGCCTGGCGAAACTGTTTTAGCGCGAGGCTGTGCTAATATCAAAACACGGATATTGTCCCTACCAATAACGGCAATCACGCCGAATAAGACGAATAATTATGGCGACGGTCACTTTCACTAATAACCTCAAACGTTACCTGTCTTGTCCGCCGCAGGCTGTTCCGGCGGGGACGGTGGCGGAAGCGCTGCAGCGGGTCTTTGCGGATAACGCGCGTCTGGCGGGGTATATTCTCGATGATCAGGACCGATTGCGTAAAAACATAGCGATTTTTGTGGATGGACAGATGGTCCAGGACCGACTTCATCTGACCGACGCGTTACAGCCAGATTCCGAAGTACACGTGCTGCAGGCGCTCTCCGGCGGATGACGGCGGCCCCAATCCTTCAATCTGATGGGAGCGGCGGCGATGAATCAAAAACTACGTATAGGAACGCGTAAAGGCTTGTTTGTCTACGAGCGTACGGGAAAGGGGCAATGGCGCTGCGGGGTGCCGGATTTTCTGGGCGACCCGGTGTCCATGGTTTTGCGGGACCCGCGTAACGGCAATAAGTACACGGCGCTTAATCTGGGTCACTTTGGCGTGAAGTTGCACAGAGCGGAGTCCGGCTCGCGTGAGTGGACGGAAATTGACGCCCCTAAATTTCCCAAAAGTGGCGATGAAGACGGTCCGGCGGTGGACCTGATCTGGGAGCTGGTTCCCGGCGGCGCGGATCAACCGGATACATTATGGGCGGGGACCATTCCCGGTGGTTTGTTCAAATCCACGGACCGGGGCGAAAGCTGGACGCTGATTGAGCCGCTCTGGAATCGGCCGGAACGCGCGAACTGGTTCGGCGGCGGTTATGACAAGCCTGGCATTCACTCTATCTGTGTGCATCCCAATAACACCCGTTGCGTCCGGCTGGCGATCTCCTGCGGCGGCGTATGGGAAAGTCAGGACGCTGGCGACACTTGGACCCAGACCGGGCAGGGGCTGCGCGCCGCCTTTCTGCCGCCGGATCAAGCCTACAATCCGGTGTCTCAGGACCCTCATCGCATGGTTAGTTGTCCCGCATCGCCGGATCATATGTGGATTCAGCACCACAACGGCATCTTTCGTTCCGATGACGGCGGGCATCGCTGGACGGAGATCACGGATGTTCCTCCCTCTGTGTTCGGTTTCGCAGTAGCCGTGCATCCCCAGGACCCAAACACGGCCTGGTTTGCTCCGGCGATTAAAGATGAACGCCGCGTCCCTGTAGATGGCAAATTAATCATCAACCGCACGCGGGACGGCGGCAAAAGTTTCACGGCGCTCAGCAATGGGCTGCCGCAAGGTCCGGCTTATGATCTGACCTATCGTCATTCATTAGATGTAGACGATAGCGGCGACATACTGGCGTTTGGCTCCACCACGGGCGGACTGTGGGTGAGTGAAGATCAGGGGGACCATTGGCAGTGCCTGAGCGAACATCTGCCGCCGATTTATGTCGTACGCTTCGACAAGCATTTTTAGTCCAGTCGCAGCGACCCCTAATTAAAGCGCAGGTGGAGATGGGAGCGGATCAATAGCGGGGCATGTCTGGGTCGACTTTGGCCGCCCAGGCGAGAATGCCTCCGCTTAAGTTATAGACCCGTTTGAAATCAGCATCGCTGAATAGCGCGCGGGCGCTGGCGGAGCGTCCGCCAGACTTGCAGTAGAACACCAGTGTTTGCTCTTTGTTGAACTCGTTTATTCGCGCCGGCAGGGTTTGCAGTGGAATATGCAGGCTGCCGGCGATGGCGCAAATCTCCCGCTCGTAAGGCTCCCGCACGTCAATCAGCGTCAAATTCTCCCCCTGTTGCAGTCGCGCATGCAGCGCTTCTGGACTGATATCGCTTTCCTGCGTCAGGTTTTTGGGGGCGCCGCAAAAGGCGTCGTAATCGATCAGCGCTTTGATGCTGGGACGGTCTCCGCAGACGGGACACTGAGGATCTCTTCGCAGCCGCAATTCTTCAAAGCTCATACTTAGTGCGTTGTATTGCAACAGGCGGCCGCTCAAGGTGTCGCCTATGCCGGTGAGGATCTTGATTGCCTCCGTCGCCTGTATGCTCGCGATCATGGCGGGCAATACACCCAGTACGCCGCCCTCCGCGCAGGAGGGAACCATGCCCGGCGGAGGCGGTTCTGGAAACAGGCAGCGATAGCAAGGGCCGCCATCATGATGAAACACGCTGGCCTGTCCTTCGAACTGAAAGATGCTGCCATACACATTGGGTTTTCCGGTGAGCACGCAGGCATCGTTGGTCAGGTAACGAGTGGGGAAGTTGTCTGTGCCGTCGATCACCAAGTCATAGTCATTGATCAGCGCGAGGGCGTTTTCTGAGGACAGCGTCATCGCGTAGGGGCGTGCGTCTACGTGAGGGTTCAGCGCGCTTAAACGAGCGGCGGCGCGCTCGGCTTTGGAGTGACCAATATCATTCACGGTATACAGAACCTGCCGCTGCAGATTGCTTTCCTCCACCACATCGCCATCCACAATCCCCAAAACACCCACACCCGCCGCCGCTAAATACAATCCAAGGGGAGACCCCAATCCGCCTGCGCCCACGATCAACACACGCGAAGCCCGCAGTCTCTCCTGACCTGAGCGTCCAAACTCCGGCAGGCTCAGGTGACGGCTATAGCGGCTGAGTTCAGCTGAAGTAAGCACGGTATGTCCTCCATAGTGTTTAAGGCAGTGACGTTAGATGTGCTCCGTTTATTCTAGGCGCGGGGTGGGAACTAAACCAATGAAGCGAAGAGGATTTGTTTTTTTCAGGAAGGCAATAAGTGAGCAATGCTCAGGTGTCATATTTCTGATACAAAATAATCAGCTTGTTGCGCGAGCCATTTCGTGGTTAGGCTTATGTCTTTCAATAACAAAGAGAAAGTGAGGTATCTTGTGGTAAGTAAAAGGAAGTTTGTTGCGCTGTCATTATGTTTAAGCGCCGGTTCGGCGTGCGCGGGGGATTTCATGCTCGGCGTTGGCGCAGCAGCCTGGAAATCGGAGTACGAAGGCGTCAGCGGCTCAGATGAGCTGGCGGTCTATCCGGCGATTTCATACGAAGGAGATCGTTTCAGCATCAGCGGAACTGAGGCTGATTATCGCGTATTGGGCGATGGCGACAGTGGTTTGAGCGCTTACATCAGCCTGGGAATGGGAGACGGCGGATATGATGCGTCAGACTCCGTCGTCTTTGCCGGAATGGACGATAGAGACGCCAGTATCGACTTGGGCGTGGGAGTGGAGTACGCATTCGATCAGGGCTCGTTGAACGCCGCCATCGCCCACGATGTATCCGGCGCTTATAAAGGACTGGTCGCCAGCGCCAGTTTCTCCGCGCCGCAAAAGTTAAGCGAGACGCTCTATCTGACGCCTTCAGCAGGCTTTTACTATCGCAGCAGTGATTACGTAGACTACTACTATGGCGTTCTTGATAGCGAAGCCACTTCCGACCGCAGCGCCTATGAAGGCGATGACACGCTGACGCCTTTTGTCGGCTATGAGCTATTCACTGCATTGTCGGAACACTGGCGTATCTCTCACTCAGCGGAAGTGCGCTGGCTGGGAGACGAAATCACGGATTCGCCGTTGGTGGATCGAAGCACGGTATGGAGCGCCGCGTTAAACTTCCTGTACTTGTTCTGAGCAAACCATGCTCAGGTCACCCATCAGGCAGGGGCCAGATACGCCTTAGGGCTTGGCCTCTTCGCCTCATCCGTCGGTCAATCTTGCCTATTAATTCTGCGGTTATTTGAAAAAGTGAACTACCTTCCTGATTTTGAAGAAAAATAACAGGTAATCGCTTTTCAAATTTTGATGAAATTGGCAGAATCACTCGTAACAAGGAACCTTCCCGCTGGCATGGAGCACGCTAATTCGTCGCCCTGTTGAGAAAGCTCGGAAGCCTTTCGAAACTATTGCTCACAAGGAGACGTTATTCATGGAGAAGACTGTTTGTTTTATAAGCGGTCATCTTGATCTTACCCCACAGGAATTCGAGCAACGCTACGCTCCCGCCATTGACCAGGCATTGGAAAGCCAAGCCGGTTTTGTTGTCGGAGACGCCCGCGGCGCAGACAAACTGGCGCAAGACTACCTTTTCGGAAAGTCCAACGCGGTCACTGTCTATCACATGTTCGACACCCCCAGAGACAACCCTGGATTTCCCTCCCAAAGCGGCTTCACCTCCGATAACCAACGAGATAAACAGATGACCGCACACTCTACCTGCGACATCGCCTGGGTCAGGCCAGGGAGGGAGAAGTCTGGGACGGCTAGGAATTTGGCGCGTAGGTAATGCAGGTTATAAGCCCTAGCTGGTTTTCACGCGGTGTGATGATTGTATTGGTATCTTAGAATGGCTTGAGGCCTAAGTGTGATGCATCTGCCTAAAATGCAATTGTATTAACTGAATATTTGAAAGTGACGTGTTGGCAATGAACTATGTAATAGAAGATCTTACAGCACAAAATTGCCTGAAGGTGCAAGATACTATTTTAACACATCGGGGTAGTTCCAAAGTCGGGAAAGCGATGACACGAGGCTCTTTGCCAAGACTCCCTTATATATATCCCACTCCACTTGGTGAGATAAACGAAGGCGACTATTGGGTTATAGATAGAGAAAGTGATTCCTGGCTTGTCCAATTGGATTCTGGGATGCCGGAAATAACCATTTTTGTACTGTTTCTTGGCGGTATTTTATATGAGGTGAACAGTCTTTATCGAAATGCTTCAACTTTGGAGTCTTTAACCTATATAGAAGATCCTGAGCAAAGAGAGCGGGTGGAGGCGGTGGTAATAAACGCTCTTGACGGGCTGGGTAGAACGATGAGTTTTATAGAGGGTTAGTAACTATTTTGTTTTGGGAAAGGATATAGGGAAACCGCGCCATGCGGTGGCAAGTTGACTCATAGGCTAGGTTGCCGTTCCCAATTATGGCAATGGTTTTTGACAAAAATAAAGATCAGTTTAAGTGTGAGTGGCAGGCTCAGAAGGAATTTGTTTAAAACTTTTGTATCGATAACTTTTTTGTGCTGCGTTGTGTACTTCATTGCTAGGGAACCTCTGAATAACTCCCAGAATCAGTCATAATACGGCAGTCCAACTCAGCAGGAACACTTTTCATGGATCAGATGACTTTCTCCGAAGCCGAATACCAGAATAAAAAGCGTAAGACCCGCCGGGAAATCTTTCTGGAGCGGATGGA
>NZ_JAHMIN010000063.1 GCF_018986435.1 Hahella sp. HN01 | reverse complement strand
GCCGGCACGAAAGAAAGGGGATCTCAAAAAGAAAGTTCGATCCCATATGTGTATGTTGCAAAAGAAGCCTTCGAGGGTGAAAAAATACTTTAACCACCCAAGCATCAAATATGCGGCATAGAATGCCTATATCGATGCCGGATTAATAATCACACTAGTTGAGAAGCTTCGCGCCTAGGGTTCTCCCCATAGGCCACATTGGTCAAGCCACATGGATTATTGGAACACCAAATTTAATCGTTAGGATGGTTCTTCTTTTCTGTCCCAATAGGAACTACACATGCAAGAACGCAACCTTCCAGACCACCACCAGCTAATCCCTTTAGAAAACCCCGTTTCGCGTTGGGGACTACGTAGAAAGCTGAGCGGCAAGGAGCTTCTTATCACCAAAGAAGCTAACAGCTTCCTTATGAATCTTAATGATTATCAGAAGACAGAAATTTACCGCGCTATAAATAAAATAGTTTCAGAAGGTGGTTATGGTCGAGGTAGTGCAGGTTTTTTACTAAAACCTATGTCCATGCGCGCCAAGCAAGAGTCGATCACAGCAGCAGGTAATTTATGCTTAATTTACAGCGTAAACTCCGAAAAGATCGTTATCAACTCAATTGAGATTGATCCTAGTATAGTAGGTAGCCAATCCACTGCTAAAGATGAAGTAGCGAGCCTGTACAAAGTACCCAGAGTATCTGATACACGCTATCATGAACACTCTTCCGATGAGGACGTCAGAGCGCTGGAGAGAGCCTGGGGGGAACCCAGAGCCCAAGTTGAGGTTACCACAGAGCATGCTGCAGTTAATGGTATGCAGAATGACCTTAGGAAGGCAAGGTGGTTAATGGGCGTGCACCTTGATACAGCTTATTGGGATGACCATCCAAAGACTTACACTCTCTTTCACAATCCAACGCAGGGCGTTGCATTAGACCTTTTTGAGTGCGCACTAGACAGAATAAGCTCATCAAAGCTTAGTAAGCAGTTAGCGGCTGTACTAACTGACTGCCAAAGAAAAAACAGGAAGGTTAAGTGGGTTTGCCATAGTCAGGGCGGTATTATATTTGTGCGGGCAGTAGAATTGGTGAATAAAATGGGAGTTCGCTTGGATGGTCAGAAAGTTGCAATACATGCTGGAGGCAACAAGAAGAAGCGAGCTGAGAAAGCATTTAATGAAGCAGGTATTGAGATAGTTGAACTAGCCAGAGAAAGCCCTTTCGATTTCGTCCCTCATTTGGCAGGGTTAAATAACCTGACCAAATCATCAAGAAGCCGCTGTAAAAAATTCCGTAAGTTAGTTTACGAAGATGGCCACCCTGTACAAACTAGTCCTCATACGCTACCTTACTTGGGTTTTGAATGTAGTCTACGCCATCTACAGATGTGCGGTTACGATGACTACGCAGAGCAAATGATCAAAGAGCGCGATTTGCTAAGCTGATGCTGAAAAAAGTATTGAACTCAGTTACAACAGGTAAAGGCCCTGACTTTAGTCAGCTAACAGATAAATGTATTAGCATTGGAGAGCATCGTCTAAGTTATAGGCTTCCATCTAATAGAATTCAGTCCGGGCGCCCTTCTGGTCCTAAACCAAATCATATCAATCTTCATCCAGATATATTTGAATCCTATGAGTTGAAACAAGAGTACAATCGGATATGTTCCCGAGTGGAGTTTCAATGGTGGAGCTATAAAGGGTTCTTTCTGCAAGGTGCTTTCGGCCAACTTTGCAAGTTTTCTATGCACATAGATATTAATCGCATAAATAGCCAGTGTTCTATTTCAGAAAATGACCTAGGTAGCTTGGAGGCTTATCTAAAAAGGGACTATTGGGACTATTATGAAACTCCTGGAGAAGGCAACCAGAGAGGAGTCAATTGGAGAGCTAGGGAAGAGTTCAAGAACAATATAACTACAAAAGGAGAAGTTCCTTCAAACAGACTTGTTCATTTGCCTGAAACTTATATAAAACAGAATATAAATGGGACTAATTGGCTTCACTACTCTTTAGTAGGTGAGGGAATACCTGGCCCTGACATCACTCACTATTGGGCCTACCCGTTAAATGATTGTTTCTATATCACCATATGTTTTTGGCTCACCTTTGAACAAGGTTCTAGAGACGCAAGAAGTGAGCGTATGCTACAGGATGTAAACCATATAATGTCGATGGTGGAATTAGAGAAGTCTTAGCTGTAGTTTAACCGTAGTTGACTCAATACTGAGTATAAAAAGGTACTAACCGATGCACGAACTCGTCAAAGACTACTACGGCAAACAACTGCAAAGTTCCTCTGACCTGAAAACTTCCGCCTGTTGCGACGTCAGCAGTGTTCCCGCCTGGTTGAAGCCTTTATTGGCGCGGATTCATCCAGAGGTGTCCGCCCGTTATTACGGGTGCGGGCTGGTGTGTCCGCCGTTGTTGGATGGTTGTCGGGTGTTGGATCTGGGCTGTGGTTCCGGGCGTGATGTGTATGCGCTGGCTCAGTTGGTGGGCCCCCATGGGCAGGTGGTCGGCGTGGATATGACGGATGAGCAGTTGCAGGTCGCCCGATCTCATCAGGCCTGGCATGCAGAGCAGTTTGGATTCGATAACGTGCGCTTTTTGCAGGGTTATATTGAGAAACTGGACGAGCTGGATCTTGAGCCTGGGTCTTTTGACGTCATCGTCTCCAATTGCGTGATTAATCTGTCGCCGGATAAAGCGTCCGTATTGCGCGGATTACACCGCCTGTTAAAGCCCGGCGGAGAGTTTTACTTCTCGGATGTTTACGCCGACAGACGGGTTCCCGACGCCCTGCGGGAAGACCCCACCCTCTATGGCGAGTGTCTGGGCGGCGCGCTGTACTGGAACGACTTCCTGCGACTGGCGCATCAGACCGGCTTCGCCGACCCGCGTTTAGTGGAAGACAGGCCACTGGTTATTACTGATAACAGTCTTGCGGACCGTATCGGAAGTATTAATTTTTACTCCGCCACCTACAGGCTGTACAAAATAGACGAACTGGAAACCGCTTGTGAGGATTACGGTCAGGCGGTTATTTACCAAGGAACCATTCCAGATCATCCCCATCAGTTCATGCTCGACAAACACCATGCGATAGAAACCGGCCGCGTATTCCCGGTCTGCGGCAATACCTGGCGTATGCTGAGCGACACACGATTCGCCGATCATTTTCAGTTTATCGGGGACTTTAGCCGACACTATGGCATCTTTGAAGGATGCGGAACCGCGGCTCCCTTTGACGGCGCATCGCCCTCAGTCAGCGCAGACGCTCCCTGTTGTTAGCCTCTTGAGTGCGCGTCCGATCTGACGCGCACTCGCCTTTCAGATCCTGCTACAGGTTCTCAATCTCGTACTGCAGGCTCGCCATGTAATCGCTCAAGCGGTAGGTCGAACCGCTGACATTACTGAACTGAGACGCCACATAGCGCGCCAGAGTCTGCTTGTTCTTTTCCCCGAATTGCAGATAGATCGTATTCAGGAAAGTGCTGTTGGGGAATTCGCGCAGGGCTTCATTGAGCGTGGGGATAAACGCCTTGTTTTCCCGTCCCAGCCCAACCACGTAACTGTTGGCGAACTTCTCCTTCTTGAGAATTTTCCAGCCGTATTCGTCCACTTCCTTCAGAGCGTCGCTCTTGCCCGCATTGGCGTATAAGAATCCCAGCAAGTCGTAATACAGCGGCTCTTGAGGGAACTGCGCCGCGTAGCTTTTCAGTTGCGCGCCATACCTGTCGAAAAGCTGGCTGGGCGTCGCCGCCTTCAACGTGGTCAATTGCGCGAAAATCTTGCGGATAAGCGTTGCGGAAACAGGCAATTGGTTATCTGGCGGTGAAATTTTCAGCGCCTGTAATCGTTGCAGCAGCTCCCCTTGCGAGAGCCGGTCGATATCCTGACACAAACGCAGTTGCGCAGCTTGCGGCGAGTTGGCGTCCGTCACCGTCCTGGCGATTAAAGCTCTATCGAACGCCAGGTAATCTTCTTTCGGGCGCTGATTCCACCAGTCTATTTCCCAGTTCGAATCCAACGCCCACAGGTCGCACAGCTTATCCGCCGCTCCCGCCTCAATATCACGAACAAACGCTTCCCGGCGCGCCTCCTGATGGCTATCGGAGAACAGCGTATACATGCCTTTTTCTATGGCGATATGATGCTCGCTGAAGTCGGATTTACGCCAGGCGTTGAACGCCTTATCCACGTCCCCCTGCATCAGATAGGCATGGGTGATATAAGCCCAGGCGATGGGATTCAGTCCCTCTGGTCTGGCTCTGACCAGTCTTTCGTAATAGCGCAGCGCACTCTGGAATTGGCTATTGCGATGTTCATGCATGCCTCGTTCATAGAGGATCATGGGGTTGTCCGGCTCCAGGCGTTCGGCGCGAATCATATAGCTGTAGCTGACGTTCGGGTCGAGCTGGTAAAGCATATTGCCGAGAATGAAATAGTCATAGACGGACTTGGCGTCGTCAGGGGTCAGGCTCTGCAGGCGATGTATCGCCTCACTGGCCTTCCCCTCGACAAAGAGCTGATGAAATTCTTCTCCGTCAGAATAGGCGATATACACCGCCCCAGCCTTCTCCGCTTCCTGTTTGAACGTATCGAAATCAACCGCCTGCAGATCCGCGATCCACAGAACGTTGATGAGAAGAGAAAGCCACCATGGATAGACAGAAGGTAAATGCTTGGACTCTTTTCTGGTATCTCTCATAGACAGCACCCGCCGATGGCATCGGCCTTGTTGATGATCCATGCAGAGACGTTTTGCAGTGGTCCGGAACGTCGCCTCACGCGTAGTAAAACTAACTCCAGGCTTTCCCGGCTATACCTTAATTATAGTGGAGGGAAAAAAGCCTGCCGGGCGTGGATTAACAAAATTTACACCGAAAACATCCAATGGTTATTTACCGCAATTTTTCAATCACTTAACATCGACGTCTGACTCACTCAGGGGCGTTTTCGCTCAGGCGGAGCCATCTCATGCAGCCTGCGCTGTCCCCTAAACGCCCTGCGTCACTCACACCCAGAGAACAGGACTTCATCCCATGATCAAACTGCACCACCTCAACAAATCCCGCTCCCGCCGCATCATCTGGCTGCTGGAGGAAATCGGTCAGCCTTACAGCGTGATTCCCTATCAGCGGGATAAAACCACGTCGCTGGCGCCACCGGAATTGACCCAGATTCACCCCCTGGGCAAATCCCCGGTGATCGAAGTGGACGACATTGTGCTGCCGGAATCCGGCGCGATTACAGAGTTCCTGATTGAACGCTACGCCGCGGACAAACTGTCCCCAGTCCGCGACAGCAAGTCATACGCGGAGTACCTGTACTGGATTCATTTCGCAGAAAGCTCGGCGATTCTGCCGTTACTACTGAAGCTGTTTCTCGATATGGACGGGACTGAAACCCGCTTCCTGCAGGGATATGCGCAGTCGGAAATCAGCAAGGTAGTCGGACATCTGGAGCAGTCTCTGGAAGGCAAGGACTATCTGGTCGATAACCGGCTCACTGGCGCGGATATCATGATGTCTTTCATTCTGGATTTTATGCAGCGCAGCGGCGCGATGGCCAAGTATCCCAATATTCAGCGCTATCAGGGCGTGTTGGAGAAACATGCCGGTTATCAGGCGGCGCTGGAGATTGAAGCCAAGTACGACGCGGCTTAGTTCGTAACAGCCAGCGCACGCTATCCTCAGCGTGCGCTGGGCTACACGGGAGAGAACCTGCTTACTGCAAACGCAGCTCGCAAGCGATTGGATAATGATCGGAAGGCGGATAATCCCCTTCACGATATTTTTCTAAAGCACAGCCCACCGCGCTGACGCCGGACCCGACCACATGATCAAGCTGAGGTCCGGGCTGTACATTCCAGCCGTTGAAAGTGCCGCCGGTGAAGAAGCTGGACAACGGGGTCTGGTTCACCAGGGTATTCACCGGCCCGCTGCCGGGTGATGCGTTGAGATCGCCCAACAGCACTGTCGGCATGCTCCAGTTCTGATTCACCTCACCCAGACGGTCTCTCAGGATATTGGCGGAGCCCTGCTGGGAATTGCCGTCCACACCCCAGTGGGTATTGATGAACACCAGCTCACGGCCATCCGCGTTGCGGCGCATCTTCGCCCACTCCGCGCTGCGTGGGCCCCACACATCCGCCACCAGATCAATCAGGCCGCCATCCACATAGGTGTAGAGGTCGGAGCGATAGAGAATCTGACGGTAGCTGGTGGCGCCCCAATTCGCGCCCAGGGTGTTTTTGATAAAGTCATACTGTCCGCCGGTTGGCTCCTGCAGGCCCAGTAACTCCGGGTTCTGGCGCTGAATCGTACGCACCACCTCGCCCTTGCGTTGGCTCCAGTTGCGTTCGCCCGGGTCGTTCGCCTGCTCCGTGCGAACGTTGAACGTCATCACGCGAACGCTGCCCCCCTCACCGCCGACAGGACAGCCGCTGGCGTCAACCTGAGTTCCTGCTGGCGTATTCGGGCACTGATCCAGATTATCGGCGACGCCGTCATTGTCGCTGTCCGCATCGCTATGAGTGAGAATATTCAGCCAGTTCAGATTGAACTCGCCCACGCTCGCCTCCACCCGCACGCGATGCTCGCCCTGATCCACGGAGAAAGTTCCAATGGGAAGCGTGCGATAGGACTGCCAGCCTCCGGTATTGGCGACGGAGCCCTGTCCCACTTCCGTTCCATCCACCAGCACGCGGAAGCGACCGCCGCCCACGGCGGAGGCGACGCGGGCCGTCAGATCATACTCGCCAGAGCCCAGCGTCACGTTGTACTCCAGCCATTCAGAGCCGGCGATCCAGCCCACATTGTGGCCGCCGTCGATATCGCCGCTGACTTCGATGTCCACGTCGTCATTACGATGAGCGCCGCCCTGATTGCCGGGCGTGGTGTCGAAGTAAGCGTCATAGTCTTCCGCCTGCACGGTGACATTTTCGGTTCGCACCACTGTACAGCCGTTCTCGTCCACCTCGTCGCCGGCGGGCGTGCCCGGGCAAAGATCCCGCTCGTCCTTGACCCCGTCGCCATCGCTGTCGATGACATCCATGGAACGAATTTCCATCCAATTAAGATTCAGCTCGCCGCCATACAGCTCAACCCGCATTGTGTGCTGCCCGCGTTCGACACTGAAGCTGCCTACTTCTTGAGTCACGAACTGCTGCCAGCCGCCAGTGGCGTCGACGGTTTTTGAACCAACCAGATCTCCGTCAATGAATACGGCATATTTGCCATTGCCCACCAGGGAGGCGACGCGCGCGTCGAGACTGTACTGTCCCTGGCCCAGCGTGACGCTGTACTCCAGCCATTCGTTGGCGTCGGTCCAGCCGATGTTGTAGCCGCCGTCCACGTCAGAGGTAGTTTCAATATCGACATCGTCTTCACGGTATGCGCCGCCGTTGTTGCCGGGAGTGGTGTCGTAGAAGGCGCTGTAGTCTTCCGCCTGCACTTTCACCTTATCGGTCACGATGATCTGACAGCCCACTTCATCCACATCTGCGCCCGCCGGCGTATTGGGACACTGATCGATGCTGTCCTCCACGCCATCGCCGTCCGCATCCTGCTCCAGAGGGCAACCGTCCGCGCCGACTGGCGTACCCGCCGGCGTGCCGGGACACATGTCCTCATTGTCGTTGACGCCGTCGTTATCGCTGTCCACCACTACAGGACCGCCTCCGCCTGTCCAGAGAATATCGTCAATGGCGAAAGCGAAGTCCGCTCCCGGCAGTTGACCGTCTTTACTCAGAATAGCGAAAGGATATTGGATAGAACGCAGGTCAATCAGCGGGCCGCGCAGCTCTGACACAGGGATGCTGACTTCGCCCCACTCACCGTTACGGGTCAGGCCATATTTGTCTTCAAAAGCGGGGAAATCCAGCCAGTTCTGGTTGGTATGGGTGTCTGTCACGCCGATGCGGAAAGAAACGTCGGCGGGAATCTTAATGCGGAATTTCAGCTCGCCTTCGTCAAACTTGCTCAAATTGACCGGTTGCCGCGCCTGAATCCCGCCGCCAAACCAGGTGTTGGCCTTGGCTTTCCAGGAGATGACTTTGTCGCCTTCATAAGGCGCTTCCGAGCCGCCAGACGTGGTTTGATCCCACACATAGATATCGGATGAAGAGCCGGCTTCCAGTTTGTTGGTGGTGGCGCTTTCATCGGTAAACACGCCGAAGGTTCCGGTTTCCGGGCCAGGACGACCGAGTTTGACTTCGCCTTGTCCATCCAGCTCATACACGCGGATGTAGTCCACCAGCATTTTGCCCGGCAGCGGCGCGGACATCTGGCCGTTGTCATGCGCGTCGGTGAAATTCCCACCCACCGCCAGATTCAACAGGAAGTAGAACGGCGCCTGGAATTCTTCCGCCTCGCCGCCAATGGCGATTGGGTTATCGTACAGATCATGCTCCTGGCCGTTATCCACGATGGCGAAGCGGATCTGAGACTCTGTCCAGTACAGACGATAAGTGACGAAGCGATTGCTCAACGGCGTCGGCGCCACATAGGCGTTGTCAGTGTTCCAGGCGGTGCTGGCGGCGCAGGAGGGATTTTCCGGCACGCAGGCTGAGTCCGCATAGAAAATCAGGTTGGAGCCGACGTAGTTATTGATGGGGGCGCCATCGTGCCCGGCGTTCTTGCGTCCCGCCGCGCTGTGGCCCATTTCCATGATATCGATTTCACCTTTGGCCGGCCAATTGGCGGTGCTGGCGCCCAGCATCCAGGCCGCCGGCCACAAACCAACGCCGACTTCCGGCGCCTGCATGCGGATTTCGATCATGCCGTAGCGAACGGAGACGGCGTCTTTGGTGGTGATTTTACCTGACGTAAAGGCTTTGCCGCCGACATCCTGGCGGCGGGCTTCAATCACCAACGCATGATTGCCTGGCTCTGCAGGAATCTCTTCGATGGACAGATTGTCCTTGGCGTACCATTGCAATTCCTGGTTGCCCCAACCACACAGGCTCGGACAGCCATCGCCCTCGTCGACATTCCAGACGGAAGGGTTCAACGAGTCAAAATCTTCTTCCCACAACAACGCGCCGACATCCGCCTGCGCCATGGCAGCGGACAGCGCCGACAACATAAACAGCCCGGCCCTGGCGGCGGAACGCCGTGGTGATTCCCTGTTGTCCTGTACAAACGCCATGATTACCCCCTTTGTAATTCTATGATTTCCGTTAATGAAAACGCTTTCATAAATTGCCTAAAAAAAAGCCCGGGGGCAATGGGCTTTTTGGGTTAATCCTTCACCAGTTACAAATCTGTGAGGGGGATATCAGTTTTCTGCTCAATGGGCGACCAGATCAAGATTCATGCAAACGCTTGCTGTCGGTATGGGTTGCGTTCATGTCGCGTATCAGCGGCGGGCCGACTTTTTCTTCGATGGAGAGCAGAACTTCCCGCCGCAAACCGAAGTAGAAACAGGCTTCCGCCGCCACGAACAGCGGTCCGATGATCAAACCACTCAGGTCGTCCACAAATGCGGGTTTGCGCCCTTCATAGTAATGACCAATGAACTGAAACACCCAGCCCACCACAAACAATCCGATGCCTGCACTCAACCACACTACCTGCGATTGCGCCGCCAGCGCAGCGGCGCCCCATAGTGTCAGGGCATACAAGGCCGCCATCAACAGCGCAAAGGCAAAATCCAACACCAGATAAAAAATCAACGAGGCGATCACCACGATCATCGCTGGCGTCGCCGTTATACCGAACAGTTCGAAGCTCGTCCGCGACAGCAACGTAGCGATGGACAGCACTATCATGGGAATGCCGATAAAATGGGTGGCGATATTGCGGCGGTCACGGTGATAAGCCGCATACTGGGTCAAATGCTCGGACAGTGTTTTCATCCCGTTTCTCCCGTTCTCGGACGCCAACGATAATACTCAGGCGTCCATGGTTTATTTTTATGGGTTTAACGAGGAGTATAGGTAAACGACAAGCCCTACTCTGTCGTGTAGATGACACGCCTTGGCGACGCCGGCTTTTTCACCAATCAGGAATTATTGAGTATAAGAATGCGACCTTTTTTGATTGTCTGTTTTACAGCGCTCGCCGCAACGCCAGCATGCGCGGAATCGTCCAAGCACAATTTAAAGATCGAGGCTGAGGCATTTTGCGAAATCCATAATCCCAAGTATTGGTCTGACGTCGACTCAATGAGTCTCGAAGAGTATCGAACCAAGCTGAGCGATAAAATTTCCGAAGTAGTCAAATCCAAGGAATTCAGAGCCGCCTTGGCGCAGAGCGTCGATATGGGCTATGACGCATTTAAAAAGAACTATCAGGGCAACATGTATGTATTCAGTCGCGATCAGGTCAGACGCGTCCTGAGCGATTCCTCCTGGGATTGCGAATACATGAAGTTTCATTACGGAGAGCCCGAAGCCGCCGATTAAGGCGGCTTGGCGATCACTGCGAACGCGCCATCAGTCAGGCGCGATATAGAGCTTGATGGCGCCATGGCGCAGCAGCGCTTTGTCGTCCAGACCTATCCGCGCCACCTGGATTTTCCAGGCGCCGGCGGCGTCTTCGTCATGGAAATCCGTGATGAAATGATCCGCCAGTTGCAGGTCGTAGTCGTTGAAGCTGCCGTTCTTGTCGTGCAGCACGTATTCCGTGCCTGCCGGGGACAGCAGAGTGACTTTATAGCCGCCCAACCAAGCGCCGCTGATCGCCAGATCCACGGCAACGCCTTTGACTTTGCCCACCGCATGCTGAGGCAGCACGACTTCCGTGGTCTCGCCTTTGGGCAGAGTGACGTCTTCGGTCTGCAACGTGCGCTCGGTCAGCTCCGCGACAACCAGCGGACGCCCGCGCAAGCGCAGGTCCCAATGATTGAGCACGCCTTCCTGGAACGGCGAGGCGTCGATCACTTGCAGAAACCACAGCCCTTGCGAGGGAATATTGCGCATCTGCGGCAGTCGATACGAGCGCACCAGATCATCTTCCGTCAAGCCGCCCCGCTCCCGCAGACGAAAGCTCCGTCCGTCCGGCGACAGCAGGTTGACCAGCAAGTCGCCGCGCCAGGGATGAGAGATATCCAGACTCACTGCGGCGTCCCACAGCTCCAGATTCTCGGACACCAGCATCGGGCTCCATAGCCCACGGGAATTATGGTCAGGAATGGGCGTCGCTTCGCCGTTGGCGTAATCAAAGTCCCGCGTTCCTTGCGGCAGCACATTGACGGTGATGCGTTTGGCGCTTTTGAAGGGCTGGCTCGCTTTGTCGCTTTCCACGCCTTTAAGCTCCACGAAATAGCGCCCCACCGGCGTCTCCGCGCCGACGCTAAAAGTCATATCGCCGCTTTCGTTGGCTTGCAAGGCCCGGGGCAGCTGTACGTAAACGCCAGCCCGGGGCTGTGAGACGGACAGGTCCGCCATTCCGCTCCAGTCGAACAAAGGCTGCAAACGCGCCGTCAAAGAACGCATCTCGCCCTGGGGAATATCCACCACGTCCGTTTCCGGGGCGATGCGAAAGCCCGGCCGATCATCCGCCGCCAGCAGCGCTTTTTCCAGATTCAGACGACGTCCGTCGGGAATCTTGCCTTGCAGCGCCGCTACCTTGTCGGCGCCGTCCAGCAGCGCCTGTTTCAGCGCTTGCGCGTCCAGGTCCGGGTTATGCGCCGCCATCAGCCCCAAGGTTCCGGTGATCATCGGCGCGGCCATGGAGGTGCCGCTGAGAGAGCCGTAGGCGTGATTGGGCAAGGTGGAATAGATATCCGAGCCCGGCGCCGCGATGTGCACTTTTTCCAGGCCGTAATTGGAAAAGCCGGACAACTCCCCTTCCCGATCCGTGCTGGCGACCGAGACAATGGCCGGGTTGTCGTAATTGGAGGGAAAGTGTCCGTAATGATCATTGTTGCGGYCGTCATTGCCCGCGGAGAACACCATCAGCACGCCCGCGGCCTCCACTCGTTGGATAGCCTCTTCCATCGCCTGACCGGGCGCGCCGCCGCCCCAGCTGTTGTTGATCGCCGCCAGCGCTTCGCCGCGGCGCTTGAGGTCCACCATGTAGTCCATGCAGGCAATCGCGTCGGAGGTGTAACCATAACCATCCTCGTCGATAAAGGCGCAGGTGACCAAGGCGCCGCGCCAGTTGACGCCGACGCCGCCCAGCCCGTTATCGCCCACCGCCGCCATGATGCCAGCGACATGGGTGCCGTGCTTGTTGGCGTCCATCGGATCGCCGCTACGGTTCACCACGTTGACGCCATAGATATCGTCCACATAGCCATTGCCGTCATCGTCGCGGCCGTTATTGGGGATTTCGCCAGGGTTGATCCACAGGTTGTCCTGCAAATCCTCATGCCGATAATCCACGCCGCTGTCGATCATGCCCAGCAGTACGTGCGTATCGCCGGTTTGCAGATTCCAGGCGTCCAACGCGTGAATGTCGTTGTTGCGGTCGTCGACGTTGAACAAGGCCCATTGCTCAGCCAGCGCAGGGTCGTCCGGCGTTGCGTCCATACGCAATGGATAATCTGGCTCGGCGTAGGCCACGGCGGGGTCTGCGGCGAAGTGCGCCACTGCCGCCTCCGGCGTCATGCCATTCAGATCGTAACGCACCAGAGCGCCATCCCGGGTGACCGGATCAGCGGCGGTAACGCCCGCCAACGGCGCAGCGCGCCGGAAACCATGAGCCAGAGCGTCGCTTTTGTATTTCACCAGCACCGCTTTCACCGGCGGCGCTTCCGGTTCCGCCCTGGCGACGGTGGACAAGGACAATAAACAGGGAAACAGCGCCACCCCGGCGCTGCAAAGATATTTACGCATATTGGATCTCCGACCAATCAATTAAATCCGATATTCCTTTCAGATCCGATTGCAGACGACGCCACGCCTCCATAGAAGCTCACAGCGTCATCGCGTCGATATTGTTAAATACCTTCTCATCAGCGTTTTCAGGCTTGGTGGGCGGATTATTTTTAAAGGAGTGAGCGCCCAGAACCGGGCAGTCTATCTGAGGGAGAAAATACTGTCTTGGGTAGAAAAGCAGGTGGCGCAGGGAGAAATCTGCTTGATCCCGCCGCGATGGCGGCGACAGCAACGTCTATGTTTTCAGACTGGAACGCTCGTCCGCCCATACAATGCTGTCGCGGTACAGCTTACTGATAGCGGGGCCGTTCAAGCCCAGCTCTTCCAGCTGCGCCCAGGGAATATTCTGCATATCACAGCGTTCATACAGGCGCACGGTAATCAACGCCAGCCCGGCCTTGCCCTCGCCTCTAAGCAAAGCATCGATCACCATCGTGGAAAGCGGAAGTTTGCTGAGGATTTCCTCGATTGTGCGGTCAAAAAACGCATCCAGCGTGGAAAACAGGCCAATGGTGAAATAGGTGTCGCGCTTATCCGGTTCGATAGTCGCGGCAATTTGTTCGCACATACGGGCGCGAATCAGCGCAATGACAATCAGCGCTTTCGGTTTGTCTTCAATGCCGGACAGCGCCAGCAACATCACCCAGGCGCGCAGTTGCTCCAGCCCCAGCAACACCGCCGCCTTGTGAATGGAGTCAATCGGTTGCGGACGCCGGAACGAAATGGAGTTGATCAGTTGCAGCAGTTTGACGCTCAGGGGCGGATCGCTGGCGATGGTTTTCACAATCTGATCGAACGAGGCGTCCGGGTTCTGCACCATGGCGATCAAACGCAGCACCGCCAGCTTGCTCTGAGGCATTTTGCGACCGGTGACAATCTCCGGCTTACTGAAGAAATACCCCTGAAACAGCTCACAGCCGTTATTGAGGCAGAATTCGAAGTCGTCATGCGTCTCGATTTTTTCCGCCAGCAAACGCACTTTCTTGCGTTTACGGATCTTGTCCACCAAGCCTTTAAACGCGCCCTTCTGAATCGCCGGAAACTCCAGCTTTACGATGGAGGCGTACTCCAGCAGCACTTCCTGTTTGCTATGCAGATCGTAGTCATCCAGGGCGATGGTGTAGCCGCGTTTGGCCAGGCGCGCCACGGCCTCACAGACTTCCTTAGTGGACTCGACTGACTCCAGAATCTCGATGACCAACAGGTCTTTTGGAAACGGCGGCGGCTCCATCAACAACTGTTCAGTGAAGTTAACGAACGCCAGATGGCCGGAAGTAACTTCCTGAATGCTTTTTTCTGTAAACGCATTGAGCAGCACCACAGAAGTGGCTTTATCGCCATCCAGAATAGGACCGGCGGCGGGATCATTGGAACGAAACAGCAACTCATACCCCACTATTTCCAGCGATGCGTCGACGATAGGTTGGCGGGCGAGCAGTATCTGTTCCATGAGTGGTCGCGATATATCCTCGGGAGGGGTATGTTTGGAATGTAGAAGTGGACGCAGGTTACGTCAAGGCAGGGGTCCGATCAGTTTTGTCTATCGAAACGCCTGCTTAAAACCCGTCCCGGCGCGACCGTCATTGCAGCCTTGCACTTTGCAAATCCAAGTATCGAACTTGCTCGCCGGAGGCCATATAGATCAGGATTTCGCGCATACGCTCAGGGTTCAATCTCCTACGGTCCACTGCGCGCAACGGGTTCAGGGAAAAGCAGTGTTGCGACCAGGCGGCGTAGATATCCTGCTCAAATGTCGCGCTGCTCTTGTAGTTGACCGAGTCCGCATCGCCAATACGCACAACCAGTCTTCCTTTCCCTGTTTCAGTATGGGTTCTTAGGGTCAGACAGAGTTGCGAATATCCGCCCCAGGAACGGTCTGGATTGACGAACTCAAACCCAAACCAACGCCCAGCTCCTGACCGCGCCCGAATAAACGCCTGCTTCCCGTTTTCCTCTTGCCCATTTCCTTCAGGCGCTTCCTGCAGCAGCAAAATCTTCGGCGTTCCCAACCCGCGCCAGGAGTTTTGTGTGGTCAGCGGCGACGCCATCGCCAATAACTCAGGAAACGCCAGGCTCTGTCGCATCACCCACCAGAGTCCAGCGCCCCGCCAGCAAATCGCGCCCAGCATCAGGCCAATCGCCAGGATGCGAAACAACGCCGCCCGCCCCGAATGCTCGCTAAAGCCAATAGCGCCCCACAGCCATCCCGCCATCAGGCCCGCCATACCCATCAAGGCGTCCTCCAGGCTGCGGCTTCGTCCTACCAGAGGCTGCGCCAGCTCCAGCATGACCAGCAAAGCGGTCAACGCCAGGATGCGCGCAAGCGGACGTCTCGCCAACCAAGGGGCCAGCATGGGCGTAATCAGATAAAGAATGAACCCCGCCGGAAGGTGCGCGAGATTCATCAGCTCTCCCATAAAGCGAGGCCAGGGCCAGGACTTCACCGGCCAAAACGCGCCAGCCGCCAAGGCCGCTATGACCAGCAACGCGCCGGTGGTCGACCAGTAACGGGTCTGCTTTTCCGTCATGCTTTCGTTTCCTGATGAGTTTTGCCTACATGAGTTTTACCTGCATGTGTTTTACCTACATTAGCTTTACCCGCCGTAGCAGGTTTTATGCCCAAGTCACATGCCCCGTCAGCACTGTATTTATCCGCCTTTAGCGACTTTGCATTGGCGGATTGCAATGCAAATCGGGAGCGGCTTTACCGAAACGCCATCTATTCAACGTAACTTCGCAAGCCTCAAATTTACGTCAGTCCCTCTAAAACCCTTTTAAAAACAGAGCCCAATATCAGCACAGAAGCTTCTGGCTTGAATCTTGACTGAGTATGTATAAACACGTACCCGAAGGTGACGCCAATGCAACCGTTACATGTCAGTCCAGAAAGCTCAATACCGCCGAAAACTGTCCTGTTGACCTTGGACAGCCGTGGCTACGGCGGCATAGAAACGCACATCTCGCACCTCGCCCCCGGCCTGCAGGCCCATGGCGTCAATGTGATTTTAGCGTTGCTGGCGGACTACGGCGCACACCCTCTGGAAAAGCAACTTTCCGCCAGCGGCGTCCCGACTGTGAAGCTAAAACGGGGCTTGCGGGAGCTGATTGACCTGCTTAAATCGACTTCCGCCGATGTCCTGCATACCCACGGTTACAAGGCGGGAGTCATGGGTCGTCTGGCCGGCGCCGCAACAGGCGCGCCTTGCGTCTCGACGTTCCACAACGGCGATCGCGGCGCAGGCAAGCTCCGGCTTTATACATTGATTGATAAGCTAAGCGCGTGCCTCTCCACCAACATTTGCGTCAGTCGCGATATTCAACAACGACTGCGTCCCTGGGCCAGCGAGCTGGTCAACAATTTTATCGACGCGCCGGAGCTGGACCTGCCCTGGGAGAACGAGCAAAAGCGAGTGCTGTTTGTAGGCAGGCTGGAGAAAGAGAAAGGGCCTTCCCTTTTTCTCGATATCGCCGCCCGTCTGCCCGAGACGGAGTTTCATATGTATGGCTCAGGTTCACTGGAATCCACACTCCGAGCGCACGCGCCAGACAATCTGACGCTGCACGGTAGCGAGCCGGATCAACAGAAAATCTGGCGTAACGCCGATGTGCTGTTGATCACGTCCAACACGGAAGGCCTGCCCTATGCGGCTCTGGAAGCCATGTCCCGCGGCGTTGCGGTTTTTTCCACCGCTGTCGGCGACCTGCCACAGCTGATAGATCATGGCGAAAACGGGTTTATTTGCGCCGGCGCCGCGGACGCCTTCGCTAACGCCATTGAAAGATGGCGACTGCAAACGCCTTATGAGCGCCGTTGTCTGCGTATCGCCGCCGCCAATCGCGTCGCACGCCAGTACAGCGCCACGGCCTGCATTCCCAAGTTACTTTCCATTTACGAAAAAGCCTGCGCTGTTTAAGGCGCCACGAATATGAATACAATCACTCTGCTGAGGGCGTTTTTATGAAGTCGCCAACCGCGCCGAAGAAAGAAATCGAAAGCTCAGGCCAACAGTCCGGGATGCAAGTGCTGCTCGTGGACGACGACTTTTTCTTCCGCGAGTACATTTCCCTGTTGCTGGAAGAAGCCGGCCATAAAGTGCTGAAAGCCGCCAGCGCGGAGGAAGGGTTAAACATCCTGAAAACCCATCCCTGTTCAATCATCCTCACCGACTGGATGATGCCCGCGTTCTCAGGCCTGGATTTTTGCATGCAGGTGCGGCGCTGGGAGCAAGGCTATCACTACATCATTCTACTGACCGGCAAGGAAACCTCTGCGGAAGTGGTGGAAGGACTCAGCGCCGGCGCCGACGACTTCATCAAAAAATCCGCTTCCCCCAGCGAAGTGATGGCGCGGGTTAAATGCGGCGCGCGCATCATTCAACAACATCGCAAGCTGGAAGAGCAAAAAGAGAAAATCGCCCAGTTGGCGGAGCGCGACCCGTTAACCAACGTCTATAACCGGCACTTTCTGTACACCAAACTCCCTGGGGAGATTAAACGCTCCAAACGCTATCACATCGAGCTATCGGTGATCATGGCCGACATCGACTATTTCAAACGCATCAACGACGGCCACGGCCACCTGATCGGCGATCGCGCCATTAAATTTTTCGCCCACACCCTATCGGAAAACCTGCGTCAGAACGTCGACTGGGTCTGCCGCTATGGCGGCGAAGAATTCGTCATCGTTCTGCCCAACACAGAACTGGAAAAAGGCGTCCGCACCGCAGAAAAACTGCGCAGCATTCTAGAGCGCTCCGTGATGACCACCGAAAACGGCGAACTCAAATTCACCGCCAGCTTCGGCGTCGCCGCCCTCAGCTCCCTGAAAGGCGTCTACGAAATGGAGTCCCTGCTACAACTGGCGGACGAACGCCTTTATGAGAGCAAAAACAAAGGGCGTAATTGTGTTTCTTTTTGAGTTTAAGAGGGGGCAGGAAATCGTGGGGGTGAGGCTTTTTACAGGAAGATTGGACCGATTAACCCTGGGGAAACAGCAAGCTCGGTAGGTCGGAAAAGCGTAGCGCCTTCCGACACTCAGCGCCTCGCAACCAGGACAAGAAAAAACATGAAATTTATTGCAATACCGCTACTCGGCGCTATATCAGGAGCCTATTTCGAACGCCGCTGTCGGAAGGCGCTGCGCTTTTCCGTATATGGTCTCCTCCTGTTTTGCAAGGGCTTCAGACTTTGATAACAAGGTAGGTTGCTGCCGTATATCCGGCCTGTTTGCGAGTTGTAATACTCTGGCCTTGATGAGCTGTCCGCGCGTATCGTCCTTATCGACCTATC
>NZ_JAHMIN010000062.1 GCF_018986435.1 Hahella sp. HN01 | reverse complement strand
CCCCCTGACTCCTCCCCCCCCAAAACTTTCCTAACGGAGGATGTGCCATATCAGGCGTTCACTGAGTATGAGACCAAGCAAATAACAATTTGTCCCATCGACAAAGCGCCTCCGTTATCCGGGCGTACTCAAAGGTCCGGCCTGGCGAGTCCTTTAACAACAAGAGCAGGAAAAAACGATGACAGACAAGAACAACAAGCGCCTCTTCAAAGTAGCCCCTCTGGCGACCGCCATCGCGGCTTCTTTGTTCACCGTGAACGCCAGCGCCGTTGAGTGGCATGGCTATGCGCGTTCAGGCATCGGCATGAGCGACAACGGCGACCAGCAGTGCATCAACAAGCAGGCGGTTGGCCGTTTGGGCAACGAATGCGAAACCTATGCGGAGCTGGATCTTCAGCAAGAGCTTTTCAACCGCGACGGCAGAACGTTCAAAGTTGAAACCATGCTCAGTTATAAATCCAACCAGGACGGAGACTATGAAGCCCTGAACAGCGAAGATGACGAAATCGCGCTTCGCCAGATGAACGTTCAGGCCAAAGGGGTGCTCGGATTCGCCCCCGAAGCGACGCTGTGGGCGGGTAAACGCTACTATCAGCGCCACGATATTCACCATCTGGATCTTTTCTACTGGGACGTATCCGGTCCTGGCGCGGGTATTGAAGGGATCGACGCAGGCGCGGGCAAATTCTCCGCCGCCTGGACCAGAGGCTACGGCAACATAAATATCCTCGACTTCCGTTATTCCGGCATTCAAGTCGGCGCCAGCTCATTGGAAGTGGGCCTGGACTTGGCCAAACCACGACTGACAGACGCCCAAAAAGATGCGGGCGCAGCGGACGATCTGAGCACCTTGCTCACCGCGGAACTGTCCACGCCGATTATGGATGGATTCAACAAAATCGTATTCCAGTACGGAACGGAAGGCTACGCTTCTCCAATGCGCAACTTCGGCGGCGGTCAATGGAACGGGACGTTGGACAAAGGCGGCAAAGGCTTTCGTCTGATCGACTGGGGCGTGGTGAAAGCCGGTTCTAATATCGAACTTAGCTATGCCGCGATGTATGGCGTCTTCGATGACGACACCATGAATGACGATTCGTCTTTCTACAGCATCTCCGCACGCCCCGCGTATAAGTGGTCTGATTACATGCGCACGTATCTGGAAGTGGGTCACTTCGCTGCAGACGATAATGGCGTCGACTCCCAATTGGACAAGGTTACTATCGCACAAGCCTGGTCCGCCGGCCCCAGCTTCTGGGCGCGTCCGGAAATCCGGGTTTTCGCCAGCTACATTAACGATGGCGAAGGTACGCCGTTTGAAGGCGGTGAAGACAGCGTGCTGAACTTCGGCGTCCAAATGGAAGCCTGGTGGTAATCCACCTCCCATTCCCCAATCTCAACCCAAGTGTTCGGGCCGGTTAACCGGCCCTTTTTTCATCCGCCCGATTTTACTCCCCGTCAGACGTCTTCAGTCTTTGTCGATAATGGCTGCGCCTGCTATTTTTTATTGATAAGTCTCACAATCCTGCAGGGTGCATTTTGTCCGCTAGAGCGTCTTATCACTTGCTACTGTCACTACTCGTGTTTTGCCTGGGCTTTACAATGACGCTGTCCCTATGGTCGCGCATTGATATCGAAACCAGCGAAAGGCGACAACATGCCCTGGATTACCAGGCCGAATTTCTCAGCAAGCGCATTACCCGCCAGTTTCTGGAGCAAGTGCGCGCGCTCAAGCGCCTCGCCGCTTACTGGGACAATAATGGCGGCTTCACTAAGGAAACCTGGCGCAAGAACGCGGAGGCGCTGCATCGGGATTTTCCTAACTTCAAAGCCATTGAGTGGACAGATAAAAATTACGTTATCCAATGGATCGAGCCGATGGCCGGTAATGAACAGGCCCTGGGCTTCAACGTGGCCTTCAACGAGAGCCGACGCCGGGCGCTAGAAGCCGCCCGCGCACAGGGCGACATCAACTCCACGCCGGTGATTACTCTGCAACAAGGCGGCCAGGGAGTGGTTGTGTACGCCCCCATTAGCAAAGGCGATGACTTTCAGGGATTTATCGTCGGCGTTTTCCTGGTGGAGCAGTTGCTGGGCAGCCTCATCTCACCACAGGAAGAAGATCACTTCCATGTACGCGTGTATGAGGAAGACAAACTGATATTCAGCAACAGCTCCGCTGACGTCAGCCCCGACACCACCGCGGCGGCGGACTGGAAGCCCCTGCAGTTTTCCTGGCGCTTGAGCGTACAGCCAAAATCCGACTGGCTGCACAATTATTCATCTCCTCTTCCCGCCTTCGTCATGAGCGCAGGAACTATTTCCTCAGCGTTGCTGGCCTGGGTTTGCTATCTCGCCATGTCTTTGGGGCGTCAACGCCGTTCACTGCTCAGCGCCAACGAGTCCCTACAAAGTGAAATCGCCAATCGACAGGAAGTGGAGCAAACGCTGTCTCATGTCATTACCCATGACGCACTGACTGGACTACCCAATCGTTCATTCTTTCAGGAGGATCTGGCTCAAGCCATTCTTCGCGCCCAGCGCGCCAACCGATATCTCGCCGTCATGCTGGTGGATCTGGATCAATTCAAGAAAATCAACGACACCCTCACTCACAGCGCCGGCGACCAACTCGTAGTATCGCTGACCAAACGCTTCAACACGTTACTGGAAAGCGAAATCAGCATCGCGCGGGCCGGTGGAGACGAGTTCATGATGCTGCTGGAAAACCCCGAATCTGTGGATGAGGTGATTGCAATCGCCAACCGCATCATGGCCTGCATGAAGCAGCCCTTCACGCTCAACGACGAAGAAGTCTTCATTACCTGCAGCATCGGTATCGCCGTCTATCCAGAAGGCGGCGTCAGCGCCGAAGACTTGATCCGCAACGCCGACGCCGCGCTCTACCGGGCCAAAGCAGCAGGACGCAACGGCTACCATTTCTACACCACAGGCATGCACGCAGAGGCGCTTAAACGCCTCGAGCTAGACCGCTGGCTACGCGAAGCAATCGAGCGCAACGAACTCAGTCTGGCGTTCCAGCCAAAAGTGAATCTGAAGACCCGCGAGTACACTGGAGCCGAGGCGCTGCTGCGTTGGTATCGTCCAGAACAGGGCTTTATCTCCCCGGTGGAGTTTATTCCCTTGGCGGAGGAAACCGGCTTGATAAAAGAATTGGGCATGTGGGTGGTGCGAAAGGCCTGCCAGCAATTGTCGGAATGGCGAGGCACCCCGTTGGGCAATATCCGGCTCGCGATCAACTTATCCGCCATCCAACTGGAAGATAAAGAACTGGTCCACAAAATCGACGACCTCTTACGAGAGTTCGACGTCCCACCCAGGCAATTGGAGTTCGAACTGACAGAGGAGGTTTTCATCCAGAACATTGAGTCCAACATGGCCCATCTTAACGAGCTGATTAAAATGGGCTTCCGTCTATCCATCGACGACTTTGGCGTTGGCTACTCCTCCCTCGCCTATCTCAAGCACTTTCCCATCTCTTGCATCAAAATCGATCGCAGCTTTGTGTCGCAGCTGGAAACCAACGCCGATGACAGGGTCATCATTAACGCAGTCATCGCCATGGCGCATAACCTTAATCTGAGCGTCGTGGCGGAAGGCGTGGAAACAGAGGCGCAAGCCACCTATCTGCAAAAACAGGGTTGCGATGAAGCTCAGGGATACCTGTTCGCCAAGCCTTTACCTCCAGATCAGTTGTACAAACTGGCCACGTCGCTGAGAAACGGGACCAGCCTGCAGCAGGGATAACGACTTTATTTAGCCGGCTCTACGTAAACCACTGGCTGTTCGCCGCTGTTATCCAGATAAAAGCTGTACACCCCGGTTTCAGGCGGGTTGAATTTGAAGTTTTCAAAAACGGACGAGCAATTGGCTTTGGACTTCTTCCCAAACTCCAACATCTGATCTTCCTGAGACAGAAAGCCGCAGTTAGTGCCGGCGCTCCAGGCTGCGTCGCCAAACTTCAGTTCGTAGGACTGTCCGTCCGCTTTCAATTCCACGCTGGCGACATAAAGATCCGGTCCGGCTTTTTTAACCTTGTATTCATCCAGCGCATCCCACCATGCAAACTGTCCCCGCAGGTACAGCGACTGGCTGAGATCGCGCTTGCCGCCAGTGGAAGCGCAACCGGCCAGCAATAGGGAGGCCGCCAAAGCGGAAATAAGGATAGGCTTTTGCATTCTTGTTCTCCTGCAAAGTTGTTATTGGAAGTGTCGCAGTCAGAACCAAAATGCTCGGTGAAATGGGGCTAAGGCGCATCATCTATAACGCCGCAGGAAGGGGCGTAGCGTCAGGAAGGAGAGGGAGTAGATTAGAAAGGCCTAAAGGTAATGAGTGATGTCTAAGCAGACGCCGCTTATAGCGGCGTCGCAGAAGCGTCCAGGGTTGCAGTTTTATCGCCGTCATCATTAACGACAACGACTGTGACTGTTTGTTCGGCGAAGGAAAACCCTTGGTCATTCAGCTCTGGATTATCTTTGGGATTACAACTATACGCCAAGCGATATGCGCCGTTGTCCGGATTCCAGATAACCGCCTTATACATGCCATTCTCCGGGTTCGCGGCGCTGGATAGCACGGCTGTCGCCACTGGATCTTTGTCGTCACCGTCAATATCGTCCAGAACTGCATGAGCGCCGGCGAACATATATATCGCGCCAGCATACTGGCCGGAGTCATCACAGTTCGCCGCCAGCAATTCGGGCGCAACATTGACGGTCAAAGAGCGCACGCTGTTCAAGTCCACCGTTTTCAGTACGGGCTTCAGCTTGAACTGACGGTTGTTCTCAATGATGGAGCGTCGCAAATCCAGATCGATAAGAAAACCTTTGGGCTGTCCAGCGCTTACCAGGAACTCCCGGTCAATTTTCAGTCCATCCAGATTATCTTCGGGAATAGCCAACTCATAGCGAGAGCCATCCGCTAACTCGATGTAGGAGTCGAAAATACCGTCCAAACGAGCATTCACCATGAGTCGCAACCATGAATACGCACCAATGCCCAGCTCTCCCTGCAACAGGGAGATACGATTTCCCGCCAGAGATTCTGACAACAAATCTATACTGCGCGGCTCTGCATATTCGTAGACGGAACGACCGTTTGATTGAGACTGGATCTCCACGCCGGTAAATTCAATGACCACCTTGGTCGCTCCATCCACCGGCGCATCGGTGATTTCGAGAGAAAACGGAGCCTTGTCCGCAGCGCTTTCGTCCTGTCCGCAACCGAACAGACTTAGCGCGCCTACAAGAAACAAAAATTTAAGCACGAGTTTCAACATCGTCATTCTCCCCGCTCAAACTCCGGAGAAACGAAACCGGCCCGATTTCTGGGTTCTTCCATAGAATCTATCTAACCTTTTCTGCAAAATATTCGCGTTTGCGGCGGAAAAAGCGCCGGATACCCTGGCGACCAATACTGAAACCTATCCTGCTTACACGCGAATCATCCAACAAGCGGCGTATTTAACCCCATGATTGATGAAATTACGACCATCCATATGGACTATTTGGACGATCGTACCGCCTACACTCTCCGGATGAGCATTAATAATGGCTTTTATTATCATGAAGTTATAAAAATGGCGGGCTTAAAATTCATAATAAAGTCGTACACTTCAGCGCTATTCCGCGAAGCAACAATGAACTAGCAGATATATATTCATTTATATGTATATCGTTATTACATTTTGTGAGCATGCGACACCAAAGTCCTCCGAAAGGACAGTCATTGATTCGCCGTCTATAAGCGGACTGAGGCAGCGCATCTCGCGCCCCCTCAAGTGCGTGGCCATGTCAGGAGCTATGCCGGGTCTTGGCCGGCGATTGCAGTTCGCAAGGCGTCAAAGGGGACTATGAGGCGCTGAGCAGCAGCGCCATAAACCAGATGCAGCGCAACTTATTGCTTCATAAAGAGATAGTGACCAACCTGCCATTCCGCCCCAGAGCGAAAATTGAACAGCTCCGCACAAGCCATGAAGAACATGCGCCACCGCTGGGTCCAAAGATCGGCTTGTTCTTCTCCGTAGGCGTCAGCGAAGATTTTCCTTACTTTGGCTTCGTTGGCGTCCAGGTTGGCCAGCCAGGCTTCCGCTGTCGCGCCGTAATGACGACCATTGAGCATCCACTGTTGCATCAGGCGCAGGTTCTGCTGGAAATGACCGAACGTTCCCGCCGCAGGCATCAGTCCGCCGGTGAAGAAGTATCTGCCCATCCAGTTATTGGCGCCTTCCGTTTCAAAGGGATAAAGCAGGTTGCGATGACAGAATATATGAGCAAAGAACAATCCCGCCGGCGCTAACCACTGACTGACTCGCTCAAATAACGCCTGATAGTTGCGTACGTGCTCCAGCATTTCCACCGAAACGATGCGATCAAAGGTGGTGGAAGGGCTAAACACATTTACATCGCAAGTCAGAATTTTAAGATTGCGTAAACCGCGCAGCGCCGCCTGTTCCTCAATATAGCTGCGCTGCGATGCGGAGTTGGAGACGCCAGTAATCTCCGCCTTGGGAAAGGTCTCCGCCAACCACAGGCTTAGAGAGCCCCAGCCGCACCCCAAATCCAGAATACGCTGTCCATCGGCCAACTGCGCCCGCTCGGCGTATAACGCCAGCATAGCCTCCTCCGCTTCAGCAAGATCGCCAACCTCTTTCCCCCACCAGCATGCGCTGTATTTCAAGCGCGGCCCCAGAACCAGACGATAGAACTCCGCAGGCACTTCATAATGTTGTTCATTGGCCGCACGCGTTTCTATGGCGATAGGACCATTGAGATAGCGGGCGATTCTTTCAAGCTCGCCGCCGCCCCGCCTGCGTTCCTGCAGCAGACGTTCGCGACACAGTCGGCGAATACCAAAGCGAATCAGGGCGTCAGGCAACCAGCCTTTTTCCGCCAGTTCGATCATACTCATGATTTTGGCCTCCAGGGTATAAACATGGGAGTGCGGCGTTGATAATCCCGATAGTCCTCCCCCCGCGAACGCAACGCCTGTCGTTCGGTAAAAGGGATGCCGGTGACGAAATACAAGAAGACGAACATTACCGCCGGCGCGCTCCAGAGCCAGAATCCCCAGGGAGATGCAGCCCCCAATAGCGGATAAGCGAACCAATGCAGCCATTCAAAAAAGTAATTGGGATGTCGCGAATAGCGCCATAGACCTTTTCGACAGGTTTTACCCTGGTTTTGCGGATCGGCTTTAAACGCTGCGAGCTGACGATCCGCCAGGGTTTCACCAAGCCACGCGACGACGACCAGGAGGAGCGCCGCCACATACAATACCGCTGACGGTTCCTGGGCCTGACTAATCACCCAGGCTGGCAGCGCGAACAGCCACACCCAGAACGCCTGCATCATATACATTCCCAGAAACACACTCCGCCAGCGATCCCCCGCCCATACACGCAGAGCGGCGTAACGGCCATCCTCCTCTGCTCCTGCGACTCTGCCAGCCAGGTGCAACGACAATCGTCCGAACCACACCAGATAGATCAACGCCACAGTCAAACGTAACGACGCATCGCCGGTTCCCGCCAGGGCATGCAATGCGCCAGTGACGCCTACGCCGGCCGCCCAGCAAACGTCGACCCAGCCGGCATTGCGGCTCCGGGTTTGCCACAGATATGCCACTAAGAACACGACCGCCAAACAGACCGGCGACCACCATAGCAGCATCAGATTCACAGCCATTGCTTGCGACGGCAGCCCGGTTTGGCGAACAACATCTGCACGTTGGAGATCGCCCGTTCGCGGAAACCACCCTCGCAATAGCAAAGATAAAACTCCCACATGCGAATGAAACGTTCGTCAAATCCCTGCTCGCGCACTTGCGGTAAATTTCGCAAGAAGCGACTGCGCCACTCCTGCAAAGTAAGGGCGTAGCTTTCCCCGATATCCTCTAGATTAAACAGACGCAATCCGGCATTGGCGGCGCTCTGCGTCAGCACGGACACACAGGGGATAAAGCTGCCGGGGAAAATATAACGTTTGATGAAGTCCACATGCCGCAGCGCTTTTTCGTAGCGATTATCATCAATGGTGATCGCTTGAATCAGCCCCAGACCATCATCCTTCAACAGGCCGCTGATCTGACGGAAGTAGCCATCAAGAAACTGATGTCCCACCGCCTCCACCATTTCAATGGAGACCACCTTGTCATAGCGGCCTTCCAGTTTGCGGTAGTCCTGCAACAGCACGGTCACCTGATCTTGCAGCCCCGCCTGCCGAACCTGTTCAGCGACGGCGGCGTGCTGCTCGACGGAAATGGTCGCCGTGGTGACCTTGCAACCATATTCACGGGCGGCGTACAGGGCCATGCCCCCCCAACCCGAGCCAATTTCAAGCAAATGATCGTTTGGCGTTAAAGCCAGCTTGCGGCAAATTCGCTCCAATTTGGCTTTCGAGGCCTGTTCCAGGGATTCCTCGCCGGTGACATACACTGCAGAGGAATACATCATGCTTTCATCCAGAAACAGGCGGAAGAAATCATTACCGAGGTCATAGTGCGCCGCGATATTTTTGCGGGAGCCCTGCAGCGTATTGCGGTTGAAGCTGTGCCAAAGCTTACTCAGCGCCCCCGGCAGGCGCGCCATGCCGGATTCCAACTGCTCCAGTCGCGCGCGGTTGCGCAACAACAAGCGCACCAGCGCAGTCAGGTCCGGTGACGTCCAGGAGCCTGCCATCCAGGCTTCCGCCAGGCCGTTGACGCCCCCAGTCAATGCGACGCGGTAGAAATCGGCGTTGGCGACGTCAATTCTGGCGCGTAGCGCATCCCGCCCCTGCGCGCCGAAAACTCGACTGTCTCCGTCGCTGCGCAGCTCCAGTTCCCCGCCTTGTATTCCTGAGCACAAACGGTATAAAGCCTGTTTCCAAAAACGTTCGGGCAACAGTAAGGGTTTGCTGATCGCACTCGCCCACATAGTTATGTCTCCAGCTATTTGAACTATCACGGCTTAACGCCGTTTTAAACCGTTTCCTGATTCATCGGCTTTCCCTCTCCCCGCGCCTTTTTGTTGGGATGGGGATAGAAAGGAACGCCTTTGCGCCAAAGCGAAAACGCCTGCCGATAAATCGCCATCGCGACGGTGACGCACATAAAGGGAAATTTAAGCGGCGCGCGCCAGGCATTGGCGGCGGTCAGGGGTTTCTTGACCAGCCCAAGGCTGGCGTCGAACACCGCTGCGCCGTTGTCCAATAAACGCATGTGCGTCCAGACCCGCTGCTCGTCCAGGCGAAATCGCCATTCATATTTCAGCGCCATCGGCATGAAGGGCGACACATGAAACGCCTTATCAAAGCTGAAAGTGAGCGCCTGTCCCTGCAGCCGTTGCGGCGTCAGCGGCAACACATAGGAATGCCGTTCGTTCCAGGGTGTGTTATTGATCTCCGCGACGATGGCGTACAGCTCATCCCGCTGGTTGAAGCAGAAATAGAACGAGACTGGGTTGAAGCAAAATCCCCAGGAGCGTAAATGGGTCAACAGGCGAATAGCGCCAGCCTGCGGGGCCACGTCTGCTTCCTGTAGACGTTCATACACCGCCTGCTTTAAGTCAGGAACATCTCGACGCAGATAGTCCGAACGCCGATATTGCATCAAATTAAAGCCTCGACTAGACCAGAAAGGCAGAGTGTTGATTTCCTCTAGCTCATCCAAATCAAGCCAGGCCATGCTGATGCGATACTCAAAATGATGCGACGCTGGCGTATAACGGCGGTGCCGCACTTTACCTTCGCAAATTGCGCTATGCCGCAACGCCATAACGCCTCCGCTGGATCAGGGACACGACATCCAACGCGCTTCGCACGCCGTCTTCATGAAACCCCCAGCCCCAATAAGCGCCACAGAAATAGGTATTGCGGCGACCATTAATTTCCTCCCGGCGCGCCTGGGCGGCCAACGTTTCACGGGTATAGACGGGGTGCGCATAGGTGCGGCGGGCATATATTTTTTCAGGGGCGATAGGAAAGGTCGGATTCAAGGTCACAATAATGGGCGTCTCACATGTAAGACCCTGTAGGGAGTTCATCCAATAGCTGACGGAGCAATGCTGCGTTGTCTGCTGTGGAATAAAGGCGTTCCAACTCGCCCAGGCGGCGCGCTGCGAGGGCATGACGCGTGTGTCGGAATGCACCACGGCCAGATTATCCTGATAGGGAATCGCCCCCAAAACCTCACGTTCCGTTCGGTCCGAGTCTTTAAGCAGAGCCAGCGCCTGATCGCTGTGACAGGCGAAGACGACGGCGTCATAGTTTTCAGCACCATAGCGCTCCGAGTGCACCATCACGGAATCACCACAACGGGACACCACGGCGGCCGGACAAGACAGGCGCACACGTCGTCCAAGCACGGCCTGAATGCGCTGCACATATTGCTGCGAACCGCCCTGCACGACTTTCCACTGCGGCCGACCACGCAATTGCAGCATGCGGTGGTTATCCATAAAGGAGATAAAGAAACGAAACGGGAAAGCCTCAATCATTCGCGCAGACGCGGACCATAGCGCGCATGCCATGGGCACAATGTGATTGTCGATAAACGCGCGGCTATATCCATCCTGGCGCAGGAACTCGCCCAATGTCAGGTCCGTATCAACTTCCAGGGCCCGTCTCGGCGCTTCTTTATAGAAACGCGCGAGATCTTTGAGCATCCGATAGAAGTCCGGGCGCAGCAGATTGCGCTTCTGCGCCAGCAAACGACTCAACCCCGCCGCGCCATACTCCATGCCCGTCGCCTCATTCACTGCGCTGAAACTCATGTCGCTGTCGCGCCATTGCACACCTAACTCTCTCAGCATGTCGCAGAATCTGGGGTAGTTGTGTTCATTAAACACAATAAAGCCGGAATCAACCGCGACGTCCTGACCGTCCAGTCGCAAAGAATGAGTATCGGTGTGGCCGCCTGGACGTCCGTTCGCCTCAAACAGCGTCACCTCATGGTTYTTATGCAGATAATAAGCCGCGGCAAGACCGGAGACGCCGCCGCCGATGATCGCGATGTTCATCTGCGGCCTCCGTTCAGCGTCAGGCCTGAAACTTCAGATTTGTGAGCCCATTTCTTATGTTCAGGGACATCTCTGAGATCCCAGATCAAGCCTACCAGCGCCATCAATCGCAACAGGTAATAGCTCAAGTCCAGCTCCCACCAAAAAAAGCCCTGGCGCGCGCTGCCGGAATAATGATGGTGGTTGTTATGCCAGCCTTCTCCCAGAGTCAGCAGCGCCAGAAGAAAATTATTGCGGGAGTCGTCCCCTGTCTCATAGCGCCGCCGCCCCCAGCGATGAGCAAGGGAATTGATGGCCAAAGTCGCGTGAATCAACACCACTGTGGAAATGAAGTAGCCCCACACCAGCATTTGCCAGCCGCTGGTTTGCAGTTGCGGAGCCATATAGGCAAGCCCTTCGCCCAGACACCACATGCCGAAGCCGAAAGCCAGGGGCACGCACATGTCAAACCGATCAAGCCAGCGTAATTCGGGATACTGACTGAAATCCTTCACCAGATTCAGCGGCGCCTTGAAGTATTTGCCTCCCAGAAACCAACCGGCATGACTGCGCCAAAAGCCGTGTCGGGGCGAGTGTGGGTCTGCTTCAGTGTCGGAAGTACGGTGATGATGGCGATGATGCGCCGACCACCAGAGCGGACCGCGCTGGGTGGCGGAGGCCCCCAGCACAGCGAAAATAAATTGCACGGGGCGACTGGTGCGAAAGGACTTGTGAGCAAAATATCGGTGGTAAAACGCCGTGATGGCGAACATACGCACCAGATAAGCGCCCACCGCCACCCACACCGCTACAGGACTCCAGCCTACCCAGAGCACCGCAAGGCAGGCCAGGTGAATGCCGACGAACGGCCAGACTCTGCGCCAGTCCACAGCGTCCCGACCCACATCTACCGACATTCCTTTGCGGTCATTATCAATCCAGCTCAATAACCTGCCCAAGCCTTGCATATTAAAATCAGTCCTCAGTTGAGAGAGTCGCCGCCGTCATCGCCAATATCTTACGAACGAAGAAGCGGTTTGGTTTGCAGGCGGGATTTTATAACTGTCTTGGTCAGGTTCGGCGAGGCTTCAACGTCATCATCGCCGACCATGGCAAAACTGAATCTCGTCCAGCGTCGTAAAGCTTAGCATCAAGTACATGGAAACCTTTCAGGAATCGACGTTATGGCACTTCTCCGCACCAGTTTGACCGCCACCCTCGCAAGTTTACTGAGCGCCTGCTCCAGTTCAGGTCCGTTGACGCCCCATCAGGATTATTTAACCGCAGCGGGTTCCGAAACTTTCTCTTCCATTGAGCAGGAACTACGACTGCAAGGTTTCGTAGCGCTCATGAATAATTTCACGCCAGACAGTATCCCCGCCGCCGTCGAGCGCGCTTACGCGAAGACATTTTATTTCAATGACACCTTTCACAGCTTGCAGGAGCGGGAGGACCTGACGCGCTACTTCGTCGCGATGGCGGAGAAAGCCTCCACGTCAGTACAGTTCCTTGACTTTGCATCGACAGGCGATGACATCCTGCTGCGCTGGACCATGACCTTAAAGTTCAAAGTCTGGTGGAAGCAGGTCGAAGTGACCTCCATCGGCATCTCTCATCTACGTTTCAATGCTCAAGGAGAGATCGTTCTTCATCAGGATTACTGGGACAGTGCTGAGGGCTTTTACTACCACCTCCCGTTGGTCGGAGGCGTCCTGCAGAAGATTCGCGGCGGCGTGGGAGCAAACCAGTGAAAGCCTGCCTGCTGCTCATCCTGGCGCTAACCGTCCCAAAGATTTGGGCTGCAGACTCAGTTAGATTTCCATCAACACAGCAGATTGCTGACGCGACGTTACAACGCTGCGGCGTCGCCGAGTTAAAGGCCTACCGACTGTTCACCGTTGGCGCCGCCGCTCTCTACCGTGAGAACTGCGCAACATCCTGGCGACAGGACACACAGGAAAGTCGCGTGATGCTGTTTCGCTATGCACGCAACATCCCCGCCCACGCCTTTACGGAAAGTGCGGAAACCTTGTTGCGTCGCAACCAATCCTTGCCTGAAAACGCCAGCGCTCTGCGCCAATTCCATTCCAGCTATCGCGATGTAAGCGATGGCGACCAGTATCGCCTGGAGTATCAAGCCAACGATGGCCTGCGCCTGTTGCTCAACGATCAGGAGCTGGCGCGCCTGCGGGAGGAGCCGCTGGCGCACGCCTACTTTAACATCTGGCTGGGCCGACGCCCTTTTGATGAGTCGCTGAAACAGCGCTTACTCGGACTGGACTAACTTAACCACTTCCTCCGCGTACTCCGGACGCACCTGACGCGTAGGAAACAGTGTTTCCAGAGACGTAGAGAAACTGCTGTCGTTAATAATATGGGCGTGATAGCGACGCAGCTCCCTGGGTTCGCGCACGCCGCAAGAGTGGGCGATCACTCCCACTTCATAGGCCATTTTCTTGGCGTAGTTGGCGACGCGGACGGCTTTGTTGGCGGGGTCGAGGCCTTTCTGCAGTTCCGGATCATGAGTGGTGACGCCAGTCGGACAGGTATTCTTGTTGCATTGCAGCGCCTGAATGCATCCCAAAGCGAACATATACCCTCGCGCGGAAACGATGAAATCCGCTCCCATGCACAACGCCCAGGCGACGCCGGAAGGCGTAATGAGCTTACCGGAGCAAATGACTTTAATACGGTGTCGCAAGCCGTATTCCATCAGTTTATCCACCACCAGAGGCAGACTTTCTTTGATGGTCAGCCCTACGTAGTCAATCAGGCTCTGCGGCGCCGCGCCCGTGCCTCCGTCCGCGCTATCGATGGTGATAAAGTCCGGCGCATATTCAAGCCCACGTTCATGAATGCGTTTGAACAAGGTGTCGAGAAAGCCGTAAGCGCCAATCACCGCTTTAAATCCCACCGGTTTCCCGGTGACTTCACGAATGTGGTGAATCATATCCATCAGATCGTCCACATTGCGGATTTCCGGATGGCCGTTGGGGCTGATAGAGGATTTACCCTCAGGGATGCCCCGGATAGCGGCAATTTCTTCCGTCACTTTACCGCCGGGAAGAATGCCGCCTTTACCGGGTTTGGCGCCCTGGCTCATCTTGACCTCAAACATTCTTACCTGCTCATGCGACGCAATCTGCAACAGCTTCTCGTCGCTCAGCGTCCCCTCTTCGTTGCGTGCGCCATATTTAGCCGTACCGATTTGAAACACCAGGTCGCAGCCGCCTTCCAAATGATATTTGGTCAACCCGCCTTCACCGGTATTCATCCACACGCCCGCTTCTTTAGCGCCGTGTGACAACGCCAAGACCGCAGGGCGCGAGATCGCGCCGTAACTCATGCCGGAGATATTGAAAATGGAGCTGGTGCTGTAAGGCGTGCGCGCGAAGCCCTCTCCCAGGGTGATTTCCTTTGGCGGTACCGCGTCTTCCTCCAGCGTGGGGAAAGGACAGTTCAAAAATATGACTTCGCCCGCATGAGTGAGATTACGGGTGGAGCCAAACGCCACCGTGTTATCGACATTTTTCGCGGAACGATAAACCCAGGCCCGCTCCGCGCGATTGAAGGGCAACTCTTCCCGGTCCATGGCGAAAAAATACTGCCGAAAGAACTCGCCAAGGTGTTCGAAAAAATAACGGAAACGTCCGATCACCGGGAAATTGCGGCGAATCGCGTGTTTCTTCTGGGTAATATCGATGACATAGGCGATCAACACCCAAACTACCAATATGGCGATCACCGCCGCACCGAAAAAGGTGGCGATTTCAACCAGAGTAAATGTCAGATTTCGGATTGCGTCGGGCATCGCAGCAGTCTCCATATTCGGCGGGTTGCGTATTTGCGCCTGATTTTAGCAGCAAGCGGGAACCGGTTACGGTTATTGGACAAATTATGCAACGCTCCAGTTCCTCTCGCCACCGAATCACACCCTGTATGAGTTCAGGTTAATCCGAGCTTGCCAGTCAGGCTTTTCATCAGCATAGTAACCAGTCCCTACCTTTGCCTCTGCAGGAACCCATGAGCGCATCGTCATCACCACCGTCTTCATCCACCGGCGCCTTAGCTGCGTTGGGAGCCTTCCTCCTTTGGGGATTCATGCCCATTTATTTCAAACAACTGAGCCACATGCCCGCTCTGGAAATCCTGGGGCATCGCATCGTCTGGTCCAGCGTATTGACAGTATTGCTGTGCGCCGTCAGCGGTCGCCTGATGGCGGTGCGCGCGGGTCTGCTCGAATGGCGCAAATTGCGGTGGCTGGCATTGTCGGCGTTATTGGTGGGCGGCAACTGGCTGCTGTTCATCTGGTCGGTGAACAACAATCATTTGACGGAAGCCAGTCTCGGTTATTACATCAACCCACTGGTCAACATGCTGTTGGGTTATCTGTTTCTGGGTGAACGCCTGACCTTCCTGCAACGCATCGCCGCCGCCCTTGCGGTGGGTGGAGTATTACTGGAGATCGTCGCCTTTGGCTCCCTGCCCTGGATCGCTGTTGTGCTGGCGCTCTCCTTCGGCTTTTACGGCTTATTGCGCAAGCAGGTGGCGGTGGACGCCGTCAGCGGACTATGCGTGGAGACCTGCCTGCTGGCGCCGGCTGCGCTGATCTATATGTGGACCTCCGCGTCTCCCGCCAGCGACATGCTCACCAACGACGCTTACCACAACTTGTTGCTACTCGCAGCAGGGCCCGCAACGACCTTACCGCTGTTGCTGTTCATCATCGCCAGCCGCAGGCTGACTTTGACAATCCTCGGCTTCTTCCAATACCTCGGCCCCAGCATCATGTTCATCCTGGCGATCACGCTCTACCAGGAGCCTGTGCCGCAAGGCAAATGGATCACGTTCGTCATTATCTGGTGCGCTTTGGCGCTGGTGTCCTGGGATGCGGTGATGCGCTATCGTTCACGCCGACTGGCGCCTGTGACGTAGCGCTTTCTGCGCATGATGCAAGGAGATGATCGAAGAGGAGAGTAGACGCAGCGGGCGGGGCTTCACCCGCTGCGGGACTGGGAGTCTTAATTAATCCGCACCAGGGAATCGCGCTCGATATCTGAAAGCTGATCAATAGATACGATAGTCAGACCGCCGTTATTTGGCGCTGCAGCGTACTTCTGCTCCAATACTGTCGCCTGACCTTCAGGCAACTTCCACATGGCGCCAGTAATCGGATCGACTATCAGCATGCCAATTACGCCGCCCAGCAAGATATTGCCAAAGTACCAGCCATCCAGCTTACTTTCCAGCATGACGGTCTTATCGTCATAGCCGTCTTTGTGGAACTTCACTCGGTATTTCGCTTTTTGAAAGTAACTTTCGCCAGCGCTCAGGGTTACCGTTGCAGGCGTACGGCCCGCGTGAATCTCGTTGCCATTTAAATCTTCAACGATGAACTGCGCATCGGAAGGAGAGCTGCTGATCGCTACAGGATAGCTGCTGTCGCTGACAATACTCGCGCAACCAGTGGAAAGAAGAAATGAAGTTAGAACCGACGCTACCACTACCTTTTTCATAGATATTCCTGAGATGACTTATGTACGAATGCTATTTGATAATCCGCCATACAACCGACCACGCCAGCGGTGAAAACCACCCGTTATCATCAAAAGCTGCAGGCTACCGTTAGATGCGCCCTCCACCACGGTCAAACCAGATGAAGCAACAACACGGAGGCCATTATGTACATGCAAGCTGAATTGAAACTGAATGAAGTATTTTTATCATTATGTCTCAGAAATATTCATAGGTAGTGTTCACTTGATGGCATTCACTACTACCCAGAGGTTAACGCGCCTTGAATAAAATCTCCTCAAAATTAGGATTTCCGCTTCCCACTATGCGTCCAATGAAACCTCGTCTAAAAAATAAATACTCCCTTATTTTTTATGGCACTGCAACGGATCAAAATGATTTTTGCTAACGGGTATTTCACAACTCAACATAACCGACCCTCCTTCAACATAAAAATATTCAATTGTAAACTCTATACTACTCCCATTCAAAAAAACATCTTCCACAAAAGCCCCGCTTGACTTACTCAAGCTCAGCTCTTGGTTATTGTAAGGCAGTTCTTTTACAGTCAAAGTTTCTATCGGATTAAAATTAGGACGAGAAAGAATTTCAAATTGTATAATAGGGTTAAGCTCCATATTGTGCTGAACTATCCTGACAACCTGCCCATTAACAACTTCTGTCTTAATTTGACTTACCGAAGCTGGTACTCCTGTACTTTCAGTCAGAGCTGAGCATGAAATAGGCGTCAAAAGAAGAAAACATAAAAGTCTTTTCATAATTTATCTACTTAGCTTTATCTAAAAATTTATTACGTCGTTCAAAGCGGTCCTTAGGAACGTTTGGCCAGTTACTTTTATTACTTAGTTGTTTTTTAAATTCATCGACATCGTTATCCACAATACTCTGCTGGAGAATTTTTCTCGCTGATCCAGTATAGTCGCCTCGAAATTTGAGATCGATAACGATATCTTTAATAGCTGAATTCAAACTATCCCATTTCGTTTCACCATAAGCCAATACAACATCCTTTTTTCCACATATTCTTTCAACTTCATTGCTCTCTGATTCGTAACTTTTCTTGAAGATATTTAACTGCGTATTCGCAGAGATCTGGAAGTCAAGAAGATCATTATCAATAATAAAACGTTCAGCACTATTTCCATAAAGTCCAGAAGCAAGCTTTAATACTTCTGCATTTTTTGTGTTAACTCCCGCATTAACTAAATCTAAATATATTGCAGACGCATCTTTCCTTCTCATGTCATATCCGCGTCCCAGAGTAAGGCCAGATACAGCAGAAGGAACATGAAGTTTGCGCGAGTGGTACTTTCCACCTTCATTGCCCTCTGACTCCCACGTCACAATCCCAAAATCTGGTGCAGTAATCGCCACAGATTTAAAAACCGAGTTACCAAGATCGATTAAACTCTTAAATGTTTTACCATTAGGGTCAACCCTTCCGTCAGGTGAAGACACCTTCATATAGCTAGTTTGGAAGTCACTTATAGCTGAAACTAGACTTGAGTCGCTTTTCCCATTGACTACAAACGTCTCTTCTTTGTTACTAATCCGAAACAAAGTAGGCGAACACAGAAATAGACTATATTCAAGCATGTCATGGACCCGACTTTAGATAAAGAGAGTGGATGCTATGCCCTCAAATGATGGAAGAAAGCTTGATCATAAAACACTAGAAATCATTCGCATTCG
>NZ_JAHMIN010000061.1 GCF_018986435.1 Hahella sp. HN01 | reverse complement strand
GGCTTCATAACCCGCCACCAGAGCGTTGGCGATAGCCGCCTTTTTCCCGATCTCAAAAAGCTTCTTGCTCTTCGTGTCCATCAAGGTGGAGAGGTTGCCCAGCATGCCGGTCATGACCGACACCCGTTCCTGATGCTCCGCCTCCGCCAGGGCCTTGCGCTTGCCCTTCTCTCTTTCCTCTATGGCTGTGAGCGTGGCTTGATGCTGCGCGGACAGCTCGCCCAACAACTCCATATGTTGGGTTTGGGTTAACAGGTTTTCGTCCAACGCCTCCTGCAGCATGTCGCGCCGGCGCTCGTAGGATTCCCGTTCCGCTTCTTCCTCGGTCAGCAGAGATTCGCGAATGCTTTCCACGTTGCCGCGTATTTCGTTCTGACGCTGCAGCGCGGCGTTGGCTTCCTCCTGCGCGGCTTTTACGCGTTGAAGGTTGTCCGCCACGGTAGCGGTCACGCCTTGGTAGTCCTGCAAGGTGACGACGCTTTGCCCCAGGGTGACGTTGAACTTTTCCGTCTCCTGATCCGCCGCCGCCATCTGAGCGAAGATGTCGCCTGTAGCGCCGCGCAGGTTCTCCTGCATGCTGTATAGCTCGGCGTCGACCTCCGCCACATCATCGGAAAGCTTGCCCAGGTAGTAAGTCGCCACCCGGATAAACTCAATCACGCTGGCGCTTACCTCCAAGGCGCCGGCGGCGAGCAACCGCACCGCCTGCCCGCCCAGCTTGGCCGCCTCGGGCAGCACATCCCCCAGAAAGTGCGCGACCTGCTCGATGGTCGGCCCCAACGCCACAGCCATGTTGTTGGTCATGCCCGTCAGCGCCGCGTTCATCTTGATGATGGCGGCATTGGCGGCGGTGGCCTGCGTCGCAAAGCTGGTGCTGATGGTATTGCCGGTGCGGTCGGACTCTTCACCCATGGCCCGAATGGCGGCGCTGCCGCCTTCCATGGTTTGCAGCAGGGCGACGCCTTCGGAGTCCAACAGCTTCATGGCGAGGCGCACCCGGTCCGACTTCTCAGGCACCTCCGCCAGTGCGTCCGCCAGCACTTCAAATTGCTGTTCGGGACGCAGTTGCTGGAGCTTCTGCGCGGATAAGCCCAGCGCTTTGATTGCGCCTATGGCTTCGCCGCTGCCGGCGGCCGCCTCGGCGATGCGTCGCGTCATGCGCTGCAGGCCCGTTTCCAGCGTGCCGGCGGATACGCCCGACAATTCCGCCGCGTAGGCGAGACGGCTCAACCCTTCCACACTCACGCCCAGGCGCACGCTCAGGTCGCCCAGGTGGTTGGCCGCGTCCAGACTGCCTTTGATGACCCCGCCAAACACGCCCGCCGTGGCGATGGTGGCCAGCGTCGTAAACATCTTGCCGGCATTGTTGGCCGCCGACGCCGTGCGCTCCAGATGGGTGTTGACGCTGCGCAATCCGTCCTCGACCTTGGCCGTCGCAAGGCGCAGATCGATAGACAACGCGCCAATCATTTCCTGACTCATAGAAGGCTTTAACCAGGTTAAAAGGGAGAGAGAAGAAAGGGGTTAGGCGTCGCGCCAGGCGTCGCCGAATAGGAGGTTCTTCAGTGCGTCCGACCGCTCCGCGCTACTCTGGCGCTCACGTTCGAATTGCTCGGCGTAGGCGTCCAGGGATTCGTAAGCCATCCATTCCGCCAGCTCGGCGGAGTCGATCTCCTGCAGGAGGGTTCTAACGGTTTTGCCCAATTTGGCGGCGAGGTAAAAGTAAAACCGGCGCTCGGGCCGGCTTAGGAGTTTTTTGCGGCATCCTCCACTTCGCCTTGGGTTAAGCGATTGAGTCGGGCGGCGACATGATAGACGCGATCCAGGGCGGCGCAGGATTTGGCGCCCAGGGCTTTGACGTCGCTCTCGCTGAATAAACGCTCGCCTTTGTCATCCACCAGACAGACCGCCACCAGCTTGGCGCGGATGTTAGTCAGATCCCTATGCGCGCTGCCATCTGGAGATAACTTCACCAGCGAGCCTTCGTAATCGTCGCGGGCGGCGCCGCTCATCAGGGCGACCCGCACGGTCCCGCCCCACTCCGGCACGTCTACGTCTTCCGATGTGATATCTTGCGCCGCCAGGATCTGGGCTTTGTTTAAATAACTCATAAAGGTTCCTCGTTTAGGGTTTCGCGAAAGTAGGTTTACCAGTGATGCGCAGCGCGGCGGAGCCTTCCACCATGCCGCTGATGCCGCCGCTCAAACTGGTGGCGTTTTTGACGTAAGCCTTGAATGTGGCGGTGGTTAAATCTGGAAAAGTAATCTTGACGGTCTTCAGCGCCCCGGACAGCTCGGCGGCGCGGATCTCGTTTTGGCCGGGGTCCGCGTAGTTAATAAACCAGTCCAGAGAGAAAGAGCCCCAGTCGCGCTTGCCGAGGAAAAACTCGGACGCCTCGCTACTTAAATCCGTGTTGTCGATTTCGGGGCGCTCCCCATCAAAACCGGAATAGGATTTAACCCCGGTCACCTCAATGTCGGGTGTGCCGGCGGTCGTACCGTCGATTTCAATTTTTGTCCCGTCGGCGGGCATTTTCGCCATGGTCAGTCCTCGTAAAAGGTGAATGAATAATCCAGCATCAGCCGGTGGAGCTGGGCCGCGTCGTCGTACTCGTAGGTTTTGCCGTTGCGCACGGCGGTGAAGTCTTGGCCTCGCGGAGCCAGCGCTTTGATAACCGCCTCCGCCAGCTGGTCCGCCTGCTTGAGCGTCGGCGCCCAGGCGTCTATCTGCGCCCGTTCGCGGCGGCGGTTATCCTCTCCGCCCAGGTCGTTGACGGGATCGTCGCCGACATACAGCAGAGACAGCGCCGGCGTTGCTGCGTTGGGCGGTAGAAAGCGTCCGTGGATCGCGGACGGCGGGATCAGCGCCCTGATCTGATCCGCCTTACGCACTCGCTTCAGCAATCGGGGGATGATCATTCCCGCGTACTCCTTCAGGGTTGATTAATTGCGCTTCGCACGCGCTTGAATAATGGAACGCCACATGCGTTTGCCGGCGGCTTTGACCGCCGCGTCCTTGGCGCGCAGAAACGCCGGGCGCAGGAAAGGACGCGGGGCAATGCCGGGATGGTTAACGCCGGACACCACCTGCGAACCGATGCGCAGACGCTTTTTGTTTTTGCGCTTGTTGCGACCGCGCCCGGTAGTCGGGTTGGGGATGGCGTGCGGCGCCGCGCCGAACTCGATAAAGCGGGCGTAGTAGGCTTTGGGATGCACGCCTACGCGACCGGTGTAGCCGCGCCCGCTGCGATCCCTACGAAGCTTGTAGCGGATGTGTTTACGCAGATGGCCGCTTTTCACTGGCGCGCCTTGGCGGATCTCTTTCCTAAACGTTTTGGCGGCTTCCGTCAGTCCGTCTCGCGCCGCCTTGTTGGCCGCCTGCTTGCCGAGTTGCTGTAAGGCTTGATGCAGCTCGCGCAAGCCGCTGATCTTGACGCCGCTGCTCATACCGCCGCCCCCGTGTCCGCGCACATCAGCACCCACTCTTTGTTTTCCTCGCGGGTGTTGATGGCTGAATGGATGTCATAGACGCGCCCTTGATAGATCACCCGGTGATCCTGGGACGTGAGCCCAGCCAGCGCCGGCTCCCAACGCAGCACTATGCGGGTGGTTAATTCGGCGCGGGGACCGCTGGCGGCCAGGAACTCCCGACCGGACAGCGGCTCCACGCCCGCCCAACGCGTGGCGAGTTCTCGCCAGCCTTGCACGGTTTCGCCGTATTCATCCTGAGTCGTGTCATTAACCTGAATCGTCACCCGCCGCCGTAGTCGTCCCGCCCTCATAGCCTGCGAATCCGTAGCAGATCTAACAGGGCTTTAGAACATAGCGGAACCTGTGAGACTGTCGCCGCCGTCTGGTCCTCCCGTTGCTCGTACAGGGTGGCGATGATCATTTTTATGGCGTGCTTGGCCAGCTCGGGAATGCTCTCGCCTTCCTCCAGGGAAAGCCCGGAATACTCCTGCGCCAGATTGCGCGCCACGGCGATCAGGGTTTCGATGTAGCCGTCTTCGTCGCCATGTTCCACGCGCAGATGCTGCTTGGCTTCCTCTAAGGTGATGGGGGCCATTACGCCCCCTTACTCAAGGTCAGCACCTTGATTGCGTTGGAGTCGACCAGCATGCCGCCCACCCGCTTCGTGGTGTAGAAGTGGACGAAGGGTTTGTGGGTGTAGGGGTCACGCAGCATGCGCGCGCCAATACGGTCCACAATGCTGTAACCACGCATGAAGTCCCCGAACAAGATAGCGTTAGCATCCGCCGCCACTTCCGGCATGTCCTCGTTCTCTTCAATGCCGTAACCCAACAGCAAGGAGGGCTGGCCCGCCTCGATGCCCGGACGCCACATGTAGTTACCGTCCGCGTCCTTGAACTTGCGCACCTTCTCCACCGTGGTTCCGGTCATCATCCAGCTGGCGTTACGGCGAAATGCTTTCTTGAGACGGTAGATCACGCTTAGCAGGTTATCCGCGGTGAAGTCGCCCGCCTTGCCGCTGATCACTCGTTGCAGCTTGCCAAACTCGCGGGAAGCATCCGGGGCGGCGTCCATGGCGTAAGACAGGATGCCTTTCGGTTTGCCCACGCCATCGCCATTTAGAAAGGCGTCGGCTTCGCGGTCGACGAACTCTTGCGCCACCTCGTCGGCGATCCACTGCTCGACGTTAAAATACACATCGTCCAGCGCCTTTTGGGTCGTGGCGGGATTCGCATAAATCTCACCCATGAAGGCTTCAATCTGCGCCAGCTTGGGTGTGTTGGTTTCCGGGCGGGCGTCGGTCTCGCCGACCCAGCCGGAACCGGCGCCGCCCAGGTTCACCAAACGCTTGTAGCCATCCGTGGATACTTGGATATTCCGGCACAGCGCCCGCATCGGCGACAGCTCGCGCTCCAGCTCCAGGATCTGGCGGTCCAGTTCCTCCGGCACGCCAAAGCCGCCGTCCTGATTCGCGCCCAGATTGACGGCCTTGGCTTCAATGCCGGCGGCGTTGTTCTTGCGCATCCACTGGTCGATAAAGTGTTTGCGGTATTCCGCATCGCCCTCCACGGTCCCGGGGCGGTTCTGCTTTTTATAAAGGCCGTCCAGCTCCTTTTTCAGGGCCTCCAGTTCGCTAAGCTGGGCGTTGAGCTTGTCGGTTTTTTCGGTGAGCTTGATTACCTCCGCCTTGGTGGCTTCCAGGTTGGAATCGTTCGCCGCCTTGAACTCGGTGAAGCGAGCGGACAGGGTGTCGGCGACGTCTTGAATGTCTTTTAATTCGACTGCCATAAATAGAAAGTTCCTTAGTTAAACAGGGATTGCAGGGATTTAAGGGCGGTCAGCGCCTGCGCTTGCTCAGCCTCTCGCGGAGACAAGGCGGGGTAGCCTTTGGCCATGAAGGCCAGGGCCTGTTTGCGCGAAAACCCTAACTCTCTTAGGGAACGCTCCACTAACGCCGGGGCGGGCATTTGCCCGCGTTGCAGCGCGCTTTTCACATTGGCGATCCGCGCTTCATCGTTGGCGGGAAAGGTCACCAGAGACACTTCCCACAGGTCGATTTCTTTGATTAAGAACGCCTCTTTGGCGCTGTCGTATTCCATGCCGTTGGACGGGACGGAATACCCAATAGAGAGGCCGGAAATTGAGCCGGCTTTAAGGTGCCCATAAGCGCGCCTGGCTAACGGGTCATCGTCGATTAGCAGACGCCCGGACAACTTCAGACCGTGCTCGTCCTCCTCCATGGCGGTATAGACGCCTATCGGCTCGTCCATGCGGTGTTGCCATAACAGCGCAGGCATGCGGCCTTGCTGTTTCCAGCGTTCCAGCGAGGCCGTGAACGCGCCTTTCAGTACGATGTCTGAGTAGGAGTCTTTGACCCCGAATACGGAGCCGTACCCTTCAAACTCACCAGAGTCGGACAGGGACTTGATCTTTAATGGGATATTCAGTTTTTGCTTGGTGTGCATACGTGCCTCGTATGGCTGCTTAATGCGTTTCCGTCTCGTCGGCAGGCTTGCCGTTAACGGCCATGTTCAATGGCGTCAGGTAGGTGTCGCCGCCTTCCCTGGGGTTCATGTCCTCCAGGATGCGGACCTCGTTCGGACTCATGACGCCGTTTTGAATCATGGCGGTGTAGTACTCGCTGCGGGTCTTCATGTCTCCGCGCATCAGAGCGTTGATGTTGAACTTGGCGAAATGGCTGGCCCGCTCTTTGTCTGAGAGCAGCGCCTTGTTAATGCGCTTCTCGATGCGGGTGCAATACGGAATCAGAGTGTGACGGGCGAACGCCAAGTCTTGATGCTCGATATTCGAAAACGTCGCCCGCTCCAGGTCGCCGATCATGTGCGGCGGCACCCGGAAAAAGCCGGCGATCTCGGAGCGTTGAAACTTGCGGGTTTCAAGGAATTGCGAGTCCTCCGCCGTCATCGACACCTGCAGCCACTTCAAGCCGCCGTCAAGGATCATCTCGCGGTTCTGGTTGGACACGCCCCTGTGTAACTCCATTTCCTGTTTCAATCGCTCGTATTGTTTATCTGTCAGCGCGTGATCGGTGGAGAGCACGCCAGAGGGTTTCGCGCCATGGGCGAACAAGGTTGATCCATGCTTTTCCGTCGCCTTGGCCAGCCCCAGGCAGTGGCGGTTGTATTGAATTGGGTTCAATCCTGTTAAGCCGTCCAAGCTCCATAAGCGGATATGCAGCACCTCCTCCGCCAGCAGCGTGCGAACGGGGCCGCTTTTAAATTGCACGTCATAGGTCAGTTCGTAGTCGTTGGAGAGTTTCGGCGTTACCGCATCCGGCGCCATGGGCAGCAGCTCCAGCACCCGGCCCGACGCCGTGCGGTTGATGTAGCTGTAATGGTTGCCGCGCAAACACAGGTGCGCGACGATCAGTTCTTTATATTCTTGGTCGGTCAGGTAGTCGTTCGGTCCATGTTTCAACAACGTCTGCAGCGGGTGGTTAGTCGCCTTTTCCGATCCGCCGCCGGGCAGCTCCTTAAACAGATTTAAGGGCAGCATGCCGATAGATTCCGTCAGCACTTTGATGCAGGAAAACACGGCGCTGATCTCCGGCGCGTTGCCGGGAGTGATCTGTACGCCGGCGTCGGCGTCATACCATGCGCCCAGCAACTCCGCGAGCTTGGCGGAGCTATCAATCACCGCCGTGCTTTTACGTCTGAATAACTTAAACATCAGGCAAACCTTATGCTGGGGCCGGTGGTTTCCGCCGCCAGCATGGCGCGGCCCACGGCCATGATGAGCGCGACCGCGCCGTCGATTTTTTTGTCTTTGTGTTCTTTGGTCGGGCGCACCACATCGTCATCGGCGCCGCCCATGTAGCGTCCGACGACGTTGCCCATACACCAGGTTAAAATGGGGTGGCCATCGTGATGAAAACGCCCGGCGGCGATGGCCGCTTCCAGCTCTTTCATGCCGGCGGACATGCCGGAATAGTTCTGCGTGATCTGCACCGGGTTCAGGTTCTCGTCGTCCAGGCGGTGAGACAGGTTCAGCGCGCCGTGCGGATCGATGCCGATCTCCGCAATGGGGTGGCGTTGGTTGGTGTCGGTGACTTCCGCCAGCACTTCCAGATAGTCCACTTCCGCGCCGTCGGTAGCGGTCAGCGCGCCCAGGTTGACCCACTTCTGATAGCGGCTGCTTAACTTGCGGTTATCCGGGTTGTTGACCGTATCCTCAGGCGCCCAGAACACCGGCGAGAGGCAGTAGTAATGCCGGCGGGTTCTGCCGTCCTCGTCCATCAAGTCGCGGTAGAACAGTTTGACGAAGGCGTTAAGGTCGAGTTTGCCGGCCAAGTCCAGACCGCCGATACACTCCTGACCTTCGAAGTCCTCCGCGTTCAGGCTGGGGTCATAACATTTAGCCCACTGCTCCATATTGAAAAAGGCGCTGCGAGCGGTGACCCAAATGTTCAGGTGTTTAATCTTGAAAATGTTCTGGAAGCGGGCGCTGCGAATCGCTTTTTGCTGCTGACTTTCCAAATACTTTTTATAAACGCTGACGCCCAAATTAGGATTAGCCATGGCCAATACATCCGGGTCCGCCCAGCGCTCCGGATCATCCACGCCATACATCAACGCGAACAACTCGTCATTGGGCGCGACGCCGTCCAGCATCTCTTGCGCTTCGGTCTGCTTGTCGTAGCAAGGGCCTTCGATGTTGTTGCCGGCGGTGGTGATAATAAACGTCAGCGGCTGCCGGCGTGCCCCCTGCCCCGTCACCATGGTCTCGTACAGGTCGGGGGCGTCGTGTTCGTGGTATTCATCGATCAGCGCACAGGAGGGGCTTGCGCCATCGCCGGGCTTGCCAATGACCGGTTCAAAGCGAGCCTCATCCGCCGGGCGGTTCAGGTTCTTGGCGTTAACGGCAATGCCCTTGGCCTTTTGCAATAACGGCGTGCGCGAGACCATCAGCTTGGCTGGCCTGAAAACCTCCCAGGCTTGGCGTTCGTTGGTCGCTCCGCTGTAGACTTCGGCGCCGAACTCGGCGTCGCAAGCGAACATATACAGCCCCACGCCGGCGGCGATGATCGACTTGCCGTTCTTGCGCGGGACGCACCAATACACCTCCCTAAAGCGGCGCAGGTCGTCGGCCTTGCTCTTCCATCCGAAGATGTTGACGAAGCCGAACACCTGCCAGGGTTCCAAGCGTATTAGCTGACGTTTGAACGCCCACTCGCCCTTGGTATGCGGCAGCAGCTGGACGAACTCGCAGACACGCTCGGCCTCGGCCTTGTCGAAGTAATACGGATAGACCGGGTCGCTTTCCTGGGCGAGGTCATCCAGGTAACGTTGGCACGCGAGGCGCGTGTATCGATACGCCGGGATAGACCCGTCCAGCACGGCGCGGGCGTACCGCGTCGCCGCCTCGACGTGAGGATATTTAGCCGCCATGGAGTAACCGAAATCAGAATTTATCGAAAGGGTTTGACGTGTCGTGATTGCCGCCGCCGGTAAGACGTTGGCGACTGGATGGGTCCAGGCCCAGGAGCGCCCCGAAGGTCGCCAGTTGTTTTAAGGATTCGTTGGCGACGGTGGCCGCCGGGTTCTTTTTCAGGCCGCCGTTTGCGTCCGTAATAGTGATGCCATATTGCGCCAGTTCTCTTTCCGCCTGACGCCATCGACCATAGGCGGCGCAGAAGGCCTCCAGGTTGTGCGCGTCGGTAATGGCGATGATCTTTTGCGCGCACAGCTCCGGGGCGATCAGCTCCCACATGCGGCGTGCGTCGTCGCCCAGCCAGTCCGGGCAATCGATGTTAGTGATCTGTGAAAACTGGGGTTCGTGGGTGTTGAGTTGACGCTTGCCAGGGTTGCCGGCCAGGAGCTTTTGCGCAACGGGCTTGGGCTTCCGCCCCCGTCCTGCTCTGGTTGCGGTTCCACTCATTGCGTTAGCCTGAATTTTTTAATTTCGCGGGTATAAAAAAAGACTTAGGGGTGCGGTGTTGGTCGCTCAGGTATCAGAGATTTGACCCGCCCCGCCCCTCTGAGCATAACAAGCATACTCAATCACCTGAAGGTGAGGCTTGATTCCGGGGTATCGTGAAATAGAAGCGACTCCCGTTTCCAGTGCACTCATATCCAACCGTTCCATTATGCTTCTCTATAATAAGCTTACATATATAGAGACCTAGACCCGTTCCCATCTGGGCGTGCCTAGTATTATCCTGACTAAACCTCTCAAACAATCGAGGCTGAAACTCCTCAGAAACGCCTCGCCCAAAATCAATAACACTAACAACAGCCTCTTCGTCTTTCAAAGCGATAACCACCTTTACGTCAGCGCCTGCTGGGGAATGCTTGACCGCATTAGACAAATAGTTTGTTAACACTTGAGAGAGTCTAAACCGATCACCGTTGACAACAACTCCCTTATCCTCAACGTTTAATAGCAGGTTTATCCCATACTTGTCCGCAAAGGACTGATTTTCTTCGACGCATTCTTTGGCTAGACTAAACAAGTTAATATTATTAAGGTTTATAGTTATTTCATCGCTAGAAAGCTTGTCTACATGCAGAATGTCATCGACCACCGCCTTCAACTTCCCACAGTTTCTTTGCGCGATATTTAATAGATTATTCACTCCTTCAGGGATATCACCAAATTTATTAGTCAAGAGTAAATCTACAGCCCCTATTATGGCGGTTAAGGGAGTTCTAAGCTCATGATTGATTATAGATATCAGGTTTTCCTTTGACCTCTCAATCTCTTTTCTTGCACTAAGATCAACGAGTGAAAGTAATAGCATACGCTCAGCTTCATAGTAAATCGACTTTACACTTAACTGAAAAAATATAGGAGCGACGCGCTCAGCATTAACTTCAACTTCTATCATTAAAGGTGAGCATTCGCCTTCAGTGGCGCAATATTGCAAATGGGTAAGTAGTTCATCGGTCGTTTCCTTATTAAAGATATCGGAAACATTAAACGTCTCTCCCCCCTTGATGCCCAGCACACTTTCAGCCTCAGCATTCATCTTCACAGCCTCGCCGCGCTTATTGACGACAAGTAAGCCATGAGGACTGTTATGGAAGAGAGACTCGTATTGATGACTCAGCAACATCATGGCTGTGACGTTTGTATGAGCACCCAACATCCTTACTGGCGCACCAGACTCATTCCTTATTGCCAGTCCTCTGCAGCGGACCCAAACAGTCGAGCCATCATGATGCTTGTACCGAACAATCTGATCATAGGCATGCTTCGGATCAGCACAATGCTTCTTAAAATTCTCATAAGCAACCGCCAAATCTTCTGGAAAAATCATGTCCTGCCATTCGCTTGCCAGATGCTGTTTTTCCGCCGGATCATAGCCAAAAGTCGTCCAAAACCTGTCACTCATCCACTCATTTTCTGGCTTTTCAAGATCCCAATACCATATCCCATCAAGCGATCCAGCCTGAATGAACTCAAAGATTGAGTCGTCACTCTTTAGTAGGGAGTACAACTCTGACTGAAGGTAATGCTTTTTGGCCATAAACTTAGAAAACTCCATTTCTTCCTTCCAGTGGCAGAGTGGATAGCTCGATTCAATAAGCTTAGCAGCTAGCTCCTCACATGCTCTGCTTAGGCTAATTTGAGAGCAGCCTATTCAACTCTCCCCCCGCTAAACTGAAATCTCCGTAAGCCCTCCAGTGTAGTGGTCAACAAATCCTAGATACAGATTTAATGTTTTCTTGGTGTCTACGTAGGACAGCAGCTTGATAATAACCAGTTTAGACACTGTTTCCCGTTTTGGAACGATGACAGCCATTACAAATTGCCTGCAGGTTCATCTCTTGATCGTCACCGCCTCCCGCCTTCGGTTGTATGTGGTCCACCTCCGTCGCCGCGCTGGTTCGCCCCTGCTTTAAACACACCTGACACAAGTAGTTATCCCGTCTCAGTATCCGCACCCTCAGCTTCCGCCATTGCCAACCGTAACCGCGTTGGGTGTCGCTGCCTTTCTGTTGTTGCCAGACTCCCCAGCGTGTCGCCTCTCGCTTGTCTGCGTGGCTCTCACAGTATCGTGACTTGTGTCGGGTCGTATTGGGACAGCCCTTATCCTTGCAAGGCCTTAACGAAGCTTGAGGCATTAGCGTTCACTCTGCCGCTCGATCAGGCGGTCTAACTTGTCGTTGATAGCTCGCAGGTCGGTTTTAATCTCATTGCGCACGGCGTCGATACGCTGACGCTGTTGCACCTGCTCTTCATTCAGGTACTTAACAGCCAGCGCGTTTTGCTCCACACGGCGATCTATGGAGCCCGCCCAGGTGATCACGGAAATGGCGATTACCAGCGTGCTGATCAGGTGGCCCACACTGATGGTTTTGTCCAAGTGCCAGTGCCTCCGGGGGATTTGGTTCTCTTCCATTATTTCTTACTCATCACGTCGGTTACCTTGGGGGCGATCTTCTCCAGCGATCTGCCGGCAACGTATCCGCCCAGTCCTATTTGCAGCAGATCCCAGGCTTCCACGCTAAGCCTAAACGTCAGCAGGCCGAAGGAGTCACACACAACCAAAGCCAGGAAACACAGCATGGTTAACGGGCGCCAGTTGCGCTGCAGGATGCTTTGGCCTTGCGCCTCCGCTTGGATCGTTCTGGCCTTCGCCTCCAGCAGCTTGGTTTCGTACTCCATCACCCGCTGGGTTAGCTCTGCCTGAATCTGGAATAGCTGCGCTTGTACCTGCAGGCGCTCCTCGTCACTGGTGTGGACGTTGTCGATAAGATCCGCGACCGGTTTAAACAGGTTCAGAATTGAGACCCAGGCGCTCATGGGTATTGCTTCCACGGCAGTTGATAATGAGGTCCGTCGAAAAAGCCGTTGAAATCGCCGCCCCACTCTATTGAAATGCCCAGCTCTTCGGCGGCTTGTTTCACAGCGTCGGCAAGTATCTGGTAATAACGGGCCTCCCAGGTGATAGCGCCGTTAACCAGTGCGCCCAGATCCACCGCATGTCCCGTTAAGTGTCGGCTGCGCATCGTCTTGGACTTGCCGGCCTTATACAGTTCCTTTTGGCGCTCGATGGTTCGCAGGCCTTCCAGCACAGTGAAGTCTATCGGGGTTTTCTGAATCGCCCTTTCCACTACTTTCACAATGTCGGGATGCAGGCCAACCAGGCGCGACTTGGAGCGCTTGCCCAGGTAATAAGTCATTCTTTATGTGTTCCAGAAATAAAAAAGCCCCGCAGTTGCGAGGCCCTTGGTAGGATTTATTTGTGGTCGGCGGGTTATCCCGCTTCCTTTAATGGTTCTGCCTGATGCTCGGATAAGCTCTGCAGCGTGTTTTTAAAGTAGGCTTCGTCCATATCGACGCCAATAAACTTGCGCCCCAGCTCGATGCAAGCTTTCCCGGTGGAGCCTGACCCCATGAAAGGATCAAAGACGACCTGTCCCGGCCTTGTGCTGGCCTGAACGATATGGCGCATCATATCGAGCGGTTTTTCACAAGGGTGTTTGCTTGGGTAGTGCTCCACAGGCCTGAAGTCCCACACGTCTGTATAAGGCACCGCTGCGTTGACTGAGAATGGACGCCGTAGGCTTTCGTATTCCTGCCGTAGCTCCTCATAGTCTCTCTTCAATTCTGAATAAGTGCGCTGTAGCTCGCCGTACTCCTGCGTCAATTCGCCATGCCCTCGCGGCAACTCTGCGGCGCGTTCGGCAAAGAGGCGTTGCAGGATTTCATATTGCTCCCGTGTGGGCAGCTTCCATTGGGAGGACGTAAACCAGTGCGTCGACATCTGCGTGCCGGTGGCGGCGTCGATATCCTTACTGGCGATCCCCGCTTTGGCTTTCGCTTCCCTAAAGTACGCAATCAGGGGCTCGAATACGTGGGCCTTTAACTCGATGCATTTTGAGATATAGCCTGACTGGCCCTTGGCGGCGCTCTCGGCGTTGTAGTGTTCAGCGAATAGAATTCGCTCGGTCTGGCCGAGGAATTGCCTCAGCGACTCTTTCCGGTGGCGTTTGAATACGCCGCTGGGTTTGCGCCATACGATATGGTTTAGAAGACGGAAGCGTTTGCCGATGCGCATCTCTACTTTGCCCGCCATGCGGTCGGAGCAAAACAGATACAGGCTACCGGATGGCTTCAGCACCCGGTGAAACTCCGCCAGGATATCGTCCAGCCAGTTTAGAAAGTCGTCTTCCTTTCGCCATTGGTTGTCCCAGGCGTCGGCCTTCACCTTGAAATAAGGCGGGTCCGTGGCGATCAGGTCAATGGAATTATCAGGTAATTGCTTCATCACCTCGCGGCAATCAGCGTTATAGAGTTGAACTCCCGGTGCGGGTACTACGTGTTCTGGTGTCATGATCCTTCCTGAATGGGCCGAATTACCCCCTGTCCATGCAACGGCGAGCGGCCCTTTAAAACGCAAAAACCCGGCTCCTTTCGGATACCGGGTCTCTTATATGGAAACGCCCTGAGAGTTGTCAGGGCGCAGTAGTGCACGATGTGAAAATAATGATAACCAATTATTCTCAATTAAGCAACAATTCATARAAATATGAATTATTACATCAATTTTTAAGAACAAATGAGGGTCAAGTTTCAGCCAAACTCATTCCGAAAAGAAGCTCTGTTGCTTTTGAAAAATCTAGGGGCAGAAGCCCTTCCTAATATTTTGATTGCACATCCACTCCAAATTAGAAACTCTGAGCATCCCCGTTATCTTCCCACCCGCTCCCTCAGCAGAGCTGGACATCCACCAAACTTGACTATAATTACACCGTATATTTGTGAGTCGTATGCAGACTTCAGGGAACCATTGTTCCCCTCCACCATTGTTGCAACGGGCTTAAAGAGCATTTGAATATATGCGCTACAGCTTTCCTCTCATCGTCATCAGCCAAAGGACTGCACACCACAATTTACGACAGCCACAGATCAAGAAACCGTCTTTTCGATTTAGCACACTGCGTGCCCAACTTAAGTTACACATAAGGCTCATTCTTGGCTTCCTAGCGACCGTATGCTTTACCGCATCAGCGCAAACCGTAGCACTGTTGATGGATGAGTCGTATCCGCCATACAGCTATGTCGAAAACAATGAAGCCAAAGGCATCTATGTCGACTTCATCAAAGAGGCGATGGACTCCATTCCTGACTACAAGGTCAAGCTTAAGCCGCTTCCCTGGAAAAGAGCGCTCAATCTGGTTGAAACCGGACGCGCCTTTGCCGTGTTCCCACCCTACTATCGCCCAGTCAGTCGCAGTTGGATGGATTACTCGGTTCCTCTTTATAAAGAGACGTTAGTGCTATTTATGCCCCCCGAATTGCTGGCGCGCCTGAAGCCCACTCGCTGGCCGGAGGATTATAAAGGCCTGCGCATCGGCCTGCAGCTGGGGTTCGCCACGCTGTCGCCGCAACAAAAGGAGCTGTTCGTCATTTCTGAGTCGCCCAATATTCTGACCAACCTGAAACAAATCGCGCTGGGCCGCATAGATGCTCACCCCAATGACTACCTATCGGTGTTGTGGACGCTGGAGCATAACCGTCAGGACTCGGCTTTAGCGTCCCTAGAAATCACTCCCGCAGCCATTATCAACGAGGAGGTCGCCTACCTCGCCTTTTCCAATATCCAGCCCGAACAATGGCCGTATCGGGCGGATTTCATCGCCAAAATGAACCAGTCCCTGGCGCGTATGAGGGATAAGAACCGGCTGCAGCAGATCGTCGAAAAATGGACAAACGACGTTAAGAACCCCGCCGAACACAGAGCTCCCCATCATGCTCGCTTTTCAATAATGACAACCACCAAAGAGGAATCAGAATGAAAAGAATAATTCTATTCGCCGCCCTGATGTTGGGATTCGTGGGGTTCGCCGCCGCGCAGTCCGTCACCCTGTTGATGGATGAAGCCTATCCTCCTTATAGCTATGCGGAAAACGGCAAAACCAAGGGAATATATGTGGACATCATCATGGAGGCGGCCAAGCTGACGCCGGACTACACGATCACGCTCAAACCTCTGCCTTGGAAACGCGCGCTGGCGCAAATGGAGAGCGGCGAGGAGTTTGCGCTGTTTCCTCCTTATTACCGCCCTGAAGATCGCCCCTGGATGGATTACTCCATTCCCTTGCTGACGGAGACAGTGGCGATGTTCGTCACGCAGGATATGGCCAGCAAAAAACAAATGAGCAAGTGGCCGGATGACTTCAAAGGCATGCGCGTTGGCTTGCAAAGTGGTTACGCAACCTTATCCGACGAAGAGAAAGCCATGTTCACCATGAGCCAAGCTTCCGACATTGTAGCTAACCTGAAGAAGATGGCCTCAGGTCGTATAGATGCTCACCCCAATGACAAGCTCTCCGTGCTGTGGACGCTGGAAAACAACCGTTCCGACCCCACTCTTAAAGACCTGAAAATCGAACCTGCAGCAGTCATCAGTGAAGAAGTCGCTTATCTGGCGTTCTCAAATACCAAGAACCAGAGCTTTCCCTATCGTGAAGACTTCATCTCAAAGATGAAAGCGGCTGTCGAGCAATTGAAGCAAAGCGGTAAGCTACAGGAAATCATAGATAGTTGGACCAAGTAGCCCAACAAAAGAACAACTAGTCATATTACGGCTGCTGGCGAATAAGCACTTACCGGCTACGTTTAACAGCAGCCATTTTCTCCTGCTCTTTTGCAGTTATGACTCATCGCGTCCTGTGAATATGAAGCGCTGCATCGATCCAGGCGACACCCGACTTCACCAACAGGTCCGCCTTGCGTCGGTCCAGCTTCGGCATGCGTCGAACCACATAGGACAAGTTCTCCCCCGCCATGTAATACAGCCGCACAACCTCCCCCATCTCCTCATCCCGCGCCCGCAGTTTGGAGACCGCCAAATCCACCTTGGCCGCCTCCTGATCCGTAATCACCGGCGAGCGGACCGAGCTGCCGCCCAAACGGGAAAAAGGCGTCGACGTGGGATACCCCACGCCCGCGTCCATCTTTGACCACCTCGCCCATTGCTCCAGCAACCAGGGGGTTTCACTCATTGCTCTATTCATGCAGCCTCTCTTAACTTCATCATTTGTGTAATCACTTCCACCGCTCGCCCGCTGTTAATGAGCTTGGCGTCGCAGCGGAACACGCTCCAACCCAACGCCATGGCTTCGGCGTATTTCTCCATGTCCGCGCTGATGCCTTTCGCCGTTTGGTGTCGGCCCAGCTTCAGGGTGCTGTTTTTGTTCCTGCCGTAGCAGGTGATCCCCTCCACCTCCGCCGCGATCCGGTAGTTTGGCCACGCGAAGTCAAAGCGCCAGCGCCGCACCGGATGAAACCGGTATTCCCTGACGGGCTCCGGCAGTTTCAGCGCCCGTATGTGCAGCGCCAGGGTTTCCTCCAACTTGCTCACCTCACCCCCAACAGTTCGTTTTCAATCAGTTTTATGTGCGTCCAGGCAAGCCAGTCCATGGTCAGTTGCTCCCGCTCCGTTTTCGTCAGTTCCTTGCCTTGGTCAAACCGCATGTGGCAAGGCGCGCACAACGGGAAGGTGGCGGCGTCTGACGCCTTCAATCCCCTGCCCTTGCCATGCCTCAACAGATTCGAATGCGCCGCTTGTGAGCCGCCTTCAATCCCACAGGAGGCGCAAGGTAGCTGCCTAATGGCTGCCAGTAGTTTGTTATTTCGATAAATCACGCCCCGTACCTCATCCGCTCCGCTCGCTTGTTGGCTGACTTGGTCCGCCATATCTCGACGGCCCATTCCGCCGTCCGCAGTTCCCAATGCAAACGCGCCTCCTCTTCCGTCGCCTGCATCAGGCCTTTCAACAACTCCAAGTATTCCGGGTGACGCCTCGCCCAGGCCTCTTGGCGGTTCGCCGCTGTCAGGTCCGGGTCCGCGCTCTCCGCCTCTCTCATGAGAATGGCGATCTTGGACTTGCGGAACTCCTCCAGGTAAACCCGGTTCGCTTTGGCTCTCGCGAACTCGGCGGCCTTGTTGCGGATGTTCTGGAGCTTCTGCTCCAGGGTTTCGTCGCTCATGCTGCCCGCCTCCGAATCAAAGCCCTGGCCATCTCTGGCGTGATCACCGTCGGCGCCGCTTTCGGTTTGGCCTTCAGCGCAAAGTAGGTCCGCACATGCGCCTCCACCATCGCCCGGAATTGAGCGGGAACAGCCGCCAGCGCTTTGGCTCGCGCTTCCCTGCCCTGCATTTGTAGAATCTCGGCGGCGTATTCTCTTGGGCGCTTAGTCATGCTTAACCGCCCTCCAGGCCACTGCCTTACGTCCTGAAATCGAACACTCCATGATCCCGACGCGCTCCACCAATCCCGCTTTTTCCGCGTCCGGCAGTCGTCTGGCGACCATGTAGCGATCCAGCTTGGCGGTCCGCGCCAGTTCTGAACTGGTCCACCCTATGACCCAATCAGGGACCGGGCGTTTGGCCAGCTCCAGCGCGACAAGCTGCGTCTGCGTCCAGCGGCTCGGCTCATTGGCTGCCGCCGCCAGATGGCTGCTTACGGGATCGGTTCTTCTTGCGTGTGTTTGTGTCATTACTGCTTTTCCTTGGCCTAGCTGCTGGCCGAAACTGATTTCAACAAGTCCGCCATGCGTCGGCGGGCTTCTTCGCGTGGGACGGGCTTAGACGCCTTGGCTGGTTGCTCTGGTAACGCCTTTGGGATGTCCGCTTGGATGTCTTCCCCGTTCATGACGCGGCGACAAACGATGTCGTAATTGCGCGTGAACAGCGGCAGCATTTCCCTTTCGGTACGCACCCTAAGCTCGTAACTCCCCGTCGCCTTTGCGGCGATGCGTACCGCCAGATAGGCGATGCTC
>NZ_JAHMIN010000007.1 GCF_018986435.1 Hahella sp. HN01 | reverse complement strand
GGCCCGACGTTAAATTTCAGGCAAAAAAAACCCGTCACGAGGACGGGTTCTTCGTATTAAGAGCCTGACGACGACCTACTCTTGCATGGGTAATCCACACTACCATCGGCGCTGGACTGTTTCACTTCTGAGTTCGGAATGGGATCAGGTGGTTCCAGTCCGCTATGATCATCAGGCAAAACCGTTAAGCTTTGTCTTAGTCTAGCTTGTCTAGTTGGCGCTTGGTCAGAAGACCTTTAACTTGGATAAGCAGTTATACTCAATCAATACCGGTAAATTACTTCGGTGTTATATGGTCAAGCCTCTCGGGCAATTAGTACTGGTTAGCTCAACGCCTCGCAGCGCTTACACACCCAGCCTATCAACCTCGTGGTCTACAAGGGCCCTTTAGGAGGATCAAGTCCTCAGGGAGATCTTATCTTGAAGGGGGCTTCCCGCTTAGATGCTTTCAGCGGTTATCCCGTCCGAACGTAGCTACCGGGCAATGCGATTGGCATCACAACCCGAACACCAGCGGTTCGTTCACTCCGGTCCTCTCGTACTAGGAGCAACTCTCCTCAAATCTCCAACGTCCACGGCAGATAGGGACCGAACTGTCTCACGACGTTCTAAACCCAGCTCGCGTACCACTTTAAATGGCGAACAGCCATACCCTTGGGACCGGCTTCAGCCCCAGGATGTGATGAGCCGACATCGAGGTGCCAAACACCGCCGTCGATGTGAACTCTTGGGCGGTATCAGCCTGTTATCCCCGGAGTACCTTTTATCCGTTGAGCGATGGCCCTTCCATACAGAACCACCGGATCACTAAGACCTACTTTCGTACCTGCTCGACGTGTTTGTCTCGCAGTTAAGCGCGCTTTTGCCTTTACACTAACCGTACGATGTCCGACCGTACTTAGCGCACCTTCGTGCTCCTCCGTTACTCTTTTGGAGGAGACCGCCCCAGTCAAACTACCCACCACACAGTGTCCTCGACCGGGATTACCAGTCAGAGTTAGAACCTCAAACATGCCAGGGTGGTATTTCAAGGATGGCTCCACGAGAACTGGCGTCCTCGCTTCAAAGCCTCCCACCTATCCTACACAAGCAGGTTCAAAGTCCACTGTGAAGCTATAGTAAAGGTTCACGGGGTCTTTCCGTCTAGCCGCGGATACACTGCATCTTCACAGCGATTTCAATTTCACTGAGTCTCGGGTGGAGACAGCGCCCCCATCGTTACGCCATTCGTGCAGGTCGGAACTTACCCGACAAGGAATTTCGCTACCTTAGGACCGTTATAGTTACGGCCGCCGTTTACCGGGGCTTCGATCAAGAGCTTCGCTTACGCTAACCCCATCAATTAACCTTCCGGCACCGGGCAGGCGTCACACCCTATACGTCCACTTTCGTGTTTGCAGAGTGCTGTGTTTTTAATAAACAGTCGCAGGGGCCTGGTATCTTCGACCGCCTTCCGCTCCAGCCGCAGGGCCTTCACGTAATGACGGCGTGCCTTCTCCCGAAGTTACGGCACCATTTTGCCTAGTTCCTTCACCCGAGTTCTCTCAAGCGCCTTGGTATTCTCTACCTGACCACCTGTGTCGGTTTGGGGTACGGTTTTGTATTGCCTGAAGCTTAGAGGCTTTTCCTGGAAGCTGGGCATCAATCACTTCACTCTCTTAAAGAGAGCTCGTCATCACCCCTCAGCATTGTGTGTCCGGATTTGCCTAAACACACTGCCTACAGGCTTAAACCTGGACTACCAATCCCAGGCTGACCTAGCCTTCTCCGTCCCCCCATCGCAGCAATACAAAGTATCGGAATTTTAACCGATTTCCCATCGACTACACCTTTCGGTCTCGCCTTAGGGGCCGACTCACCCTGCGCCGATTAGCGTTGCGCAGGAACCCTTGGTCTTCCGGCGTGCGGGTTTTTCACCCGCATTATCGTTACTCATGTCAGCATTCGCACTTCTGATACCTCCAGCATGCCTCTCGACACACCTTCATCAGCTTACAGAACGCTCCCCTACCACTCATCCATTGGATGAATCCGCAGCTTCGGCGCCATGTTTGAGCCCCGTTACATCTTCCGCGCAGGCCGACTCGACTAGTGAGCTATTACGCTTTCTTTAAAGGGTGGCTGCTTCTAAGCCAACCTCCTAGCTGTCTCTGCCTTCCCACATCGTTTCCCACTTAACATGGACTTGGGGGCCTTAGCTGGCGGTCTGGGTTGTTTCCCTCTTCACGACGGACGTTAGCACCCGCCGTGTGTCTCCCGGATATCACTCTACGGTATTCGGAGTTTGCATGGGGTTGGTAAGTCGAGATGACCCCCTAGCCCAAACAGTGCTCTACCCCCGTAGGTGTTCGTCCGAGGCGCTACCTAAATAGCTTTCGGGGAGAACCAGCTATCTCCGAGTTTGATTGGCCTTTCACCCCCAGCCACAAGTCATCCGAATCTTTTTCAACAGATTTCGGTTCGGTCCTCCAGTTGATGTTACTCAACCTTCAACCTGCCCATGGCTAGATCACTCGGTTTCGGGTCTACGCCTAGCGACTAATTCGCCCTATTCAGACTCGGTTTCCCTACGCCTCCCCTATTCGGTTAAGCTCGCCACTAAACGTAAGTCGCTGACCCATTATACAAAAGGTACGCAGTCACAGAACAAGTCTGCTCCCACTGCTTGTACGCATACGGTTTCAGGTTCTATTTCACTCCCCTCACAGGGGTTCTTTTCGCCTTTCCCTCACGGTACTGGTTCACTATCGGTCAACTGGGAGTATTTAGCCTTGGAGGATGGTCCCCCCATATTCAGTCAAGATAACACGTGTCCCGACCTACTCGATTTCACTTTGATAAGATTTCAGATACGGGGCTGTCACCCACTATGGCCGCACTTTCCAGAGCGTTCTCCTATCTGTCACAAAGCTTAAGGGCTGATCCCCGTTCGCTCGCCGCTACTGAGGGAATCTCGGTTGATTTCTTTTCCTCGGGGTACTTAGATGTTTCAGTTCCCCCGGTTCGCCTCCTACACCTATGGATTCAGTGCAGGATACCTGATAAATCAGGTGGGTTTCCCCATTCAGAGATCGCCGGGTCAAAGGTTATTTGCCACCTCGCCGACGCTTATCGCAGGCTTTCACGTCTTTCATCGCCTCCAGTTGCCAAGGCATCCACCGTATGCGCTTATTCACTTGACCATATAACCCGAAGTAATTTCATTACTGCCATCACTTCAAGCTATACAGCGCTGGTTTCACCGTAACAATAATTTGCCGATATTGCGCTTGAGTATAACTACTCAGTAAAACCTATCCGTTAAGTGACAAATAAACTTTATCTGTCACCACGTTGGTTTTTACTTTGCTTATCCAAATTGTTAAAGAGCTTCTCTGACCAAATGCCAGAAACCAATACAGTCATCTTTTTGAAACTTTCATGCTGTATTCGTTTCTATCATCTGAAATCGTCAGATTTCACTTACTTAATTGTCAACCGTACTACTACCATTCTATGAATGGTGGAGCTGAGCGGGATCGAACCGCTGACCTCCTGCGTGCAAGGCAGGCGCTCTCCCAGCTGAGCTACAGCCCCATAATTTTCCTAATCAAACCTAGTTATTCACCAAGAACAAGGAAATTCTGGTGGGTCTGGGTGGACTTGAACCACCGACCTCACCCTTATCAGGGGTGCGCTCTAACCACCTGAGCTACAGACCCAGAACTTGCAATCTCTCGATTGCGTCACGGGTCTGATGACCCTTAAGTAAGCTCTCTACTCGCCAATCAAGCAATTTGTTGTGGACGCCAAACTGAGACAGTTGGATATCGTTTAAGGAGGTGATCCAGCCGCAGGTTCCCCTACGGCTACCTTGTTACGACTTCACCCCAGTCATGAATCACACCGTGGTAACCGTCCCCCCGAAGGTTAGACTAGCTACTTCTGGTGCAACCCACTCCCATGGTGTGACGGGCGGTGTGTACAAGGCCCGGGAACGTATTCACCGCGACATTCTGATTCGCGATTACTAGCGATTCCGACTTCATGGAGTCGAGTTGCAGACTCCAATCCGGACTACGAGACGCTTTAAGAGATTAGCTCCACCTCGCGGCTTCGCAACCCTCTGTACGCCCCATTGTAGCACGTGTGTAGCCCTGGCCGTAAGGGCCATGATGACTTGACGTCGTCCCCACCTTCCTCCGGTTTGTCACCGGCAGTCTCCCTAAAGTTCCCACCCGAAGTGCTGGCAAATAGGGACAAGGGTTGCGCTCGTTACGGGACTTAACCCAACATTTCACAACACGAGCTGACGACAGCCATGCAGCACCTGTCTCAGAGTTCCCGAAGGCACCAATCCATCTCTGGAAAGTTCTCTGGATGTCAAGGCCAGGTAAGGTTCTTCGCGTTGCTTCGAATTAAACCACATGCTCCACCGCTTGTGCGGGCCCCCGTCAATTCATTTGAGTTTTAACCTTGCGGCCGTACTCCCCAGGCGGAGAACTTATCGCGTTAGCTGCGCCACTAAAGTCTCTAAGGACCCCAACGGCTAGTTCTCATCGTTTACGGCGTGGACTACCAGGGTATCTAATCCTGTTTGCTCCCCACGCTTTCGCACCTCAGCGTCAGTTTTTGGCCAGAGGGCCGCCTTCGCCACTGGTATTCCTCCAGATCTCTACGCATTTCACCGCTACACCTGGAATTCTACCCTCCTCTCCAAAACTCTAGTCGCCCAGTTCTAAATGCAGTTCCCAGGTTGAGCCCGGGGATTTCACATCTAGCTTAAGCAACCGCCTACGCGCGCTTTACGCCCAGTAATTCCGATTAACGCTCGCACCCTCCGTATTACCGCGGCTGCTGGCACGGAGTTTGCCGGTGCTTCTTCTGTGGGTAACGTCAACTGCAGCTGATATTAGCAACTGCCCTTTCCTCCCCACTGAAAGTGCTTTACAACCCGAAGGCCTTCTTCACACACGCGGCATGGCTGGATCAGGGTTTCCCCCATTGTCCAATATTCCCCACTGCTGCCTCCCGTAGGAGTCTGGACCGTGTCTCAGTTCCAGTGTGACTGATCATCCTCTCAGACCAGTTACGGATCGTCGCCTTGGTAGGCTCTTACCCTACCAACTAGCTAATCCGACATAGGCTCATCTGTTAGCGCAAGGTCCGAAGATCCCCTGCTTTCCCCCGTAGGGCGTATGCGGTATTAATCCGAGTTTCCCCGGGCTATCCCCCTCTAACAGGCAGATTCCTATGCATTACTCACCCGTCCGCCGCTCGTCAGCTCCCGAAGGACTGTTACCGCTCGACTTGCATGTGTTAAGCCTGCCGCCAGCGTTCAATCTGAGCCATGATCAAACTCTTCACTCCCTCCCCTCCGACCGGCTTCCCCGTCGAAGTGGGGCGCATTATACGCACCCCTTAATTTCGCGCAAGCACTATTTTCGTTATTTCACAAAAACCTGCGCTATCTTCTTCTTGCCCGCCTGAATCACGTGCTCGCTCCCTCTTTGCATCATCGGGTTCGTATACATCTTCACGCAGATTCTCCAAGCTTACAGGACACACCAGCTAACCTTATAAGTGTGGCCATGTTCTCTTTACTTAAATTAGAGGCTCATGGATTATCTTGGAAATGACCTTACTACTATAAGTAAGGGAACATGCAGAGTCCCGCCAGGAGCGTATAGACATGCCATCGAAGCGGATAAAAGTTGCTCACTTGGTCGCACTTGACACAATAGGGGGCGTAGAGAGGCTCTACTGCGACTATCTAAGGATGAGCTATAGCGACTTCCAGAATGTTACGATTAGTGATCGCTCCCATATCCATTCGGAGCTCGCAGAGGAGGTAAACGCGTATTCTGAGCAGGTATACTCCGTCAAGTACTATCACTCTTTACGCCTCCCCAAAAAACCAAGTTTCTTACGCCACCGGAACCTGAAACGCCTGCTAAGCCAAATAGCCCCTGAAATACTCGTTGTCTGGAACAAAATTGAGGGAATCGACCTGAGCCTTTGCCCTTCGAGCACTAAAGTTATCTATTATGAGCATGGGGCTGGCTGGCGCTGCGATGACAAAAAAGCCGCTACCGCTTTTTTATCCAAGGTTGATGGAGTCATCTGTAATTCAAAAGCCGCCTTGGAAGTTATTCGGTATAACTGGAGCTACTCGAAAGATAACGCAGTAGTCATCCACAACCCTCTACTCAACAAGTTTAAACTCTCATCTACTCATGCAAGTTGCGACAAACTACCACACTCTCCATTTAGGCTGGGACTCGCAGGCCGGCTAGTCAGCGTCAAAGGCGTCACCACTGCTCTTCATGCACTCAAGATACTATTAGACAAGAATTTTCCGGTTATTCTTTCAATCGCTGGCGTAGGCCCAGACGAGCAGCAATTAAAAGCTCTCACTAAAGAACTGTGCATTGAGGGTGCAGTTAACTTCTTGGGATTACAAAGTCAAATAGAGCAGTTCTACCTAGATATTGACTGCCTTCTCTGCCCTTCACTTAGAGAGCCCTTTGGCCTCGTGGCTCTAGAGGCTATGGCGTTCGGCTGCCCAGTCATTGCATCCGACGTAGATGGACTTGCCGACGTAGTAGAGAACAACATTACAGGCTATACAATTCCCGTGAGCCTTGGCTTAGAAGAATACCAACAAATGGGCGGCAATATACAAGGATTACCACCCATTATTTTTGATGCGTCCGCCAATAAACTAGGACCACCCAAAGCAGTCAGCCCCGATAGCATGGCAAATGCCATTTGCGAACTTATATTGAATACAGCCGACTATTCAAGAATGAGCCATGCAGCACGCATCAGGTCTCACTCACTATTCTCTCCTGAGACTTATTTCGACAGATTCAAGAGCGTGTTACATGCAGTCTCAGAACAAAACATTTAATCCCGGTTCTTAGACCTCAGCTCATACAGCTTCACATACTTCACGAAGCTATTCATACAACCAATAACAATATGCACAAACCCCGGCATACCATCTAGAAAGCCCCGGCGTATAACATAGAACTTAAAAAATCGAATTATAGGGCTAACGAGAATTTTACCAAGCCCGACCTTCTTCCCTCGTCGAAACATATCTTCCGCCTGAATCTGCGTATACTTATTTTGCTTGGCTAAATATTGCGAGATTGTCTCCTCGGAAAAATGGTTCAAGTCTCCTTCTAACTTTTGAATCCGCCCTTCACACCTCACAGCTTCGTGCACCAAGTCTTGGGTCCATCCTGCCTTCTTTCGATTGAAAAGCCGCAGGCTACGGTCTGGATACCCCTCGCCATAACGAAGAGGCTCACCCAAAAAATAGTTCCTGCGAGGAAAACTATATGCATCCGCATCAGGCCTTTGCATGACTTGCTTAATAGAAGCAGCAAGTTCGCTAGTGACCACCTCGTCGGCGTCGATACACAACACCCAATCACTGCTCGCCAGATCAACAGCAAACTGCTTCTGCCCACCGTACCCCAGCCACTCTTGAGTAATAACGCGACACCCCATGTCCTGAGCGATCCGACAAGTGTCATCAGTGCTACCCGAATCGACAACCACCACTTCATCAGCAAATTGGACGCTTTCGATGCAACGCGCAATGCGAGAAGCTTCATTCAGAGTGATAATAGTGGCTGTCAGTTTGTGCATGATCCAATTACCTGTACAAGTTAAGAGAGCAATAGTACACGATTACCTTAGTTATCATTGGGCGATTTCCCATTTCGAGGTTCTCACTATTTCACGATATACTGACCGCCCTTCGGTTAACGCTCGTTAACTAGCCTTATTAATTCAGCGGGATCAAATTTTGAACATTGCACACTTGGAAAGTAGCTTAAATTGGGGCGGACAGGAGCTACGAGTAATAGAGCAAACTCAATGGTTAAATGCCAATGGACATAACGGCTGGATTGTCGCGCGCCCTCAATCTGCGATCCTGATGGAGGCGGAAAAAAGAGGCATTCCTAATACCGAAATAGACTTTCGCGGCTCCGCAAATCCTAAAGTCATAAGAAAGCTAATCCGCTTTATCAATCAAAACAAAATTGAGTTAATCGATGCACATAGCAATCGAGACGCATCCTATGCAATGTTCGCTAAATGGCTGACCAAGGTGAAAGTAGTTCGCTCGCGCCATGTCACTACTCCAATAAAACACGACTTCCTCCATCGGCTGATTTGGAAATACGGTAATCATCAGATTATCACTACCGCCAATAAGATAAACGAACAGATCATCCAGCTTGAACTCGCTCCTGCCAGCAAAGTTTATACGGCAAAAGCTGGTGTAGACCATAACCGTTACCACGCCAATATTGATGGCTCAGCGCTCAAGGCAAGCCTGGGGATACCTTCGGACCACAAAGTGGTATCAAACATTGGGATGATTCGAGAGGACAAAGGGCAACTATTCTTCGTAAAAGCATGCGAGATTATAGCTGAGCAGCTTCCTAGTGTGACGTTTATACAACTAGGTAGCGCCACAGCGGATACTAAAGCATACGAAAGCCTGGTCAAGGAGCACTGGGAGAAATCAAAATTTAAAGATCGAATCAAGTTTATAGGCTATAAATCTGATATTGAAAACTACCAGGCATTGAGTGACATTGTCATGATCTGCTCAATTGGAACGGAAGCGCAAACCCGCTTAGTATCTCAAGCCTTCTTAATGGAAAACAGCATGATAGCTACAACCGTTGGAGGTCTACCGGAAATGATTTCCCACAACAATACAGGCTTACTTTGCCCCCCACAAAATCCAGAAGCCTTAGCAGAAGCGGCAATTAAACTACTAACAGATAGCAAGTTAGCGGCAACTTTAAGGAAGAACGCGTATCAGCATGCCATGGAAGAAATGACTTTTGAGAAAATGATGGACGGTATGTTAGATATCTATAAGAAAGTCTGCGCGTAGTTTTCCTAAAGTGAAGAGGATACTCAGAGTAAACTATGCGCTCTCACCCTTCTTGTAAGCAATGAACTTACGCTTAAAGCTTGTTCTAACGCTGAAGTCCAGCAGGAAAGACAGAGTGGACAGGCCCTCCACCATTTGAGAAAGCCGACGCCGTTTTTCCTCAGCAAGCCTGTTCTTGTATTTATGTAGTAAATCAATAGCATGACAAGCAGTAAGGTTTCTGAAGCCGTCACCAAAGACCCGACTCATTGTCAATATCACGTCAGCCATAGCATCTAACTTTACCGAATCAAGCTCGTTAGAAAGACTGCCTTCCCTTCTAACATAGTTGTACAGTACGGCATCCGTGTAATAAAGGTTCTCGCTATTGGCCAATAAATAGGGAAAAGCCATTGAGTCTTCGTAACATGCCATTTCAGGAAACTCGAACGATTTAAAAAGCCTGCGATTAAAGTACTTCCCCCATAAATGGGCCTTAAATTGTTTGTGAATCAGGAAGCGCTTAATCGCCTCATTCCTGCTCAGATTCATGGGCGTCGTCAGAGGAGAGGAAGTCACTTGATCACTTTCCTTCCACACCTCGTGTAATTTTGAAAGAAAAATATCTGGCTTTTTCTTGTCAAAAAAGTTAATCATTTCTTTGAGAGAAAAGAGGGGAACGAAGTCATCCCCGTCAACAAAAGTTATATATTCGCCACAGGCCTTACTTAACGCATAACGCCGAACCTTTCCAATATTTCTATATTCCGTTCTCAAATACTCAAAGCTGGCGTTATCATTAGAGAACTCCTTCATAATGTGCGAGGTACGGTCTGAGGAGGCGTCATCAATCATCATAACTTCACACGCATCAGAAACACCTTGCAAGAGCTGCTTGATGCTTTCAAGGCATTTAATAATCTCATTTTCAAGATTATGCGCGGTTATAATTATTGACAGCTTATAAGGTGAATTACTATGCATCACAAGTACTCTATCTACAGGATCAAATTTTGAGCGCACATTTAATTCTAGTTAAATAAGCATCATCATATAAGTGCTCAATTGATTCTCTTATCTTTTCTCCATCAGGCAAAGACGCACCGCCAACAATTGACTGCAAACGCGCCGTCAATATATCTTCACGTCCAGGAGGGTAAAGCTCTCCGTTCACAGACTCTCTGATAATGTCAGAGGGGCCAGACTGGCAGTCTGAACTTACACAATACACACCGTAAGACATAGCTTCAGCCAGCGACATCCCAAAACCTTCAATGCGTGACGTCAGTAGCAAGGCGCTCACCTCTTTTATCTCAGAGAAAACATAGTCCCATGGTTTTTCACGCCATCCATGCCAAACAATTCTGCGATCAATATTCAGCTCTCTCGCCAAGTCTCTATAATTTGGCTCATCTGGACCTGAACCAATTATGTGCAGTGTCCACTCACCCAAAACATTAGCCAGAGACTTTAGCAGCTCACTAACATTTTTATCTTTATCGCTTAGCCGCCCGATGTAAACAAAGCTAGCCGCACCCTTCGGTCTGGGCAATAGCATCCTTGCCCTAGCGACTGAATTATGAACCAGAAAAATATTACTCTCACTGACCCCCATTTTAGATAGCTGCTGCGTAATACCGGAGCTAATAGCCAAATGAAAATCAGCTTTAGTAACGTAAACCGCCTTATAAAGAGCGCCAAGAGATGTATGAATCCATGAGAATATATTAAATTCCCTCATAGATATAACCCTTGCAAAATAGGATATATAACAGCTTAGCGGATCAATAGCTATAATCAAACTAGGCTTTTTCCGCCTAATTATTCCAGCCAGTTTAACTGCAAAAGAGAAGCGCCTTACTTTTGTATTGGCAACAGAAGAATTAATGCGCGCAAAAGGCGCATTACCTAACCAATTGTCACACACATCGCCAACACCTTGTTTATAGTCATCGATAAACAAGAACTCCACATCTGTACCAGAACAATCCGTAGAAAGCAGGTCAAAAAGCTTCCTGCATACAGTCTCTTTCCCTCCCTGCCCCTTCATGTTATACCCGACAACTAGAATTTTATTACGCTCTTTCACCCTAGTCATTCCATTAAGTTCGTTAATATAGACAAGTTTTATTTCAGCCTAAAAACAACGACATTACCATCAAGGCTAGTCTTCCAATCCTGTATAGGGAGATACTTACGTTGCAGGCTTTCTCTTAATTCAACTGGATCATAGCGGGAGTTCCAAACAAAATAATCATACTCTTTCTCATCTATGATCTTGAGCACATGAGATGCCTCCCCCTTAACCTCCCATGTTCTCTCCACATGAGAGCACTGCCCTGTTTTTATTTCAGAATTAGCGTAATAACTGATAAACATCATATACTCTGATGATCCACCAACTCGTATAAAGCCACCTGCACCATGATAGTCATGCAAAATATAGGCGCCTATTTCTTTTAGCAGATACTTATCAGACTCTCTGTGCTTCAATAGCTTTACTACAGCCCCAAGGACTACACAGCCTAATAATATAAAAAAAACGATCTTGCCTTTCAGAGCAAACCATTCCTTAAATGCATTGCTAACTCTCATGAGCCCCATAGCGATAATCACATAACCAGGTATTAACAGTAGAGCCATCATGCGAGAGTCTAGCCACCAGGCAGTTATGGTTTGAAGGAAAAGAACCACAAAGGCGACAATGCTTAATACCAATAAATAACGAATAGAGAGGTTCACTCTCGCTTTCCGAAAAACCGGACCTAAGCCCGCGATGAAAAATACCGCGACAGGCTCAAACATCGCTTTCGCCAGCCAATTAAGCTCTACCCCTAGCGCAGTCCAGCCTACAATTGTCGACATATCTCGCCAGTAATATTGAAAATGAAAGCCCTCAGGCGGGTGAGTCCAGAGCCCTTTAAGGTCTTGCCTAAGTTGCTTATACCCTGAGATAAGCTCAACGACACGCTCATATTGTTTGGGAAAAGAAACAAGCTGCCTATTTAAAAGCCACTCACTTAACAGGAGCGCAAACATAGCCACTATTATTGGGAGGAGAAACATAACACAGCGAGCAACGCCTTCCCTTACCTCCCTTCTGGCTCCCAGAAAAATCATCGTTCCGGCAATAAATGCCGCTGCTTCTATTCGAAACGAAGCAGCGACCATAAAAAGCATGCACGCCAGGGGATATATCCAATAATTAGCTGACTTTTCTGCTCTCAAGATGAAGTAGATGGCCAAGGATAAAAAGAACCAGTACCCTGGTCCACGCAGAATATCCACACTAAGAACAACAAAAGCAGGATTACAAGCAAAAAGAAGCAGTGTTAGCAAGGCAACATTCTTAGGTAATGCATGCTTTAACACACCATAAAGGGGTAGCATTGCCAGTGTGCCAAAAAAGAGAGAAATCAAGCGTCCTGCTAACTCCCAGTCGCCTACGACCTTATACATCGCAGCAATCAAGAGGGGAAAAATATTAGTGGCGTGAAAACAAACCCCTAGATATTCGAGCCCATTATAAAAAACATTTTGAGCTTCCTCGATATATAAAACTCCATCTGAGTTAAATATATCCGCACGAAAAAAAGCATTTAATCTCAGCATGAAGCCGAGGAGAAAGATCCAAATAAATGGGTCGATTTTTTTCAAAATGTTCAGAAGAGAATTTCTTTCAGAAACCATATATTACTAGCATCATCTTACTATACCGCCACCTGACGAGGGCATTATTTGACGCAAACGTTCCCAAATCAGTTCAGGAGAAAGTTCATTCCAACATGGAGGATAGTCAAATTTTTCACCCAAGACTTCATACCGACAGTGCTTTCGCATACAAGGCGCGCAATGGTAACTTGAACTAAGTGAAGTTTGTTGCGCACCGTATATTCCAGTGAGGGAGGGGTTAGTTGGCCCATATAAGGCAATTGTCGGTTTAGCCAGCGCCGCCGCCAAATGGCCCAGCCCGGTATCCACGGTAACAATAGCTTGGGCCCTAGCGATGTGCTCCGCGACCCCCTTTAACGGCATTCGCGGCAATACCCGCACGCCAGCGGAAACTTCCAGGCGTTCCGCCCGCAGTCTTTCTTCTTCGTTCCCCCAAGCGGCACACACATCAAAACCAGCTTGCCGGCACCGCAGAGCAAGGTCACCCCAGAAAGATTCAGGCCAGTGCTTAGTACGCCATGTCGTGCCATGAAGAAACATAACCGTTGGCGCCACTCCTTCAGATTCGGCAGCTTCTATCTTGAGCCCATAATCCGGCGCCCCATCTTTTGCGTATCCCAGCCCCTGTGCGAATAACTCACGAGTTCTTTCCACCGCATGCATTTGTCTGGCGACAGAATAGCGCCGATGATAGAAAACGCTGGCAAGAGGCTCTCTTACAGATGTGCGATCGTATCCAACAATTTCTGCGCCAACCTTTTTAGCGATAAAGGCGCTTTTCAACAAACCTTGAGCATCAATAACAAGGTCGTACTCTGATTTAAGCTTTTCGCCAAAGCTCGCCCACTCGCCAGATCTCAATGCTTCATAGGGATTTTTACGCCAACGCCTCAACGCGACAGGGATGACCTTGTTCACAGCGGGATGCCATGTAGGGATTTCAGCGAACGCTTCCTCAACCACCCAGTCCAATTGTAAGCCGGGCACGTTCATCGCAGCCTCTGTAACGGCAGGCAGCGTATGCACGACGTCTCCCAAGGAAGACATTTTCACCAATAGAACTTTAGGCAATGGGCGCAACTCCCTGGCTGTCGGAACCACAAGGCAGCTTATCCAGCGCAGAAATGACCTGTTGCGCAGGCAACTGTTTCAGGCAGTTGTAATGTCCCAAAGGGCAAATGCGCTCAAAACAGGGACTGCAGTCCAGCCCCAAGCGCACGATTTGCTTGTGCTCAGTAAGCGGTGGCGTAAAGTCTGGAGAGGTGGAACCGTAAACAGCGACCAATGGACTCCCTAACGCCGCGGCGACATGCATCAGACCTGAATCGTTACTAACGACGCGAGAGGTTAGAGACAATAGCGCTACGGCTTCCTGCAGAGTCGTCAAGCCAGCAAAGTTCATAACGCCAACAGAGCCAGAGGCCGTCGCTATTTCTTCGCAAACGGGCTTGTCATTGGTGGAGCCAAACAGCCAGACGCGCCACCCTTTTTGCAGGTAGTGACGCGCAACGGCGGCATAATGCTCAGCAGGCCACTGCTTGGCGGCGCCGAACTCAGCGCCGGGACATAGCCCCAAAACAGGCGCTCCATCCGCATCTACTGCGTATTTAGCGCATACATCCGCGGTAAGCTGCGCATTGGGCTTCAATTCTGGGTTGGGTATACGGCTTAAGTCAGCTTCCCCGTTATCATAGGCAAGCGCCACAAAGCGCTCGACCATAAGCGGAAGCTGCTCTTTATCAAGTTTGCGAATGTCATTTAGCAGACCATAACGCATTTCTCCCCGCCAACCAGTGCGCCTTGGTATGCTTGCAAACCAGGGAATTAATGCGGATTTCAATGAGTTAGGAAGAACGATGGACCACGCGTAATCTTTCGCCTTTAATAACGCAGCCAGTTCACGTCGCGCCTTAAGCATCAACTTGCCGTGGCCCACCGGCATATCGATGGCCTCCCTCACTTCTGGCATAGCCTCAAGAATTGGGCGACTCCAACCTGGAGCAAGGACATCTATCTGGGCATTTGGGTAGAGGCGCACAAGCACTTTAAACAGGCTTTGCGCCATCACCATATCGCCAACCCAAGAGGGCCCGATAATAAGAATATTCAAGGGCTGGCGCCTCTTACATGGAAATGAACTAAAACTTAGGCGACGGGCGTCAGCCAGTGTTTGAACTCTTCGTTACGTCCTTTGACTACGTCGAAGTACAAAGACTGCAGTCTTTCAGTAATCGGTCCACGCTGACCAGCGCCAATTGGACGCCCATCCAGCTCTCTAATCGGCGTAACCTCCGCCGCAGTGCCAGTGAAAAACGCTTCATCGGCAATATAGACTTCGTCGCGAGTGATACGCTTCTCCACCAGCTTATAGCCCAAATGCTCCGCCAGATGAAAAATCGTGTTACGAGTGATGCCGTTGAGGCAAGAGGTCAACTCTGGCGTGTAAATAACGCCATCACGGATGACAAAGATATTTTCACCGGAACCTTCCGCCACATAACCTTCTGGGTCAAGCAGTAGCGCCTCGTCACATCCGCACGCCAGCGCTTCGTTCAAGGCAAGCATAGAGTTGATGTAGTGGCCGTTCGCTTTAGCGCGGGTCATAGAAATGTTTACATGGTGACGGGTATAAGAGCTGGTCCGTACCTTTATGCCTTTTTGCAGCGACTCTTCTCCCAAATACGCGCCCCATTCCCAGGCAGCGACGATCACATGCACGCTCAGATTATTGGCGCGCAGTCCCATGCCTTCAGAACCGTAGAACGCCATGGGCCGCATATAAGCGGAGTTCAGATTGTTGTCGCGCACTGCCTGACGCTGCGCCTCATTAAGCTCATCCTTAGTGAAAGGCAGCTTCATGTTCATGATATGAGCGGAGTCAAACAACCTGTCGGTATGCTCCTGCAAACGAAAAATCGCCGCGCCTTCAGGAGTCTGGTATGCGCGAACGCCTTCAAACACGCCCATGCCGTAATGCAGCGTATGTGTTAACACATGCACATTGGCGTCACGCCAAGGCGTCATTTTGCCGTCGAACCAGATCAAACCGTCACGATCAGCCATGGACATAGCAGTCAACTCCTTCGGGGCCCAAAGCCACACATTCTTAAACTGTAACCCGACTTTAACGTCGGAAGAGTAATGATTAATAGAAGAGGAACCAAGTCACTCCGCAAATACTTTTTCCCAAAACGCCACAACCCAACGACACTCTTCCAGCAGTTCGTCAGCTTGTATCCGCGCGGGAAGATTCTGCAGCGCTAGCCGGTGCCCGCGGGCGCGGAGCAGACGATATATATCGCAAAGCTTTTCCGCGTCTTCAGGAGTGAAAATACCGGCCTCACCCAAGGCTTCCAGTATCCTGATGTTATCGCTCCAGGCAACAATCTGAGGGAACTCATTCGCCCAGCGCAAAGCTGCATATTGAACCATAAATTCAATATCAACGATACCGCCCCTATCATGCTTGAGATCGAAATAAGGCAGGCTTCCTGATGAATCCGATTTGGTTCCGAGAGAGGCGCTCATTTTCTCTCTCATCTCTATCACTTCTGCGCGTAATTTTACTGGGTCACGAGATTGCGTAAGAATTTCTTTCCTTACTTTTTCAAATTCTGCGCGAATACTGGGACACCCAGCTACCGCTCTCGATCGGACTAAAGCCTGGTGCTCCCATGTCCACGCACTTTTCTCCTGGTATTGCTGAAATGCGCTGACAGAGCTGACCAGCAATCCCGAGTTTCCAGAAGGTCTCAGACGCATATCCACTTCATATATATCTCCAGAAGCGGTTTTCGTCGTTAGTAGATGGATAATTCTCTGCCCAAGGCGGGTAAAAAAGACTTGATTGGCGATACTGGTTTCACCATTCGTATCTAAATCTCCTGAAGCGCCGTGCAGGAACACTAGGTCCAAGTCCGAACCGTAACTCATTTCAATTCCACCAAGCTTTCCATAACCGATGACTGCAAATCGCATATCATTTGACGCAGCGTCTTCGTAGCCTGGCTCGCCGTATTTCTTCACCATAGTTTCCCAGGCCTCATCCACCACCTGCTCAACAATGGTTTCAGCGATGAAAGTCAGGTAATCACTCACCTTCATAAGGGGAAGAGTCTCACGCAGATCGGAGGCAGCCACCCGTAACACGTGAGCCTTTTTGAAGTACCTCAACGCCTCCATTTGCTCTTCCAGACCATCATTGGGAATGCGCAGCATTTGCTGACGGAGTTCATCACGCAGCGAAGAGGTATCAGGCGGAGTGTAAAGACTGCCGGTATGTAATAACTCATCCAGCAGCAAGGGAGTAGTTACAATTTGTGTCGAGATCCAGGCGCTTTCTGCAAACAATCGAATAAGTTCGCTCAGCGCACCTGGATTCTCATTCAATAGCGCCAAATAAGCGCTTCTCCGCAAAACTGCTTCAACTAAAGCCAGGAGTCGTCTGCACGTTTCGTGCGAAGCCCTGCTTTCCGCCAAAGACTGAAGCAGATTAGGCATAAACTCATCTAAACGCTCCCTTCCCTGCAATTGCATGTGCTGCACTCTGGAGCTCTGGAGGAGCTGTTTTACTGACTCATAGATTTCTATCGCCTGTTCACATCCAGACCGAGACAATAGGTCTTGCGCCTCATCCAGAGTTAATCGGCCAGCCCAAAGAGCCCGCCACTCGACCGTATCTGGACGCTCTAAAGGAGCTTCCCTGCGCTCAGCAATAATGTCGGCGAAATGCTCTGTTACGCAGTCTCTGAGCTTGTCCAGCTGACCCCGGCATTCCCCCCAACCCGGGAAGCCCATTCCCACCGCCACCCGCTCTCTCTCTACTTCATCAGTCGGTATCTCTTGGGTCTGCTTATCATCAAGCCCCTGAATAGCGTGCTCAATATTACGCAGAAAAATATAGGCTTCCCGTAATTCCGCAGCCGCGGCGACAGGTAAAAGTCCTTCATCTTCAAGACACTCAAGCGTCGACAAAAGATTCCGCTGCTGTAGCCTGACATCTCTGCCGCCGCGCATTAGCTGGAACACCTGAACGATAAACTCAATCTCTCTGATGCCCCCTCTACCCACCTTGATATTGCCATCCTGTCCCTTACGCTGAACTTCCCTTTCGATCATCTCCTTCATCGCCCTCAGCGCCTGTATGGCACCAAAGTCGATATATTTGCGATAAACGAACGGCTTAAGGGAGGTTAGCAGCTCTTCTCCGGCTTCAATATCACCGGCAACGGCCCGAGCTTTGATCATCGCATAGCGCTCCCAATCCCGACCTTGCTCCTGATAATAGGCCTCCATAGCCGCAAAACTGAGAGCCAGAGCGCCGCTCTGCCCATAGGGCCTCAACCTCATATCAACCCTAAACACAAAGCCATCGGCTGTCGTTTTATCTAACGCCTGTATTAACCTCTGCCCTAATCGAGTGAAAAACGCCTGATTATCTAAAGAGCGCGGAGCACCTTGAGTCTCCCCTCTCTCTGGAAAAGTAAAGATCAGATCAATATCGGATGACACATTGAGCTCGCTCGCCCCCAATTTCCCCATAGCAAGAACGACCAGCTGCTGCTTATCGCCAGCTTCAGAATGAGGCTCACCAAACTGCTGACTTAAGTCACGATAAATCCAACTCAAAGCCTCATCGATACAAGTTTCCGCAAGCCATGAAACTTCACGGGCCGTGACTTGATAATCCACTAAGCACACCAAATCTCGCCATATAACTCGAAACATCATTCGTCGACGAAACTGCCTCAATATTCGAAGCAAGTCATCCTCTTTGTGAGCCTCAGACAACTCTTGGGCCAATAACGCTCTGAAATCGACAAACTGATAATCTTTTTGGTATTGCGAAGACTGCAAGAAACTGAGAGCCAGCTCAGGCTCCCTGAGAATGATTAATGCGAGGAAGTCACTAACTGCAAAAGCACGAAGAATATCGGGATAGAAAGGAGAAAGCGCGCCGAATATCTCGGTAGGCAGAGTAGCAAACTCTCCCCAATACTTCCGAATCGTTGGATGAATTGCTGACGGATATAAATCAAGCTCGCTTGGCGCGGCCATTAGTCTGTGCTCCTTTTAACTATCACGCATTGTGAAAGGATAGCACGCGCCAACAACTATTTAGACGATTTAAGAGACAGGAAAATAGAACATGTAAGCACATCAAATTTGGGGACAACTACCCGATAGATTTAATTGCTAGCGCCTTGGTTACTAGCACCCCAATTTTACCTGCAGCAGTGGAGTTTTCTAACATCTCATTGAAATCCATATCGTTAGAGCGCTTATACCAGTCTATAACAGCCAACGTTTCACCATTAACCAACTCATCCAACCTGTGACAATCACAGTTTTCAAGTATATTTGAAGCTGCGACAGGTATAGCCGTGATTGTTCCGACATATTCTTCCCAGCCGGTTAACTTTGAGCCTGCGCTTCCCTTTAATTTAGCAAGCTTTTTAATTAGCTCTGCCATAAGTACATCGCCATGCTCCAGTTGAACACCGGGATCATTAATAGGGAGACTTAGGAGCTTGTACCCCTTGGAAGCCTTTGTCTCATCGCTTACCCAACATGGAGCCAGTTCTACAATCTCCTCAGCAACGTCAAACAGAAGCCCAAACTCTCCCTTTTTATATTCAATCTCAATCTCTGCAATTGGGGTACACTCAACACCTGACGTCACTTTACCAACATCAAGCACCAACTCCACTTCAGCCCCTTCGCGAGCGATATTCCATGTCAAGCGTTCAAATGTTGTTGTAAATATTGGGATTAGCGAAGCAAGATTGACCCCGCTTAAGGCATCAATATCTTGTAACTTTTCTAAGTCTAATCTTTCTGAATTTATAGACCAGTTCCACTCATTTCTTGAATGAAGGCCCGCAACACTTCCTCCTTTTGCCTTCAGCGTTTGCTCCCACCCAGAACCCGCATTACGTATTCGAAGCCCAGCTCTCAATGCTTTAAGCCGCAAATCTGGCGTATCAAAGTAAATATTACGCAAAACAGCCTTATATTCTGGCGAGCCAAATCTATTCTTCAGGGTAGATAGCACAGCATGATGCTTGCTTGAGGGGAACATAAGTTTTAACTCAATTTCTTTCATAACCTGAAGCTCAGTAAAAACAAAATATTTTTAATATCTGCATAAAAATAAGACACAAAAAAACCGGCCGAAGCCGGTTTTTAAATTTTCTAATCAGCTAAAAGCTAGAATTAGAAAGTGTAAGTTGCGCCGATTGCGAACTCTTCTGTATCAGTATCTGGAGAGCCTTTAGTCTCTACAGAACCGTTAGTATACTCAACGTATGCATACATGTTGTCAGAGATGTTATGCAGTGCCTGCAGATAGAATTTGTCTGCTTCAGCATCAGCATCGTTCTCATACGCTTGATAGCCTGCAGCAAATTGGGAAGCGCCCATTGCATAAATTGCAATCAAACCGTAGCCATCAGCTTCACTGGCTTTCACATCCGCGCCACCCACAGAATCTGCTGAGCGAGTTTCGTACTGCAGACCCAAGGTCAGGTCACCCAAGAACACACGACCACCTAAACCAATGCTGTCACCAGTATCAACGCCATCTTCTTCACGGCCCATTGCATAGCCGAAAATAGCTTCAAACATGTCAGTTTTAAACTTGGCACCAAGTGCTGCAGCGTGAGACTTATCGCTATTTACAACAGGAATTGTAACACCAACAGTCAAACCGCCAGCGATTACTGGTGATACGTATTGGAAATTATCACCTTCAGCCACACCACCAAAAGCACCAGTAGTATGATTGTAAGTGGCCATTTCACCGGAAATACCTACTGCTTCTGAAATATCAATGACATCCCACCACTCATATACAGTATCATCAGAACCTAATTGAGCAGAACCGAAGTCGCCTTTTACGCCGATGTAGGCTTCATCTAGATCGAAACCATTTTTCCCACCGCCACTCTTATCGTCGGCATCAAAATCCCACTCAGCTTTCAAAAAGCCAGTCAAACCAGGAGCAATTTCATGCTCATGCTTAACACCCAGAGTAGAGCCGTTATCGATAAACTCGTTAGTAGTAGTTTCAGTACTACCAGTTTCTTCAGAAGTATGGACATACGCCAGCTGAATGTTACCGTAAAAGGTAGGCATGTTCGCCATGGAATCAGCAGCGAAAGCTGTAGAAGAAATCGTTGCAGCGGCAACAGCTGAAGCGATCAAAGTCTTTTTCATTTCGTCTTCCTTTTGTGTGTTAAATCAACTTCTTTCGAAGATTGATGGTTAAAAGCCACATTTTTCTTTATTTAGGCAAAAAAATTTCGCCAATTTATAGTTCGTGATTATGTCAACTTAATGACATTTTTCAATCCGATGTTTTGTCTATATCAAAGCCTCCTTTTTCGCCGAACCCCATCAGTTCTTAAATGTTGATAGATTTTCGCAAACCAGGCCTCTTCACAGAGGTCTACATTTCTTCACTGAAGGTCAGCCAAAAAGGCTTAAATTCCCACTCTATCAACAACTTACCATCAAAGCCTTGACAGCTTTATTTTGCAGAGAGGCAAAAAATCCTTACAAACAACGGGTTATATAACTTTCCTAAACAAGAAAATTAATAACCATATGTAATACAACATTGTCGTTTTTGCAACCAAAAAGTGCCTACATGGCATTTTTTTTTGTAACAAAAACTCTAGTTTTAAGCCTTGTAAAGGCCAAGGGAGTTTCCCCTAAAAAAATCAAAACTTTTTATAATCAAGCAGTTAAACGGGCAGAATTACACTCTCTTTAATCGCCTGATATTGATGCAGCTTTCTCTGCTTAAACAAACGTACATAAAAGCGCACCAGTACTATAACAAAGGAAATATATTATTGGGCCATGCTTCCCATAGTGGATTTCCGAAACTCAACAACACCCCAATCTCTGGGTTATGTAGTACAAGCTTCGAGCATAAGCTCCGTAAATTTCAATATCCTTTTACTCAACACGCAACGAAAAGGTTGTTGGTCCGACATTAGCAAGCGTCACCTCCATGTCTGCGCCAAACCGCCCCGTCTGAACATTGCTTACTACTTTTGACGCCTTATCAACAAAATAGTCATAAAGCCTCTCGCCTAATTCAGGCGAAGCTGCGGAAGAAAAACTTGGCCTCATTCCTTTTTTTGTATCCGCCGCCAACGTGAACTGCGATACAACCAATAATTCCCCGCCTACATCTTTAAGGCTTAGATTCATTTTGCCATTCGCATCAGCAAAAATGCGGTAGCCTACGATTCTATCTAACAGTCTTTCCGCTGAACGCTCGGTGTCATTTGGTTCAACCGCCAACAAAACGAGAATACCTTCGCCGATTGAGCCAGTTATCTCTCCACCAGCTTTCACTGAGGCATGCGCAACGCGTTGAATCAATCCGATCATTTATTACGCTCGCGCTTAATTCTTAAGGAACTGTTACAGCCTTTTTAAACATTTGCGGCATTAAAACTGCCTATTACTTAACTGTCAATAGGACTAGCCATTAAGTTTTGATACGCCACCAATCCTATCCGCCATAGAGCCGATAGATTTGATCAGCGCATCAACCATTGCGGGATCTCTCACTGAATGGCCAGCGTCCCGGATGATGTACAAGTCGCTTCCCGCCCAGTTTTGGTGCAAATCAAACGCTCTAGCCAATGGAGAGATGGCGTCATAGCGACCATGAACAATGATACCCGGGATGTCTTTGATTTGAGAGTCTGAGCTTGCCGGCCTATCTGTTAGTTCCTGGTAGAACTTGCAGCCTAATTTCGCCAAGGCAATAGCCTGATGAGGATGAGTCAGTCTATCCACTAAATCCTGGCAGGGATGAAGGGTAGAGATCTTCGCCACCCATGCGGCCCACTGTTTTGCGGCCTGTATCTGAAGCAACTCATTCGATCCATTCAGATACTTAGAAAAATAACTAAGCACTCCCGCAACGTTCTCCCTCGGGCAATCCTTCATTACCTCATGCCAAATATCAGGAAACATTTTGGGTGCGCCTTCCGCCAACATCCACGATATGCCCGCCTGATCAGCAACAAAGAACCCCGAAATCACCACCCCCAATACAACCTCAGGGTGGGTGCAGGCATATTGTTGCGACAGAAAGCCGCCCCATCCCATGCCAATCAACATCCATTTATCAATGCTCAGGTGCTGCCTCACCCGCTCAATATCCTGGATGAGAATATCTGGGCGATTATAAGCGGTCTCAGCCAATGGCGTGGACTTGCCGCAACCTCTCTGGTCGATCATGATGATGCGAAAGCGTTCAGAGTCCAGCAGGCGCCGGCAGAATGGGTCTGAGCCGTATCCTGGCCCGTCATGTACAAACAATACTGGCAGCCCGTCTTTATTGCCGGACTCCTCAATATAAATTGTGTGAAGATTATCTACAGGAAGGAAGTGTTCTTTATGAGGCTTTAGTTCTGGGTATAAGGTGAGCATTCGGCTTTTCCAGCATTGTCCTTTAACTCGAAAGAACTATAGCACTCTGCGGAAAAGCCGAAAACTTTCTAGATCACTTTATCCAACTACTTTTGGATTTTAGTCCTTAGCACGGTCAGCGCGCTTACGCTCATGCTCTTTCAGCAACTTCTTGCGAATCCTGATGTTGCTAGGCGTCACTTCAACCAGCTCATCGTCTTCGACAAACTCTAACGCCTGCTCCAATGAGAAACGAATCGGCGGAGTCAGAAGAATATTTTCGTCCGTACCTGCTGCACGAATATTGGTCAGCTGCTTGGCTTTGGTTGGATTAACAACCAAATCGTTATCTCGGCTATGTAAACCGATAATCATGCCTTCGTAGACTTCAATGTTGGGGTCTACGAACAGACGACCACGATCCTGCAGGTTAAACAGCGCGTACGCCAATACTTTACCCGCTACGTTGGAGATAAGAACGCCATTGTTACGCTCTACGTTCACACCTTCTTTCACAGGACCATAATGATCGAAGATGTGAGTCAGGATGCCAGTGCCTGAGGTCATGGTCAGGAACTGAGAACGGAAGCCGATCAGGCCACGAGAAGGCACAACAAACTCTAGACGCGTGCGTCCTTTCCCATCTGGAATCATGTTAACCAGCTCACCACGGCGCAGGCCCATTACCTCCATGATTGATCCCTGGTGTTCATCTTCCACGTCGATGATAACCTGCTCGTAAGGCTCAACTTTCTGTCCGTCAATTTCTCTCACGATAACTTCTGGACGGGAAACGCCTAATTCAAAGCCTTCGCGACGCATGGTTTCGATCAATACGGACAAGTGCAACTCACCGCGGCCAGATACGATGAATTTGTCAGGAGTATCGCCTTGCTCTACACGCAACGCTACGTTGTACAGCAATTCTTTCTCCAGACGCTCTTTGATATTTCTACTGGTGACGTACTTGCCTTCTTTACCAGCGAATGGTGAGTCGTTAACCTGAAATGTCATGCTGACTGTCGGCTCGTCCACGATCAACGCTGGCAGCGCTTCTGGGCGCTCAGGGCTACATAACGTATCGGAGATATTCAGCTCATCCAGACCTGTAATACAGATAATGTCCCCAGCTTCCGCTTCAGGCACATCCACACGCTGCAGGCCGTGATAGCCCATTACTGTCAATACGCGACCATTACGTTTGCCGCCATCGCGATCAACCACGACAACGGGCGTATTGGTTTTTACTTTACCGCGCGAAACGCGTCCGATTCCGATTACGCCAACGTAGCTATTGTAATCGAGGGCGCTGATCTGCATTTGGAAGGGGCCATTAACATCGACAGACGGCGCGGGCACCTTATCAACTACCATTTCAAACAGAGGCGTCATGTCTTGTTGCAACGCATCTGGCTCAAGCCCTGCGATGCCATTCAACGCAGAAGCGTAAATAACAGGGAAATCCAGCTGTTCTTCTGTCGCGCCCAGGCGGTCAAAAAGATCCATCACTTCACCGACGACCCAATCAGGGCGAGCGCCAGGGCGATCCACTTTATTGACAACAACAATAGGCTTCAGCCCACGAGCAAAGGCTTTTTGAGTAACGAAACGAGTTTGCGGCATCGGGCCGTCAACTGCATCAACGAGCAGGAGAACAGAGTCCACCATAGACAGAACACGTTCAACTTCGCCGCCGAAGTCAGCGTGTCCAGGTGTGTCTACGATATTAATTCGGTAATCATTCCACTTGATGGCGGTATTTTTCGCCAATATAGTAATGCCGCGTTCACGTTCCTGATCATTGGAGTCCATAACGCGTTCAGCGTCCATGTCCTTGCGGCCTAAGGTGCCCGACTGCTGAAGGAGTTTGTCGACCAATGTGGTTTTACCGTGGTCAACGTGGGCAATGATAGCAATATTTCTTAATTTCTCGATCACAAAAAACACCTGCAAAATAAACAGTCATGGGCTGAGGGCGCGACATTATAGCTGACGCCTGAATCTTTTTTATACATCTTTATACACCCTCCCGAAAATTTATCTATCCTTAGCCTGATACCAAAATGGTGCACGACGCACCAAAAGCGCCCGGCAGCTTACTTTTACGCACCAATTCGGTGCAACACCATGAATGACTTGATCGGGCTATTCCGAACGGTGTTTCACAAACCCTTTTAAAAACAATTTGTTATAAGTCAAAAATCTCTTGGCAAATAAATTGCTAATCAGGAAAACCAGAAGCAACTGACCATGAGGCGTGATAGTATTTTTGCGCTCGTTAGACTTCCCGGAACGCTCTCCCCTCCACGGGTCTGTTTCATGGTGGCGAGGATACACTACTGCAGTGTTTCGGTTTCACCTCAACATAAATAAAATCTTACGGAGTAACTGGAATGTCAGAGAAAACTCTGAATCTTATTAAAGAGCACGAAGTAAAATGGGTTGACATGCGCTTTACCGACACCAAGGGTAAAGAGCAGCACGTGACGATCCCTGCTAGCGAAATCTCTCCGGAATTCTTTCAAGAAGGCAAAATGTTTGACGGCTCCTCCATCGCTGGCTGGAAAGGCATCAACGAATCAGACATGATCCTGCTGGCGGACGATGAAACAGCGGTTATCGACCCGTTCACAGAAGAAACCACTCTGAACCTGACCTGTAACATCATCGAACCTACCACCATGCAGGGTTACAATCGCGACCCACGCTCTATCGCCCAGCGCGCGGAAGAGTACCTGAAGTCCACAGGCATTGCGGATACTGTACTTTTCGGACCAGAGCCCGAGTTCTTCATTTTCGACAGCGTAAAATGGAAGTCCGACATCAACGGCGCCATGTATGAAATCTACTCTGAAGAAGCCGCCTGGGTATCAGGCGACGACTTCGAGAAAAACAACGTTGGTCACCGTCCTGGCGTAAAAGGCGGCTACTTCCCTGTACCCCCTGTCGACTCTCTGCATGACCTGCGCGGCGCGATGTGCGCAGCGATGGAATCCATGGGCTTGACTATCGAAGTGCATCACCACGAAGTGGGCACTGCAGGTCAGTGTGAAATCGGCGTCGGCGCCAATACTCTGACCCGCAAAGCGGACGAAGTGCAAATTCTGAAGTACTGCGTACACAACGTAGCGCATGCTTACGGCAAGACCGCAACCTTTATGCCCAAGCCTTTGGTTGGCGATAACGGTTCTGGCATGCACTGTCACCAGTCCCTGTCCAAAGACGGCAAGAACATCTTCTCTGGCGACGGCTATGCAGGCCTGAGCGACGTGGCTTTGTACTATATCGGCGGCATCATCAAGCACGCTCGCGTACTGAACGCTTTCACTAACCCTTCAACCAACGCATACAAGCGTCTGGTTCCTGGTTTTGAAGCGCCGGTTATGCTGGCTTACTCCGCACGTAACCGTTCTGCGTCCATCCGTATTCCTTTCGTGACTAACCCGAAAGCGCGCCGGATCGAAGTTCGCTTCCCAGACCCATCCGCTAACCCTTACCTGGCGTTCGCGGCCATGTTGATGGCGGGCCTGGACGGCATCCAGAACAAGATCCACCCTGGCGACGCTATGGACAAGGATCTGTACGATCTGCCAAAAGAAGAAGCAATGAACATCCCAACTGTTTGTAGCTCTCTATCACAGGCGCTGGATTACGCAGAAAAAGACTTCGAGTTCCTGACTAAAGGCGACGTCTTCACTAAAGACATGATCGAAGCTTACATTGAGTTGAAGCGTAAAGAAGTAGAGCGTCTGGACATGACCACTCACCCGGTCGAATTCGAGATGTACTACTCTGTATAATCCGCTGCGTAGTTAACTACGACAGACTCGAAAACCCCGCGCTCTGCGGGGTTTTTTTTGGTTCCGCTTCTGCTACAGTTCAAGTAACTGGTCAATTGGGTTGAAGTTATGAAATCTCGGTTCGCTTATATCCTTCTTTCTTCTGCGCTTTTTTCTTCTTACTCAGGTTTGGTCTGTGCTGAAATCTACCGCTGGGTTGACGCACAAGGCAATGTGGAATATTCAGACCAGGAGAGAGAAGGTGCGGAGAAGGTCGAGGTCGGCCCAACCGCAACGATAACTATGCCTAAAATGTCGAAGATCCCGCCTAGTAGCGGCGATGAGCCAGAACCTGCACCGTCAAGCTATTACGCAACGCTGAACATCACCTTTCCCAGCAATGACAGCGCTTTTCATTCCGGCAATGGCGACCTGACGGTCTTATTCACATCAGATCCCACCCTGTATCCCAACCACAGCTACCGCGTTTCCCTGGACGGAGCGCCTGTTGGAACAACCAAGGATAATTTCCTTGAGCTGAAAGGCGTCAATCGGGGAACCCATTCCGTTTCTCTTGACGTCGTTGATAATTCAGGGGTCGTTCAGAGCGCAACCCCAGTACAGTTCACCATTCATCGTCCCAGCGTAAAAAACTAGCCCGACACATCGCACCAAAATGGCGCACAATTAATGCCTGGCGCATCCACTTTGTGCATGACGCGCCATGATCACGCACATCGCCGCAGACTTAGGTTCCGCCAAAGCCCGCTTCTGGAGCGCTTCCTAAGGGCATAGCTCACATTTGGGCTATCCGCCCCACGCCTGTGCAGAGAACCCGGTAATTCGCACCGCTTTACCGCAGTTCTGGTTTGGATATTGCATTCTCAATGCAAAAATAGGTCAACATTATGCTACCCATCGTTTTTCAGACTCGCTTACTCGAAAATCTGACCACTTCCGTGCTGGTCATTGACCCCCAGCAGCGGATTGCATTCAGTAATTCATCCGCCGAAGTGTTGCTGGAAACCAGCGAGCAAAGAGCCCATGGGGCCACCATCAAGGATTTATTGATAGAAGGCAGCTCCTCGCTGACCGGCCTGGAAGAGTGCCTGCGCACAGGCCAGACCTACACCCAAAGAGAGGCAGAGTTTCTGTTGCCTTCCGGGAGCCGTCTTCTGGTTGATTACACCGTTTCTCCCGTGAATATCGTCAACGACGTCTACGTCATCATGGAGATTCAACCCCGTGATCGCCTTTTGCGCATCAGTCGAGAGGAGGAGCTACTCTCCAAGCAGGAAACCTCCCGCATTTTGATTCGCGGGCTCGCTCATGAAATCAAAAACCCCTTGGGCGGCATCCGCGGCGCAGCGCAGCTTTTGGACAAAGAACTAAAGGAAGAAGGTCTGCATGACTATACCCGCATCATCATTGATGAGGCGGATAGGCTGCGTAATCTGGTTGACCGCATGCTTGGCCCCAATCGCAGCTTTAAACAAGAGCCGACCAATATCCATGAAGTGCTGGAGCGGGTTTACAGCCTCATCGAAGTAGAAAGCGCCGGCAAGATAAAGCTTATTCGTGATTACGACCCCAGCATCCCCGAATTCGCCGGTGACAAAGAACAGCTCATTCAAGCCTTCCTTAATATTTGCCGCAACGCCATGCAAGCCTTTGAGGACTACACGCCCCCCGGGTCTGACCGCCCACAAATATTACTACGCACACGCCCGCTCAGGCAGTTCACGATCGGTCATACGCGACATCGCTTGGTGGTAAGAGTAGACGTCATCGACAATGGCCCCGGCATCCCGTCCGAATTCCTGAATAACATTTTCTACCCAATGGTGAGTGGTCGCGCTCAGGGGACAGGTCTGGGGCTATCCATAACACAAAGCATCATCGGACAACATAAAGGGCTGGTTGAATGTGAAAGCCAGCCCGGCAGTACGAACTTCATCATATTTATTCCACTGGAGCCACTATCATGAGCGCATCACCCAACGTATGGATCATTGATGATGATCGTTCAATTCGATGGGTCTTAGAAAAAGCCCTGGAGCAGGCGCATCTGAATACCCGGTCATTTGAATCCGGAGACGGCGTTCTGCATCGTCTGGAACGGGAGCAACCGGATGCGATTATCAGCGACATTCGCATGCCCGGCATTGACGGACTAAGTCTGCTGGGACAGATTCACACCAGCTACCCGCACCTGCCAGTCATTATCATGACCGCGCATTCGGACCTGGATAGCGCAGTGTCTTCCTATCAAAGCGGCGCTTTCGAATACCTCCCCAAGCCTTTTGATGTGGATGACGCCGTCTCTTTGGTAAAACGCGCCGTGGCTCATGCGCAGGAACAGATGGCCACCAGCCGCGCTCCCGAGGGAAGCTCCTTGAGTCAGGACACGGAGATCATCGGCGAAGCCCCCGCCATGCAGGAGGTATTCAGAGCCATTGGCAGGCTTTCTCACAGCAATATAACGGTATTAATCAACGGCGAATCCGGCACTGGTAAGGAGCTGGTCGCGCGCGCTTTGCATCAGCACAGTCCCAGGGCCGGCAAACCGTTTATCGCTCTCAATATGGCGGCGATACCGAAAGACCTGATCGAATCTGAGTTATTCGGCCATGAAAAAGGCTCTTTTACCGGAGCCGGCGGACAGCGTCAGGGACGTTTCGAGCAGGCCAACGGCGGTGCGCTCTTTCTGGATGAGATCGGAGACATGCCGCCAGATACCCAGACGCGCCTGCTACGTGTGCTAGCGGACAGCGAGTTCTACCGGGTCGGCGGAGCCACTCCCATCAAAGTGGATGTGCGTATTATCGCCGCCACACATCAAAACCTGGAAAAACTGGTGCAGGAGGGGCGCTTCCGGGAAGACCTTTTTCACCGTTTGAATGTCATTCGAGTGCATCTGCCCAAGCTGAGCGAGCGCCGGGAAGATATCCCCAAACTCGCCGGGCATTTCCTGAAAAAAGCGGCGGAAGAGCTGAATGTCGAGCCTAAGGTGTTGAAAACCGAGGCGGAAGAGTACATGTGTTCGCTCGCGTGGCCTGGTAACGTAAGACAGCTGGAAAATACCTGTCGCTGGCTCACGGTGATGGCCTCTGGCCGGGAAATCCACGTTTCCGACCTTCCCCCGGAACTGCAGGAGCAATCCAACCACCGCAGCCCAACTCAGGATTGGCAGGAGTCACTGCGTACCTGGGCCGAACAGGAACTGAAGAAAGGCAAAAGCGGACTACTGGATACAGCGGTGCCCACTTTTGAGCGCATCATGATAGAAAGCGCCTTGAAGCAGACGGCGGGAAGAAAACGCGATGCAGCGCTGCTACTTGGCTGGGGACGCAATACGCTAACCAGAAAAATCAAAGAATTAGGCATGGCGGGTCACGACGAGAGCGAAGACGACGACTAAGTCACCCCCGGGTCTCACTACACACGAAACATAAGGGGGCGTTCACGCCCCTGCTCCCACGTTCTCCTAGAAATTCGCCAGGGATTTCGGCCTCTCTATATAAAAGCCTTGCACGTAATCGACGCCCAGCTTTTGCAGCATCTCCAATGACTCTTTGGTTTCTACCTGCGGAGCGATAATTTCACGTCCTAAGTAGTGCGCCATTTCCGTCATGGAGCGAATCATCGTCTGATCATTTTGATCGGTCGCCACGTCTTTAACAAAAGAGCCGTCCACCTTAATCAGGTCTACGGGCAACTGCTTGAGATATTGATAGGAGGCCATGGCGGTGCCGAAATCACCCAGGCAAAAACGGCAGCCATATTCTTGTAGCTCCACGATAAATTCGGAGACATCGCAGAGATTCGAGATCGCCGCCGCTTCTGTGATTTCGAAGCACATTTTGTCCATAGGGCAGTCGTATTTGGTCAACCGTTCAAAGATAAACTCCAACAACCCCTCATCATTCAGAGAGTGACCGGAGAGGTTAATGCTGACCCCGCCCATGGTTTCAATCTGCTGTCGATTCTTCGACATCCAGTCCAGCATATGTCCAACCACCCAGCGATCCACCGCCTGCATCCGCTTATACGTTTCCGCTGCGCGAACAAAGTCTCCGGCTGGAATCAGGTTGCCATTGTCATCATATATACTGAGCAGTATCTCGTACTGGGCGCCCATCTTTGCGGCGGGGTGCAGCGGTATGATTTTCTGACAACGCAACAGTACCCGCTCGTTCTCCAGCTCTTTACCCAAACTCGCGACTTTTGAAGCGATTGCGTCTCGTCTGGCAATCAGGGCCTGATCGACATCAAACTCCTCAACTCGATTGCCTCCTTTGCTCTTGGCTCGACGAGCAGCCTCTTCAACAGCCTGCATCATATGAGGCACATCCAGCACGCCACCACTGACCTCGACGTAACCAATACTCGCGGAGACAGAGAAGACGTTGCTTTCCCATTGCAGCTGATATTGGCGTAGCGCTGTGGTGATTTTCTCCACCGCCGCCGTCGCCTCGCCTTCCACTAGCAACATGAATTCATCGCCGCCAAACCGGCATACCAGCGTCTTCGGCGTAAAAAGCGCCTTCAATAAGCCTGCGATATCCTTCAACGCCTGATCGCCCGCCTCAATACCGGCTGACTCGTTGATCAGGCGGAACTGCCCAAGACTGACCAGCAGCCCGACAAACTTATCGCCATCACTGGATTGAGAAAGTTTCACCAACGCCTGACGCTCGAACTCCTTACGCTGGATCAGCCCCGTCAATTCATCATGTGAGGACGCGTGGCTAAGCTGCTCATAAAGATCCTGCACCATGGCGTCCAGACCTTGATCGACCACAGGGGTATCCACCGACTCATCCGGCGCGGCGATGCCTTTCTGCAGGTAGGCAGCCAGTGTCAGCGCGTCCAGGTCAATCACCTTCATGCCCTGATGGTTCACGAACACATAACGTGAAAAGCTGCGACCGACCCAGACCAGCCGGATAAACTCAGCCTCCTTCTCGTCTCGCTCTAATCGCAGCCAATCTCCCACCTTCAGTTTTTGCGCCCGCATCAGCCAGCGTTGCAGCCCTCTTTGCCTGGCTTCGCCCAGCAACTGCACACCCGGATCACTGCTTTCGTCACGATTATCCGGCATGGTCACCATTTCAGGCGCCGTCTCGACGCTACGTACGAGAAGGCGTTTGAGCTCGTCGCGGATATGGCCGGACGGCATATGATTGGAGGAGATAGCGGACAGGCCGTCCTGAATAATGCGCAGCAGTTCCGGCAAGTTGAATTCAAAACTGGGGTCATCGCCGACATGAATCAGCGTATCCAGAACACTCAAGTAGTCATACCAGGCCTGACTGGAGGCGCCTTGCCGAATATAGGTCAGCGACAGCAAATCCCGCCAGCCGCCATTCAGCAGCGTCGCCACGGCTCTAGGCACCTTCTTGCCAGCGATGCGTTGCTCTATCTCGTCAATCACCGCCTGCTTGGCTTCCTCGACTTTCTGCTGCCCTTCCGCCGCCGCGGTGACTCTTTCCACATTCCGCCGATAGAGTAAATTCTGCCGCTCCAGCAATTCATCCAGTTCCGCCAGCGCTTCATCAAATACGCCCGGATCTCGTTCGTGATCCACCTGAATACGATGAATGAGCGTGTTGATACGCTCCAGGGCCGTTTGACTGCTCCGCCCCCCTTTGACGCCGATCTGCGCAATACGGTTAATGACCTTATGCGCCGTATTTTCATTCTGCTCCAGGAAGTCAGGGTTGCGCATCAGCAAGCGAAGTACCGGCAGCTCCAGCCCCTTGATCTGCATCTTGGCGATTCCGCTCAACTTCTGGTTTTTCAAAAGGCTGGCGAAAAAGCGATCCACCACATCCAGTGCTTTGTCCTGCTCCGCTCCAAAGGATTTCAAACCTGCTTCATTATTCTGCAGCACACTGAACAGGCGCTCACGCAGCCCAGATTCTTCTAGACTGACGCCATCCCCAGGCGGAGCCTGCTGTACCGACTGCAAGTTAAATAATATTTCTTCATTGCGAAACTGAGGCGCTTCGGATGCTTTTGGAAATGGAGGAGCCTGCTGCTCTTTTTGCTTCAACAAAGCGCGATTGCTTTCCAGAATTTCAAACAGCTTGTTCACCGCCGCGAAGCTGGTTTCCGCATCCGCCAGGTAGCCGTGCATATCCCTTTCGCCCTGCGCTCCTGAGGGCGGAGGGTTTGAGTTTGAGTCTGGGGCAGTGACGGGCTTGGCAGGCTGTTTGGACTCCTCTTGGTTTGAGCCCATCAACTTTTGACGCAATTGCTCAGCGCGCTCTTTATCCTCCGCGCTGAACGAGTCCTGTTTGCTCTCAGCTGGCGGTTTCTTTGCGCTTTCCTCTTCCGCCGCCTTCTTTTCCCCCTCTGGAGTGCTCAAGTATTTCGACAAATCAAGATTGGGCAGCACTCCCCGCCGAACCAGCAGGTCATTGAGTTCCGCGTACACGGGCCCGAGTTCGGCCAACACAGTGCGCTCAAACACTCTCAGGCACAAGCGTTCCGCCGGCAGAGGTAAATGCAGTTGAATCAAGGTGTCACGCAAGGCGTAACATAAAAGCGGCGGCCCCACTGCATTGTTATATCCCTTGTTGCAAACCACTCCGGCGGCGTCCAGGCGCATCTTCAACTGCACCAGAACAGCCCGATAGGTTGTCTCCGCTTTTGTGACCATGACTTTCAGCGTGAGCCAATCTTCAAACTCGGACTTATCTATTAATGATAAATCCGTCCGCTCTTCTTCCTTTTTGGCGGAACTCTCCGCTCGGGGCGTCAGCGCTTGACCAACATGTTTGAAAAACTGGCTGGAAAAAATTTCATTCTGCTTCGCCAGGGCAATAGCGGCGTCGGCAAGTTGCGAGCGTTGGTTATCCGTAGGCGCAGTATTAATGGCCTCGTCGAAGCTTTTCGGCAAGGCGCGCAGATAGGTATCAAACAGGGGCGTCAAATGCTGGTGAATGACCCGCTCGCACTGTCTCATCAACAGCGAGGCGGAGTCCGTGGAGCTCTTGGGAGCGCCGGGCCCAATGTTCTCGGCTCCGCATATACGCAGCAGGGCAGTCACCGCCGCCATATTGCCTTCCGCGAAGCTCCCACCCATGGCGCCGTCGATGGCCCTTACCACATTCACCTTCAGCTCATGGTTGCGATTCACGAAAGGATCGATAAAACTCACTTGTACGCGCTGACCGGCGGTAAAGCCGCTATGCTTGAGGCGTTGAGCCGTCTCTGTGGGATAAGTGACATAAACGCCTTCCGGGCAGAAATCCGCAATTGTGCATGACAGGCCGCTCAATCCCTTAAAGTCGAGAGATGCGCTCAACTGTATGGGGCGCCGTTGACTCGCACGCCGCTCCTGTTCTCTGCCACTGATTTCGGACATGGGTTTCTGTAGGTTAAGTTTATTAACTAAGAAGGCGCCGGTCGCCGTTATCGCTCCGCCCGCATCAGAGCGCTATTACCAGTATAGACAGCCAATAAATTTTTGGAGAAAGAGTTCGCCGATGGCTTTACTAAAAAAAACCTTTCCTTTATCTCCAGTTATAAAACTTTTACCTCTGTTACTGATGGGGTTGCTGGTTCTGGGAGGCTGTCAATCTACGGGGTTTATGCTGCAGGCGATTCAGGGGCAGTGGGAGATTCTGCAGAAAAAGCGCCCCATTGAAGAAGTCGTGCAGGAAGACGCAACGCCCGCCAACCTCCGGGAACGGCTTGAGTATGTCATCCAAGTCAGAGAATTCGCCGCCGCCTCCTTACACCTTCCCGTGGAGGAAGCCTATAGCGAATATGCTGATCTTGAGCGTCCCTATGTGGTTTGGAACGTTTTTGCCGCACCTGAATTTTCTATGCGCAGTAAAACCTGGTGCTACCCCATTGCAGGCTGCGTCGCCTACCAGGGTTACTTCGCCGAGCAGCCCGCCCATGAGGCTGCTGAAGCATTGGCGAGCGAAGCATTCGACACCCATGTAGGCGGCGTCCCAGCCTACTCAACCTTGGGCTGGTTCGATGACCCGGTCCTGAACACCTTTATATGGTATGACCCCGTGGACTTAGCTGGGCTGCTTTTCCATGAATTGGCGCATCGCAGGCTGTATATAAAGGGAGACACCGCTTTCAATGAGAGTTGGGCGACCGCCGTCGAGCAGGAAGGAGTGCAGAGATATATTCAATACACTTCCAGCACCTCCTCTCAGAATACTCCACTACTTCTCAGCGCCTACTCTGCAAACGCCATTAACGAGCGCTACGCCGAACGCGCCCAGAGCCGGGAACAGTTCGTCGCCTTGGTGAAACAAACGATTGGTGAACTGGAAGCGCTTTATAAAGAAGACATATCTGCGGAAGACAAGCGCACCCGCAAGACGGAAATTATTGAGACATTACGCGCCCGATACGCAGAGCTGGCGCAACAGCGCAAGATATCTTCAGGCTATGAGCGTTGGTTCAACGCGCCAATCAACAACGCCAAGTTACTGACCGTCGCTAATTACCACCAATGGACGCCTGGATTGCGCTACAAAATCCGCGAGCTGGGCGACCTCAATGCATTTTATCAGTGGTCGGAATCTTTGACTGACCTGACTAAAGAGGAACGCATGGAGGTATTGAGAAAGCTGAATGAACTGGCGCTGCCAAGCGTGGCCAGTTCACATGAGAGCAAGACAGATAAATAGAGGACGGCGAGCGCCTAGTCCAGATTTTTCACAAACACCTTCGAGTTGCGTTGCAGGTTATACATGCTTTGCTTTTTCACCGGCAAATCCACTACCTGCCCCAACTGAAAGCCCCGCTCGATAAACCAGTGGGCTGTTTGCGTGGTCAGAACAAAGAGTTTGCTCATATTGGCGGATTTGGCGCGCCGCTCCGCATAGGCTAACAGCTGGTCGCCACGGCCCTGCTTGCGATAACTGTTTCTGACTGCGACACAGGCCAGCTCCACACAGCGCTCATCTTCGAACTGATACAGGGCGGCGCAGCCAATGATAGCGCCATCGCGATCATCAACGATGAAGTTGCCAATTTCCTGCTCCAACAGCTCGCGAGACCGCCTTACCAGTATGCCCTGCTCTTCCAGTGGCCGGATCAGCGCCAATATGCCGCCGACATCGTCAATAGTTGCAGGGCGAATCTCATCATAGGAATCATCGGTGATTAAGCTGCCTACGCCATCACGCGTAAACATTTCTTGCAGTAAGGCGCCGTCTTCCTTATAGCTGATCAGATGCGCTCGCCGCACGCCATTTTGTAAAGCGCGACAAACTGAAGAAAGTTGCCGATATTCTTCTGTGTCGGAGGATAAATTTTGCAAATGCTGCAATGCATCATTCACTGACAAATCACGCAGAACGCCGCCATCCGGCCCAGTCAGTCCACGTTTAGGGCCAAAAACGATCAGCTTATCCGCCTTCAACGCCACTGCAGCGGAAGCCGCTACATCTTCACAAGAGAGATTGAAGACTTCTCCAGTCGGCGAATATCCTAAGGTAGGCAACAGGACGATCTGCCCCATCGCCAATAACTTGTGAATGGGCTCCGCCTGGACTTTACGCACAAAGCCCGTATGGCAGTGGTCAACTCCATCCACTACCCCCACAGGTTTGGCGATGACAAAGTTGCCGCTGATCACCTGCAACGCAGCGCCGTGCATGGGTGAGTTCACCAGCCCCATGGACAGCTTGGCTTCTAACTCCGTGCGCAAACGTCCAACCGCCTCACACACGCAAGGCAACGCCTCCCCATCAGTAATACGCACGCCATGATGATGGTGGGATTGCAGGTCGGACTCCTGCAGCCTGGCCTCAATCTGCGGCCTGGCGCCGAAAGCCACAACCAGACGCAGGCCCAGACTGTTGAGCAGAGAGATATCCTGCACAATTGTATTTATTCCAGCATGCGCCAGCGCTTCGCCAGTAAGAAGAATAACGACGGTCCGGCCACGATAGGCGTTAATATAAGGCGAAGAATGTCGGAACCAGTAAACCTGCTGCGCTGGATCGCGTTGCACGGCGCCGCCGGATTGCGCACCGAGGGAGGGAGGTTTTTCCTGATTTAATTCATTCATAGTCGCCAGTCTCAATTCTTTCCTGGGCGTATCCCAGGCGGTTAATCCAGCCATACGCTCATACTGAAGCTCTACTCACTCTCCAGCAGAAGCGACTGCCGCTTAGCATAAGGCAATTTGCAGATTTGAAAAGTCCAGGGAAATAACTTATTCAGAGCACTATAACTATAGACACAGACGTCGTATAAGCTCTTCCAGCAGTTTCATCATAGGGGGAATTCGATCCAGAGACACGTATTCATCAGGCTGGTGAGCCTGATCAATGTCTCCAGGACCCAGGACAACCGTTTCCGCTCCCAACTGCTTGAAAAACGGGGCTTCCGTCGCAAACGCTACGGTTCCGGAGGCTTTGCCCGTCAGCTCTTCGCATATGCGAACCAAGCGACTGTCTTCACGTTCCTGGAAACTGTCTACGCCGTCAAACAGAGGACGTAACTGAATATCTACTTCATGCTTTTCCGCAATGCTACGCAATTGGCTGCGTATACTTTCACGCACCGTCTCCATGGGCATTCCCGGCATTAAGCGCACGTCGTACTGCAGTTCGCAACTTTTACAGATTCTGTTGGGGTTGTCGCCGCCATGGATGCACCCCAGATTTAAGGTTGGATAAGGGATCTCAAAACCAGGATTGCTGTATTGCTCCACCCATGACGAGCGCAACTCTCTCAAACTGATCATCACATCCGTCATCGCCTCCAGCGCATTGCGTCCCAACGCGGGTTGCGACGAATGGCCAGAACGGCCCTCTACTTTGATGGCGTCCATCAAAATGCCTTTGTGCTGCCGAATGGGTCGCATACCGGTCGGCTCACCGATGACGACATAGTCGCCGTAATTTTTGGCCGCCTGCATGAGCCGTCGCGCGCCATCCATTGAGCTTTCTTCATCCGCAGTAGCGATCAATGTCACCGGCTTGCGCAGATACGGCAGGGCTGGCGCCAAGGCGGCCAGCGCCAGAGCGAAAAAACCTTTCATATCGCAAACACCCAAGCCGTACCACTTGCCATCCCTTTCACTCAGCTTGAACGGATCGCTATTCCAGGCGCCATCGTCATAGGGCACTGTATCCGTGTGCCCCGCCAGCACTAAACCACCTTCGCCCTGCCCGGCCTTGGCGACTAAATTCCATTTATCGCCTGCTTCGTTCACTGGCAATAACGCAACATCCATCCCCAGGGTTTCGCACCATTGCGCCAATCGCTCCACCACAGGGCGGTTACTTTGATCCCATCGCGGCAATGTGCTGCTCACGGAAGGAATGGCGACTAGCTCGCGAATCATGGTTTCCAGCTTCGGCAGTTCGGGCATGCGCACTCCTCAGGCTTGAATGTTAATAACGGACCCCTTCAGGCAGCCGCGTTATGGCTATTTATATACCTTAATCTCTGCAATATCGCGCTTCTTGATATGGAAGCTCACCGACCCCGTCTGCAATGGCACAGCTACGTCTATCTGGTATTCCAGCACTTTTTCGATGCTGCCTTCGATCAACTTGCCGGAATTTTCCTTCAGCCTCACGGGATACCCCACATATGCATCAAGCTCTTCCACTTCGACTTGACGATAAGCCTTTTCAACCTTGGGCGGCGGCGGTTTGGGAGCTTCCACAACCACAGGCGGCGGAGACAGAAACGCCTTCAACTTGGCCTGATCGATAGTGGCGCTCAAATCTGGAATCATGACTTGGTTCATGCGGAGTTGCAGCCCCAGCGCATCCACGATGGAGCTCATGTCCATAAAGGCCAGCAAGCTGTAGTCCAGCTCATCAACGGGGTTCACTATAACCTCAAACACCCTGCCGTCTTTCAAGTAATCAGCATATGCTCCAATTAAATCTTGGTTTAAAGTAATGCCAGCTTCCGCCATCCGCTGAACCGTCTTATCAACGCTACCTTGTATAAATTGCGCTGGAGAGTCTCCCGTCTTTCGGGTACAAAATGAACTTAGGCGTTTATTGAAAGACGCATCCTGATGCACATAAGAAAGATATTTCACCCGTGGAAATTTACCGCCCTCACTAGAAGGCATAGATAAAGCCCCATCGAAGTCAATCTGTCCTTGAATGTTATTCATTCCCTGGATATCAATATTAAAGAAAATACTACTATTCGCAGATACTGGTTCATTGCGATATCCCCAGGATGCGTCGACTCTTAAACGGTCATATCCCAGCTCTCTTAACTCTTTAAATTCAATCTCTTCTACATCGCCACAATTGATCGCCAAAAGATCGTTGAAATTATGCGAGCCATCTTCCGCAGACTTATAGTTTTCCCAAGTATCAATCGTTGGGAAGTTTGCATTAGTCACCGTAATTTCAAAAGCATCTGGCGCACTAGCATTTGGGCTGTGCGGAGAACGCCGATTTAACAGTGAGTAATAATCCAGCATGGCGAATACTGATGGAAACTTCAGACTAATTTCCTGAATAGGAATAGTCTCCCTTAACTGATAAGGGGTAACTTTAATATCCTTAATAATTATCTCTCCTTCCAGGTTGGAGCTGATCCAGCCGTAATCCACCGCCATATGAAGCGCCGTCGCTTCTTTAAATTTAGCGATTGCTTGGTCCGTCTGATACCAGACCAATCCTTTGAACGCCCCATAGGCCCCTAATACAACTAAAAAAGTAGTGACTATAAATTTCTTCATGAGGTCAGCATCCGAATATTTGCTTACTAATCAATGCGCGACTTAATTAAAGCAGCCTAGTCCGCAAAAACAAACAGGCCCGGTGTGAACCGGGCCTCAGCCTGAAGGCTTTTCTGCGGTTTGGCGCTAGATCAGGCGTCGTCGCAGCCTTTGCGGGTTATCAAGGTGCCTACGCCTTCATCGGTAAAGATTTCCAGTAGCGTGGCGTGGGGAACCCGGCCGTCGATGATATGGGCGCTATGCACGCCATTTTTCACCGCTGACAGGGCGCATTCGATCTTGGGCAGCATTCCGCCATGAATAGTGCCGTCAGCGATCAGTTCGTCGACTTGCTTTGTGCTCAGGCCAGTCAACACTTTGCCTTCCTTATTCATCAGGCCGGCGATATTGGTAAGCAGCATCAGCTTTTCCGCCTGCAGTACTTCAGCAACTTTACCTGCGACCAGGTCAGCGTTGATATTGTAGGACGCGCCATCCTGACCGACGCCAATAGGCGCAATAACAGGGATGCAATCGCTGTCAGTGAGCATGGTGATGATATCTTTGCGTACGCCCGTTACTTCCCCGACATGCCCAATGTCGATGATCTCCGGCTTTTGCATATCAGGCGTGGCGCGGGTGACTTCCAGTTTTCGCGCAGTAATGAAGTTGGCGTCTTTGCCAGTCAAACCGATAGCTTTACCGCCATTGCGGTTGATCAGGGCGACGATGTCTTTGTTAACCGAACCGCCCAGCACCATTTCCACCACGTCCATGGTTTCACTGTCCGTGACACGCAGTCCGTTTATAAAGCTGGATTTGATATTTAGTCGCTGCAGCAAATCTCCGATCTGCGGGCCGCCACCATGCACAACGATGGGATTGATCCCTACCAGTTTCATCATGACCACATCTCGGGCGAAGCTGTTTTTCAACTCTTCATCCGTCATGGCGTTGCCGCCGTATTTGATCACAATGGTTTTCCCCGCAAAGCGCTGTATGTAAGGCAGCGCTTTACTCAATACCGCCGCAACCTGGAGGGCGTTATCTCGATCAAGCATAATTCCGTTAGTCTCCTGCGAATCTCAATGCACAGTTTCAGCGAGCCCAATCCCGGACCCGCTGTGATTTAAAAAGGAATAGACAAAGAAGGGTCCACGGCCAACAACTGGTCGCGGAAAACTTTTTGAATGCGCGCCAGCGCTTCCTGACTCTCCGCTTCAAAGCGCAGCACCAGCACCGGCGTGGTATTGGAAGCCCTGCACAGGCCCCAGCCATCAGCGTACTCAACTCTCACGCCATCAATACTGGACACGTTACCGTCGCCCCAGGATGCGTTTTGAGACAGTTTTTCCATGACCATAAACTTGCTGCTGTCGCTGACCGCAACATTGATTTCCGGGGTGGATACATCTTCCGGGAACTCGTCAAACACAGCGTCTGCGTTGCGCTCATCGATACCAAGAATTTCCAACAGACGAGCGGCGCTGTATATGCCATCGTCAAAACCGAACCAGCGCTCCTTGAAGAAAATATGGCCGCTCATCTCTCCCGCCAACAATGCGCCCGTCTCTTTCATCTTGGCCTTGATCAGCGAGTGTCCGGTCCGCCACATGATCGGACGGCCGCCATAGCTGGAAATAAGGGAGTTCAGTCGGCGGCTGCATTTCACGTCGAAAATAACATCAGCGCCGGGATTACGGGAAACGACATCCTTGGCGAACAACATCAACAGACGGTCCGGCCAGATAATCTTGCCTTTCGCCGTAACCACGCCTATGCGGTCGCCATCGCCATCAAAGGCCACGCCGATATCCGCGCCCACTTCCTTCACCTTCGCGATAAGCGCCTGCAGGTTCTCCGGCTTGCCTGGGTCTGGGTGGTGATTTGGGAAGTTGCCATCCACCTCACAGAACAGCGGCGTTACTTCGCAGCCCAGTTCTTCAATCAGCTTGGGCGCAATATCGCCAGCGACGCCGTTGCCCGCATCCAACACCACTTTAAGCGGCGCAGCAACAGCAATATCATTGACGATAGCGTCGATATAATTCTGGCGGATATCCTGATTTCTCAGCTCCCCCTGCCCTTTAATATAGTTCTGCGTACGTATCCGCTGCAGCAGCTTCTGAATCTCCGCCTGCGCCAATGTATCTCCCGCCAACATCATCTTAACGCCGTTATATTCGGCGGGATTATGGCTGCCAGTCACCATCGCGCCAGAGAGCGTTTGCGTATGATGCGCAGCAAAATAGAGTACTGGTGTAGGCACAAGCCCCACATTAATGACATTAACGCCGGTCGCCATAATCCCTTGCGCCAGCGCCTTCGCCAAAGCTGGGCTGGATTCACGGCCGTCATAGCCCAGACACATGTCCGTTACATTTTTCTGGCGCGCTTCAGAGCCCAGCGCTCGCCCGATCTCGTACACCACTTTAGCATCCAGGGTATCGCCCACTACTCCGCGAATATCATAGGCTCGGAATATGGTATCGGAGACATTCACAACCTGGGATTCGTTGACCTCCATTGACGCGCCCTCGCCAAAGTCGGAGGCAGGCTCGTCATCGTGTAACCCCAGCAGATCGTCGTCCTCTCCCAGCATGCTGATATCCAGCGCATCATCATTAAACAGCGGCGCAGCCTCCTCTTTGGCAGGCTGAGGCGCTTTCTTAGCCGGAGCAGCCTCAGCCCCTGAGTCAGCAGCCGTGGCTTTGGATTTAGTGGGGATTGAGCGCTTCACAACTGTCTGACGCGCCTGATCCAGCAACACGACCATAGAATGGAACGCAAGCAAAGAGATCTTGGGCGAACTCGGCTTTTCTCCCATGATGCAGGCTTGGCCAAATGCAGTAACTGCGGAAATATCCTTGCGCACCTTCTTCGTAAGCAAAAACACGGGCGCAGCCGCCAATCCCGCTGCTAATAAAGCAATAGCGAGCGCGACGATCCACAACATCTGGTCGCTATATGAAAAGCGGGCGGACTCGTTGGGGTAATACGCCACTTGCCATTGCGGCAGCGCCGTACCGCCCACCAGCTTGTCGCCTGAGCCTTGCCCATGTTCTATCACCACTCGTTGCTGTCCGCCAACAGACTGCAACAGCTGATACTTCCCACCGCCAGTCTGGCGCCAGGTCGGCTCCAGAATCTCAGTGCTGAACATCACTAAAACCGTGCCCACAATCACGTTGGAATCTGTTTGCACCGGCTTTACGACTTGAATAAACCATTTTTCGTTAGATACGAAGGCTTCCAGGCGCACCGCCTTGCCTTGCTCTACATTACGCACCATATCCAGGCTGGCGAAGCTCACCGGCACCGGAGCTTCCGTGTCGCGCACGCCTCTTCCCTTCTGAAACGCCACCGCCCGCACTGCGGCAGGCAACGTTTTAGTGGCGATACCTGTAACTTGAGCGCGCACCTGATCATCCACAAATCTGGCGGCGTCCACACTGCCCGCCAAGACCGCGACCTGATCCTCGATAAATTTCAGGCGGTTATTAATGACGGATACCGCCGCGTCTAAATTACTCTTCTGGGTCGCGGCATTGACTTCATCCACCAAGGGCTGCAGTACCGTGGCTTTTAATACAAAAGCGGTGATGACAACGCAGACCGCCGCCAAGGCGGCGCTCAATCCGGCAAAAAGCCCCGGACCGGCAAGCCCTTTGGTTTCCGTCTGTTTGCTTTTACTCGCTGGGGCCGGCTTGGGTTTCTTGGCGCCGTTACCGTTCGCTTTGCCGTTAGTCTCCGCCTGCTTCTTTTTCATCGGTTTCATTGATAAGCCAATTTACCTTTTGTTCGCATTTCGCCACATGGCCTCAGCACGCCCTTCGCACACTGAAGCTAACGTCATGTAAAGAATACACATTTACTGCAACTCGGCCTACGCCGCTTAGTTGCGGCGGTTATCAAAACGAGCAAAWGCTTATTTAGTTCCCGTTGAACCAAAGCCGCCTGCGCCACGAGAGCTGTCATTAAAATCGTCAACAATCTCAAAACCAACCTGCACCACAGGCACAATCACCATCTGCGCTATACGTTCGCCAATATTAATGGTGAATGCATCCTTCCCTCTGTTCCAACATGAGACCATGACCTCGCCTTGATAGTCCGAGTCAATCAGGCCAACCAGATTCCCCAGGACGATTCCGTGTTTATGCCCCAAACCTGAACGGGGCAGTAGCATAGCCGCCAATCCGGGGTCAGAAAGATGAATCGCCATTCCCGTGGGTATAAGCGTAGTCTCCCCTGGTTGAAGCGTGACAGGTTCCGCCAGACAGGCGCGCAAATCCAGACCAGCGGAGCCGTCAGTTGCGTATGCGGGTAGTGGGATTTCCTTGCCCAGACGTTTATCCAGAACCTTCACAAGTAATGCTTGTTTCATGAAACTCAGACCAAATTCAATTATCAGTAGATAGTGTTTTTCGATATTGCTGGACGATATGAGACATTAATTGTCCCGCCAGCGCCTGCTTGGATTGTTTCGCTATTGGAATCACCTCATCCCGACTGATGAGGGAAACTTCGTTTTCATCGCTGTTAAAACCGATGTCTTTGCGAGAAACATCATTCGCGACGATCAGATTAACATTTTTACGCTCCAACTTGCCGCGCGCGTACTCTTCCACTTTCTGGGTTTCCGCAGCAAAGCCAACCGTAAATGGAGCGTTTTGCAAGGCGGCGACATCCGCGAGAATGTCAGGGTTGCGCGTCAATGTAATCTGTAGCTGTTCAGCGGACTTTTTCATTTTTTGGTCAGCCGTAGTTACAGGCCGATAATCCGCGACCGCCGCTGCGGAAATGAAGATATCAGCGCCCGCCTGCACCGCAGCCAAGGCTTCCGTATGCATTTGCAATGCGCCTTCCACATTAACGACCTTCACTCCGCCAGGCTTAGCCAAGGCAACCGGACCGGAGATCAAAGTGACCTGAGCCCCCATTCCGGCTGCAGCCTCCGCCAGGGCATACCCCATTTTCCCCGAACTGTCGTTACTGATGTAACGCACGGGGTCAATACGTTCACGGGTCGGCCCAGCAGTAATCACGACACTGCAGTTCCTGAGAAGATCTCCCAAGGCGAAAAACGCTTCCGTCAAAGCAAGCATAGCAGCCGGCTCCAACATCCGCCCGGGACCTAAGTCACCACAGGCTTGCTCACCCGCATCGGGCCCCCATATAAATGTACGAGGTCGCAGCGAAACCAGTTTTTGCACATTCGCCTGAGTCATTGGATTGCGCCACATGGCTTGGTTCATCGCAGGAGCCACCGCCAACGGAGCTTCACTGGCGAGCAGCACAGTGGTGAGCAAATCATCCGCTAATCCGCCCGCGATTCGGGCGATAGCATCTGCGGATGCAGGCGCAACAATGATTAAGTCCGCCCAACGGGCCAATTCGATATGCCCCATCCCCATCTCGGCTTCGGGGTCCAAAAGACTGTCTCTAACGGGTCTGCCTGATAGCGCCTGGAAGGTCAACGGGGTGATAAACGCTTTCGCGCCTGACGTCATCAACACTTGTATTTCAGCGCCGCTTTTTACCAACAATCGGGTTAGTTCAGCGCATTTATAGGCGGCGATTCCACCCGTGATCGCTAGTAAAACTTTTCTGCCGGTAAGCATCGCGTTACTTCACTCTGTCCCCATTTTGACTGGGGCTACGATAGCACCAGTCCGTTTTTTTTTCATCGCATTTGTATATAATAGCGGCCGTTTTGATTGCCGCAGCATATCAAAGCAAAGATGTATTTAATGGATGAACAAATCAGTAAAGGGATTTTGTATGCCTATCTCCGACTGGCCAAAGGCCGACCGTCCTCGCGAAAAGCTTATCGCCCATGGCGCCAGCAAATTAAGTGAAACCGAACTTCTCGCTATATTCTTCCGAACCGGCTCTCGCGGCCGCAGCGCGGTGGATCTTGCTCGCGACACCATTAATCAGTTCGGCGGGCTTCGCCCCTTACTGGACGCCAGCTTGGATGAATTCACCCAGGTTCCTGGTTTAGGCGAAGCAAAATACAGTCAATTGCAGGCGGCGACGGAACTCGCCAAGCGCTACCTGCAGGAAAAAATGCAGCGAAGCCATAATCTCACCAGCCCCGAGCTGACGCGGGAATATCTAAGCGCCCACCTGCGACATTATCCTTATGAGGTTTTCGCCGCCCTATTTCTGGACAACCAACATCGCGTCATCGCCTACGAAGAGTTATTCCGCGGAACTATCGACTCCGCCAGCGTGCACCCACGAGAAGTGGTGCGCAGAGTGCTAAAACACAACGCGGCGGCTATAATATTCGCTCACAATCATCCGTCCGGCGTCGCAGAGCCGAGTCTTAGCGACAAGGAAATCACAGAAACTCTCCGCAAAGCGCTGAGATTGGTTGACGTGCGAGTTCTGGACCATATGATTGTCGGCGACGGAGAAGTCGTTTCTCTGGCGGAGCGGGGTTGGATTTAAACTCTCCGCCCATATAAAGAAGCGCTTGCGACTGAAAAGCATAAAGAGATGCGCCAAGCCCTCTGGAAATTGTGCAAAAAATGCAAAATATTTTGCCTTGAAAGCCTCTTTCTGCTATAAAGTCGTGCTCATTTTTACGGGTCTGGGTAAAGCGGGAAATTCTCCACCCAGAAGCAGGAATTTTTCAGTACCAACGTTTGGTTGGAGGCGAGTCAAATGTCTAGAGTTTGTCAGGTTACGGGCAAAGGCCCAATAACTGGTAACAATGTTTCTCACGCAAACAACAAAACCAAGCGCCGTTTTCTTCCGAATCTGCAAACTCATCGTTTCTGGGTCGAGAATGAAAAGCGCTTCGTTAAGTTGCGTGTTTCTACTAAAGGTATGCGAATCATCGATAAAGTCGGCATTGATAAAGTGCTGAGCGATATTCGCGCACGTGGCGGCAAGGTTTAAGGAGCTATATTATGCGCGAGAAGATCAGATTGGTTTCTTCAGCTGGAACCGGCCATTTCTACACTACTACTAAAAATAAGCGCACTATGCCTGAGAAAATGGAGATCAAAAAATTTGATCCTGTTGTTCGCAAGCACGTTGCTTATAAAGAAGCCAAGATCAAGTAAGCATCTTACTTCTTCAAGATAACGGCCAAGCCCTTTCAGCTTGGCTGATGAAAGCCCGGCCTAGTCGGGTTTTTTTATGTCCTTCCTTTTCCATACCCTACCGGCAACGCCACATCTACCGCAACAGGGAGGTGGTCAGACACGGGAAAACAAACCACACCTGCATTTCTGATCTGCAACCCAGGGCTAACCATAATATGATCAAGGGACCGCTCAGGCCGCCAACTCGGAAAGGTATTCACTCGCTCAGGTAAAGACACCAGCGTCGTACGCCCTAGCGCCGTAGAGCTTAGCAACTGTTCCGCATGGTTGTTCAGATCCCCCATCAAAACAACATGCTCATATCCGTCAATTAACTCGCAGACATGCTCCAATTGCTGACATTGCGCTTTTTCACCCAATGACAGGTGCAGCATCACCACAACAAGAGGATTAGAGGGATCGCCATAAGTTGCGATAATCGCGCCTCGCCCAGGAATAACGCCTGGCAACTTATGCTGCGTGACGGTGTTCGGCCGATAACGGCTCAACAATCCATTACTGTGCTGAGCAATGCGTCCAAGATTTCGATTCAACTGTTGAAACCAATATGGATGCCCGCTCTTCTCAGCCAGATATTCCACCTGATTGACAAAACCGCTACGAATACTGCCGCCATCGCACTCCTGCAACGCGACTACATCATACTGGCTCAGCAAAGCAGCTATACGATCAAGGTTTTTATTACGGGACTGACTAGGCAAAACATGCTGCCAGCTACGCGTCACATAATGACGATATGCCGCAGTCGAAATGCCTACTTGAATATTAAAACTGAGAAGACGGATATGTCTGTGGTGGGGAAACTCTTCAGCTGCATTCATGTCGCCCTCCATGACGGGAGAGCGACGAGGTAGTAGGGAGCCGAACTTATCTCTGAACTTTTGATACACGCCCCAGCACTCCTACTACGTTAGTTTAGTTAGCGCCCTCTCAAGAACCTTTTGCTTGACGCTCTTTATCTATCAAGAAGTCGGCAACCTTCAGCATATCCTCGTAAGTACCGCCACGAATAGCGTCTATGCGGTATTTACCATTAACCACCAACGCAGGCACCCCTGTCGCCCGGGCAGAAAGCGCACGTGAAGCGGCTTGCTCAACTTTGGACTTCACACTGAAAGAATTATAGGCCTTTTTAAACTGTGCTTCTTCCACGCCATACTCAGCGAAGAATTTAGCCAAGTCATCTTCGGAGTTGATGGACTGGTGATCTCTCGCCAGCGCATCGAACAGCGGCTGATGCATTTTTTCTGAAACGTCCAATGCTTCCGCCGTGTAGAAAGCCTGAGCATGGGCCTTCCAGATCTTATTGAAAGCCGCTGGCGAACGGAAGAAGCTTACATCTTCCGGCAAACTCTTTTTCCAAGCGTTAACCAGAGGATCAAACTTGTAACAGTGAGGACAGCCGTACCAGAACAACTCCACCACTTCGATCTTAGAAGCGTCGCGCACCGGAATCTGCGCCGGCAACGTCTTATAGTGCTGTCCTTCAACATAAGTCTCAGCCCTGGCCGCCAGAGCAACCAGACCCAAAGTCATTATTAATAGAATCCTGGCGAACTTCCGCATTTACGATCTCCGAGCTCCGTTGATTAGAAAATATTTGCAGGCATGCTGTAAGAAAAAAAGTTTTACCTCTTAGCATTCATTATGCAACTCCAGAGCCTAGCTTATGACAAACAATTAATATGGCTGCAAGCCGCGCATAACAAAAAAGGCGGCCAAAGCCGCCTTTTTTGAACTGGTATATTCCAGGCTGCGATTAGTGCAGGCCCAGAATATAGTTAGCTAATGCTTTGATCTCTGCATCGCTCATATTGGCGGCGATGTCGCGCATGATGCGGGTCTCGCCATCATTGGAGCGATCGCCAGAACGGAAGCTCTGTAATTGCTTGGCGACATAGTCAGAATGCTGGCCGCTTAAACGGGGAAATCCTGCTGGGAAGTTGCCTGAACCATTGGGCGAATGGCAACCGGAACAGGCGGGGATGCCTTTGGCGGCGTTACCTGCGCGATAAAGCGACTCGCCCTTCTCTAAAGTCGCCTCACTGGCGGAGCCGACTGTTGCAGGCTGACTGGCGAAGTATGCGGCGATATCCTCGATATCCTGGTCCGACAGGTTATCTGTCAATCCAGCCATTTCCGGCACTGCGCGATTTCCGGACTTGATATCGTGAATCTGTTTAATCAGATATCTTTCCCCCTGCCCCGCCAGTTTGGGGAAGTTGGGAACGGCGCTGTTACCGTCAGCACCATGGCAGGCCGCGCAAACTGCAGATTTGGTCTGTCCCGCCTTAGGGTCTCCCTCAGCGTGCGCCAGGCCAACCATACCCATCGCCAGCACCAAACCAGTTACGAAAATTCTCATTGTTGACCCCATCAGCTACCTATTTAATTTGCAATTACATTGTTGAGGCGCTTTGATCCAAGATACCCCAAGCACAATCAGTATCTTATTTTACCAATTCGCGCATGCTGCAATTACGTGAAAAGAACTGGATTATCTTTCCACGCCCTTAAAACGGTCTGGTATTATACATAAAACACTCAAAACATGAACGAATAAACAACGCGACATCGTCATTCAAAAACGCAGCCTCAGAACGATGCTGCATCCACTCATTTTTCGATATTTGCAAGCATTAAAGGTATGACCCAAACCACCAAACGCCCCGTCTCATATCAAAGCGCCCGCTTCCTTATGAGCGCAGAACAGTTGCAGCAGTGTCCGCCTGATATGGGCGTAGAGGTCGCCTTCGCCGGACGCTCTAATGCAGGAAAATCCAGCGCTCTGAACGCGATCACCCAAAACGGGAAACTGGCGAAGACATCCAAGACGCCGGGCCGCACTCAGCTTATTAACTTCTTTACCCTGAATAGCGAAGGCTGCCGACTGGTCGACCTTCCAGGCTATGGCTACGCCAAAGTACCAAAAGCCATGCTTGAAAAGTGGCGGAGCAATTTGCAGCGCTATTTAGAACACAGATTGACGCTAAACGCTTTGATCCTGGTCATGGATATCCGACATCCTCTCAGCCCCTTTGACTGCAGCATGCTTGACTGGTGCGAAGCGCGGGGACTGCCGACACTGGTGTTGCTGACGAAAGCAGACAAACTCAAGTTCGGCCCCGCCAAAAGTGCGCTTCAAGAGGTAAGAAAAGAGCTGAAGAAGAATTGGAAGTTTCCTGTCGAAGCGCAGCTCTTTTCCTCCGTCAGCAAAACGGGAGTTGAAGAAGCCCACGCATTTATGGACCGCTTTTTTATCCCGCCTGACGACACGGCTTCAGATATTGAGGAAACCGCTGAGCCCCAGGCATAAACATCTCACGACCAGCGACTCATAGACCCAGGTCATTGAGAACGCTGGGGGAGTAATTCTGCTGTAATCCGGTCACTTGATCATAAAACGCGGGTTGCAGATACGGCGCTTCCAGACAAATAACCTGATATATCCCATGCTTGAGAGTGTCTTTACGGATCAAGGCGCTCTCTTCGCCTGCGGCGGTTTTTAGAAACGACATCCAGTTCGTCACCACCAGCCAGACATTTAAAGCCAAAGATCGACGCAAGTGGTCGGAAACCGGCCTTAAAATACCAGACAGCTCCATTCCCCTGATGATATTCACCACGCTACCGATACAGCGCTGCGTGAATTTACGATAGTCAGCCTTCAAGCGCTCATCTGACTCAAGATAGTGCTCCAGATCCCGATGGAAAAAACGGTAGCTCCATAAGCCATCGAATACTGACTCAAGATAATCAAACTGGTCCTCAACAGTCAGCGGCCGTCCTTCCGGGGCTTGCAAATAGTGATCGACCAGCAGTTGATACTGTAAAAAAATCTCGTAAATAATGTCTGTTTTATTGCGAAAGTGATAATAGAGATTGCCCGGAGAAATGCCTAAATGAGAGGCGATATGATTAGTAGTGATGTTGCGTTCTCCGCGCTCATTAAATAAATCCAGACTGGCTAAAATTATCTTTTCTCTAGTGTTCATTACGACTGCTCTGATCCAAACCGGCGGCTTTCATTATGAATAGTTCCTTCTACACATCCAGGCCTTGACACCTAGAGTATATACTCTAAAAATATAACCACTGATGCAAGCGTAGAAAAACAAAAATCAGCACCATGGGGCAAGACGCCCAGGAGGCGATAATGGCGGCGGACGTTCTCACGATCACAACTAGCAAGAAAGAAATTCAACACCTGCACCGGGCGTTTCAAGCGCAAAAGCGCGCGTTTGACCACGACCCAAATCCCAGTTACGAAGTGCGGCGCGACACCTTGATTCGCTTGAAAAAAGCGTTGCTGAACAATCAAGAGGCGTTGCTTGACGCTATTAACGAAGACTTTTCCTCCCGTTCTCGCGACGAAACGCTTCTAGCGGAGTTTATGCCCGCCATTCAAGGCATCAACTATACGCTTAAGCACCTTAAATCCTGGATGAAACCCTCCCGCCGGCAGGTTGGCCTACTGTTTTTCGGTTCCGAAAATTCAGTCCACTACCAAGCGCTGGGCGTGGTAGGCGTCATCGTTCCCTGGAATTATCCTCTCAACCTGGCGGTTGGTCCTCTTATTACCGCATTGGCGGCAGGCAATCGGGCGATGATAAAAATGTCCGAGTATACGCCGCGCACTTCCCAGGTATTCCAGGACCTCATGGCCAACACCTTTAGCGAGGATCTGGTTTCCGTAATCGTTGGTGAAGCGGATGTCGCCGCCGAGTTCTCTCGCCAGCCATTTGACCACCTGATATTCACTGGCTCCACTACTGTCGGACGCATGGTCATGCGCGCCGCGGCGGAAAACCTGACGCCCGTGACGCTTGAACTAGGCGGCAAGTCTCCCGCAGTCATCTCGAAAAACCTTCCGATTACTGACGCAGCGGAGCGTATCGCATTCGGTAAAGCCTTTAACGCCGGCCAAACCTGTATTGCGCCGGATTATGTCTTGTGTCCTGAGGATAAGGTCGAGCCTTTTATAGACGCTTTCAGGGAGAAGTTTCGCAAGCTGTATGCGACATTGAAGGACAACCCGGACTACACCGCGATTATCAACGATCGCCAACACAAACGTCTTTGCGGCTACTTAAAAGATGCGGAGAACAAAGGCGCTACATTGATTGAGTTGAATCCGGCCAATGAAGATTTCAGCCGCGGCACCCGCAAACTCCCATTGACGCTGATTATCAACGCCACGCCAGAGATGAAAGTGTTGCAGGAGGAAATATTCGGACCTCTGTTGCCGATAGTTCCCTACCACTCCATCGATGACGCCATTCGCTACATTAATAACCGCCCTCGCCCCTTGGCCCTCTACTATTTCGGCTATAAGAAAAGCGAGCAAAAGCATCTGCTGGAGCGCACTCATGCAGGCGGCGTCTGCATCAACGATACCCTCGTGCACTTCGCCCAGGACGACCTGCCGTTTGGCGGCATCGGCGAGTCTGGCATGGGGCACTATCACGGCAAGGAAGGCTTTCTCACCTTCTCCAACCACAAAGCCGTGCATACAAAGCAGCGCTTCCACAGTGGAAAAATCATATTTCCCCCTCACGGCACGCTGCTGCATCAATTGGTATACAAGCTATTCCTGCGTTAGCAGGAGCAGCCGAATCCACCTTAGATACCGTCTACAGAACGACCGAACGCTCGCCGGTAGACGCCTCCAGCGACTCAACTTGCGCCGCGCCTTCAGGGCGCGTAGCCTATACGCGAATTGCGCGCCGTACAGGCTATGCGCCCACTTAACCCCATAACACCCCTTTAGCTGACGCCGGAATATTCCGTCTATGAATACCGTTATCTACCCAGGCACCTTTGACCCTATCACCAATGGTCATAAAGACTTGATCGCCCGCGCTTCGCGCATTTTCGATAAAGTGGTGGTGGCCGTTGCAGCCAGCCCGAAAAAGAATCCTCTGTTTTCACTGGAAGAGCGGGTGGACCTGGTGCGTCAGGTCGTCAAGCCGTTCCCCAACGTAGATGTAAAAGGATTCAGCAACCTGTTAGCGGATTTCGTACAACAAAACCAGGCCAATATCATTCTCCGCGGGCTGCGCGCCGTGTCCGATTTTGAGTATGAGTTCCAGCTTGCCGATATGAACCGTAAGCTGGCCCCAAACGTGGAAAGCCTCTTTCTGACCCCTGCCAACCACCTTTCCTACATCTCCTCTACGCTTATCAGAGAAATCGCTGTGCTGGGCGGCGATGTGACGGAGTTTGTAGATCCAATCGTCTCTAAGGCCTTGCAACAACAATTCGCATTGCGCAAGTGATTCCAGGGTTGTGTTTTTGATACAATCGGCATGTTTCTAGAGCACTGTATAGTCGGATAGGGCAATAAAAGAGTGGCGGCCACCACCCTGTCCGACAAGCATGAGGTACCCTATGGCGCTAATGATTACGGACGACTGCATCAACTGTGATGTATGCGAGCCGGAATGCCCGAATGAAGCGATTTCGCCGGGCGAAGAAATATATATTATCGACCCCAACAAATGCACTGAGTGCGTCGGCCACTATGACGAACCACAGTGCCAGCAGGTATGCCCTGTCGACTGTATTCCTCTGGACCCTAACAAGGTGGAAACCGAAGAGGAGCTGATGACGAAATATTACAAACTGACAGGCAACACGCCAGCCTAATATGCTTGCCGGGACGGACGTACAAGTGTCCGTCCCCACCTTTATCTATTCCCTCCTTTCTATATAAGTTCGGCAATATATCCTCACTCTCTTTTACTTGTTTTTACCTGATATAAAGGACTTACCTTTATTAGTTCACGACATCTTTAAGCAATGTGAGCTAAACTTATAAACTGGAAATGTATTTCCAAACGGCGAAGCCGTCTCATCATTGTATTTTTGCTGGAGATAGATCATGGCTACCCGTGAGCGAGAAAAAGAAGCGGAAGACGAACAAATGACCGAAGCACAACGGCTGACGCTGCTTGAGAAAAGCATGTCGCTGAACCGCTTTTTCTTGCTGTTACTCGCCATGCTGATCGTCGTGACCTTATCCGTCACTATCACCGTCTCCATTATCAGCGCTATGGACAGCGGAGGCGATTCCGCAAAAACGGCGGAGATAGCAGACCTGCAAAACAAAGTGCAGGAGTTGCGACAGGAACTCCAGGCGACCCGCGAGCAGGTCGCAGCCCTGAATGCCGAGATTCCCACTATTAAAACCTCCATTGCAAACGGCAGCGCCCCCGCTTTTCAGCGCCTGTTGCTGAAGCAGGAAGCAAGCTACCAGGAGTTTATTCGCGGCGTCAAAGAAGGGATGTACGATCTGGCGCGCATGGTGCCGGGATCTCGCACGTGGCTGGAACTCTATAATGAGAAAATGGACCGCGCGCTCCAGTTTAGTCAGGAGCGCCAGCGTGAACTACAGCGCCTGAACACAGGCGGCGTGCTTATTGAGCCCGGCGGCTGAACAGGCCTGGTTCATTCGCCTTCGCTTTCAGACCCCATCAGAATGGACATCCAGCGGGTTTCTTCACTGGAGTCCAACGCAATCTTCAACATCATGGTTAACGGAACGGACAGTAGCATCCCCACCGGCCCCAGTATCCATCCCCAGAATACCAATGACAGAAACACCACCAGCGTAGACAGGCCCAATCCGCGCCCCATGAACTTGGGCTCGATAATATTCCCCATCACCACATTGATCACGACATAGCCCGCGCCGGCGATAGCCGCATGACCCGGCCCCAATTGGATCAACGCCAGCAACACCGCGGGAATCGCTGCGATGATTGACCCAATATTAGGGATAAAGTTGAACAGCAACGCCAGCACCGCCCATAGCAGCGCATAATCCACTCCCAACGCCAACAACATGATCCAAACTGTTAATCCTGTCACCAGACTGATGATGGTCTTTATCGACATGTAACGTTTTACGTTGTCGAGAAACAAGTCCATACGCTCGAAAGCCATGCGTCCCTCAAAGGCGCGATGCAGCTTATTGGGCAGCACCGTAGCCTCAAACACCATAAAAATTACGGTCAAAACAATGAGAAACGCGTTGGACAACACGCCCCCTAGTCCTCCCAGCATATTCACGGCGGTCTTGAGCAGCGAGCCAGGGTTGAAGTAATTCTTTACGACGCTTTGGGAGATATGTATTCCCATCGAATTCAGCCAGTTGATGAACTCTCCGCTCACCCCCTGCAGGCGCTCCTGATAAAAATCCAGATTTTCCTTAAAGTCCGCCAATGACGAAGCAATGACGCTCACCACCAGCAACTGCGCACAGGTGATTCCCACCAGCACCAGTATCAGAGAAAGCCAGGCCGGTACGCCCTTGGACTGAAGGAAGACAAAGGGCGGCGTACACAAGATGGCGAAAAAAGCGGAAAGGAGAAAAACAGAGACAATAGACTCCGCCTGTTTAATACCGGCGACGACAACGATAAACGCCGCCAGGGTAATTAAAAATCGCGCGCCTGCAGAAAATCCTGCCTGCTGAGACATAAAAGTGCTCCTGGAAATTACGGAGAGGGCTTCCTAGACGGAAGCCAACTGAGTAAGCAAAAAGTTCTGGGCGTTGAAGCGCTCTTCACCCTCTTCCATCACCTTGCGCTCATAGGAGCCATCCGGCTGCAGAAGCCAGGCGTTGGAGTTATCCCGCAAATAGGCGTCCAGCTCACTTTTGATACGCTCCGCCAACTCTTTTCGCTCGATGGGGAAACAGGTCTCCACCCGATTCAACAGATTGCGCACCATCCAATCCGCGCTGGAAGCGTACACTTCGTACTTGCCATGATTGTGGAAATAAAACGCGCGCGTATGTTCCAGAAAACGTCCGACAACCGAACGCACCTGGATATTTTCAGACACTCCGGGAATCCCCGGACGCAAGCAGCAAATGCCGCGAATAAGCAGATCAATGCGCACCCCGGCCTGGGACGCTTCATACAGGGCCGTGATGACTTTGGGTTCGGTCAGCGCATTGAACTTGGCGAGGATATACGCCTCTTTACCCGCTCTGGCGTTTTCCGCTTCACGACTGATCAGTCCAAGCAATTTGTCATGCAACGTGAACGGCGCATGGAACAGCTTCCTGATTTTGAGCGCTTTGCCCATTCCGGTCAGCTGCAGGAATATCCTATGCACATCCTCACACAGGGCGTTCTCAGCGGTCAGCAGGCTGTAGTCCGTGTAAAGTCTGGCGTTGCTGGCGTGGTAGTTGCCAGTACCGAGATGCACATAGCGCCGCAACTGGCCTTCCTCGCGACGGACGATCAGAATCATTTTGGCGTGAGTTTTAAAGCCCACCACGCCATATACCACAATCACCCCCGCCTCCTGCAGGCGACTCGCCAGCTCCAGGTTTTCCGCCTCGTCGAAACGGGCGCGCAGCTCGATAACCGCCGTCACTTCCTTGCCTCGACGAGCCGCATCCGCCAACGCCGCGACTATTTCAGACTGGCTGCCGGAGCGATACAGCGTCTGGCGAATCGCCAGCACATTGGGGTCTTTCGCAGCTTGACGCAGCAGGTCAATGACCGGCGTAAAACTCTGAAATGGATGCAGCAGCAGAATATCCTGCTTGGCGACGACCTCGAACAGGTTTTCTTTATGCCGCATTTCTTTGGGCAAACCTGGGGTGAATCCGGGGTATTGCAGATCAGGCCGGTTAACGAAGTCATTTACGGCAAGCAAACGCGTCAGGTTTACCGGGCCCGCAACGCGATAACACTCCGTCTCCGTCAGACCGAACTCTTGCAACAAAAACTGCACCAGTTCTTCAGGGCAGTTATCCGCCACCTCCAACCGCACCGCATCGCCAAAACGACGGCTGAGCAGCTCCCCGCGCAATGCCTGCGCCAAGTCTTCCATATCGTCTTCTTCCAGCACCAAGTCCGCGTTACGAGTAATGCGGAACTGGTACATGCCCTTCACCGTCATACCAGGGAACAAGTCGTCGGCATGAGCGTGAATGACGGAGGAAAGGAAAATCAGGTTATCGCCGCCTTCGCAGACTTCGTCTGGTAACCGCACCAATCTTGGTAATGAACGCGGAGCCGGGACGATCGCCATACCTGTCTCACGACCAAAAGCGTCTTTGCCGTCCAGCTCAACGATAAAGTTCAGACTTTTATTGACCAGACGGGGGAAGGGGTGGCTGGGGTCCAGTCCAATGGGGTTGATGACTGGCAGCAATTCGCGCTCGAAGTACTGAGCCACCCAATCTCGCTGGGTCGGCGTCCAGTCTGCGCGGCGCAGAAAGAAGATGTTCTCCTGCTCCAGAGCGGGAATCATCACATCGTTCAGCTCACTGTATTGCTGCTCGACCAGCTTGTGCGCCTGCTCAGCGATGTGCTGTAAGGTCTGCGCTGGCGACATACCATCAGCGCCGACCGTTTCCCGTCCATATTTGATCTGTTGCTTAAGGCCCGCCACACGAATCTCGAAAAATTCGTCCATGTTGCTGCTGAAGATGCATGAAAACATCAGCCTCATCAGCAGCGGGTGGGAAGAATCCAAGACCTGATTCAACACTCGGGCGTTAAACTGCAGATGGCTCAGTTCACGGTTGAAGAAATACTCGGAACTGTTCAGGTCTATCACAGGGACCTGTGAGGAGTCAGCCTCCCCTTCTAACACATCATTAACGGCAACCGTTGTCGAATCGGTACTCATGAAACTGTAATCCTTAAGCGTTTGTTGGTTATGTCTGTTTTAAATGTTGCGCCGCCTTCTTGGCGAAATAGGTCAAAATCCCATCGGAGCCGGCGCGCTTGATGCAGGTCAGCGACTCCATCATCACCGCGGTCTCGTTCAACCAGCCCTGCTGGGCCGCCGCCATATGCATGGCGTATTCGCCGCTGACCTGATATACAAATGTCGGAACCTGAAACTCGGATTTGGCTCGACGCACTATATCGAGGTAGGGCATACCAGGCTTGACCATGATCATGTCAGCGCCTTCGGCCAAATCCAGCGCGATTTCCTGCATGGCCTCATCGCTGTTGGCGGGGTCCATCTGATAGCTGAATTTATCGCTTTTCCCCAGATTGGCCGCCGAGCCGACCGCGTCACGGAATGGCCCATAATAAGCGGACGCATACTTCGCCGAATAAGCGAGTATCCTTGTATTAATATAGCTTTGTTTTTCCAAAGCGCCGCGCAACTCGCCGATGCGTCCGTCCATCATATCCGACGGAGCTACGACGTCCGCGCCCGCTTCAGCATGGGTAAGGCCTTGTTTGACAAGTACTTCTACAGTCTCATCATTGAGCACATAACCTTTGTCGTTAATCAGGCCGTCCTGCCCATGCGTGGTGTAAGGGTCCAGGGCCACGTCGGTGATCACGCCCAGTTCGGGAAAACGGCTTTTAAGCGCCCGTATCGCTGTCGGGACCAGTCCTTCAGGATTATAGGCCTCCGCTGCGTTCTCGCTTTTGCCAGCAGCCGGGATCACAGGAAACAAAGCGATAGCGGGAATCCCCAAGCCCACCAGTTCCTCCGCCTCACGCAACAAATCCTCGACGTTGACCCGCTCAATTCCTGGCATAGAATCAATCTTCTGCGCCTTCTCCTGGCCAGGAAGAACAAACATCGGGTAGATCAGGTCATCGACGGTAAGCGTGGTCTCGCGCATCAGTCGACGGGAAAAGTTATCGTAACGCATGCGTCTCATGCGCACAGCCGGATATTGACGGGGGGTAAATGCCACGTAATCGCCCTCTATGCTGTCAGAAAATTTATCGCATCATGATAAGCCTTTGTTTTCATGAGCGCCACGCCATTTCCTCACCTCAGAGAAGGGATTTCAGGCAAGATAAATTGAACTATTCTCCTCAGTACGAGGTCTATTTCATCACTGACTTTTTAACGCCTTTGGGTTTCGGAAATAAGACATGAAAGCAAAAAGACTTGGCCTGTTATTGCTGTTGGCGTTGCTGATCGGCGCATTTTTCCTGTTCGATCTCAACCGCTACTTCAGCCTCGAGTATTTTGCGGAGCAACGGGAGGCGATATCCGCCTACACTACAGCCAACCCCTTCACCGCCGCCGCCATATATTTTCTCGTCTATGTAGTGGTTACAGGTCTGTCTTTGCCGGCGGCGACTGTTTTGACCCTGGTTGGCGGCGCTGTTTTTGGACTGTTCGAAGGGACCTTACTGGTGTCATTCGCCAGCGTAATCGGCTCCACCGTCGCCTTTTTAGTTTCTCGTCTTTCCCTGCGCGACTGGGTGCAGGGCAGATTCGGCGACTCGCTGCAAGCTATTAACGCCGGCGTCGAGCGAGAGGGGGCGATGTACTTGTTTGGGCTCCGGTTGGTGCCGCTATTTCCGTTTTTCGTCATTAATCTTGTTATGGGGCTAACGCCAATTAAAACCCGCACTTTTTTCTGGGTCAGTCAGTTAGGCATGCTCCCCGGCACCATTGTGTACGTCAACGCAGGCACTCAACTCGGACAAGTGCAATCCGCTTCAGGTATTTTGACTCCAGGACTGATTGCATCTTTCGTACTGCTGGGAATATTTCCTTTTATCGCCCGCCGCATCCTCGACGCGCTGAAAGCGCGCAAAGCCTTGGCGGGAGTGGATAAGCCCGCTCACTTTGATCGTAATCTGGTGGTTATTGGCGCCGGCGCGGCGGGGCTGGTGACGTCCTACATCGCTGCGGCGGTAAAAGCCAAAGTCACCCTTATTGAAAAGCACAAAATGGGTGGAGACTGCCTGAACACGGGATGCGTGCCCAGTAAAGCGTTAATCAGGTCAGCAAAGATCGCCAATTATGTCGAACGCGCTGGTGAGTTTGGCGTGCAAACCAGTAGCCCTACCGTGGATTTCGCCGCTGTCATGGAGCGCGTGCAGTCCGTGATCAAGCAGGTTGAGCCTCACGACTCCGTGCAGCGTTACACCGACCTGGGCGTTGAGTGCCTCGAAGGCGAAGCGACTATCCTCGATCCTTACCGGGTAAAGGTAAACGGGCAGGTTTTGACTACTCGCAATATCGTCATCGCAACCGGAGCTCGCCCTTTTATCCCGCCAATTCCGGGCCTGGACTCAGTGGAGTATTACACCTCCGATACAATCTGGAGCCTGCGCGACAAGCCAGAGCGTCTACTGATCATCGGCGGAGGGCCTATTGGCTGCGAACTCACCCAGGCGTTTCATCGCCTGGGCGTCAAGGTCACGCAACTGGACATGTCCCCCCGACTGATGCCAAGAGAAGATGCGGATGTATCCGCAGCGGTGGAGGCGCGTTTTCGTAACGAGGGCGTTGACTTGCGCTTGGGCTATAGCGCAAAAGCATTCAAGCGAGACGCCTCTGGAAACAGCTTGTTGGTCTGTGAAAAGGACGGAGAGGAAATAGAACTCGCCTTCGATAAAGTGCTGCTGGCGGTCGGGCGCAAAGCCAACACCAGCAACCTGGGCCTGGAAAAACTACAGCTAAACGTCAATAAAGACGGAACGCTAAGAGTAAATGAGTACTTACAGACAGAAATACCGACGATCTACGCAGCAGGCGATGTCGCAGGCCCTTATCAATTTACCCACACTGCCGCCCACCAGGCCTGGTACGCAGCGGTAAACAGCCTGTTTGGCGTCTTTCGAAAATTCAGAGCAGACTACCGGGTGATCCCCTGGGCGACTTTCACTGACCCCGAGGTCGCGCGCGTTGGATTGAATGAGCAGGACGCTATCGCTCGCAATATTCCCTACGAAGTCACCCGTTATGGCATTGACGACCTGGACCGCGCTATCGCCGACAGTGAAGCGCATGGATTTATCAAAGTATTGACCGTCCCCGGAAAAGACAAAATCCTCGGGGCCGCTATCGTCGGTTACCATGCGGGCGAGCTGATTACGGAGTACATCACCGCAATGAAGCATGGCATTGGCCTCAACAAAATCCTGGGGGTTATCCACATCTACCCGACTTTGTCAGAAACCAATAAATACGCCGCTGGCGAGTGGAAACGCGCGCACGCACCGCAAAAAGCGTTGCAATGGCTGGAGAAATGGCACCGCTGGCGGCGCAAGAGCGATACCGATATGAACTCTGCATTAGGGCAAAGCAACAACGAAGTTTAGTGCGGAGGCAGTTTGGGCGGCGCTCGGCAAACGGAGAAAGAGCCGCCCTCCTCCAACTCAGTTAGCGCCCCTAGTTTCTAATCACCGTATGCTGCACGACGCGGCTTGTCGCAGGTTGAACAAACTCGGCATCCGCTGTGAACTCGCCGCCCGATAATTGCGGGGCTAATCCAGCGCCGCCAAGGAAAAAAGCGGCCGCAAACAGAAATGCTCCCGTCGCCAGACAGCCTCCACCCAGCACCCGGGACGCCCAAATGCGGCGACGCTGTCTGCGATTGGTAAATAAAGCGCGCCAATGACATACATTGGTGGGCTCCTGCAGAAACACGCAGTTAAGCACGCGACGGCGCACGTGATGAACACTGTCAGCGGCGGTTTCATCCTGCTGACGCAGGTAGAGCACAATGATAAACAGGCAAATAGCCAACACCACCGACCCCAGCAGGATATGCAACACATCCACCTGCTGCCCTAACAGCATGGCGCCGCCAAGAATACCGGCGACCAGCATGGTCATAGAGGCGATCATCAGCGCCACTAGACGGCCGATACGAGTGTGCTTGCGACGAGAGCGGGAGAACGAGAGTTGAACTTGGTCGCCAATCTGCAGACCAGCGATACATTTATCGTCAAGAGAAGTGAAGCGAATTCTATCGCCTTGCCATTGATATTCGATAACAGGAAAAAAGCTGTATGACGCTTTGCCTGGCTGCGCGTTTTTTTTGCGCATGCCATAACCGGGCTCAAGCGAGACGACGCGCCCTTGAACGGCGTAAGCGCAGTGGAGAAACCGGGTGAACTCCCATATCAGGACCCACCCTGCAGTAATGAGCGTAAGGCCCATAAGCAGAATCAGGACGTCCATTGTGTTTTCCTTATTATTATCTTGTTTTCAACGCAATTTATTATTTGATGAGTGCACGCTGCGAAGGGAGAGTATAAAGAAGGAAAAATCTCACAGCAATAGCGTGACGCAGGTCTCAGGCAAGGAATTAAAGAAAAGCAAGGAGAGGAAATATTATTGACAATCAGAACAAAGACTTAATAGCAAAACCCGTAAGCGCCGAGTCACCCGTCCGACGCCTACCTGGCATCGAAACGGGCCTCATTTCGCCACACAACTATATCGTTAAATAGGGTTGCTACCGTACTGCATATCCGGTTTTCGAGGCGGATCCGCGCGCACGTCGTTAGCGATGGTTTGCACCTGACCTCCACGTTGAAGGAAGGCTTCAATATCGCTATGCAATTGCTCCCGAATCTTGTTCTTTATAGCAAGCGACTGAGACTCTGAATCCGCCGCCTGTTTAACAGCAGGGCTCTCATCATCAGAATCAGCCGCGCCTGAATCGTAGGTCGGCTCCAGTTCCTCAAAGTCGTCGTTATCAATGTCGCTCATGGGGTTACCTCCAAAAGACAGAGTAGGTGGTCGCTATCCTTTGTTGTTATGTCCTCTGGGAATTTTCAACCTATTTATAGTTGAGCCATGAAACTCTGCAAATGTTCTATGAGAAGAATTTTGTATCAAACTGTGATTTTCTGTAAGCATTGGCGGACAAGGGATTGAGGCCGGTCGTCATAACGCAAAACCTCACATCCCGTCACAAAAGCGCAGAACACAAAATATAGGGGGGATACCGCAGACTAAGAGGAAAATGTAGTAAGGCGGGAGTTAAAGATCCAGCAATGGAACCGGTTTACCAACGATATACCCTTGCACCCAGTCCACGCCGATTTCACTCAAGGCTTCGAGCACTTCCACGCTCTCCACGCACTCGGCGATCGTCGCCATGCCCATAAAGCGTCCCAGCTCATTAATGGAGCGCACCATAGCGTAATTGGTCATGTTCTCGTGTATATCGCGGACAAACACACCGTCAATCTTAAGAAAGTCTACGGGCAGACTTTGCAAATAGGCGTAGGAAGAGAAGCCCGTACCGAAATCATCCAACGCGAAGCGGCAGCCAGTGCGTTTCAGCTCACGGATAAAGTCAGCGGTGTAGTGCAGACTGGCGACCGCAGCGGTTTCAGTGATTTCGAAACACACTTTCTGCGCAGGAAAACCGCCTTTACGGAAGTGGCCTTCAAGAAACTCCAAGAAGCCGTCGTCACTGAGCGAATGTCCTGACAGGTTGATGGTGAAACCGCCCATGTTTTCCAGCTTGGCGGGATTGGCGCGCATCCAGGCAAGCACGTTATCCACCACCCAGCGATCAATGTATATGGAGCGCTTATAACGCTCTCCAGCCTCAATAAAGGCGGCAGGAGAAATCGGTTTGCCGTTCTGGTCGTTCAGACCCAGCAAAATTTCATAGAAATGCTCATCGCTGGATTTATCCATCGACTGAATACGCTGAGCGCGTAACCACAGATCGCAATCGTCTATCGCCTGATCTATCCGGGAAACCCAATGCAGGACTTCCTGCTGGAATACCTGATCGCGGTCTTCTTCCAGGAACAGTTTTACCCGGCTGCCGCCCGCGCGCTTGGCGGAGCGGCACGCCAGACTGGCGTGATTCAATAAGGCGCTGGCGTCAGTACTGGAGCCATTAATCATGACGACGCCGACACTGAGCGCTGCGGAGAAGTGCCCTTCCCCGGCTTCAAAGCGATGTTTGGAAAACTGCTTGCAGACTCGCTCCGCCGCGTCCAACGCGACATCCTGGCTTGCAGGAGAAACCAAAAGGGCGAACTCATTGCCGCCGATACGTCCCAACTTAAGTTCAATACGCAACTCATCCAGCCAGCTATCAACCAGCAGGCTGAAGTCGCGCAGTAGCCGGTCGCCAATGGCGTTGCCGTAGTTGCTGTTGATTGCGCCAAACTGATCAATATCAAAAACGATCAGCGCCGCAGTTTCGTCGTTGTTTTTCACCCAGGTGGAGAGATACTGCAGTTGCTTTTCGAATTCGTGCCGGTGCATGCACCCGGTAAGCGGGTCGTGAACGGCCTGAATGGCCATCTTGTGGTAGAGGTCCTGGACGATTGAGTAAAGGCTTTGGTCGACAAAAGGTACTTCTCCCTCTTGCACACGCGCAAGCTGCCCCCGATCCATCTTTGTCACCAAATCGCTATAGTCCAAGTGCACCTCATGTAAACCCTGGGGGGTTAGAAAGACAAATTTATAAGCATCCTCACCAACCCACACCAGACGCATGCGTTGAGAAGTATCCGCCTCGCACATTTCCACCCAATCCCCCACCTGCAACTGGTGCGCTCTTTCCTGCCAGCGCTCCGCCAGCTCAGAATCGCTCTCAGCGCCGATTTCATCGGCTTCATCGGTAGTGGGGTAAGCGGCGACCAAAGTGTAAGTAACCGCCAAATCATCTGCAAATATGGCGCGTAACTTTTTGCAAACGGCGGAGGCCTTCTGGGGGTCCGGGCTGCTGGCCAGTTCTTTTTCAATCAAATCCAGCATAGCGGGACCTTCAAGCTCGCGCTCAAACGCCAGGTCCTCGCTGTCGTTATCTTTACCAAGCCAGTCGTGCAACTGCTCAATAACGGCGAAGTAGTCCGCTACGCTGTCGCTATCGCCGCCTTCTTTCAGCAGCGCCAGCACCATAAAGTTTTCCCATCCCGCCGCCAGCAACTCCAGTACAACGTCCGCCACCTGGGCGCCCGCCAAAAGCGTGCTGATACGTCGCGAAACTGCCTTGCGCGCCCGCTTCAGGCGGTCGCGGCCCTCACAGGTCTTGGCGATGCGTTCCGCGTTGCGAACGAAGGCGCGCTCCTGCCGCTCCACCAGTTGCTCCAGCCGGGTGGAGACCGACTCCAGCAACGCCGCATCCAACCGGCCAGCGGAAAGCTCATCAATGACTTCATTGAGCACTTTTTCCAGGCTCTTGCTGGATACCCGGTCTGCGGAAGCCAGAGCCATAAAATGGTTGAGCACGCTGCGGGCGGGATGGCGGCTGTCATCCAGGAAAGAGCTGTCTTTCAGCAGCAAAAACAGCAACGGCATACGCAGCTGGTTGATCAGCCCTTTCAATTCTGTCGGCATATTACGCGAGGAAAGGGGCGCGAAAATACGGTCAACCAGATCAACGCGATCCCAGACTTCCTGCGAATCGGAAGGCATATGCACACGCCCGCCTTCCGCCATAATCTCGACTACTTCCCGAATGGTTCCATCCTGCTGCGCCAGAGAACCTAAGAGTTCGCGCTGATTTTGCTGTAAATCCTGCAGAAGCTGGGTTGCGCCATACTCGTAGTCCGCGCCGGGCTCTGACACGCCTCGTGAAGGCGTATACCCTCCGCGCTGCATCCTGACCAGACTGAGGATGCTGCCGCGAGGCGCGCGCATTCTGGGATGCAAAGGCGCTGAAGCGACAGGGGCGTCCTGAGAGAAATCCAAACTATCCAGATCCGAAGCGGCGCCTTCGATGACTTTTGGTTCCGGCGAGCGCTGTTTGGCGCGGCCTTCCGACCAGTTCGTACGCATCTGATCCAAGGGCACGGCTTTAAGACCATGCGACTTGAACATATCAATAAATTCGTCGGAAGAATCTCCCAACTCTCGCGAAAGCAAACGTTCAAACGCCAGATAAAGCACCGGCTTCGCTGGATCCGGCGTCTGCAGAGAGTTCACTGCGTAATGCAGGCACTGACAAAGCACCGCCGGTCCAATCGGGTTCCAGCGGTCATCAATATCCTTACCGGATACCTGACTGAGCATCTGGTTCAGCATGAACAGACGGGTGCGCTGTCGGTTCGCTACTGCGGTCGCCACCATTTGCACTTCCAACCAGTCCTCGAACTGCGTCTTATCCACTAACTCCAGCTCGCTGGATGTCCACTCGCCCATGGGACGAGCGCCGAAGAGTAAATCCAGTTCCTGATGCCAGTGCTCGATGAAATCTTTTTTGAATTTTTTGCGTCCCTGAGTAAACAGGACTTTCGCGTCCCGAAACGCATTGATGTCACGCAACACCGCGCTGGAGGCGATGCGGGTATTCAACTCAGTTTCGATATTGGTGAAGAATGTTTCCAGCATGTTGCCGATGAGGCGTTCCGCCGCATTCTCAAACCATTCCTTCAGCTTCTGTCGTTTGCTGCGGGTAGTATAGGAAGGCATGTTGGGCGCGCTTTGCCGGATCTTGAGCATCATTTCCACCAGCTGCGGCTGGGACTGCAGAAACTCAATCCCCACTTTACGCCCCTCCACCCTGCGGGTGTCGGCCAGCAACCGGAGATGATGCTCACTACCATTGTATTGGCAGAAAATATGTACTTCCACCCGGCAGTCGGGCTTTTCCCTCAAATGATGGGCCAGCTTCTCCGAATCAATATCGGACAACAACATACCGCCAGCACAAATGTTGGCCACCCCGCAGGAAGCAGGGGTGAACCCTTTGGCCACGATAAGCGCCTCATGTTGCAGCGAATAACGGGGGTGTTGGCGTTTGTTGTTTTGCATCAAAACAATACGGGCGTCATATGAAGGTTCCCTTAAATCAGTTTAGTCATCGCCCACGATTCAGCAACCGCCAGCCCCTTGGGCCGCCGAATTTACAGAAGTCGATTATCACCGGACATTCCTGGGCGACGGATTTTCCGATGGAGCGTCAATCTGACGCCGCATGGGAAAATCCGTCGCGGCTTACTGCGGGGAACAACTCATCAGGGAAGGAAACCTCTTTTATATTTATTGAAACTTCGTAATACTTTCACGCACTTACTTTTCCCTTACTGCAACAGACCGCGTCAATCGCCCCATGGCTTACCGAGAAACAGAGAAAGTGCGGGCGCGCAAAGAAACCATCAAATTGCGCCTGTTCAAAGCCGCGGAGGAACTCATTTCCGAAGCCGGCTTCAAAGGAGCCTCTGTAGCGGCTATCGCCGCTCGCGCCGGCGTCGCCACAGGAACTGTGTATCGCTACTTTCCGGACAAATCCACGCTCTGCGCCGAAGTCTTTCGCCATGTCACCCAACGCGAAGTGGATCAGGTCGCCGCCTCTCTCAACGCGCCGGGCGGCATTGAGGTCCGTCTGCGTCTTGCAATCGCCACCTTCGCGCGCCGGGCCTTGCGCGGCAGACGCCTGGCTTATGCGCTCATAGCAGAGCCAGTGGACCCGGTGCTGGACCAAGAACGTCTGAACTACCGCCAGGCTTACGCAGAACTCTTCAGCCAAACCATAGCGGAAGGCGTCAAGTCAGCGGCGCTACGTCCACAGAACCCGGAGGTCAGCGGCGCAGCGCTGGTTGGCGCTTTGGCGGAATCCCTGATCGGCCCCCTCGCCGAACAGATCAAGTCCTACGTCCCCGGCCTAAGCAGCGACATGCAACCGCCCATCACCGCAGACCACCCGATCGTCATGGATATTGCAGAATTCTGCATTAATGCAGTCGGGCCTATTCCAAAGCGCTGATAACAAAAACTCTCCGTCATGTTTTAAACAATGCCCTTAGAGGGGCGCAATGATCGCCTAAAACAAGCCGGAACGCTACTGGCGCAGGCCTGACAGGTCTGTCAGAATGCCATGGCTCTCAAGTAAGGTCCTGACGCGGATCAACAATTATTTATCGCAATCGATGGCATATTAATATCAACCAATTAGACTAGACCCCACCAAAAACGCTCATGGCTACTCAGAAAAAACCGGTTCCCGCTCTTTATATCGGCGTAATTATGTTTGCGCTTGGTCTCTTGATCGCCACGCTACTGCACTCGGCCCGTTTCTCTCAAGGCGCCCTGTCAGCCCCAACGGCAGGCGATTCGTTGTTCACACTACAGGGCGAGGAATATACGCCTGAGCAACTGCCGTATGCCGAGGCCGCCGCGTTATTCGAGCTTGAGCAGCAGGTTTTTGAACGTAAGTCACAAATTCTGGAAAACGCTGCGCTTCAGGCGCATTTTCAAAACCTGGCGAAGGCGCGGAATGTTTCCAAAGAGCAGATTCGTAATGAGTTGATTGAAATCAAACCTGTCACTGACGAAGAAGTCTCACAGTTTTTTGAAGCCAACAAACAGCAAATTCAGCGCCCTTTCTACGAAATCAAAGACGCGATCAAGGACGCCCTGCAGAAAGACCGCCTACAACGTGCAGAACACGACCTCATCGCAAGTCTGAAGAAGCAGGGACAGCTCAGTTTGCACTTGGTTGAGCCCAATGCTCCCGTCGCAGACCTGCAACTGGAAGGCTACCCCGTCCGTGGCGCCGCCCAGGCTCCCGTCAGTATTGTTGAGTTTGCGGATTTTCGTTGTCCTCATTGCAAGCACGCCTCGCATACCTTACGCAAAATACTTGAGAAACAAAGCGATCGCGTACGCTGGACCATGGTGGACTTTCCGGTGACCGGAAAAACGTCCGTGTATCTGGCTCAGGTCGCCTACTGCGCCGGCAAGCAGGACAAATACTGGGAGTTCCATGACGCCTTCTTTGACTATGAAGGTAAACTAAACGAGGCCTCCGTGGCTGGCGTCGCAGAAAATCTTGGTCTTGACGGAGCTAAAATCGAAGAGTGCGCCTCCAGCCCAGAAGCCGTGCAGTTCGTGGAAAAAGAACAAAATCAGGCGATGGCGCTGGGATTGCGCGGCACGCCTGCAATCTTCATCAATGGCCTCCCATTCCATGGAGATAACCTGGAAGCCGCGTTGGAAGAAGCCGTCAATGCAGCCGTGGCCCGCTCCCGCGCAGGCTGAGGCAATAACAAGATTATACGGGTCGCGTCATGCACGGTTTCGTCATCAGGTTAGAGTTTCAGCTACAAGGGTGCGCGTCGCTAAAAGAAAAACGCCAGCGCACCAGCGGCGTTCGCGAGAAACTGGGGCGACAACCGCACTTGGCGATTATCGAGTCCGGACAGACAGACGCCTTGCAAACTGGCGAGTGGACGTTAATTCTGCTGGCGCCTAACCGGGCGACAGCGGACAGACACCTGTCGCAACTTGAGCAAACACTGGCGCGAAGTTTGGACGCGCGCATTACGCTTTTCGAACAAGAGCCGTTGTAAGGCGACCGAGCCCCATATCGGTGGGCTCGACTGGATGCCGGATTGATGCAAAACAGCAGCTAACTGGTGTAATATCGGGCGACTGGCGCTTGTATTTGACAACCTCTATACTTGCGCGTCGGCTCGGTCCGCCCCCTGCGGCCAGACCAGAGCCCAGGAATATTGTTGCTGGACACGCGGGGGCGACTCCGCGCGTCCCGAAAGCGCCATTAAGCGGTAGCGGGGTCCTATGTCGAAGACCAAAAAAATCGCCAAAGCCAGTTTGGAAACCATGTATCGGGTGTTCACCATCCCCGAGGCGCCGAATTCCACACTGGGACGAATCGACCAGAAAATCTCACAGAATCTGGCCGGATTCCTACAGGATCACATTGTGGCGGTGGAAAAAGATCTCAGCGAAATGGAAAAAGACTTCGCCGAGTCCCGCATTCCGGAAGAGCCCGTGTTCGTCTCCGAGCAAACCCAGTTCCTACTGGATAAGCTCGTTTCCCAGTCCGTGCACACAGCCTCCCCCAGTTTTATCGGTCATATGACGTCGGCGCTGCCTTATTTCATGCTGCCGCTGTCGAAAATCATGATCGCGCTGAACCAGAATCTGGTGAAAACGGAGACCTCTAAGGCGTTTACGCCGTTAGAGCGTCAGGTTATTGGGATGATGCATCGGCTTGTCTATGACAGAGACGACGCCTATTACCATGAGTGGATGCATAATAGCAGCGCGGCGCTGGGCAGTATGTGCTCTGGCGGTACGGTGGCCAACATCACGGCGCTCTGGGTAGCGAGGAACCTGTGCTTTCCTGCCGACTCCGTCTTCAAAGGCGTACGCCGCGAAGGCATGTTCAAGGCCCTGAAGCACTACGGTTATGAAGGCGCGGCGGTGCTGGTCTCCAAACGGGGCCACTATTCTCTCAGTAAGTCCGCCGACCTGCTTGGTCTGGGCAGCGACAATATCATCGCCATCCCGACCGGCCCCAATAACAAAATCGACCTGCAAGCCTTGCGCGCCACCTGCGAAGAGCTGCGGGACGCCAAAGTGCGCATCATCAGTCTGGTAGGCATCGCCGGCACAACGGAAACCGGTAACATTGATCCGCTGGAGGAAATGGCCGCCATCGCCAAAGAGTTCAACACCTACTTCCATGTTGACGCAGCATGGGGCGGCCCCACTTTATTCTCCAATAATTACAGGCACTTGCTGAAAGGCATCGAGCTGGCGGACTCCGTCACTATGGACGCCCATAAACAGCTTTATGTGCCAATGGGCGCTGGGTTGGTCGTGTTCAAGAACCCATCCACCAGCAACGCCATTGAGCATCACGCCCAGTACATCATTCGTCAGGGGTCTCGCGACCTCGGCAGTAAAACACTGGAAGGTTCGCGGCCCGGCATGGCCATGCTCATCCAGTCCGGCTTGAAAATCATTGGCCGCACGGGTTACGAGATTCTGATCGACCTCGGCATCGAAAAAGCCAAAGCCTTCGCGTCGATGATCAATCAGGCCGACGACTTCGAGCTCATCAGTGAACCAGAACTCAACATTCTCACCTATCGATATTGTCCCGCCTGGGTGAGACAAGCCCTGGAGTTGGCCGATGAAGAGCGCCAGCAGGCCATTAACGACTGCCTGAGCCGAATCACCAAAGGCATTCAGAAAACCCAGCGGGCGCGGGGCAAAGCATTCGTTTCCCGTACGCGGCTCAATCCCGCCGCTTATGATGGGCAGGCTTGTGTTGTCTTCAGGGTAGTGCTGGCGAATCCGCTGACGACAGCGGAAATTCTGCAGGACATTCTTGAGGAGCAACGGGCTATCGCAGCAGAGGATCTTCTCACTGATCGCATGGATGAACTGCGACATCTCTGCGCGATTCCAACGGCCAAAGCAGCGGCGTCCTGAGACGCCGCATTCCTGAAAAACGGTAAAACAGCGCAAAATTCGATCAATATCATTGCGCCCACCAATAATTCAGTGCACATTAAAGGCTTCCCGGCAGTATCACTATGGGAGAAGCTTATGCGTCTGGATTACCGTTCCCCTCTTGCTGACGACGCCAAATTCTGCGCCCTCTCGGGCAATGACCGGCAACGGGTAGAGTTATTTATCAAAGATACAGGCGACGCCACTTACACCCTGATCGCACTGGCGGGGCAGGAAAGCAAACCCGCAGTAAAGGTGAAACTGCAAGGCCCCTATCACAGCTTCATGCAAGCCCGCGCCGCGATGAACGCAATAGCGGGGTCACTGCTGAACATCAATTTTGATCTCCTTGAGAACGCCGTCAGCATCTGGGGCCTGCAAGCTCAGGCGCAAGTACGAAAGCTGCGCCAAGAGCGTAAGCAAAACATGGGCGACTACCGATTCAATCCTGACGACGTCTATTTTTAACAGCGCTACGACGCGGCGATTCGTCCCCCCCTGCAGCCTGAAGCAGACGAATCTGGCGGCGACGGGTTTTGACATGTTTTTACATTAGCCACACACATAAAGAAGATATTCCTGCTAAGATAACAGCCATATCGACGCTTTTTCCGTCGTACAAATCATTGGCGCGTCACAGTAAAACTGAACGCCGCTCACCTAATTATCCTGGCGCCGCTTTTGCCGGGATACATCCTGTTACACAGTCGTTGTTATTATTCGCCGCGTAAGTGTCTATACTAGCCGTTCCGGCCAGTTCGTGGACGCCCCCTTGCGGGATCATCCAGGTCTTGTTTGGAGTATCGTGGAAGGCTCTCACGCCCTCTTCGACTTTCCAGCAAAGGACGCCTTCCAGGTTTGGTAAGGCCCACTTAAATCGTATGGAGGCGGCCTCGTCTACCGGCAACACCCTAGATAACCAGAAAAACTACGGAGCGTGAATCACATGGAATGGAACATTGATTCAAAACTCAATATAGCTCGTCATATAAGTGGTTTCGAAATGGCATTTGAACTACGGAACGGGGAAATTGTGGAGCTGAGACCTATCCAGGTACCCAAGCACCTGTCGCCGGTTCAAGTATGCCAACTTATACGCGAGTCTAAATCCGCCATTGAAAGTACTGCAAGGACAGAAGACCGAGGCCATTATTATGGCGGCAGGTCAGCCCCGGCCCACACGCCGAAGGTTGTTGTGAAAAGGAAAAGAACGTTAGTGCTGAACAACGAAACCAATTAGGTTTTCGTGATCAGCGCCCCTTTTACGCCTGCTCTAACACTGGCAGCAGTATCCGCCAGTTGCAGGCGAAGTCAGGGCTAGCGCAATATTCCGCTTTCATGGCGGCTTTCCCTCCCGGCTTATTGATAATACTTTTCCCCAGTGATCGAACGCTCCGATTCCAGCGACGTTTAGCCATTTGGCCCTGTCGTTTCCTGCCCTGAGTTAATACAATACCGTTTCGTATTTGAGCGCGCCCCCAGGAATACAGGACGGTCAGAAGATCGCATTTGAGTCCCTTCTTTTGGCCGCGCTCCAATATAAAGGCGTCCGCGCGAATCCTGTCGCGGCGCGGAGTGAAAAGCCGCCAGTTTATGCTTTTCCTCAAGACAGCCTCTACTATAGGAAGACCATTCCATGAAATGCACAAGCTGTAACTCAGGCGCACTAAAGCCCGGTTTCCTCGAAGACTTACTAGCCTGCCATATCTGCGATAACTGCGGCGGAACCCTGATTTATCTGCAGGATTACCTTCGCTGGTTAAACTCAGAGCATTCTTTAAGCGAAGTGGACTTTGATCTCGCAGTTAATGCGGAAGACTCCAAAAAAGCGCTGCTCTGCCCCAAAACCGGCCGTCTGATGTTGAAGTATCGTATTTCAAAAAATACTGATCACCGACTCGACCTCAGCCCGGAAATTCTCGCCATGTGGTTGGATAAAGGCGAATGGGAACTGCTGAAGCGGGAAGGACTCGCCACCAAGTTGAATGCGATTTTCACCGATCCCTGGCAGCGCAAGATTCGCGAAAGCAAAGCTCGCGATGTCTTCGAAGCGTTATATGAAGAAGAGTTCGGCAAAGAAGAATACGCCAAACTACGAGAGATTCGCGAATGGCTGGACAAACAGTCCAAACAGAAATCAATGATCGCTTATCTACTGGCGAAAGATCCCTACTCCGCCAACCGGTAACATAAAAAAGCGGGCTTAACGCCCGCTTTTGTTTATCAACAGAATCCGCCTTTCCCGCCGGCTAAGCTTCCGGTTTTTTCAGCTCAAGTCGCAGACTCTCTATTTTTGCGTTCAAGTCCGCCATGCGCTTATGGGTTTCCAGGTCCAACTGCAGCTTACCATCCATCGTTTTTACCAGGGGATAAATACTGTTTTGAATGGTGTCAGCCAGAGTCGCGAGAATTTTATCCAGTCCAGGCATGGGTTGGTTGACGACTTCCACTTTGGGCGCCACATCCACTTTTGGCGCAGCGTCTTTCAACTCGCTCATGGCCTTGACCATTCTGGCCAGTTGCTTGACCACATCAGCGGAATGATCCTTGGGCGCTTCCACCGGCAAAGCAGGTTCATTCCTTTGACCGACAACCTCAGTAAGACGACTCAATCCATCCGTCATTTCCCGCAGTTGGCGCACCGCCTGCTGTGACGCATCCATGTCCTTCAGGCCCCGATTTTTAGCGAACTCTTCTTTGATCGCTGACCAACGGGTTTGTTGCTCAGCCGTCAGCGTCCCACGCAATTCCGCCAGCTTCAGCAGGTTCTCTTCCGCCCCCTGGGTTAACAACTGAGACTCTCCTTGATAGTGGTCTTCCAACAGTTGTTGTAGTTCATCCCCAGTCATCACCGAGGTGATTTTTTCCGCCAACTTATTCATGTTGCGATAACTTCCCTGCAACTTAAATGTTGGCTCGGAGCGGTAAGCGTCAGCCTGGGCGCTGCTGCGAATGTATTCCTGATTAACCCGCAACACGACTTTTTGCACATCCATCAGCTTGCCCAATACATCGACTACTTCTTTGAACTCAGCGCCGCTATAGGTGTGCTTCATATCCGTCGCGGCGACTTCTCGGCCTTTGGCGGCATCAATGAATTTGTAGAAGTCCTCCATATCCCGGGTCGCCAGCGGCGCCAAGACGGGGTTGGACGTCATCGCGTTCTCGATATAGCTCATCGCAAAGGCGTCTTCCATGCCGCCAAGAACGTCGCCAAGGTTATAGATGTCAGCCCGGTTGGCGAGCATATCCGGTACTTTGAACGTTTCACCGCTCTCCGTGTAGGGGTTGCCCGCCATGACGATGCAGAACTTCTTGCCGCGCAGGTCGTAGGTCCGGGTTTCTCCGTTCCAGACCCCCTCCACTCTTCGCGTGCCATCGCAGAGGGAGATAAATTTCTGCAGAAACTCTGGATGCGTATGCTGGATATCGTCCAGATACAGCATGACGTTGTTGGCCAGCTCAAAACCAAAGTTCAGCTTGATCAACTCCTGTCTGGCCGTCGAGTGCGGCGCCTTTTCGGGGTCCAGCGAGACCACGTCATGGCCCAGAGAGGGACAGTTCACTTTGACGAACGTCAGCCCCAAACGGCTGGCGGTATACTCCATCAAAGTGGTCTTACCGTATCCCGGCGGGGATATCATCATCAGCAAGCCCATATTATCCGTACGCTTGCTTTCGCCAACGGTCCCCATCTGCTTGGCGAGGTTATCGCCAATGAATTTCAGATAGTGGTCATTGATCAGCTTGTTGCGTACGAACGAGGTCAACGGCCGAGGCTTGAGTTCACTTAGACGCAGCATCTTACGAGCCTGATCCAGCTTCTGCTGGCGCAATTTGAGGAAACGCTCATAACCGGCGATGTCCTCTTCAACATGCCGAGTCATACGCGCCATAAAGTCGTCTAACGCCAGCTGCAGCGCTTGCTCCTTGATCCGCGGATGCGAACCCAGCAATCCGGATACGGTGAAGCGTAAGTCGACCTCACGCTTATCCCTGGGGATTTCCTGCTCCGCCGCCAGAATCGCCACCGCTTCGTAATGAAAATCCTCGAACGCCTGCCCCGTAGACTGGATGAACGCCTGCAGCCAGCTCTGCCCCAAGCGCCAGCGCGCGCCCAGGTCGCCGCCCAGAGACTTCATACTCTCCTGCAGCATATTCCAGGCATTGGAGGTCTGCAGATTGAGTTTCATGCGCTCATAGCAATCCAGGGCGTACTTGCCGGTTTCGAATGCGAGCGCATCTTTGCCCAATTCAGCCGCCAAATAAGCCGCCGCCTGCGCGATATCCACCTCACTGAAGTTCAGACGCTGTTGCGCCACAAATTGCGCCAGCTTCTCTCCCAATGCGCCTTGTAACTGCGACATCGCCTGAGGGCTGTTCAACACATCCAGCATGATCTGCGCCGCGCGGGCCTGCGCACGACGGGCGACGCTGCCTTCATCATACTGCCAGGCCGACCAGAACAGGCAGGCCAGCGCCCGAATTCGACCGGTATATTTCAACAGCTGCGCCTGATTGATGACTGGCAGAATCTTCGCCAGAACCAGCGCCGCATCATGATCATGAATGCCTTTTTCATAACCTTCTTTATAGCGAGGACCGGCGAATTCAGTGACAAACGGCTGTATCTCATCCCCGGCCGCCAACGCCTGCATGACCTTATCCTTGAAGGCGACTTCTTTGGGATCGCTGAGACGCTCCAGAAAACGGTGCGCCAGAAACTCCGCGCGATACACATCCGGCGTTTCCGATATCAGCGTCATATCCCAATAACGACGGCAGGCATCCAGCTCCGCATCGTCAATCGGCTGGTAGTAATCGCTACCGGTCACATGAATGAACAGCTTGTCGTCCCTGGGCAAAATGGACAGATCCAGTTCCTGCGTATTAACGCTGAAGCGGTGACGCGGCCCTAACTTGATGACCTTGCCGCCCTCTTCGAAAATGTCCGTTTTGTCCCGCAGTCCTCTTACCGCTTGCTCCTTGGCGGATTTCAGGCGGCTTTCCAGGTCGTCTGCGGCGATTTGATCACCCAGCTCACGCAACTGCTTCACTATTTGCCGGACTTTCTGCGCCAGCGCATCGGATGCGAAGAAGGTGTTCACCTCATCCATTTGCTGGAAGCGCTGACAGCGCTTGCCGACGCTTTCCAGAATGCGCCCGGCGGCGTCCGCCAGTGTGTGCGTCTTGCGTTGACGTTCTTCGATCAGACGCTGCTTATGCTTGTCGAAGGCGTCATACACTTCATCACGCTTAGCGAGGATGTCGCCCAGAAACTCATCAAATTCGCCGAATTGTCCTTCCAGCTCCTGCAATTGGTTCAGCAGCCGTGACAGCAGCTCGTCGCATTTATCCGGCGTATCCGCCAGACCGAGAGCATTGCTGAGGCTTTGCTCAAACAAGCGGAACTGCGCCGCGAATTGCGCAGTCGCCTCTTTCGAACCCAGCGACTTGGCTTTGTTCTGAACCTTGGCTTTCTGCTGGTTGATCTTGGCGTACAGCTCGGAAATACCGTCGATGATATGCGTGCGCTGTACGGCGTCCTCCACTTCCAGCGTCGCCACCAGCTCCGACAGCAAATCCAGCCCGGCGCTGATTGCGCCGAATTCTTCCAGCAAGGGTTTCAGCTCGGCGCGGGTTTCCAGTTTTTCCGCCTTCTCCGTTAGCTCCTCCAGGCGCTCGTAATAGCCATCAAGCGCTTTGGGGGTCGCCAGGAACTTGACGGTTTCCTCCGCCAGCTCCTGCTCGGTCTCCACCAACTCAGCTTCCATTGCGTCGATCGCAGAGAGATCGATATAACGGTAATCACGCAGCGTCATCAGTCTGCCGCGCAACTTGCGGGCCGCGTCCAGCGCGTTGACGAAATCTCCCGGCTGGCTCCAGGATTCCGGCGACAGGCTTTGAATCAGCTTTTTCTTATCCGCCGCCGCCTGTTCCAACGCAGTGCGCGAACTATCCTGAATCGACGCGACCTTTTCATACTCGTCCAGCACCAGCTCGCCGCTGGCGACCAGCTCCTTCAATAACCCGTGCACTTCCGCCAACTCTTTGGAGTCCAACCAGTAATACTGATCGAACAATCGCATGGCGGATTTGATGAGCGAATTGTAGTGCTCGAAAGAGGCGACATTCTGCTCCACCAGACGACAAATGCTGAGCAGATCGGAAATACCGCGCACCAGCTCCTTGTTGCCGATACGCCCCAGAAACGTTTGACTGGCGGTTTCCTGCTCCGCGAACGTCTCACTGAAGTAAGGGGTCTTCCAAACCTGCATGGGATGAATGCGCGTCGGCTCGTCGTCCGCCGTGAACACCACCATCCGACCGTCGTTAAGCAGCGCGTAGCCGTGACCGACGATGGGGTTCTGCAGGGATTTGGTAATCAGGTTATAGCTGTATAAGCCGCTGATGCCCTGGGGTATTTCATAGAAGACAAACAGCACGTCCTCGCCGTTTGGCGAACGAATCGCGCGTTTGAAGCGAAAGCCGTCAATCTCTTCGTCAAAGTGCTTAAGTTCGCCGGTTTCCAGATAATAGCCGCCGGGGAACATCAGACCATGATCTTCCGGCAATTGAACGCAGGACTGCCCGATGGCGTCAATGCGCGTCACTTTGCTGAGGCGCTTGTTGAAAACATAGTAACGCCAGCTCTCTTCCCGATATGGCAGGACCTTTATCAGGATCAGCTCACCCACTTCCGCGTAAAAAAACTGGCCGTCGTCCAGAGACTGATTTTCATCGTCAACTGGATCGGAAAAAATGCCTTCGCCGGTGCGGGTGTTATTTTCAATCTTGAACGTCAGGTCGCCGCGAATGTTATCGACGAACAGCGTGTCGAGGATATTGATATGTGGATGCAGCCCCTCGACCACTTGCTCCCGTTTGATCTCAATCCATTCAAAATCATGGCGGGGAGGCAGTTGGATATAGCGCTCGCCGCGGTTGTCGATGTAGCTCTCCACCTCGCCGGCGGCATTAACCGCCCATTGGAAAACTCGCAGGTCTTCCAACCGCTCGCCGATTTGAAACGCCGCCAGCAGACGCCCCTGGCGCACCACCAACTGCAGCAACTTGGCGTTTTTATAGTATGTATACAGTTCATTAAAATCAGAGAGGAACTTGGCGTCCGCCAGAAAGGTTCCGTCTGAAGAATGCTCGCTGAGCTCCAATCCCTGCTCAGTTTCAGTCAGTTGATACAACGCAAAGACATCAGAAACTTTGGTTTCTTTCTTCAGGCCGATAAAAACGTTGTATCCGAATAACAGAAAGTCCCCAACCCGAACGATGTCACGGGCGACGCAATTATTTTCGGTACGCACCCGGATACGACTGAGGATATCCATATCAGAACTGCCGAACTCCTGCAGACGCTCCTTGTTAAGCGCCTCCACCAGTTCGCGCAGGCGAAGCCCCTGTTCCTGAAGGCGTTTGCGCAAGACTTCGTAGGCGCCTCCTTCAGCAACGGCGTTTTCAACCAGATCATTGGTTTGCGATGTCATAAAGACTCCATCCAAACTGCGGTTCTATCAGATCAGGCCGACGGGCGACCAAGGCCGCCCGTCTGACTGCAAAGAAAGGGTCGAAGGGTTAGTGGGACTTCTCGCCGGACGGTTTGCCGGTGATGGACAACAGCTTGTCCAGCGCCGCTTGCACCGCCTGGCTCTTGCCAGCTACGCCATCGATGGCTTTGCCGACAGCCAGGGCTTTGGAGAAGCTCTCGAAGTACTCTCCGCCGCCGCCGACGATCTCGATATTGGACTTCTGCAGCGCTTGCGCCAGCACCTGAGCCTGATCGGTTGCAATAGACTTGTTGGCTTCGATGCTCGCCATAACTTCCTTGATCGCAGCGTCCATACGCATACGGAACTCTTCGAACTCGCGGGCTTCTGGGGACATATTGCCCATCGCGTTGAATTTCTCCACCAGGCCGTCCGCTTCCGCTTTGGCTTTCTGACGAATGATTTCCGCTTCGGTCGCGCCCAGCTCTCTTTCCGCCCGCGCCTTCGCCATACCAATGCTCTCGTCCCCGCGCGCTTTGGCGGTGAGTTTCTCTTCCAGCACCTTGGCGTCCGCCAGACCACTCTTCTCGTTGGCCGCCGCCTGGGCTTCGACGACTTCTGCTTTCGCCAGGCCTTCCGCTTTCTGAGCATTCGCCTTCGCCTGACCTTCGCGCTCGTAGGCGGCCGCCTTGGCTTCCGCTACACGGGCCTGCGCCAGTCCAGACGCGGCTTCCATCGCCTGGATGCCCTCAGCTTCCTTCTTGTTGGCTTCCGCTTTCTTGGAGGAGGCTTCCAGCTCCGCCTGAGCAATGGTGTTGATCTCCTGGGCGCGGAACACGGCTTTTTCTTTCTCTGCTTCCGCCGCCTTCACCTGCTTGACCAACTGCTCGTCCGCTTCCGCCTGGGCCGCCAGAATGCGTACTTGCTTCTCGCGTTCCGCCATAGACACTTCACGAACTTCTTTGATGCGCTCTTCCTCTTCCGCCACTTTCTTCTCGACGGAGATACGCTCACTGATCGTCAGCGTAATGACTTTGCGCTGCTCTTCCAGCTCTTTCTCTTTGGCGATGCGCTGCAGCTCAACTTCGCGCTCGCGGTTAACCATTTCCAGCTGGCGGGCTTTCTCGACTTTCTCATGTTCGATCGCCACTGCGCGCTCACGGTTCTTAACCGCGATTTCCACCTGACGCTGCTTATTCTCTTCGGCAACCGACAGTTGCTCTTCCGTCAGAATGCGCGCTTCTTCCGCTTTCTTGCGTTCTTCTTCACGAACCTTTTGAGTCTCAGCGGTTTCACGAGCCTGAATGGACTCCACCTCACGCTTCTGCTTCGCTTCTGCGTCAGCCTGTTGGCGCTCCAGCTCCAGCATGGCCTCGCGCGTGGCGACGTTCTTACGCTTGATCTCCAGTTCTTCATCACGCTCCAGACGGTTGGTGTGGATATTGTGCTGAGCCGTGATTTCAGTAATCTTCTTGATGCCCTCGGAATCCAGAATGTTGCTGGAATCCAGACTGGACTTAGGCGTTTGCTCCAGATAGTCGATAGCGACGTCTTCGAGCACATAACCGTTCAGGTCGTTACCGATGGTCTGAACAATGCGATCCCGGAAGCCGATACGGTCTTCAAACAGCCCCAGAAACTCCATTTGCTTACCGACCGTCTTCAGCGCTTCGGAGAACTTGGCGTTGAACAGCTCATTGACGGCGACGCGGTCCGACGCGCGGGACACGCCCACCGCCTTCGCTACCTTCAGCACGTCTTCCGCCGTTTCATTCACCCGCAAATAGAACGCGACAGTAATATCAGCACGCAGGTTATCCTGACAGATCAGGCCGTCTTTACCGCGACGATCAATCTCCAACGTGATAACCGAAATTTTCATAGTTTCGGCTTTGTGAATAACCGGCAGCACCATAGCGCCGGTAAAATACACTTTCGGCTGGGTCGACATATCGTTAACGATCAACGCCTGCCCTTGCTCTACCTTTTTATAAAACGCTTTAAACAGGGCGAGTATTCCCATCAGGAATAGAAAAATGCCCCCTATGATGGTTAAAAGTCCAAAAACAGCCCCTGCTTCCACTTCCATAAGCCACTTTCTCCTAGCTCTATGCCTAGTTGATTTATGAATTTAATTAGTTCGAAATATTGCAACGGCGGCTATCAAGAGTCCGCCAAAAAGTCTTCTTCGGGCATCACCTGATAGGCGTTTTCCGCTTCCAGGTATTTAACGAATATGACTTTATCTCCACGCTTCAGATTCAAGCCCGCTTCACCTCTGGCCTTCAGAATGAGATGCGCGCCGTCGATGGTTATTTCCGCTTCCCCAAACGTTTCACTGACGCTCCCTGACCGCACAGTCCCGGTTCTTCCGATGACGATGACTTTAGCGCTCGCCGTACCATAAGCTTTGCGAAACAAAGGACGCAAAGGACGTATGGTCTTAGCCGTCAACAGGATCGAAATTCCAAAGGCGATAGCAATAACGCCTGCGCCGGCGATGTAGAGGATAACGCCCCCAAACATGGGAATCAGGATATAAAGAGAAACGAAATAAGTGAGAGCCCAGCCGTACATGGCCAGGAAACTCAACACCAGGGGTAATGGAACGCCGGTTAAGCCCAGGGTAACCATGAGTCCCGCCAGCCCCTGCGCGTCGGCCACATCCAGATCAAGATCCAAGTCGAAAGGATCCAGGTCAAGCAAGCCGATAATGGCGAGAATCCAATAGCAAACGACAATCCCTAAAAAGACTGTGAAAACCACAGTCGGAAACGAAAAAATTGTTGCCAAGTATGCTTCCATATCTCACCTCTTACGACATACTATGTCATTAATACTCAGGACGGCCATATTATGTCAACAGAAAATTTCGTCCTTCAAACAAATCATTTAGCGATTAAGCTTAGCTGTAAATCCGACGCTTTTTTTAGATTGACATGATATGGCGTGCGCTTTAGGATCGACGCGGGACATATTATGTCGCGAGGAGACAACGGTGAGTTTAATTAACGATTTAGCCCTCAAGTTATCCGACGCCGCCTACGAAGGCCACACGTTCGACTGCCTCCCAATCAGGGGAGAAGTGGAAGTGCTGCAGGTGCAAGTGTCGGAACTGGATGCATTACCGATATACGTGACCGCTACAGAGACCCAAATCCTATGCATCAGCTATTTGTTTCGCAAGGGCGAACTGCTGGAATCCCGTCTCGCGGAGTTAAATGAATCGCTACTGGAAATGAGCTTGCCGATGCCCCTTAGCGCTTTCGCCATTGTCGACGACTTCTACGTCATTTACGGCGCCTTGTCGCCTCTATCCATTCTCGAAAACGTCCTGAAAGAGCTGGTGACGCTGGCCCGCAACGCCAACGATTGTTTCCAGGCCTTTGAAGAGTATTTGAAATAGATCACCGGAGGTGTTCCATGAGCAGCATCATCGAAAAGCTACTGACCGCATTGCGCGGGGGCGTGAGGGAAATGGGAGAGGCCGTGATGGATGCGGACGGCGTACGCGCCATTGAAAGAGAGATTGAGATCGCCAAGGGCCATATTGAAGACGCCAAACGCAGTCTGACGGATGTTATGGTCCATAAGCTGGAGGCTGACGCCACAACCAAGTCTCTGCGTCTGGATATCGCCAAGCGCGAAGCCGAAGCCCTGACGGCGCTTAACCAGAATGACGAAGCCCTCGCCCTGCAAGCAGCGGAGCAAATCGCCAGGCTGGAGACCAGCGTGCATGAGCAGCTGACGATCAGCCAGCGCTATAACGAACAGATCCAGCGTCTCAAAAGCAACATTCAAAAAGCCGAAAAGTTAATCGCGGATAACGAACGCGATCTCGCCGTAGTGCAAACAACGGATAAAGTGCAAAAGGCGACCTTACAGATTGCGGACAACGCCGCCGCCCACAACGCGAATCTGGGATCGGCGCGGGAAACCCTGGAGCGCATCAAACGCAGTCAGCAGATGACGGATTACCAGATTGAAGCCGGCGAAGAGCTGCAGGCTGAGCGCAATGAAGATCCATTAGCCAAGCGTCTTGAAGCCGCCGGTCTGACGGGGGATTCACGCAGCGCCCGCGACATTCTCGAACGCCTCAAAGCGAAAAAGCCCTGAATTGAATCGCGACGGAAATTGCTGATGACTTTTATGCAGCCCCAAACAGGCTGCTTTTTACTATCAATGAGAAAACCATATGAAAGGCGACCAGACGGCCGGAGCGGCGCCGGGAGATAACGTTGAACAAAGGTAAAGATCGTTGGCTTGAAGAACAAAAAGCGGTAAGAGCCACCCAACTTGCTTTTGACGTATCCAAAGAGGTGCAGCAAGTGTTGAAGCGGGCGGCGCTGGATCAGGACCTGAATCCGCCGGACATGATCCGCAAGATACTGGGACTCTCCTATAACAAAACGCCGATTCGCCCGCGCCTGACCGTTTCCTTGCGCTCGGAAGATTTCACTCTGCTGGCGCAGAAATATGGCATTGACCCGGAGGACACGCTGGCCATCCGGGAAAAAGCGGCGGAAGAGCTGATCGCCTTCGCTCAATCTCTATTAGATTGATCCTACATGGGGCGCAGCGCTCAGGCTGCGTCCTGACTTTGCGACTGAGCGCTGACCTGCCCGCCGAAATAGGCGACGCTCAATTCCTCATGCGTCTGCGCAAACCCTACCTGCAATTGATCCATAAAGTTCTGTAGTTCCGTCTGCTTCAGCTTGGCGATCTCCACATTGTCGATCTGCCGGTTGATGCGATGAATCACCAATTGCGCCTTTTCGTGGTTCGGCAGCGACTCCAGCGATTTCTCAACTTCCGACATGGCATGGGCGATCGCCCTTGGAAACACTTTTGACTGAATCAGGAACTTCAACACTTCCTGACGCTGGATGCGCACCTGCATCTCGCGGCGATACATTTGATAACCGGTCAGCGACTTGAGCACGCTCATCCATTGCAGGTTATCGTTAGTGGCTTTGGTCACTATGGCGTCCGGCACCAAGTTAGCGGAGCGGGTGTCGATTATGCGGCTGGTCATATCCGCCCGCTCCAGATTACGCCCCACTTTCAGGAAGGTATATCCTGCATCGTGGTTCATCGTGCCCGCCAGAATACCGGTTATATGCTGGCATTCGCTGATGATCTCGAAGAGGAAAGGATAACGTCCACGCTTGGTCAACGCCTGCTGCGCATGGTCTTTGGCGTAGAGATAAACCCGGTTGATCGCTTCCCACACTTCACGGGGGATGACATCGCGAATAGTGCGGGCATTTTCCCGCGCATAAGCCATACAGGACAGGATGGAAACCGGGTTGTTGTTTTCTGCAATCAGGAATTTCAGGACTGAGCGTTCGTCGAATTCGCCCTCATAAAGCTCGCCCACGCCGGTGATGGCGATAAGCTGTCCCCAGATTGGCGACAAGCCTTTCGGCAAGTCCAGGGTCAGGTTGGCGTTGACGTTGATCAGGCGCGCCATGTCCTCCGCACGCTCAAGATACCGGGCCATCCAGTATATGTTTCCGGCTACTCGTGAGAGCATTTCAGGCCTCCTCGTCTATGATCCAAGTATCTTTACTCCCCCCGCCCTGGGAGGAATTCACCACCAGCGACCCTTTTCTCAACGCTACCCGGGTCAGTCCGCCGGTGGTCACGTAAATCTGATCGCTGGAAAGAATGAAAGGACGCATGTCCAGATGTCGCGGCTCCACCTTACCGTCCACCAGCGTAGGCGCGGTGCTGAGATTCAGCGTCGGCTGCGCGATATAGTTGCGCGGATCGGCTTCGATCAGCTCCGCGAACTTTTCCCGCTCTTTCTTGGTGGATTTGGGGCCGACCAGCATGCCGTAGCCGCCGGATTCATTGGCGGGTTTCACCACCAGTTCCTCCAGATGCGAGAGCACGTACTTGCGGTCTTCGTCTTTCATACATAAATAAGTGGGTACATTGGGCAGGATCATTTCCTCACTCAGGTAGTACTTGATCATGTCCGGCACAAACGCATACACCACTTTGTCGTCCGCCACCCCTGCGCCCGGCGCGTTGGCCAGCGCCACATTGCCCTTCAGCCAGGCCCGCATCAGGCCCCGCACGCCCAGCACTGAGTCAGGGTTGAAGGCTTCCGGGTCCAGAAACAGATCGTCCACACGACGATAGATCACATCGACCCGTTCCAGACCGTATATGGTTTTCATATAAACGCAGTCGTCGTCAGTCACCACCAAATCCGTGCCTTCCACCAACTCGCACCCCATCTGCTGGGCGAGATAGGCGTGTTCAAAATAGGCGGAGTTATAGATGCCCGGCGTCAGCACCACGACCTGGGGGTAATCCGCCGGACGCGGCGATAGCGCAGCCAGGGTATCGAACAGCTGCGAGGGGTAATCGTCCACCGGCAAGATGCTGAAGTCGCCGAACAGGTCTGCGAATACCCGTTTCATGACCTGCCGGTTTTCCAGCAGGTAGGACACGCCGGACGGCACCCGCAGGTTGTCCTCCAACACGTATATCTGGCCATCGGAGTGCCGCACCAGATCCGAGCCGCAAATATGCGCCCACACGCCGTGAGCCGGGCTCACGCCTATGCATTGCTTACGGAAATTCTTGGATTTGCTGAGCAGCTCTTTGGGGAAGACTTTATCTTTGACAATCTTCTGGTCGTGATAGATGTCGTCGATAAACATGTTGAGCGCTTTGACGCGCTGTTTGAGTCCGGCGTCGACCACATCCCACTCTTTCTTGCTCATCACTCTGGGGATAATGTCGAATGGCCACTGTCGGTCGATGGAGCCGCCTTCCTGATCGTAGACGGTAAAGGTAATGCCCATTTCCTTGATCGCCAGTTCGGAAGTGCTTTTCAGCCGATCCAGCTCCTCGTCCTCCATTTCCGCCATATGCCTGGCCAATGTTTCCGCCACTTTCCTTGGCTTCCCTTTCCCGTCAATCAATTCGTCATAGAGTTCCGGGTATTTATAGTCTTTCCATTGAATGCCCATGGAAGAGATCCTCTCGTTTTATTATGTCTACGGTTACCGCAACTTCAGGCTGCTGCTGGCCCCCTCCGTAACAAACGCCCTTGAGCGGCGGTACGTCGGTGTAATTCCGCCCTATCGCCACGATGATATGCTCTTTCGCCACCCACATATTGTTGGTCGGGTCCACATGAATCCAACCATAGCCCGGCGCATGCACCGCAAACCAGGCATGAGATGCGTCCGCGCCCTGACGCTTTTTCTCTCCTTCCGGAGGATGCGTGAGCACATAGCCGCTAACGTAAGCGGCCGCCAGTCCGATGGCCCGCAATCCCAATACCGCCAGATTGGCGAAGTCCTGGCAGACGCCTTTGCGCAACTCCCAGAACTCGGTGACGCTGGTGTCCACCTGCGTGGCGCCGGACGTGTATTTGAAATCCCGATAGATGCGGGCGGCGAAGTCTTTCACTGCTTCATTCAGCGCCCGTCCTTTTTGAAAGCTCACCAACGTATAGTCGATCACTTCATCAATGATCGGAATCGAGGCGTCCGGATACGCGAAAGAGCACAACGCGGCGCGTTCCGCCGGGTCAGACGCCGCAGCGTAGCGCGCACGCTCCCATGGCGCCGCGCAGGCCCCGTTATGCGGCCTCGGACGACGCTCCACAATCGCCTCGCTCACCACTTTGAGCGCAGAGTGCGGCTTATGCACTTCAAAGTAGTGCATCTGATTACCGAAGGCGTCTGTCCTCAGGTTCTGGAATTGCGGCTTGGGGTCTACCTTCAAGCGATGCTCAATGCGCATCTGACCGTCGCCGGACAACGGCTCCAGCCAGGCGGCGTTATAGGCGAGCGAGGCCGGTCCCGGATAGCGGTAGACCGTCTCGTGCTTCACCCTCAGCAATACGCCGTCAGCGCATGAATCGGGTGAGGGGTTGGGCGTGCTTGAAGTATTGGTGCTCAATATTCAGACCAAACTGATTTAGTTGTTGTGTCAGGTTTTGCAAAAAGGGAGCCAACTCTGTCTGAGTCAATTCGAGGTCGCGCCACTCCACCGCATCCGCCAGTCGCAGCGGCGTAAGAATCGCCAGAACGTTCTTCTCGAGCCCGATGAGTCCTTGTTGCGGCGTTGGGTTCAAATAGCTCAGCAAGGGCTCCAGCTCACTGACAGCATAGACCAACGAACGCGGGTTGGTAGGCTCGAGTAGTAAATGTTTCCATAACGTGTAAAAAGGCAACTCAGTGCCATAACGGCGACGATGGCTGCTCAGGCAGTCATGGGCTTCGAGCAACATTTCCCGCAGCCCCGCCTCGTTGTCCTCGTTCAATTCCGCACAAATTTTATGGGTGCTGGATAGCGTGTTTTGCGCCCGTTCCAGGCGTCGCCCCAATTGCAACCAGAGGCCTCCCTGGTTCAACGCCAGACTCTCCTGACTCGCCCCCAAAAACGCCAACAGAGCCGTGAGAAACGGCTGGATAAACTGGTCCAACGCCAGCACGCTGCGGTTTTTTTCGCTGTACTCCAGCAACTCCTCAAGCTCCTCCACCGCGCGCCAGCAGTCGCCGGACCACAGGTCCCGCACGGTATAAGCGGAGTTGATAGCGCCACGCAGATTGAAAGCGACGCCCCCCACGCGGGTGGAGTCCAGCACATACTGTTTCAAATCCTCAACGGTAGGCAGACCTTCGCGACCAAGGGCGCAGAACGCTTCCACCGCCGGCAACATGCCTTCCAACACGGCTTTATCCGTATCGAAGCCATAGTCGATATAATTTTCCAGGCGTCGCACATAAGCGCGAATATGGCGTAGCAGTGATTCCGTGCGCTCCAGATAGCGCGCCAGCCAGAACAGGCTTTCCGCCGCCCGGCTGGTAAGCACCGCGGAGGCGATACGACGTTGTTTGGTTGGACTCAGCCGCAGCACATCGCGCATGGAGCCGGAACTTTTCAGCAGCCAGGTGTCCTTACTCCATCCTCCGGATTGACCGGACACCAGAAAGGTATGCGCATCCGGCGAGACCCGTGTCAGACCGCCAGGCATAACATCGTACTGTTCGCCATCGCCGGCGGCGAATCCACGCAGCACCAGATGCCGCGGTTGAATTTCGGAACCGACCAGGGTCGGCGTGGTGGAAAAGCTCAACAGTTCCTGCCCAACATAGCGCCAGGGTTCCGCCTGAATGCGCCGTTTTAGTGCGTCGCGTTCCCGTGCGCTCATTTTGGGCCCGAAACACACCAGTGCGTGGCGATCCACTGTTTTGATCACCAAGTCGTCCAGGTTCTGCAGGACGTGTTTGAGTTCTTTCTCTTGCCCGCACCACCAGGTGGCCACGTTGGGCAGCTTGAGTTCTTCCGCCAGGAAATGCTTCGACAACGCCGGAAGAAACGGCAGCATCGCCGGCGACTCCAGAAAGCCGCCGCCCAATGGGTTGGCCATTCCCACCCGCCCAAGCGCCTGCGCCTGCGCCAGTCCCGGCACGCCCAGCATGGAGTCGGCGCGAAAGTTCAGAGGATCGCAGAAAGCGTCGTCTACCCGGCGGATAATGACATCCACCTGCTGCAGGTCATCCACGGTTTTGAGGTAGACCTTACCCTGACGCACCGTCAGATCATCGCCCTGTACTAAGGTGATGCCCAGTTGCGCCGCCAGATAAGCATGTTCGAAATACACTTCGTTGCCGATACCCGGCGACAACAGCACGATCGTGGGCTCTTTTTGCTGGTCCGGGGCCAGCGCCGCCACATGACGTTTGAAGTGATAGAAAAATTGCGCCAGCGGCGCGATGGCGTAATCCACAGCGTTTTGACTTAAAACACGCTTGGTCACCATTCTGGCTTCAAGAACGTAGCCTGCGCCGGAAGGTCCCTGAGTACGATCCGCCAGCACCCACCAGGAGCCGTCAGGGCCTCTGGCCAGATCCGCGGCGAACAGACTCAGCGGCAACGCCGCGGAGCCCATCATCGAACGCAAAAACCCCGGATGCTGCAACACCAGTTCCGGCGGCAACACCCCTTGCTTCAGACAGGTTTGCGGTCCCAATAAATCCGCCAGCACCCGTGAGTACAAATGCGCCCGCTGCTGTAATCCCGCTTCAATCGGGTTCCAGTCCGCTTCAGACATCACCATCGGCAGCGGGTCCAACTGCCAGGTTCGACGCATGCCCTGCGGGTCGTCATATACGTGGTAGTTGACGCCCTGCTCTTTCAAACGGCGCAGCGTGTCGCGACGCAATTGCCCGAGATCGTCCCGGGATACCCGAGAAAAATATTCTGCAAAGGCGCGCCAGTGAGGACGCGCCTCGCCGCCGGAACCCAGCATTTCATCGAATGCGGTGGCGAGGGGGGAATATGGCAACCCAGTCAGATCCAGACTGGGCTGCGTAGAAGGCGCTATGTTTTCTGACATAGCTTAATCGTAGCGTAAATCCAAGGTTAAGGGATAGCTGGCGTTGGGCTTGGGCCGGGGCGGCGCAGCGCCGACGCGAGGCTCGCGACGAGGATAAAAGCGCCCGCCGCCATTGACGACTGGCGGCGCAATCAGAGGGCCATGGGTGTGGCCAATATCCTCAAAACGACTGATGCGACGCGCTTCCGCTTCCAGCGCATTGACCGGAAAATGCTCGTAACTGCGGCCCCCCGGATGCATGACGTGGTACGTGCATCCACCCAGGCTGCGGCCGTTCCAGGTATCGAAAATATCAAACACCAGGGGCGAGTGAACGCCAATGGTGGGATGCAACGCAGACCAGGGCTGCCAAGCACGATAACGCACCCCCGCGACATAGCAGCCCTCCTCTCCGCCAGGAGACATAGGGACGACGCGCCCATTGCAGGTCAGCACATGGCGCTCCGGCGTCGCCAGTCTCAGCTTGACCTGCAGCCGCTCCATACTGGAGTCCACGTAGCGCGCCGTTCCCCCTGCCGCGGCTTCTTCACCCAGCACAAACCAGGGCTCCAGCGCATGCCGCAGCTCCAGTTCAACGCCCTCAAGCTCCATGGTTCCGACACGTGGACACCGAAACTCCAGAAAAGACTCATACCATTGAGATTTAAAGGGGTAGCCATTGTCCGCCAGAAACTGCAGCACATCCGTCAGATCCCGCCACAGGAAGTGAGGCAACATAAAACGGTCATGCAAGCTGTGTTCCCATTCAATCAACTTATGCTTGTAGGGACGCTCCCAGAATAGAGCCACACAGGCCCGCAGCAACAGCATTTGCGCCAGGCTCATTCGCGCATGAGGCGGCATTTCAAAAGAGCGAAACTCAAGAATGCCAAGGCGACCTGTGCTGCTGTCCGGGGAATACAGTTTATCGATGCAGAATTCACTGCGATGGGTGTTGCCGGTCAGGTCAGTCAGTAGGTGGCGCAGCAACCTGTCCACCAGCCAGGGTTGCGGCACGTCTCCCGCCGGCATATGAGAGAAAGCGATCTCCATCTCGTATATCCGCTCCACCCGCCCCTCGTCCAGACGCGGCGCCTGACTGGTGGGGCCGATGAACATGCCGCTGAACAAGTAAGACAGACTGGGATGATGCTGCCAGAACGTAATCAGACTGCGCAGCAGATCAGGACGCCGCAGCAGCGGACTGTCCGCCGCCGTGGGCCCGCCCAGCGTCACATGGTTGCCGCCGCCGGTGCCGCTGTGTCGACCGTCCAACATGAACTTTTCTGTTCCAAGGCGGCTCAGGCGCGCTTCGTGATAAAGCGTTTCTGTAATCTGCTTAAGCTCATTCCAACTGGAGGCGGGTTGAATATTCACTTCAATCACCCCTGGGTCCGGCGCCACCACCATTTTCACCAGTCGGACATCATGAGGCGGAGGATAGCCCTCGATACGCACCGGGCGCTTGATTTTGGTCGCCGCCCGGGACAGAGCATCCAGCAACGTCACATATTCCTCCAGCGTACTTACCGGAGGCATAAAGGCATGTAGATAGCCGTCGCGCACTTCCGTACACATTGCGGTATGGATGACCATCTCCGCCAGTGGACGGCTTTCAGCTTTTGCGAGCGGCCTTATTTCCTGCGGCAACGGAGCGAAAGGGTCACGTTCATGCACTTCGTATTCGTCGCTGAGTTCCTGGGACGAAAGACTCGCCAAGGGCAGTCTGAAACCAAGAGGAGAATTACCGGGGCTCAGATACAACGCCCCCTGTAAAAAGCGCCAGAGACAGGTGCGCCAAACGCCTGTCACCTGATTCAGACCGATTGGCAGACAATAGCCCACCGTCTGATTCAGTCCCCGTTGCATGACCTGCGCCAAAGTGCGGCGCGCCAGCTCCTCATGATCTCCATGCGGACCGTCTCCCGCCGGCAGTTGAGCATGACGCCACATGTAGTAGAAAGGGTCTTCGTAACAAGGTTGCACCGCACTGTCGGACAGCCCCATTTCCTGGCAGAAAGCCGCCATGAGCGCACGCGCGTCATCCGGCTTGGCGTCGTGGCTCAGCGCATCTTCCGGTCCCTGCCACAGGGGCGCGCCGTCTTTGCGCCAATACAGGGCGTACTGCCAGCGCGGCAGCGGCTCCCCGGGATACCATTTGCCCTGACCGTAATGCATAAAGCCGTTTTCCGCGTACTGCTTTTTAAGCCGCAGGGACAGGTCAAAAGCCAGACGCCGCTTTTCCGGCCCATCTGCATCCGTGTTCCATTGCGCCGACTGCATATCGTCGATGGAAACGAATGTCGGTTCGCCGCCCATCGTCAGACGCACGTCATTACGAGTCAGCGTCTCATCGATATGTTGACCCAGGGCGTCAATGTCTTCCCACTCCCGCTCAGTAAAGGGCCTGGTAACGCGTGGATCTTCTTTTATTCGGGTCACCTGGTTGAAGAAACTGAATTCAACTTCCGCTTCATCCACAGACCCCAGGATAGGCGCCGCTTCTTCCGGATTGGGAGTACAGGTGAGTGGAATATGTCCCTCCGCGGCGAATAAGCCGGAGGTTGGGTCCAGCCCCAACCAGCCCGCGCCGGGAACAAAGATTTCGCACCAGGCGTGTAAGTCGGTGAAGTCATTCTCCGGCCCGCTGGGACCGTCCAACGATTTCTGGTCCGGCGTCAATTGCACCAGATAACCGGATACAAACCGCGCCGCCAACCCCATCCGCCGCGACAACTGGATCATCAGCCAGGCGGTGTCCCGGCAGGAGCCCCGCTTTATCTCCAGCGTATGCTCTGGAGTCTGCACTCCCGGCTCCATACGGATATTGTATTGGATGTCTTTACAAAGGGTCTGATTCAGCTCGACCAGAAAATCATTGATCGGCTTTTTCTTCCGGGGCAGCGACTTTAAATAAGACTCAAAGCGAGGCCCCCACTCTTGCGTCGCAAGAAAAGGCTCCAATTGGGCTTTCAGTTTATCCGGGTATTGGAAAGGGTAATGTTCCGCGAAGCTTTCAACGAAAAAGTCGAAAGGGTTATAGGCGGTTAAGTCCGCCACCAGATCCACATCCACTTCCAGCTTGGACGTCTTCTCTGGAAAAACCAGCCTCGCAACGTAGTTGGAGAAAGGGTCCTGCAGCCAGTTAATGAAGTGCGGTTTGGGATGAATGTTCAGACTGTAACTGATAATCGGCGTGCGGCAGTGCGGAGCGGGACGAAGTCGGACAGTGTGTGGAGACAGACTGACCAGTCGGTCATAGGTGTATGTCGTTCGATGTCTGATCCCTACCAGAATACTCATAGCAACCCCCTTGCTTAGTCATCGTCGGTAAGCGCCTGCATTGTTATGACGCATCCTTTACTGACTCTCGCTAGCTCCCTTGCTCCGCAACAAGGATAGGAGGCGACCGTCCGGTCAAGGAATACGTTAATTCATCTTATCGCAGCGCTTCTATGCAACTACCGCGCCTTGGCGCTTATTTATTTTTCTCCCACTCGAAAAGCGGTAACTCATTAAACAACGCCTTAAGCCCCTCGCTCCATTGCTTGCGCAATGTCGCATAGTAAGGCGAATTCAGCTTCAAATGCATGACATGGGCCGGCTCCAGTTTACCGGTCTCATACACCAGAAGATCAAACGGCGGCGCCACGGATAAATTACTGCGCATGGTGGAGTCCATGGAAACCAGGGCGCAACGGGCCGCCGCCTCGAGACTGGAGTTACTGCGGATCACTCGATCCAGAATAGGCTTGCCGTATTTCGTCTCCCCTATCTGCAGGTACGGCGCATAGGGCGAGCTTTGAATATAGTTTCCTTCAGGATAGACCATGAATATCTCATGGGGTCCGTCGTGATATTGCCCGCCAACGATCAGGGTGCAGTCGAAATTAGCGCCCTGCTTCAAATCCTTTTCGTAATAGTTTTTCAATTCGACGCTCAAGGCGCCGATGTAGCGAGCCGCGTCGCTCATATCATTGCACGCGGCCAGCCCGCCTTCTCCAGAAGGATCTTCCAGGTCACGGGAGATACGTCTGACCACCGCCTGCGTGGTCGCCAGGTTGCCGGAAGTCAGCACGGTGACAAAGGCCTTTTCCGGCACTTTGAACGAATACATTTTGGGATAGGTGTTGACGTTATCAACCCCTGCATTGGTACGGGAATCAGATGCAAACACCAACCCGGCATCAACGGATATCGCCAAACAGTATGTCACGACCGCGCTCTCATTAAACAACAGGGAATCGGCTGCATAATGTACTTGGCGACGCATGCTTGCAATAATTTCTTTGTTAATATTCATATGCGGGCGCAACCAGCGTGAGAGCAGCTTTTCACCAGGATAATGCGCGCGTCATACAGCGGAGCAGGAGGGATGTCGGCGGACCATGAAGCGCGCCGGCTGCGCGAACTGACTCACATCAAACCCAGTGGGCAAGTTCGTGTTAATCTGTGTAAATCACCCGGCCAGGAGCCGCCGCCTCAACCCACGCCATCTGCGGAGACATCCCGATGACCGGAGTCAAATTAGGATTAACCACTCCAACTCCCATGCCAAGCACAGACAAAGGCGCACTCTCCGCGTCGATCAATTACCGCGACAGCGCCTGCATCAATGCATTCTTTCCCGTTTCTGTGGAGGCGGCGACATCTCTGCTAAAAGGCAGCGGGCTCAAACCGGCTTTTGCACTGGGCTCTCACACGTTGGTGGTGGTCAGTATCTATGATCACAAGCGCTGCGCCATCGGCGCGCATAAAGAGGCCGGTCTGGTTATTCCCGTACTGCCGGAAGGTGAAAGTCTGCCTCTGAGCAACGTGCTGGATTTGTACCTGCCTATTAATCAACGCCGTATCGGATTTTTTCCGTTGGACCTCCCGGTCACGTCGGAGAGCGCGCTATCAACGGGCAGAGAGTTGTGGGGATTGCCGCGCTTTCCGGCGGAGATCACCCTCGCCAGCCAGCGCAGACAGATACACGCGCAAGTCCGCTCTGACGGCGAAACGCTTTTTACTTTGAGCGGCGAGACGCTGCCCGGCATTCCAGTGATTCCTGTCAACCTCCTGATTTACACCCAGGTGGAGCATCGACTTACGAAAACCAAAGTGCGTTTGAAAGGGTTTGGAAAGCTCTACCCTGCAGGAACAGTCAGGCTTACGGTCGGCGAAACCGACCACCCAATGACGGAACATCTGACCCGTTTAGGCCTTGATGAAAAAAGCCCGGCTTTGATAATGCGCGCGGAACGATTGCAAATGCTGATGGAGCCGGCTGCAAGGATTGACTGACGCAACACATGTCTGCACAAGCGCACATTAATTGATCAAACTCCAGGATTACCGCCCCATCTTGGAGCTTCCAGCAAATATCCGGGGCGGAAATAGGAAGGAAAAACGTCCTCGATTACATGGAAGCTATCCAAAGATTAACGCTTTTTCTTTTGCTTTCAGTGAATTGCCCGGAAGTTGAAAACCACTGGCACGGCTTATGCTGAAACTGGAGTGAAAGAGGTGTCCCAAACCAAACGATAGACCCACAACCCAACGAAGACGGATTGTCTCAATCTAACCACTGAGAAGAAGGATTTAAGTTATGAAACCCGAAACCAACGAAAGTCTGCTGTTCGCTTTAACCCACCCCTATGAGGTGACGGTTATGCAGGAAATGAGAGAGTATTTTGAGTGGATGTATTACGCCAACTGAGGCGTCCCGCCGAGCAGGAAACGCACAGTACAAGGACGTTCTCCTGCCTCTGCGCTGTTTTGCGGTCCCCGCAAAAACAAAAGCGGCCACTCAGGGCCGCAAGGAAGACGAGAATCCATTCTCCAATGCACTAGAGAGCATAAGCGCCGAAGCGCTTTTGCGGAGGTTTAACGGTTTTACCCGTTAGAACAATGTCGCCTGTTACAGCAGCGCCAAACCTTCTTCTGGAGTCAGGGACTCGATGTCCTGAGCTACGCCGACAGAAGGACAGGTCAGCTTACCTTTCACTACGTTCAAACCTTGCAGCAGGAAGGCGTTGTCTTCCAGAGCCTGCTTCGCGCCTTTGTTGGCCAGTTGCAGAACGAATGGCAATGTTGCGTTGGTCAGCGCCAGAGTAGAAGTACGCGCTACAGCGCCAGGCATGTTGGCTACGCAGTAGTGAACAACGTCGTCAACGATAAAGGTCGGTTCAGCGTGAGTGGTCGCGTGAGAAGTCTCGAAGCATCCGCCCTGATCGATCGCCACGTCGACAACCGCCGCGCCGCGCTTCATCTTTCTCACCATTTCGCGAGAAACCAGTTTTGGAGCCGCTGCGCCTGGAATCAGAACGCCGCCGATTACCACGTCAGCCTGAGTTACCCACTCTTCAACCGCTTGCGCAGTGGAGAATACGGTTTGGACGCTGTTGCCGAAAGTTGCGTCGAAGCGTCTCAGCACGTCAACGGACTTGTCCATTACAACAACCCGCGCGCCCATGCCGACAGCCATCTGAGTGGCGTTAAAGCCAACCACACCGCCGCCAAGAACCACGACCAGAGCCGCTTCCACACCAGGAACGCCGCCCAACAGCAGACCACGACCCGCCTGGGATTTTTCCAGACAGCGCGCAGCAGCCTGGATGCTCATGCGTCCAGCGACTTCTGACATAGGGGACAACAACGGCAAGCGACCTTGCGCGTCAGTAACAGTTTCGTATGCGATACAGGTAGCGCCGCTGTTCAACAGATCTTGAGTCTGAGGAACGTCTGGGGCCAGGTGCAAATAGGTAAACAGAGTTTGCCCAGGACGCAACATAGCGCGTTCTTGAGCTTGAGGTTCTTTCACCTTGACGATCATATCGGCGACTTCAAACACTTGCTCAGCGGTAGCGGCGATTTCCGCGCCAGCCGCGACATACTGCTCGTCAGAGAAGTCGATGGCTGCGCCGGCATCCTTTTGCACCACCACTTTGTGTCCATTGCGAATCAGCTCCTGGACAGCGGCGGGAGTCAATCCGACACGGTATTCGTGGTTTTTTACTTCTTTTGGTACACCGACAATCATTAATAAGCCCTCTCAAGGTTAGTAATAATTCCAGTCTACGCTTTGTATGCAGAATTTATCTCTGTTGTTAAAATCAGACTCAGTGTTTTATTCTTTTATTTTAAAATTTTCAGCATATTTGACTGGCAAAAAATGAAAAAGCAGCTGGACCGTATAGACCACGCCATTTTGCGCGAACTACAAAGTGAAGGACGCCTTAGTAACAGTGAACTGTCCCGGCGGGTGAACCTGAGCCCCACTCCCTGCCTTGAACGGGTAAAACGGCTGGAAAGAGATGGCTACATTCGGCGCTATACCGCTGTTCTGAACGCTAAAAAGCTGGGCGTGGGTCTGGTGGTGTTTATTGAAATCGGTTTGAACCGAACCTCCAGGGATGTATTCGCCGACTTCAAGGACTCCGTCATCAAGGTCCCCGAAGTGCAGGAATGTCACCTTGTCTCCGGCAATTTCGACTATCTGATAAAAGCCAGGGTGGCCAACATGGATCAGTACCGTGCTTTGCTGGGTGAAAAGATACTGGTGTTGCCTGGCGTGAGGGAGTCGCGCAGCTATGTCGTGATGGAGACGGTCAAGGAAGGCCAGGAACTGAAACTGGATGGCTGGCGCGAAGACCTCTGAGCCTTGCGCCAGTTATCCCGATCAAGCTTCCCTTATGCCTCCTTCATGTCTCCTTCGCCGCCTCTAAGGTTGTACCAGTCGATTCTGCGCGTGGCGAACATGGCCGCGCTAAGGATGACAAACAATCCCAGAGAGCCGTACAGCAGCGCCAGATCCTGTTCGTTCAGTAGCGACAATAGATAGCCGTACAACACAATCAATAACGCGACAAAGGCGATGGTTAGCTTTCTCCGCCGGATAAACTGCCCGGCGTACCATCCTGCCTGCCCGATGACCGCGCCACAGGCGATCAAATACGCTGCCCAAGTCCCCAAATGCTCTGAAAGGGAGAGAAACAGCAGATAGAACAAACACAGAGTCAGTCCTGTAAACAAGTACTGCATAACGTGGATGCGCACGCCACTGATGACTTCAAAGAGCCACAGGCACGCAAAGGTGCAGGTAAGAAACAGTAACGCATACTTCACTGAACGGCTGATTTCCTGATATCCCGCCCCCGCAGCAGGTCGCGACACGCCGACTAATGGCGAAACCTGATCAAGCAAGGCAGGCGCTGACCCCGTCCAGGAAGCGGGAACCCCTTTGGCCAGAAACGGAATGTCCCATTTAGCGTAAAAGGTGTCCCTTTCCAGCTTACGCTCCACCGGCAGCCAATTTCCCTGAAAGCTCGGATCTAACCAGTCTCCATCGATTTCGATATTGCTTTCCTGCCCGACCGGCGATACATACAACGCCTGTGAGCCCTTTAAACGAATCGCCAGATTGAAATCATTAGGGGCGTCGGTGCGTATCGATCCTACCGGCAGTCGCATATGTACGCCGCTGACGTCAGCCATGCCGCCGCCGGGCGAAGGCGCAACCTCATGCTCATTCCAAAGAAACTTAATCGGGCTTTGAATCGCTTTGACATCCCCGATTGCTACCGAGAGATAGGCGTCTTTTAACCGTAGCGACTGGTTTTCCTCCAGCTCCTGCAATTGCGGACGCAGGTCAAACGCCCCTTTCAGATTGGCGTCCGTATGATAAAGAGGCGCCTCATAAATGCCGCGGTAGCGGATATCGCTGGTTACTTTAAATTTGGCGTGCAGATAGGTCGGCGTCACCATTAGATAATGGATCCGCATAATAGGTCTGGCGGCGGTCTCCGAAGCGACTGCTTTGGATGCGGTATCCACCGGAATGACAAGAAAGGGGCCGTTCACGGTCTGCTCGCCGCCCCACTTCTCAGTAATCTCCGTCACGACATTATGGTATCTGACGCTGCGCTCTCCAATCAGGCCATTAATCTCCACGATGGGAATCTGCAATATCAGGATCATCACGCCAATCATAAAGGCTTTGCCCAGTGGAGAATGCAGCCCAAACCGCCGCCAATTTACTTCTTTTACGTTCACCTTGCCCGCTCCTTTGTTTGTTCTATGGCTATCAAAACAAACAAATAGGGCGAACCGATGGGAAAATCAGGGCGAAATATGGCGGGGAGAACTTTATTGGGCGGGATGAATTCTCACCATTGACCAACTAGACTTTAGGTAACGCCTGAACTGATGCATTTCACTGGCTTGAGCCGTCATTTTAATAACAGCTGTTACCGTGAAGGTGTCCCATGAAAGCCTGCTCCACTTCCACGAACGCCGCCGATCCATATCGGGCGGGGACCATGATGGGCGACGTGCTTGCCGCCATAAACCCTGAAGTCATCTTCTTATTCTCCACCGTTCACTATGAAAACCCGCAAGAACTTGTCGAAGGGCTGTACGACAGTATCGGCAATGATGACCTGGTGATTATAGGCAGCACCGGAGACGGATTCTTTGAAAGCGAAGGGCCGCGGGACATCGGAGCCTGCGCGCTGGCGCTCAACTCGGAAGGCCTGGTCAGGTGGCGCGCCTCCCATGCATTGGGCGTCGGCGAGCAACCCGCGCAGACCGCGCGCACCGCCCTGTCCGACGCGCTGCAAGCCTGTGGCGACGACAAACCAACATGCATGTTTATGGTGTCGGATTTTCGCGCCGACGCCTCGCAGATTGAAAAAGTGCTGGAGTTCGAGACGGACATTCCCATTGTCGGAGGCTTCGCCGCCGACGACAACAAGATGGCCAGTTGCACCCTGTACGCCAACCGTCGCGCCCTTTCCGACGCGGTCGTTGTCATGACGGCGTCCGGCGAGCTGCATTTTGATATCTCCATCGGCAACACCCTGAATGCTGTCGGCCAACCGGGAATCATCGACAAAGCGGAAGGCGCCACGATTTTCTCCATCGACGGCACCGACGCCATGGATTTTATCGAACGGGAAACCGGCAAGCCGGTACTACAATCGGACCGTGGCATCACCTCCCTGTCGATTATTGATTCTGACGAACCGGATATCACCCGACTACGATCCATCGTGCCGGACTTTTCCGTTTCCGAGCGTTTCCTGGGGCTCTATGGCGGCATAGAACAGGGCAAGACGGTACAAGTATGTTTGGCGCAACCGGAAACCATTATCAGCGAGGTATACAGCATCGCCGAAAAGGCGCGTAAACGCGGCGTGAAACCTGTCGCTGCGCTTATTGTCAGCTGCGTGGGCCGTAAATGGCTATTGGGGCATGAGATCGAACATGAAATCCGCGCCTTGGCGGAGCACTTTGGCAGCGCCCTGCCTATCGCAGGGTTTCCGTCATTTGGGGAGATCGGTCCGCTCAAGACCGCGAAGGGTTATTCAAGAAACTTGTTCCACAACATGACCTATGTACTTCTGTTAATATCCGAATAACCCGTTCGCGCTTCCGTAGGGCATTGATAATAAATGAAAGCCAGGTTAATCAGTACGCTCGACCCTGCACCGCCAGGCTTCACCTTCCGCCACCCGCAAAAACGCGATCTGGTGGCCGGGCCGGTTGTGGTGGTCACCGATAATGCCGAGCAGGTGCTCGCCATTGTCGACCATCGCAGCGACCGCTTACAGGGAGCGATAGTCAGCTTCGGCGACGCCTTTGATCTGCAACCTCTGGGGCCACGCTGCTGGTTATTGCAGGCGCCTCATCACTGGTTCAATGACCTGGCGCAAATCTTCACTCCCATGTTAAAGGTGCTGGACGACACCATTCCGCTGCTGGATGAATCCCAGGAACTGCAGTTGAAACTGGAGCGCGCCAGTCGCGATCTGTCCACGACCCATGATGATTACCAGCGGGTCAACGCACGCCTGCAAAACAAGGTGGAAGCGGTCACTAAAGCCCAAGGCGAAATACTGGCGCTGAATACCGCCCTGGAAAAACGCGTAGATGCGCGCACCGCTGAGCTGGCGGAAACCAATCGCAAGCTGCTCGACGCCAAAGAAGCGGCGGAAAGCGCTAACGAGGCCAAAAGCTTGTTTCTGGCGACAATGAGCCATGAAATCCGCACGCCGATGAACGGTATCCTGGGAATGCTGGAGCTGCTGTCGCATTCGCAGCTCAGCGCCGAACAAACCAAGATGATCAGCACAGTAAGGGACTCCGCTTTCTCCCTGCTGAATATTCTCAACGACATTCTCGACTTCTCCAAAATAGAAGCCGGACGCATGGAGCTGGAGAACATCACCCTGTCCGTAGAGGAAATCATCGAAGGCGTGGCGGAGACAGTGGCGGCCAGCGCCAACAAACGCAATCTGCACCTGCATTGCTACGTGGACCCGGACATTCCCGACGCGCTTATCGGCGACGAAGTGCGCCTGCGCCAGATTCTGTTCAATCTGTGCAGCAACGCCACCAAATTCACCGACACCGCCAACGGACAGCAGGGGTGCGTCACCTTGCGCGCCGACCTTCTGCACAGCGCAGGCCAGCTCTATTCCATCCGCATCAGCGTCAAAGACAACGGCATCGGAATGGACCGGGGCACCCTGGACAAGCTGTTCAGCCCTTTCACTCAAGGGGAAAGCTCCACCACTCGTCGCTATGGCGGCACTGGGCTGGGCTTGTCCATTTGCAAACGCTTAACGGAGATAATGGGCGGGGCCATAGAAGTCGCCAGCGAACCAAAACAGGGCACGGAATTCCGGCTTAATCTAACGCTGGCCGCCGCCCCAGGCGCTCGCATAGAACCGCCTCCCACTTTGGATGGCATCGAAACACTGGTGGTCTTAAGCGATGAGCTCACTCGGGCGACTATCACCAGCTACTTGCTGAAATTCGGCGCAACGGTGCAAAGCTGCCAGGACATTAAAGAAGCGTCCGTGCACCTCTCCAAAGCCCTGCAACTGGACCGTACGCCTCCCGTTCTGCTGACCTACGCGGAGCAGGACGGCGATCTCTCTCCCTTGCTGAAGCTGCGTGGACAACCCTGGGGGCAGGACGTGCGCTTTATCATCCTGACGCCGCGACGCTATCGATCACTGAATCCGCCGCCTGACTCTGTCAAAGTCTACGTCTACCCGCTGTGCCGTAACGATCTCGTGATGGCCGCCGCAGCGGCTGCCGGACGCTGCAGCCCACCAGTCAGACACTTTCAGGACCCGGACAAAATACCCCGTTTCGACGTGCCGAATCGCCCAGGCCTGCACCCTGTGAGCATACTGGTGGCGGAGGACAACCTCACCAATCAGGAAGTCATCCGCCTGCAGCTGAAACGACTCGGCCTCGACTGCATTATTGTGGAGAACGGTTGCCAGGCGCTGGCGGTATGGCAGCAGCGTCAGGTGGATCTGGTGCTAACCGATTGCCATATGCCGGAAATGGACGGCTTTCAATTGACCTCGGCGATCCGGGAAAAAGAAGGCGCAGGCCTGCGCACCCCCATTATCGCGATTACCGCCAACGCCTTGCGTGGCGAAGCGGAGCGCTGTCTGCACGCGGGCATGGACGACTATCTTTCCAAGCCCGTGGAAATACGCAAACTCTACGAGACGCTGGCCAAATGGCTGCCGCATCAGCGCCGCAAGCTCAACCCCGCGGACCACCCGGAAATGGTGGAAGGCTCCGTGGACCTCAATGTCTTGAGCGACTCTGTGGGGCCGGATATAGACGTCCAGCATGAAATTCTCACCAAGTACCGGGAAGACGCCGCCGCCAACCTAAGGGCGCTGCTGCTTGCGGCCCAACAGGACAATCCCGAAGCCGTAACCTTCGAAGCACACCGCCTCAAATCCTCTTCCCGCGCCATCGGTGCGGAAGCCTTGGGCGAATGGAGTGAGAAAGCGGAAATGGCTGGGCGCGGCGCCAATTGGCGCGATATCCGCTTCGCAGTCAGCGGGATTGAGCAAGAGTTCGAAAAAGTAGACTATTATTTACAAAACTGGCTGGCCCATAACGGAGGTTGAGCTGACTGCGGCCAAACCGTCACGCAGCCCCGTCGCCCCCGACTGCTCCGTCCCCACATCGCGGCTGCTTGGCCGATACTGACGGAGCGAGCCTCGGCGACACAGATCAAAAGAGTTAAGAATTGATTGTTATGAGCGAAAAGCAGTTTTGTCACCTGAACGCCCTGATTATTGATGACGACGCCTTCATGCGCAGCATTATCACCAAAACGCTGCAGCGGCTTAATCTGGGGCGCGTGGAGAGCGTTGCGAGCGGAGAAGAAGCGCTGACCTTATTGGAAGACGCTGACTCTCATTTCGATATCCTGCTGGTCGACCTACTGATGCCCGGCATGGACGGTATCGAGCTGCTGCGCCATCTGGCAGAACATGAATACCAGGGCGGCGTTCTGCTATTCAGCGGCGCGGACAGCAAAGTGTTGAAAGCCGCCGTGAATGTGGCGCGAGCGCGCTACCTGAATGTGCTGGGGTCGTTGCAGAAGCCCGTCACCGTTGACGCCCTCACTTACTATCTCACCCATTACCAGTCTTATTTTCGCTCCCGTAACACAGTTTCCGGCGGCTCTCTGCTCAATACCAGCGAGCTGCGCCAAGGCTTGAACGACGGCCACCTCACGCTTTATTACCAACCCCAGGTGGATATGAAAACGGAAGCCGTCGTCGGAGTCGAAGCGCTCGCTCGTTGGAAGCACCCACAACATGGGTTGCTGGGCCCCGGCGCGTTTGTGCCATTAGCGGAAGAAAGCAATCTTGTCGGTGATTTCACCACTGCGGTGATCGCCCAGGCGATAGATCAAATGCAGAAGTGGAAGCAGAAGCAGCTCAATCTGCAAGTTGCCATCAACATTTCCTCTTCCTCTATTTCCATCCTGGACCTGCCGCACTTGCTGGAACACTACTGCCAGCACCATAAAGTGGAGGCGTCGAGAATCACGCTTGAGATTACGGAAACCCAAGTGGGACAGGATATGGTGACCATGCTGGAGGTGCTCACTCGCATCAAGCTTAAAGGGTTGGGGCTGTCCATTGACGACTTCGGTACCGGCTATTCTTCATTGGAGCGCTTGCAGCGCATTCCCTTCGACGAACTCAAAATCGACGGCAGCTTTGTGCACGGGTCCAATCGCGACCAAGCGGCGCGCGCCATTTTTGACTCCAGCGCCGCCCTGGGCAAACAACTGGGCATGAGTATCGTCGCGGAGGGAGTGGAAAATCAGGATGACTGGGATTACGCCGCCAAACTGGGCTGCGATATTGCTCAAGGGTTTCATATCGCCCAACCGATGGCCCCAGAGGATTTTGAGGCCTGGCTGAAGCGCCGCGAGGCAGGCAAAGAGTAGCTTACCGTTCAGGCAGATTCGGAGTGGGGATGTGAATCACGCCGCCATAGTCGAGAGGGATGCTGAACGTTTTCGACTTGTCCCAGTGGCAATATTCGGGATGCAGCTGCAGACACAGACAACGTAATAAGCCCGAATGCGCCACCACCAACGCCACTTTCCCCTTCGCTTCCCGCGCCAGGCGCTCAATAAATTGTTCACTTCTCCGATACAGATCTGGAAAACCTTCGCCACCCGGAGTGCGCTGAGTCAGCCAGTTGTCGCCCCAGTCCCGCGCTTCTTTTTGCGGCAAATCGGTTAGCAGCTTGCCATCCCAGTCGCCAAAACTCATTTCCATCAGAAGGTCGTCAAAATCCGGCGCAGGACCCAACCAGTCCGCCAGTGTTTTACAACGGGTCAGTGGACTGCTGTAAAGCAGGTCCCAGGCCGCCGGTAATTGCTCGCGAATGGCGGCGGCTTCTTCCGCAAATGTATCGGCCAGAGCGACATCAGATTGGCCATAAAGCGTTCCTTTCGGGACCGCAACCCGAGTATGCCGGATCAGATAGAGCTCCATAGCGCCCCCAGCAACAGGAATAGAACAATTTCCGCCAGTTGTTGCACGGCGCCCAGACAGTCTCCGGTGTAGCCGCCCAAACGACGGGACAAGTAACCAATACTGGCGCGACGCAGGAGCCACAAGCCCACAACCGCCAACGCCAGCGCTTTGACGCCCGCCAACAGCAGCGGCGCAAGCGCTATTACTACGGCAATGGCAATGTCTCTCGTTGCGATGCCTTTAGCGACCGGCTTGACCTTGCTGAGCTGGTCTGCGCGCACGTAGTTCAGACTCGCGATCAGACTGATCGCCACGGCGCGACTGCAGGCATGGGATATCCAAAGCAATAACAGGGCGGCGTCTGGAGTAAGCTGCGCCAGAATGACTATTTTCAGAGAAAGACTTAACGCCAGCGCCAGCGCGCCATAGGTTCCCACCCGGCTGTCCTTCATGATTTCCAGGATACGCTCCGGCGTGTGTCCGCCGCCGAATCCATCAGCGGCGTCCGCCAGTCCATCTTCATGAAAGGCGCCCGTGATAAGAACGCCTGCCGCAATAGCCAGCACCGCTCCGCCCCAGGGTCCATAGAAGTAGAGGCCCAGCAAATAAGCGCAGGCGGCCGCAAGAGCGACCAACCACCCAGTCAGGGAGATATAGCGACTGGCCTGATTCAGATCCGCTTCATTGAAGTCATACAGTAAGCGCACCGGGATACGGGTATAGAACTGCAAGGACAGCATCAGCAGGTGCCATTGCCGACGCAGGATCTCCGCCCAGCGCTGCGCTGCGGACGCCTCGGTTTCATTCACGGTTTCGTCGCCGCCCATGATTGTTCGGGATCTTTGGTCAACGCGCTCGTAGTCGCTCACGAATCGAGTCCGCTAACTTTTTTCACTGACGCCAGCGTCCGCGAAGCTGGCCATTTCATTGAAGAAATTCAGAGACGACTGCAACAAGGGATACGCCAGCGCACAGCCGGTCCCTTCTCCCAGCCGCAAGTCCATCTTCAGAATGGGGTCCGCCTTAAGCGCTTCCAGCATATGTTGATGCCCCTGCTCCATGGAGCGGTGGCAGAAAATAGCATATTCGCCAATGGCCGGCGCCAGCTTATAAGCGGCCAGATAAGCTGCGGTGGCGATAAAGCCGTCTATCAGCACCAGCATGCGGTTTTGCGCCGCGCGCAATATGCCGCCGACCATGGCGACTATTTCAAAGCCGGCGAATGTCTGCAGGATATCAATCGGGTTTTTCAGGTCAGGATACTTATCCGCCGCCTGCTGCAATAATTTAACCTTGCGCTCAAATTGCTCATCGCTCAGTCCTGTGCCGCGCCCCACGCAGTGCTCCAGTGGGACGTCGAGAAGGTAACTCATCAGCATGGAAGCGGAAGAGGTATTGCCGATGCCCATCTCACCAAAGCCCAAGACGTTGCAGCCTTCTTCCGCAATCGCATCGACTTGAGCCGCGCCCAGGCGCAACGCCTTCTCACAGAGTTCCTCGGACATAGCCGGTTGCTCTAGAAAGTTTTCCGTCCCCGGGCCGATTTTCCCTTTCACCAATTGCGGATGGTCTTCAAATTCGTGATTCACGCCTGCGTCGATCACCCGCATGTTGATATTGTGCTGACGCGCAAAGACGTTAATCGCCGCCCCGCCCTGCAGGAAGTTATGCACCATCTGCCAGGTGACGTCCTGTGGATACGCGCTGACGCCGGATTTCGCCACGCCATGATCGCCGGCGAATACCAGAATATGGGGATTCTTCAAAGTGGGGGTCATGGTGCCCTGAATGCGGGCGACCTGAAACGCCAGCCTTTCCAGTTGCCCCAATGCGCCCAGGGGTTTGGTTTTCTGATCGATTTTTTGGTGCAACGCCGCATCCAGCGTGTCGTCTATCGGGGGAACGCGCAAGCGTCTGATAAATTCCATTTTCATCCTCTTCTCGTCAAATAGTCAGTCATTGTTGTTTTCCAAACCCACGCGCTAACACATCAACAGGCCCAACCTAAGGTTCAGACCTTATTTTTAATAGTAATCAGTATACTTAGGCAAGCTCCAAACGACCTTTCAAGCAATGAGGCAGTCCTGCGACGGTCAGCACAACCCGATCACAGAGGGCGGCGAGGGCCTGATGCAAGAGCCCGGCTTCGTCGCAATACCGACGCGTCAGCTCTCCTAAAGGCGTAACGCCCATATTGGTTTCATTGCTGACGAAGATGATGTCGCCGTCGAGGTCGGACAGAATCTCCAACAACGCCTGCCGTTGCTGTTCAAAAAGTTCTTTGGAGTCTGTGATCAAAAGATTGGTAAGCCAAAGCGTCAGGCAGTCCACCAATACGAGACTTCCTTCCTGCATGGCGTCACGAATGGCGTCAGCGAGATAGATAGGAGCTTCAATCAACCCCCAGGCGGAAGGACGGCGGGCGCGATGATGAGCGATCCTCGCGGCCATTTCGCCATCGCCGGCGGTCGCCGTAGCAATGTAAACGACAGGTTTCCCCTGGGAAATCGCCAATTGCTCAGCCAATGCGCTCTTCCCTGACTTCACGCCGCCTAGAATCAACGTCCTCACGCCCTGCTCTCCCTGTCGCCGCTGTTTGGCTCAATCTGTAGAAACCCTGCGATTTCGTCCCAGTTTAAGTACTGATCCACGACATCCGCCAGGCGATTTATGTCAGCTTCTCGTAAAGCATCGTAATCCAGGTGTTGCACTTCGTTCAGTCCAGCCCAGCGCAATAGCGCCGCCAATGCCTGAGAGCTTTCAAACAGTCCATGCAGATACAGCCCCAGCACCTGATTATCATCGCTGACGACGCCGTCCAATCGCCCGTCCTCAAGACGCACCGCCGACGTTTGCGACGCTGCGCAGCGAGTCACTCCAGCATGAATCTCATAGCCGGTAATCGAGGCGTCATCCAACCAAAGATGTCCTTCCACTCGCCGCAATTGCTTTTCCGGCTCCAACGTGGTGGCGATATCCAGCCATCCGAGGCCGACGCTCTCTCCAGCGCCTCCTTCCAAACCATGAGGGTCGGCGATGCTACGTCCCAACATTTGGTAGCCGCCGCAAATACCGATGACTCGACCGCCATAACGTAGATGCTTGCGAATAACCTCTTCCCAGCCATTGTCGCGCAGCCACTGCAGGTCATTGCGTACGGATTTGGAGCCAGGAAGGATAATGAGGTCAGCTGACGGCGGCGACTGACCTGGTCCGATAAACTGGAAGTCCACCTGCGGGTGTAAGCGCAGTGGATCAAAGTCAGTGTGATTACTGATTCGGGGCAAGGCGGGCGCGATGACTTTAAGCGTCGCGCCAGATTTTACAATTGAGTCTCGCGGCAAGGCGTCTTCCGCTTCCAGATGCAGGCCGTTCAGATAAGGCAGCACCCCCAACACGGGCTTGCCGGTATATTCCTCCAGCCACTTCAGGCCGGGCTCAAGCAAAGCAATGTCGCCGCGAAAACGGTTGATGACAAAACCGCGCACCCGCCGCTGCTCGCTTTCGCTCAATAAAGCCAAGGTACCGACCAAATGAGCGAACACGCCCCCGCGATCAATATCCGCAATCAGGATGACTGGGCAGTCGACTGCTTCCGCAAACCCCATATTGGCGATATCGCGATCGCGCAGGTTAATCTCCGCCGGAGAGCCTGCGCCCTCCACCAGAACTGCATCGTAAGCGGAAGAGAGTCGTTGAAAGGATTCCAATACCGCCTGCATGGCGGTGCGTTTGTAGTCGTGATAGGCCACTGCGTCCATGTTGGCGCGAGCCTTGCCATGGATAATAACTTGCGCGCCAATATCCGTATTGGGCTTCAACAGCACCGGATTCATATCCGTATGCGGCTGCAAGCCACAGGCCTGCGCCTGCACCGCCTGCGCCCGCCCAATCTCACCGCCGTCTATCGTCACAGCGCTGTTCAACGCCATATTCTGCGGCTTGAACGGCGCCACATTCACGCCACGCCGCAGCAGACTGCGACACATCGCGGTGACCAGCGTGCTTTTGCCCGCATCGGAAGTGGTCCCCTGGATCATAAGCGTCTTATTAGCCACAACGCATTCCTTGACCACTACTCAACGTTTGCATTGAATTACTTTTTCTCTACTTCAATAAATACAATCTGTGCTGGGTCCTTATTAACAGGGATCGTTTTTTTCCGCTGTTCCGCCACAACACTAGCTATAACCAAATCTGGGTTATCCCCTCCAATACCTATCCATAACTCTCCACTAGGGCTTACAGCAAGGGCTCGGAGATTTGTGTTGCTCGTTCCCGGAATCAAGGACTTATAGGCAGCACCTGTAGATGGGTCAAAACGATATAGAGTATCGTCTTTATAACCGGTAGAACCTTTAAAATAACCGACTGTGTTTGATACTATCGCCATATCTGTAATAACTCCGTATGGATGATCAGTACCTAGGTCGTCATCAATTACCTGAGTGTGGGTAAAGTTGGTGGTATTGATTTTTTCAATTCCCCCAGTGTAGTCAGGCGGGGTTGAAGATGTTGCATACCTGCCAGAACCGACAACATACACAAAGCCATTCATCGTCACCAATTTGTGCGGGTTTTTGATACCTAGCTTAATCCCGTATTGAGCATCATCAGTAAATGTATTCACTTCTTTATCTGTAGTCGTATTTATGACGGCTATGTATGCATCATCAGGAGTGAATGTAGAGTCCATGCGCTGCATGGCCACATAGAGGCGCCCATTCACGATAACCCCAGCCGACATTTCTGGCACACCATCGTCATCGTAGTGACTCAAGTCTATTTCTTTAATTTTGAATTCTTCAGGATCGCTCGGATTAACCACCCAAATTGAAGAGGCGCCATAACGAAGTACATACGCCTTCGTTTCACTAACAAATAAGATATCGTATGGGTTACTTAAAGACTTACCAGAATCATTAGTTGATACTTGCCACTCGGGAACGCCCCCCGGACGATCAAAACTGTACTTAGTAATATTGTCTTGGCCAAACTTACCCAAGCGATAAAAGTAATCCCCCCAAGCAGCAACGGCAATATCAGACTTGTCTGAGCCAGCGTAACCTTCCTCAACATCATAAGGCGAGACGGCTGAAGCAATAGATATTTCACTTGAGTCGAACTTTGTAGAAATGTTAGCGATTACAGCAAGAGTCTCTGAGTTTGGAGTCGTTCCCGCAGTGCCCTCAACCCCACCACCTCCACATCCATTTAGTAATAAGACCAGCGCTTGAGATAGACCAATCCATCCTAATATTTTGTAGCTTCTTGGCATGACTGAACCCTCTTTTATTAAAAGTAAGCCATTAAAATAAATGCATTAAAGAAACAAAAAAGTGACGTCCAGGAGAAGGGAAACCGTTGAAGGCTTCAACGACCTCATCAGTCACATTGTTTGCGCCAACTTCAACTGTTGTCTCGCCGTCGGACCAGCGGCCCACCACATCGACAATGTTTTGATCTTCCACTTCCGTTTCCTGAGCGCTGTCGTAATACGCCCCAGATTCATGGCGGTACTCGACGGAGGTGGTGATGCGGCCGATACTCCAGGCGGCGGATAAAAAGTGGGAATAGGTGTAAGCGCCCGCCAGTTGCTTGCCGTGCAGGTCACGGGCGTCTGACAGGTTTTCTGTGTCCTGGGCGGTGCTTCTGGCGATAAACGTCCAGGCGGGAACAGGTCGATACATGGCGTCCACTTCCACTCCGCTAACCCTTGCTTTGCCAACATTCTCAAAGCGGCCGACTCCCCTTGAGTCATAAGAGGGGACGATAGCATCTTTTAAATCCCGATAGAAATAGGCCGCAGATACACTGAAACTATCTACGCCCACTTCAAATCCGATGTCACCGTTCAACGCTGTTTCCGGTTGCAACTCACTATTACCAATGAAGAATCCTCTATCGCCGAACTTCTCCGCTAACTGAGGGAACCTCACATCCCGGGATGCATTGGTCTTGAGCGACAGCCAATCTGTCAGGCGGTAACGAACGCCCGCCTGCAATGAATGATACTGAGCGGAATCGGAGGCCACCTCCGTGCGCCCGCTCATCGATGCAGCGGAAGTCTCATCTTCAAGAAAGTATTGGCGCGCGCTCAGGCGCACCAGCCAGATATCTTCCGCATCCGCCCACTCATCCTGAACGCCCAGTAAATAGGTCATGCGCTCAAACTCCTGCTTTTGGCTGCGTCCGGTCAGGTCCTCTTCCTGATAAGTTTCCCGGCGCGCCTCCAATGTAGCGGAGAGCAGATGCAGACCGATTGAATAGGAGCCATACAGCTCAGCGCCAACCACATCCGTGTTAGCCCGAGTTTTCTGCACGCCCAGGCCAATGCGGCTTTGACTGTCGTCATAACGCTCTTCTTGTGTGGACCAGAAAATGCGCCCCGAATAATTTTCCTGTGTATTTCGGGCAAAGCTCAGTTTGCTCTGCAGACGAGTGAAGTCCGTATCCAGACTGGTTCGCGTGCTCTCCAGGTTGGCGATATCAGGTAAGTGCTGATCTTTATTGAAATGTTGCGCCATCAGTTGCAAATCCGTGCAATCCGACAGGCTGCGCTCCGCCGTCAGCATGCCGTTGAACTGACTGAAATCCGCATTGCGACGACGTTCCACACGATCATCGTAGGGGTTAAATTCGGTCTGGTTGTTGTTCAGCATCTCGAAGTCGTTATCACTGCCGAGATAATCAAGGGACGCCAGGTAGTTGGTTTCGCCAACGCTATCGGCGAATGTAAGCGCCCCCTTGCGGCTATTGAATGAGCCATACCCAAGACTTAATTGCCTGAGGGGTTTGCTGAAGCGAAGGGACTTGATGTTAATAGCGCCGCCAACGCCAGAGTAACCCAACTGAATTGGCGTCGCGCCCTTATAAATTTCAATCTGCTCAATGCCGTTCAGCAATATCTGGCTCAAGTCCACCGAGCCGCCAGTCGCGTCGTTTAACAATACGCCATCAAGATAAACGTTCACCTGCTTACTGGTCGAGCCACGCAGATAAACGGCGGAGTATGACCCCAGTCCGCCGCTCTGGCGCACTTGAACGCCGGTTTCATTCCTCAGCACGTCTGCGACGGTCGCGACTTTCGAGTCAAATTGCTCGCGCTTGATCACCTTCACGAAGCCAGTTTGATACTCGGCGTCAATCTCATCCGCAGATGGAGCATTGGCTTCGACGACAACAGGCTCCAACTCTTCCGCGCGAACGCCGGTCAGTTGTGAGCCAACTAAAAGCAAAAGGGTTACAAGCCTCATAATGTTCCGAAAGAATAGCGCCAGTGAATGCAATTGTTGCGCAGCGGATACAAGCAAAGAGGGAAAGGAGTCGAGTCAGACGAGTCCCGGCAAAGCCCTCCGCTATGCCACGCGATAAGCAGGCGTCAGGCCGGTCTCCGGGCTCATGAGTGGCGTAACCGGCGACAACGTCTTCCCGCGAATCCGCAGTGACAGGGGGTTGTCGTTTGACTCATTTACCGTTGCGGGGGCAGCGTCGGGCTTAAACCGACTTCCCGTTTCATCCCTTGAACGAATGTTCTCAGGACACCTGATGCAATGGGGGCGTAAGCTAAATGGCCGCCCCGGCAAAGTCAAGGCGCACAAAGCGCCTCACGGAAACAACAGGCTCCAAGTTGACGACAACCTGTTGATAACTATCAAAATGTAAAACTGGTCCACTTATCCCAAAGTTTAGGTTTGGGGCTGCTCGCTTAGCTGTCAGAGCGGAACAGACAGTGTTTGGCGTAATCCGTCGCCTCATTGGCCGTCCAGTCGCCCTTCGGCTTGGTCGCCATATCCTCACACCAATCCTTGCTCCCCACCTCTGGAGAACAACCAGCCAAAGCGCCCAGACTCAACCCCACCACCAATAGCCAAGAAGATACGCGTTTAATCGCCATAGGAAATCCTGAATAACAAGTCATCAATTCATATTTAGCGAGCAAGTATACAAGGGAGAGCGCTCATGTTTGGAGACTTTAGGCGATAAATTTCAGCACCAGCTTCCGATACGACAGAAAAAGTTTCTATCGAGTTATCTCAACCTGCGCGCCATCCGAGCAGGCTGGATATCTAAAGGCATTTCATGCAAGCTTTTTTAGTTATAGATAGAACAAAGCAAACACCTATAGCGCTGACTGTGCGCTTGTATTTTTAGCAATAAGGCGTTTTCCCCATGCAACTGGATCAACTGACTTTTTTCCTCCAACAAACCCTCACGGATGAAAGGTTCGATAATGCTGAGAAACAGGCGTTGCTGGCGATGCTTGAAACATTACAGCCGGATCAGGTGCGTTTTATGCGTAATCGCGCCTTTGAGTTGACCCGTCCATTGATCGTCAATGGCGGCGATGGTGCGCTCAGGGCGCTGAAATGGCTGGAGCGGGTGATCAAGGCTTTGGACTCTGGCGAGGAGGAAAGCAATCTAACACGGGCCTATTTCAGCCCTGGGGAGCAATGCCGTCGCGCAATCATAGAACGCATACGCAATGCTCGAAGCAGTTTGAAAATCTGCGTTTTCACCATTTCCGATGACAAAATCGCAGATGAAATTATTAACGCTCACAAAAGGGGGCTAAAAATCCGCATCATCACGGACAATGACAAATCCTTTGACCTGGGCAGCGACATTGATCGTTTCAAAGATGCCGGGATTTTGGTGAAGATGGACGATGAACCCCATCATATGCATCACAAATTCGCACTTATCGATGACAGCGTCCTGATTCACGGCAGTTTTAACTGGACCCGCAGCGCCAGCACTTATAACCAGGAAAACATCGTAGTGACCGACCACCCCGGCCTCGTCAGGGAGTTCTCTGGTGAGTTCGCCAAACTGTGGCGCACCTTCTCGGACTAAGGCGTCTTCGCTAAAGAATTGTCATTAAACCTCCCTCGTTAATCGCCAGCCGTTATTAGCAATGTATAGACAAATTCTGCGGATTGTCATTTAATCAGAGGAAGGCCCGGCCGGAAAAATTCCGACCTCGCGCCGTCCAATCCAACTGACGGCCGCCAGATTAAGCCGGCCACAAGCCGGTAGAATAATAAGAGTGCCATGGAATACACCCTTCCTGACACGTCACGAGGTGAGAAAATGGGCAAAGGTACAAAGTATGTTGCGAGAGAGCCTGACGCATCCGGCTTTATCGCCTACCCCGATTCGGAGCACGCCGTCTGGCGTGAACTGATCACACGACAAGACAAGGTCATACGCAATGTGGCCTGCGACGAATATCTTCATGGACTGAAGTTACTGGATTTACCCGAAGACCGTATCCCCCAACTAGAGGACGTTTCCTCCGTATTACGCCGTGAAACCGGCTGGGAAGTGGCGCAAGTGCCCGCATTAATCCCCTTCGATACCTTCTTCGACCTGCTCTCAAATAAGAAATTTCCCTGCGCCACCTTTATTCGTACGCCAGACGAAATGGACTATTTGCAGGAGCCGGACATATTCCATGAAATATTCGGTCACTGCGCCATGCTGACCAACCCCTACTTCGCGGAATTCACGCAAATGTACGGCAAACTGGGTTACTCGGCCTCCAAGGAGGACCGTATCTTCCTGGCGCGGCTGTACTGGTTCACCGTCGAATTCGGACTGATGGACTCCGCTGCGGGGCAACGAATTTACGGCGGCGGCATTCTGTCCTCTATCGGCGAAACGCAATATTGCTTCTCCGATACGCCGGAACGCCGTCCCTTTGATATCGTGGATGTGCTAAGAACGCCTTACCGCATCGATATCATGCAACCTATTTATTATGTGTTGGATGGCCTCAAACAGCTTTACGAAGTCGCCCACTGCGACATCATGGATAAAGTGCGCCAAGCCAAAGAACTTGGGCTGTTCGCCCCGACTTTTCCACCCAAACAACAATCCAATACGGAGAAGTTAGCCGCCGGCGCCTGAAGCGCGGGAACGGCGACGACGTACAGACGAAGCAGGTTAAATCCACCAAGGTTATGAACGATTTTGCATTACTCGCATTGAAGCTATTGATAGCCGCAGAAATACGCGCCCAATGGAGCTAAGCGGGGCTTTGCCCCGGCTGACGACAATTCCATTACGCGTTTTTTAATTGATAATACAGAGGACTGTATCATGAGTAATGTATATACAAACCCACTTGGCACTGATGGTTTCGAATTCGTTGAATTTGGAGCTCCGGACAAAGCAGGCGCGGAAAGCCTGAAACCTCTTTTCGAAACGCTGGGCTTCACCGCCATCGCCAGACACAAGCGTAAAGCCATCACCCTGTATCGTCAGGGCGATATCAACTTCCTGGTCAACGAAAACGTCCCCAGCTATTTCCACAAGTTCAGCATGGATCATGGTCCCTGCGCCTGCGCCATGGCGTTCCGCGTCAAGGACGCACAAAAGGCGTTCGAATACGCAGTATCCCAAGGCGCCAAGCCCTTTGACCAAGGCGACGTTCAGGGCGAGGAAGTCCGCATCCCTGCCGTGTATGGCATCGGCGACAGCGTGCTTTATTTCGTTGATAAATATGGCGAAGACAGCATTTACGATATTGATTTCGAGTACTTCCCCGGCGTGGACAAACATCCGAAAGGCCTGGGCCTGACCACTCTGGATCACCTGACTCACAACGTCTTCCGCGGCAACATGGATACCTGGGCCGGCTTTTATGAGCGCATCGGCAACTTCCGCGAGATTCGTTATTTCGACATCGAAGGCAAGCTGACCGGCCTGCACAGCCGCGCCATGACTTCTCCCTGCTGCAAAATCCGGATTCCGATCAACGAGTCCGCTGACGACAAGTCTCAGATCGAAGAATATCTGCAGGAGTACAAAGGCGAAGGCATCCAGCACATCGCGCTGTCCACCGACGATATCTACAAGACAGTACGCGATATGCGCGAAGCTGGCGTGGTGTTCATGGACACCCCTGATACTTACTACGAAAAAATCGACACCCGCGTCCCCGGCCATGATGAAAATATCGATAACCTGAAAGATCTGCGTATTCTGATTGATGGCGCGCCTCACGATAATGACGGCTTGCTGCTGCAAATTTTCACCAGCACGGTCATAGGCCCGATTTTCTTCGAGATCATTCAGCGTAAAGGCAATGAAGGATTCGGCGAGGGCAACTTCCAGGCGCTGTTTGAATCCATTGAGGAAGACCAGATTCGCCGCGGCCTGCTGTCACCCAACGCTGGAGAGAAGGAACATGCGTAAGTGGATCTCTTTTCCGCATAAAGAAGGGCTTGTCTCCAGACAGGCCCACGCAGATCTGCCCAGCGAAGCCATCTATGAAAGGGAAGCCGGACGCAGCGGTTTCTTTGGGCCTACCGCCCACTTCCACCACAAGCGTCCGCCTACCGATTGGGATAGCTGGGAAGGGCCGCTACGCCCCCGGGCTTTTGACCTCAACAGGCTGAATATCGAGACCAAATCGCCGTTCGACGCCCCGGTATTGCTGCACAACGCGCACTGCCAGTATCGCTACTGGCGCTGCACGCAGAAGATGGACACCCTCGCCCGCAATGCGGACGGCGACGAGCTGTTCTTCATTCACGAAGGAGAAGGCGACTTCTTCTGTGATTACGGCCGTCTGACCGTGCGCGAAGGCGACTATATCGTGCTGCCGCGCAGCACCATGTGGCGACTGGAGCCTAAGTCTCCCATCACTATGTTGATGATCGAAGCCACTAACGACAGCTATCAGCTGCCAGAAAAAGGATTGGTGGGACCACAGGCGATCTTTGATCCCGCCATGCTGGACGTCCCCCGCATTGACGACGCCTTCCTCGCCCAGCAGGACGACACTCAGTGGGTGGTGGAAATCAAACGTCGCAATGCGATTTCCAGGGTGACCTATCCTTACAGCCCGCTGGACGCTCTCGGCTGGCACGGCGATCTGTCCGTGGTGCGCATCAACTGGCGCGACATTCGCCCGTTGGCGTCTCATCGCTACCATTTGCCGCCGTCAGCGCACTCCACCTTCGTCGCCAGTCGTTTTGTGGTGTGCACCTTTGTGCCCCGTCCGATCGAATCCGATCCAGGCGCACTGAAGGTGCCTTTCTACCACAACAACGACGACTTCGATGAGGTCATTTTCTACCATCAAGGCAACTTCTTCAGCCGCGACAATATCGGTCCGGCCATGGTGACCTTCCATCCTTCCGGTTTCACCCACGGGCCTCACCCCAAAGCGTTCGCGGCGGGCCTCGAATATACCCGCAAAGAAACCGATGAAGTCGCCGTGATGCTCGACACCCGCGATGCGCTGGAAGTCGGGCCTGCCGCCTGTCAGGTGGAGACCATCGAGTATGCAGACAGTTGGAAAATGAAATAGCGACGGTTTAAGGAGCAATATCCATGAAATTCGCAACATTAAAAAGCAATTCGCGCGACGGCGTCCTAGTTGTCGTCAGCCGCGACCTGCAACAGGCCGTCGCCGTTCCACAGATCGCTCCCACGCTGCAGGCCGCTTTGGACCAGTGGAACGACCTGTCTTCCGCGTTGGAAGAGGTATACAACGCCTTGAACGAAGGCGGCGTCAAAGACGCGATTGCATTTGATCCCAACCAGTGCGCCTCTCCGCTGCCACGCGCCTATCAATGGGCTGACGGCAGCGCTTACGTTAATCACGTAGAGCTGGTGCGCAAGGCTCGCGGCGCGGAAATGCCGGAGAGCTTCTGGACCGACCCACTGATGTACCAGGGCGGCAGCGACGCCTTCCTGGGGCCGCGCGAAGATATCGCCATGGCTTCGGAAGACTGGGGCATCGATATGGAAGCGGAAGTGGCGGTGATTACCGACGATGTTCGTATGGGCGTTGACGCCGCGGACGCCGGCAAACATATTCGCCTGCTGATGCTGGTTAATGATGTGTCCCTGCGCAACCTGATTCCCGGCGAACTGGCGAAAGGCTTCGGCTTTTTCCAAAGTAAACCTTCCAGCGCCTTCTCTCCTGTGGCGGTGACGCCAGACGAGCTGGGCGACGCCTGGGACGGCGGCAAGGTGCACTTACCCTTGATCACGCATTTGAATGACAAGCTGCTGGGTCAACCCAACGCAGGCATTGATATGACCTTCGACTTTCCCACGCTGGTCGCCCATGCCGCGAAAACCCGTCCGCTGTCCGCCGGAGCCATCGTCGGTTCAGGTACGGTCTCCAACAAAGACCGTTCCACCGGCTCAAGCTGTCTGGCGGAAGTGCGCATGCTGGAAATCATTGAAAACGGCGCGCCCAAAACGCCGTTCATGCGTTTCGGAGACCAAGTGCGTATTGAGATGCTGGATAAGCAGGGGCGCTCCATTTTCGGCGCCATCGACCAGAAAGTGACGCGCTACTCATGATACGGCTCTACGATTACTGGCGCTCCAGCGCCGCCTATCGGGTGCGTATTGCGCTGAACCTGAAAGGGCTTCCTTACGAAGCCCAGAGCGTGCACTTGGTGAAAGACGGCGGTCAACAGCACCAGTCGGACTATAAGGCCCTGAATCCTCAGGGTCTTGTGCCGCTACTGACAGACGGCGATTTTCGCCTGAACCAGTCTCTGGCCATCATTGAGTATCTGGAGGATAGTCATCCGACTCCAGCTCTTCTGCCTGCAGATCCTCAAACAAAAGCGCAAGTGCGGGCTTTCAGTCAGGTCATTGCTTGTGACATTCACCCGCTGGATAACCTGCGGGTGTTGCAGTATCTGACTGGCCCCATGGAGGTCAATGAGGAGAAGAAGCTGGTGTGGTATCAGCATTGGATTCTTGAAGGCTTCAAGGCGCTTGAGCATATGGCGGCGGGCTATGCGGATAAGGGCCCTTATTGCTTCGGAGAGCATGTGACGATGGCGGATGTGTGCCTGATTCCTCAGGTATATAACGCCAATCGTTTTAACTGTCCGATGACGAATTTCCCGAGACTGCGTGAGATCAACGACAACTGCTTGAAACTGGATGCTTTCCAGAAGGCGACGCCTGAACAACAGGCGGACGCGACTTAACCGTTCGGATCAGGCTCACTACAAGGGAGATTGGCTAACGCTGATTTCCCTCTTCCTCTTCCTCTTCCTCTTCCTTGAGAGCATCTTGCAGCTCCGCTATATACTCCGCGTACGCATCTATCTTTATCTGGGCCCATCTGCGCAGATTCTGCTGGTCGCCCAGTTTATGACGCAGCAAGAGCTGGATAACCTGGACGCCCAATTCCTGGTCTTCGCTTAATATCCAGAATGACAATTCCGTTCTAAGCGCCTCCACAGAGGTCGCCGGCAACCTGTTGATCAGGTTAAGGATAAGATTGGACACCCACCAGGAATCATTATCCTGACGCGCCATTTGGAGCGCCTGCAGCAACGCGGGCGTTAACTTCTCCCCCATCGCAGCCAAAGGTTCGGCAATGACTCCCGCGACGGGCCAGTTAGGGCCCTGTAACCACGTCAGCAATTCCGGCAAACAAGGTTCGATCCGCTCAAACGGCAACTGCAGCAGTCTCTTTGCTTTATCCGTATCGCATTTATCTTCCGGGCGTAGTTCCTGCAGCGCTTCCGGCCATTCTGGACTCTGAACCCAGGCGGACCGTTGTAATAAGTCAGGGGGAACCATGTTTGTCGATGGGTCATAGGTAGAAACATACGCCTGCCAGACGTCCTCATAACATAGCTCGACCTGAAGCATTAATTCCTCTTCGTCAGGATCAAGATTGGCGCGGGAGTGCAAACGGCGCCTCATGTCCTGCAGCCAGAAGCGCAGCGCCTGCAATGAATAAACGTAGTCGTTGGAATTAATCATATGCGAGTCATCAAGCCTCGTTTTGCACACGGTGCAGAATCCGCAACCGCCACATCCAGATCGCCAGGATCAGCAATGGCGGGGCAATATTCGCCCAGATGGATAACCCAATGCTAAAAAAGTCGAACACGCCATGCAGAAACATCGCGATGAGGAGAAAACAAAAAGTCACGAGGTATCGATTGCCGCCATGGGAGTCAGAATAGCCGTATGCATACCCCCAAATGGAGGCGAACATGACATGCACCATCGGCGCCGTCAGCGACCTGGCCAACGCTTCCCAGCCCTCCAGATAAGTCAGGTAATAACTGTTCTCATGTAATGAGAATCCGAGCGCGATAAACGAGGAATAAATAATGCCGTCTATGGGTTCATCAAAATGCGGCAATCTAACAATGATAAGAAGAAAAGGAATGAACTTGGCCAGCTCTTCTATCGGCCCAATGGCTAAAACGGAATATAAAAATAATTGCAGACTTGAGCTTTTCGCAAGTTCATAGGCGTCAAAACGCAAATGAATATAGTCCAGCGCTTCATACAAATATAAGCCGATATAGGCTGAGCAGTACCCCAATACCAAGGCCAAAATCAGCATTAAAACAGGCTCTGGTTTATGTCGGTCCTTATAGTAGTGATAGGCGGCCCAGAAGAGGCACGGAAGGTAGAGTAAAGACCAGTATTCCATTGCTATATATCGCGTCAAATATAAAGCGCCGCGGGCGCAAACTTCATGAGGGATAAGGACTCGACAATGAGTCGGGCCGAAATACTACCACCTTATGATATACTCGACCAGCTAACGCCTCACATATCCGACACACTACCGACAAGCCTCATCCATTACTTAGATATGCAGTTTATTAATCAACTATTTAGCTATGGGATCTATATCATTCCCGCATTCATCCTATGGGGAATTATTAAGTTAATCTGCAGCCTGCCTTTTAATGATTACCCGGTCTCCAATGCGGTGCTGACCATTGCGGAAAGCCGAACAACCTATCCATGGAACGCAGGGGCTAATGAGGATGTCCCTTATCAGTCAGTTATTCGAGTGTATAGCGGCGTCAGTCGGGGAAGCGGATCTTATAACTTCTGGGGCGACAACGACATCAATCTTCCCAGCGGCGACGTTATCGCCGAAATCAACGCTAACGACAACGGCAAGGTGGAAACTTTTCAGGTTAAGGACGCCAACGGCGTCTTGCTGGCCTCCTCTGAAGAGCGTGAAGTCCGCAAGTGGTTGGGTCTGGCGGGCCGCAAAGAGGCGCTGATCGGTCGAGTGCTCGTCGAGGATCAGCTTATTCCTGTCTTCGCCATCAACGAAAATGACCCAACCTTTGGGCGGGAAGAGACCGAAGTGTATGGCGCTATCAACAATGGCGACGTCCACGATATTAAACCGCTGTATACCGTCATCGAAGGCCGGGGCATGCTGGGCATATTGGGCGAACGCATCCGCACCGGCACAAAGTTAAAAGACGAACGCCAGCAATTGCTCATGGAAACGCAGGAAGACGGCGTTTTGCTGGGAGATTTGTTTTTTCACCAGGGCAGCGACCTCAACATTTTGGGCTCTCATTATCGTGTAGAAGAAGAGTATCCCCCGGGTAATTTCCTGGGACGTCCCCGCAGCTGGTTCGATGGCTATTCCCTGTATCAAGGCTTGGAGATGGGTCCAGACAGCAAGCCTGTCGCCAAAATCAGCATCGACGCCCGAGCCTTCACCCACGAGCTGGGTTATGAGTTTTGGTATGATGCCAACAGAAATGGTGAGTTTGAGGTGGAAGAAAAGCTGTGCACGGTCGTGTATGGAACCACCGTCGTGCAAGCCGCCGACTCGGAAAAGCGCACCTCAGGCAAGGAACTTAACCACCTCTGGGTCGCCTCCAGCCTGCATAATGAAGACGCGATTCATCGCAACCTCGACTATGTGGATGCGATCCTGAAAATGATGCCCGACGCCGTCAACCACCATCCCGAGCTGCATAATATTGAGCACCTGCTGGACGGCTATAGACTGGCGCTCAAGCCTGAGCTGAAAACTCTCGCAGACGCCTCCACCGAAGAAGACGCCCTGTCCTTTTTCGACGCCTACGCACTGCTCTTCCCTGAGGCGCAGCATAGGTAACGCCCAGAAGCCGGAGCGAATGACCATAGGCTCCGGCTGAGTCCACTTAACCCGTCTATCAGTGACTTAACTCGTCACCGCAATCGGCTCCATTTGCTCTTCATCTAACTGTCTGAACGCCAGCACGGTGGACGCCATGGCTAACAGGCAACAGAAGAAAGAGAAAATAAATATGGCTTCGTATCCAAACCAGGAAACGATCGAGCCGCCGATAATGCCCGCAATCAGAATTCCAATGTCAAAGCAGGATTCATAGGTGCTCAACGCCAGTCCGATGTTCTTATCCGGCAGGCTTTTCAGGGCTGGCAGCGCCAGTAACGGATACACCATGGATAGACCGAACCCAGTCAGGAAAGCGCCAACCATCGCTTGCTGCGGCGACGTCGCCAATCCGATCAACAACAGCCCTACCGCCTCAATGACGAGAGAAAACAGCGTCATCTTTAAGCCGGATGAATCCGCCATCCAGCCCAGCGTCAAACGCGCGCAAACATAGCCCACGCCAAAGAGCGATAAAGAGAAAGCCGCCTCTTCCCGCCAGCCGCTTTCCACAAAGTACAGCACCAGAAAAGCGGTAATCGCCGCATAGCCAATATTCGCGAGGGAAAAACCTGCCCCCGACTTCCAGATCCGACTGATCGCATAAGCGAGCTTGATTTCGCTTCTTTCCGGATGCACATCCACGGGACGGACAACCGCCACAAATACAAAGCCAATGACTGGCAGTAGACTCATGAAAAGCGCCGCATAGACAATGCCTACAGAGTAATAAGACCAGGCCCCGACATAGTTACCGGCAGCCAGCCCTAAAAACATAGCGATACCCACCCAGGACATAATCTTACCGGCGTGCTCCCGCCCAACCAGACCAATAGGCCATGTTCCGCTACAGGTAAAAATCAGACTCTCGCCAACCCCCATCAAAATACGGGAGAAACAGATAATCACGTAAGTAAGAATAGTCGCCGGCAACAAAGCGAATGACAAATAGCACAGCATTCCCGCGCTGAAGGTCAGCGTAAGCCCCAGCACCATCCCTTTTCTGGGGCCGTGATTATCCGAAAACCTGCCGGCGTAGGCGCGGGAAAGCAACGTAGAAATTGACTCAATCGCTACCACCAATCCAACATAAAACGCAGAGTAGCCCAGCGTTTTATTGACGTACAACGGCAAGACAGCCAGGGAAAGCCCCAGACTGACAATCGCGAGAAACAAAATACTGGCGACCATACTGGCCGCGACAAGATCATTTTTAATACGCAATACAGCGTTCATGGCCCTACTCAATCCTTAATCATTCAGCGCTATCGCCACCAACTGCAAAGCCCGGCAAAAACCGGCTTCGTTTGGAGGGAAAATTCAGAGAACGTTGCTATCCGCGACTAATAGGACATAGCGCAGAAGAGAGGTAAATCGTCGAGGGGTAAGTTCGCAACAAGCGAAGCGGAGGGTACATCATCGTTTGCGTCCTGCAACAAGCCTTAAAACAGATAAGTGGCTATTTTATAGAGAAAATTACAGTTAGCCACTTATTCCTGCATCAACTCAACACCACCTCAAACTCCGCTCCCGGGGTGCGGTTGAGCACGTCGACTTCGCCTCCCATGGCGCGGGTCAGCTGTCGCACCAGCGCCAGCCCAATTCCGGTGCCGACGGTTTCGCGGGTCAGTTCATTACCGGAGCGGTAGAACAGTTGGAAGATTTTCTTCATCTGGCTTTTCTGAACGCCCGGGCCGTAATCCCTGACGCTCCAGGCGACTGACTTGGCGCCCCGCGGCCGCGCGTGGATCTCGATACGTTTGCGCTCGGATTTAGAGGAGAACTTAATGGCGTTATCCACCAGATTGATGATCACTTGCACGAAGGCGTCTGCGTCCACGTGCAGCTCTCTATCCGCACAGGAAGGATCAAGTTCGTAGCTGCACTCAAATCCGGCTCGCTCCACCTGACTGCTGATTTTGGAGCGCACCATATCCATCAGGGCCTGGACGCCGATGGGCTTGAGTTCCAGCTTCAGGTCATTGCGCTCCATTCTCGCCAGTTGCAGCACGTTGGCGATGAGGCGGGAGAGCCGTTCGCTCTCGTCATGAATGAAGTCGTAGTACTCCCGCTTTTTCTCCTCGCCAACCCAGCCTTCCCGCAGCATTTCGCCGTACATGCGAATAGAGGTCAGAGGTGTTTTCAGTTCATGGCTGACGGCGGAAACAAAGTCCTGCTGCTGCCGCGCCAGTTTGATCTGCCGCAGGCCAAGCCGGTACAGCATGATGAATCCCAGCAGCAGCACTCCGCCAAGAATCACACTGGCCCATATGACAACCTGAGCGCCAGGGCCAGCGGGAAGTCGGTTAATCGTCCACAGCAACTGAAAGTCGCCAAGAGGAGCTGACAAGCGCACCTGATGCAACAGCTCGCCATTTAATTCATCGCTCTGGTCCATGTAGCCACGTCTGATGGAGCCGGAAACGGTCTGCAGGATATCGCCCTGAAACGCCACCACCATATTGCTCATCTGCGCCAGGGCCGTCCCTTGAAACGCCTGCGCCATCGCGCCTTCGATAAAGGCGTTCTGTTCAATGATCGCCCCCTGAATGATGCGCTGGCCATCGCGCCAGACTTTCCTGAACAGGACAAACTGTCCGCTGTCCAACAAGGCCAGCTCCAGGGGATCAACTTCACTTTCAAAGATTTTGACTTTGGGCGCAGCAACAGCAGGCTCTCCTGGGGCGGCTTCGGACTCCACTTCCTCGACCAAGGCGGTTTGCTCTATGCGCGAGGAGCGATTAGGGGCGGGCGCTGAAACGCCTGCCGCTTTCGACAGGGACTTGCTCGCAACGTTTTCTTTCTTGAAGCTGCTCTGTAGCTTGAGATCTTCCAGACGCTTGTCGCTCTGGCTACGCTGGCGTTGCTCGAACACCGGCGAGTTCAGATTATCAAATGCCTGCTGCGCGTATACCGGCGGGGACTTGGCTTTGTATTCTTCCTGCGCCGGCGCTTGCGCGATTTCTCTCTCCTGCGCGACCGACGCCGCTGGCGTTGGTTCGGTCTGCGCCGTACTGTCCATCTCCGCGTCGCGGCTCCAACTGCTGTCCGCGTTCTCGCTCAGGCCTCCCGCGCCGGACTCCACCGACGAGCTATAGGCGCGGGAAGACAGCCCCATAGTATCCGCCAGGCTCATCGCTTCATCCGCCAGACTGACAGGCTTGTCGTCCGCCCGGCGACGTTGCACCAACTGGTTCTGGCTGAGAATATCCAACAAAGTGTCGCGCAAGGCGGTTCTCTGGGTCAGTTCCTCTGCGCTCAGCCCCCAACGCTCTGGGTTATCCAGGGTGTCAGGGGTCGCCGGCGTGGAGAAAACGCCTTCCGCATCCACCTGAAAGTACCCTAGCAGTCCTGGAATGGACGATTCCACAGGATACGTCGCCAAGGGGGAACGCTGCACATAACTGGAGGTATTGGGATCGCCGGTCAGAACCAGAAACTGATAATCCGCGTAAGAGTGCGCCTCTTCCGCTGCAATCCAGCGCTGCAGTTCAGAGTCGATACGCTGAGACAGTTCCTCCGCCAGCAAGCGGTACTGATGAAACGCCTCCCACTTGATCTGCTGCTGGGTCTGCCAGACCAATACCGCAAAGGGGATCAGCAGGGCCAAAAACAAAACCGCCAGGAACAGGCGCAGGCGTCCTGGCGTAAGTCCATGTCGCAGCGAGGCGGCCATCAGGACTCCGTCATCAGGCGGTAGCCGCCGCCGCGCACAGTCACCAGCCGTTGCGGTTGCTTGGGATCATCCTCGATCTTACGACGCAGTTTGGCGATATGAATATCTACGGTGCGGGTTTCAATATCCAGATCCCGAGCGTACCCCCAGACCTTGTTCAATAACTCCTCTCGCGATACCGGGCGCTCGCAGTGCTCATGCAGATATTGCAGGACATCCATCTCTCTGCGGGTAAACGCCACGTCCTCCCCCTTGCGCTGACAACTCAGATTCAGAGTGTCTATCTCCAGGCCGCCCGCCAGACGAATATGGGCGTCATCCAGCGTCGTGGAGCGAGAGCGCCGCAATACCGCCTGCACCCGCAGCACCAGTTGCGCCACGGAAAAAGGTTTGGCGACGTAGTCATCGGCGCCCAGTGACAGGCCATGAATGACATCTTCGTCGGAAGACTTGGCGGTCAGCATGATGATGGGTTGATCGCGGTCCTTGAGGCGCACTGCTTCGCAGATCTCATAACCGTTTTTACCCGGTAACATTACATCCAGCAGGATCAGGTCATAAGCGCCATTCAGCGACTTGCTCAGGCCTTCGTCGCCATCCACGGCGAAATCCACCTCATAGCCATGGTAAACGAAGACATCCACCAGTCCGGTGCGAATCGCCGTTTCGTCCTCCACGATCAGAATGCGCGCTTTGCGTTGCATCTCCACCTCAATTGATACCTGAAAAAATCACTCTCGCGATAGCGAATGTAGTTACAAACGAGTCTAACAACAAGCGTCGCCACGCCATGTAAATTCTTTGTAAACAGCGCCGCGAAGGTTTTACAAAAGCCTGTCTACGACACCTGCACGCTCCTTTTTAGACTGTAACCACATCAACGAACACCCTGAAAGGAGACGAACATGGCGCTGATCACCAGACTGACTCGTTTATTCAAAGCGGATATGCACGCCGTGCTGGACCGCCTGGAAGAACCCGACGCCCTTCTGCGTCAGGCGATTCGGGAAATGGAAGAGGAAGTATCGCAAAACGCGCGCCGGCTGCAAGCGAAAGAGCATGAGATACAGCAGGTTAGCAGTCGCATCAAAGAGGTGGAAAAGTCTCTGAGCGGACTCGACGCTCAACTGGATCTTTGCTTCGAAGCAGAGAATGAAAACCTCGCCCGGAGCCTGCTCCGTCGCAAACTGGAAGGCGAGCTGCTGCTGTCGCAATTCCGTCAGCAGGCCAGTCAACTGACCGACGCCATTACTGCCCAAGCCTCATCCCTCTGCGATCAGCGTCGCCGGCTTGAGAGCATGCGACAGAAAGCCGCTTTGTTTGAGACTGATCACAGCGTCGAGCCCAAGGCCTGGGATAGCAAAGACGTCAGCATTACCGAGGAAGACATTGATCTGGCGATGCTGCGCGAACAACAAAAGCGGAGGGCGTCATGAGCAAGTCTACTTTTTGGCGCGGCGCTGTGATTGCGCTGGCGCTCAGTATCGTCGGCGCACTGGCGCTGGTTCTGTTCGCACCAGTGGTTGGAGAAGGCTTCGGACTCAGGCTGCTGATTTCCGCGCTGGGTCTGGCGTATGTGGTGATCTTGTTGCGCGACAGTCGCGCCCGCACCGGACGTCTGGTCGTGTTCGCCGCCTGGATGACCGTTACCGCCGCCTTGTTCCTGCTTAACCCTGGCGTATGGGTCTGGCTGGCGACGCAAACCGCCGCTATCTGGCTGACGCGCTGCCTTTATATCCACGACAGCCTGATCGCCGCGGCGCTGGACGCCTTTCTCAATGGCGCCGCCCTGCTCGCATCCCTGGCCGCCGCACTACATACCCACAGTCTGTTTCTGGCTCTGTGGACGTTCTTTCTCGTGCAAGCGGCGTTCGTTTACATCCCTCGCAAACTGTCTGCGTCAGGACGAGGCGAAGCTCCCGTCAACAACGAAGATTTCGAGCGCGCCTATCGCAATGCGGACGCCGCCTTGCGCCGTCTATCCAGACATTCCTGACTTCGGCTCATTCATTTATTGGAGGAACTCAACCATGAAATCGAAACTGTTCGCCTTCACCCTGTTTGCAGCCACCGCCGGCGTGGTCGCCTTTTACCCTACGCTGCAGAACCTCGCTATTGCGAAGCCAGCGGTCAACCAGATAACTTATCCAGTCACGACAACGGACCCCATCACCACAACGAACCCGATCGCGACAATTAATGAGAAGCGGGCCAAAATTGAAGTCGTGTTCGCTCTCGACACCACCAGCAGCATGAGTGGGCTGATTCAGGCGGCGAAAGAAAACATCTGGTCCATCGCCAGCACCATGGCCTCCGCGCAACCCGCTCCAGAAATCAAAATGGGGCTGGTCGCCTTCAGGGATCGAGGAGACAGCTATATCACCCGCGTCATCGATCTTTCGCCGGATTTGGACTCCATGTACGCCACCTTGATGGACTTCCAGGCTGAAGGCGGCGGCGACGGTCCAGAAAGCGTCAATCAGGCGTTGTTCGACGCCGTGCATAAGATTTCCTGGAGTCAGGACAAAGACAGTTACCGGGTCATCTTTCTGGTTGGCGACGCGCCTCCGCACATGGATTATCAGAACGAGCAGCAATACCCGCAAACACTGAAAGACGCACTGACCAAGGGCATCGTCGTCAACACCATCCAGGCTGGCGACGATCCTTTTACGCAGACGGAATGGCGTCGCATAGCGCAGTTGAACCAGGGCTCCTTCTTCCAGGTGGAGCAATCCGGCCAGGCTGTTGCGGTGGCCACGCCATTTGATGAACAGCTGGCTTCCCTCTCCAGAGAAATGGACAAGACCCGCATGTTCTACGGCACGGAAGAAAAACGTAAGGCTCTCGCCGCCAAAAGCGCCGCCACGGACAAACTGAATGCAGTCAGTTCCGATGCCGCACTGGCTAAACGGGCCGCCTTTAATGCGTCCGCTGCGGGCGAAGGCAACTTCCTCGCGGAAAGCGAACTGGTCGATGACATCAGTAGCGGCCGCGTCGACCTGGACAGCATCGCCCCGGCGACGCTACCCGCCCCGTTGCAAGCGCTGGAAAAAGACGAACAGGCGAAAGTCATCAAGGAAACAGCGGAAAAACGTGATGCCCTGCGCACGCAAATTGCGGAGCTGTCACGCCAGCGTCAGGAATTTATCGAACAGAAACTCAAAGACAGCGGCGCAGAAGAAGAAACGCTGGACTACAAAATTTACTCAACAGTTAAAGCCCAGGCGGCGGAAAAAGGCATCCAATACGAGAGCGCGCCAGCTTACTGAGGGATATGAGGTTAATAGAAGTAAGGGAAGTAAAAAGGGCGGATAATCCGCCCTTGGTTTTTATAAGACTTTTTTCATCACAATATCTGACGTGTCGCTCTCCAGCCCATTTACATCCACAGCCGACACGGCGAAGTAGTGAGTGCCGACGGGCAAGTTGTCGAAGGAGAAGCTGATTTCATCCGGCGACGCTTCATATACTGTTTCCACGGAACCGTCTTCAGACAGGTGATAGATCCGGTAAAGCTGGATTTCCGATGCAGCCAGCACACTACCGTCTTCACGGGTCGCCGGCGGCGTCCAACTCAGCAGCGCAGTGCGATCAACCACAACGTCCAGCGTCGCCGCATCACTGATGACAACACCGCTCTCGTTGCCAATCATGACGTCATAACTGCCCGCGTCCGCTTCGCTCACATTGGGTATGGTGTAACTGGAGGTCACCGCGTCCGGAATATTCTGTCCGTCTTTACGCCATTGATAATACAGCGTATTGCTGCCACTGGCGCTAACGTTCAAGGTAACCGACGAGCCCACTGCTGCAGACTGCGATGCGGGAGGCAAAGAAATGACTATGTCCACCTCATCTGGCTGTGTCTGATCTGTGGAAGTATCCGTGGTGGAGGTATCTGTCGTCGCCGTAGTATCGGTTGTACTGGATGTGTCAGTCGTACTGGTAGTATCCGTCGTGGTGGTCTGATTCGACGACGTATCAGTAGTGCTGGTATCCGTAGTCTGACTGGTGTCAGTAGACTGGCTAGTGTCGGTAGTCGTGTCTGAAGGACTAAACGGATCTGATGACTGGGTAGTATCAGTGGTATCCGTAGTGGGACTAAACGGATCTTCAGTTGTCGTCGTGGAGCCGGAAGTGTCCGTGGTGGTGTCAGTAGTGCTGGTGTTGGAGCCATCGCCCCATCTGCCGCCTCCTCCCTTGGTCCCGCCTTTACCGCTCTTGGTGGAAGTGGTGTAAGACGAATCCAGTACCGTATCGCCGCTCAGCTCCGTTTCTGAAACGGTGATGGAGCTTTCCGCTGAAGCCTGTGTTTTTGGCGCGGCGCTAGCCGGCGTCGCCCCCCCGCACCCTGCAAGGAATAACGGCGACAAAGTTAAAACAGATGTCAGTACGGTGCGTCGTAAGTTGCGTTGAATCTTAAGAGTGCGCCGTATTTGCCGGTCTGACACCAAGTGTTCTTCGACCAGGATCTCACCCAGCTTCTTATGGGATGTCTTCTGCAAAGACATCGCCCTTTCCAGTTGCTCCTGGGTGATGAGATTCCGCTCAAGCAACAGGTCCCCTAAACGGGTCTTATCTGACGATGATACGGGTGCTTCCGCCATGTCCACTCCCCCCTCTGAGGATACTTCCCGCCGACTCGCCACTTGGCGCTTCACTGCGCATGACTTCGGGCTGCGACGGATATGTTGTTCTGGCGTGAATAAATATGCGGGCTGTTCTCGTCCTTTTGGGCGCAAAATCCAAGAAGCAGTATTTATGCGGCGCCATTATTTACAGTTTAGTAAAGGATTTACTCTGTAAATAACGACGATAAGATCAAATGGATATAAAAAAACCAAATGTGCTAGCGTTTTGTTAACTTCTTTTCCATTGTGAAATTAACCAGTATCTGACCGTTGCGTTGTATTTCATTAAGTTGCGTTGTTACAAAGCCTTTTGACTCGAAGAATGGGCGCGCAGCCCTTGATGCTTCTACATAAAGGCGCGTCATACCTGCGTCAACCGCCTCCCGCTCCAATCGCTGATAAAGCTGAGCCGCCACGCCACGCCGCTGAAACTCGACATGGGTATACAGGCAATCAATATGGCCATCAGCCTCCAATTCGATAAAACCAAGCAAGCGCCCATCGCTTATCGCCAAAAACGGCTTTTTGATATCCAGTCTGGCTTTCCATTTATCATAATCAGGCGGCGTCGGCGCCCACGCTTCTTTTTGCGCAGCCGTGTACATCTGCGAATCGACGCCATGCACCGCCCTATGAAACAAATCAGCCACCGCCACGGCGTACTGAGAGTCGTAATCAATCACATCAATATTCACAACTATATTGCTCTCACTATTTATCAAATAGGTATATGGCCTTCGCCTGTTAGTTAGACAAATTACTATTAACTATGAAAGGCTGACAGTGAAAGCCGGATCAAAATCCAGATTGCGTTCGCCGGGATAACCGCGTGGATTGCATACGACTCGTGTGGTTCCGATCTGGTAATCACTGCTGTTGTGCAAATGCCCATGAATCCACAGGTTCGGCTGCAAGGACTCGATCACTGGCTCCAGATTAGAAGCATACGCAGAGCTGATGATGTCGTTTTTCCTGCGCAGCGGCAGTGACTGACTACTGGGCGCATGGTGGGTAACTACGACGCGCCGGCTGGTTGGATGCGTTTCGTCGCAATGGGCGAAGGCGCCTTTTAGCCAGTGCAGCGAGCGAGAATGAATCACCGCCAGATCCAGTGAGCGCACTTTGGAGTAGCCGGGTTCTCTGCGGATTTTACGAAAGTCGCTCATCACCTGTTGGCATTCAAAACCCGCCACGCGAGGATCGCAGAGCAACTCGAAGTCCGTCCACAGCGTACATCCGAAAAAGACGACGTCGCCCAGCGCCACGGACTCATTCTCCAGCACATGAACATGCGTTCCCTGCGTCATCTCTCGTAACTTTCGCGCCAGTTTCGGGTAGATATGCCGGTAGTACTCATGATTTCCCAGCACATATATGATCGGCTTCGCCGGATTCTGCTCCAGCGCCCAACGCACGCCTTTGTCGCCGACATGAATGTCCCCGGCCAGGACCAGTGCATCCACATCGTCGATATCGACAGCGAAGTCCTCAAATTCCAAATGGAGGTCGCTTAATACTCTAATTTTCATACTACTGCTTACTGGCTCACTCTCCGCCTGTCATCATCACCAAGAGCAAGCCTGTGTTTCCTTTTGTCTACCTGTTATCCGCCTGAGCCTTAGGGCATGCGTCTATACAGCCTTATCTCCAGAGGCTTGCCGCCATCCTGGCGCGTCCCTGCGCCAGATTATCAACATATCCATATCGACAGGCTGTTCACGACTCATGCGTTCCAAGGACCATTAAGGTCGGGGCTGGCCGTGGCGATCGAACGGAAATTCGGTATCAGCACACTGTCTTTACCCACGATGGAACGCACCGCCATCAAGCCAGCCTGACTCAGCGCCCGCACCGCTGAGTCGGTGATGTTAATCTCCGCGCAAGGCGTCACCACGGATTCGCCATCTTCGCTGTAAACGTGCAAAGGCAGGCGGTCCACCTGCTGCTTTTTACCCGGAACAAAATTCCAGCCGAAATCCGTATAGTGTTGCGCCAGCAGCATTACCGCCAACCAGGCGCCGTTGCCCCACAGGTAGAAAGCATGTCGATTACGTTCCGGCAGCTCTTCAAAATCAAAGCGCTCCGTACGAGAGGTGCGTTTGCCATAGGGCATGCGCAGCAATACCCGCGGCGCCACCATCGCCAGACTGCCGGCGCAAACCTGCTCCCTCACGGTTTTCCAGTGTTCAGAGAATTCCGCATCGACGGCGTCGCTCCAGTCATCCGGGTCAGGGGTCGCAGCCAAATCGCCGCATCCCGCCAGCGCCGCCGCGCCGCCGGTCAATGCCGCGGCTCCGATCACATGGGCGGAACCCGCCAGTGTGGAAAGAAAGTTCAGCGACTCCGTCTCCGGTCCGAAGGCATAGTCAGCGAGGATCATGCTGAATGGCGTAGCGCCGCTGGCGCTGCGCTTTTCCACCAGCAACTTGTACAGTCCGGTTTCGTCGATAGATTCCGCGGCGTTCGCGTCGGCTATCAGCTCTTGACGCGTCGCATCGACGATGAAAACGCGCAGGTTTGCATCCGTCTCCAGCCTGCGCACCAACAAATACAGCCCGCGCCAGCTCGCTTCCAAGGCATGAAAAGCGCTGTGATGCATGATTTTGCGCATCAGGTCGCTGGCGGCCTGGTCCACAGCCTCCAGCATTTCCTGCTGGCGTGGGTCCGGCCCCTGGCTCACATAGGGCGCAAAGATTTCCTGCACCAGCGTGCGCACGTCAAAAGCGTTACTGGAGCGCTGAACGCCAGATGTGCTGTCCAACAGGCTTTCCAACAGAGACCCGCTGTCGCTGGAGCCGCCCACATTAGACGGCTTAGCCTCCGTCACAGACGTTTCCGCTTTTGGAGCGGAACCACTCCAGCCGCGGATTTCATCCGCCGCCGCCTGGAAAGTATCGTTACTCTTGAGACGACGCTTCAGGCTTTTGAACTTCTCAAACAGTGCGGTGCGGTCATAGATATAATCCGGATGCATATCATCCAGCTCGCGAAAACGAATGACGTCATCGATGACAGGAATATCCAGCTCCACCTTCAACTGCTCGAAAACGTCGTCATAATTATCCCGGTCCACTTCAATCAGTTTGCGTTTCGCCAGCGTCTCCGGTTCATGCGCGCCACGATGTCCGCGGCCGCTGAAATCCCCCAACACCACGATGTGACAGGGTTGATTGGCTGGCGTCGCTTTCTTGTCGCCGGCATCTTTGGTTTTAAACTGAATTTCGCCCGTGCTGATGGTTGTTCTGGACATATGAGCTTCCCTTGAGGTTGTCGCGCCTCACATTGGAGGAGAGTGTAGACGCCATATTTTATGCAAAGCAGTCGCGTCAGGCGGCCGCTGTCATACAAATTGAATCGGTCGAGAATACAGCGTCGTGAAAAAGAGTAAAAGCGTTGAAACAGGAGACTCTCCGGCGCCGGAGAAATGAAGCCGTCCATGGCTTGGTGTGAAAGTGGAGAATGCCTTCCTTTACGGCCTAGAAGGCCTGGGAGCTAGGGTGTCTGCAGTGGCGTCGCGTCGTCTGACGACGCGCGCGAGCGGTTCAGTAAACGCAGTGCGATCAACATGCCAAGGCCGCCAAGATGCCACCAAAGCGACAGCGGCCAGAGCAACAACAGCGCGGCGGCGCAAACCAGCAATCGCATGACTGGATTCAACGCCTGTCCCAGCCAGCCCACAAACACGGCGGCGAAGGCGTACAAACCAAATGCGGAGAACACGAAGATCTGCAGCGCCTCGCCCCAGTCGCCGCTCAAAAACGGAGTGTAGGCGAACAGGAACGGAACGATATACAAGGCTTTCGCCAGACTCCACGCGGACAGCCCGGCTGACATCGGCGAAGTCTTGGCGATGGCCGCAGCGGTAAAGGCGGTCAAACAGACTGGCGGCGTAACGTTACTGTCCTGAGACAACCAGAAAATGATCATGTGCGCGGACAACAGCGCCAGGGTAATCATTTCCGGCGCAATCGCCACATCCAGCAGCGTCGGCAGGATATCCCGACTGATGCCCCCCACCAGCGCGGCGGCTTGATCGTAAGGAATCGGCTGACTGAGATCCACATCCGTCACGCCCGCCATAAACTGCAGCGTCACACGCGCAGTCTCCGGCAATTGTCCGGCTACCAGCAAATCCACCAACTGGTTTTGCAGAATCAGTTGCTGCAACGCCGGCGCAGCGATCGTCGCCACCATGATGTACGCCGCCGTCACCGGCAGCCCCATGCCCAGCACTAAGGAAGCCAGGGCGATCAGTACGATGGCGATCCACAATTGTCCTCCCGCCCATTGCACGATCATGAATGAGAAAGTATTGCCGATGCCGGTCGTGGCCACCACGTTGACAATCAGCCCCACGCTGATCAGTAACAGCGCAGTCATCACCATATTCTTGGCGCCCAACGCCAGCGCCTCGCAGACAGCCGCCGGGCCCATGCGGTTAGGCGTCAGCCAGGAAGAGCCAATCACCGCCAGGATCGCGAAGCCCGCCGCATAAGTGGGGCTCAATCCCCATATGAGCAGCCCGATCAACAGTACAATCGGAACCAGAAAGGAGTAACCGCCCCGCTTCATCAACACTGACAACGGTTCCGGGTTACTGTCCTCGATAGGTTTCAGGCCTTCTTTCTTAGCCTGCAGTCGCACAAAAGCCGCTATTGTCAGGAAGTACAGCAACGCCGGCAGAAACGACACAACCACGATGTCCGTGTAAGGAATCTGGGTGTAGTTGGCCATGACAAAGGCTCCAGCCCCCATGATCGGCGGCATGAGTTGCCCTCCGGTAGAGGCGGCGGCCTCAACGCCAGCGGAAAAACGCGGCGAATACCCCGCCTTTTTCATCAAAGGAATGGTGATGACGCCGGTTGAGGCGGTATTGGCCACCGCAGAGCCGGAAATAGTGCCTGTGAGACCGGAAGCAATAACCGCGATGAGACCCGGTCCGCCGTGCATCTTGCCTGCGGAGCGTTTGGCCAGATCGATAATGAAATCCCCAGCGCCCGAGCGCACCAGAAAAGCGCCGAACAGAATGAACATCATCACGAAGCTGGAGGAAATGGTCGCAATGCTTCCAAACATGCCGTCATCGCCGAAAAGACTGCGAAACATGATGGTTTCCAAACTCAGACCACTGAAACGGAACACACCGGGAAGGTACTGTCCCCACCATGCGACGTAGCCCAACGCGATAATAATCAGCGTGGGTATCAGCCAGCCCGCCATGCGCCGGGTCAACTCCAGCGAAGACAGCACCACCACGCATCCGGCCAGCCAGTCCGCCCAGCTTAAATGAAGACCGCGCTCATAAATAATGTCCTCGCTGAAAAACAGCCAAAGCGTCGCCGCCGTTGCGGCCGCAGCCAAGGCGTAGTTGAACGCTTTCAACGTTTTGCTGGCGTCTTTGGAGACATACCAGCCCACGCATAGCCAGGCGAATCCAATGAAATGAATGACGTTAGGCCAAAAACCGCTGATCCAGCCGGTCATGTTGATAACGATATGGATCAGGGACACTACGACAGCCACATAAAAAAACATGCGGCTGTCACGGAGCTGACTCCACTCCGTCGCAGACTGACTCATTACAAATCTCCAAAGTAAGCGGGGGACGCGTCCCCCGTTGTGACTCAGTGATGGAGGCTGTTATTTCATCAGCCGGTCAGGAATATTCAGTCCTTGTTCTTTGTAGTAGCGAATTGCGCCAGGGTGCAATGGAATCGGCAGACCGGCGATCGCCTTTTCCAGCGCCATGTCGCTGGTGGCCTTGTGGATGCTGTTCAGGAAAGGCAGGTTTTCATAAATCGCCTTGGTCAGGAGATAGACGGTTTCCTCGTCGATGTCGTCGCGCACCGCCAGGAAGTTAGGCTGGGCGATAGTAACGATATCTTTGTTCACGCCTGGATATACGCCAGCTTTAACAGTGAAAGGCGTCCACAGATCAAAGCCATTGTCCGCCCGCTGGATTTGCTCCGGCGTGAAAGACAGCAGGGTGATATCGGAGCGTTGCGCGAAGGCGTTAATCACCGCCCCCACTGGAACGCCGGCCGGCGTCCCCATGCCCACGACTTTGCCGTCTTGCAGCGCCTGGCTGCTGGGACCGTAGCCGGCGTACAAAAGATCAAAGTCTTTATCCAGATCCAGGCCGAAGTTGGCGAGGATGGTGCGGTTGGACTCAATAGTGCCGGAGTTCTTGGATCCCAGAGCCAGACGTTCGCCCTTGGCGTTGACCAGATCGCTGATGGTGCCGGTTTTGACGTATTTGTTGTCCAATACGAAATGCTCGACGTTCTGCCACAACATGGTGATGGAGCGGATGTTGCGTTGCTTGCCTTCATTGGCGAACACACCAGAGCCTTCCCACGCATATTTGCCGAAAAGCCCCTGCAGGATGGAGAACTGCGCTTCGTTATCACGCATCAATTTGATGTTTTCCGCAGACCCTGCGGAACTGATGGCGGATATGCCGATTTTATGCGTCGGCTGCAGCTTTACTTTCGTCAACGTGGCGATTGCGACGCCAACGGGATAGTAAGTACCTCCTGTGCTGGCGGTCGCCATGATGTAATTCTTCTCTTCCGCGGCGCGCAGGCCAGAAGAGAACACAGAAAAGGACAGAACGGAAAGGGTGAGAGAGATTAGTCGGATATACCGATTCATACTGAATACCTCAAAGTTTTATTTTTTTAAGTCACAGGCGTTCAAATGCTTCGCAAAGGTCATGCCGCTTACCACCTTCACACAACTTACTGATTTATAAAGAAGCCAACTAAAATACAAAAAGCGCCATAAGCTAATTTTGGCTTATCGCTAAAACTTTATAGGCAAAATTTTGCTTATCGACCAATGAATGTGGCTTTATGCTTGAAAACCGTGACGACACCATCAATGCAAGCAAGCCGTAATAAAACGTTGAATGAGGAGACCTTTCCTATGTCGAACCAACGCATCCTGGCGCTCACACTCTGCCTTTTCGCATTGCCGGCCCTGGCCGCGGAAGCGCCCATGCTGAAGAACGATCCCAAGCGCCCTGTCGCTGATATCAGCCGGGAGTTAGGCGTAACGCCGGACCAATTCGTCGCCTGCTTCAACGACGTCCATCCGGTTCCACAAGGCCAAACGCCCACAAAAGCCAGAGAACGCATGAATAAATCCGTGCTCTTACCCTGTCTGCAACAAGCCAACCCAGAGATCACCAACGACAGACTTGATCAGGTGATGGATAAATACAGACCGAAAAACTAGCGGGACCCAGCGTCATCATTCAATGCGCTCAACCGGAGTCGCAAAGCAGAAATTAAAGGGAGATGAACATGCATAGAGCCACCCAGCTGCTTCTACTCGTCGGCGGCGCACTGCTTATCCAGGCCTGCTCGACCAAGCAGGCTTACTACGCCGTACGGGAAAACCAAAGACAACAGTGCGAAAAATATATTGAACAATCACAGTACGAAGCCTGCATGAGGCAGGCGAATGAAAGTTACGACGATTACGAAAGGCGCCGAAAAGAGCTGGCGAAACAGAAGCCGTAAGCGGCTTTTGAATTTGCACAATCTTTCCTTATTTCAGCCGACGGCCTTCCTCGTGGGTGAGCGCTTTCAGAGTTATCAGAATCTATCAATAACTCTGAGCGGCGACGCTATCATCAACAAGAAGGCTAACACCATGGCAAATGAATACATCTATATCCCTGTAAACAGTGATGAAATGAGCGAGTTCGCGGAGAGATTCGCGAAAGCGAAAGGCATTCCAGTCAATCAGATACTGGCCAACAAGTGCGTTTCAGGCAAAGGCAAAGCGATGTATCGCTGGATTGACAAGTGTCTCAGTAAGCTCACCAAGGACGACACGCTCTATCTCGTCACCCACGGCACTGGAGCCGCTGACGCCCTGACCATCGGCTCGGAGCGCAACATGGGGAAAAACAAACAGAAAAGAGTCAACGTTAACGGCAACGACACCTGGGAAGGCGGCGAGTGGAAAAGTTATACGCCGGATCAGCTCACCTCCACGCTGACCAAAGAAGGGCTGCCCAGCACCTTTGTCAACCTGCACGTTTGCGCCTGCGGCGGCGGTTACGAAGGGAAAATGGCGCCCTGGGCCAGCCGCTTGAAAGACGCGATGAAGCAGAGCTTTCCCAAGGTTAAGGTGACCGGCTATCAAGGCGCTTTCTCCGTTAGTCCCACCCGCGTCGCCATCATCGATAAAGGCGCGCTGTATCCCATGAACGAGCGCGCCGTCACGTTCTAAGCGACTTTATCGCCACGCGATCCATCCCATTCAATTTATGGCGTGGATTGCGCCACACGCCTGGTTGCACGCCGGCTTGACCGCCCCGATAATGCCTGCCTTGTACCTTCACATCAGGACACATCGCCAGTGCGCATATCCAGGCCATTACAAATGACTCTTGTAGTGATGCTCCTTTTGTCAGCCATTCCATGGGAATTCTGCATGGGCGGAGCCGCTTACGGACTTCCTTTCCCGTTGGTATTTCCATCCCATGAGGACATTGACTGGTATCTTATCCCCATTGGCGAGATTGAAAAGATTCACACAACGCTGGTCAGTCCTCTTTCTCTGGTGGGCAACCTCCTTGCCGCTCTCGCGCTCGTTAAAACGGGATCAGCTTTATTTAGATATATCAAATCGTTAAGAAAACGACTCGTGAAGCCTGACTAGATCGGTTCTGTTATACAGATCGTTATCTGACGCTCACAATGTTGGCGTCCGTCCGCCGCTAGACTACACTGAGCGCCTTCTTCACTCCCCAAAGACAGTCAGGGAAGACAGCTCCACGCAATACGCAGTGGCCATGATGAACGATTGAGATTTGATAACTTATGCCGCCAAAGAGACACAGCAAGATAGCCGGAGCAGGCGTTATTCTCGCCGCGCTAGGCGTACTTCTACTGGGAGTCACCCAATATTATTGGTCTATCAACGATCAGTACGTGACTTTCTTCGCACAGTTCTACGCCCATATATTGTCGGCATTCTCTATCGCTCCCCCTGTCGCGGAGCCTGCTTTTATCACTGGCGGCTTTTCGCTTACCGAAGAGTTAGCCGTGCAGATCAATCACGGCATAGCATTTTCATGCGCCCTCGCCGCCATATTCTGTGCGTTCCTGGCGAGACGGAGAAAAGAAAGCCCGGTTTATGGAGGGGCTGCCCTTGTTTTTGGAGTAAGCGTGTTTATTTTGTTTAACCTGAAGGTTGGACTGTTAGTGGTCACGACTTGTTTCTTGGTTATGTTTATTCGGAAAAAGCGTGAAACCAGGAGCCCTGCTCTCAGTGAAGGAAGGGTCTGAATCAGCGTCTCCACATTCTGATAATCATCTCAACGAGCATTAGTCGATAGCCGCTCCTAATAGACATCAACCTCGACAGAACATAGATAACGAGGCGCCCCCTGTAAGTAGCGCCATGTTGAGAACACGCGCACAGTTCCCCCCTACACTGCAACCCACTTCAGTCATTATCTAGACAGAATATTGCCTTCCAGGTTCTGATACTTATAATGCTGACAACTTGGCACGGATGCGTTGGCATGCAGGACTCTATGAGTTAGCCCTCATACTTCTCCCTTCTCGCTCCACTACCATCTTTGACAGCACGTTCCGTGTTCGCTAAGTCTTTTATTTTTATAGCATTGTAGTACCAGGATGCATATATGAAGCACCTTCTAGCCATAGCGGCAGGATATTATTATTGGCATAACAATCAGGCCTCTACGCAGCCTCCTTCAGCAAGCTTGATGAGAACCCCGTAACTAAAGAAGAACTACTTGACTTCATGTCCGCACAAAAAGAAGGACTTTGTCTAGAAGTCAACAACATGGATGAGCACTCACCAAATTACGCAAGCTGTATGAAGCGGGCAAAGAGCTTTAAAAGTATGTGTAGAAGCCGCGTCGGAAAGGATATGCCGGACATGATTGGCAGCAAGGATGAATTTCACAAGTATGGAATGAGAATGATGGACTGCATAGTCCCTCCTAAGTAGTGGCGGGATATATTTTTATTCTCCCTCATTCCAGAAAATTTGAGAAAAAAMCAGAATTATCTAAACCACATGAGTCGCAGTAAACACTATGGAAACTATCGCAGCAATCATTTTCATTATTGGCTACATAATGTCGTTAATAAAAGGGTTTCAAGTATCATTCGTATGTTTTTTGTTAAACTTYTTTTTCCCGCCTATAGCGCAAGGCATATTCGCTATTTATGAATCTGAAATGAGAACCCCTCTTTACTTAATGTTAGGCAGTATTGTGCTTGGCGTCGTGAGCGGGGGAGTTGAATTTACTTATACAAGTTCCTAGTCATATAGCTGTATAGAGCAAATATAACCAGTGAGTAATATGAACCCAAAGTCTACTATTGAAAGGTACTGGGAACTCATGCAAACCAATGACTTCCATAAGGCCAGCGAGATGCTGTCGGAGGATTATGTCTGCCATTGGCCGCAGTCTGGTGAAGTCATTCGAGGGCGTGAGAATTTTGTTCTGATCAACGCCAATTACCCCGCGCAGGGCGAGTGGCGTTTTACGCTTAATCACATCCTGTGCGAAGGCGAGCAGGTGGTGACGGATGTGTCTGTCACGGATGGTGTGATTAAAGGACGCGCCCTCACCTTCAGTACGGTCAGGGATGGTTTGATCATCAAACAGGTTGAGTACTGGCCAGATGACTTTGCGCCGCAGGAGTGGCGTAAAGAGTGGGTGGAGGTGAGTTAATAATGCCAGTGCATGTTTGGAAAAACCATCGTATTGAAGTTACGTCAAAGTCAGAACCAAAACACCTATGGCTTAGCCTGACCATAGAAGTTTATGTCGATGGCGAACTAAAGGGTAAATCGCTAGATAGACTTAAGGGCCTATCTGAAACTATACCCTTTTCATTTCGATCGGATGATCTGGAGTATAAGGGATTACTCACTTCACTAGTTCCTGCGTCAGCTTTACTGACGCGATATAGCATATCAATTGATGGTGTTGAAATAGAGAAAGGACGTGTTCGAGCCAATAACTGGCTCGACTGTTATGTATTTATTGGCTCCGTTTCCCTATTGATTTTATCTATCCCGAAGCTTCTCTTTCTGCTGAAGCAGCTTTTCGCCTGAAATGAAGTTCACCCCAAAAAATCCTCCCGCCGCAATCCATAACGCTGCATCTTCTGGTTCAGTGTGCGGCGGGGCAGGTCCAGTTCTTCCATCACCTGATTGATATTGCCTTTCTTGGCGGTCAGTTCCGCGCTGATCACCGCTTTTTCATATTCCGCGACACGGGACGCCAAGGACTGGTCTGACGGGCTGGACATGTCCAGTTTTTCGCCGGAGAGCATTTCCCGGATGGATTCGTCGCTGAACTGGCTGCGTAAAAGATAACGCTCCGCGAGATTCTTGAGTTCCCGCACGTTGCCCGGCCAGTTATGACCTTCAAGGGCGATCCAGTCATCGCCGCGCAGCTCGGGCGCTTCTTTATCGTGTTTCTGCGCCGCCAGCTTGAGGAAGTGCGCGAACAGCAGCGCAATGTCTTCGCGTCGCTCCCGCAACGGAGGGATGCGCAACTCCGCCACCATCAAGCGGTAATAAAGGTCACTGCGGAAGCGGCCTTCATCCCCGGCTTTTTTCAGGTCCTCTTTTGTCGCCGCCACCACACGCACATCCAGCGCTACCGCCTGATGCGAGCCAAGCCGAACCACTTCCCGCTCCTGCAAGGCGCGCAGCACCTTCACCTGAAAATGCAGCGGCATGCTTTCCACTTCATCCAGAAACAGCGTGCCCTTGTTGGCGTATTCAAACTTACCCGCCTGGGCTTTCTGCGCGCCGGTGAAGGCGCCGGCGGTATGCCCAAACAGTTCACTTTCAAACAGATTTTCCGGAATCGCCGCCACATTCAGGGCTACAAAAGGATGTTTGGCGCGCTTACCGAAGTCATGTAAGCATCGAGCCACCAGCTCTTTGCCTACGCCGGTTTCACCATGGATCAACACGTCCACATCCAACTGCGCCAATTCATGGACATGTCGACGCAGTCGTTTGATGCCCGGCGAGTCCCCGATAAGAATCGATTCCAGCCCCTGCTGCGATTCTAACGCCTTGCGTAGGCGCTGATTTTCCAATAGCAAAGAACGCTGCCGGCAGGCGCGCTTGATCGCGTCCACCAGATGCGTGGGCTGAAACGGTTTCTCAATGAAGTCATAGGCGCCCTGTTTCATCGCCTCCACCGCCATGGCGATGTCGCCATGGCCCGTGATCAGCAGCACAGGAATATTTTTCGGCATCTTCTGCAACAGCGCCATGCCGTCCAAACCAGGCATCTTGACGTCTGACACCACCACGCCGACGAAGTTCTCATCAATGGTCTGCAAGGCCGCTTCAGCGGACGCCCACCCCTTGGCTTCCAGACCCGCCAGCGCCAGCCACTCTTCCAAGGCCTCCCTGACGGAGCTATCGTCGTCGATGATATAAACCAATTTAGTCATAATGAATTACAGCCGGTAAGCTAAGGGTGAATTCACTGCCTTCACCCGGTGTACTGGTAACGGTTATCTCCCCATGCATGTCCTGCAGCAGGTTATAACTGATCGCCAATCCCAGGCCCAACCCCTCACTTCCTGTCTTGGTGGTGAAGAACGGATCGAACAGGTGTCGCATGCGCTCTTCGTCCATCCCTTCGCCATTGTCGCGAACGGATATCATGATCTTATCCCCGCTGCGCTCCGCCATAACAAAAATATCAGGCTGTACCGCGGACTTCACCGCCGCAATGGCGTTATCAAGCAAGTTGATCATCACTTGCTCCAGCATATGCTGATCTGCAATGACCTGAAGTCCCTCAGGAATCTGAGTACGAATGACAGACCGCTGCTGGCTGAGCTTATGCTCCAGCACCTCCTCCACATAACGCATGACCGCCTGCAAAGCGGTTGGCCGTATGTCGACGGAGCGAATACCGGCAAACGACTTGAGCTGTGAGGAAATTCTGGCGATACGTTGCACCAGCGCGTCCATTTTATCCAAGGTAGCGGCGCTTTTGTCTTTTTGTTCCTGCGCCAGATACAGGCGTCCCATGGCGACATAACTGACCAGCGCCGTCAGCGGCTGGTTCAGCTCATGGGCGATGGCGGCGGACATGCGCCCCATCGCCGCGAGTTTGCGCTCCTGCATCAATGCTTCCTGCGTCGCCCGCAGCGCCTGGGTGCGCTCCTCCACTCTCGCCTCAAGCTCTTCATTGGCTTGCAGCAAAGACGCCTGCGCCGCTTTCAATTCACTGACGTCGTGAACCGTCAGCAAATACTCCCGATCGGGCCCAGTGCGAATCAGGCTGACGCAATACAGGATGGGGAATGAAGCGCCATCTGAACGGTAGCCTTCCGCTTCCCTGACCTCTCCGTCGGGCGCGTTGATCCAGGGCGACAGCAAGCGCGTCGGGTCCAGGGAAGCGCCTTGTTCCTGCGCCGCCACGCCGAAAAGCTCCGCCGCTTTCTGGTTCACCTCGCGTATTTCAAAGTGTTCGTTGAGGGTCATCAATCCCGCGTCCGTGTTCTGGATGATGGCGCGTTGATGGGCGTCGCTCTCTTCAATCACTTTCAAGAGCCGGTGTTCCGTACGGCGTTTCTGACGCGCTTCGCGGTAATACAAAGCGAGCACGATCAGCAGCAACACGGCGCTGCCGCACGCAGTGGCGATCAGAGCCGCCATGGTGTTCACATCAGCTACTGGCAACGCCCGGTGCATCCGCCAGGGCTGACCGATGACCTGACGCGAATACAGCAGCAAACGGACGCCCTCCACTTCCACAATCGGCGCGTCAGACCAGGCGTCCGTTTGCGCCGCCAATGGCATCGATTCCGCAGAGCCGTATTGTTTGGTGACCTTGAGTTCCGCCGTCACCCTCTGCTCTAACGGCCTCAATGCGCGATACAGCGCCGCTGGATCAGACGCCAGGAAGATAATGTCGTTGGGTCCGCTCAGGAATATCCGGTTGCCAGTCGCGGCCCAACTTGCCTGTTGCGGCGTCAAGTCCAGTTTGACGACCGTGACGCCGAGTATTCGTCCTGTGTTATCGCGTATCGGCGCGGAAATAAACAATCCCGCCTTGCCGGTGGTGACGCCGACCGCATAGTAAAACCCGGTGCGTCCCGCTACGGCGTCCGCGTAATAAGGTCGAAACGCATAGGAGTGACCGACAAAGCTGGTGACGTCGCGATAGTTACTGGAAGCCAGGGTCAGCCCCTCTGCGTTCATGATGAATATCTCATCAGAGCCCGCCGCTTGATTGAAGCGATTCAGCAGTTCGGAAATGTCGTCGTCACGCTCATTGCGGCGCAGCATCCGCTGAAAACGCGGGTCTGCAGTCAGGATAGCGGGAAAATAGACATATTTATCAACCGCAGTCAGCAAAGCGCTTTCAAACGCCCGCAACAGTTGCTCCGATTCAACGCCGTTGTGTTTGATAAGCAGGTTGCGGGAGAGGAAAAAACTCAAAAACACCGTCGCCAGCAACAAAAAAGCCAGCGCGATCTGGCGCGCCTTGCGATGGGACGGACGGGACGAATCAGCCGGGAGCATGGTCAACTACACTTGTTTTTATTGGCGTTCATCTTAACGACATTCCGTACCTGTGGGAATCAAGGTCTCAACCTTACCATCCTGTCAGATTTGCCAAAAAATGCGCCAAATCAACCGGGGCTCCGTTCCCGCCGCCTACACTCGAAAAACTCTTTTTTGACTCGCCGATTGTAACTGGATTATTTTTATTCCATAGGAAACAAATAATTATGCACGACAGGGATCTCGCCACATGACCGCAGACACTGCGCCTATTGGAGAAATTGTCGAAGTTCACGGCCCCGTGGCGATTATTCGCTGCCCTCAGCTGCCGCCTCTGCGACGCGCGGTCTATACCCGTCTCGATGGCGACACCTGCATTTTTGAAGTGCACCGTCATATCAGCCCCAATGAACTCCAGGCGGTGACGTTGCACAGCACACAAGGCTTATGGCGCGGCATGCCGGTGTATGACAGCGGTTCGCCCCTGCATGTTCCCGTAGCGGAAAGCTGTCTGGGACGTCTGCTGAATATCTTCGGCGAGCCGCTTGATGGCGGTCCCGCCATAGAAACCGATCAATACCGCAATATCCATCACTCACCTGCTCCGCTTAACGAACTGACAGCCCAGGGCGACCTCCTGCCGACCGGCATCAAAGTGGTCGACCTTCTCTGTCCGTTTATACGCGGCGGCAAGGCGGGCCTGTTCGGCGGCGCCGGCGTGGGGAAAACCGTGCTGATCATGGAGTTCATGCACGCCATCGCGCACCTTCATCAGGGCGTTTCCGTATTCTCCGGGATCGGCGAGCGCATTCGCGAGGCGCACGAACTTTGGCGGGACATGCAGGACGCCGGCGTCATGGATCGCGCGCTGCTGGTGTTCGGGCAGATGGATGAATCCCCTGGCGTGCGTTTTCGAGTCAGTTTATCCGCCCTGGCGTATGCGGAATATTTTCGCGACAGCCTGCGTCGGGACGTGCTGCTGGTAATGGATAACGTATTCAGATTCGTGCAAGCCGGCGCTGAAGTCTCCAGTCTGCTGGGCCGCATGCCCGCCACGGTGGGCTATCAACCGACTTTGGGTAGCGAAGTGGCCGAACTGGAAGACCGCATTACCTCTTCTCTGCACGGAGCCATCACCTCCGTGCAGGCGGTCTACGTTCCCGCCGACGACATGACCGACCCGGCGGTGACCACCATTTTAAGCCATCTAGACACCAGCGTGATTCTATCCCGCACCCAGGCAGCGAAAGGGCTGTACCCCGCCGTGGACCCACTGCTATCCGGGAGCAAGGCTTTGGACCGCCATACCCTTGGCGCCGCCCACTACACTGTCGCTGAAGCGGTGCGCGGACATCTCGCCCGCTACAAAGAGCTGGAAGACATCATCGCCATGCTGGGCGTGGAGGAGTTGTCCGCCGAGGATCAGCAGGTCGTGGCAAGAGCCAGAAAACTGCAACGTTATCTCACCCAGCCCTTTGTCGTCACCGCCGCCCATACCGGCATGACCGGGGCCTCCGTAGAGTTGAAACAGACCATTTCCGACTGCGACGGCATCCTGGCCGGTCGCTATGACGACTTCAGCGAAGACCAGTTTTACATGCGCGGCGGATTGGAAGGATTGACGACGTGACGCCATTCACCGCCATTCTAAGGGACAGCGACCAGGAGTTACGCATTGACGATCTGGTTTCCTTTCGTAGCCGTGACGCCAGCGGCGCTTTCAGCCTGCAGGCGCGTCATGCCGACTTCCTCACCTTGACCGAATCCGGGCTCAGTCAATTGACACGCAGCCAGGGAGCGCAATTTCTGGCGGCCACTGGCGGCTTGTTGGAGTTTGAGAAAGGCGTGCTTTACTTCAGTACGCGACGTTTTTTTATTGACGCCGACGCAAACATTATCCAGCAGCGCTTAATGGAATGGCTGGCCAACGAGAAAGAGCGCCGCGCCAGCTCTCACGTCCATTTGCAACAGCTGGAGCATGAGCTGATGCGCCGACTGAGTCGCGCCTGAAATAACTGACGAGGAAACCAGTGAGCCATGGAATACAAACGCTTGCGGGACAATCTGGAACGGGACAAAGCCCGACTCGACAAAGCCGGCCGGGAGCGCTCCACGCTGATGCAGGCCACTCGCATCCTTGGCGTGCTGGGTTTTCTGTTTGTATTGCCTGTCATCGGGGGCGCTTACCTGGGGCATTGGCTGGACGGACTTGGAGAAGGTTACTCCGTACGCTGGACAGTCGGCTTTATCTTGCTGGGAATCGTCGTTGGCGGCGTCAACGCCTATCTGGCGTTACGGGAATAAATCATGCGCGTCAGCCGACCCGGGTTTTCTTTTAACTACACAGGGCATCGCAAAGGACACACCTATGAATGACGGCGTATCGACTCCGGTATGGCTGCATATCGGCCCGCTGGCGATCCATGAAACCGTGGTCACAACCTGGCTGATCATGCTTGCGCTGGTCGTCGCCAGCATTCTGATGACGCGCAGACTTTCTCTTCAGCCGGGTCGCGTACAAGCCATGCTGGAAGGCGTCGTTCTGACGCTGGAAAACGCCATCGCCAACGCCGACAGCCGCAATGCGCGGCGCTTGTTGCCGTTGATAGGAACCTTCTGGATATTCCTTCCCGTGGCCAATCTGCTTGGCGTCATTCCCGGCATGCATTCGCCCACTCGCGACCTGTCAGTCACCGCCGCCCTGGCGCTGGTCGTGTTTTTTGCGGTGCACGCCTATGGCGTCCGCCAATCGGGCCTGGGCTACTTTAGGCACTACCTGTCTCCCAGTCCGATCCTGCTGCCGTTTCACATTATCAGCGAAATCACCCGCACCGTAGCGCTGGCGATTCGCCTGTTCGGCAACATCATGAGCCTGGAAATGGCGGCGCTGCTGATTCTGCTGGTGGCGGGTTTTCTGGCGCCCGTTCCGATTCTCATGCTACACATCATTGAAGCGCTGGTGCAGGCGTACATCTTCGGCATGCTGGCGCTGATCTATGTCGCCGGCGCCATGCAACAAACAACGGAATCCCCCGTAACGACCTCGTCACGTTCAAACTCAGGAGCCCCTTAATGGAGACCATGAACAGCTTTGTATCTTTCTCGACCGTCGCAGCGATTATCGGCATTGCGCTGGGCGCCATGCTGCCCGCCCTGGCCATGGGCAAAGCCATCAGCAGCGCGCTCGATGCCTTGGCGCGTCAGCCCGAAGCGGAAAAGTCGATTACCCGCACGCTGTTCATCGGCTTGGCGATGATTGAATCCCTGGCGATCTATGTGCTGGTCATCGTGCTGATCGTCTTGTTCCGCAATCCGCTACTGGAGTACCTGCTGCCAGCGCAATAATTCCGACCGGCCTAGAAGGAAAATACCGTGGAACTGGATTGGACCACCGTCGCACTGGAAATTATCAATTTCATAATTCTGGTGTGGTTACTGAAACGCTTTCTGTACCGCCCCGTGCTGAACATCGTCGAGCAGCGGCAAGCCAACATCAAAGCCTCTCTCGATCAGGCTCGCGACGCCCAGGCGCAGGCCGACGCTCTCAAGCGCCAGTACAACGAGCGTCTGCAGACCTGGGAACAGGAGAAGCAGGAAGCCCGTCATAAACTGCAGGAAGAACTCGCCCGCGAAAAAGCAGGCAAGCTGGAGTCATTGCGAGTGCGTCTGGATCAAGAGGTGGACAAAGCCCGCGCGGCTCGCAAAAGCCAGAACCAGCAGTGGCGCAGAGAGACCACCGAGCAGGCGTTGCAGATGGGCGCAGGTTTCGCTTCCGCATTGCTGCAGCCACTGGCTGATCCTCACCTGGAAGAACGCTTGGTCAATCTGTTCTGTGAGCGGGTCAGCGCATGGCCCCCGGAACGACTCAGCGGCTTGCGCAATGGCGGCGACATCGAAATCAGCACCGCCTATCCATTGCAGGAAAACGCCCAACAGCGTCTGCAGGAGACGCTGCAAACGTTGGCGACGGACCATCGCTCCATACTCTTTCAACAGGACGCAAGTCTTCTGGCCGGCGTCAGAATCGCTTCTGGAGGCTGGACGCTCGGTCTGAATCTGGCGGATGAATTAAGAGGTTTCGCCGAGTCACACCATGAATAATCTCTCTGACCCCATGCAAGATCCCAATCCCAACAAAGATGACCGCGCGCTGCGGCGCACCCGTGACTGGATATCCGACTACTCCCCTGACGTTCGCATACAGGAGCGCGGCGTGCTGGTGTCCGTCGGCGATGGCGTCGCCTGGATCAAGGGCCTGCCGTCGGCGCGCATGGAAGAGTTGCTGGATTTTGAAGACGGCAGCCAGGGCATGGTGTTCGACCTTTGCGAAGAACTGGTCGGCGCCGTCATTCTGCAACAAACCGGCTCCCTGACCGCCGGACAAGAGGTGCATCGCACTCGTCGTCCCCTGGGGTTAATGGCCCATGACAACCTGCTTGGTCGTGTCATTGATCCCACCGGCCGACCTCTGGACGGTCAACCGCCCTTACATGAAGGCGCCTGGGTTAACCTTAACGCCCCCACTCCAGCCATCGTTGAACGGGACTTCGTGCACGAACCGCTTTATACCGGCATCCGCATGATCGACGCAATGATTCCTATCGGCAGAGGACAGCGGCAATTAATCATTGGCGACGAAGGTCTGGGACGCACTTCCATCGCGCTGAATGCGGTGTTACATCAGAAAGATAAGGATGTTCGCTGTGTCTACGTGTTGATCGGACAAAAACGAGGCGCGGCGGTCAATGTCATGCAGACGCTGCAACGGCATGGCGCGGACGCCTACACCACACTGGTGGTGGCTGACGCCGGCTCGCCGCCCGGTTTGCAGTATCTGGCGCCGTTCGCCGGATCGGCGCTGGCGTCGCACTGGATGCGCCAAGGTCGCCATGTTCTGGTGGTGTATGACGATCTCTCCAGCCATGCGCGCAGTTATCGGGAGCTGTCTCTGTTGCTGCGCAGGCCTCCTGGGCGCGAGGCCTATCCTGGGGATGTGTTCTCTGTACACGCACGTCTACTGGAGCAGGCGACCTGCCTTTCGCCCGAGCAAGGCGGGGGCAGCCTCACTGCATTGCCCATTGCGGAAACCCAACAGGGAGAAATCGCCGCTTACATCCCCACTAACCTGATATCCATCACGGACGGCCAGATCTATCTGGAGCGCAGCCTGTTCGCCGCCGGCGTACGCCCCGCCATTGACGTGGGGCGCTCCGTATCGCGCATCGGCGGCAAAGCCCAGCACCCCGCCATCAAACATGAAGCCGGCCGCATGAAGCTGGACTATTCCCGTTTTTTGGAACTGGAAATCTTTACCCGTTTCGGAGCCAAACTGGACCCAGGCATGCAGACCATTATCAAACGCGGCCAATTGCTCCGCGAACTCCTCAAACAGGACCGATTCGAACGCTTTTCGCCGGAACAGGAACTGGCCTGGATGATCGCCTACAACGAAGGGCTTCTGGACGACCATAGCCTCACAGACATCCCTTCAGTGTTGCTACAGATACCGTCCGGGCTCAATTCTCGCCTGAGTCTGGAAACGCCCCGTGAAGACTGGACGGCGGCGCTCCAGGAAATGCTGACGCACGCGGACGACTGAACCATGCCAAGCAGACGCCAGTTGCAGAGTAAGAAAGAGCTGTACGCCACATTGAATAAAATCATGGCGGCGCTAAAAGCCCTCGCCTATGCGGAAACCCGCAAGTTACAGCGACAGATTCCGCCGCAATTGGCGATCGCCGAGCGCATGCGCGCCGCCATAGCAAAACTGCAGCAACACCCTAGTGAAGACGGGCCACATAACAAGCTGGTCATTGTGATGGGAACAGAGCGAGGTTTTTGTGGCGATATCAACCGTCGTCTGCTCGACGCAACCACTGAGATGATGAGGACAGCGCCATGTGGCGTCATTTTGGTGGGCGACCAGTTATATCGTCATGCCCACGCAAACTTTGAAGTGCTGGCGCAAGTCTCGGGCCCTTCCGTGGCGGAAGACGTTGAATCGGTCACCGATGAGCTGGTCACTCTTCTGTCCCAACACAGCCAACGCTACCCATTAACCGAGGCGGAGATTCTCTACTACCGGGAGCAGGACGGACATGCCCGCCGATTTCCACTTTTCCCCAAGCGGAATCATGGAGGAGGCGCCGCGGCCATAACTCCCATGATGTACCGTCCTGCGCCGGAGTTGTTGCTGGAACTGATCCCCATGTATCTATTCGCCTCTCTACAATCCTGTCTCAAGGATGCGTTGCTGGGGGAAAACAGGAAGCGGCTCAGTCATCTGGAGTACGCAACACGCCACTTGCAAGAGCGGATGAATGCGCTAACGCTACAAACCAATATGCTGCGTCAGGAAGAAATTATTGAGGATATAGAGGCTCTGTTATTTGTGGTGGCCGACTGACGTAGCGCTAGGGTGTGGTCAACTTCTCCAACGCCTCTTCAACTTGACGCGTCTCTTCGTCAGTGAGCGCTTTGTAGCCTCTTAGGTAGGGCCAGCCATATCCCCAGCGAAAGCCAGTCGGCCAGTATGGCGACCCACCGACGCGCACACCGGCTTCCATCACAAATGACAGGCTTTCCTCTCCTACGCCGGCGACGCATTGCTGCAAGGCTTTATCCGCCTGTACGCGCTCTTCGTATGTTCCACCTCTCCAGTAGGCGAGGTCATGCTGATAGCAGCAGTCAAACCAAAGATTTTCTTCACTGAAGGAGCCATCGGGAAACAAACTGCAGCCATCGCTGACGAAAGGCTTGAGTTCCTCTCCGACGCATAAGGCGGGAGCTAGCAATAATAACGACAAAACAATATTGCGGGCGAACATAGAGCAATCAATCCAACACCGGTAATCCTGCCCGTAGCTTATGCCAGAACCCTGCGTATTACAAAGCGCAACCTGTCCCCCCAAGTTAGCGCTAAAGCAGATCAATCAGGCAAGGTGGCCGTTCTTCAAACGATACCTAACACTCTTGCCAGGACCGCATCATGCTGCTTTGTCTCTTCTTGATTTTTATCGGCTGTTTTATTCTGGAACGTGTGCACACCGGTTGGCGTCTGCCACAGGTAAAGACTTGGTGGTTCCGCGTATTACTGGTGAATGCATTCCAACTGGCGGTGGTCTTGCTGGCAGGCGTCACCTGGGAAATCTGGTTGTCTGCTTACTCCGTTTTCAATCTTTCGAGTCACCTGAACCCTATCGCCGGCGGCTTTTTCGCGTACTTCATCGCCACCTTCGTTTTTTATTGGTGGCATCGCTGGCGCCATGAAAGCGACTTTTTATGGCGCATCTTCCATCAAATACACCACAGTCCCCAGCGCCTTGAAGTCATCACGTCCTTTTATAAACACCCGGGTGAAATGATCTTCAACTCCATCCTGGGCGGTCTGCTGGTCTATGCGCTGCTCGGCCTGGACCCCGCCGCTGGCGCGGTATATACCTTCTGCACGGCGATTGGTGAGTTCTTTTACCACACCAATATCAAGACGCCGCACTGGGTGGGTTACTTTTTCCAGCGCCCGGAAATGCACCGTATTCATCATGAATACGGTCGCCACAAGAATAACTATGGCGATATTACCTGGTGGGACATGCTTTTTGGCACTTATGAGAATCCCAAAACCTGGAATAAAACCTGCGGTTTCGACGACGCCAAAGAACAGCGCCTATGGGATATGCTGATGTACCGCGACGTCCATAAGGAATAAAGACCTCCCACTCAAAATAAGCAGGGAGAGTTAGCGCTAATAAAATAGCGCAATCCCTTGAATTGATGTGTAATACGGGTTATCAATGCAGCGCGGAACCCAACGAGAGAGGCGCAATGAAACATCCCCTGAAAGTGTTCACCGGCAACTCCAACCCAGCCCTGGCCCACGAAATATGCGGGCATTTGGGGATAGATCTAAGCCCCCTGCAAATCTCACGTTTCTCCAACGACAACCTGTTTGTACAGATCCAGGAAAACGTGCGCGAGCGGGACGTATTTGTGGTGCAGCCGTTCACTGAGCCGGTCAGCGAACACATCATGGAGCTGCTGATTACGCTTGACGCCTTACGCAGCGCTTCCGCCCGCCGTATCACCGCAGTCATTCCCTATTACTCCTACGCCCGTTCCGACAAGAAGGACGCCCCTCGCATTTCCATCGCCGGGAAGCTGATGGCCGACTTGCTGCAAACCGCCGGAGCCAATCGGGTGTTGACCATGGATTTACACGCAGACCAGGTGCATGGCTTTTTTAATATTCCCGTCGATCACCTGACCGCCGTCCCGCTGATCGCCGACTACTTCAAAGCGAACTACGATCTGAGCCGGATGGTGGCGGTTGCGACAGATGCTGGCGGCGCCAAACGGGCGGGACGCTTTTCCGAACGCCTGAATATTCCTCTGGCGATCATCGATAAACGACGCGTCAGCGACACTCAGGTCAAACAAGGACATGTCGTGGGCGACGTAAAGGATATGGACGCCGTGATTTTCGAAGATGAAATTTCTACCGGCGGCACGCTGATGTCCACCGTCAAAACCCTGCAGCAGGCAGGCGTACGCAGCATTCATGTCGGCGCCGTGCATCCAGTGCTTTGCGGTCCCGCCATCACCAATCTGCGTGAAGCGAGCATTTCATCTTTGGTCGTCACTAATACGGTTTATCTACCGGAACAGAAACAACTGGAGAAAATCACCCAACTCTCCGTCGCCTCCCTAATGGCGGAGGCGATCAGCCGAATCCATTCCGGGGAGAGTGTGGGGGCTTTGTTTAGTTAATAACGGAAGCGATTAACGGAACAGACTATTGTTGACGGGGTCCCACCAAGAAGCCAGATACGTGGACTTCTTGTGCCACGCGCTAATGTAGCTCATCGCCTCATCAATAACGCGCTGAGGCAAAGGCGTATTACTTTGTGAGTCATAGCAGGCTTCATCATAGCCCACGTTTTTCATGTACGCTATTTTAGCCATCGCCCGCATCCGCTGGGACACAGTTGGGCTGGGCGTATACTTGGTTATATTGACCGTAGGTATCCCCAGAAACGCGCCAAAATCCATTCCCCCACTCATCATGCCTATCGACGCAAAAACCCCCATACCGTGCGCGCAAAGTAACATGCCACCCTGGCTGACATAAGAAGCTTTCAATGTGTAAAGCGTGTTTTGCACAGGAGTCAAATCAATCGCCTTTGCAGGAATCTTCTTGATATCCCGGAGGTCGCCAACAAGCACCGCCACAAGACCTCGCGCATCTAGCGCTTCCACAACCTGCTGCAAAGACGCCTCTGATGTACCTCGCCGGTCCTTGCTACCGCGCCGGACCCACACCAATACTTTGTTTCGCTGTATATTGCCCAAAAGACGGTGCAGCTGACCTTCAATGCTTGGATTAACCGGGCTACAGGCGAATACAAACGCCTTTCTGATTTCTTCACGAATTAACGGAGGTCCAAGCTCATCGAGGTGACTATAGGCAGTAAGAGTGGTGCGGTTTGTCGTGAGAGGATCGTCTTTATTCTGTCGCTTAAGCTTAGAGTTTATTGGATGAAATCTATGTAAAAAGTGTAGTATCTGCGCGTCGGAAACAATATCACCTGGCGGCTCCAGGGAATCAATAATTAACTCCACATCCGACGCCTTCCCGACGTAACACATCGCAATCAGCCATGCAGCAGTGTGAAGAACTTCTCCGAAGCCGTTGGTTGCGAGAACGGCCTGAGTCCTTTTCAAATCATCCGGATTAATTGCGAAATCCATCGTTTCATTTCCTTGGGCTACTAAAACATAGCATTAGCGCCAAAAAAGATGAAAACGCCTCACGTATAAAAAATAATTGCATGAAATATAAGAGTTATTTCACGAAGCAAAATTCACGGAAAGCTCATTTAGATTCCGGGGTGAAAGCTTTCAGTTATGCATTAAACTTATTCCTGATACGCCACATGAAAAGGACAAACTATGTCTCTTAGCAGCACCGTTATGGAAAACTCATTATTTAGCAAAAGAGGAAAGCTTGGCGTACTGCTGGTCATAATAGCGATCGCGCTATGTTCCTTCAGACTTCCCGCAGCAGAAATAAAAGTAGTCACCACCGACTTCCCCCCCTATTCCTTTGAAGAGAGCGGCGAAATCCGTGGTATGGCGACGGAAGTGGTGAAAGCCGTGTTGGCGAAGTCTGGCGTCGGTGTGTCTTCGTTCCGCGTTTACCCATGGGCGCGGGCTTATAAACTTGCTCAGACCGAGCCCAACACGCTGATCTACTCCATCGCCCGTTCCTCCGAACGAGAGCCGCTGTTCAAGTGGGTGGGTGAGATTGCGCCGTTTCGGGTCAACCTCTACAAGCTGAGAAGCCGATCAAACATCACTATAAGCAGCCTGGAAGACGCCAAACGCTATGTCGTCGGCGGTGAGTATCAGGATATCAAGCAGGATTATCTGGTTAAGCAGGGCTTCGAGGTGGGTAAGAATATTGTGCTGATGGCGGAAGACGAGCTCAACATTCGCATGCTGTTCGCCAAGCGCATCGACCTGATTCCATTCAGTGAGTTCAGCCTCCCCATCATGTTGAAACAAGAGGGTTTTTCCCCTGCGGAGGTAGAGAATGTGCTGACGTTGGACGACATTTCCTACAACCTCTATATGGCTTGCAGCCTGGAGACGCCAGACGCAACCGTAGACAGTCTCAGGCTCGCGCTGCAGACGCTATGGGATAAGGGAGAAATCCAGGCGATCCATCAGAAATACCTCAACCCCGAGTAATCGAGCCTCTCACTGTGATCGCCGCAGATGTATAATCCCCGCCGTAATCAGCGGAGCACCCCCCATGGCGTTAAAAGCAACCATCTATAAAGCCGTACTGCATGTTGCAGATATGGACCGGAACTATTACGAGGACCTGACACTCACCGTCGCCAGACACCCTTCAGAAACCGACGAACGCATGATGCTGCGTCTGGTCGCATTCGCGCTGCACGCATCGGATCGTCTGCAGTTCACCAAAGGCATCAGCACGCAGGATGAGCCGGATATCTGGGAAAAAAGCCTGAGTGATGAAATAGACTTGTGGATTGATCTCGGACTACCGGAAGAAAGCCGCATTCGCAAAGCCTGCGGTCGCGCCAGGCAAGTCATCATTTACGCCTATGGTGGTCGAGCCGTTCCGTTATGGTGGCGGAAAAATCAGGACGAACTCGCCCGCTTTGATAACCTGCGCATCATGGAAGTCAGCGCAGAGACGACCAAACAACTGGCGGATTTGGCGCAACGCGCCATGGATCTGCAATGCACCATTCAGGATGGACAGGTCTGGCTGAGCGACGCCTCCAACAGCGTCGCCATCGAACCCGTCAGCCTGTTCCCCGTATAGGGTTTCGTTTACGCCGCAAGCGGCGCGCGTTTTCTGGCGCGCCGTGCGTTCATTTCCCGCCGCATCAGCAACAAACCGCTCGCCGCGATCAGCAGAGCGCCGATTAACGCCAAAGACGCAGGCGTTTCCTCCCAGAACACATAAGCCAACGCCATCCCCCATACCAACTGAGAATACTGCATCGCACTGACCGTACTGGGCGATCCGCTCTGAAATGCTGACAGCACCAACAAAGTCGCCAAGGCGTAGCACACTCCGCCCGCCGCACTGATCGCCAGCGCCGACATATCAAAGGAGAACAAAGACCATCCGGGCCAGCATCCCGTCACGACGACGATCAGGCTCAGCCCATAAACGGCGAACGCCAGAGGATGCTCCTGGTCTTTATATTTTGCGACCATTATGAATGCCGCCGCTTCAATCATGGCGCTCGCCAAGGCGGGCAATAAAGCCATATTCACCACACCAAAACTTGGCGAGAGCACAATCAACGCGCCAACAAAGCCCATCAGCGCCAACATGAAGCGTCCCGTATCGAAGCGCTCCATATTCATCGCCATCGCGAATACCGCGACAAACACAGGCATGGTCAGAATCAGACTGTACGCCTCCGTTAACGGCGCAGCGCCATAGCTGTAAAACGCCAGGGCGTCGACCAGCAACAGCATGACGGCCCGAATTAAATGCAGGCCCGGCCGCGATGTCTTCAATAGCGTCCAGCGTGGAGCCACCCATACCGATAACGCCAGCAGAGCAAACAAACAGTTGAAAAAAATGACCTGTGGCAACGGGTAATTCGCCAACAAATGTTTGATGCTTAAGTCCATCCAGGTAAAAAAGAAAAAGCCGCACAGGGCCATCAGCGCCGCTCTCATAGTCGCCCCCTCTAATCAGTCCTACAACACATCACACACGCCAATCCCTCAGATCAGCAGTGCGAGGCGGAAAATTTCACTTGGGATAGCTTGCGGCAGCGTCTAACATTTGTGAAACGAGTTTATTTTTATTAATTAATAAAATTACTTTATGAATTTATCTCATCACATCATCGCCCATCTTCCCTTTCTCGCCGCGGTCTATCGCGCGCGCAGCTTTACCCGCGCGGCGGAGGAAATGCACGTATCCCAGGCGGCGGTGAGCTACCAGATTCGGCAGTTGGAGCAAAAGATCGGGGTTTGTCTGGTCGTGCGCCAATCCGGTAGCCGCATCCATCTGACCCATGCCGGACAGAATCTGGTGGATGAGTACTTGGTCAGCGAGCAGCGCCTGCAGGCGACTCTCGACAGTCTGAGTGGTGAAAGCCTCAGCGGCAGATTAAAGGTCACCGCCCCCGTCGACTTCGGCAGTCTGGTTATGCCTGCCGCCATTGCGGAATTGGAGCGTCTGGCGCCTGCGCTGCAAATAGAGCTGCACGTCAGTGACGACCTGATCGATCTTGTCGCGCAGCAGTTTGACGTCGCAATTCGCTCTCCTGCGACAGGCGCCGGGTTGACGCATCACCTGCTGACGACCTCCAAAAAACAGGTGGTGGCCAGCAAAGAGTATCTGCAGCGACGCGGTCTGCCGGACACTCTCGCAGATCTAAGACATCACCGTCTGCTAACCCGCGCCAACGGCAAAGCCGCCAGTTGGGGACAGTTATTAAAGCAGAATGATCTCAATCTGGATGCGATGCCGGAGCGCATGCGTCTTGGCAATACCTTCGCACTGGCGGAAGGCGTTCGCAATAATCTGGGAGTAGCGATATTGCCCAGCTTCGCTGTGGGGCGGGATATCGCGGAAGGCAAGGTCATTGAGCTGTTTCCGTCCTATAGCGCGCCGCTACTGACGGAGTTTTACTTGAGCTATCCGCCGTCAGCGCCAATCCGCAAGCGGCTCGCAGCGTTCGCGCAGGCCATACGGACAGTGATGGTTTCCGAGCGTTTCAGCGACGGATTCATCGAGGCGGACGGACGCTTGAGTGACTAAAGACGCTCAACGCAAACGCCCCATGTCATCATCTTCGGATAACTCCTCCGCTTTGCGACATTCTTTGTCTGTTTGCGTTTCGTCGCAAACCGGATGCTGAGTTTGCGGATCAGGCTGATGATGCGACGCGCAGGACGACAACACCAGCGCCAACAAAGCGACTAACGCAGGCCGCAGCCAACGCGACTTCCGTCTAGACAGCTTTTTCACTTGGATTTTCCTTTTAATTTGCACTCGTCAATCAGGCTGCGCACCCGCTCATCCGTCAATACATTTTCTCGCGCCCATGCAAAGTCTTTACTGCGTCCTATCGCAGGGGCTTGATAGGGTTGATAATCAAAGTCGGCGAATTGGACGCTGACCTTAAGCAGACAAGCGAAAAAATAAATGACTTCTTCCGCATTCTCCAACAGCGACGCAAAACGCAGCCCGTTTCTGGCGACACTCCACTGGAAGGGCTCTTCAGCCAGCAGCTCTTTAGTACGCGCCAGAAAACAAGATTCATGAAAGTAACTCAGGGTTTCTGGATCTTTCGTCCACACGCCCTGGCGTTTCGACGCATTGAGATAGCAGGCGAGGATATTCTGCCGCAACTTATAACGGATGACTAAATTAGCCAGTTGCGCCTGCTCAAGAATATCCAGTGCGGACTGGTATGCCTGAATCGCTTCTCCGCGATACGCCAGCATACGCTGGTCCTGATTGCGTTTACGCGCGCCAAGGCAACGGTCAAACAATATATCTCCCAGCAACCACCACAAACGCGCGCGCCCCACAGGCGCGCGCCCTGCAATCCTCAACTCATGACGCAGGAAAAACTCCAGACGCCCGATATTCTCCTCCTGCGACAGGTCGCCATTACGACGAAGCAAGTCCTCGTACAGATCGAACATGCCTTCCAATGCCGCAGGAAACGGATTGGGAAACTCCCTTTCATGCAAAGCATTGATAATGTCCACCGTATTTTTATTGGGTTTATGGTGGGGATGGTGATAGTTCGCCTTCAGCGTTTTGATATCCGGGCCAGCCTCATACTGGGCCAAAAACGCTTCCCATGTCCAAAGACGTTTTAAGCGATGAATTTTGTTAAAAGTTGTAGGCATTTATGTTCTGCAAAATGTCAAGACCAGTTTTTGCTATGAAACTGGTTTTTTAGGCCTCTTTCCAGATCGCTATGCTGACCGGGAATCAAAGGCTGCGTCAAGCGCCGCTACCGCCGCAATCAGCACTAGGAACCGATCATGAAAAAACTTGCTTTAGCCGCTATCACTCTTCTTTACCTCAGTGGCTGCGCCACCTCTTCTCACTTCAATCGCGCCGCAATGGAAGGAATATCCGCCGAGTCTGGACAGCCCAAAGAGTACGCACGGGCTGACTCGGTCAAAGAAATCGACGCACTGAAACCGCAAGCCGAGCTTCCATTGCGGTTGTACGTACCACAACCCGCCAATGACAACCCGTGGAGCCAGGAGGAGATTGAGGAAATCGAGTCATGGAAGCCCTTCTTGAAAAAAAACGGCCTGGTGTCTGAATTATTTGTCGCGCCGGAGTCGTCGCGCAGAAACTGCTATCAGTATGACAACTGCCAACTTGAAGAACAGCGCATGGAGGCAGCGCGCTTTCAGGCGCACGCCTGGCTGGCTTTCGACATCAACAGCAGTGAAGAGGAATACGCCAACCCTTTGAGCATTCTCAACATCACACTGGTCGGCATGTGGGTGGTCCCGGCGCATCACACGTCGTCGGACGTGCGCCTGGAAGGCTCTCTGGTGGATGTTCGCAACGGCTATCTCTACGCTTTCGCCCGCGCCTTCGGCAAAGCGTCTCAAACCCGACCATTCATGTACTCAGAAAGGTATGAAACCCGACGCCTCGCCCGTCTGAACGCGTTGAAAAATTTCGGCGAGCGACTCAGGCAAGAAACCAGCGGAAGCGCAGCGTCCACTCTTTAACTCCTCAGCGACGTCCATTATCCTCAGTTAGCACGCCTCCCACTTTTCGTGGTCTGGCCAGAATCGATTGAGGGAGTATGGACATGCTACGCGCCATAACATTGCTGTTGGCTTTGGGCCTGAGTCTCATGACACAGGCCCAGCGTCTGGAAACCATCACACTGCAACACCGAACAGCAGAGGACATGGCGCGCCAGATTCGGGAACTGTACCCCGAGGATCAGGCCCATATCAGCGGACATCGCAACCAGTTGCTGATTCGGGCAGACGACTCGGTTATTGCGGAAATCCATGACCTGGTGATGCAACTGGATACCCCACAACGGCAGTTTCTCATTACTGTCAGCCGTGACCGCAATCGGCTGGGAGAAAACAGCGGCTGGGGCGTCTCAGGCGTCATCAGCAATGAAGGCGGATCGGTGCGGGTCGAAGCAGGCAAGAAAGTCTACTCCACCCGGGGCGGCGGGCAGCAAACGCTCACCGTCGTGGAAGGCTCTTCCGCCTTTATCAATACCGGCCAGAAGCAGCCTGTCAGAACGACGCAACGAATCAATGGCCGACTGGTGGATAACGTGGAATATCTGGACCTGAGCAGCGGCGTCTACGTAGAGCCCCGTCTGACCGGACAGAACCGGGTTGAATTGAAAGTCCGCTCACAAAGCAACGAGCGCGACGACATTCAACAGCAACGCATCAATACGTCTTCCCTGGACACCATTCGCGTCGTCCAGCTCGGCGAGTGGGTGGAGCTGGGAGGCGCGTCATTAACCAGCAGCCGCTCAGACAGCGGCATAACCTATTCCACACGCAGACAGAGCGCAGATGAACAAAGCGTTCTCATCAAAGTTGAATTATTGGGGAATTAGCTATTCAGTAAAAAAGTCGTGGAAGTGATAGCCCTTATTTTCCGGTCGCAACGATAAAGAGAAACGGCGAAAATCCTCTTTAGCCCAGTGGGCTTCCGTGACGACATCGATGGCCTTATCCACGTTGGCCGCCGTCGCTATAGCCAGATGCGTGCGAATGGTGACGCCCAGATAATCCGCAAAATCAACGCCGTTGAAATAATCATACAGAAGCACGACCGCCCAGCCGGCTTCGACAAAGTGCCCACCCACACTATGGGACAGGCGCCCGTCCTTTACCCCTTCTAACCCTTCATTCGACCAGTCCACACCGCCAATCAGGCGCTCCGGCTCCCGCGCGACTGAGCGCGCCGCCAGCGCCATCAAGTCACTGGCGGCCCAAATCAGGTCCACCGAGGGATAGCGTTCCAACATTTTCGGAGCGCGGGCCGTCACTTCATCCCAATACCAGTTGGCGTAAACCAGTTGTTTCAGGCTCACCTTATCAGTGTGCTCTGACAGAAACCGCCGCAAACCGGCGTTACGGTCCAAAGCCGCAGTGGAATCCATGCCTCCACTGAACGCAAGCATGTCAAAGCTGCCCTTTCGCGGCCACTTTGCCTGAGCCTGTCGCAGTAACTCCGCCGCGACCAGATAGCCGACCTCCTCATCGTCGGGGTACATATGTCCCAGCCAATTAGGAAACTTCTCCGAACGCGGCTGTCCCACCAGAACCCGATCGCGCTCCGGCACACTGGTGTTGACAAGAAATATGCCTACGTCTCGGGCATTAGCTTCCTGCAGGAGCTTTTCTGTAATGGAAAAAAAGTATCCAACAATAATCACCTTCGGCGGATTGGGACGCTGCAGCGCCTCCATGCCCATTTTCAACACATTGAAGCGTTGATCGTTCCCGTACATGACTTCCAGTTTGACGCCCAGGTCCTTCGCCACGTCTTTGGCGAAGGCGCCGGTCTTCCCCCAGAAGATATTTTCAGCGGGAGACGGTGATATAAACAGGAAATAATCCGTATCGGACAAGCGTCCGACAGACGGAGCGCCAGCATGACACAGACCGGACGAAGCGATAACCCAGACGACAATGAAGCCGCGCAAGAACTTCATTACAGTTGCGAGATTCATAGTTATTTATAGATAAGGCACCTCCATTAAGAGTGGACCATAACCGCTAGTTTGCAAAGAATCCGCCTGGCGCCCACTGACGTAAAATATTTCCTTCCATGTCGGCGCTTCCTGATTGCGCGGCCTGCGCAGCCGTAATAGTATGCGCTCCCCGCCCCAAGACTCGGAGTGCACCATGTTACGGCGCTTTCTGATTACCCTTTATTTTTTATGTTTCTGCTCTTCTCTTTACGCCCGCGAGCTAACGGAGCGCAGCGACTGGCGCGAGTTTTTCCGCAACGCGCAGGTTCAGGGCGTCTTCGTGCTTTGCCGACAAAATGCGGACAACTGTCAGACCAGCGATCTACAGCGCGCCTCAGAGAGCTTTGTCCCTGCCTCCACATTCAAAATCCTGGAGGCGCTGATTGCATTGGAGACCGGAGTTTTGAAAGACGGCCGGGAAGTGTTTCACTGGGATGGGCAAAAACGCCCGTTCAAAATATGGGAAGACGACTTCAGCTTACGTGGAGCCATGCAAAACTCCGTCGAGCCGGTTTTTCAGGAACTCGCGATAAAGATTGGCGAAGAACGCATGCGCCATCATGTCGCTCAAGTGAACTATGGTAACGCCGATATCAGCGGCGGCGCGGACCACTTCTGGCTTGATGGCGCGCTGCGAATATCCGCCGCGGAGCAAATTGAATTCCTGTCCCGCCTTTATTACGCCGGACTGCCATTTTCTGAACGCAATCAACTGATCGTACAAGAGGCGCTGCTGACCGAAGCCGCCAACACCTTTTTATTAAGGAGTAAAACCGGCTATAGCCTGGGCATGCCAGGATACAACGATGCAACCAAACCTGGTTTGGCCTGGTGGGTCGGATGGGTGGAAAAAGGCGCTGATCTGTATTTCTTCGCCGCCAATTTCGATATCGACAAGAATGAAAAGCTGGCGTTCAGAAAAAGCATTCCCCGACGCATCATGACATCGGAGGGGATTCTGCCATAGAGGCGTTATTCAGCCGGCGGACAAGTAGCGGCTTTTTATTTGTCTCGCCTGCGATAACAGAAGCGGCGGGCTTGTCGCCGCCATGTGAATAACCCATTTTTTTCGAGGACTGCTTATCAGTTTGCCCTGAAATTAAGTGCTAGCCTGCACAGTCAACAGCTGTCATATCGATTCAGCAACGCCTATTTCAGGGTAACAGCCATGCCACTAACAATAATAAAGTCGCAGTTCTCCCGTCGTCTCCACAACACAATTCGTTTCAGCCTTTTCGTCAGTCTGGTCGTCAGCCTGCACGGGTGTGCGACTTCCTGGTGGCAAGACGCGGAGCCCTCCGCGCCACAAGAGGAGATCAGCCAAGCGGAAGAGATTGTCGTCCCCAATGAGTCCATCTCTCAGACTCAGACTGCAGCTGTCTCAACACCTGAAGAAGCCATCGAAGGCCACGAGTTCGAACAATCTATCGTTTCACTAGAAATCATCAGTAGCGAGCCTCCTGCGGCTGGACATGACACAGCGGCGTTAGCGCACGAGGATTCACTCCAACCTGCAACGCAAACCAGTAAAGAGCCCACTATCGTCACAAAGACGACAGCAGCCTCCGCACTTACGCCACCGACGGCGGAAGCCTCCCATGATCAACAGGCGACTTCACAGCCCATGCTGGCGATAGCGCAAGATTCAAAGCCTTCGCCAGAGCAAGCCAACGCTAAGGCGGTAGGGCAAAGTGAAGATGTTGTAGATGAAGAAGCCGGGTCACTGAAGGTCGTGGAAGTCAAAGCTCAGCCTACCTCTATCGAACGTTCCTCCACGACAGCCGCGCTGAGTCAGAGCGTCGCTTCATTCGGCATTTGGACCCTGGAGCGCAACTGGGATGGAGAACACCCGGACAGCTGCCGCCTCAGCACGCCAACCCGCCAGGTGGAAATCGGCGACCACACCTCTCAAATATGGTTATCCTTGGAGCCGGGCCGCTTTGTCGTTTACGCCTCATCAGACATTTTCCTGAAAAAACGCGGCGTAGGCCTACGCCTGGACCAGTCCAAGCTGATGACTTTCTCACAACAGGATTACCCTACCCGCACGCTTGTCTTGTCGGACCTGAGCGAGCAACTGGAAAAGAGCAAAATGCTGCACGTTTACCTGGTATTAGGTGAGCAAAAGTCGTCGCTTGCTCACCAGGAATTCAGTTTGCAGGATATGCGCAAAGCTATCCCCGCCCTCAAACGCTGCAATGGCTAAAAGCCTTGTTTTTCAAGGGCGAACAGCAAGTTCGCCCAGGCTTATATCTGCGTTTCCAGCCTTAAGCAATAATGCTTACAGAGAATCCACTACAGACCGCTAACCGACTGATTCTTTAGACTACTCTCGAATACATAGAAACATATACGGTTAGTGTTGTGGACTGGATAATCAATAGCAGCCAAAGAAACGCCATTCATCCAAGCGGACTCGAGCTGTTTTTTTACGCATTCGGCGGCGAGTTACGGGAACTGATGCCCCGTAATATCCCGGAAGAATTATCAGCCTCAGAAGTCCGTGAATTAGTGCAAGATGGTGAAAAGAAAATCACCAACTTCTTCGGACTTGAGAGCGACCCCCGCAAAGTGCATATCCTGCTCTAAGCGGACAAAAAAACCGAGGCGAACGCCTCGGTTTTTTATTGCCTTCAATTTCTTCCGAATCGCGCCCTACATAGCGCCTTCCAGACAGTACCGGTTATCCAACCGGCTAACGCCTAACCCGCTCATCTTCTTCACTTTGATCTGTACGGAAATACGCTCTTTCATCGCCTCTACATGACTGATGACGCCGATCATCTTGCCGCTGGCGTTCAGGCAGTCCAAGGCATCCAGCGCCACCTCCAAGGTCTCGCTGTCCAGAGTGCCGAAGCCTTCGTCCAGAAATAGTGAGTCAATGCTGGTTTTATGGCTGACTAAATCAGACAAGGCCAACGCCAAAGCCAGGCTCACCAGGAAGCTCTCCCCGCCAGACAAGGTTTTGGTATCTCTGACGGTATCCGCCTGCCAGGTATCCACCACTTGCAGCTCAAGAGCTTCGCCTTCACGGCGCTCCAATTCATAACGACCATGTAAGCGACTTAAATGCTGATTGGCGAGATAGACCAGATGGTCCAAAGTCAGGCCTTGCGCATAACGGCGGAACTTGGCGCCGTCCGCCGCCCCTATGAGGCTGCTCAAATACGCCCAGTCGTCGTAGCGCTGCTGTTGCGACTCAATATCGACCAGCAGCTTTTGCCGACTCATCCGCCTGGACTGATCGCTTTGTAATAGCTGTTTGATTTCACCCTGTTTTTGACTAATGGCTTTCAGGCCATCCGTGAGGGCTTGCAGCTGCTCCGCCAACTCAGACTCTTTTAACTGAGTCGCTGGCGCCGCCAACAACGCATTCAATTCTGCTTCCGCACGCTGCTTCAGGGTGGCCGCTCGATCCTTCTGTTGATCCAGCTCCTGCTTTAATACCGACAGCGCCTGTCGCTCGTCTTCATTAATCAACGCCTGTTCAAAAGCAGCTTGATCCGCAAAGCGGCTTGCGGCGAGCGCTTCGCTCCATAAGCGTTCCGCATCGGACAATAGAGCACGCTGTGAGCCCAGCTGCGTCTTCAACACTTCCTCACGTCCCAAGTGCTGCTGCAGCGCAGTGTCGGCCATTTCTTTGGCTTCCTGCAATGTGGCCCAACGCTTCTCCGCCGCCGCCAATTGCTCCTGCATACGCTTACGCTCTTCCGTCGGCGACTTGTCGCCAAATAATGCCTGACGCTGCGTCTTTTTCTCCGCCAACGCCATTTCCGTCTGCGCCAAGTTTTCCTGCAATCCTTTTAAGGTTTGTGCGATATCCGCGGTTTTCTCCGCTACATGCTCCCGCTGACGCTCCAGATCCCCGGCTTGTTTCACGCCCTGCTCCAGCTTCTCCTGGCGGGCCTGATACTCTCGCGCTTCGGCATTACGCGCCTCCAGCCAGGCGTCCTGCTCATCCTCCTGGGGCATCCCATAGCCCATACTGGAAAACGCTTCCGTCAGCCCCTGTTCAAGGGCGCTCAGCACAGAGCGTTGCTCGGTCTGCTGCGCAAGGTGCGCATCAATCTCTTTGCCGAGATTCAGTAGATCGCGCTGCTGCAGCTCTAACTTTCTGCGGATCTCGCCAAGTTCCTGCTCCGCAGCAGTCGCGGACTCTTTAGCTTGCTGCAGTTGTTTTTCCGTTTGCTCCAACGACCGCACACGCTCCGCCAGAGCATTTTCTTTGGCTTCTTCTTTCTGTAAATAAACATCAACACCGTTTTGGGCGCCCGCAGGCGCATCAATCGCCAGATTGACGCCGAACTCCTGACACAACTGCGTCCACTCATCCTTCAGAGCAGCCATTTCCTGATTCAACTTGCCGCGGCTTGCCACCCCCAACTCCAACTCACTGGACAGTCGGGCCGCCGCTTCGTTCAGCTTCTTGCCCTTGTCCTCCAATTCCTGCAATTGCTTGCGCTTCTCTTGCAGGCGTTTTTCTGTGTCGGACTCCCGCTGCGCTTCATAAGCCGCGATGCCGGGATGCTCGTGAGAGCCGCACAAAGGGCAAGGCTCTCCGGGGCTCAGGCGGGCGCGATGCTCGCTGAGCGAAGCAATCTGACGCTCTTGCTGTAGCAGACGATCCAGGTCATCCAGATGCGTCTTCTCCGCTTTATACTGCTTACGCATCAACGCCAGAGACTGCTTTCCTTGCTCTAACTCGTTCTCGCGCTGGCTGAGTTGCGCATTCAGCGCCGTTAACTCCTGATTACGTTTGCCGTGATCATCCGCCAAACGTCCCAGCCGAAAGCGATCCGTGCGGCTTTTTTGCATTGACGCCAGGCGTTCACGCAGGTCTGCCTCGGTCACTCCCGACAATACATCGAGTATGGCTTGCTGAGTCGCGGCGACGGTCTGACGACGCTCTTCCAGAACGCTGTGCGCCGTAGCCTGCGCCTCCTGTAAACGAACAGACTCCGCCTCCTGCTGGCGATGCTCCGCCTGACGCGTGCTGGCAGCCTCTTGCAACTTGGTCAGCTCAACCGTCGCTTTTGTTCGCTGCGCCAGACGCTCCCGCCATAACGGCAGATTCTCCGGCAATCGCTTATGGGAGCGCCTGTTTTCGAGGTATTCGTTCGCCTCTTGGATCTCCTCCCGTAACGCCTTCAACTGGAGAGATAGGGCTTTTTCCTGCTCTCCAGATTCCTCTTGGCGTCGCAGGGTCTCAGTGACAGTTTCTTGTTGCTGCCGCATCAGAGAACTGAGTTGTTCGATCGCCTGATCCAGAGGCATGACCTTTTCCGCCACCAGGCTTTCCAACTCTTCCCGTTGCGTCTGCAATTGCATCAACGCTTGTTTCGCCGACGCAAGTTCAGAGGATTTGCGCTCCAGCTCTTCGCGAGCTAATTCCAGGCTTTCCGTCAGAGACTTGATATGCCTTTCCGTCTGCGCATAAGCGTCATGGGCCTGCTGGAAGTCTTTATAGAAAGGACGCAACTTCTCCGCCGGCTCACTCAGCGCCAGTCGCCCTAAGTCAGCTTTCTCCTGCTCCAGTCGCGCCGTCGCCTCGGTAAGACGCCGTTCAGCTTCATTGAAGGACTGCTGCGCCTGGGTCAATCGGTCCAGCCACTGTTTCTGCGCCCGCAAAGTCTCAAGGCGTTCGGTATCTGTTTTTTCCTGAGTGTCGAGGGCCGCCGCTTCTTCATAGTAGGCTGTCAGCTCATCGTCGCTGAGCAGGTCCTGCCCTTCCGCCTTCGCCCGCAGTCGTTCCAACTCGCCTTTTGCGTCACGCTGGCGCTCAAAGACCCGGGCGGAAATCTTGCCGTAGATCTCTGTGCCGGTCAGCTCTTCCAGCAACTCGGCGCGTTCATTCGCAGGGGCGTTCAAAAACGCCGCAAAGCCGCCCTGCGCCAGTAACATGGACTTGGTGAACCGGACGAAGTCCAGACCCGTTAACTCTGCAATCAGGGTCAGCTTATCCTTCACTTTATCCGCCAGGATCTTACCGTCCGCTGTCGCCAGCTCGACCTGAGGCGGCTGAAACCGACCTTCCGCCAGATTGCGCGCACGTCGCTGGCTCCAAAAAGCGCGATAGGCCTCGCCTTTCACTTCAAACTCGACCTCGGCGAGACACTCCGCAGTGTGCCTGGTCATGATCTCATTGTTCATGGGTGAGACGTTGATGCGTGGCGTCTGGTGATACAACGCAAGACAGATCGCATCCAGCAATGTTGTTTTGCCAGCGCCGGTCGGTCCGGTAATGGCGAACAGCCCATTGCTATGAAAAGGGTCTGCTCTGAAGTCTATTTTCCACTCGCCTTTGAGGGAGTTCAGGTTCTTGAGGCGAAGACTCAAAATTCTCATGCATCGTCCCCCGTCACAGAGGCTTCAACACTGGATTCAGCGATAACTTCCGCTTCCACGCCGTCCGCAAGCACATCACTCTCCACCAGACGAAACATCCCAATCAGGCGCTGCCTCCGCGCCTCCGCATCTTCTCCTTCCCAGACTTCCTGAGCGAGGCGGCGTTCAAAAACCTCTTCCACCGTCAGCTCCGCCAGGGTTTCTTTCTCCAGCCGCTCCAGTCTGAGCCCCTTATTCTTGCGTTCGCGACGCACCAAAAGCACTTCCACCGGCAGAGCGCCAACCATCTCCTGGATGCGGCGCTGCAAATCATCGAGATAGTCCTGAGTCGCCGCCACCTCGATATCGACCCAGACCTTATCCGCATTGCTGAACAGCGACAGTTGCGAATTGGGCGCAACAATGGAGCCCAGCTGTTTCTCTATAGACTTCAGATCGCCGCGAATCACTTGCATCGGCTGAAAACAGGGCGTCTCCAGTGGCGTCACTTGTTGCAAACGCCCATCTTCAAAGTCCGCCATCAATACCGATTTGGTTTGCTCCGCCTCATCAAAACTCAGAGGAATGGGCGAGCCGCTATAGCGAATATGCTCCTGACCGCCCACCTTCTGTGAGCGATGAATGTGGCCTAAAGCGAGGTAGTCCACGGGAGGAAAGGCGCCGGAAGGAAACGCGTCCAAAGCGCCAATATAGATATCCCGTACAGACTCCGAGAGTTCCGCCCCCACCGTCGTTAGATGACCCGTGGCGATAATGGGTAGCGCCTCGCCGAACTCCTCACGACGCGCCTGCGCCAACTGAAACAGGCGCGCATAGTAATCGGCAATCGCCTGCTGCAGCGCCTGCTGTTTCTCAACACCGTCCTGTCCCGCCTTGCTGGTGGTGAGATCCCGCTGCCGCAGGAAGGGAACCGCACACAGAATAGCGCCCGGCTCTTCATTGCGATCATTCAACAACAGCACGTTGTTCTCTGGCGTTTCCGGCATACCCGCCACAACATGCACATTCAGACAGGCCAGCAGATCTTTGGATTCATTAAGCGTGGCGACAGAGTCATGATTCCCCGCCAGCAGCACCAACTGGCAGTCCGTCCGCTGTAACTCCACAACAAAGCGGTTGTACAACTCCCTCGCATAACTGGGCGGCGCTCCCGTGTCGAAAATATCGCCCGCGACGATTAAAGCATCCACCTCATGCACCTGGACTTGCTCCAACAGCCAGTTGAAAAACATGGCATGCTCGTCCGCCCGCGTTTTACCGAAAAAGTGCTGGCCAAGGTGCCAGTCCGAGGTATGAAGAATACGAAAGGTCATTAGAAAAAGTCAGCCGAATCCAAATTTCGGCAAAGTTTACGAAGCTTGGCGGGTAAAGGCTATAGATGAAGGGGATAACGTGAAAACTCCGCCCGGAGTTAACAGAGCACACATAGTAGAATATTTGTCCACTCAGCACAGCTCAAAACCGGCTATCACATTTGAAGTCAAAAACTTACCTAGTGCACACCCTAGTTATGTCGTTATAACTTGTAGTATAGATTTGCGATGCGGACACGGATGGCCGAACAAATTTTCCCCTTCCGTGACGCTCATAAAACGATAAAGCTCTTAAACAACCGGCCATGGAGTTAATTCGGTCATGTTAAAGAAACAACCTACTCATCTCTTTCAATCCAAGCTAGCGCGTAGTCTTGCATTACTTGCACCGCTTGGTCTTATTGCATCAACAGGCTCAGCAAGTGCTGAAGACTTTTCTCTTGGTGTTAACGTAACGGTTAAAAATATTGCTGATAGCAGTATCTATACCATTCCTCCCAAGCTCGCTAGCGCGTCATCTATCGGTACTCAATCAGTAGATTCAGCTGGTATTATCGTTGAGGGGCCATTTGATATAAATGGCGAGAGTTGGTGGAATATTGATTATGAGTCTGGCGTTGATGGATGGACAAATGCAAGCTCATTGAGCGCCACCTCTTTACCCCAAGGAAAGCCGCTCAATATACACTCAATGGTCAGCCTAACCCCGGAAGTTATTTCTTGGCCTTTAAGCAAAGCTTATCCTGGCGTTGAATATAACATCCGACTTGGTGTTGTTGGTGGGAAATACCCCTACTCCTTTACTCTGGCACAAGCACCTTCTGGTATGTCTATTCACCCTAAAACGGGTGAAATTTCCTGGAAGCCATCTACATCATCTGAGGGACAAAGCTATCAAATTAAAGTCGACGTATATGATAGCCTCCAGCAAATGACTTCACAGGAGTATACACTCCAGGTGACCAAGGCAGGCTTTCACTTTGTATCCCCCCATGGTTCTGATGAAAATGGGGATGGAACGATTAACAACCCTTGGCAAACAATATCTCATGGCATAGACCAAGGTACCCTCGACGACATTTTATATGTGCGTGGTGGTGATTACCGTGAGCTAATTAAGTTTGACCTAGGGAAAACAAATAAAGTAATTGCCTATCCAAGTGAAACGCCAGTAGTGGATGTTAACTTCGGTGGCATTATGGATACTCGCGACCATTATGGAGTCATTGACGGCCTTGAAATTAAAAACTGCCAAAAATGGTGCTTCTCCGCCAGCGGTAACGAAACTGACTGGATTTTCCGACGCAATCATATGCACCACCTTTATGATATTGCGAATAAAAATGTAAACTCAGCCTTCATATTCTTTTGGGACGGCAAGGCAAACAGCTATAGATTTGTTATTCAGGACAATAAGTTCCGCGACCTATTTGACCGGGGCTCAGGCGTAAATGGCGACATCCATGCTGATTATTCAGGCAATGCCATTGTCATGTTTGACGTTCATCATTCTCTAGTTGAAGACAATATTGCTTATAACATTGATGGGATGGCATTCCATGACAAGGCCGGATCTTTTAAAAACACCTTCCGCGGCAACCTTGCGTATAATGTGAAAGATGTTGGCATATCCATTTCTAACCAAGAGTATTCTTACGGTCTAGATATTTTATACAACAAGCTAACAGCATCATTTATAGGGCTTCGTATAGGCCATCAAAATACTGGTTTAATTGGGAATATCCTCGCCCATCACAACACTATCTATGGAGGCATGTCACATACAAACGGCACAACTCCAGTTGGCGGCGAAAATAGCATTCAGATTCGCGATAACATCATTGATAACATAGGATCATCCAGACCCACTTATTTCTGTTGTAATACAGGTGATGGTGGGGCATGGGCCTCTGATACTGTTTCAAGAGACTACAACTTCATATCCACCAACAGCTCCATCATCGCAGGTATGTGGGGAAGTAATCGCTTCACAATGTCTACATGGAACTCATTTGGCCAAGATATTAATAGCATTGTAGGAAGCCCTATGCTCATAGGCCCAGCCTTCCGTGACTACACCCCGCTCCCCAACTCCCCGGTCTGCGGCGCGGCCAGTGACGGTTCTGACATCGGCGCAGTTCCCTGTAACTGATGTTATTGACAAGAGTGTAATGATCGGCTGACTGCCAGCCTCGAGACAGGCCGAATATCCATCGGGATGTTCGGCCTTTTTTATTAGGGTGACCCGTCCTGAGTAAAGTGTGGACTTACTGTTTACCAGTTATAACAACCAGTTATGATAAGGTCTGTCCATCAAATAATACTTACAGGAGTCTTTACGTTGCTTGCTGGACAGCGCCAGCAGTCGGTTGTAGATGGCATCCTGCTGTAACAGCTCCCGTGAGTCCGCAGGGCTTCCTCTTCCCGACATCGCCTGCCTGAGCATACGACTGCCAATCATGGCGATACGCAGTTTAGGGGCGTCCACGCATGCATAAGACTGCAGGTTTACATTTGGCGGTTTTGGCAGGCTGAACAACACGTCCAGAATCGATGGGTTTTCCACATAAACCGCATACATCATAACGCTCCAGCCAAAGTCATCCTTCTGGTTCAGAAGCGCCTGATAGGAGCTTAAATACTTCACCGCCTCTTCATTCTGGTAAAGAATCGCCAGCATCAGCGCGTTGCGGCCAAACTTCGTCTGCGCCATCAGTACTTTTTTATCCAGCCCGCGTAGTTCTTTGACTTTGTTGCGAGCCGCCAAACGATGGGCGATATTCCACTGGTCGATGGAGGACACCAACGCCATGGTGAAAAAGGGATTTTTGTGCTCCTTCGACTCAATCACAGCGGTGTACACGGCGTCATAGTTATCGCTACGGGGAAACTTCACGCCAGCGCGAAGCGCGTCCAAAAGCGCGTCATACATGCCGTCCCGGGCGAGAAAATTGAGATAGGAGAAGCCCCCGTACGCCTGCGTATTTTCATCCGTGTATTGTTCAGGATTAATACCTTGCACCGGATAGCGAGTGTGCTTGGCGTTTTTCATCATCTCAGGCCATGCTGTGTCCACTACCTGGTCCCACTGCAACTTGTCCGCCGCATATAGCGCTTCCGCCTTAGACCTCTCGGTTTCTGCTTTGGCCAGGCAGGAAAGCATCAGGATGGAAATCGTAACTCCCGTGATCAGTATCCACGCGACAGGTTTTTTAGCGATGGGCAGGCTTCCCTTGGAAAACGCCGTCATGAATCGCTCTCGCTTCCAAAAAAGTAGTCATCAAGCTTTTCGGCAGGACTGCGGCGACCCAGCGCCTCCAGCGCAGCTCTCTCATGGTTCGACGCTGTCCCTTGTGCTGACAGACGGCGCTGGTATGCTTCTTTCAAAGTTAAATTGCGACTATTACGCAGTGAAGTCGACGCCCCCAAACTCGGCAGGCGTTGCACCAACTCCGGCGACACCCAGTTCACCAGGTAATGCGCCAGTGTCTCGCCATCTCTATCCACCCACTCAGCGGCAGTTTGCTCTTCCACCAGCCAAGCCACTAGTCTTTCGGTATTGTCGCGGGATTTGTAAAGCCTTAGCCCGCTATCGCTCTCCCAGCGGGGCATGTTTCGCGCCATATCCCAAAGCACTTTTTGCTTTATCCCTGGCTCTGCGGTTTCAGCCCTGGTCAAAAAGACCGCCACCGCCTTCAGACTCACCCCATCCCCGCTATCCCCGTCGGCTACCGCCGACAACGCACAAGCCAGCTCAGGTTGCCGCACCAGATACGCCATGCCTCCACTTTTCAAAGGAACTTCCGACGATGAAGCATTCCTTGCAATCAAGGGATTGTAGTAGGGTGTAGGCACTCTGCGGGGAGACATAAAGTTCATGTTGCCCTCTCCCAGAACACTGAAGGCGTGATACAACTGAGCGCAATTCAAAGACAACGTTTTAACCGCCTCAGGAAGCGTAGACAGGTCTGACACTCGCAGCGTGCTGGCGACGATGCTCTGGTCGCGCGCCAACTTGTCCTCACCGGCATAGTCACCCTCATTGAAGGCGATGGCCGGACGCTGAAGAAGGTCCGCCAGCTTATCTACGTTTTTTTCCGCTACCGCAGCGATAATCCACTCTACTTTCTTCAAGTCAACGAGAGCCCGCTCGGGCAATATCTCCATCAAGCCCTCAAGGTCATGCTCAGCCGTCCACTTCCACAGAGGTTCTAAAACCGATTCTTCTATCCCATTCACAACAGCTCTGGCGTGCGCATAGGTCGGCGCTAACTCATCCCCTGGCGAGTCGTCGCCTAATGCTCGCCGACCATGGTCTTCGCTTACGCTTCTCAGGCGCTGTCGCCAACTGTCCCTCATTTCAGGACTATAAGGCAGGTTTGAGAGGCGCTCCCTGACGGCCGTCTCGATATATCCCAACGGATCGTGGTAGTAGGAGGTATAAGCGCCACTATAGTTCTGCCGGGCTGCTGTATCCAATGACATCCATCTTTCATATGACTGCGATGCTGAGGACAGTTTCTCCAGCAGCATCCATAGCCTGTCATCATCCACGTCTGAACCAAGCCACCCAGAGGCGTAATTGACGGCGACATCGCCTAAACAACTAGCTCCCTTGATATGTTGCAAAGCCAGTTGGATATGCCCCTTTTCTTCTGAGAGTAGCGCCTGGGATAACAAATTGTAGTCCCGGTCACTGTCACAGACGGGCCAGCCCATATCAAGCGCCGCCTCCGTAAAGCCAGGCCATCGCCAGGAAGCAATGACCGGATTCAAAATCGCTGATAACAGAAGAGGGATAACCACCACTGACAAGGCCGTGATTAGCCCCCACTTAACCTTGCGCGGCATGACAATAGGCTGCGCCGCGGGCTGAGGTTGGGGCCTATATTGAGGTTGGGGTTGCGTCTGCGCCGTAGCGCGATGCGCCCTTCTCCCTTTGGGCGGTTGCGCATTGGCGGGCCGCTTGGCTTTACGCTTTACAGTATTCGCGGCTTTTTGTTCAACAGTACAGAACGGACACCCATTACCGAAGCTCAAGTGCTCCTTGTTATTCGGACAAGGTTGCAAAGGGGAGTCATCCGCCGCCAATAGCCAATGCAGATGATCACTCCACTCCTGTGCGGAGGGTCTGGCGTAGGGAGGCTTAGTGAAGGCGTTTTCAAACAACTGTTGCGTGCGTGAGTCCAGAGCCTGGTGAATGCTCCAGGGGGAAGGCGCAATCCGGGGGTGCTCCTTTAAGCCATAAGCATAGAGACCCGCGCCAATACGTTCGTGGTTAGTCGTAGGTAAATTGGCGCCGCCTTTGGGGGTTCCCTGAAACGGATGCACGCCTTGATTGAGCAATTGAAACAGGATGACGGCCAGCGCAAAACGGTCCTGCTCTTCACCAAGCTGATCCGGCCCCTGACGTCCCTTGATGGCTTCCGGGGCGATATAGTCAGGCGTGTACTGGTGCGCCGTGAAGCGCTTGCCAGCGCCTTGAATACTGAAACCGTCACAGTCCAGCAATGCAGTGAAGAAGGTTTCCCGATAAACATTGATGTTTACCGGCTTCATGTCGATGACATGATGGCGCTTGCGATGCAGCGCTGCGATCAGCGCTGCCAGATTCTTGGCGGCGGAAAGGCGGTATCCGTAGTGCTCCGGTAGCTTGCTGAACTGCCGTGTCTTACGGTTCAGCATCATTTCCAGTGAAACAGCTCGGGACAGGTCGACGAAAGGCATCAGATAGCCTCTCAACTCGCCGCGCCTATTCGTCACAATGGACTGCGGCCAGGCGATTTGCACAAAGCGATGTCCATCGTGCTCAATGTGGGACAGCTCTGGCGAATTCGCCAACATGGCTTCAAGCTTGGCGCGGCGTCCGGGGTCCTGCTCTGGCTTATGATAGATCTTGGCGACCAGATCAGGGCGTCCCTCGACGCGGTATATGGCCGCATCCGCGCCTTGCCCCAGAGGTTTATCCAGCAGGCGGACGGCTCCGCCGCCCACCTCAATCAGCGTTTGCGTCTGGCCCATAACAGCGTCTTATCGTCACCAGAAATGCGGCGGGCGTTGGCGTGATCGAGAATCTGCTTGAGCGCAACAACGCCCCGCTCTTCTTCGTTCTGTTCCAGAAATGCGCAGACCGGAGCGATAAAGTCGCGGTCCAATCCATTAGCCGCGGGTTTGGCGGTAAAGCTGTAGGCGCCGTCAGTCACCAGTATCAGCTCATCATATTCAGAGGGCACTGGGGTTATGCGCAGATGCTCACGCCAGCGATCCTGAGTGAAAAAGAAAGTTTCTTCCGCGTATTCGCCGTTTTCCGGCAAACACAGCAGACAAGGCGCCCATTGACGCTCCTGCACCGCCGCCGCCATGCCATCGCCGATTTGCAGAATAAATCCGCCGCTGTCGTCCATGACAACTGCCGCCAGCGTCGCATGAAAGTCCGCCAGTTTGGCGTCAGGATAAGCCTGCAGTAGTTGGGCGCGACAAGTTTCGACGGCCTGCTCGGCAATCCTTCGTACGTCGGACTCTTGCAACGGCGCGGCAACGATTTCAACGAAGGCGTCCACGACACACTGGCTTACCATGCGGCTTCCTTGCTCCGACTGCGCCGCAGAACCTGCGCCGTCGCTTATCGCCGCAACCAGCCGCTCACCAATAACGCGCCAACTGAACGCATCCTGACAGGGTAGTCCGTCCCGGACATGGTGCGGGCCAGCAACGCTGGCCGCGACCACTTTCCAGGCCGGCTCTGGATAACTGCTTGTCATAGAGGATTAAACTTCGACTTCGGACCAGTCTGTCGCAGGCAACTGCACTTTTTCGCCAGGAGACGACACCGATACAGTGGCCATACTCCGGCTCAGCCAGACAAACAGCTCACGGAATTGCAGGCCCTTCAGTTTCTTGGCGCCTTTGTTGGAAAACTGGTTGAGCGTCTCGAAGGTTGCGCCTTCCACGCCGATGGGAAAAATTACGACTTTACGATTCTGCTCCGCATGGCGGCAACGATCCGCGACGCTCTCCCAGTCGAAGTCTGTGGGCGCCCCGTCGCTGATGAGGATAATCCAGGGACGCGTGGAGGAAATGCCGTTGGCGTCATACGCGGCTTTCTGATCTTCGATTTTATCCAGCGCCAGATTCATGGCGGCGCCCAGCGGCGTCGTGCCGTTGGCGAACACTTCGGGGGCGTTGAAGTCCATCGCATCCACCCAGTCCGTCAGCACTTCCGCCTGATCATGGTTGCCTGCGCGGATCACCAAAAGCTGCACGCGCATCGCTGTGCTGGCGTCCTCTTTCAGGGCCTGCTCCAACAGTCTCAGTCCTTCGTTGAGCTGTCTGATCGGCTCGCCAAACATGGAGCTGGAGCCGTCCAGAACCAGAACGCAGGGGGTGCGCTGGCTGTTGTTATCATTAAAGACCACATCCGGTATCAAAGTATCAGACATACCTACTCCTCGTTTACATCCGATGAATTCAGGCAAAAGAAACACAAAGCGCTATTTATAAAAGCGACCCGTCATATAGCCGACATATAGAAAAAAACGCCTGTTTAGATGGGCATTCTGAAGGATATCAGGCGCTTATAAAAGCATTCAGAAACGCTTGCGTACGCTCTTTCTCTGGAGCCACAAAAATTTTATCCGGCGGCCCTTCTTCGAGAATTCTGCCCTGGTCGAAAAAGCAGACGCGATCGCTTATCTCCCGGGCGAAATACATTTCGTGAGTCACCAGCAGCATGGTGAAGCTGTGCTCTTTGGCGAGGTTGCGAATCACGTCCAACACTTCATCCACTAACTCCGGGTCAAGCGCCGACGTTATTTCGTCCAGCAACAGAATTTCCGGCCGCATGGCCAAAGCGCGGGCGATGCCAACCCGCTGTTTCTGTCCGCCGGATAACTGCGCGGGATAGCTGTCCGCTTTATCTTGCAGCCCGACCAGCGCCAGCAGATCCATTGCTTCCCGTTCCGCTTCCTGTCGGGATTTACCCTTCACTCGCATAGGGGCCTCGGTGATGTTACGGCGCGCCGTCATATGCGGAAACAGATTAAAGTGCTGAAACACCATGCCCATATGGTTGCGCATCTTGCGCAGGTGTTTTTTATCAGCGGGAACAAGCCGATCGCCTTTGGACATATGCCATAACGGCTCGCCTTTCACCCTGACCACACCGCCGTCGATATCCTCAAGGGTCATCAGGATGCGTAACAGCGTGCTCTTGCCGGAACCGCTGGAGCCAATGATAGACACGATCTCGCCTTCTTCGACACTGAAGTTAAAATTTTCAAATAACGCCAGTTCGCCGAACTGCTTTTTTACATTTTGAAATTCAATAATGGGAGAGGTCATCGTAGGCTGAATCCTTCTTTGGGAAAACGACGCTCGATCTGATGTACGCCCAGCGCAGCGACAATACTGAACGCCAGGTAAAGCAAGCCGACCAGCGTGAACGGCTCCAGGTAGCGAAAATTTTCAGAACCCAGGATTTTGGCGGTCTGCAACATTTCCAGCAAAGTGATGGCGGAGAGCTGAGGGGTTTCCTTGAACATGGCGATGATATAGTTGCCGGTGGCCGGAATCATCGCCCGCAACGCCTGCGGCAATACGATATCGCGATAGGTTATGAACTGAGACAGGTTAAGCGCTCTGGCGGCTTCCCACTGCCCCTTCTCCACCCCATCGATGCCGCTGCGAAACACTTCAGACAAATACGCTCCATAATGCGCGCCCAGCGCCAGCACGCCAGTGGTCATGGGCGACAGACTCACGCCAAACTCCGGCATGACGTAATAAAGGAAAAAGATCTGCACCAGCAACGGCGTGCTGCGCACGAACTCAACCACCCAGTAGACCGGCCAACTGATCCAGCGCGAGGGGCTGCGTCGCAACAATGACAAAGCCAACCCCACGCCAATCGCCAGCAGGCTGCCCAGCAGGGTGGCTAATAAGGTTATCTGTGCGGCGTTCAATAGATCCGGCAACACTTCCCAGGTGAAATCCCAGTCCCAATCCAGTTCTATCATGAGCGCAGGCCTCCTCTATCCAGGCCCCGGCCCAGACGGGCTTCCAGCCACCGGAACAAAAAGGCCATCGCTTGCGCCATCACGAAATAGATCAGCAATACCAGGCCAAAAATCTCCCCCACCTGCAAGGTTGCGTCCGCCAGGGTTTTGGCTTTGTAGGTAAGGTCGCCAATGGTGATCAGAGATACCAGTGAGGTCGCTTTCATCAATTCGATAGCGAGGTTGCCGAACGGCGGAATCATATTGATCAGCGACTGCGGCAGAATAATGCGCCATAACCGGCTCCAGGGCGTAAAGTTCAACGCCACCGCCGCCTCGTACTGCCCTTTGGGCACAGCCAGCACAGATCCTCTCACCACCTCCGCGCCATAAGCGCCGATATTCAATCCAAGCGCAATGACGCTTGCCGTCATCGCATCCAGATTCAAGCCGAAAAACGGCAGCACAAAATAAATCCAATACAGCTGAATCAAGGCGGAAGTGCCGCGAAAAAACTCAATATATACCCGCGCCATCTGCCGCAACGGGGTGGGCGCGAACAGTCGCGTCAAGCCGGCGATAAAAGCCAGCGCCCCCGCTACGGGTAGAGACAGGCATAGAATTTTCAGGGTGATCCAGGCGCCCTGGAGCAAAATAGGCGTCAGTTCGCTCAGTTCCATGAGATAAGGCTTAGTTACACAGCTCCTGGGTAGTGATGTCGCCCGGCAAAGTGTGCTTACCGAATCCGTATTCCTGCACCATGCTGACGTGCTGCTCCGTTCCCAGGAAACCATCCAGCACTCGATTGAAGTTGTCGCGCAAGGTTTCATCGCCCTTACGGAAGCCAAATGCGCCGTAGCCTTTGACAGATTCGCCATCAATCTTCAGTTCATCAAACGGCTGCGCCAACTCCACGCGCTCATCTTTCTGCGCCAGTTGCGCCATGGTCAAACTGGTGCCCGCTAGCGCATCAATGCGCCCGGCTTTCAACGCCGCTACGCCAGCAGGATAGTCCGGCAACGTCACAATGCGGTCCATCGGCACGCCGAATTTCTTCGCGTAGCCAAATTCAACCGCGCCAGCCATCACGCCCATTTTTACTTCATCCGCTTTTTTCACGTCGCCATAGCCGTGTAACCCCTTGGGGTTACCGTCAAGCACCAGAAAGCCTTCGCCGATAGTGTAGGTAGGGTTGGAAAACAACACCTGTTTGCATCTTTTGGGGTTAACGTACATACCGGCGGCAATGACGTCGAACCGGCCTGCTTTCAATCCGGGAATCAGGGAGCCGAATTCCGTTACGACCACTTCCACATCATCCACACCAAGCTTGTCCAAAACGTACATGGCGATGGATGGAGCCTCTCCCGCGGGCTCCCCCATGGGAGTGAGATATCCATAGGGACGCTCGTTGGCGACGCCCAGGGTGATCTTGCCTTCTTTGCTGATCTCATCCCAAGTGTCAGCCATTGTGACGGTGGAGAGCGCGAACAATATAAACGCGAATATACTTTTCATGACTTCCCTCGAATTCCTTATATGACTAAACAAAAATGTCTATCGAAATCCTTAAAAATCATAAGTAGGTGAAAGTTAATTCTCAATAAATATTTTGAATTCTAATGATATTTACAACCTAACCCTCCTCACCAACAGTTCCGCAAGCCTCTGAAACAGAGGCTTTCAGGGAGTTAACCGGCGTCTCAATCAGGTTTTGCATTACAATAGCGCCCCAACCTTGCCAATAAATATTCGACATCAAACTTATGCGCCGCTATTCGTTTTCCTGTTCCCATATTTTCGCCAGACCATTCCGTCATTTCATGGCGCGCAAACCGGGGCTCACATTGCTGCTGGCCGCCAGTATCCACCTGTCTGCAGAGGCGGCGCCCATGGAAATATCCCTGCAGTTCGCCGAACACCATTCTGTTAAAAGCAAGGCCCTAGGGCTAACGGAGCCATCCGGGCTGACGCTCGACGCCAACGGCGGACTCTGGACAGTCAGCGACGACACCGCCAAGTTATTTCTGCTGGATCGTCAGGGACAGGTGCTCAAGAGCATCGATGCGCCTGCATCCGGTTTTGAAGGCGTCGCCTATGACCCTGAACACCGCCGTCTGATCGCGGTTAAAGAGGAAAGCAACGCGTTTTTCATTTTCGACCTCGCGTCTGGCGAACCAGTGGCGCAGCGTCGCTTATCGGACTTCGAGGACTTCGCCCAAAGCGCGACCTTTTTTTCTCAAACCAGAGAGAATAAAGGCCTGGAAGGAATCGCCTGGAACCCCGCAGACGCAAGCATTTACGCTATAAAAGAAGGCGATCCCGGCGTACTTCTGCATTTATCCGGCGATCTAAGCAAGGTGATAAGCAGCGTCAAACTCGCGGAAACCGGCGTCAGCGACGACGATATCGCCCTGGATGACATCGACTACTCCGGCCTGACCGTGATCCCCGAGCACAACTTACTGGCTATCGTCAGCGACAAAGCGGCGAGGATCTATTTCTATGATCTGACAAGCGGACGGGTTAAAAGCTCTGCGGCGCTGACCAAGCCTGGGAAAAAGCCCGGCAAGCTCAAGCCAGTGCGAAAGGCGGAAGGAGTTGCTTATGATCCGACGAGCCAAACGCTCTATGTGATTAGCGATAAAGACGCCGAGTTGTATGTGTATAAAGTGGTAATAAGCGAATAAGAAGCGTGCGACGCCAGAGTCATTAATACTCTGGCGCGCCGTTGATCAGACCGGCGACGCCGGCCTGCGGGAATCAGTACAGCGCCGATTCATCCTCCAAGACTTCGTTGAGTACGTCCAGGAACAGCTTGTCCGCATCACTCATGTTTTCTGGAATGCGGATGGTGGTGCTGGCGCTGATTTCATCAGCCATTTTACGTTCCGCGTCTTTTTCCTGCTGCAACCTGCGTGCGATTTCCATGCACTTAACCGGAATGGTGGGATCCATCAGCACTTTCTTAATGAAGCCCCGCATCTCCGCAATCATTTTTGCCTGCCGGCTCTCTTCCGCCATACTCATTGGCGATCTCCTATAACAGCTTGTTCTAATAATTTATTCCGCAAAAACCAAGAGACAACGTATCTGAGTTCTTATAGTGAGTATAGTGAGGGTTTATCCATAAAAAAACCCACGCCCGACGCCTTCATGGGAGTCGTCGAACATGGACTGATAAGTACCGCTGACGCGGTGCGTATGAGACAAATCAAACCAGAAAGGATAGCTGTTAGGCCGCTATCTGGTTGGCCAAAGCAGAATGTCATGCATCGCCTCGCTCCAACACTGTCTGTTTCGACATTTTTTAGGCTAATATAGCCAATCCAAGCGATGACGGGTAAAAGCATGCAGCAAGTCACAATTCTCGGTTTCGACTACGCGGTATCTTCCGCCATTACCGGCGTGGTGGATTTGCTGGCGATGGCCGGGGTCACCTGGAATCACATTCAGCGCAGCCAGCCCCATCCCAAGTTCAATATCCGCGTAGCCACCCGGGACGCCCAGCCTGTGCGCTGCCATAACCGGCTGCTGATTCAGGCCGACGCCTGCTTTGACGATATTAAGCCGAGCGATATCCTGGTTATTCCCTCCATCGCTGGCGATATCGAAAAAACACTGACGCAGAACCCTCAACTGATTGAGGTTCTGAAAACCATGAATGGTCAGGGAACAATCATCGCGGGCAACTGCACCGGCGCCTTTTTCATGGCGGAAGCTGGCATTCTCGACAACCGCACTGCGACCACCCACTGGGCCTTTGTGGACATGTTCCGCCAGCGATACCCCAGCGTGGACCTGCGGCCGGAGCAAATGCTCACCGCCTCGGAAAACGTGTTCTGCTCCGGCGGCGGCATCGCTTGGCTGGATTTGTGTCTGTACCTGATCGAACATTTCTGCGGCCACGAAGTGGCGGTGCAGACCGCCAAAACCTTCGTCATTGATATGGGACGCACCTATCAATCCAGCTATTCCTCCATGCGGGCGCGCAAATATCATCGCGATGAGGATGTGCTGCGGGTGCAAAACTGGCTGGAAACGCACTGCGATCAGGACGTGCGCATCGACGACCTGGCGGGACGCTTCAATATGAGTCCACGCACTCTGGCGCGCCGCTTTAAGGCCGCCACCGGCGATACGCCGCTTGGCTACCTGCAGACATTGCGTCTGGAAGAGGCCAAAAAGCTCCTGGAGGAAACCTCCGACAACGTCAGTCAGATCACGCTAGCGGTGGGTTATGAAGACGTCAGCTCTTTCACCAAACTGTTCCGGCAAAAAACCGGCCTGACGCCGAAAGAGTATCGAAACAAGTTCCAGCGGCGCAGCATAACCTGATGTCCGAAGCCAACCCTATGTCTGAAGCAAACGCCACCCTCTCCAACGCGGATGTTCCCGTCACTGCGCCGCCGCTTCAGCCGTTTTATTACCTGGACAACTTCCTTACCCTGTTGAGCTGCGTGGAGGCTCAATACGCCAACCTGCTGAACGCAGAAGAAAGCGCCTATATCCAGAATTTCCGCTCCCTGACGCGCACGCAACAGGCATTGCTGGTGCGCTTGTACGGGCGCAAAGGCCCGCTGTTTCGTAGCGACAAACTGGCTTATACAGAGATTCCCCAACTTGGCGAAGACCTGGATATTCTTGCCGACAAGGGCTGGATTGAATTCAATCCTGATGCAGAAGCCCCGGCGTTACTGGCCTTGTTGACCAAGGAGGAAATCCGCCAGAACTGGCGTGCGGAAGCCCCTCGCAGCAGCAAACGCGACAAACTGCTGGAAGGACTTGAGCTGACCTGCGCGGACATTTATCAACAGGGCGACTTCCGCTTTCTGCAGCTGAACCATACCGATTTAGTATTGCTGTTTCGGCTGCTGTTTTTCGGCAACCTCTATCAGGACCTGACCACCTTCGTCACCTCTGATTTGGGCGTCATTCGCTACGAGAGCTACCAGCTCGATCCCGAGCACCGACTGTTCGCCGCACGTGAGGATATCGATCACATCAAGCAACTGGTGGCGCTGGCGGACGAATATTCCGCTCTAGAAACTCTAAGCGTCGACGTATGCGCCGATATTGTCGCCAGAACGCCGGCGCCGGGAGATAGCGCCGTCCTACGCCGTCGCCACGATCGCTTCTGCAATAAAGTCGCTCGTGATCTGGAGCGCCTGCAGGATCTGGATCTAGCGTATCAGGTTTACCAGCGTACGGAGACGCCACCATCGCGGGAGCGCCGCGCCCGCATTCTGTTCAAGCAGGAAAAATATGAGGCGGCGCACGATATCTGCGCAAGCATCATTGACTCGCCTTACACCGAAGCGGAGTTGATTTTCGCTGAGCAGTTCACCGACAAGTGCGCCAAAGCACTGGGCCGCCCAAAGGACCGTTCTTCGCCTTTCCGTCCCCTACAGCGCTTGCTCACTATCGCCGCCAATCCCGAGTTGCGGGTGGAGGAACTGGTGCGCTTGGAGGTCGCCGGGGCGGGCGGAGTTTGTGTCTACGTAGAGAACTGGCTCTTCAATGCGGTATTCGGGCTGACCTTCTGGCCGGCTGTCTTCGCCCCGGTTTCCGGCGCTTTCAGCCATCCCTATCAGCATCGCCCCCATGATCTTTACGACGCCAGCTTCACCAAGAAGCGTCATACGCAGATCCAGGCCGCTTTCGCTTTATTAAACGCAGAAGACTGGCCGGAGGTCATACTGGCGCGATGGCGGGACAAATTCGGCCTGAGCAATCCATTCGTCGGTTGGCCGGAAGCAGGAGAAGACCACCTGCAGATAGCGCTACAGCGTATTCCCCGCGAGCATTGGCGGGCAGTCTTTCAACGCATGCTGCGGGACTTGCGGGAGAACGGCAGCGGCTTTCCAGACTTGATTCACTTCCCTGAACAGGGCGGCTATGAATTGCTGGAAGTGAAAAGCCCCACCGACAGCCTGCAACCTAATCAAAAGCGCTGGATGGCGACGTTCGAGCAAAATGGCATCCCTTACCAACTGGTTCAAGTCACTTGGCTATAAAGACTTCGCCTCCGGACAAACTCTCCTACAAGCTCAGCGTTCGGGAAGCCGCTCATTTTCTTGCGCTGTTGGGCGATCTCGACCATCAGGATCGGGACACCGCCAGCGCCCGCGAAGGGCAGCTTGCGCACAAGCAGGTTCAGGAAGGCTGGCCGGCGGACTACATCAGCGAAGCCCCGGTAAAGATCACCCTCTCCGAAACGGACTTTCAACTACAACTGCAGGGGCGCATAGACGGCCTCCGCATTGCTGACGACCATGTGTTGTTCGAAGAAATCAAAACGCTGCGCCAGGACCCTCAGCATATCCCCCTTGGACTGGCGGAAAGACACCGGCTGCAGCTGTTGCTGTACGCCCTGCTGTGGCGACGGGAGCAAACAGAGCCCCCACTAACGCCGATCAGGCTGCGTCTGACTTATGTGCGCGTTCCGGACATGGAGCAAACGCAGTTTGATAGCGAAATGTCCTGTGAGGAAGCCGAACAAGAGAGCGACACGCTGTTTCAGCGTCTGCAAGAGTGGTATCGGCGTCTGACCGAGCATCGACTTCAACGTAACGGTCTGCTGCGCGATCTCAACTTTCCTTATAGCGGATTTCGCCCGGGTCAGCGGGAGTTGGCGCGCCAAACCTATCTTAGCCTGCGCGACGCCAGTCAGGCGCTGATAGAGGCGCCCACTGGAAGCGGCAAATCACTGGCGACGCTGTTCCCTGCGCTGAAGGCCATGGGGGAAGGTCACCTGGATCAAGTGATGCTGATCACCGCCAAGACTTCTTCCCAAGAAGCCGCGCTAAAAGCCACGCAGGATATGCGCCTGGACAATGCGCCGCTGCGCACCTTGCAGCTCCATGCCCGCGACCGTATTTGCGGGGGTGACTCCGTTTGCGATCCGCTGGACTGCCCACGCCGACGCGACTTCTATCAACGTCTACCGGAAGCAAGGGAGGAAGCGCTGGAAGCGGCATGGCTGGATGGCGAACGCCTGCGCGAGATTGCGCTGAAATACGATCTCTGCCCTCACGGTTTGCAGGGCGAGCTGGCGCCCTGGGTGGATGTCCTCATTGGCGACTATAACTATGCGTTTTCTCCCCAGGTCAGATCAGACAGCCTTTTCACTCGAAATCGTATCGGCCTGCTGGCGGATGAAGCGCACAACCTGCCTGACCGGGCGCGGGATCTGTTCTCCGCAGAGCTGTCCGAGGCTCCTTTCAACCGTATTGGCCGACAATGCAAGGCGCTGAGGAAAGACGCCAGCGCCGTCGCCAAAGCCATCAGGCAAATGCATATCACGCCCGAGCAGGCGCCAGGAAAAGGCCAGCAAGCGCTGGAGGCGCGTCTGCAGGATTTTTGCGCCGTGGCGGAGCACTGGCTGATGTCGCCCCAGGATTTGCTGGCGTCAGCGGATACGGAGCTGAATCGACAGGTGCAGGAGGCGATTTTCACCGCACAGGGCTGGATACGTCTGGCGCCCAGCATCGGCGACGATTTCGCCTGTTTCGAGCGCGACTGGGAGCAACAGCGCGTCCTGAGTCTACGTTGTCTGTCTCCCGCCCGTTTACTGCGGCCGATGCTGCAGGCCTGTCATGGCGTCACCCTGTTTTCCGCAACACTGACGCCGCCGTATTACTACCAGAGCTTATTGGGCCTGGACGACAATCCTCAGCTTTTGCGTAGCCTGTCGCCTTTTCCGCCAGAGCATCTGGGAGTGTTTATTGCGCCCTACTTAAATTTCCGGCTGCGCAGCAGGGACACGCAATTGGACGCAGTGTGCGCGTTGATCCAGCAGAGCATCGCCTCCCGACCTGGAAACTATTGGGTATTCACGCCAGCGTTCAGTTACATGGAGCAGCTCACTGAGCGCTTCGCCAAGCTGTATCCAGAGATAGAGTTTGCGCAGCAGACCCGACAGGCCAGCCAGGAAGATCAGCAGCGTTTTCTCACCCGCTTCCGCAAGGCCCGCGAGCTGCTGGGTTTCACCGTTATTGGCGGCGTCTATGGGGAAAGTATCGATATGGTCGGAGACAGTCTGGTGGGCTGCATTATTCTAGGCCCTGGTCTACCGCAGATCAGTCCGGTCAACGAGCAGATCTCCGCCTATTTTGAGCGCCAGGGAATGGACGGCTTTGCCTACGCTTACCAATTGCCGGGCTGGCAAAAGGTGGTGCAGGCCGCAGGACGGGTAATCCGCACGGAGTCAGACAAAGGCGTCGTGATCCTGGTGGACGACCGTTTCACCAAACCGCCTTACCCTGCCTTGGCCCCACAACATTGGCGTCCGAAGCTCGTCAGAAGCAGTCAAAATCTGCAATCCGGTCTTACTCAATTCTGGTCGCAAGACCCAGCCCCTGATGACCATTGAGCAGCTATACGACGCTCCAGGTCCAGGAATAAAAAAAGGCCCCAAGCAGGGGCCGAGTAGCGTTCAAGAAAACATCATTCGAGAGGTTCGAACCGCTGGTCTGACGAGGCAGACTGCGCATTCGCTGTGTCTTTCTAAGTGTAGGCAAAGATAGGCAGTCCGCCAGAAAAAAAATAACAACTTCTCAACAAAATAGGCATTATGCATCGTCGCCGCTCGGGCAGGGTTAAGATCGCTTACACCAGAAACTTCAGATCCGGCGCCTTTATATTTGATCTCAAGCATTGAAGCTTGAGCTCAGATCTATACATTCATGAGCCAAAATTAAGGAAAGATACTTCTGGCATGAGAAAAGTATCCCGTTACTTGCACTTTACCCTGGCGCTTATCTCAACTCCTTTTTTCTCAGCTTGTGACACGTCGGGGGCGGCTATAAGTCATATCCAGGATAGCGATGGCGATTTTGACATTTGTGAACTCGCGCTGCCTTCAGATGGCGGAAGCATGGCCTATTGCATTGATACCGACGGTGAAAAAATGTGGGTAACTTTCGACAAGGCGCTTGAGTCAGAGCATCCTTGCACCTTTATCCTAGGCCAGCTTGAGGGGCGGGCTCAAAGAGTTAAACAAGGCTCCGATCAGGAGAAGATATTAATTAATTCCTTCTCCAAGTGGCTGACTAACAATGCCAGCAAAGAATCCATAAATACCTTTAGCAAACAATCACTGGCCGATTTCCATAACGAGGAAACAATGCATGCATACCTAGTCTGGCATATGCTGCAAAGCGTAAAAGACAGAAAAAACAGCGCATATTGCTCAACGAAGTAATAGCGTCACGCCTTAAACCGATAAGTTCCTTTTCGTTATTTCCAATAAAATCCCGCCGAATCTAAACTACCCATACCGGGCATGGACTCTCAACGCCCGGGCAGGATGCCTTTATCACTTCAGGATTATGATGGAGGGACGCCATGACATTTCTTCGCTGTATTTCTATCGCACTTTTGTTTGCGATTTCCAATGCCTTCGCTGACCCGATTCAGGACAGCGTTTCCAACCATTACAAGGCCGGCTGGTATCCGAACGTTTATGAAAACGAGGGTCCTTTAACCTGCCCGAAAACCTGCCGCGCCTGGACAGGTTGGCGCGCCGAAGGTGAACGGACTCCCTATGACGAGCATAAAGCCACCTATGTGTGCAAGTCGAACAACATCGACACCATCCCCTCACCAACTGACAGAGACATGTGGCTCTACGGAAACCAGTTTGGTGATAAAAAAGCCTGCTTCATGGGAACGCCCAGTGAAAAGACTATCGTCAGCGAGCGTTATTACTGCCTCTGCGTCAGCAATTGCAGTGGTCCGGACTTGGTAATTCGTACGGTATACGACCCTGTATGGGATTCTACGACCGGCGAGTCCGTCATAAAAATTGTCGTCACGAATGTGGGCGTCAGCATGTCTGCGGCAACGGACGCACGCGTCTACGATCCCGGTACGGGCGCATCGAACGTACAGCCCGTCCCCGCACTGGCGCCGGGAGCTTCCGCTGGCGTGGCATTCCGGCTTGGCTATTGGGTATTCGACCCTGACGCCGAACTGCACTTCATGGTGGATTATTCCCACAAAGTGGACGAGTGCGACGAAAGCAATAATACCGCTATCTACAAAAAGCAGGGATAGTAATCACTGTGCGGGAGGCAGGTTAACGGCGCTCTTCTGAGCGCCGTCCCCGCCCAAAGATAAAGCGCGTTACAACCAAAACCGCCATAGTGCGAAAAGCCCCATGCCCGCGGCGATGGTCGCCAGCAGATTTCGGGTGAGCGCGGCAACAATGATCGCCACGACCGCCGCGACCAGATAAGGATTACGCCAGTCAAGCCAAAGCTCGCCTTTCGGAACCAGCACAGCAGGCGCAATAATCGCCGACAGGACCGCCATCGGCGCATAGCTCAAAGCTCTCTCCACCCATGGATTAAGACGCAGCCGATCCGCCAGGGCGAACGGCAGATAGCGAATGCCGAAGGTTACCGCCATCATGCCCAATAACATGGCCCACTCCATCAGCAACCTCCTTCGGCCAGTTCAGACTTGCGGTCTTGCAACGCCACTTCCGCGCCCAACCCGCAGAGTATTCCCGTCAGCGCCGCCGCAAACAGCCCCAGCTGATGCGGCCAATCACGCCACCATACCGAACAGACGCCAGCCGCCAACACCGCCGCCAGGCGAGGACGGTTAACCACCTGCGGCGCCACAATACCGATAAAGGTCACCGCCATGGCCACATCCAGGCCCCAGTTTTCGATATCAGGAACCCACTCGCCCAAGGTCAGTCCCAACAGGGTGCATAGCTGCCAATTGAGGTACATGGACAGCGCAGACCCCAGGTAATACCAATGAAACTGCCCTGTATGCTCGCCGCCCAGGCGGCCGGCGACAACAGCGAAGGTTTCGTCCGTCAGCCAAAACGCCATCGGCGCCCGCCAGCGCTGCGGCAAGGTGCGCACCATGGGAATCAAGGTGACGGCGTAAAGAAGATGACGCAGGTTAACCACAAAGGTAGTCAGGACGATCAACCAGGGAGACGCTCCCGCCGCCAGTAAACCCAGGGAAATAAACTGAGCCGAGCCGGCGAACACGATCAAAGACATCGCCAGCGTCGCCTCAAAAGACAGCCCATTCACCGGCCCCAGGGTGCCGAATACAATGCCAAATGGAATAGCGCCGACGATCAAAGGAATCGTGTTCTGTGCGCCGGCTCGGAACGCCTGTCCGGGCGATTCAAATGCGTGAGTCGTCATAAAAGAACTGCTCTAAGAGATTAATTATTTGCTTATAGAAAGCATCGAAGATGAGCGCATCAGGGTCGTCAAACTAACAGACTTTCGCAAAACGTCCTGGAGAGACGCCCATAATTCGCTGGAAGTGACGGCTTAAGTGGCTTTGATCGGAAAATCCTGTGGCCGCCGCCACATCCGTCAGGCTCAGCCCCATCCGCAGTAAATGCTGCGCGCGGCTTACCCGCACCTGATTCAAATATGCGTGCGGAGGCATGCCCGTCATGCGCGTAAACAACCGCGTCAGATAGCTGGGGCTCAACCCGGTACAGTCGGTCAAATCCTTTAATGAAACTGCGTCGGCATAGTGCGCCTGCAGATATTCCTTCACCTTGGCCACCGCCCAGTGCGAGCCGCCCTTCTCCAGAAGCTGACGGGGACGCATACGGGCGTGCCGCTGCATCAGCTGCCCCATCATCTGGTAATAAAGCGTCTCACAATGCAGCGGCTCATCGCCCTGCTCCAGAAGACAGTGCAGAACCTGCAGTCCTCTGGCCAACTGTGGATCGCGCACCACCGGCTCCGGGAACCAGGGCTCAACGCCAGGACCGAATATATCCGCGATAACCGGCGCCAGTTCGGCCGGAGTGGGATAAATCGCCCGATAGGACCACCCTTCTTCCGTCGCGGTGCGCCCCGTGTGCACCTGATCGGAATTAACCAATACGATACTGCCGACAGGCGCAGTATGCTCAGCGCCATCGCGAAGGAAATGCTGCGCCCCTTTTTCAATGACCGCCACGCAGTAGCCCTCGTGCACATGCCGGGGAAAGTGCTGTTTGACGAAGGTGGCTTTCAGAATCTCGACGCCGCCTAGCGCTTTGTCCTGCCAGTACTTAGCATGCTCAATCACAAACCGACACTCATGGTAAAGGTCACTTAACGATAAATGGGAAGGCCCAATATAGAGTCAGTCTAGCGGCTTCATTAACGGCTGTATTGTACGTTTTTGCTCTTTGCGCTGCGGATAACGCACGTTAAGGTTGCAAATGGGACGGAGGATGCGGAGAGAGTTGAGTTAATTGAGTTTGCCGGTGGCGGGCCAAGGGCGTGTGACGATTGAGAAAAAAATTCGGCGGCTGACAGCCAGGTCGCTGGAACCAGCGCCTGCAGCCATTCTGATGAAGATCAGCTCTTCTTTCTTTTAACCTGAGAAGCGGCGACTCCGCCGTTCATAACTTCTGCGATCTGGCGCAGTCCCATATTTCTGCGATATCGGCAGTCCCGTTGCTCATCCGTAGTCGCCCAGATCTGCTCCTCAGCCCATTGCGGCGCATCAGGAACATATATCGGAGCGTAGCGTTTGATCGCCTCCTCAACCATTTGCTGAGGCGTGGGCTGCTTTTGCTTATCCATATGCATTACTACCTGTATCGTTTAAGAAATTCTGATTCGCTTGGGTTGTTTCCACCACATCGGCGGCAGCGTTTCGAAACTTGCTGTGATCCCATGGACCGCGCCATAGACTTGCCGGAACACTTACCAAATCCGCCTCCGCAAGCTACACCCAAACATGAGTAACTATCTTTTTTCTCGAAACCGCCGAGTATAGGACGGGAACCGTTTACAGACGATCACCCAAAGGATCTATATTTGTCCTAGTCCAGACCAGGCCTGGGCTCCCGATAAGTGAACATCGTTCAAAATTTTTCCAGAAATCTCGCCACTTAGCAGGATTGAAGGAACATTCAGGAAACAAACCCGGAACCCTGACACGTCGTCAGATCGGTTAAGAAGAGCGATATTTGAGCAGTATAGTGATGATAAGCACGGAAGAAATAGTTGAAAGCCGCGACACATCCTTGTGCCGGAAACGTTTTTACTGAGGAGTAGGACCGCCCTCAGTTTTCAGACGCTCGGCTTCCGCCTTGATCATCTGTTGCAGTTCCTGAATATTCGCCTGCACGCGAGAAGCGCCCAATTGAGCGCCCTTGCTCATTAGCTCAGGCATCTTCTGGATAGCTTTCTGTCCGGTTTCGGTCTGATAGAAAGCGATAATCTCATTGAGCTCTTTTTCAGTAAAAGCGTCCGCGTAGATTTTCACGAACTCTCCCTTCAGGGTGTCGTAACTCATCTGCTTTTTAAAATATCTCATCATGACATCCCGAAAAGGCGTCAGATTGGGATTTTGTTGCAGCTGGATCGTCATCATTTGTTCGATGGAGTGCTCCATCATGACTTCCATATTCATAACATCCAGCAGCCTGGCTGCGGCTTTCTTGGCGCCATCATCCGCAGCGAAAGCGGAAGGGCTCAGTAGAATCGCCGTCATGACGCAGGCGACTACAGATTTCAACATCATTTTTCTCCTTGAGAATCAATAGATTTATAGTCAGACGCTGCTGCCATTGTAACGAATCATTCACTCTGACGCCTTGCAAATCACTACAACCTGGGGTTTCCCCCAGGCGCTGGCGGCGCATCGTCCACACGCCCCAAACCACCGTCAGTTCCCGTCGACAAACATCTTATTGACCCGGTGAGAATAAGCCTTTAGTTTGCCTAGCTGGTAAAAAATCTAACCTAGAAGACAACTAAGGAGACTATATGGCCGGGCAAACGACTCATTCCCAGGTTGTAGTGTTGGGCAGCGGACCGGGGGGCTACTCCGCAGCGTTCAGAGCCGCGGATATGGGCTTGGAAGTAACCTTGATTGAACGCTATTCATCCTTGGGCGGCGTTTGTCTTAATGTAGGCTGTATTCCGTCCAAAGCGCTCCTGCACGTCGCTTACGTTATGGAAGAAGCGCATTCCGCCTCCGCCGTGGGCGTCACTTACGCCAAGCCGGAAGTGGACTTGGATAAAGTGCGCGCGTTCAAAGACAACACGGTCAAGAAGCTGACCCAGGGCATCCAGGGCATGGCCAAGGGCCGTAAAGTGAAAGTGGTTCACGGCTATGGCGAATTCGCCGGCCCCAACCAGATTACCGTGGACAACGAAGGCGTCAAAACCGAAATTACCTTTGACCACTGCATCATCGCGGCGGGTTCTCAGAGCGTTAAACTGCCTTTTATTCCTCACGACGATCCCCGCGTTCTGGACTCCACCTCCGCACTGGAGCTGAAAGAAATCCCCAAACGCCTGCTGATCGTTGGCGGCGGCATCATTGGTCTGGAAATGGGCACCGTATATGAAGCCCTCGGCAGCGAAGTCAGCATCGTCGAATTCGCCGATCAATTGGTCCCGGCTGCGGACAAAGACCTGATCGCCGTCTACAGCAAATTCGTCAAAGACCAGTTCAACGTCATGCTGTCCACCAAGGTAACGGCGGTGGAAGCGAAGAAAGACGGTCTGTACGTGACTTTCGAAGGCAAGAATGCGCCAGAAGGCCAGCAGTCTTATGACGCCATTCTGGTGGCGGTAGGCCGTTCTCCCAACGGTAAGAAGATCGGCGCAGAAAAAGCAGGCATCCAAGTGGATGAGCGCGGTTTCATCAACACTGACAACCAGCAGCGCACCAACGTACCGCACATCTACGCCATCGGCGATATTGCCGGCAACCCGATGCTGGCGCATAAAGCCACCCATCAGGGCCATGTAGCGGCGGAAGTGATCGCAGGCCACAAGTGCGTGTTCGATCCTAAAGTCATTCCTTCCATCGCCTACACCAACCCGGAAATAGCCTGGACTGGTTTGACCGAGAAAGAAGCCAAAGCGGCGGGCATCCCGTACAAAACCGCCGTATTCCCCTGGGTAGCCAGCGGACGCGCTTTAGGCGCCGCGCGCAGCGAAGGTAAAACCAAGCTGATCTACAAAGAAGACGGCACGCTGATTGGCGGCGGCATCGTGGGCATCAACGCCGGCGAACTGCTGGGCGAATTGAGTCTGGCCATTGAGTTCGGCGCGGATGTGGAAGATCTGGCGCTGACTATCCACGCTCACCCAACGCTGCACGAAACCGTTGGTTTGGCTGGCGAATTGGCGGCGGGAACCATTACCGACCTGCCTAACCCCATGGCGAAGATCAAGAAATCCTGATCACCTCACTCGCTACTCAAAAGCCGGCTTTCACGCCGGCTTTTTTATTACCCGGAGAAATCAAATCCGCCGCCATTTCATGGCGCTACAGTGGGCATAATCTTTTTGGACTAGGAACTTTTTCGCTTTCCCTGTTACTTACAAGTTGAGGCGCTATGACCAGCAGGACGAGTCGGCGCTGCATTTATACCGGGTAGTATCAACCACAGGAGTATAGCGAGTTCCAATATGACTCTATATCAAACGCATATTCATCAATTGCTGCAGGTGATAGGAAACCGTTGCGGCGTTGATCTGACGCTGAAGAACGGCTACTGCACGCTCTCCTTTGATCAGGAGTCCCGTTTGCACGTGCAGGTCGGCCGGGATTCAGAAACGGTGGTATTCAGAATGCCTCTGACCCAGCCCCCCAACGCCAACAGGGAGACGTTTTACGCCAAACTACTGCACATCAACTCACAACCGGAAACCATGCTGGGGGCATGGCTTGCGCTATCGGAACACTCGGGTGCGGTGGAGCTATGCATGAGTCGCGAGGCGCTCAGCCTGGACGACAGCGAAATGGCCGCCATCCTGCTGAACATGATGGACATGCGGCAATCGCTCAGGCAGGAGCTGGAGACGCCTCAGAGCACGCCCAAGCCGTGCAGCCCGCACTTAGGCGCAAGCGTCCTGCACGCTCGTCATCAAGCGCTCTGAGGTCAATACAGGGCGCACTAGGGCTGAAGGTATCCGCCGACAGCCTGGATAATACGGGGAGAATCCGGCGGCGACACCCATATCGCCAACGCCGTTTTCTCCTGACCTATCTGCGGCGGCGGGGGAAGTTCGATGTCCCACTCCCCTGCGCCCGCCGTCTGCATCCTGTCCAGCACGACAAAGTCATGCATCAGCATACGTCCGCGGTTTTCCCCCGCCTTGATCTCGGAGGTCAGCCCCACGCCCAGGTATGCAACGTTCAAAACGGCTTTACTGGAAGCCGCAAACGAGGCATGTAAACGGCCGTCCTGCAACTGCGCCGACAGTACGCCAGGCTCGGCGTCACCGCCATGCCATCGTCTCGCCCCGGAAAACCAGCGACGCCACTCCTTGCTGTTCACCACAATGCCCGGCGTGTAAACATGGGCGACCAGACCTGAGCGCACATAATCCCGCTGTCTCTCACTGTATTCCTTCCGCGAAAAGCGGTCGGTCCAGCCCAGCTGATTCCAATAGTCCACATGAAACGCCATAGGGATGAAATCTTTAAACAGCCCCTTGTCCCCTTTCATTTCCGACAACCACTCATCCGCACGAGGACAACTGCTGCAGCCTTCGGAAGTAAAGAGTTCAACCACATCCGTGGCGTGTTTGGCGCTGACAAACTCCTGCGCAGGAGCCAGTAATGGCCACGCCAATAATATGCATGCAAACAGGTTAGCTTTCACTTTTCACTCCTCGCGCTTCAGGGGCTGTAGACATCAAGACGACAGCCTCTGGTCATTGAATAAAACCAAAGTCTGACGGTTTAGAGTCCGCTTAAGACAATCAGTTCCCTGGACGCCCCGATGCATTAGTTCCATTTCAAGTCTCTTCTCGACACCCAGACCCGACGGTTAGCGTTGAAAACGCTTTCCAGAGAAAGCAATGGCCTCTTGAGAATAAGCCCCGCCAAAGCATCGTTATCAGGCGTTTCAGTTATCTCCCAAATCACCGGATGTAGTCCAAATGGGGGTTTGCAATATTTCGAAGGAAAGCTAGAGTATTTCGCACACATAATGAAAACGATTCCACTTCAACGTCTTGTCCCGTCTGAATGACCACGGACAAAGGCGTTACTTAATTAAGCACCAGCAAACACTCTCGTTGCGACGAATTACCGGGGGCGACATGACAGGCGCCGTCTTCCGTCCGTCATGGCTGCTGGCGCGCTAATACAGCATTGGCTATGTCGAAGTTGTGAACTCGGCTCCAGCCCCTCCGGCGTAAAGCTTCCTCGGGAGATTCCGACGCGCGCAGTGAGCGCGTCGGCCTTTTAAACCTGACAATTACATAAGGTATCGCCAATGATTAAGCAGGGACTTAAAGCGACGGCTATCGCCGCGCTTATCGCAGCCGGGCCGGCAATGGCCTATGACTGCGCAGGACTGAGCAGCTGGGACGCCGCCGCCGTCTATGTCGGCGGCAAAACAATCCAACACAAGCAAAACGCCTACACCGCTAACTGGTGGAACCAGGGCGCAGACCCGGAAGCCCATTCCGGACAATGGCAGGAATGGAAAGCGGAAGGAGCCTGTGATGGCGCCGGCGGCAATCAACGCCCCACCGCCAAACTGACTTCACCCGGCGCAGGGCAAACATTCAAAGTTGGAGCGACGGTGGCGATTAACGCAGAAGCCACCGATGCAGACGGCTCAGTATCCAACGTCGCCTTCTTCGTAGACGGCGCACAAATCGCCCAGGACGCCACCGCGCCATATGCGGCCACCTGGACCGCCACCGCTGGCGCGCATACCCTGAAAGTCGTCGCTACCGATGACCGTTCCGCACAGGGCGAATCCGCAACCGTTTCCATTAATGTCTCTGATGACGACACACAACCGCCCTCTTCGGACTGTGACGCCCCGCAATACGCCGCGGGAACGACATATGCCAATGGCGACCAAGTGCAAAATCTGGGTCGGGTTTACGAGTGTAAGGTCGGCGGATGGTGCTCCTCCAGCGCCGCCTGGGCGTACGAACCAGGTAAAGGGCTCTACTGGGAACAAGCCTGGGGCGATCTTGGCGTATGCAGCGACGGCAACGCCGCTCCGACGGTCTCCCTGAGCAATCCTGCAGACGGCGCAATTATCCTCTCCGGAACGGCCATAAATCTGCAGGCGAGCGCCTCCGATAGCGACGGCGTGGTCACGGAAGTCTCTTTCTACGACGGTTCAAACCTGCTGGGCAGCACGGTAAACACGCCTTACGCCTATGAGTGGCTGAACGCGCCTGTCGGACAACATACGTTGACCGCCGTGGCTAAAGACGATGGGGGCAAGTCCACTACCTCCGACAGCATCACCATTACCGTCAGCGACGAAGCCGTCGCCACCGCCATCACTTCACCGCAAAACAATGCGCGAGTCACGCTTGGCGCCAGCGTCAGCATTAGCGCCAGCGCCAGCTCCATCAACGGAGATATCGCCAAGGTGGAGTTCTTTGTTAACGGAACCTCTATTTCCTCAGACGCCAGCGCGCCCTATCAAAGTAACTGGACGCCTACGGCGGAAGGCCAATACCAGCTGACCGTCACAGCCACTGACAAGGATGGCTACGACGCCACTTCCGCTCCCATCCTGGTGACTGTGCTTGGCGGCAAGACGTCTGATCGCGTTATCGTCGGTTACTGGCACAACTTCGACAATGGCTCCGGCTTCGTCAGACTGCCGGATGTCTCAGCGGACTGGGATGTGATTGATGTCGCCTTCGCCACGCCCAAGCTGGGCAGCCATTCCGACATGGAATTCTCTCCGTTCCAGATTTCACCGGCGCAGATGAAAGCGGATATCGCCGCCGTACAGGCCCGCGGTCAGAAAGTCATTATCTCCATCGGCGGCGCGGAAGCCGTAGTGAAGCTGACGGACGCCAACGCTGAGCAGGAATTCGTCGACAGCATGACGGCGCTGATTCGCGAATACGGCTTCGACGGATTCGATATCGATCTGGAGGGCAGTTCCTTGTCTCTGGATGCTGGCGACACCGACTTCAAAAATCCGAAATCTCCGGTACTGACGCATCTGATCTCCGCCAGCAAGCGCATCATCGGCAATTTCGGCAGCAACCTGATGCTGACCATGGCGCCGGAAACCTACTATGTTCAGGGCGGCTTCAGCGCTTATGGCGGCGGCTCGGGCGCTTACTTGCCGGTCATTCACGCCTTGCGCAATGAACTCAGCTTCATTCATGTGCAGCACTATAACTCCGGCTGCATGCTCGGGCTGGACGGCAAGTGCTACAGCGTCAGCACCGCCGACTTCCACGTCGCCATGGCGGAAATGCTGTTGGCTGGTTTCCCTGTAGGCGGCAATGCCAACAACCGCTTCCCGCCTCTGCCAGCGGAAAAAGTGGCGATTGGCCTGCCCGCCTCAGCTTCGGCCGCAGGCAGCGGCTACACCTCGCCCTCGGTCGTGCATCAAGCGGTGAATTATCTGGTGAAAGGGCAATCTTTCGGCGGAACTTACCAGTTGCAGAATCCTGATGGTTATCCGGGCTTCAAAGGCCTGATGACCTGGTCCATCAACTGGGATCGCGTCAACAATAACGAATATCTGAAGAACCATAAGCCGTTCCTCAACGGTTTATAGTCCCTGCCTTGGGCGCCTTTAGGCGCCCTTTTTTCAACCACTGCTATCCCTTCTCCAATCCCTCGCGCCACTGCGTATATCGATTAACCTAATCGGCCAACAATTCGCCAATTACAATTTCTACACAAAAGTAATCAAATAGATATTTATATATAAAACAATAGGATATACCAAACCCGCCACACCTCTTCGCCGAAGAAGACCGCCGTTACAGGTATCTTCACGTACCCTCACTCACTTGAATAAATAACTGCATACACTATAGTCCCCAGAAAAATGCGCATGTCTCTTGTTTTACCAAAGTGAGTTCGTTTCCACTATGAGTCTGACCATGTCAGCCCCCCGTTCAGGCGCCCTTGGCGTCATACCTCCTCTCTTCAGCATGCTGATCTTTGTTGTCGGCCATGGCCTGTTAACCACGTTACTGACCCTGCGCATGTCCGCGGAGAATGTTTCCACCTTCGCCATCGGTATGATTTCCACCGCGTATTTCGCGGGTCTGGTGATCGGTTCATTCGTCAACGCCAAACTCATTATCCGGGTCGGCCATATTCGCGCCTACGCGGCGTACGCATCTATGCTGGCCAGCGTCGCCATCATGTATGGACTGGTGGTGGAGCCTTACACCTGGGCCTTTCTGCGTCTGCTGGGCGGTTTCGCCACTGGCGGCCTGTTAGTGGTCATTGAATCATGGATGCTGGTGTCCAGCTCTTCCGAAAACCGCGGCAAGGTGATGGCGGTCTACATGATTCTCTTCTACGCCTCGCTGGCGAGTGGACAGCTGTTGCTTAAGTACATCGATCCTTTAACGTTGATTCCTTTCGCGTTAGCCGCTATCGCCGCCTCACTGTCCGTAGTGCCGCTTTCTCTTACTCGCGTGCCTATGCCGGAAATGGGCGAGCCGCATCCGTTGAGCATGGTGGAGCTGATTCGCCTTACGCCAGCCGGCGTATTGAGCAGCTTTATGTCGGGAATGGTGTTGGGTGTGGTGTACGGGTTGTTGCCGTTATTCTTCACCCAGTCCGGCTATGATTTGGATTGGGTCGCTAACCTGATGGCGGTGGTGATCGTCGGCGGCATGGCGCTGCAATATCCGGTGGGCCGCGCGTCAGACCGCTATGACCGTCGTCTGACGCTGACAGCGCTGGCGGCGGCGCTGGCTATTCTCAGCAGCATCATGAGCCTGATGAGCTATGGCGCCGGCGGCAGCAACGCTACGATGGCGCTGATGATCTTCCTGTTGGGGGGCGTCGCGTTCTCTATTTATCCTATCAGTCTCAGCCACGCCTGCGATGAGTTGCAGCCGGAGCAGGTGATCAGCGCCAATCAGGGGCTACTGATCGCTTACAGCATCGGCGCGATGACCGGACCACTGGTGGAGCCGGCCTTTGTTTCTATGATGGGACCGAAGGGCATCTTCACTTACTTCGCCGCCGTTTCCCTCGCCCTGGTTGGGTTCCTGTTATGGCGTCGGAGAGTCAGAACGCCTGTGCCCCTGGAAGAACACCAGGCTTACACGCTGACTACGCCGAATACGCCGGTGATGGCGGAATTCGACCCGCGTTCGGATCATGAAGAGATCACGGACGAGGAAAACAGCGAAGAAGAACAAGCGGCGTAACCTACTCCGCTTCCGACAAAGCCGGCTGCATGGAGCGCTTGTCGCGGTCCCGCAGCCCAACCAGCAATACGTCGCCGCCTGCGCTCACTCTCACTTCTCCATAGCGAGCGGCTTCATAAAACTCGCCAAACCCTTCCTGAAAGAAAAACGCGTCCGAAGCAATGTTGATCCGCCCGCCTCTGATCCGGTACAGCAGCGCCACCTCGGATGAGCCAGCCTCATCCGCCGATTGCGCCAGGCGTTGAAAGCGGGCGACGTTATCCTCATCCAGCGTAGCAATCACATAGCCGTCCGCCGTCACAACGTCTTCCTGATCCCCCAGCGCATTGTCGATTTGCCGGATCAGCGAATAACGCAGGCGCATATAGTCTCCCTGCATAATCGAGCGGGGATCGCGAGGAGCAAGTTCCAGCAGCACGGTTTCACCGCTAGCCAGCAGTCTTTCTTTGGCGATGATCAGCCCGTTGCATACCAGTAGGACCAGCGTCAGGCCGCCCCAGAGAATTCGTCTGCGCATCATCTCGGTCATGATCTGGCCCCCTCTTCAACGCCAATGCGATCCAGCAATTTGCGCACGCCAATCAGGACTGCGCCTGTCGCAACCAGACTGATTGACTTCGCCAACAGGCTGATTTCGATTCCGTAGAAGTAGGCCGTCAGAAACACGGACAAAAACACGACGCCCAGACCGATATAAAACGTGCGACATTGCGCGACGCCCACCACCAGAGCCAGAGACGCGACCATCAACCCTGGTGCGTTATGCGCGGTTACCGCAGTAATCAGCACCGTCGCGATCAGGATTGCTGGCGCACGTTTGTCTTCGCCAAAGACAGGAAACAACACCCGCCATATCGACCAGATTAAAACCGCCGCTATTCCCAAGGTGGAAATCCAGGGGTTGGGGTAAAACACAAAATCATCCAGCAGATCCGGCAGCACATAAACCGTCGACAATAACGACCATACTAACGCAGCGACGATCATGCCCGCCGCGAGAGGGGACGTCAGAGCTTCGTATCGGCGTAACCCGCTTTGCGAGTCATTCAGGGTCAGCCAAGCGAATCCCGCCGCCAACAGAGGCGGCGCTACAGGTATCAGCGCCTGTTGCTTGTGGATATAAAGCAGTATGGCTGTCGCGATGCAGATAAAAAGTACGGACAAAAAGCGATGCGCACGGTCTGCGAACAGCAGAATCAACGCCAGATTAAGCATGATCAGCGTCGCCAGTATGCCTTCCACATCGTCAACCAGATCCATCTCTTCCAGACCAAAGCCCAGCATAAGCTGGCCAGCCATGCTGGTCGCCAACGCCACTTGGTTAACGAACAGGTGATCCACTAAACGACTCAGAACAGTAGCGCCAACGATGAAAATCAACCCCAGGGCGACATAGCCCCCATCAGAAGCCATCAAGCTAACGCCTAATGCGAAGGCGATAAACAGCCAACTGCCCAACCAGGCGCCAAACCCCACCAGCGCCTTGATGAACCAGGGCTGCTCCTCAAACTGCAACAGCCGTTGCTGTAACGGAGCAGGTAACTCCGATGCTGCAGTAATCGCGGGATTCTCCGCCCGCATGCGCTCCAGGAGCTGCGCCAGGGTTAATTTATCGTTACTCATGGGAAGCTCCCTTCCGAATCTTACGCGCCAGCTCACGCAACCAGAGTGCGGCGAAGGCGGTTTGCCCGATCACCAGCAACGCCATGAACAACGCGAACTCGAATGAATCCGCCCAGAGTCTTGCTATCAGAGAGTTCAACACCAAAATGATAGCTAAGGCGCATTCCGCCAGAATTAGCAAATCAGGCTTGCGACGCTGATAAAACCAAAGGCAACCGCCCACTACCACAATGAAACCTACAGGCGTTAATGGAGCGAGGCGTCCGCCATGCTGCCACCCATCAAAAATGACGGACAAGCTGGCGCAGGCCATTAACGCCAATACGCCCGTACCAATAACCCTGGGAAACCAGCGTCCCCGCATCCAGGACACGCCGCGTTCGGCGCTATATTCCCATGCGACCAGCACCAGGCCATTCAGCAACAAGAGCGCCAGCGCCAGCCCTTGATCCCACACCATTTGCCCAAGCATCAGCAATGGTCCGCCAAAGTCTTCGCTCCAGCTTGAGTGGGGATAAAGCATCTGCGTCCAATAAAGAATCAGGGCAAGATTGGCCAGCACCGCCGCCAGCATCCATAAGCCTGGCTGTCGTCCAATCGCCACCCAGGCCGCCACGAGAACGCCCCAGGCGACAAAGAGTCCGTATGGATCTGCGCCAGTCTGATAGATCTGTCCATACACCGCCAAATGAACGCCCGTCAAAAACGCAGCGGCGAACAGGCAGCAACGCCCGACGATGCTATCCAGCCCTTTACGCCAGGCGCCCCAGGCTCCTGCTACGACACCCGTCTGGATCAAAGCGAATTTGGCGAATTTGTGCAGATCCTGCCAGTTGAAGGCAAAGAATGCGGCGACGCCGGCCAATATCAACGCAGCGCCGCACAACATAAAAAACAGGCGGCATCTGGCGAGCCAATCCGGGCGAGAGGTCTGATAACCGGCATGGTCCAACGCGCGATCCAGAGTCGTCTGATCCCATTGCAACTCATTGGCGAGACAAAATATCAAGGCGCGGGAGAGAGGCAGCTCGGCGGCTTCTTTTGCGGTGGAAGGAGGTAAATTCTGGTTCGTCTGCATAGGCGGATTTTCATAGGGTCATTAGACGGTAGTCTATCCCAGACTCGCTTATTAGAATACTTTTCTATAACCAAGTCCGGTTGACAATGTTGATGAAGTTCACGCCAAAAGGCTGATCTTTTGGCTAGAATTTTTCTTCGTCGACATCGCGCCGACTCATAAAAATAGATAAAGAAAAACAATAACTAAACAACAAATACAGCAGTTAATCCGCCAACAATGAATATATTAAAAACCGCCATTCTGGGCAGCCTCGCGGCTGTCTCCGTCACGGCTTTTACCGGCTGTGGCACAGTAAACACTGTCATGCGCGGCGATGACGTCGCCGCGCGCAACCTCAACGAAATAGGCACTCATTGTGAATCCATTCCCCGGGTCTACAGCGGCGTCGCCTATGACCTGTGCCGCCTGCATGGCGCACCCGCCCCCATTCACACCTGGCAGGCGACGGATGGAGAAGCGCACATGTTAGTAGTGGATTTGGTCGTATCAGGCGTGCTCGATACGTTGTCCCTGCCCTACACCATTTTCAAGCAGTCAGAGCAAGGCAATATCCGCATCAAATGACCGCGGGGCCTCTCGTTAGAAAATGCGCCTGAAAGTAATCTAAGACGTGGAGTTTACGCCGGGTCGTCCGGCGGCTCCATGCGACTGCATACCCGGTTACGCCCTTCCTTCTTGGCCTGATACAGGCATTCGTCGGCGGTGGACAGCAGATTTTCGCGACTGATGTGTGGGCCGGGATAGCATGTCACCAGCCCGGCGCTGATGGTGACGATCTTCTTGCCATCGTTATGTTCATGGGCGATCGCCAGTTTGTGCACGGCGTTCAACATGGCGTCAGCGAATCGCTGACCGCCTTCCGCATCCGTGTCTGGCAGAATGACCACGAACTCTTCCCCACCCAGGCGGGCGACAAAGTCCGTGTTGCGCTTGCGCACCTGGTAAATCATCTTCGCCACTTTCTGCAGGCAGGCGTCGCCGGCGGGGTGACCATAGAAGTCATTGAATCGCTTGAAGTTATCAATATCGATCATGATCAATGATAACGGCTCTCGCGCCCGGCAGGCGCGGAACCATTCGCGACGGTAGACTTCCTGGAAATTGCGCCGGTTTGGCACGCCAGTAAGCGCGTCGGTCAAGGTCAGCTTCTTTAACAAGTCCCGGTTGCGCACCAGTTCCAGCAAATTACGCGTTCGCGCTTTGACGATAGAGTGGCTGTAAGGTTTGATAATGTAATCGATGGCGCCGGCTTCCAGGCCGCGCGTCTCGTCTTCCGCAGAGTCCCGCGAGGTGACGAACACGATGGGGATATCGCGGGTTTCCGGTTCACGCTTCAGCTGTTTACAGACCTGATAGCCATCCGTATCCGGCAGCACCACATCCAACATGATCAGATGCGGATGCGCCTCACGGGCGATCTGCTTGGCCTGCTCGCCATTGACCGCAAAGAACAGCTCATACTCGTCCCCCAGCATGCTCGCCAGAGTCTCAATATTACTGACGGAGTCGTCCACGATAAGAACACGCTGCTTGGTCTGCGGTCTGCCGCCTCCCAGAGTCAGCTCAGTTTCTTCCAAAGACAGCTGAATCTGGCGCAGGAATAATTCTTCCCGCTCCTGGGCGTTGCGCAGTTCCGACTTCATTTCCCGCAACACCAACTGCGTGTTGACCTTGGCGATGAGTTCGAACCAATTAAACGGTTTGATGACATAGTCCACGGCGCCTTGTTTGTAGCCGTTGACCATGTCGTCCACGTCATTTTTCGCAGTCAGAAAAATGACGGGAATATGCCGGGTATTCGCGTTGCTTTTAAGCCTGCGGCATACTTCAAAGCCATCCATGCCGGGCAACTGGATATCTAGCAAGATAATGTCCGGTAAGTCCCGGATCGCCATTTCCAGCGCCTCTTCGCCAGTCATGGCGAACTCCACTTCGTGCACTTCTTTGAAGATGTTATGCAGAAGCTCAATATTGGTGGCCTGATCATCCACCACCAAAATACGCCCGGCCGGTTGTTGCTTAGCCATAGGTCGTCGCTCTAATCGTCTGTTCGTATCAGGTTTCGCAAACGTCTCAACGCTTCCAGCGCCTCTTTAAAGTTCAACTTCTGTAAGTTTAATAGCAAATCCTGATTTTCTCTCTTTGCGGCGTCACTTAATACGTACGCATTGACTTCTTTAGCGACGTCCCTGGCGCGTAAGTTATTGCTGGAAATAAGTTTTTCCAGCTCATCCAGTATTTCAAGCAATGCACCCCGAGCTAACGGCCCATCCTCGTTTTGAGGCTGCGGCTCGGGTTCGCCGTTGCTTTCCAGTTCCAGCAACAGCAGCTCCGCCTGACGCGCAGAGCCGGACATTTCGTCCAGTGCGTCCGCCAGCACCACCAGAGACTCGTTTCTCACCTGCCCCAGGCGTATCTCCTTTTCCAGAGTCATGGCGGCTTGATACACACCCTCGGCGCCGAGATTACCGGCTTCGCCTTTCAGGCTATGGGCCAAATGTTCAGCCCCCTGCTCATCGCCTTGGTCCAGCATGTCCTGCAAACGGGCGCAGGCGTGAGAATTGTTTTCAATAAAATCCACGACCAGATGCAGCAGCAGCGATATATTGCCCAGGAAGCGCGCTTGCGCTTGCTGCCAGTCGATCCCCGGCAGATCCAGTTCAATGGAGTTCTCCGTGATCTTACGGGCGGGCTTGTCCACAGCAGACTCGGCAGCCTCTGTCCGCTTGCTTGGGGGCGCTTCCCGCATCCAGGCTTTTAACGTCCGATACAACTGGTTAACGTCAATAGGCTTGGTAATATAATCATTCATACCCGCCTTAAGGCAACGTTCTTTATCACCGGCGATCGCCATCGCCGTCATGGCGACAACCGGCGTTTTATCCAGACCCGGCAGTTTGCGCAACAATTGCGTCGCCTGCAAGCCATCCATCTCGGGCATCTGAATATCCATGAATATCAGATCCCAGAGTCCTTCCTTGCGATACAAGGCGTCTTTGATACGGTTAATGGCCTGCAAGCCGTTGTTGCAGATGTCTACATGTAACCCCAGGTCACCCAGCAGATGACGGGCCACTTCCTGGTTACCCGGATTATCCTCCACCACCAGCACTTTGCCAGATACCCTTGGACGGGCCACAGGACCGACTTCTTTCACTTCCTGTGGCGGCGGAGCCTCGTCCGTATCCACCTGGAAACCAGCCGTGAATACAAATGTGCTGCCTTTGCCTGGCGTGCTCTTCGCCCAGATCTTGCCCCCCATCAACTGCACCAGTTGCTTACAGATGGCGAGCCCCAGGCCGGTGCCTTCATAACGTCGACTTAAACGGCTATCCACCTGACTGAATGCAGCGAACAGGCGCGACAGATTTTTCGGCGCAATGCCCACGCCGGTGTCACGAATGGAAAAGCGCAGCATCACCGGTCCTTCGTCGCCGGCTTCTTTCTTGTACAGACGCACCGTCACCACAATTTTGCCTCGCTCCGTGAACTTAATGGCGTTGTTCACCAGATTGAGCAGGATCTGTCCCAGACGGTCCGGGTCGCCTTTCAGACGCTGCGGCACGTCCTGGGAGACGGAAAAGATCAGCTCCAGTTGCTTCTCCGCCGCCTTCGCCGCTTCCATTTGCGCCAACTGCTGTAGAACGCCGTCGAGCGAAAAGGGCCTGTTTTCAATCTTGAGCTTGCCCGCTTCGATCTTGGAGAAATCGAGAATGTCATTGATCAGCGCCAGCAGCGACTTGGCGGCGACGTTAATGCGGGTGAGGAAATCTGTCTGCCTTGCGTCCAGGTCCGTGCGCTGCATCAGATAGCACATTCCCAATATCGCATTCATGGGGGTGCGAATCTCATGGCTGACGTTGGCGACGAAGAAACTCTTGGCTTCACTGGCGGTTTCAGCCTGTTCTTTAGCCAGAATGAGTTCTTTTTCCGTCTGCTTGCGCGCATCGATCTCACCACGCAGTTTCCGTATCAGGATGTTGATCGCCACCCAAGCGATGAGCAACAGACATAGCGTCAATAAAGCGTCCATTAAAAACGCATGCTGCATGTTGCGCTTGAGCTTGCTGAAGAAGAGATGGCTGACTTCAAAACGCGCGACGCCCAGAAGTTCGTCCGTCACCCTGGAATACAGCTCAATTTGAGCGGCGTAGCAACCTGCGCATTTGCGCACGCCCCAGGTGCGATTGAGAATCCCTGATGGCGCATTCAACGTGGTGTAGTCCAGTTCCAGCGTCACGCTCTGGAAAAAAGGCGTCTCCGACACCGGGTCGGTCAGCAGCAGAATCTGATCAATCACCCGCTCCACACGCTCCCGGTCCACCGGCTGACCAGGATGCTCCGTCAGCACATCCGCCAACGCCACTCCCTGGGAGTAGGCCAGTATCTGGGCGTTCGCCTGCGCTTCTTCGCTTAAACGGGGCTCCAGGCCGAGAAACCAATAAACCGCCAATACGCCTTCCAACGCCAGCGCCAGCAATGAAAACGCAAGCGTGGCGGCGATAGGCACGCGGGATCGCTCTGCACGGATGTCACGGGCCATATGTTTTCGCCACCTTCAGAAAAAACGCTTTGATACGAATCTGCGATTCCGCCAACGTCTGCAAATTGATGTAAGGCTTTATATGCGCCTCGACCGCCAGTCCGCCCAAAACGCCTCTGGACACATCCCCTTCAAACGGAGAGAAAAGCACCACCTGTTTGTCGACGCCGAACTCGATCAATTGCTTAAGTTCGTCGTCAAACAGTTTTTCAATGATGAAAATACCGGCGGGTGGCGCTGTCTGATATTTGCTCAAGGCGAAATCATTGGAGATCTCAACCCGAATGGGCAGCCCTCGCACCCGCGCCTGCAGCTCGCCCTCGCCCAGCTCCAACAACTCACGGCCATAGAACTCCGCTTTGGCGCTGTTGTTGGCGTATATAAGCACTATTTTTAAATAATCGTCGTGGGTCTTCTTGGACTCGATATCCTGATCCGCCGCCAGCAGGGAGCGGAATAACTTCAAGCCGGTGCGGATGCGGCGCTCCTCCATGGTGTCCGCATGCGCCGTTAACGCCCAGGCGCAACTGAGAAGCAACAGGAGTAAGGATAGAAGCCGCCTGAAATTATGCGAGCCGGTAACAAAATGAATTGGCATACAGGCTTATTGGAGCTTGCCGCATGACTTGCGGCGACGCGCTCGCGCTGCATATTCGTCGCCTGTTCGGACGCCAAGAGGCTGTTGACGTTTCGGCATTATTTGTTCGCTAATTTGATCCGCATGAGTGGGCACAACCTTTCCACGAATCGAATTATAAATCAAGTTGAGAGATGGCATAGCCCGCTATGCGGGCCGCTTAGCCTCAGACCGCCTGCTTGCGGGGACTGGCGCGATATCCGCTGTCGATGGAAAGGGCGCACAGGCCCGCCAGCGCCCGCACGAACGCCAGCCTCTCCTCCGGCGCGGACAGGCCATTTTCTTCATCGGGTTGAAACAGCAGACAGAGCAGACCAATGCGACGCCCCTGGCGATTCTTGAGCGGCATCGCCACAGCGCTGAGGCGTTCGCTGCCGACGTGATTCAGCAGGCTCTCATGGGTGCCGCAACGGGCTGCGGAATCGTAGGTGACGGCGATGACGCTCAGGTCCTCTTGATAAGTCGCCTGCACAAAGGCGATATTCTGATCAGACAAACGCAGCGACGGCATTGCGTGATGAGTTTTAGCGCCATGACGCGTCTGGAAACACGCCGGCCACAAATGCTCCTCTTCAGGGTCGATCAGGTAGACCAGCGACCCTTCCGCCTGACTCATATGCATCGCATTCAGGGACACCTCATGCAGCAGGCGCTCGAAATCCTGCTCTTCCGCCAGAGTACGAGTCAGCCCAGTGAAGCGGCTGATGGTGTTCTTCATCAGTTCTATCGCGGACGCCAGGGAGTCGATGTCGCTAATAGATGACTTCACAGTTAATGGCGACACAAAATCCAGGCGCTGGATACGGCGGGTTTCCTCCGCCAGATTTCTGAGCGGGCGCGCAATTTGATTGGCGAAAAACAGGGCGAACGGCAAGGCCAGTATCACGATAACCAGAGTGATAATGCCTGATTGATTAGTGATTTCGTACGCCTCCGCCAACAGCTCGGACTCCGGCGCCAGTATCATCAGGTTAGCGGTGAAGCCCACCAGGTTAACGGGACGGGTCACTCCCAACCAACGTTCGCCGTGGGAGTCAAAGAAGAAGTCGGAGCCAGCGGATTCCTTCTGCCGCGCGATGAAGTCGCGAATCTCAGGACTTTTCAGGTCCGCCAGTTGCAGGATGCGCAATTTCTCGGGGTCGTTATCCACGACTATGGTGGCGGGGTCCAGACTACCGATCACACTACCGTCATGGGTATAGATCAGCATTTGCGAGGAAGGACTGACTCGATTCTCCTGCAAAGTCTGCGACAGCGACTCCAGGGTGATGTCCGCCGCGAACACCGCGCCGCTGGCGGGGTCCTGCTTTACCGCCGTCACTCCGACCTTACCGATAAAATAATACAAATAAGGCTGCGTGGTGGTGACGTCGCGAGTATAGGCCGCCAGACGATACCAGGGACGCACGGTGGGATCGTAATTGGAGTAGCCGAGGTCTTTCTCGCCAATTCGATTCAGCGCTTCATCGTAGTAAAAGCGCATGAAAGCGTTGGCGCCGTCGCTGCGCTCGATATTGTCCACCACATAATGGGCGCCCAATGGCGCGTCAAAACGTTTCAGCAGATATTCCGAGTTCAGGTTGCGAATGATGAAGTATTCGGAGTCCGCATACCCTACGGATAACGCGGCGACTTGCGGCTGCGCCCGTAAAACGGCGACCAGGCTGGGTAAGTGCTGTAAGCGGCCTTCGAGGTCGCTTTCCTGCATCAACGGCGATAGTGAGAGTAGTTTGACGGTGGCGGAAACGGGAGAGTAGCCTGCGTAAAACGCGCCGCTAACGTCCGTGGCCACTCTATCGAACAAGTGATGGGTGGACGTTATGAATATGTCCGACATTTTCTGGTGATGAAACCAGCCCAATACCGCGCCGAAGGTCAGTAACAGCGCAATAAAGGCCATCGCCAAATGGAACTGGATCGAGTGCTTGGCTCTACGTCTTTTGGTTCGAAACACATTGTCGTCCGAATCTGGGCGTGTTAATCCTTACTACCCTCAATACGGTTTATTTAGCCGCATAAACCGTCGACTACAGAGGCATACGTAGTAACACGTAACTTTAACACAATTGGGAGGGCCAGGCTCCGCAATTTCGCGATTAATCCGTAATATTCGCTCTGGTCTAGTCCTTTAAAAAAAGTCAGGGGCGCTCAGAATTACCAAATTAGTATTGGCTTGACAACTCGTTCCTGTCCTCACGGACAGGATATTCGGCGTCAATGATTTGAGCAGCCCGGTCAAAACAGAACATTCTATCGCATTGGGATCCAATTATGATTGATTTTCGCAGCGACACTGTCACCCGCCCCAGCCAGACCATGAGAGCCGCCATGGCGGCCGCAGAAGTCGGCGATGATGTCTACGGCGATGACCCAACGGTTAACCGCTTGCAGGACATGGCGGCGGAGATGCTGGGCTATGAAGCCGCCTTGTTCGCCTGCAGCGGCACCCAGACCAATCTACTGGCGTTGCTCACCCACTGCCAGCGCGGCGACGAGTACCTGGTCGGCCAACAGGCGCACACCTATAAATATGAAGGCGGCGGCGCAGCGGTGTTGGGGGGCATACAACCTCAACCTATCGAGCACGATGCGGACGGAACTATCCCTCTGGCGAAAATCGAGGCGGCCATCAAGCCTGACGACTTTCATTTCGCACGCACCCGTCTGCTAAGCCTGGAAAACACGATAGGCGGCAAGGTGATTCCGCAAGATTACATCCGAAACGCAACGGACCTTGCCCGCCGCCGGGGCCTCGCCACTCACCTGGACGGAGCCCGCCTGTTCAATGCGACCGTCAAGCAAGGCATTGAACCCAAAGAGGTCACGCAATACTTCGACTCCGTCTCCATTTGCCTGTCAAAAGGCCTCGGCGCGCCGGTTGGCTCGCTCTTGTGCGGCGACAAGGCCTTTATCGACACCGCCCGGCGCTGGCGAAAAGTCTGTGGCGGCGGCATGCGGCAAGCTGGCGTCCTGGCCGCAGCAGGCATCATTGCGTTGCAATCAGGGGTTGAACGTCTACAAGAGGATCACGACAACGCCGCTTATCTGGCGCAACGTCTGGCGGAGACCAACCTGTTCGACATAGATATAAGTCTGGTGCAGACCAACATGGTGTTCGCCGCCTACCGGGGGGACGACCTCAACGCGCTGGCGCAGTATCTGAAGTCACAAAATATCTTAATTTCTCCGTCACCAATGATCAGGTTTGTTACGCACCTCGATATCTCAAGGGATGACGTCGATCGCCTGATGCAAGCGCTGCAGGCATTTAAAAAATAAGCGCTACGTATATTGGAGTCTGGATAAAGGCTCCAATACTTTCCCCGCTCAGTAACGCTACAAACAGTTCCCTTTTTGAGCAACTTCCCACCTCACACCGAGGGCTACGTAACTCTTTGTAAAAAATAAATTTTCCAGTCTGGCTACCTGTTAGGAATAATATGCTATATTTTGTCTGTTAATTATTTTTAATAAAACAACGGGCATTAAGGAATAACTATGAGCGACGTTTATTCTACTCCGCAATCCAACCTCACTCCGGAGCGTAGTGGAGACCGCAGGTGGGGCTCGCTGGAAGACGGCGTTAACGGCAACTACCACTTTCGGGTGGGCGAACTGATCAGCGAGGCTTGGGAGCGCACCAATGGTGCGAAAATGACCCTCATCCTCGCGGGAATAGTCTATATCGCGGTAATGTTCGGCGTGACAATCGTCACAAGCATCATTTTCGGCATTATCACCCCAGACAACGCCGTGATCGCCCTCATTCTCGGTCTTGTAAACCAGATTGTCATTTCCGCAGTCACCATCCCTATTGCAATGGGCATGTTCATCCTAGGATTAAAGCGTTCAGTTGATGCGCCTATCAATGTAGGAGAAATCTTCAACTACTTCAGCAAAGTCGTCCCGCTACTTATTGGCGTGATCCTGATGTACCTGTTGATCGCCCTCGGATTTGTACTGCTGATCATTCCAGGCATCTATCTAGCTGTTAGTTATTATTTGGCGTTGCCTTTAATTGCAGAAAAGGGTCTTTCTCCGTGGCAGGCTCTGGAAGCCTCTCGTAAAGCCATCACCAAGCGCTGGTTCGCCGTTTTTGGCTTGTTCTTGCTGCTGGGCTTGATTAACTTTGTGGCAATGATCCCATTGGGCATTGGCTTGATTTGGACCTTGCCCATGACCATGATTTGTTACGGCGCACTGTACCGTAATATCTTCGGCGTGGAAGAGGAAACTATGGCGGGTTAATCGCCAAGCGGCTTCTTGCGCGAAAAAGCCAGCATAATGCTGGCTTTTTTATGTAGATATCAGAGATCTTCCAGGTTATTCAACTGGATGCTCAACGCAGCGCCAGAGATATGTATCTCCACCAAACATATAATCAGAGATCCGATTAAAAACAATAAACTCCCTCCAAGCAGCCCTTCCCCCACGTACTCCAACTGCAAAATCAGACTGCCCATGGAGAGCGTGCATAAAATAAAAGCCATCACTCCAAGAGTCTGCATCCAGCGAATCAAATGAATCCGCTTCCGCAAATGCAGAATCTGCTGCTTCATATGACGTTCCTTCGTCTCATTCAGCTGCTTGTACAAAGAGCGAATCAACTGAGCAATCACCAGAAAACGGTTGGTGTAAGCCAGCAATAGCAAGGAGATGGCGGGAAACAGTAGTGCAGGTGTAGAGATGTTCAACATGATTAAGCGTGGCTGAAGTCTTCAATTAAAAGCTAGGCTATCCATCAAATCACAAAGCGACAGGGCGCGCCAGACGTCTAACGCTTTGCGTGGAGTGGATTAAAGGGTAATGAGGCCTATAAGTACAATGAGACTGAAATCGGGATAAAAGAAAACGGCTCGCATTCTGCGAGCCGTTGAGATCAGTTGTCGTCGAGGTGACGGCCCAGGAGGGCGTGGTAGATGTTCTGGTCGTTGATGACGCCGGATATTTCCTTTTCTCCGCCAACCAGTATGGCGTGGCCGGTGAAGTGGCGGATGGCCACTACGTCTCGCATGAGCGTATCTGCAGGGATAATCGTGGGCAGCTTTTGCAGGCTTTCCACGTCTTGCTCCGTACTCCAGCGTTGCACAGGAAATACGGCGTCCGCGTACCGAACCTGGCTCTCTTCCAGCTTGTCCGCCGTTTTCAGCCAGTAGTCGTAGCGCTTGCTGACGCAGATTTCATCCGCCACCTTTTCCGCCATCGTCAGCGGACGCATCAGCGATTGCGCAAGCAGCACATTAACCGGATTGGTGTGCGATACAAAACTGCGCACATAATCATTGGCGGGATTCAACACTATGTTTTCCGGCGTGTCATGCTGCACGATGCATCCGTCTTTCATAATGGCGATATGGTTGCCGAGCTTCAGCGCCTCATCCAGATCGTGGCTGACGAAGATCACCGTTTTGTTCAGTTTCTCCTGCAGTCGCAGCAACTCATCCTGCAACTGATTTCGAATCAGCGGGTCCAAAGCGGAGAACGGCTCGTCCATCAGGATAATATCGGACTCCATCGCCAGCGCCCGCGCCAGGCCGACACGCTGCTGCATGCCGCCGGACAGTTCGCCGGGCTTGGTGTCGCGCCATTGCGCCAACCCCACCAGTTCCAACTGCTCGTCCACACGCTTTCTTACCTGGGCGCGGCTCATGCCTTTCATTTCCAGACCAAAAGCGACATTCTCTCCCACCGTCAGCCAAGGCATCAGCGCAAACTTCTGGAACACCATGGTGATGCGCTCCAGTCGCAGCTTGCGCTGCTGCTCCACCGACAAGGCAAAGAAGTCCTGCTCGCCGTCTTCCGTGGTGATGAGGACCTGTCCCCGGCTCACGTCATTCAAACCATTCGCTGTGCGCAACAAGCTGGATTTACCGGAACCGGACAGCCCCATCAGCACACAGATCTCGCCCTTTTCTACTCGCAAGCTGGCGTTATTGACGGCGACGGTGTGTCCGGTGCGGTCGAGAATCGCTTCCCTGTCCAGACCTTCATCCAGCATGCCTAAGGCCTGCTGGGGCTGGTCGCCGAACACCACATCTACGTTTTTAAACTCAATCATGGCAATTGCCCACTACTTTTTCAGCAGAGACCAAGCGCAATGCGCTCAGGCTCTTTTAAACAGTCTGTCCAATAAAATGGCGATCAGTACGATAGCCAGGCCAGCTTCAAACCCGGTGGCGATATCCACGGTATTCAAAGCGCGCACCACCGGCTTGCCCAGTCCGTCCGCGCCAACCAGGGCCGCGATAACCACCATGGACAGAGACAACATGATGCACTGAGTGACGCCCGCCATAATGCTGGACATCGCCGCGGGGATTTCGACTTTCAGCAACAATACGCTGGGTTTGCAGCCGAACGCTTTACCCGCTTCCAATAATTCTTCCGGCACCTGCGTGATGCCCAGATGGGTCAAACGGATCGGCGCGGCGATCGCGAAGATCACGGTTGAAATCAGGCCAGGTACGACGCCCAGACCGAACAGGGTCAGGGTCGGTATCAGATAAACAAAGGTTGGGATCGTCTGCATCAGGTCCAGCAAAGGCCGCATACCACGATACAACCAGGGACGATGCGCGGCGGCGATGCCGATAGGAACGCCGAACAGCACGCAGAACCCGGTCGCAAACAGAACCAGCGCCAGTGTTTCGATCGTCTCCTCCCAGTACCCCATATTCCAGATGAGCCCCAGGGCGAACAGTGCGAATAACGGCGATGACCAGTTGCGATGACGCCAGGCGGCGAAGGCCACGATGGCGGCGATAAATAACCAGGGCGGCGCAAACAACAGCGCTTCGGTGAGCCCCTGGATCAGGTATTCCAGACAAACGGCGACACCGTCGAAGAAGGCGCCGCCATGGTCGATGAGCACATCGACCAGGCTTTCCATCCAATCGCCGACTGGCAGTTTGTAGCTGCTGAGAGCGCTTAAATTACTACTCCAGTCCATACCTGCGCCTGCTTACATCAGGTCCAGGTGTTTTTTCACTGCCGGCGCCGCTGGCTTGCCGTCAATGGTTTTCACGCCCTGCAACAAGGCTTCGACGCTGTCGAAGTTTTCCTTCAACCAGGCTTTGGCCGCCGCTTCAGGCTTTTTCTTGTCATCCAGAATCGCGCCCATGACTTCGTTTTCCATCTGCAGGGAAAACTCAAGGTTGTTCAGCAGTTGCGCCAGATTGCCGCACTCGCTCATCAGGCCTTTACGCACGTTAGTGAATACAGACGCGCCGCCGAAGTTGGGACCAAAATAGTCATCACCGCCGCTGAGATAGGTCAGCTCGAAATTAGCATTCATCGGATGCGGCTCCCAGGCCAGAAACACAATCCACTCTTTACGCTTAACGGCTCTTTTCAGCTGCGACAACATGCCTGCTTCACTGGACTCCACCACTTTGAAATCTTTCAGAGCGAAGGCGTCTTTATCGATCATATCCTGAATCAGACGATTGCCGTCGTTGCCAGGCTCAATGCCGTATATACGGTCTTTGAACTTATCCGCATGCTTGGCGATATCCGCGAATGTTTTCACGCCCGCTTCCGCCACATAAGAAGGCACCGCCAACGTATACTTGGCGCCTTCCAGGTTCTTGCCGACGACTTCCACAGACTTGTTTTCCACATAGGGGCGAATATCCGCTTCCATGGTCGGCATCCAGTTGCCCAGGAATACGTCCACGTCGCCGTTCTCCAGCGACTTGTAGGTCACCGGCACAGACAGTAACTGGGATTCCGTGGAATAGCCCAGTCCCTGCAGAATGACGGAGGTCAACGCAGTCGTGGCGGTGATGTCAGTCCAGCCGACATCCGCAAAAGTGACTTCTTTACAGCTTTGCGCGCTATAGGCGTTAACACTCGTCAATAACATCAGACCGCTGATCAACAGTCGCTTGAAGTGGTTCATTATTTTTCCTCTCTTCAATCGTTCCAGAAATGGTTGGGGTCCGCCCTGCCAACAGGACGGCCTTGGCTACCGCTGCTTGTTCGCGTAGTCGGGATGAATCCAGACTGGCGCGTCGCTGGGCGGCAGCATCGAAACGCCGAGAATGTGATCTGCGCACTTCTCGGCCATCATAATGGTCGGCGCGTTCAGGTTGCCGCTGACGATGCTGGGCATGATGGATGCGTCCACCACTCTCAGTCCTTCAACGCCCCTGACCTTCGCCTCGGAATTCACCACCGCCATCGGGTCGTCATCCGCACCCATTTTGCAGGTGCAGGAGGGGTGGTAAGCGCTATCCGCCTTGTCGCGAATAAATGCGTCTATTTGCTCGTCGCTGGTCACCGCGGGTCCAGGGCGCAGCTCTTCGCCACGGAATGGGTCAAACGCTTGTTGCTCGAATATTTCCCGGGTCAGCTTCACGCACTGACGCATTTCCCAGCGGTCACGCTCGGTCGCCAGATAATTCGGCTCCAGCAGCGGATGTTTACGCGGGTCGCGGGACAGAATCTTGAGATAGCCAGTGGAGGTTGGACGCATAGGACCGACATGCGCCTGATAGGCGTGCAAGTGCGGGTCCACGCGCCCATGATCGATCACCTGCGACGGCAGGAAGTGATATTGGATATCCGGGTGCTTCACGCCTGCTTCAGTGCGGATAAAGCCGCCTGCTTCCAAGTGCGCGGTGCGGCAGGCGCCGCTGTCGTGATTAAGGAACCACTTCACGCCTTCCAGCGTCTTACGGGGCTGCTTGGTATAGGTGTACAGGGTCAGCGGTTGCGAACAGGCTTGCTGAACGTAGAATTCCAAGTGATCCTGCAGGTTCTGGCCTACGCCGGGCACATGCGCGACGACGGGAATACCCAGAGACTGCAACTGTGTTTCGTCGCCGATGCCGGAGAGCATCAAGGTCTGCGGCGAGTTGATAGCGCCGCCGGATAAAATGACTTCCCGCTCCGCTTTCACCTTAATCAGCACGCCGTTTTGTTCGTACTCAACGCCAGTGCAGCGACCTTTGTCGAATAACAGACGGGTCACCATTGCGCCGGTCTCAGCCGTCAAATTGGGACGCGACAAAGCTGGACGCAAATACGCCTGGGCGGCGCTCCAGCGTTTGCCGTGCTTGATGGTCATGTCCATCACGCCCACGCCTTCCTGCTGATAGCCGTTCATGTCTTCGGTGTAGGGATAGCCAGCTTCCATTCCCGCCTTGATGAACGCGTCAAACAACGGATTCTTTTCGTCCCCGGTATGCACGTTCAAGGGGCCGGCGTTGCCACGATAGGCGTCGCCCCCGCGTTCACGGGTCTCCGCCTTACGAAAGTACGGCAACACGTCTTTATACGCCCAGCCCTTGGCGCCTTCTTCTTCCCAGCGGTCATAATCCAGCGCGTGACCACGGATATACACCATGGCGTTGAGGGCGGAACCGCCGCCCCACACTCTTCCCCGCGGCCAATACAGACGGCGGTTATTCATGAACGCCTGAGGTTCGGTGTGGTAGTACCAGTTGTACTTGTCGTCCGCCAGATTGAAAGTCAGTGCGGCGGGCATGTGAATCTTCCAGGTATCGTCTTTGCGACCCGCTTCCAGCGCCAGCACGTTGAACTTACCGCTTTCGGACAGGCGATTGGCCAGAACGCATCCAGCTGAGCCGGTCCCGACGATGATGTAATCAAAACTATTGGTAAACTGCTTGTCAGCCATAACGCTCGCTCAAAAAGGTGATTCCAGGTCCGTCATGCCGACGTAGACGGCCTTGATTTGGGTATAGTGATTCAGGGTGGCCATGCCGTTTTCGCGGCCGATGCCGGATTGCTTGTAACCGCCCACCGGCATCTCCGCCGGTGAATAGCCGAAGCTGTTAATCCAGCAAATGCCCGCCTGCAGCTTGCCAATCACACGATGGGCGCGACGGATGTCATTGGTGAACACGGCAGCGGCCAAGCCGTATTCCGTATCATTGGCGCGCGCAATGACCTCTTCTTCGTCCTCAAAGCTGAGCACGCTCATGACGGGCCCGAATATCTCTTCCCGCACGATGCTCATGTCATCGCGACAGTCGGCGAAGACAGTGGGGGCGACGAAGTAGCCGTTTTCCACACCTTGCGGGCGCACCCGTTCGCCGCCACAGAGCAGCCTTGCGCCTTCCTGCTTGCCCAACTCGATGTAGCCCATGACTTTTTCCAGGTGCGGCGCGGAGATCAACGCCCCCAGATTGGTGTCGGGATGCATGGGATCGCCAATGCGCACATTGCTTTCGACGCGCTCTTTCACTCGCGCCAGAAAACGGTCGTAAATCTCTTTATGCACAAACACCCGCGTGCCGTGGGTGCAGACTTCGCCCTGGGTGTAGAAGTTTCCAAGCAAAGCGGCGGAGACGGCGTTTTCCAGATCGCAATCATTGAAGATCACCAACGGCGATTTACCGCCCAGCTCCATGGTCACGTCTTTCAGGGTGGAGGCGGAGTCCGCCATCACTTTCTTGCCGGTCCCCACTTCTCCCGTGAAGGAGACTTTGGCGATGCCAGGATGGGCGGTCAGCATGCGGCCGACGCGATGATCGCCTTGCACCACATTGAAGACGCCGGCGGGAACGCCTGCTTCAATAAAAATCTCCGCCAACTTCAAAGCGCCCAACGGGGTTTCTTCAGAAGGTTTGAACACCATCGCATTGCCCGCCGCCAAGGCTGGCGCTGATTTCCAGCAGGCGATCTGCAAGGGGTAATTCCAGGCCCCAATGCCGGCGCAAACGCCTAAAGGTTCTCGACGGGTGTAGTAAAAGTCTTCGCCCAGGGATTGCTGATTGCCTTCGATCGACGCCGCCAGGCCAGCGAAAAACTCAATACTGTCAGCGCCGGTCACTACGTCCACGACACTTGCTTCCTGCCAGGGCTTACCGGTATCCAGCACTTCGATGCGCGCCAGCTCGTCGTTTCTTTCCCGTAACAAGGCCACGGCCTTCTGCAGCACTCGTCCTCGTTGCATGCCGGTCATCGCAGACCACTCCGCGAACCCGTGCTGTGAGGACTCCACCGCCGCCTGCACCAGACTTTCACAAGCCTGCTCAACACGATAGATCAGTTCGCCTGTAGCGGGATTCATCACATCAAAGGTCTCGTTCGATGTGGACGCCCGATAAGCGCCGTCAACAAAAGACTGATAAACAGGAATGCTCATGCTTTATGTTTTCCTTCAAACAACTCACTTACGTAGTTCTTACAAATACGTTCCGCCTGCACCACGGACAAACCGCCAGAGCTGAGCGCGCTGCGCAGCCACAAGCCATCGATCAGAGCGGCGATCGCGTGGGCCTGATCCTCCACCTGGGAAGGCGGCAGAATTTCCCGCAGGCTTACTTTCAAATTAGAGAACAATCGCCGTTCATTGACCCTTTGCAATCGCGCCAGCTGTGGGTCATGCATCGCTTGAGCCCAAAAGGCCATCCAGGTTTTCGCCGCCCGTTCACTCACCTGCAGCTTGCTGAAGTTGGCTTCGACAATGGAAAGAAGACGACTGTAGGGCGAACCGTCCTTGGATTTGGCCAGCTCTTTCAGCAGGGAGGTTTTCAAGGCTTCCAGCAGGTAGCGGACAGTCGCCTCCATCAGCGCCTGCTTGCCTCCGAAGTAGTGACTGATAATTCCTGTAGAAACGCCCGCGTAACGGCTAATGGAATTAATAGTCGTGCCTTGAATGCCATAGGCTTCCACCGACTTCAGGGTGGCTTCGATAAGCTGCTCTTTCTTCTCTGCTTCGACGACGATTTTGGGCATTTTTTATTGATTGAATGTTCAATTAAAAACACACACTAATAGTTTGAACTCAATATTTCAATTTTGAAGAACAAGAGGAGACGAGCAGAAAGACTAACGAAAAACAGATTAAATTACTTTAATTACAGACAATTAAGCACACATAAAAGAAGAGTATTCGCTCATTGTAATTTTTTGTAAACACACAATATTTAGCACTCTAATTAGAAAGGAGAAGAATTTTCTGGAATTACTTTGAGTAGCAACAATTTCTCAAAGAAAAGCTGACAAGAAGTGGGTGCACGACAGAAGAGAAACGGAGAAACGGAAATTATCTCAGCGCGGTAAAGGCGTCAGGCGGCGCGCCCTGGTTTTATTCGCCCGCCTTTTTCGCTAGCCCACTAAGCCCGGGACCTAGCATGGGTTTTACAGACTTGGCGTCTATCGGTTCGCCGCATTCAGAGCAAACCAGCGTGGCCGTTATCTTCTTACCGCAACCCAGGTGGACATACTCCACCGGTGGGCCCGCATCGCCAGCCATATATTTATCGCCCCACCCCGCCATAGCGAGAATCACGGGGTATAAGTCCATCCCTTTGCGGGTAAGCCTATACTCATAACGGGCGGGACTCTCCTGGTACAACGCTTTGCGCAGCACGCCGCTTTCCACCAGCTTGTTCAGACGATCCGACAGGCGATGACGCGTGATCTCCAGACGCTTTTGAAACTGCTCAAACCGACGCACGCCCAGAAACGCTTCGCGAATGACCAACAGAGTCCAGCGGTCGCCAATGACGGATAGGGTGCGTGCGATTGAACAAGGGATATCTTGGATTTCATTCCAGCGCATAGGTGAATACGGCGTCTTATCTGGGTTAGCGGAATAGGAATGGAGAATGACGGGAAGTATAGCTTTACAGGTTCCAGTTTGGAATTTACTATTTTGAAAGTTCCAAAATAGAACTAACAAGAAAAGGAGAGTGATCATGCATGATACCGAGACGGCTGAAAAGCACACCGATCAACACGAGTGGCAGCCTACTGCATGCATTCTATGCAGCATCAATTGCGGCTTGGAAATGCAGGTGGACCAGGGACGCATCGTCAAGGTCAGAGGCGATAAGCTGGCGCCAAACTCAGAAGGCTACATCTGCCAGAAAGCCGCCAAACTTGATCACTACCAGAATCACCCAGCCCGTCTGCGGCAGCCCCTAAAACGTCAGCCAAACGGCGAGTACGCGCCTATCTCTTGGGACGCCGCCATCGTCGAGATCACTGCGCGCATGCGCGACATCAAGGCCCAACATGGGGGCGGCGCATTCGCCTACTATGGAGGCGGAGGTCAGGGCAACCACCTGGGCGGCAGTTATTCCGGGGCTTTGCGGACGGCCTTGGATACGCCCTATTTATACACTGCGCTAGCGCAGGAAAAGACCGGGGATTTCTGGGTAAACGGAAAACTGTTCGGCCGCGAAAGCTGCTTTGTGCTGGAAGGGATGGAACACTCTGATTACTGCATCGTGCTGGGCGCCAACCCTTATATGGCCCACGGCGTGCGCAAAACCCGGGACCTGCTGAAAGCCTACAAGAAAGATCCCAACCGCACCCTGGTCGTCGTTGATCCGCGCGTCAGCGAGACCGCCAAAGACGCGGACATTCATTTGCGGGTGCGCCCAGGTATGGACGCTTACCTGCTCGCCGCCATCATCGCCGTCATTTTTCAGGAAGCGCTGGAAGACACAGCATTCCTGCGTCAACACACCAACGGCTATGACGAATTGCGCCGTCATTTCATCGATCTGCCAGTGGAGCAGTACGCCACCATCGCCGGCGTCGATCCCGAGTTAGCGCGGCAGGTCGCCCGAGGTTTCGCCACCGCTAAATCCGCCACAGTCAGAGCCGACCTTGGCATCCAACACAGTTTACACAGCACGCTGAATTCCTATCTGGAGAAGCTATTGTTTCTGGTGACCGGCAATTTCAATAAACAGGGCGGCAATCACTTGATGGCGCAATTCGCCCCGTTGATCGGTCATTCCAAAGCCGATGACAAGAAAACCGCCGTCACTGGGATGTATGGCATCGCCAAGCTGTTTCCGCCCAACATTTTGCCCCAGGAAATCGATAGCGATCATCCTGACCGCATCCGCGCCTTAGTGGTGGACAGCGCCAATCCCGCCCTGTCCGCCGCTGATACGGAAGCCTATCGAAAAGCATTCGACAAACTGGAGCTGATGGTGGTGATTGATGTGGCGATGACGGAAACCGCCCGCCACGCGCACTACATATTACCGGCGGACAGTCAGTTTGAAAAAGTGGAGTCCACCTATTTCACATTCGGTTTCCCCACTAACTATTACCATCTGCGTCGCCCCATACTGCCCCGCAGCGGCGACACGCTTCCCGAGCCGGAAATCTACCGACGCCTGTTGGTGGGTCTGGGAGCGATTCCCGACCGCTTTCCACTACTGGAGAAGGCCGCCAAACTGGACCGTCGCCTGCCCGTCAGCCGCGCCTTTCCATTAGCGCTGGCGGCGGCGCTAAAACGCCATCCGCAGTGGCGCCAATACGTCCCAGTCATTTTATACGCCACCCTTGGCAAGGCATTGCCGGAAGGCATGCAATCCGCTGCGGCAATCTGGGGCGTCTGCCAGATGTACGTCGCCAAGTTCGGCTCGCAGGTCCGGCGCACCGGGCTGCATGGCAAGGGCTACACACTGGGGCTGGCGTTGTTCAATCGTTTTCTGGAGAGTCCCAGACCTGCGCCCATCGCCACTTTCAAGGTGGAGGAAACCTGGAACCTGATCAAAACCAGGGATCGCAAAATAAACCTGTATATACCCGAACTGACTGAGTGGCTGGACCGTTTGCAAACAGAGGCTCTCAGTGAAGAGAGGGACTATCCGTTCATCCTCGCCGCTGGCGAACGCCGCGCCTATAACGCCAACCAGATCTACCGTGGACCGGAGTGGCGCAAGACGGACAAGGAGGGCCTGTTACGCATTCATCCCTCCGATCTGGCCAAGCTGGGGCTCGTTTCTGGAGATAAAGTGCGCTGCCGTTCCCGACGTGGCGCCGTGGAGGCTATCGCCTCCGCAGACGAGAGCGTTTTGCCTGGAGTACTGACGTTGCCTCATGGTTTCGGCATGCTCTATCAGGATGATCAAGGAAGACAGTTGCGCAATGGTCCGGCGATCAACCTGCTGACGGACGCACAACACTGCGATCCCATCGCCAAGACGCCTTATCACAAATACGTTCCGGTTGCGCTGGAAGCCGTTGACGTCTAACCAGCAATATAACCGCCACAAAAAGGCGACGATACGCACTCACCTAAAAAATGATTACGACGTATCGTCGCTGCGCCGGTCTGACCGAGGAGACCGTCCCTTAACCACAATGCCCCTCACCGGCGTCAATCAGGGAGTCGGTTTATGAACTTCACTACTTCCTCAATGACGCGTTCATCCCGAAGCACCCGATAATGCCCCAGCCCCGCGGTCTGCAAGAAACGACTGCCGCGCCATTTGAGGGCGAGGGCTTCACCGTACGCAGCAGGAACTTCCGCATCATCTGTATCTGATACGATCATCCCTTGCGCCTGGATGAGTGGGACATTTTTCATCAATGACAAACGGTCCCAAATATCGTCGCCAAACTCCTGCTCCATCAGTTTGCAATGAGCGAGCATGACGGCGTCCGGAACCTGCAGACGCTGTTGAAACACATCCAGCACCACCTGCATGTCCGCCGGCGGCGCCAGCATAATGACTTTGTTGGTCAATAACCCTTCCCGCACCGCCATGGCGGCGGCGATAGAGCCCAGGGAATGAGCCACCACTGCGTGCACGCCCAGAGTCTGCGCCGCCACTTGCAGAATCGCATCCCGCATCTGCAGAACATTAGTGCGCACGCCTTGCGCCCGTCCATGACCGGGCGCATCAAACGCCACAACCCGATACCCATTGTCCACCAGGGGTTTCACCATCGCGCCAAACTGCACGCCAGACCCGGACCAGCCATGGGCGCACAACACCACAGGGCCGCTTCCCCAGCTATAGACAGGGATCGTCAATGCGCCCACTTTCAGATTCATAAACACATCCGCCTTATCCAACAAGGCGTCAAAGCGCGAGTCCAAACCATAACGTTGCGGCGTGAACCACAGGCGATTCAGCATTCGGCCCGCGCCTTGAGAGGAAATACGGGCATAGGCGCGAATCGCCCAGCGCATGGCTTTCAAGGCGAAGGGAACCTGCGGTTCCCGCAGAGGCTTGGATGGGGCGACAACCAGGGGAATGTTCGCGGACATGGGACTTCTCCTCTTAACTTGCTGGATACAATCGCCTGCGTCACGCCTTTTTTTCGTGGCCTTGTCGCAGCGGCTATGACTACAAGATAAGGTTTGCAATGCATTAGCGGGAGTGTCATATTTGACACTTAAATTGCTTTTTATGACATTTCATCTTTTCTTTTTTCACTGCCGAATTGGATGAAGGAGTCGCCCATGAAGATCGTTTTACTCGCCCTTCCCCACTGCGCCGCCGCCTCTGTGCATGGCATTCTGGATATATTCACGACAGCGAATTACTGTCACGCCCGACTGTCCGGCGCCGCCGGCAAACGCCCTTTGGAGCCGTACTTCAACATCAAAGTCGTGACGCAGAATGACCAGCCCGTTACTGCCTACAACGGCATGGCCATTGCGCCGAATGCGGCGTTCGAGTCAGTAGAGCCGGATTTGATTATCGTCGCATCCGCAATTGAGGCCATCACCGCCGGCGCCACCCTGCCGGAACATCTGGCGCAATTTCATGACGCTTATGAATGGCTACGCCGCCATACCGAACGCGGGACCATCGTCGCCAGCGCCTGCACTGGCAGCTTCGTTCTGGCCGAAGCCGGACTTCTGGAAGGCAAAACCGTCACCACCCACTGGCGCGCTGCAGAACATTTCCGCCAGCGCTACCCGGAAATCAGGTTGGACATAGATCGATTGCTCATCGATAGCGGCGACATCATTTGCGCCGGCGGCGCCACCGCCTATATCGATCTCAGCTTTCATCTGATCGAACGTTTCGCGGGCCAAGGGCTGGCGTCAGCGGTGTCCAAACTGCACCTGTTTGACAGCAAACGCCAACAACAAACGCCTTACATCACCTTCTATGGCTACAAGTCCCACAAAGACAACGCCGTGAAAAAAGCGCAGGAGTGGATGGAGTCTCACTACGCTGAGCATTTTTCCGTGGACGATGTAGCGGCCTTGGCCGGACTGGGAGGACGCACATTCAAACGCCGCTTCAAGGAAGCCACCGGCGAGAATCCGATCAATTACCTGCAACAATTAAGGGTGGAAGCGGTGAAGCACCAATTGGAGACGACGCTCAAGTCATCGAATGAAATTATCTGGGAGGTCGGGTACGAGGATATCAGTTCGTTCCGGCGACTCTTTAAACGAGCCACCGGATGCACGATGGAGCAATACCGCAAACGCTTCAGTTATGTAACACCGCCACGAGTCGGCATACCTGCTCTGGAAAGGCGCATTTAGGCGGGAATAGACACTTTGATGCGGGCGCCCGCCTGGGTGTTTTCCGACTCGAAGCGCCCGCCCAGACTCATGGCGCGTTCGCGCATGGAGATCAACCCGATGCCCGCGTCCTTATCCTGGGAGGACTTGAAGCCCACGCCATCATCCTGAATCACCAGCTCATAATCTTTGGGCCGGTGTAAGGAAATCGCCACTTCTTTCGCCGAGGCATGCTTAACCGCATTGGTGACAGCTTCCTGCACGATGCGATAAATGCCGATATTGCGCTCTTCATCCAGATTGTCGCAGTGGTCGCCAATCGACAGCATAAACGAACACCCATTTGAGGACTGATTGTAATTGTTGACCAGTTCCTCCAGGGCGCCGCCCAAGCCCAGCGTATCGATAATCTCGGGTCGCAGCCGGGAAACCAGACTTCTGGCCGAGCTATAGGCATCCGTGACGATGGATGTAATTTTCCTTCCCATGCTGGCGATCTGCGCGTCTTCGCCACCCTCCCGAGCCAACTGCTCAATTTTCTGGGAGTACATCTTGATAGCGACCAGCGTGGCGTTGAAGTTGTCGTGAATTTCCTGGGCGATGAGCTTACGCTCGCCTTCCAACGCAGTACGCAGCGTCTTCCCGAGCATGCGATTTTCCTCAACCGCCACTTCAAGGGCATGAGTTCTCTCGCGCACCTGCGCTTCGAGGATATTCTTGTGATCAAGAATTTTTTCGCGGTAGGCCAGAAACGACTGCAGCAACTGCCGTATCTCCACAATGTTGCTGCCGGCGAATTGATGTGATCCCAGTCGGCTTAACTCTTCCTTGGCGTCAGTGTCGTCCACAGAGTCGACAAAGCGCGTCAGCTCCCTCACCGGGGCGGTCAGCGCCCGCGACAATAACAGCGAAAGCGCCACACCGGTCGCCAGGATAAAAATCAGCGCCATGGAACTGATAATCAGAGTATCCACGAGATGCTCACGCTTGATCATCCGTGGTACGAGAAAGGTCACCAGGGAACCGATTTCTTCTCCCGAGGAGTGCTCAAGCACTGGCGTTACTTTGCGAATGAAGGAAACGCCATCCGCTACCGCCTCGAAAGGCGCCGCAGGCGTCCCCTCAAACTTAAACGCGCTATCCTCAAGGTTCTCCCAGTCATAACAGCAGGGAACGTCCACCGCTGCGGATTTGTGACTGGTCGCCGCCACCTTGCCGTCGGCGTCCAGCACATAGGCGAACAGCAGAGGGCTCTCCTTAACCAGCTGCGCCAAGGCGTCTTCAATATGGACAAAGTTGCCCCGTCCAAGCAGCACGGAAATATGCTGTCGGTTAATCAACCCGGAAGTCTGATCGGAGACCTTGATCGAGTTCGCCAGCACCTGATATTGGTGTACGAAAAAGGACACCGCGAATCCAAACAAAGCGACCAAAACCGTAAACTTGATGCAACGCTGAAACGAGTACTTTCTAAAACTATCCATATTGTTAGACGCACTTTGTTAGCTGATTAAATTCCCTTAAAAGAATATACGCTGTAGATATACTCTTCGCCCTTGCGCACCGCATAGGGGCCGCCGCACTCAATAGGCAGCGCCGTATCCTCCTTGGAGAAAATCAGCATGACGTCTCCCGCGCCATACGTCCGCTGATTGCCGTTCAATTGCAGGAATTCGACTTTGCCTTTATCAAATCCCGGGTCCAGATCTTTTACCGACACCTGATAGGTATCCGGGCAAGCGATAGGATCATAGGAAAATACGGAAGGGGCCTTATAGGCTTCCGCAGGCGCGCCAATAACGTTGCTCATGTCGATGGAAGCGCCGCCATATTGCAGCCGGTTGTCCAGTTCGCCATACACCACCGCCTTCACATACCAGGCCCAAAAAGCGGCCTTTTTCAGATACTTATCTTCCACCTTTGCTTCCTCGCGAGTGGGCAGAATGACCTGAACTTCACCATCTCTCTTACTTAACGGCGCGGCGTCCTTGGCGCTCGCCAGGATGGTTTGCGGATTGTTGGCGATCTGCGCGGGCATGAACGTGATGTAGTCGTCGTCGCCAATGAAGTAAACGTTATCGTAACGCCACTCCTTGGGCGGCAGCTCGCTCACAGGCACACCGGTGAAAACGTGCTCCTTTTTCTCACTGTTCAGGTATCGGTGCGGCGTATTGGAATATACGTCGATGCGTTTGGCGCTTTTGTTCGTCTCCACCACGCGATAGTCCGCGGCGTTTTTATTGATGACGAAGATTTCCTTGGCGGCGACGTTGAGCGACAGCGCCCAAACGCCGGCCGTCAGTAGCGCGCAGGTTTTAAAATTCGAAAGTTTGCCCCGAACGGGTGATAAACAGTCTGTCCTTTTCAATCTCATTCTCCCTTACTAACTTATCGTAGGTCTCAGTAATCACGCTGATTTCATTCCGGCACATATGAGTGACGCCAACACTGGCGGCCACGTCGGATTGAGCAAGTTGCAGCACTTCGCTGAATGAATAGTGACTGGGGATGTTGTTGTTAAGCTCGTAGACTTCCTGCAAATGCAGTTCGACGCCTTGAATCAGCTCAACGGCTTCCGGCGTCAGCTTGCCATCTCCGGATATGGAGAAGGAGCGGCCGTCAAAATCCAGTCGATACAATAAGTTCGGGATAGAGTGTACGGTGGGCGCGCAGCGAATGGAAACATCCCCGTATTTTTTACTGTCCAGGGTGTCGAACTCGGCGAACTCAATCGTGTACTTGAAATACTTGGACACGCCAGGGTAGCCGTGCTCAAGGAGACTTTTAATGAAACTTTCCGTGCCCGCCGGTCCCCAGATCTTCAGGGGGCGGGTTCTTTTTTCTTCCAGATAGCGGACCAGCAAAGGTACGACTCCGAAGGAGTGGTCCGCATGGTGGTGGGTCAGCAAAACCAGATCAATATTCTGGTGCAAATCGCCCGCCCATAAGCGGGGTGGAACCTGATAACCGCAGTCGATAAGAATGGAGCTATCGGCGGACTGCAACAGGAATGAGGTGTTGCACTCTTCCGAGAAGGCCTCTCCATTACCGACAATCAGCAAATTCTTCATAACAAAAGCTTTCCGTGTTTTCCATTTTCCATCTCATCGCGCAACGCGTGGATGGCGCTCCCATGCCTGCATGGCGGCAACCTGTTGATTGCCGTCGGGATTATGCCACTAACCTATGGGTTTATAAACGGGACGCCAATGACTGTAATGTAAGGCGCTGAGATAGGTTGAGATGAAGGATCAAGGAAAACGCAGAGGCAGGCCGGCGTTGAGTCGCCGGCGGTGCAAATACGTGAAATGAAAGCGCGCTGTCAGAGAGGTTGGAAATTCGGGAACAGTTCACGGGTAATGCCAGGTCCGCCGCCTTTACCTACGTTGTAATAGAAGGTCCACAGCCCCCCTGTGCGGACGCCAAAGACGCTCGTGGGCGTCCCGTAACCTTCTCTCGCTTTGGCCCCGTAATCACTTGGTTTCAACATCTGCAGACCAGCGTGTGCAATCACATTGTTAGTGATCAATTGCTCGGTGACTTGCCCATAGAACTGATCCTGCGCCGCTTGCAGATCAAAGTTATATTCCTTGATATCTCCACTGTTGGGGAAGCTCACCAAGCCTTCGTTAGCTGGCTGGCAGTTCATATGGACGACAAAGGGAGATACCTGATTACCAGATACAACAAAGCAGCACCCGGTCAGATTGGCGGTGACGAAGAAGTTACACGCCCCCTGAAGCTGTCCGGCGACAGCCCGCCACCCGCGCCATGGCAACCAATAGCAGTTACCATTGTGAGCAGTGGCGACTGTGACCGTATTTCCGCCAGCCACATGTGCGCCTTCTTGCAGGTTGGCCCGCTCAAGCTGGTTCACCAGATAGCAGTTGCGTTGGATGTTGTTGCATTTGACGCTGTAGGTAGCGTGAGAAATATTTGAGGATTCCGCGCCGGTCACGGTAATTGACTTGTTCGCATTCTGTTTAAAAATATCCGCCAGGGCCATCTTGTCGTCTCCTTAAACTCGTTATTGCCGACAGTCACCGCAGCCTCGCCTTGGTTCTTACTCGTTTTGGGAAAAGGCGTCCCGCCGCGCGCGTGACCGGATACTGAAGCTAGCGTCAACCCGACTCAAACGCCCTTCATATTTTTTATAATGTTTTGTTATCAGGACTAATTTTATTCATCTATAGACCAAGACGCGGAATATGTCAGCGAAAGTCCGGTCGCTTTTTTAATCAAAAAAACAGCCATCCATTGATGTTTTTTCAAACATAACTACGAATACGCATGGCGATAAAAACGTGACGTACAATTCGTAAAAGAAAAACAATGTAAAATTTATTAAAAATAATACAGTATAACGAATTATATACCCGCCTCTTTTTCCTCATTGAAATGCAACTTTTAGTTACATAAATGTGCATTAAACTCACTGTTACAAAACATATTGACACATATATTTGATAGGAAACGAACAACATCTATTGACTTCGTAAATTACTTATATGTCAAAAGCCATTTGGCGCTTGATTTTTGATCTAAATCCTTCAATATGCACGCCATTTTTAGCACTAGGTAAACTTTAATGCAGTCGTTCAGAAAGATTTGTTTCTTACTTGTCACACTTACCGCATTCGGCGCCGGCCTGGCTCGCGCGGAAATATCGAGCATGGATCAGGCTCTGGACATCGCGGGTCAACAAAGAATGTTGAGTCAAAGAATCGTTAAAGCATATTTATTGATTGGTCAGGACATTCTTCCTGACAAATCATCGATTCAATTACATGACAGTGTGGCGCAATTTGAATCTCAACTGTCCGACTTGGAAGGTTATTTGAAAGCAGGCGAAATGGCGCGCGATTTGAAATCCGTCCGCAAAGAGTGGACCGCTTTCCGTAAACTGGCCACCACCGCTCCCAACCAGGAAAACGCAGCGAAACTGATTCAGCAAAGCGAAGAGTTGTTGAGTCTGACTCAAGGCGTCACCAGCAACCTGGAAAAACAAGTCGCCAGCACCAAAGGCCGCTTGATCAATATCTCCAACGAACAAGGCATGTTGTCCCAGAAAATCGCCATGTACTACTCTGCCATGAGCTGGAACCTGGGCGTTTCCGACCTGGAAAACGATTTTAAAGCCGCGGTCAAAAAGTACGATGCAGGTTTGAGCGAGCTGCGTAAAGCGGACGCCAACAGCGAAGATATCAACAAGGCGCTGGATAAAGTTATTTCACAGTGGTCATTCTCCCACTCTGGTTTCGAAAAAATGGACGGTCATGATTTCGTCCCCTTCGTGATCGCGACGACCACTGAAAGCATGCTGAAAAGCATGCGCAAGATTTCCGACATGTACGCAGGTCTGAAAAGCTAATCCGCAAGGATTGAACTCTTAAACCGAGTTCCTGTTTTATTCGTCTTCTTCGTTTAGTGCGGCGCAAGCCGCACTCTTTTTTCCCGCCTACTCAGCCTCTTTTCCCTCTCGCATTCAGCAGGCGTCGCTCATCGCGTAAAAGTGCTCCGCTTCATCCAAATACGCGACTACTCCTCTCTTTCTTATTGTTTCTAAAAGCCTTTTCGCCATTCTCAAAAACCGCTCTTTGTCCATACCCACAAATTTCCGGTTCATTTGGCGCCTAACTTGCGCCAGATCAGCGATGCGTTAACTACCTACCCAGTTATCGCGCCGTAAGCATCTGATATTTATAGGCTTTAACTTAGACTGCACCAGATTTAATCACATGAGGTAAACGCATATGCGCCATATAAGGAACTTTAGTCTGCTTGTTCTCTCCCTGCTTGCACTCTCCTGGAGCCACATTGTTATCGCAGACATTACCGACCTGGACGAAGCCATCAACAAGGCTGGGCGCCAACGTATGTTGAGTCAGCGAATTGTGAAGTCATATTTGCTGATGGGTCAGGATATTCAACCAGATAAATCTTCAAGCCAGCTCACAGAGAGCGTCGCCTTATTCGAACAACAACTGGGAGAACTGGAAGCCTACTCCAAGTCGCCGCAAATCTCGGGGCAGCTCAAGTCCGTGCGTAAGGAGTGGACTGGGTTTCGTCAATTGGCGACGGCTAAGCCCGCGAAGGACAAGGCAATTGAGCTGATCAACGCTGGAGAGCGTGTTCTCGCGCTCAGCAATAAAATCGTACAGTCACTGGAGCAACAGTCGGGCAGTCCCAAGAACAAAATGATCAACCTCTCCGGCCGACAACGAATGCTGTCCCAGCGCATCGCGCTTTATTACTCCGCGTTGAGCTGGAATCTGGAGCAGGCGGATCTACAAGACAGTTTCACCCAGGCCGTGCAGGAATATGATCAGGCGTTACATGAGCTGCGTCAGGCGAAAACCAACAATCAGGACATCAACGCCGCCCTGGACAAAGTGATTTCCCAGTGGAGCTTCTCTCGCTCAGGGTTTCAGTTGATGCAAGGCCAGAACTTTGTGCCTTTTATCATCGCCACCACGACGGAAGGCATGCTCAAGAATATGGAGAGAATTACGGGCCTTTACGAGAATCTGCAAAGCTAAGGAACCTCTGAATAACCCCAAGAATCAGTCATAATACGGCAGCCCAACTCAGCAGGAACACTTTTCATGGAACAGATGACTTTCTCCGAAGCCGAATACCAGAATAAAAAGCGTAAGACCCGCCGGGAAATCTTTCTGGAGCGGA
>NZ_JAHMIN010000060.1 GCF_018986435.1 Hahella sp. HN01 | reverse complement strand
TATAAGTCAGCTCTCCGCCTTCGACCTGATCCACCACCGCCTGTTTAAAAGTCAGAGTGTAGTCCCGTTGTGTTCGCTTAACTCGCTGATTCATCACATTCTCCCAAAGTTAGGGCTGGAATGTGTCAACTCTATTCAGGACGGGTCAACTTTTGAAAAAAAGCCCCTGGGGAAGGGGCTGAGTCTACTCTAGCTCTAAACTAGTGAGGTTTACTCAGTGTGAAATCTTTTCCTTGAACAGGGTGACCTTGTTCAGAAGATATTTGATTCTGCTTTCGAGGTTGTGCTTATAAGTTTCGAGTCTTGGTTTGACTTCTTTGTCCACCGCTTTCTCGGCCTGCATTCTGGCGTAGGCGGACATCATGTTTGCGTTCCAGCGTATTCTGCCGCGCACGTCATAGGTGGCTGCGTCGATGTTGCGGGCGAAGTCTTTGAGGGTGTTGTTTTTGGCTCTGATTCGGGCGACAACGGCCTTTAAACTCTTATCTTCGTTATCCAGATCTGCGCCCAGTTGATTCAGAACCTTTTTTCCTTCCTGCTCAACCGTACTCAGGCCGGATTGCAGTTGGCGTTGTAGCTGGTCCCTTAAAGTAGTTAGCCGGTCCATTTGGCTTTTTGAGTTTTTTGCCGACATTTTAGCGCCTTGAAATCGGGTTATATGGCTAAATTTGAATCAAATACTAGAAGCAAAAATTAGAATAATCATCCTAATTTGCAGACAGTCGAGCAGGAGATTTAAGGCTGGGGAAACCCGCCGGTTTGAAGCCGGCGGGAGCAGAGCAGGGGGTTAGTCGGCCCAGGTTAGAATCTGTCGAACAAGCTTTTCAATACCTGTGGCGGCTTCTGAAATCCGGCCAGCCAGCATATAGGCTGGCGTGGAGACGACTTTACGTTCTTCATCCACGACTACATCGTCCACAGCGCAGTTCACGTGATGCCCGCCCATACTTTCAATGGCTCCGGCGACGTCTCTATTGTCGCCAATGGTGCATTTGACGCCGGCTCCATAGATATGGGGAATCATGGTTGGCGCGATGCAGACATAACCGGCTGGTTTGCCAGCTTCGGCGAAGGCTTTGGCGACTCGCTCCACTTGGGGGAGGATTTTCATGTCGACGCCATCGACAGCGAAGGTGGATAGGTTTTTCGCGGCGCCGAATCCGCCAGGAAAGATCAGTGCATCAAACTCATCGGGATTTAGCTCCGAGAGTTCTTTGATGTCGCCGCGCGCCAGGCGGGCGGATTCCAGTAATACATTGCGTGACGCTTCAGGGACAGGCTCTCCGCTGATGTGATTCACCACTTGCACCAGATTAATGTCTGGTGCGAAGCACTGATATTTCGCGTCGTTGCTGTCCAGCGCCAAAAGAGTGATGACGGACTCGTAAATTTCCGCGCCATCGAGGTACCCACAGCCTGACAAAACCACAGCAATATTAGCCATTGTATCTCCTCCCTTTTTCTCAGCTCAGCTTTAATCAGTCTTAACTATTTATGCCGACATACTTTAGCCCGGCGGGTTTGCATTTTCTATGCTATGGTGAATTTAGACTCACCAGAACAATCCGCCATGAATTTGAGATCGCTTTGGTTCAAATTCGGAGCAATTTGTGTCTGCTTCGCCGTGATTTTGATCATGATCTTTATGGCGGGGTTGCAGGTATTTTTTGCTCCAATGGCCAGGGACTTGGAATCTCAGCGCGCCCGTCTTGATATAGACCGGGTGACCGGCGCTTTATTCCATGAATTAACCAATCTGCATCAATATACCTTGGACTGGGCTGCCTGGGACGACACCTACCGCTTTGTTGAATCACCTTACCCTGAATACATAGAGTCCAATCTCGGCGACGCTACATTCGTTAATCTCAAGATCGACGCGATGATGCTTTATAAGCCCAATGGCGAGGTGGTTTGGGGAAAGACGTGGGATCAGGAAACCGGGGAGACGCTGTATGTGAAAGAGTTGCCCTTGGACGGCCCGCCTGATCCTGGTTTTATCCTGGGGGTGGCGCTCGGCGATTTTAAGGACCCGTATTCGGGATATTCCGGGATTATGGGGACTGAATCAGGGCTGATGTTTGTCAGTGTGCGGCCAGTGTTTCGCTCCAACCTGACTGGACCGGCGAATGGCGTGTTGTTGTTTGGCCGCTTGGTGCGCGGGCGGTTGTTACAGAATCTGCAGCAGTTGGTGGGGGTTCCATTCGCAGTCTTTTGGATGCATGACCCCAAGCTCAATGATGACTTGCGCGATATCGCCGACAGATTGACGGTGGATGAACCTATTTATACCCGGGAAGTCAGCAACTCCAAGTTGGAGGGCTACACGCTGATTCCCGATATTGAGAGCGATCTTAGCATTTTGGTGCGCATCAACGCCGACCGTGATTTTTTTAATCTGACCGCAGCGACGTTTGACCGGGCGATGAGCTACGCCTCCTATTTATTAACGGCAGTATTGGGTATCTTCGCCTTCCTTGTATTGATGCTGGTGCTGCGCCCATTGGCGCGACTGGAGGCCTATGTCAGGCGTGTTCAAAGTCAGCCGCAATTGGAAAAGCTGGATCTGCCCAAGCTGCCTAGAGACGAAATAGGAAAGCTTGGCAGGGCGTTTTATCAGTTGTTATGTCAGTTGCAGGAGCAAAGCGAAAAGCTGCGTGAGATGTCGTTTCGTGATGAGTTGACGGGGCTGGCGAACCGTCGAGCGGTCATTGGATATCTGGACGAGCGCTGGAAACTGGCTTTGGAGCAGAAGTCGGATATCGCAGTTATTATCTGCGATGTTGACTACTTTAAGGACTTTAATGATCACTATGGTCATGACATGGGCGATGAAGTGCTCAAGGAGGTCGCCTCGGCGTTGCGTCGAGGCGCTAACAAGCGGCTTGATCTAGTCGCCCGATATGGAGGAGAAGAGTTTTTAATCGTGTTGCCCGGCGCTGACCTGCATATTGGAGAGCAGGTGGCTGAGCGCTTGGTTAAGCGCGTCTATGAAATGAAACTCCCTCACCATTTTTCGCAAGTCGCCCAGTATGTGTCCGTAAGCTGTGGCGTCGCGGCTGGTTCTCCTGGCGAAGACGAGACAAAAGAAGAGTGGATTCGATTGGCGGACGAAGCCTTATATAAAGCCAAGGAATCTGGACGAAATCGATTCGCTGCGATCAATCCTGCGGATTTACGCAATTTAAAGCGCAGCGGCTCCTACAATTCAGTCAATCCTTAAGCATTTTTCCACCCGCACCTAGGCGTTATATTAAGCGCTTGACTCCGTTTCCAACGTTATCTCGAATTCTTGGTGATCTTTTATGCGTTTTGCTGCACAGCTTTCGTCTGCTCTGAGCTTCGTTTTATCCGGCTGCGATTCATTTACGGTAAAAGAAGCGGAAATTCAGGGCAGTATTAACAAGCAGCTCCCTATCCAAGGCATTATCAATGTGCAGGTCCGTGCGCCGGAAGACTTGGGTGGACTGGGTGGCATCCTGCCGGACCTTATGCGCCAAAGCCTGTCCGTACAGGCGCAACTGGACCTGCAGCGACTGAATATTGCTTTGTTGGGCGATAAAGGCGGATATGTCATGTTGGATGCTGAGCCGATGTTGTCCACCCGAATTTTGGGCGTTGGTATTGAGGAGCCGCTCCGAATTACTGGAAGTGCGGCGATACGATGGGAGGCGGATTCAGGCGCTCTGTATCTGGATAACATTAAAGTGCTGAATGTCGAGTCTCGCTTTATTAATCGTTTCGTGCCTGAGGGCGTTCGCAAGCCTTTGTGGAGCAGTATTAGCGATTGGCTGAATGCATATTATGGGGCTTATCCTGTCTATAAGTTGAAAGAGCCCGTTGGTATTGCAAGTAAAATTGTTGGCGCTGTGCGAGAAATTACGGTCGAAGACGATATGGTGAGGTTCCGCTTATAGCGGGCGATGTCGCCAGGCTCTCTGTCTCGAATACCCGCGAATCCCTGTATACCCTTTAGGATACGGAGATTCTCGGATTTTTATTCCTATAGATATGACTAAACTTCATCTTTACTTGTCGGTGATTGGCTGATCGTCGTCAGGAAGTCGAGCCATGCCGGGCTCTTTAACCGGGTGGCAAAAGAAGTAAAGTTGTATTAATGAAATAGGTACCAGCTGTGATTAGACGTTTTGCATCTTATGGCGCACTGGACGCGTTCATAGCAGCCAACACAGTGCTGCTGGTTCAATGCTGGCCTGACGTTAACGGCGAATGGGTCGCTGAATTCAAGGCCTAATGGAAGAATCTTTTAAAGAAGCCGGGTGATGAGAGTCACCCGGCTTTTTTCTTTCTATATCCGGGGCTTCTGCTAATCTCAAAGAGAGTGGCCAGGGCTTCCGGCAAATACCGTCATATCCCCGGCGTAGTGCAAAAACACGGATATCGGACAACTGATAGACACCGCCGACATGGAGCATCGCCTGATTCTATGGTTGACCATATGGGGGGTTAGCCTTCTCTATCCTTCCGCGGTAAGGGGAGCGGATAGTGTCGAGCTGGTTTTGTATAACTGGGCGAATTACATGCCTCCTGAGTTACTGGACGCCTTTCAAAAGGAAACGGGGGTTCAGGTGCGGGAACTTTATTACTCCTCTGATGAAAGCAAGCAAGCGTTGCTGGCGGAAACCCAGGGCGTTGGGCTTGATTTGATTATCAGCGCCGGCGCGTCTATGCGGGAATATGTGATTCCAGAATGGATTGATGCGTTACAGCCGGAGCTATTGCCCCATCTATCCAATGTGGATGAGCATTGGATGAGAAAGTTTGGAGAGGTGGAGGGCTTTGGTGTGCCCCTGTTGTGGGGAACCATCGGCATCGCCTACCGAAGTGACAAGCTTCCGCAGCCGCCCTCCAGTTGGCGGGACTTTTTTAAACCCCATCATAGTCTGCGACAAAAAATCATGGTGATCGACGATTCCGCCGACGCATTTGGAATGGCGTTAGTGGCGTTGGGATATTCCATGAATGCGACGGACCTCGCTCAGGTTGAAGCGGCTGGCGTGCTGCTGGAACAGCAGAAGCCTTATGTGGCGGGTTACGCCTATCCGCTTATTGATGAGAACTCTGAACTGATCAAAGGCCATATTGTAATGGCCATGATGTACAACGGAGATGCGGTAGGTCTGCACGAATTGGACCCAAGAGTGGCGTTCGTGGCGCCGGCTGAGGGCACTAATTTGTGGGTGGACTACATTGGCGTTGTCAAAAAAAGCCAACATAAAGAGGAGGCGCATCAGTTTATCGACTTTTTGCTGCGCCCGGAAAACGCCGCCAAGCTGTCTGAGTTTCTGCACTATGCGTCGGCGAATAAAGCGACGGCCTCCAAGTTGTCAAAGGAGCATCTGGAAAACCCTGATATTTACCCGCCTAAAAACGTGATGGATAAGGCGGATACTTACAAAGTCATTTCGCCGGAGGTGTTAAAGTTGCGCAACCAGATGTTTCGTTCTATTAAGCGCTAGAATGGATACGCCGCCATGCTAAAACTGCAGTTAAGAGCGCGCATCTTTCTATTTGTCCTGCCTTTCATCGTATTGCCGCTGCTTATGTTCGGCAGTCTTTCGTACCTTTATATTCGCGAGAACACCATGCGCATACTGGAGCATCAGCTTGATCTCTCTTTGCGCAGTGGGCGTGATGAGCTCAACAAGGATTTTAGCTCCGCACGCGCCAATCTGGAGTTGTTCGTCTCCAATGACATTATTCGCCGCTACCTGAATCTCCCTGATACGGTGCGCTACAAAGTCATGCAGCCCGCATTGCTGGGGTTGTTCGCTGACTACCGTAAAGCCTTTCCTTCATATGTCGATATTGCCCTGTTATTACCGGATGGCGGTATTGACTCAAGGGATGCGGAAGACCCCAAAGCTCCGCCTAAATACCACGATTTTATTGAGCGAGTAGCGGCCCAGCGCCCGAGCTACGCGGAGCAATTGTTTTTCGTGGAAGAGGGCGGGTACATCGAATATGTGCAGGCGCAACGAATAGATCATCGCAACGAGGCGGTGGAGTATCTCGGCACGACGGATCTGACCAAAGGCTATCTTCTGGTAGTGATGCGGATCGAGGATGTGATGCAGATGTTGCGCAAAAAGCTGAATAACCCGGAAGGCTACGTTGTGGTAAGCGATCCCCAGGGAGCCTCTTACTTTCTTAACGATAAGGAGCTGAAGCTATGGGGCCCTCTGGTAAAACAGATTATTACCTCAGGCATAGGACGATTGAGAGGATTTACTCTGGGGGATCAGGATTACCTTGGGGGCTTCTATCGCGTTAATGAGCAGCTTTTTATTACCGGTATCGTCACCGAGGAGGTGGTCGACCGAATGGTGACGCCAATCCTGATTGCCTTGGGCTGGTTTGTGGTGATTGTGGTTATCGTGGCGTTTTTGTTGATTTATTCGAAGCTAAACAAACTGCTGCTGGAGCCGATTAATCGCCTCCAGCGTCAAATCGCGGCGTTTCGCAGTGGCGCTGAAATCGCTTGGGTGTTTGACGGTAATGATGAGCTAAGTCGTCTCAGCGCGGAGTTTGAGGAAATGGCCTCAACCCAGCGTGGGCAAATTGAGCGCGTGAAGGGGCTGTCGAATTTAGATCCGCTAACGGGCTTACCTAATCGCACCGCCTTTTCCGGCATTTTAGAGAAAGCGGTCAGCTACACTCGCAGGCAGGATCAGGCGTTGGCGGTGCTGTTTATCGATATCGACCACTTCAAGCGCGTCAATGAGACCTATGGCTCCAAAGTGGGCGATGAGTTGTTCCGGCAGGTGGCTGACCGAATCAGCGCCAGCCTGCGGCTTTCCGATGAAGTGGCGCGACAGGTGATGACGGAATTTGGCGATATGGACCGGGTTCTGGTGCGCACTGGTGGGGATGAGTTCACCGTGCTGCTGAGAGATATCCGTAAAGCGCATCAGGTTTCATTGGTCGCCTCACGAATTCTTGCTGCATTTGATCACCCGTTTACCTTGGATGAGCACAGCGTTTCCATGTCCGTCAGTATTGGCATCGCCTTGTATCCGGTGGACGGGCAGACACCAGAGCTGCTATTGAAAAGTGCGGACTTGGCCATGTACGAAGCCAAGCAAGCGGGTGGGGCATGCTTCCGATTCTTTACGCATGCCCTCAACACTTCTGCAGAGAAACGGTTGCAGTTGGAGCGAGATATTCAGGATGGCCTGATCGTAAAAGAATTTACGGTGCACCTTCAACCTCGCGTTAATTTAAGGACCGGCGTCGCCACGGAGTTTGAGGCGATGGCTCGATGGAATCATCCGCGGCTGGGTATATTGCTCCCTGAACAGTTTATTTCTGTGGCGGAAGAGTCCGGTCATCTTATTGAGCTGGGCAAACAGTTACTTGAGGCCGTTTGCAGCGCGATAAAGAGTTTGCAGCAAAGCGTCGGTAATGACGTGACCGTATCATTTAATCTTTCTCCGCATCACTTAAGGATGAACGAAGTACTTAGCGAAATCAGTAATTGCCTGGAGCGTTACGGTCTGCCAGGAGAGACGCTCGAACTGGAGATTACCGAGGACTTGCTAAAAGCGGAAAACAAGGACGCCTTGATTCTCTTGAATCGATTGCGTGAGCGCGGAGTGTCTGTGGCGCTGGATGATTTTGGCTCTGGGGATTCCTCTTTGTCGGCGTTGCGTCGTGCGCCTATTGATACGCTGAAAGTCTCGCCAAACTTCATGCAGGAATTATATGTCGATAAAGAAAGCCCGGTTGTCCTGAAGGCGATCTGCGATCTGGCGCGTAGTCTTGAGCTGAAGGTGGTGGTGCAGGGCGTTGAGAGTCGGGCTCAAGTGGAGCAGGCGCTTACCGTCGGCGCTGATCAGGCGCAAGGACACTACCTCTCAGAGGCGGTTCCTGTTGATGACGTGAGGGTGGATTACCGCATTAAAATTTTCGACCTGCCTACTGGCGAGCGTGGCGGTGTAAGAGTTTAGTTTCTTCCCCGACTAAACTTCCTCAGGGTGTGTGCAGTCGCTGTCGCCATGTTTATAATGCCAGTTCACTTTGCTGTGGCCTGAAATCGGGCCCGATTCACTGAGATATAAAACAGGTAACTGCTACCATGACGGTAAGAACCCGTATTGCACCATCTCCCACCGGCGATCCTCACGTAGGTACCGCTTATATTGCGCTTTTCAATTTGTGCTTCGCTCGTCAGCACGGCGGTAAATTCATTCTGCGTATTGAAGATACTGATCAGACTCGCAGTACGACAGAATCGGAACAAGACATTCTGAGCGCTTTGAGATGGTTGGGGCTGGAATGGGATGAGGGTCCGGATGTCGGCGGTCCTCATGCGCCTTATCGTCAAAGCGAGAGAAAAGACAGTTATCGCGCTTATGCTGAAGAACTAGTCGCTAAAGGGCATGCATACTACTGCTTCCGCACGCCGGAAGAGTTGGATGTCATTCGCGAAGAGCGGAAAGCGCAAGGTTTGCCACCGGGCATAAAAGGCGATCTTGAATTGCCCGCAGATGAAGTGAAGCGTCGTCTGGCTGCTGGCGAGCCGCACGTTATCCGGATGAAAGTACCGGATGAAGGCGTGTGCGTTGTGAAAGACATGCTGCGTGGCGATATTGAAATCGATTGGGGGCAGGTCGACTGCCAGATTCTATTGAAATCCGACGGCATGCCGACGTATCACCTGGCCAATGTGGTGGATGACCATTTGATGGAGATCACCCACGTCATTCGCGGTGAAGAGTGGATCAACTCGGCGCCTAAGCATATGCTGCTGTATAAATACTTTGGCTGGGAAATGCCGACGCTGTGCCATATGCCGTTACTGCGCAACCCGGATAAAACCAAGCTGAGCAAGCGCAAGAACCCAACCAGCATCAATTTCTATGAGCGTTTGGGCGTGATGCCGGAAGCGCTGCTGAATTATCTGGGCCGGATGGGCTGGTCCATGCCTGACGAGAGTGAAAAGTTCACGCTGAACCAAATGATCGAGAATTTCGACATTAAGCGTGTTTCCCTTGGCGGACCGGTTTTTGACATAGTGAAATTGCGTTGGCTGAATGGGCTCTGGATGAGAGAGAATCTGAGTGAAACTCAGTTCCTGGAACGCCTAGTGCACTGGTCTTACAACAATGACTACGCCGCCAAGATGATTCCTCATGTGCAAAGCAGAGCGGAAACATTTTCCGATGTGGCTCCGTTGGCGGCCTTCATGTTCAGCGGCTATTTGCCGATTAAAGAGGAAGATTTCGCTGCCTCCAAGCTGGAGGCTGAGCAGCTCAAGAAGGTGCTGCAATATTCGCTGTGGCGGCTGGAAGCGCAGCGTCATTGGATCAAAGAGAATATCTTTGCTGACCTGAAAGCGCTCAGTAAAGCGATGAGTGTGAAAATGGGCGACTTCATGATGCCGATTTTCGTGTCCATCGCGGGTACGCCAAATTCTTGGTCAGTCGTGGACTCTATGGAAACCCTGGGGCCGGATATGACCCGCGCCAGACTGCGGTTTGCGCTGGAAGTATTGGGCGGGCTGTCCAAGAAGGGGCTGAAGGCGGCGGAGAAAGAGTTCGCTCAAATTTCAGCCGCTATCGACGCTGCTGAAAAAAATTAGAATTTTTTCAAAGGTAACGCTTGACTCAATGGGGGGATATCTCTAACATACGCCTCCGTTGTGACATGGGGCCATAGCTCAGCTGGGAGAGCGCAACGCTGGCAGCGTTGAGGTCGACGGTTCGATCCCGTCTGGCTCCACCAAGTTTCTAGTCCCCTTCGTCTAGAGGCCTAGGACACCGCCCTTTCACGGCGGTAACAGGGGTTCGAATCCCCTAGGGGACGCCAAATCGAAAACCCTCATATCGAAAGATATGAGGGTTTTTTTTATGCTTTCGAGGCTGAAGTTTTTTTCTCCACCGCCGATAACCTGTTAGCGACTGCAGTTTGTTGGGCGGAGGCTTCATGCAGATCCAATCCTCTTCCATTCAGTTGACCAATCAGAGTGTTTCGCAGGAAAAAACGCTGGAGCGCGAACGTCTTTTGTTTGTCTCCTCGCAATCTTCGCCAGTAGATACTTCCGGTTCTTATTTGCTTGGTCAGCGACAATCTTATTTCAACTACGACGCCAATCAATCTGAAAGCGCTCAGGTGTACTCCAGGGTGCTTTCTGGCGATGGTCAGACAGAAGTGCTGGATAGGAGTTCGGCCTTATCGCAGATTATTCAGGTTGGGTTGCAGGGAGAGGAGGCGGTACAGGTGATCGCAGGTGGGGCGACAGGTGGCGTATCGCTCGCGGGCGAGGCCGTTGTTGCATTCAGTCGCTATTCCTTTGTTTCTGAGTCACAAAGCTCCACAACCGTTTCTTCCGGTGTGATCAACCTGGAAGATGGTAGGGAGATTGCGTTCACCTTATATCTTAATCGTGAGCGTGCGAGTGTCGTTGAAAGCCAATCTAACCTTTTGGTCAGCGCAAGAGTGATGACTGATCCGCTGGTGCTGAATTTTGGGGTGGAGACTGCGACGTTGCGTAACACATCCTTCAGCTTTGATTTGAATGGAGACGGTCGGCAGGAAGATATTGCGGAGTTAGGCGTTGGCAGCGGCTATTTAGTGCTGGACGTAAATGGCGACGGAAAAATTAATAATGGCGGTGAAATGTTCGGCGCCTACAGTGGCGATGGTCTTGGCGACCTCTCTCGTTATGATGCGGACGGCAATCGTTGGATTGACGAATCTGATCCTGTCTTTTCCCAATTGCGCGTTTGGACGGCTTCTGAGAGTGGCGATAAGCGGCTATTGTCCCTCAAGGAGGTGGGAGTCGGCGCGATATATTTGGGCTCGACGCCGGACTCGTTTGAATTGGTGGGTGATTATGGTCGAGTGCTTGGGCGCACTAAGTCCACGGGCATAATGTTGATGGAAAATGGCGATGTGCGCACCTTGCAGGAAATTGACCTTGCGCACTCCGCTCCAGCCAGTATGAGACCCTTTTCTGCAGAAGTAATTGAAGAGGCTCGTGCTGAACTTAGTTTAGAAGGTGCTCAGACGTCCTCAGATGATGCGCAAAGCTCAAGCTTTGTGCTCGGCATGCAGAGTGTTCTTGCCAGGCTAAATGAGCTTAGAGAGCGGCAGAAGCAATATTTGGAAGCGATGGCTCCAGCAACAGTGAAATTTAAATCACCGCTTGAGCAGCTATTAGCGCGAATGGAAGAAGAGCGCCGAAAACTTCAGCGGCGCTTACACAAGGACTAAGGGGAAGGTGTGTAAAACTGGTTAGCGAACTGTCTTGGGAAGAATCTTTGAGGGCTCGCTTTCAAAGCCGTCAGTGTCTACCACTGTGACTGCAAAGTAGTGTTCGCCTGGCTTGAGGTTGTCAAAATAGTATGAGTCGGAAGTGGCGGACATTTGAATAGAGCTCCATTTATCGCCCTTTATACTCTTCTCTGAGCTTGCTGGCGTAAAGCTGTGATAAACACGATAACTATCAATTTCTGAAAGCGCCAAAGGCGAACCATCTTCTCGAGTGGTTGGGGCATCCCAGAATACGTATGCGCCATTATCTGTAGAGCTGGATGAACCTCCGCCTCCTCCACAACCGGTTACCAAAGTTGCCAGAAAGAAAATGCCTGTGAATATGGGTAAGGATTTATTACGTACGCAAGCAGATAAAATTGATGCAAATCCTGCAAATGACATGGACTTCACTGTAGGTACCGCCTTATACCAGCTCCTAATTTTGCGATGGAGTTTAAACTAAGCCTGTGACGGGATTCTGTTTATTTCGGTAACGAATTGTTTCTCAACAAAAAATTACAGAATGTAAGGGCTTGGAGAACGCTTCCGAAGCGCCTGTTGCTCTTAGAGATGCGAGCGATACTGGAATAGACTTGGTTTCTGAAGGTTGTAACAAGTCTGTGTATTAATAGGATGATGCGGATATCGATACTCGATGGGCAATTATTCGCAACCTGCCGAATGTTGCATGGCGTACCAGAAGCGCTGCTGCTAATCTTCGCTAAAACAAAGTGTTATAAAAATTCGCTGGATAGCGGCTTGCTATCCGATTGCGTTTCGCCCTTGCGGAGTTCCTTCATGGCTAATAAAGGCGTGTTTAATCTGCTCGGCTCCATTCGTTTTCTGCCGTATTTCTTGACGCAGGCGTTTGGAGCTTTTAACGACAACCTTTTCAAGCAGGGTATCTTACTGCTGTTTGCATACAAGCTGAGCGAAGAAGAAAGCGCAACGCTGGTAAATGTGGCGGCGGGTTTGTTTATCCTTCCGTTTTTCCTGTTTTCACCCCTGGCGGGCCAGCTCGCAGATAAGTTCGAGAAGGGAAAGTTAATTCGGATTATCAAACTGGTGGAAATTGCGCTTATGTCGCTGGCCGCCTTTGCTTTTATCACTGAGTCCAAAGTTCTACTGTTGTTTTTGTTGTTTATGATGGGAGTGCAGTCTGCAGCGTTTGGCCCAGTGAAATATTCCATTCTCCCGCAGCATTTGAAGCACGAAGAGCTGCTGGCTGGAAATGCGCTGGTGGAAATGGGCACCTTTCTGGCGATATTGTTCGGCACTATCCTCGCTGGCGTTTTGTTTAGCCATCAGGGGGGCGTAAATCTGATCGCCGGCGGCATTATTGTCTGTGCGATCGCTGGATATGTCGCCAGTCGTTCGATACCGCAGGCGGATTCGGTCAACCCGCAGCTAAGAATTAATTGGAACCCGATTACCGAGACAATGGGAACCGTGCGTGACGTGAAAGGCAATCGCGCGGTGTTTCTCTCGGTGATGGCTATTAGCTGGTTCTGGTTTTTGGGGGCGAGCTACCTGACTCAATTCAATCTTTTCACCAAAGAATACTTATTGGGGAATCCTGCCGTCGCTACGGGGCTATTGACGTTGTTTTCTATCGGCGTTGCGGCGGGATCGCTGCTGTGCAGTAAGTTGTCGGACGGCAAAGTGGAGCTTGGACTGGTGCCTATCGGTTCACTGGGGCTTACCCTGTTTGGCGCCCATCTCTACTTTGCGACGCCTGCCGTTAATGTCATAGAGCTACGAACGTTTGGAGAATTTCTGGCTGATCCCTCCGGTTATGGCGTGTTATTTGATCTATTGTTTATAGGTTTGTTTGGCGGCTTTTATATTGTGCCCTTGTATGCATTGATTCAGGAGCGCTCAGAAGAAAAGAAACGGGCGCAGGTCATTGCGTTGAATAATGTCATGAACGCTATTTTTATGGTGTTCAGCGCAGCCTTCGCCATTGTTTTCTTAACACTCATAGGGTTGAGCATTCCCGAATACTTCCTGGTGCTGGCGATCATGAACGCCGTTGTCGCCGTGTATATATTCAAGCAAGTGCCGGAATTTGCATTGCGCTTTTGCATATGGCTTTTGGGTCACACGATGTATCGGGTTACGCATCGAGGTTTGAGTAATATTCCAGAGGAAGGGCCTGTTGTGTTGGTGTGCAACCATGTCAGTTATGTTGACGCAATGCTGATCGGCGGCGCTGTGCGCAGACCTGTGCGTTTTGTCATGGATAAAGGTATTTACGAAATGCCGGGACTGCATTGGTTTTTCAAGCTTGCGCGCACCATCCCCATCACTTCTGAAAAGAGAGATCCGGATACCTATCACCGCGCTTTCGAGGCGATTAGCGAGGCGCTGGAGAATGACGAGGTGATTTGTATCTTCCCTGAGGGGCGCCTGACAAAGACGGGGGATATTGACGCGTTCAGAAAGGGGATTGAACTAATTATCCAGCGCAACCCTGTACCTGTAACGCCAATGGCGCTACGAGGGTTGTGGGGCTCATTCTTCAGTCATAAAGATGGCATGGCGTTGGCTAAACTGCCACGGCGCTTCTGGTCGAAAGTCGAGCTGGTCGCGGACGCAAGCTGGGAGCCGGAAAAAGTCAGTTCCGATGCGCTGGAAGAGAAAGTTAAGGCTTTGAGAGGGGAGTGGGCTTAGCCCGCTCCGCTTTTTCGATATAGAGGCGCTAACGTTCGGCGATAGCGCCTTTTTTTACGCCTTCGTAAGCTCGCACGGTAAACCAGTTTTGCGGGCGCTGCTTTTTCAGGGTCTGCGCAATATGTTCAGCGATCCACTCAACAGTGGAATCAGTATCAATCATATATACGCGCTTCTTCGGCATCAGTAGCTCAAAGTCACCTTGTGAGGCGGCGTATTTAAAGCGAATGTGCTCAACGCCATTGATAGTCTCTTCTTGGGCGACATCTTCCCAGCTACCGATATAGATATCTTTCCATTTCTTGGCCCATTGATACTCGGTGAGCTGGCTGCGCTGTCCGTCTGCAAATATTTCCAGCTTGGAGCGGTGGCCGTGAGCAATGCGCTGGCAGTTACCGGCGTGCTTTTTCAATCCATGAGTGTAGTGGTAGTAAGCGCCTTGAATGTTTTCTTCACGCAGGCGGATTTTCACCTTTTTCACATTGTCCGGCACCACGCTTTGCAGGTGCTTGGTCAATAGAGGCTCCACTGACTCGATATCGATTTCTGTCAGGGGCAGGGCGGCGATGGCGTCAGTAGGGCAGGAGATGTGAAACTGTGCGTCGCCGGGAAAGCCGCAACTGACTTCAATGCGCTCGCCTTTTTGCTCGACATTCATGTCCAGCAGATCCTGAGGCACCACCAACTTGTGATCGATCATATCCTCCGCAGCCTGGCGAAGGATTTTTTTGACGTCGCCAAAATCGAACACCATGCCTTGTTCGTCCAGGTCGCCGGAAAGCTCAATATCCATAATCCAGCTTTCTCCAACGATGCCGCGGAGAGGGTGAAGGTAAGAAAAATCAAGGACGGTAAGGTGATCAACAAACAGACGATTCATAAGGGGTGGCTATAAAATGAGCTATGTGTGCGAAATTAATGCTGCGTTATATCGCTTAAAAGCGTGTAAGTCCAGTAAAGTTGAGTATTTTCCTGGGGCTTCCCCCGCCTCGCCAAACAATCAATGGGGGCGGGAGATGGCAGGAGAGTAATCAGCCGAATATGCCGGAGATAAAGGCGACGCCTGCGGCGAATACGCCGATACTGATCGATAAAGCAATCATATAAGCTTTATTGCTGGCGCTGCGTTGTGATTCCGCGTACAGCTCAATAGTGCGTTGGGCGATGTCTTCCGCTGTTTCCCGGGAGATATCATGCGCTTGTTGGATGGCTTCCGCCTGCAGGGTTTGCCAGAACTCAGTGTCAATGGACTGCACTGTCGTCATGTGGTCCTTCAGCTCATCCAATTGCTTCTGAGTGATGGCGGGAGAAGCGCCTGTGGCGGAGGCCGCCGGCGCGGCGTTTTTAAGCTCTTCCTTGATTTCGTTCAGCTCTTGGCTGATTTCTCTGGCCAGCTCAGCGGACACCTCTTCTTTGAGTGCGGCGAAGCTGGTGGTAATCTGGTTTTCAATGCGGCTATAAAAAGTTTCTATACGCTCATCATGTCTGTTTTGTAGTTCTTCCGACAAGCGCTTGAGGTGGGCGTACTGTTCATCGAACAGGTCGCTTAATAGTTCGTGAACGCGCGTGTTCAAACTGGTTTTCACTGTAGAACGCGCGACCTGCTCGATCATTTCTATTGGCAGGCTGAAGGCTTTTCCGTTTACGGGCAGGGCGTCATGAGGTGAAGGCGGCTGCTCTTCTTTGGCCTTGACGTTCGTAGCGGCAGTTTCCTCCGTATCATCTACGTCATGGTCGCTGAAGGCGAAATCCATGGCGGTCAGGTCGATAGGCGCTGAAGCGAGACTGCCGGCCTCAATATCCCGGTTAAGCTGCTCCAGAATGCTGTGCAAGCCATCGGTTTGCGGCGGTTTGGTGAGAATGTTGTAAATGCCGAAGCGTTTGGCTGCGTCCTCAAATTCCTTGGACTTTTTCGACGTGCACATAATGATCGGAATGGCGGCGGTATCCGGATTGGATTTGATCGCCTTGGAGGCTTCCACTCCGTTCATACCCGGCATCAAGTGATCCATAAATATCACGTCGGGCGGCGAGTTCTTGCTCAAATAATCGAGCGCTTCCTCCGCAGAGCCGGCCAGATTTACGTTCATGCTGACGTTTTCAAGTAGCTTGCTGAGCGCAAACCTTGCTACTTTGGAGTCGTCAACGAGTAACGCAGTTTTAATTGTCATGGTGTACCTCAAATACCAATGTCACCGTCACAGCGGGCTAACATAGCTGACTTTGGGTGTTTGTTACCAGCCTTCTAAAGGCGGGCATTGAGTTGCTCTATAACTTTTCAGGCGATAGCAAACGCCGGGGTTACTGCTGCGGGCGGTAAATATTTCGCCCTCCGGCGTCGTCAGCGTCGCCAGTCCATATGGTTTACCGAATTTAAATGTACCGCTGATCTTACTGCCATTGGGGTTCAGTAACTCCCCCTGTCCATGAAACTTCCCTTCAAAGAACTGTCCGGTGTACTTTTTTCCGTCCGCGTAGATGAGTTCCCCTTTGCCCTGGAACTGCCCGTTGGCGAAGCCTCCCTCGTAATGAGTTCCGTCCGGATAGGTTAACGAACCGGAGCCGTGATATTTGCTTTCGGAAAAACCGCCAACAAAGAGCATACCGTTTTTGCCGGTCAGCGTGCCTTCGCCGTTCAGCTTTCCATCAACCCAGTAACCTGTATAGATATCACCGCTTTTCAGCGTCAGCGTACCTTCGCCATTGAACTGGTCGTCCCTAAAATCGCCGACATACAGGTCGCCGTTTGGCTGCTTGAAAGAGCCGTGTCCGTGCTTGCGGCCTTCATACCACTCTCCGTTGTATTCCGCACCGTTGGCCATTTTCAGCAGGCCTTTGCCATGGAACAGCTTGTTGACGAACTCTCCCTGATAACGGGAGCCGTCTTTGCCGACATAGGTTCCTTCGCCAGTTACCACGCCATGCTTCCAGACGCCATCTTTGTATTCCACAACCGTGATGCGATCCAGCGTCACGCTGATGGTGCGAGAGTCGCCTCGGGTGAGGTCGATTTTATTACGAAAGGTTTTATAGCCTTCTTTGCTGACCTCTATCTCGTATTCGCCTGCCGGCAACTCTACTTCAACGGCGCTGGCGCCGTAGGGCTTTCCATTAATGAGGACATTGTCATTGGCGACATTCGAACGGATAAACAGCTTGCCGGTTTCCGACATAGTGGGGGAGGGCGACTGTTGGGTTTCTTTCGCAACAATTTGCTGTGGTAAGGAGAGCGTCTGGTCCGCGTCCGCTGACGCCAGTAGCGCACTGTTTTCCGCATCCTGTGTGGTGTTCGATTCTTCAAGCGCCTGCTGTTGTTCCGGCGTTAACTGATCGACGAACAGGACGGCCTCTTCCAGCGATTCCCCCGGCGCGTTTTCAGTAGAACGGAAACTTTCCAGCTGGGCGCTGAGATCCGCACTGCCGATAGGCGTGCCGTAATCGGTAGTTTTAATATCGCCTGCCCTGCGCTCGGTCGCGGGGGATAAGGTATCCGCCAGCGCCGGTATGTTGATATCTTGCCTATGGGCGAAGCCGGCGGTCACCAGCAGCATCAGGACAAGCGCATTGATAAATAAAAGTGGTCTCAGATCGACCATTATTACTACCTTGCCTACCAACCCATGTGTAATTTGTAATTCATCTTAGCCCCTAATCCGGCTGATTGTAACCAAATAGGTCACGGCTTCTATTAAATGCATATAGTGTCACATTGCTGTTGGTATTGGCTCACGCTAAATATCTGTCCTTGTTAAGTTTTGTTGCGAGTTTGCAACTCCTCCCAAGCGCGCATGTGGACATCCGCCTCATATTCGTAAGGGCTTTTAAAGGGCGTAAGTATGAAGTCAAAAACTGCGAAGGTGAAGCCGATTGAAAACCAGGCGATAAATAAAGTTTCTATAGTCGCCGCCTGACTTTGTGGGTTGGCCTCCACGAATGATTGCAAGCTGGGAAGAATGTCCTGAACCATTGCTACGGGATTGAAGCGGGACAGCACCAAAGGCACCCAGAATGCGATGAATACAGGAAAGAACGTAAATGACCATAGAAAGCGCCGTAGTAAGTAAATGAGCGCTGACTTCAAATAACGGGTGCGCAGCTCCGGGATTTTCTTGATTTCATTCAAATAGCGCTTGCGTTCCACCCAATAGGCTTCAATCTCTACTGGAGCTGGAGCTGGAGCTGGAGCTGGAGCTGGAGCTGGAGCTGGAGCTGGAGCTGGAGCTGGAGCTGGAGCTGGAGCTGGAGCTGGAGCTGGAGCTGGAGCTGGAGCTGGAGCTGGAGCTGGAG
>NZ_JAHMIN010000059.1 GCF_018986435.1 Hahella sp. HN01 | reverse complement strand
CGAATGCGAATGACTTCTAGTGTTTTATGATCAAGCTTTCTTCCATCATTTGAGGGCATAGCATCCACTCTCTTTATCTAAAGTCGGGTCCATGACATGCTTGAATATAGACTATTTCTGTGTTCGCCTACTTTGTTTCGGATTAGTAAGAAACCGTTGTCGCCTTGTGGTCGTAAATAATGCTTGCCGATAAAAGTAATCTGAATCATATATGAATTCGGCGAAAGTTTGACGGTTCCGCACTTCGCGTAAAGAATTGAAGGTATAACGCCTGTGTCTGGTTTCTGTGGGACGAGGAAACCGTTTTGGTGTGGAGGCTACAAAGCATGCGATGGTATTCCTGTCCTGTCCTCTCTTGTCCTGCTGTGGCGCTGGTTGCGTTGTTGTTGGGCGCATCCTTGTGTCGGGCTGATGAAGCGATTGAAAAACTGACGTTTATGACCGAGGACTATCCCCCCTTTAATTACGTTCAGGACGACAAGCTCAAAGGGTTTTCCGTTGATTTGCTGGAACTGATCCTGAAAAAGCTCGGTTCAAAAAAGACGCGCGAGGATATCCAGGTGCATCCCTGGGCGCGCAGCTACCGGCTGACCCTGAAAACCCCCAATACGGTTTTATTTGTCATGACCCGGCGCGGTCCGCGGGAGGATCTTTTCAAATGGGTGGGACCAGTGGCGGCGTCGCCGATTGTGTTGCTGGCCAAAAAAGAGCGTAATTTGAAAGTCCGCTCATCGGAAGAGGTGAAGCAATTTCACATTGCCTCCGTACGTGAAGACATCGCTGAAATCGTACTGGATGAATACGGCGTGCCCCCCGAAAAGCGTGAGCCGGTGCCTTACCCGGAACTGGCGGCGAAAATGCTGGAGGCGGATCGGGTGGATATGTGGGCCTATGGCGATATCGCCGCCTACTGGATCATCAAACAGAACGGTTTCAATCCTTCTGAGTATGCGCCGGTGTATGACTTTGGCTCCGCCGGCGATAATTATTACGCCTTTAATATCGATACGCCGGACTGGATTATCGAGCGCTTCCAGAATGCGCTGGATGAACTGAAAACGGAGATGGAGCCCAACGGCCAATCCGTTTATCAGAATATTATTGATCGCTACATCAAGTAGGAACGGACGTCCCGCATGAACAAAGATCTCAGTGTCGGCTCGCTTATGGGGCTCGCTTCCGGTTTGTTGATCGCCGGCATCGGCGTGTTGCTGGAGCTGGCGGACTGGAGCGACGCCCTGTGGGTGAACTACTGGATGCCCGGCGGCGTGTTCGGCGCCGCCATCTGTCTCGGCGCCTGGCGACGGGGCTGGAACGCCGAGCGCAAGGGGCTGCGCCTGCTGATCGTTATCGCCGCCACAATTCTGGGGTGGCGTTTGTGCTTTCTGTTCTTCATCTCATCCTGGGAGGTTGTGTCACTGGCGCTGATGGGCGCGGTGGGCGCTTGCGTCACTGCAGTCGGCGTTATTCTCGCCTGGCGCATACGCGCCTGGTTGGTCTTTTTGGCGTCATTCACTCTGGCCGGCGCGGCGGGCGGCGTGGTGGACTTCGTGCTGATCAACAGTCTGCCGGAGGTCGCCAAAGGGGCCGTCTGGCATGGCTTTTGGGAAAGCGCGGCGATTTTCCCCGTTTGGCAGGCGATAACGCTGGCCTGCGCCCTTGCTGTAGGCGGCCCCCAACCCGCCAGATAGGGCGTTCCCAACGCCCAAAACAGGTAAACGTCGTTAAATTAAATTTGCGTAACCCTTGATCCCCGACTAGCCTTTCAGCTATCCAGTTAGCGGTCCCTGCATTACCGGCGAGCCAAGGTCGGCGACAATACTTTTTTCTTTTAAAAACAGGAGCGAAGCCGGTAGGAGAGACTGGATTGAATTGCGTTTCCAATTAATGGAGGAAAAGACAATGCAATCCAGAACAAAAATAAAAACAGCGGTATTTCTAGGTCTTCTTGGCAGTTCAGTTGGCGTATCCGCAGAAATGGGCGACTACTCATTCTGGGATACCTTGGGCAACCTGATCTGGCCCCGGGGTGCGAACAACCCGGTCACGCAGGAGCAGCAAAACGCAGCGCAGTATCCCTTGACGCCCAACCCCTCCGAAGTCGCCGACGGTTTCAATCCCGGCGCTTATCTGCAATGGCAGACCATTCAATTACACCCTGACACCGGCGCAATTTGCGGTAACGGCTCGCCTTATAAATTCTTCGTCAATCGCGTGGCGCACACCAGCAACACGGTAATTTATATGGAAGGCGGCGGCGCCTGCTGGGATTATGAAAGCTGCACCGGCCAGACCGGCATTCGCGGCGCTCGCAATCCCAACGGCATTCCCGACGACTACATGAGCCTGCAGAATCCGTCCGCCAGTCTGGTGAGCCCTTTCGTGTTCCGTCTGCATCCCTGGACCCGCACCAAAACCCAGAACTGGAACATGGTTTACATTCCCTACTGCACCGGGGACATCTATACCGGGGATAAGGTCGCCATCTACGACGACCCCACCGGCGAACATGACCCGCTGGTATGGCGTCATAACGGCGTACGTAACACGCGCGCAGTGGTGGCCTGGCTGAAGAACAACCTGGAGCGTCCCGGACAAATGCTGATGACCGGATGCAGCGCCGGCGGCGCGGGCTCATTCGCCAACTATCACCCGGTGCGTCGCGATATGGACCCCGGCAAAGCCTACCTGATCAATGACTCCGGCCCCATCTTCCCGGCGCCGGTGACTGGTTCGGAAGAAGAGTATCCGTCCCTCAAACTGCAGAACACCATCCGCAATGTGTGGGGGCTGGACGGCGATGGCGACGGACCTTTGTATTATCTCCGCAACGAACTGCCGTCACTGGACCTGAACGATCTGGGCACGCTGTACACCGCACTGGGCGAGCACTATCCGAACGATCGCATGGGGCATACGCACTTCTGGGATGACCTCAATTACTCTTCTTATTCCTATGAGCGTTTCTATGACGACATCAATAACGAGCCGGATGAAGAGAAGCGTAAGCAGAGAATTCATCAGCGCTGGTACAAAGACACCAGTCACCTGATGACCTCACTGGACGGCTATGATAACTGGGGCTACTACATTCCGCGCTTCCGCGATGTGAATGAAAGCCACTGCACCAGCATCATCGAGTTCAACAATGCGGACATTCAGGAAGATGGTCTGGAGCTGGGCGACTTCGTGAATAATGTGATGGAAGGCTCCGGCCCGGTCATGTCCGCTTCGGAAGAGGACTCCGTCAGCGATTATCAGAAAGGTTTCAACCTGTTGTACTGGTTGCTGGATCAGTTGCTGTAAACCGCTCTGGTCAGTGAGCTGATACGTTGCAAAAAAGCCCCCATTCGGGGGCTTTTCTTTGTTTGAAGAGACGGGGTCGAAACGGGGAGGGCGGGGCCTTTCCTGCGATCAGGATCAGTTCGTCGCCCCACTGCTGTCCAGCGCGTAGGCTTGTTTGAGTTCTTCGTTCAGACGCTGGGCGAGATAATCGTCGCGACTAAGGCCATTGGGATAATGGGTCATCGCCAGCACTTCCTTCACTATTTCCGCTTCGCGTTTCTTGTACTCGGCGAAGCGCGGGTCCGGGTTGTCCTTGAATTCCTGCATGCGTGCTTCACCCGCCTGCTTGTACTGCTGAATCAGCTCTATGCCTTTGGCCTTGGCTTCCGGGTCGTTGGGAGTGATTTTCAATAACGCCAGTTTCATGATCAATCCTTCCGCTGCAGAGAGTTTGTGCTCTTTTTCCAGACGGTCGATGTTTTGCTCTGCGTGGGAGAATTTTTCCCGACGGGTGGCGCTGTCCATCTGCTCCGCATGTTGCAGCAGCTCGCGATAGTCGCGTCCGTAATCGAAGTAGGACTGGTATTCCGCATAACGCTCCAGCGCCTGGTCCTCTAAAAGACTGTCCTGGTCCTTGGAAAGGCTGGAAGGACGCGCCTGAGCGGAAAAATTTTGCATGCCGATGGGGAGAAACGCGTTGGCGTCGTTAACGGCGACGGTGGCCTCGGGGGATGTGCTCGTGTTGGTGTCGGATGGAGACGGGGAGGAGGAACCTCCCAGCAGCCAGGTGGAGAGCCCCAGTGTGGCTGTTATGAGGGCAATGCCGAAATAGGCCTTGGGTGTCATGATCAGTCTCCTTTTTCTTATTTGAATATCCAATGGTGAGAGATCTTCTCATTTACAAATATAGCCCCCTAATCGGGGTTTAATAAAATTTTTTCTTTTTGTGCATCCAAATTGATAACTGGCGTCGTCTTGATAAGTGAAGACATTCGAAAACCCAAAAAACTGATTGAGGAGATGCCTGATATGAAATTCAAAAGCTTTACCGTTCTGGCCGCTGCAATGATGCTGACTGCTTGCGCCGCTAACTCTCAAAATCATGGCGGTGAGCCGGTTTCCAGCAGAGATACCTCTCTCGGCTCCATCATGACCAACAAGCAGGGCATGACGCTGTACACGTTCACCAAAGATGCGGCCGGCGTCTCCAACTGTAATGGCGGTTGTGCGGAAAACTGGCCTCCATTCATGGCGGGTCCATCTGCCCACGATACCGGCAAATTCACCATCATTACCCGCGCTGACGGCTCCAAGCAGTGGGCGTACGAGAGCAAGCCTCTGTACCTGTGGGTGGGCGACCGCGCGCCTGGCGACGTAACGGGTCATGGCGTCAAAAACGTCTGGTTCACAGTGAAAATGGACTCTGCGAAAAGCCACAAACAAAGCAACTACAGCAGCAGCTACTACTGATCGGCTGAGCTGGCGCGTGCTGGCAGGCGTCTCGTTGGAGGAACGTCGAAACGAAAATCCGTCGCAAACGCCAAGTCCGACTGGTATGCGACGGCTACCTGGATATAATGCCTGGGAACCTTCGGGGGAATCGATCAGGTGAACTCAATTCAGGAGCCGTCGTTGAAGACTGCAACCGACACAGATTGGTCCGTGGAGCTGGCGCCGCTGTTGCGCCGCATCGTGGACCAGGACCGAGCCGCGCTGAAGCGTCTGTATGATTTAACCGGCGCCAGGTTAATGGGCGTCGCCATGCGCATACTGCAGGATGAAGGCGAAGCCGCCGACCTGTTGCAGGAAGTGTACATGAAGCTGTGGCGGCAAGCGTCCCAGTATTCAGGAGCCGGGTCCGCCTGGGGCTGGCTCTGCGTGCTGACCCGCAACGCCGCGCTGGACAAGCTGAAAAGCAGACAGCGCAAGCGTGAAGATCTCATGGATGATGTTGAGCCGTTGATGGCGGATCTGGCTGGCGAGGGCTGCGGGCTGGCGGACCAGGAAGGCATGCGACAGTGCCTCGAAAAATTGAATGAAGAGCCTCGTAAAGCGATTTTATTGTCTTATATCCACGGATACAGCCACGGCGAACTGGAAACTCGGCTAGAGCGCCCGTTAGGGACGATCAAAGCCTGGATCAGACGCGGACTGCAGGAGTTAAAACAATGTCTCGAAGCATGAGATATAAAAACGCCACAGTTTGCGACCATCTGGCGAGTCAATATGTGGCGGGGGCGATGAGCGCCCGAGTTCGTCGACGCATGGAAACCCTGATGCGCGACTATCGTGAAATGGATACGGCGGTGGCCTACTGGTCAGACTTGATGACGCCGATGCAGGAGAGTCTACCCGCGCAACAACCGCCTGCGGATCTGTGGGCGAAGATAGACGCCGCGACGGCGCCGGCCGCGAAACCACAAACGGCCAGGGCGCAAGCGCAGGCAGTCAAAACCAGTTGGCTGGCCAGTTTCTGGGAAAACCTTGCCATGTGGCGTTTCTCCGCGATGGCGGGAACGGCGGCGTCAGTGGTGTTCGCGGTGGCGTTGCTATGGAATGTCATGGGCGGCGCGCCGGGACGAGGGGCTGATTACATGGCTCCAATGAGTCGCAACGGTCAGGTGGCGCTGGTGATCTCCGCCTATAAAGGCGAGGAGCCGGGAACCTCTCAGTTGGTGACTCAATGGTCCAAGCGTTTCCAGGACAAACCTTCAGGCCCGCTGCATTTGTGGGCGGAGAAGATGGATGATCATAGTCTGGTGTATCTGGGGCAGATTGACTCAGGTAAAGAAAACTGGACCCTGACCTCCGCGGAATGGAAAGTCATCGCCAACAGCAGCCGTTTGTTGATCAATGACAACCCTTCCACGCTGGATGTCGCCGCAGTTACCTTTGAAGGTCCTTGCGTCCAGCTGAACGCCTGGAAGAGCTAAAAGGCTGGCGTCCCGAGTAAAGCTGGACAAGCTGGGATAGATGAATAGAAAATGCGCGGAATCTGATTAATGATAATCAGGCCGCGCATTTTTTATCTCCGAAATTCAGAGGCAGTACCATGGAAAACCCGTATCAGGCGCCGCAGGCTGAGCTGGATACGCACAGCGAATCTTCAACTCCCTTCTTCACCACCTCGACTACCAAGTTGATTGTCTTATACATCGCTACGCTGGGTTTATACCGTCTCTATTGGTTTTACAAACACTGGAAAGCGCTGCAGGTTCACGAAGGTCTTAAAGTCGCGCCGGTATGGCGCTCCATATTCAGCATCTTCTTCACGCATTCTCTTTTCAAATATATCGCTAACAGTCATCAGGAACAGAGCCTGGGAACCTGGAGCGCTCACGCCATGATGGCGACCTTGTATGTGCTGATGACGGTAGGGGGCGAGATTGCCGCCCGTATACCGGCGAGCGACGTTTTTGGCGTCTGGGATATAGCGTTGCTCGTGACATCTGTTATTCCTCTTTACACGCTGTATGAGGCGCAAACCTATGCAAACCGCGCCAATCAAGATCCTGACGGGAAGAGCAACAGCCGTTTCAGTCCCTGGAATATTCTGTTCATTCTTATGGGGCTCGCTATTTGGGGCGTGGTCGTGTTGGGCGTGCTAGCGCAATACACCGCCATTCTGGACTGATAATTCCGCACATCTCCCCGGGAGTCATGGTTCGTGACTCCCTAATCTCCCCCTCAAATTCCCCCTCTAAACTCCACTTGGATGGATGTCCGTTCACGTCGTCGCGACTAATGTTACTCCGTGGATGCGCGCGGGTGTTTAACCCCGACGGACCATCCATGTAAGGAGTTAACAATAATAATCTTGCGGGAGAGCTGACATGGTCATGGATAACGTAAATAACAAGAATGGCGATAGCAGGTTGGGCGAGGGTGTGAAGCGGCTTGCAATGGCGGCAGCCTTTGCGGGTACGCTGTGCGCTGCCGGCAATGGCTATGGCGAAGTGAATCGTCATGCCTCGGTAATGGTGCATTTGTTTGAATGGAGCTGGGAGGACGTAGCGCAGGAGTGCGAACAGTATCTGGGGCCGAAAGGATTTACTGCAGTGCAGGTATCTCCACCGCAGGCTCATATCGGAGGCGCGCAATGGTGGACCCGCTATCAGCCTGTCAGCTATGTGTTGAACAGTCGTAGCGGCGACCGCGAGCGTTTCCAGAACATGACGCAACGGTGCGCCGCGGCGGGCGTGGATGTCTATGCGGATCTGGTGATCAATCATATGGCCTCCACCGGGTTCGACTTTCCTGACGTTCCCTACGGCGTCAATGACTTCCATAACTGGAACTGCGGCGGCATCAACTACGGCGACGCCAATCAGGTCTGGAACTGCGATCTGGTGGGCTTGAAGGATTTGAAGACCGAAAGCGATTACGTGCGCGGCAAAATCGCGGATTATATGAACGACCTGGTCAGTCTGGGAGTGAAAGGCTTTCGTATCGACGCCGCCAAGCACATTCCGCCCGCGGACATTGAGAATATCCTCAGTCGCGTTCAGCGTTCCCCCTATATCTTTCAGGAAGTGATCCGGGCGTCAGGAGAGGCGGTGCAACCAGAGATGTACACCCATATCGCCGATGTCACTGAGTTTCAAATGGAGCGAGATCTGGCCTGGCATTTTCGTAATGGCCGCATGGCGAATCTGGTTGATTTCTCTCAATGGGGAGACCGCGTAACCAGCAACGACGCCATGGTGTTCGTCGCCAACCACGACGATCAACGCCAGCACCCGGAATGGGCGCTGACCTGGAATGATCCGCAGGGCATGTACTATCTCGCCCATATTTTTATGCTCGCTTATCCCTACGGCTATCCCAGAGTGATGTCCAGCTATTACTTCAATGACCACGATCAGGGGCCGCCTAATTCCGGTCCGCATACCAGCGGCGCCTGCGGCGTGGACTGGGTGTGCGAGCACCGCTGGGGCGGGATTGGCAATATGGCGAAATTCCGTCAGGCCACCGCCGCCAAGGCTTATATTTCCAATGTATCCCGCGACGGCGACAATCGGCTGGCCTTTGGACGCGGCGGACTCGGATTTGTGGCGCTGAACAATGACACCGGGGCGTGGAGCGCCTCGCTGAATACCGGTTTGCCGGCGGGAGAATACTGCGACATTCTGCATGGCGATTACGTCAAAGGCGTCTGCACTGGACCCACGGTTTTCGTGGACAACGCGGGCTATGTTGCCGTCAATGTCGCTGGCCGCGAGGCTATGGCGATTCATGTGGAGGCCAGAGTGGCGGATTGCCCGCAGTGTCAGTCACAAAGGGTGGATGTCTCTTTTACCTGCGATAACGGCCAAACCCAATGGGGACAAAGCGTTTACGCCGTAGGCAGTCTCCCTGAACTGGGCGGCTGGAGCCCCGCAGGCGCAGTCAAGCTCGACCCATCCGCCTATCCGGTATGGAGCGGCGTCATTTCCGTCCCCGCAGGAACGCAGGTCGAGTGGAAATGCCTGAAACGGGACGAAAACAACGCTGGTGCGGGAATTGAGTGGCAGTCCGGAAGCAATACGGTGTTCAACTCTGACTTGGTCAACGCCACCCGCGGCGGCTGGTGATTGAATAAATCGTGATTGAAAACTCATGATTGAAAGTGAGCCACTGAAAAGACAAGATCCGGCTTCGCCGGGTCTTGTTTAGGTGAGATTCTGAGTATCCGATTGTAGGTTCGCGCACTTCTCCTGAGTTTCAAAAAGAAAGCTGCTCTATACTTTTCCGTTAATTTCTTTGGATCCCCGTCCCCCAAATGCGCGATGAGTCATGCTGAACAAGAAAAAATTCCTAACTGAGTTGGCGTTGAAAAATGCGGCGTTATTACTGGTCTTTGCGCCGGCGATGATTCTGTTTACCCTGGATAGCATGCAGCATATGGAGGCGGGCAATCAGTCCGCCATTCTGGCGGTCATCGGGTTATTGATGGCGTCGGCGATTGTGGGGATATTCGAGACCACTTATCAGAAGTCCGTGTTGGAGAAACCGCTACAACGCTGGTTGGCGCACTTGACCAAGGCGTTACTGTATCTTGGTGTGACCGAATTGATGGCCATCGCGATCGCCGCAGTGGGAACCACTTATCCGTTCTGGGACGATCCATTGATCTGGGCGTTATCGCCGATTTATCTGGCCTTGTATCTGTTTGATTGCTGGGACGGTTTGATCGCTGCGGACAGCCTGTCCTGATCATCGTATAGGGCCTGGAATCCAGGGATTCAACAGGCCCTATACGTGCGAGCTTATTCCGGCGCCAGGATGCGCAAGGACTTGGAAGGCAGGGAAAGCGTCAATGTATGCCCATTCGTGGTGAAAACCTCTCTGCTGAGCAGATCTCGCCAGCGACTTCCCGGCGGGCCCAGCAACCGCGTATTCAGTGACGTGGTAGAGGCGTCGCCACGATTGGCGGTGATGATCAGCGACCCTTCCTGAGCTGTTCTGGCGAAGCAATAGCTGTCCGTATCCGCTCCTAAATCCAGGTGTCCGCCCCGGCTCAGGGCGGGAGTATCTTTTCGCAGGGCGATCAGGGCTTTACACCAGTTCAGAATGTCCGTATCCCAACGTTCCCGATCCCAGGGGAAGGGGCGACGACAGTCCGGGTCTCCACCGCCGGGCAGCCCGATTTCATCGCCGTAATACAGACAAGGCGCGCCGCTGTAGGTGAACAGGAGACCCAAGGCCAACTTGTACAGGTCGCGATCGCCTTGCAGCAGGGTGAGGAAACGGGGCGTGTCATGGGTATCCAGCAAGTTAAGCTGGCTCAATTGAATCGGGCAGGGAATCGCCGCGCGCGCCTCCGCCAGCCAGGCGGCGAACTCGCGCCCGTCAATAGCTCCCGGCTGTCCGGAAATATCCAGACCAGCCAACCAGGCGCGAAGAGGGTGGGCGAAACCGTAGTAGTTCATCGCGCCGTCTTCCTGATCGCCTTGCAGCCACTCCGTCGCTTCAAAGAAATGCTCACCCAGCAGATAAGCCTGCGGCGCTTCCTGTTTGACGCACTCACGCATGGCGCGCATATGCGTTGCGTTATTGTGGGCGCTGGGACCGTCGCCCAGCATATGTACGGCGTCCAGACGCCAGCCGTCGATGGCGTAGGGAGGACGCAGCCAATGGCGAAGAATGGCGTTGTCGCCTGAGTACATGCTGGCCGCCACTTCCGGGTTGGCGTAATTCAACTTGGGCAGGCTTTCGAAGCCTTTCCAGGCGGCGTAATGACCTTCCGAGTCAAAATTATAGAACGCGCGATAGTGCTCGTCGCCCGCCTGCGCTTGTTGAAACCAGGGGTGGTGGACGGATGTATGATTGACGACGGCGTCCAGAATCAGCCGCATATCCCGCGCCTGGGTTTCTTTGCGCAGGCGCAGCAGCGCAGGCTCGCCGCCAAGACGCGGCTCCACTTGGCTGTAATCATCTGTGTCATAGCGATGGTTGCTGTGAGAAGCGAAAATCGGGTTGAGGTAAATCGCGCTGACGCCCATTTCATCCTGCAAATACGGTAAAGCGTCAACCACGCCGTTCAAGTCGCCGCCGAAGAATTCTGACGATCCCTTGGACGGATCTGGGATTGTGTTCCAGTCGCTGAGGGGCGTCTGCTTTTCATGTGCATTAAGTTCTTTGTTAATCGCTGCGGAACCACCATCGCCGATGCGAAACCGGTCTGGAAAGATCTGGTAGAAAACCTGATTCCATACCCATTGTGGCGTTTGTAGGCCCTGTACATGTTTGAAGTGAAAAGAACGTGAACGAATTCGAGGATGCACGCCACCAGCGTCAAGACAAAACTGCCGCTCTGTGCAGATAAATTTGAATAGATAATAGGTGGTCGCAGCACCAGGGTTAGTGGGAATCTCGACCCGCCAGTATTGCGCGTTCGCGGTGGTTTCCACTGGCTCCAGGGAAGTTAAATACTCTTCATTGTCCAACTCATAGCGAATCCAGCCGCTGTTAATCGTTGCGCCTGACGCTGTGCGCACGCTGATGCGAAGCCGTCCGTCCTCCAGTATCTCGACATCGGTGAGAGGATGGTGATGGGCGATGAAATCGGTTTGCATCGTAGCGTACTCCGGCGTTAAAAATTAGTCGGGCTTTGTGAAGGCGTTCTGGGTATGCTAGTGACGCAATGCGCGCTTGGCATCAGCCGGCGACCTGCGCGTTCTACGCCCCCCAAGAGAAGGATTCGTCAGAGGCCGGGTATGAGCCAAATTGCGCAGCACTGGCTGCAATTGATCAACGACGCCAGAGCGCAAAGCCGTTATTGCGGCGAGGCGTTTTGTCCGGATGCGCCGCCGCTTTGCTGGAGCGAAAGTCTGGCGCAGGCGGCTCAGGGACATTGTCGGGATATGGCGGAGAACAACTTTTTCGACCACATTGGCGGCGACGGCTGGCCAGTGGGAGAGCGGGTGACGCGCAACGGCTATGTGTGGTCGCGGGTGGCGGAGAATATTTCCTTTGGCCACCTTCCGGTGGAAGAGGTCATCGTCGGCTGGTTGGGCAGTCCAGGTCATTGCGGCAATATCATGGCGCTGGAATATACTGATATGGGAATGGCGTGCGTCTGCAATGATAAAGCGCCGGCAAGCAATTATTGGACGCTGGTGCTGGCGCGTCCGTTGTCGTCGAGTTGATCGCGCCCGTTGAGCGAGCGCCATGATCGACCAACAGAGTATGAATAGCGGGGCGATATGAAGATAGCCATAGTCACATGCGACGGATTCAATGAAATGGATTCCTTTATGGCGCTCACCCTGCTCAATCGGGTGAAGCGGCCGGGCTGGCGGGCGGAACTGGCTTGCCCTTCCATGCACGCCTTGTCGATGAATGGCGTCAAGATCACTGCGCAGCGACCGCTGATGTTCGCCAGCGAGGCGGATGCAGTGTTGTTCGGCAGCGGCGTACAAACCCGCGAGCATGTGAAAAATGACAGCATTATGTCGGCGTTTCATCTTGACCCGGAATATCAGCTGATCGGCTCGCAATGTTCCGGCGCTTTGTTTTTACATAGCCTGGGACTGCTGAATAATACGCCGGTCTGCACGGATGCGACTACGGGACCTGTTTTGCAGAGCCTGGGCGCTCAGGTGGTGGAGGACCCGTTTCACGCCAAGGGTAATATCGCCACCGCAGGAGGCTGCCTATCCGCCACCTATCTGGCCATGTGGGTGATCTGGCGGAGCCTGGGAGAAGAGGCGGCTAGAGATGCGATCGCCTATGCGGCGCCGGTGGGACAAAAGGAGCTTTATGTAGACATGGCGACCCAGGCGATTGCCGCATTCATCTGATTTCCATGTGGAATAGGTTATAGTGCGCGTTGGGTTAAGTGAGGCGTTCCCGACTTATATCATTAAAACCCACGCGTTGAGGCAGTCCGAGGCGCGGCGAAAAACGGTCGTTATACGGCGGCTCCCTGGTATTAAACGCGTTTAAATCAGAGACATGTATTCGTTAGTCAGATCCAGCAGTGTGTTGATTCTCCTCGCAGCGTTATGCAGCGGGTGTGCGAGCCAGTTCAAGCCGCAAAACGAACCGATTAAATCCTACAGCAGCGACCACGCCTATAGCTTCCGCACTTACCAGCGCGACAATGACTTGGGGGAAACCCTGTTGATCCTGGCTTTCTCCGGCGGCGGCACGCGGGCTTCTGCGTTGTCCTATGGGGTCATGGAGGAGCTGAAGGATACGCGCATTGAAATCGATGGCGTCAAAACACGCTTATTGGATGAGGTGGATTATATCTCCGCCGTATCAGGAGGCAGTTTCACCGCGGCCTATTACGGATTGTTTGGAGACAAGCTGTTTTCGGACTACGAGAAAGTATTTCTCCGTCAGAGTGTGCAGGGCGCATTGCTGTGGCAGTTACTGAGTCCGGGATACTGGTGGCGTTCGCTGTTCACCCGCTTTGACCGTACGGAAATGGCGGTTGAATACTATGACAACTATATCTTCAGGGGCAGAACCTTCGCCGATATTCCCTTGAGTCGCCGTCCTTTCATCAATATCAACGCGACGGATCTCAGTCAGGGGAACCGTTTCTCCTTTGATCAGGATACTTTTGATCTGCTGTGCTCGGACCTGAACAAGTTCAATGTAGCGCGAGCGGTGACGGCGTCCTCGGCGGTGCCGGTGGCGTTTCCTTCCATCGTATTGAAAAACCACGGCGGTGACTGCGACCTGAGCGAGTCCGCGATGTTCCGTATGTTGAATGAATCTAAGCCGCTGGATATTCGCCAGCGGGAGCTGGTCAGCGGTCTGCTGTCCTATAACGACAGCAAACAGCATCCTTATATTCATCTGGTGGATGGCGGTATTTCGGATAACCTGGGCTTGCGAGGGGTGATAGACGGTCTGCAGCTGGCTGAACTGGAAAACGCCGCTCAGGATCACACCAAGAAAGTGAAGCGGGTGGCGGTGATTCTGGTGAATGCGGAAGTCCGACCGAAACGAGGCATCGACGAAAGCCCCAACAAGCCCTCCATTACGGACACCATTGACGCAGTCACCAATGCGCAAATCCAGCGTTATAACGTGGAGACCCGGGCGATTCTGCAGGATCAGGACGACCGTATCGTCCGGGGGTTTCAGCGCTTCGGGCGCATTCCTTATTACTTTATCGAAGTCAATTTCCAGTCCTTCTCATCGCCTTCGTTGAAAGAGTTCTTCAACAGTTTGCCGACCTCACTGGAACTGAGTAACCGGGAAATCGACACGCTTATTCAGGCGGGTCGCTCCTTGTTGCGGAATTCAGAGGAGTACTCGGAGTTTCTGGAGAACTTCACGACAGAAATGCCGGACGGGCATATTGAAATCAGGATTGATGATTTAACGGATGAAGATGAGTGATTCTATTCCGCGCAAATGCTGACATCTTTTTCTCAATAACACTCCACGTCATCCATCGGACTTTGTTTATGGCGCAGCGCTTCGTTGTACACGATGGCGGCTCCCGCGTCGGATTTCGCTTGATACAGCGCCAGATCCGCGCTTTCAATTAGCAACGGCGTCGGACACTCCGGAGTCACTCGCGTGAAGCCGATATTGACGTTGATTTTGCCGGCGGGGAAGGGGKGTGAGGCGACGTTTTTGCGAAAGCGCTCCAGAGAGGTTTCTACGCCTTCCTTATCCGTCTGATTCACGATGACCACAAATTCCTCACCATCAAAGCGGAACAGCAGGTCGGAAGAACGAAAGCCCTTTTTCAATAGCAACGATATCTGCAGAAGAGTCTCATCGCCATTGCTGCCATTGGCGGGGGTTGCATGGTCGATATCCAGCAGTGCAAGCCAGGAGGACTGGGTTGTTTCCTCAGGTTGCTTCAGATGATAGAAGTCGACCACCTGCTCCAGTGTTCTGTCCATGGTTTGCCGGTTTAGCAAGCGGGTGAGCGGGTCTCTTTCTCTGGCGTCGAGCAACTCAACCTGATTGCTGTAAACGCCGAACAAACCTCTGATCACTTCAAAATCATAAGTGCTGACCGCGCCTTTTATCAGGATTATCCTGCGGGGCTCCAGAGCGCTGGCGACGTCGTAATAAATCGTCGGCGCGGCGCTTCCCACCCAATATCCCACACCGCCGCGAGACTCAGCGGCTATCTTTTTGAGTACGTCTACGTTTTGATTGTCGAAATCATCGTTGCTGATAAGGGGAAAGCGTCGGACCAGCATCTCTTTGCGCTGGTTTGAACTATGGGAGGCCGGCGGCGCGGCGCTGAATATCTCGTAAGCGGAAACCTCATCAACACCTTCGATGCTACGCAGGAGGCTGATCAGATTCTGTGTTAAATCGTGATAAGACTGGTTTTGCAACAACTCAGCAGAGAGCTGGAATGCTTTCTGCAAATCCTCTGTCGACATGGCGGCGTCCTATCCGTCCGGGAATGAACATATTAAGAATAGATGTAATCCCGGTATGGCGCTATTAAAATTTCCGGTCCTGATTTATGGATAGACGCTCTGGAAGATGAAGCAAGTACCTCTAAATCCCGATGATGAAAAGCTGTGTCAGACGATATTTTTCAATAAGCATGAGGTCGATGGCCGTGAGACGGTAGTATCTCGAATCAACTATTTGCTGATGTTAAATACTCCCAGTATGGACGCCGCAGAGGAAGAAATGCGCAACGTTAAGCAAGTACTGGCAGACGCAGAGAATCCCGAAAAGGACATAAAAGTACTGTTCAGCGTATGTAATTGGCGCCCCCACATCGTGGGCTGTTTGGCGATGTGCTATTTGCCTCGCAACGACACTCTGGTCGAATCTCTATGGGAGTTGTTAGCCGGACAATCCTGGGCGGTTCCGCAGATCGCCGCTACAGTGTCCATGGTCGATAGGAACTTTGCTGGCAATGCCGCCCAAAGGTTGTCCAATACGAGATTGGTCAACACTGGTTTGGAGCTTAATACCGAGCGACGCAAGCTGGTGGGTTCTCTCAACTTGGCAAAGAGTTTCCTGGCGCTATGGAGTTTGCTGGAAGAAGTTGACGCCGAGGCGGATGTATTGCATCAAACGAGGCTTATTGAGCTCAAACAAGACTTGGAGCGCCTTGAGCGGTCTCCCGCCTCAGACATCGCCATAAACTGGAGAAGACAGTTGCAAACACTGATGCGCAGCGTTCCGCCTGAGAAAATATAAACACATTGTCCGGCGCGAAATTCCGATATCGCAATCTTTACAATAACTCTGCGCTGGAAGTGCTAGGATTAATAGCATTCAATTAAAATTAGCATTGGTGAATGCTATTGAAAGAAGGTGGTCTGGATGGCAATGGATACCGAGACCTTCGCCTCTATTCTGGCGAATATGCGGGAACGTTTCCTGCAGGAGCTGGATGAGCGTTGCAATAAGCTGGAAGAGTTGATTCTGACGCTGGAAAGAGATGGCGCGAATAAGGAAGTGTTCAACGAACTCTATCGCGGTATCCACAATGTGAAAGGGGCGGGAGGCACTCATGGACTGAATGTGGTGACCACCATTTGCCACCAATTGGAAAGCTTTCTTGCCGAGCTGGGCGCTAACGCGGCCTTGGACGCCAGCTCCGCCAACAATGCACTGGCTTATCTTGATCTGCTGCGCCGGGTCAGCGTGGTTCACCGCAGCGAACTCATGCAGCAGTCGGACATAGAAAGTGAGCTGGAGCGTCTGAACCACCGGGTGCTGGAAAAACGCAAATCCGGCTTACTGGCGGAGTCTTCGCAAACACTGGCCAGTTACTACCAGCAAGCGCTGGAGCCTCTTCCGGTGCGCCTGGTATGGGAGCAGAACGGCTTGAGCGCATTGGGACGCCTGCTGCGAGAACACTTCGATTTCATTATCGCCGGCGGCGAACTCAAAGAACTCAACAGCCTTGCGGTCGTCGCCGCTTTACGGGCATCGCAAACCCGCAACCACAAAATCCCCGCCATACTCATCACCAGCCGCCAGGGCCTCAAAACGGAAGAAACCCAATTCGACGCCATCCTCTCCAAAAATAAAGAACTGCCGGAAAACTTATTGTCGGCGGTGCGAAAGGCGCTGTCGTTGTGATTTTTCGACCTGCAATCAGCCGTCTGGGCAGTTTAGCAACGTAACCGAGATAGGCTGGTGCTCATTCAGCGCCTTAGCGTCTGTTTTAAACCGCTCTTTTCCGAACACCGTTTCAGACCCGCCACATTGAGCCCTTACAGTAAACTCCCCCTGACTAAATCCTAAGTAGGACTCTTCTGTAATCTGGTAACTAATACGACCGCCAGCTTCCACTGATACCCGAGGAAACTTAAATCTGTAAGGGCTATCCGGCGTACTTCGAATTTCCAGAATGGTCAGCGGCAGGACTGATGGGTTACTTATTTCAATTGTTTCAGAAAGCGGAATATCAATATTTGGCCGTTGGTAATTGCAGCATCCTGACAGCGTAATGGTCGTAATGAAGAATAAGGCAGTGTTAGTCAGTTTCATATTTACTTAAACGCGTCGCAGTTATCAATGACGATTAATAGCCGATACGTTGGCTTAGTTGAAGCTTCGACCCGGAATCGGCTCCCAGGAGCCTGACCGTTATCAAACTCGCCACATACGCCGCTAACAAAGTATTGGTCAGACACAATGGCGTCAAAGCTGTTTACGGCGACATTTGCAGTTTCAGATAGCTCTCCTGGGCTTAAGGACATGCTTCTGGTTGTAAAACCTGCGACTCTGGTATCAAAGTTATAGATGGTTCTGATATATACGTCTTTGTCTGTTTGGTTTTTGACGACCAGATCCACAGGAACAAAGCTGTTGTATTGGTACGGGCCATCAAGACAACAGCTACTGAGGAAAATAGGTAAGAGTAAGAGAAAACCCCTGCTCACTCACCCTCCGTGGCGCATTGGCTGAACTCTATCTCCACACTTTGTAAGGCGGCGGTATCATCGGAGGTAACTGATACAGACTCTTTTTCAAAATGTCTTTCCGCCATTGAGCATTGATAGGTAACTTCGAAATCCCCAGTTTTGACAAGCGAATATGTCTTCTCCGACACTGGAAACGAAACTGTCTTTCCTGAGGCCAGTTGAGTCGGTGGGAAGGAAAAAATACGCTGCTTACCTTCCTTTGACTGCAGCTTTGTGATGATCAGAGAACGGTCAGATACGTTTCTCAATGTAAGCTCAGCTGTTAAAGGGATATCTACGTCCGGAATATAAGTTGTGCAGCAACCTGTGATACCTGTCGATAAAAGAAAAAGCAGGCTTATTACCGAGGTTTTCATGTGGCTTCCTTATAAATTTTCCTGTGGGTGAAAATAGCTGCAATCATCAATGATTATTGTCGCTAGCCAGTATCCTTCAGATCTCTCAAGTCTAAAGTTTTCACCAGGAGATAACTGGCTCTCTGAGCCCTCGCATGCGCCAAAGAAATAAAACTTCCTATCGACGATAGCATCAAAGGATGAAATGGTCATTTGTAATACTTCTGAGTCTTCACTCGGATGGAGGCGCAGGCAAATCGCACTATGTGGCTACATAGTAGCCAGACCCGATAGCACTTTTTTTAAGTAACCATGGTCCCAGCCCGCTCGTAGCCTCTTAGTTTTTATACCTCCTTTGTCCGTCTTCTCATTCTTCAATAAATTCAACGCCATATGT